>CADADR010000001.1 GCA_902786745.1 uncultured Bacteroidia bacterium
GACGGAGAACGTGTTTGAATTTCGGATGGTTTTCAATGTTTGCCCCAAGATATTACAAACTCGAAGCTCGGCGACATTCATGCCGTCAATGCGGACGAGATTGCTGGATGGATTTGGGGAAATGGTTACTTCGCTAAATTGAACCGTTTGCTCTTCCATTTCATTTAATTGGTCGCAGAAAAACGGAAGTTCGCCCTCCTCGCACCAATCATTATAAACTATCGTGGGGTTTTGTAAAGCCCTCCATAGGTTTAACGCCTCAAGCAAAATGTTAGTCTCACAGCCTCCAACTGAAACAGAATTATCAAGTACAGCCCCAACACCCTCTTGAAATGAGAAAGCGGAGCAGTCCGAATAGTTCGCATCACCATTTCCAATCACTGGAACATCATATCCTTCATAATCGTCTTTATAATAGCAGTTTAAAACTTCGCCACCTAGATTACGTCCTGAAATCCCAGCTTCAACTCTATAGGTCCCGTGCAATGCGGCATAGCAGTTTTTTATTAATGCAACACCATCGTTGCCGTTGACATCGTTAAGCCCAACAATTCCACCCGTGTATCCCGTGTTGAGAGAAGCATCAAGCTCGGAATCGTAATAACTATTTTCAATTACCGCATCCTGTCCTTCGGCTTCATTCCGGCCTGCAATTCCACCAGAATAGAAATCCCAGGCTCCCAAACTATCGTATATATAACAGCAATTTCTGATAGTAGAATTCCGATTGCGCCCCACTACTCCACCCAAATAAAAATCTGCTCCCACCTTGAGATTAACAACACAATTGTCAACAAGTGAGCCATTGTCGCTCCAACCAGCAATTCCTCCACAATACGACCCCCCGAAAACACGTCCCTGATCAAGATACAGATTATGAACCTCGGCCTGACTGAGACAACCGAAAAATCCTAAATATTGTTTGGAGTACGACTTGTCATGGATGAAGAGGTTCTCGATTGTATGCCTCATGCCATCAAACAGGCCTTTAAAAACAAGGGTAGAATCTGAATACACATCACCTATTGGAGTCCACTCTCCTTCAGAAAGATCAACATCACTCATAAGTTTCACGGAGTGTCCTTCAAGATTGTCTGCCACACAACCATTCAATCCATTTACTACAGAAATAAGCCATGCCAAGCCTTCTGCGGATGAAATCTCTACATCACCGCTTTCGAGTTCTACATATCCTTCGGGTTGTTGGGTAACGATGTCGGTCCAATACTGGTCAGGAAGCTGTCCATTAGCCTCAATCGTTAAACATACAATTATGCATAGGGTAAAGGATTTGATGAGATTTTTCATGATACTAATATTTTGAGGTTACTATTTTGCAAATGTACAACTATTTTCCATAGTTACAAAAAAACGATTTTCTGCAAATTATTGATATTTCTCCTTTATAAATGAAAATTAGTATCATAAAAACCGCCGCACAAGACTGTAAAGTCCTATGCGGCGATTCTAACAATTCGAATTAGAAAAACGCTACTTGATGTTGTTAGCCAATTCTTTCATTTCGATGTTGCCCATTGCTTCCTTCATCTGACCCATGATCCAGTTCTGACGGTCGAGGTCGGTGCAGGATTTCTTCTTCGGTGCGAAGCCAGCGCAAAGGTTGTCGAGTTTGGTCAAAAGGTCGTCTTTCGCATAACGCTTGAAGCCGATCTTGTCCAAAACCTGCTCCATCGGCATCGTGGCATCTTCCACCAAAGCGGGAGCCATGTTCCAAGCCAGACGGCTGTCCAAGCCTTGCTCCTTCAGGAAGGCGAAGAGTTTGTACAAAGTCTCACCGTTGAACTTCGAAGCGGCGTTCTTGCCCAGCAGGTGCTTGAGTCTCATGCCAACGAAGCGGCCCACGGTGCGACCATCCACGCCGAGTTTCTCGACGGTCTCGGCCATGGCGGGGAACCAGTTCTTCGCGAAGATGTAACGGAAGCAGTCCTCCGGCACGTTCCACTCCTTGAGTTTGTAGTAGCGGTCGATGATCTCGGTAGGCATCTCGGCACGCAAAGCCTTGATGAAAGCCGGGTCGAGCGGGATGGGAGCCGAGTCGGTGTCGGGATACATACGGTCGGCACCAGGCAACACGCGCTCGAAGATGGTGATGCCGTTGCAGATGGCCTTACGGGTCTCCTTCGGCACGCCATCAAAGGCCATGAGGCAACGCTCTTCGATGGTCTCGATGGCAGTGGGCATGTCGTTTTGCGGACCCCACACGAGGATGAGGGCATCCTCATCGGTGGCATGGACACGCTTGGCCAGCTTATGCCATTGCGAATGGGTCAGCACGGGTTCCAGCATCTCGTCGTGGAGCATGTTGGGACGCTCAAGGCAGGCGATGACCTTCAGGCGGTCGGCGATTTCGTCGGCGAATATCTTGCCGGGTTGGGTGAAGTGCGAAAGCACGCCACGGAACTTGGGCAGCTTGACGAGTTTCAAGGCACCGCCCTTGGCTTTGTTGTCGAGGATGGGCAGGTAGTCGGTCGGGAACGACACATCGGCCACTTCCACCTTCCAGCCTTCCTTGCCGATTTCGCGATTGAGGCGCTCTTGCAGCTGCACCAGCGACCACTGGCGGAAGCACTCGTTGTGCGACAACTCGGGGATCCACTTGGCATGTTGCACACCCTTCAACTCGATGCGGGTGCCGCCCGTGCAGCTCACGTTGACATCTTGGCGGCCAGCGCCCATGCCCGTGCGGACCAGACCCGTGCTGCGTCCGAGGAAACGGATATATTCGCAGGTCTCGCGCAACTCGTCTGGGTTCTTGCAGTCGGGGTAGGTGACGGTCTCAATCAACGGCACGCCGAGACGGTCCGTCTGATAGATACGGCGGTGGCCGATGTCACTGATCTCGCGGCAGGCGTCTTCCTCGATGCTCAGCTGGATGAGGCGGATGTCCTTCTTCGGCAGTTTGAGCAGGCCTTCTACGCCGACGATGGCGGTGCGTTGGAAGCCCGTCGGGATGGAGCCGTCGAGGTATTGTTTACGGGTGATATGCACTTCGCCCACGATGTTCAGGTTAGAACGCAGGGCGATGATGATGGCGTTGTGCAAGGCCTCGCGGTTGATGGGGAACGGCGGGGTGTCGTCGATGTCGTAGGTGCAGGCGGTGCCGTTCTTGATGCGGTAGACGATTTCCTTCTTCGTCTTGAACTCCATCAAGGCCGTGCCGTCGTATTCGCCTAATTCCGAAAGGGTTGGGCGCATGTGACGGATCAGCTCGGCATCGTAGTCCTCAAACTTGTTGAATTGTCCGGCGGGACAGTGGCAAAACAGCTTCTCCTTGGTCTTGATCTGCTGGTGCACTTCGAGTCCCGACATGAAGCCTATGCGGTCATAGTCTTCCTGTGTGGCTTTCTTGCGCTCGACGTAGCCGGCCTGTTGCTTGGTCAGCTCGTAGTTGGCGCGTGGGTCAAAGTTGGTGCTCATATTTGTTTCGTTTGTTTTTCAAAAAAGAATCGGCTAAAATAGGAAAATATTGGATAGGTTTTGAAAAAGAATAAGATTTTTTTGGCTCAATCCTTTCCATCGTCAATCGTCCGTGCAATCTTTTCAATATTCAGACTTCTTGCAGAGGCGTCGATGATGTCCTTGTAGATACCACCTTTCTTGTAGATGCTGTCGGGATCGCCGTCCTCTTCAACGCGGCCTTGCTGCAGGGCATAGATGTAGTCAGCGTCGATGATCTGCGAGATGCTGTGCGAGATGATGATGACGGTGCGGTCTTTCTTGATGGCGTCGATGCTGTTTTTGATCTGCTCGGTGGCGATGGCATCGAGGCTGGCGGTGGGCTCGTCGAGGAAAATAATGGGCGGGTTCTTGAGGAACATTCGCGCGATGGCCACACGCTGCTGCTGACCGCCCGAGAGGTCGGCGGCATTATTGTTGAACTGCTTCGGCAGCTCCATCACCTGGTCGTAGAGATGCGACTTCTTGGCGGCCTCCACCACGTCTTCGTGGGTGGCATTGGGGTTGCCGTAAAGGATGTTCTCTTCGATGGTGCCGTCAAAGATGTGGTTCTTCTGCAACACGAGGCCGATGTTTTCGCGGAGGTACTGCGTGTCGTATTCGCGCAAATCCACGCCATCGAGGAGAATCTGTCCCACTTGTGGCTCATAGAACTTATCCAACAGGTTGACGATGGTGCTCTTACCCGCTCCGGAGAGTCCCACCAATGCGGTGATCTTGCCCGGATCGATGGTCATGTTCACATCGAATAGGGCTTGGTTGCCATTGGGATAGGTGAAGTCGACATGCTTGATTTCGAACTTGCCGTGGATCTTTTCAGGACGGTAGTCGCCTGAAGGCTCAATCTCTTTCTCGGAGTTGAGGATGCCGAAGAAGCCCTCAGCATAAATCAGGGCGTCGTTCACATCGTCGAAGATGCGCTGCAGCTGCGTGATGGGGGCGATGACGTTGCTGAACAGCATCACGTGGTACATAATCTTACCAATGGTCATGCCCGGATAACCTTTCAGCACGAGGTAGGCGGTGAGGATGATGACCAACACGGTGCCGACCTGCCTCACAAAGCTCTTCACGCCGTTGTAATAGAAGGCCACTCGACGGGTCTTCATCTGGTTTTCAGTCACTTGATTCTGGATATCAAGCTGCTTCTGTGCCTCAATCTGCTCACGATTGAAACTTTTGATGACGTTGATGGAGTCGATGATGTTCTTGATGCCTTGGCTCTTGGTCTCGAGGTGAGAACGCATCTCACGACGCCAGCCTTTGAGGCGCTTGGCCTGACGGTAGGTAATCCAGAAATAGATGGGGACGATACCCAAAGCCACCAGGCCGACATACACATTGGCGGCAAACATCAGTATCAAAGCCAACAATGCGCTCGTAAACAGGGGCAAGAGGTCGATGAAGAAATTCTGCACTGTGCGCGACAGGCTGCTCACGCCTTGGTCGATACGGGCTTGGAGTTTGCCCGTGGCATTGTCGCCCGAGTTAAAAAAGGCCATCTTGAAGGTCAGCACCTTCTCGATGACGCTTTGGGCCAAGTCGCGGCTGACGAAGATACGCATCCGCTCGCCATAGTAGTTTTGGGCAAAGGTGATGAGAGCCGACAGGATTTCCTTGCCCAGCAGCACAATGGTGATGATGGTCATGATGCGGGCGGCCTGGCTCCAGCTGAAGTCCGTGCCGATGAGCGCATTAATGGCATCGACGGTCCTGTCCAAGACGATGGCGTTGACCTGAGCCATCAGAGAGCCAACGAGGGTTAGTATCAAAGTAATGAATACCAACCATTTGTATGGCTTCACAAAGGGCCGGATGTTCTTGAAGAGTTGAAAGAGGTTCATAATATCTAGTAATTGTTTAGTTGTTTTCGGAGAGAACGTACATCAAGCAATTGCGGCAGTCGAACTCAAGGCGGAAGACATTGTTGCCGTTACGGATCCATAATGGTGTTGCCTTCTGTCCCGTTTCCTTGCTGCACATGCCGTTGGCATAACGAATGCAATGGTGGCAGGTCATCAAGTGCTCGGGGATGGCGTCGGGGTCGGTCATTGTTGGGGCCATGCATCCGCTTTGGTCTGTATTTGTGGACACACGCGGTGTGTCCGTACAACGGATTTGTCGATTATTCCGATGGCTTTCTATCAATTCCTCCGTCAATTTCGTCACCAATTGCCGTTTCATCTCACCGATGACGGAGGCGGGGATGAGGCGCGGTTCGGCGAATTGCAATTCCAGACGGATCGGGTTAAACACCGTGTCGCCCCATTGCAGGGCCTTTTTGCGGATGTTTTCTGTGGCTTTGTCGGGGTTGTTGGCCGTGATTTTGTCAATTGAAAATTGATAATTGATAATTGATAAATGCGAAGCATTCGGCGAAGCCAATTTGGGTTGGGGAGAGATGAGTTGGGCGGATAGTTCATAGCCGGTTTCTGTCTCGGCCAAGGTCAGATTAATGTCGATTTTTCGGTTACCGGTGGAGGCGTCTACCTGTTTTTGCCATTCCATGTCGAGGTTGCGATAGATTTTTGCACCACGGAAGGCACCGTGGGGGCGGTTGCACGACACCGTATTGCCGATGGCCACATCCGCACGCAATCCAACCAATTCATTGTCCTGATTCAGGAAGCACAGGCCATCGCCATTATGCAGGGTCTTATCCGTTTCGATCTCCATGCGGAGCGGATTGCACCAACCGACCTCGCCGATGTATTCGCCCATCGATTTCGGGGTGAATGGCGAGCCTATGCCCTTCTGCCGTCCGTTGATGAAATAGTCGGTGAAACCACGGTTGAAGGATTTCTCAGGGTTGACCTCAAAACTATAGCTGCAATGACCGCGTGAAGCCTGTTGCAGATCGGGCCGACGACTGAAGAGGGCATCCAGCTTCTGCCTATAATATGCCGTCACATTCTTCACGTAATCAGCGTCTTTCAGTCGGCCCTCGATCTTGAAACTCGTGATGCCCGCATCGATGAGTTCCTCCAAATGAGCGCTGTTGTTGAGGTCCTTCAAACAAAGCAGATGACGGTTCTTGATGAGTTCCTTGCCGTCGGCATCAAGCAAATCCCAGGGCAAGCGGCAGGGCTGGGCGCAGGCACCACGGTTGGCGCTACGGTTGCCGATGTATTGGCTTAGATAGCACTGCCCGCTATGGCTGACGCAGAGGGCACCGTGCACAAAAAACTCCAAGGGCACCGTGGTCTTCTCACGTATCTCCTTGATTTGCTTTAAGCTTAACTCCCTCCCCAATACAACCTGCTCAAAACCAAGTTGTTCGAGCTGTTGCACCTTCTCCAACGTCATATTGTCGCACTGCGTGCTAGCATGTAAAGGGATTGGTGGCATGTCAAGTTGCAGCAACTTCATATCCTGCACGATGAGGGCGTCGACTCCGGCATTCCAACAGTCATAGGCCATCTTACGGGCGCGCTCCAACTCATTGTCGTACAACAAGGTATTCAACGTCACATAGACTTTAGCGTCATACAAGGCCGCATGCTGGCAAAGCCTTTCGATGTCTTCAATCGTGTTGGAGGCTTTCTCGCGCGCACCAAAGTCAGGGCCACCGATATAAACGGCATCGGCACCGTGGTTGATGGCGGCCATGCCCACCTCGACATCTTTGGCAGGTGAGAGCAGTTCTATCTTCTTCATGGGTGCAAAAGTACGGTTTTTCGTGTTGATACGGAATAATTTGCCTGCGACGAAGTAAAAATTCCTATTTTTGCAAGTTAATACCTAACCCGACCGGGATGAGAAGTCGCACCTTGACCATATTATTCGCTCTTACAGCGATTCTCCTGTTTGCTTTCATGATACAACAGGCAACAGGGGTCTTTTCATTCAAGGAGCTGAGCGGCGTCACCCAAGAGCAAGCCAAACCGGAGCTGTCCTTCGATAATCTCCGTGGAGGCCGCTATCAGACCGAAACCGAGAATTATCTCCAGCAACACTATGGCTTTCGCGAGCCACTGACACGGCTGTACAACCAGAGCCTTTGGACTGTTTTCCATTACTCCAAGGTGGTCGAAGACCAACGTATCGCCATTACCGACGACAACTGGATTTTCGAGACGCCCACGATAGAAGAGTACTATCAAAGCCGCTCATATCATATCGCCAATGACGCGTCGGAAGTCGCCAATAAGTTTGAAGAAGAAGCCCAAAGGCTGTGTCAAATCCAAGCAATCCTTAAACCTTATGGGACCCATGTATTCGTCGCCCTACTTCCCGGCAAGGAACAAGTTTGTGCCGAACACATGCCCAAAAACACAAAGTTTTTCGAAGAGAAAAAGATCACGGCTTTCGACTTCTACTCCAAGAGACTCAAGGAATTGGGCGTCAACCACATCAACTTCGGCGAGTGGTTCATCCAGCAGAAAGGTCATACCGACTATCCGCTCTTCCCACAAACAGGTGCCCATTGGAGCATCTTGGCAGCCATGCATTCAACTGATAGCTTGATACGTTACATGGAGCATCTGAGCGACTCCAACATGATCAACATCACAATAGGGGCTCCTTTCAAAAGGACGATGCGGCCCGATGCCGACGTCGAAAACCTGATGAACTTGATTTGGCCCCTTCGGAAAGCACCCAACTACCTGGCAGAGGCCAACACCGACCATGACACGACGGCATGGCGACCGCGGCTCCTCACCATCGGCGACTCTTTTTATTGGAACATCGCGCATTTCACCCCCGTTGATGACATCTTCACCAAAGCGCCCTATTGGTATTATTTCAGCTCGGTTTATTTCGATGGACCTGAATCCAAAGTCATCGAGAAAGACCTGTTGAAAGAAGTGCTCTTGTCCGACTTCGTGATGCTCTCCTACTCCACTGTCGGCCTATATCAGATGAGCAACACCTTCTCGTCACGGATACTGCATGAGATTTACTATGATGAAGGCGAAACTGGGCCCGTCGATTTCGACAGCATCCCCAACAAACGCTCAAAGAAATTCCTACGCTATATTGAACTCAAGCAACATAATGCATTAGAATAAGGACATGGTATTCAGCAGCAACATATTTCTACTCTATTTTATGCCGGTTTTCTATCTGGTGTATTTCCTTATGCCACGAAAGACCCGCAACTATGTGCTGCTGCTTGGCTCACTTGTCTTCTATGCCTGGGGCGCGCCTGAGTTTATCATCCAGCTGGTGCTTTCCATTATCGCCAACTTCTTCATTGTCAGGTGGATGTGTAAGACCGAGAAACCCGTGGCGAAGAAATGGCTTTGCGCCTTATCCGTCTTTATTAGCCTTGGGCTGCTGCTGTATTACAAATACGGCAACTTCACCATGGAGAACCTGAACGCCCTCTTGGGCATAACGGGCCATGCCCCGCTTTCGTGGAGACGCATCATGTTGCCTATTGGAATTTCGTTCTTTACTTTCCAAAGCCTCACTTACACCTTGGACACCTACCGTGGTGTTAACAAGCCCTTGGAGAAGCTAAGCGATTACATGCTGTATATCATCATGTTTCCTCAGCTCATCGCCGGTCCCATCGTGCGCTACTGCGATGTGGCTGACCAGATTCGTCAGCGCGAGTCGACCCTGGCCGACCGAATGCAGGGCTTCTACCGTTTCGTCATCGGATTGAGCAAAAAGATCCTCATTGCCGATGTCATCGGCTTGCGTGTCGACGCCATACTTGGCGCTGCCAGCCAAAACACGGCTCAGCTCTCCGAAATTGCCTCACGCATTGCCACACTCGACACGGGCACGGCTTGGCTCGTCGCCTTGGCCTATACCTTCCAGATCTACTTCGACTTTGCGGGCTACAGCGATATGGCCATCGGACTTGGACGCATCATGGGCTTCAAGTTCCCCGAGAACTTCGACAATCCTTACACCTCACGCTCCATCACGGAGTTTTGGCGCCGTTGGCATAAAACCTTGGGGGCCTTCATCATGAACTACCTCTACATCCCATTGGGCGGCAACCGTAAAGGCACGGGGCGCATGTACCTCAACCTCTGGCTCTGCTTCCTGCTTTCGGGCTTGTGGCACGGTGCCGCATGGAACTTCGTTGTATGGGGCGCCTTGCATGGTGTCTTCATCTGCGCCGACAAACTCTTCCTCGGAAAGGTGATGAAAAAAATCGGCACGGTGCCCTCGGTCATCCTCACTTTCCTCACGGTATGCATCATCTGGATGTTCTTCCGCATCGAGGACATCGGCTTGGCCTGGACTTTCGTCACCCGAATGTTTGCGTTCGATTTCAACGGGTTTGTCTTCCCCGGCAATGCACATGTCTACACTACACTCGTCATCGCTGCCCTCTTCTCTTTCATCACCCTGACGGGATGGGGCAAACGCCTGGAGCAGAAAACCTTTTACACCGACTTCAGCGAACGTCAACACATCTGGGTTTGGATTGCAGCTGCCCTCCTGTTCATCTTTTGTGTTGCCGCTCTCAATGCCACCAGTTTCAGTCCGTTCATCTATTTCCGTTTCTGAGCCATGCGAAAGAAGACGACATACGATATCATCCTGTTTGGCATTCTGATGGTGTTGCTTTTCCTTCCCATGATGCAAGAGCGCCTCTTCCGTATCCCATTGAAACCCTTGAACGGCGTGACGAAAAAAACCGAAGAGCCTGAGTTCAGCCTTCAGTCCTACCGTTCAGGAGCGTATGCCAAACAAGAAGAAGCCTATCTGGGAGCGAATTTCGGTTTTCGTGAACCTATCATACGACTCTACAACCAATATCTTTGGGACTGTTACCGTAAGACTTATGCCCACGATGTGGTAGCCGGAAAGAAAGGCTGGCTCTATAACCCAGAGAGTGTCAACGATTACTACGGCACCGAGATGCTTCGTTGGCAATCATCGCCCGAAGCGGCCCGCCGCCAATATGACCTCAACGTGAAATACATGAACTGGGTGCGCACCATACTCAAAGACAATGGTGTCGAACTCTTGGCTTTTGTCGCCCCCGAAAAAAGCTTCCTCTATCCCGAATACCTCCCCGAACGCGAACACGACACCACGACCTTCAATGCCTGTGCTTATTTTTTGCACAGGTTCAACGAAAGCGGTTTCCCTTGCATCGACATGAACCATTGGTTCCAACAGATGAAAGACACGGTTGACTATCCGCTGATTCCACAAACAGGCGCGCATTGGGTCTTCCCCGCCGTCTATGCCGCCGACTCCCTGTTCCGTTTCATGGGCGAGCTGAAAGGCATAGCGTTGCCTCGACTGAAGATCGGCACGTTGCACGAAAGCGACAGCCACGGTGCCGACAACGACCTGGAGCAACTGCTCAACTTGTCGCTGCCCATCCGAAAACGCCAAGGCTACAGCCCCACGGCCGAGGTCACCGTTGAACGCGACTCGACTTCCGTTAAACCCAAGGTGTTGTTTATTGGAAACTCCTTCATGTGGGGCATCGCCAACCAAGTGCCCATGCAGGAAGTGTTTGACGATGTGGAGTTTTGGTACTACTACTCCACCGCTTATTATGGGGACGGGCTCTCGCAAACCGTCCCTGTCGCCAGTCACAACCTAATGGAAAAAATGCTGGATTTCGACTATATCGTATGGTTCACCACTGGCAACCAACTGAACAAAGGCACCATGAACTTTGCCCAGTCAGCCATTCTCACCCTCGGCATCGAAGACAGCATCCGAAGAGCTTATGTCAGACGTATTGCCGACACCTTGTCGTTGCCCTCCGACACCGCACGCCTTTACAAAGCCTATTCCCTTCTGCTCAACCACCCCGAATGGATCCCCGAGCTGAATGCCGACAGCTTGACAACCCGAAACAGCGACATACCTTACGCCAAGGTCATCAAGGACATCAAGAAAGACAGCGCATGGGTGGCTGCTTTGAAAGACCAAGCCTTCTTGCGCACCGCTACGATGAACCGCATGCTTCATGCCGAAGTGGACAGAATCAAAGAAGGCAAGCCACTCTATAAAGACCAACAGGACGAGATTTTGTTCTCACAGCAATGCCAACAAGAAGTTGAAGAATTGATGGAGAAGATGCGTGGCCGTGAGGAGACCATGAAAAAAGTAAAAGAAAAAGCCGAGAAGAATAACAAAACCCTTGAAGAATCCCTGGAAGACGACGCCCGTTGGCTCATACGGAAGAAATATGGCCTCGACCGCTGCCGACTCATCGACGACCCTGACGCTAAGATTCCACTACCCAAAACAAACCCTAATAAATAATTTCCTATTTTTGCAAACTCAATATTATAAATAAGGTATGGTATTCAGCAGTAACGTATTCCTACTCTATTTTATGCCGATTTTCTTCTTGGTGTACTTCCTACTACCGAAGAAAATCCGCAACTATTTCCTGCTGTTGGCATCGCTCCTCTTCTATGCCTATGGCGCGCCTGAGTTTATCATACAACTAATCGTCAGCACCATAGCCAACTTCTATTTGGTACGCTGGATGAACAAGGTGGAAAAACCAGGCCTGAAAAAACTCCTCTGCGGCATCTCCATAGCCATCAGTATCGGACTGCTGTTCTACTTCAAGTACGGCAACTTCACAATGAACAATATCAACTCGGTGTTGGGTTGGTTTGGGGGCAAGCCGTTGCAATGGACCAAGATCTTGTTGCCTATCGGCATCTCTTTCTTCTCGTTCCAAAGCGTCACCTACACCTTGGATACCTACCGCGGCGTAAACAAACCTATGGAGCGTTTGAGCGACTACATGCTCTATATCGTCATGTTCCCGCAGCTCATCGCCGGTCCCATCGTGCGCTACTGCGACATCGCCGACCAGATCCGCAACCGCGAGTCACTCTATACTGACCGACTGCATGGCTTCTATCGTTTTGTGATTGGTCTTGCCAAGAAGGTCTTGATCGCCGACGTCATCGGCTTCCAAGTCGACAAAGTGCTGGGGCCTTCCAACTACGACGTGCTGACTTCGGCACAACTGGCCGACATTGCCAACAAGATTGCCACCATCGACAGCACCACCGCCTGGATTGCCATCTTCGCCTTCACCTTCCAAATCTACTTCGATTTTGCCGGTTATTCCGACATGGCCATCGGTTTGGGTCGTATGATGGGATTCAAGTTCCCCGAAAACTTCGACAACCCATACGTCTCCACCACCATCTCAGAGTTTTGGCGTCGTTGGCACCAGACCTTCAGCGTGTTCATCAAAAACTACCTCTACTTCCCCTTGGGCGGTAGCCGTGTGAAGACTGAGGCACGCAAATACTTCAACCTCTGGTTCTGTTTCCTCATCAGTGGTTTGTGGCACGGCGCCGCGTGGAACTTCGTGATATATGGTGCCTTGCAAGGTGTCTTCATCTGCGCCGATAAGCTGTTCTTGAAAAAATTCAACGAGCGCTTGGGGCGCATCCCTTCGGTGTTCTTCACCTTCCTCATCATCGTGTTGACCCGATGCTTCTTCCGTATCGAGCGCATCGACCTGTCGTGGCTCTTCATCAAGCGACTCTTCGCCTTCGACTTCGCTCCTTTCCACTTCGGCGACAACCCGCACCTGTATGTGACCATGCTTGTGGCCGCCTTCTTCTCCTTCTTCACCCTCTCCAAGTTCGGCCTCAAGGTGCAAGACAAGGTCTACTTTACTGAGTACAACAAAAAGCAGCATATCATCGCGTTCATCATCAGCATACTGGCCTTCGTCTTCTGCCTGGGCGCTTTGAATGCCAGCGGTTTCAGCCCGTTTATCTATTTCAGATTCTGATGCAGAAACCCAGCCGTCATATCATCCAGTTTGTATGCATCATGGCCGTGCTTACTGCCATTGCACTGCAAGGCTTCACCCATATGGTGAAGATGAAGCCATTGGAAGGTGTGGTGGCTAAAGAAAAAGTCGTCGAGCTGAACTTCAACAACTATCTCGACGGCAGCTATCAGGCCTACCTCGCCGAACACGCCAAGCGTAACACAGGCTTTCGCGAGTTCTTCATCCGCAACTACAACCAAGTTTGCTACTCTTGCTTCGGCATATTCAACAATGACAATATCGTTGAGGGCAAAGACGGCGAGTTGTTCACCAAAATGTATATCGACGACCTGACGGGCAAGCGCATCAAGGACAATTATGGCAGCATCGACAGCCTCAAGGCCATAGCACGTGAGAACACCAAACTCACCTTGCGGCTGATGGACACCTTGAAGCAGCACGGCACCGACTTCCTCTTCATCTTCGCCCCTTCGAAGACGGCAGTCTATCCCGAATACCTCCCCGATGGCTACAGGCAATACTGCTCCGACTCCCTGCTCATCGACTATTACATTGCGTTGTTCAAGGAATACGACATCCCACATATCGACTTCCACAACTATTTCAAGCAGATCAAGGACAGCTTCCCCTACCCGCTTTACGCCAAATACGGAACACATTGGGCCTATTCCACCATCCCGATGGTGTCGGACTCCATTCTTCGCAAGCTGGAAGTCGTTACTGGCAAGAGCCTGCCTTCGATTCAAATCACCGATATCAACATCACCACCGACTATTTCGGTCAGGATCGCGAACTTGAAGGCCAGTTCAATTTGCTGTTTCCCATCGCAAAACCAGCCATCCCCAACCCTAAGTTCATCTTGACCGACACCGTCGGCAAGGTCAAACCCAACCTCGTTGCCATAGCCGACAGCTATTTCGTTGCCTTCGAAAAAACTAGTTTCCTTCACGCCTTCAACACCTGGAGCTATTGGAAATATAATGAGGACATCGTCTCAAACGAGCCCAAATACAACTGGAAAAAAGTCAAGTATTTCACTGACACCTACCAAATCCTTGAAGACGCCGACATCGTGATGGCTGTCTTCACCTCGCCCATGCTCTACAACTACATGTTCGACTTCCCAGAGACGGCTTTCAACTTGTATTCCCATGGCCAGCTTTGTGAGGAAGAGAAAGTTGAGTTGATGATGGAGACCATACGAAACAACACCCCTTGGTACGAAGCCGTGGAAAAACAAGCCAAAGAATACGGTCTCACGGTGGAAGAGAACCTCCGCCGCAACGCTATTTACGTCATCCGTTCGAAAAAAGAAAAAGAAAAAAACAACAAATAAATGGTATTCAGTAGTAACATATTCCTCTTCTTCTTCCTGCCTATCTTTCTGATAGCGTATTTCGTCACGCCCCAGAAGTTCAGGAACTATACATTATTGCTGTTCTCCCTCATCTTCTATGCCTATGGCGCTCCCGATTTTGTCTTCCTTCTCGTCGGGGAATGCATCATCAACTATTTCATCGTGCGAGGCATGGCCAAGACAGAGAAGACCAGCACGAAGAAATGGCTCTGCACCCTCTCCGTCATCATGGCCTTGGGGTTGCTGCTGTATTTCAAGTATGCCAACTTCTTCATGGAGAACCTCAACGCCATTCTCGGCTGGATGCATCACGAGCCTGTCGGCTGGATGAAGGTGGCCTTGCCCATTGGTATCTCGTTCTTCACTTTCCAAAGCATCACCTACACACTCGATGTGTACCGCGGCACCACACCGCCAAGCCAAAAACTGACCGACTACGTGCTGTATATCATGATGTTCCCGCAACTCATCGCAGGCCCCATCGTCAACTATAACAGTGTTGCGGCACAATTGGTGGAGCGCACCAGCACTATGGAAGACCGTGTGGTGGGTTTCTATCGCTTCATCATCGGCTTAGGCAAGAAAGTACTCATTGCCAACACCTTGGCAGCCTATGCCGACCAAGTCTTCGCTATGAACTACGCCGACATGGCCACCAGCACGGCTTGGATAGGCATTCTGTCGTATACCTTCCAGATCTACTTCGACTTCTCTGGCTATAGCGATATGGCCATTGGTCTCGGCAAGATGATGGGCTTCAAGTTCCCCGAAAACTTCAACGACCCATACACCAGCCGCAGCGTCACTGAGTTCTGGAAACGTTGGCATATGACGCTTGGTAATTTCATTATGAATTACCTCTACATCCCCCTCGGTGGCAACCGCAAGGGCAAAGGACGCATGTACCTCAACCTATGGCTCTGCTTCCTCCTCTCGGGCTTGTGGCATGGTGCCAGCTGGACTTTCGTCCTCTGGGGAGCCTTCCATGGCTTATTCATCTGTGCTGACAAACTCTTCTTGAAGGACCTGCTCAAGAAAGCGGGCAAGTGGCCAGCGGTCATCCTCACCTTCTTTGTCGTCAATATGGGCTGGGTGCTCTTCCGCGTCGACACCGCCGCCGATGCGGGTGGCTTCTACCAAGCCCTGTTCGCCTTCAAAGGCGGCATGACCCAACCCGCCGACCTCTTGTTCTGGGTCACCTTTGGGCTGGCAGTGGTCTTCTCCTTCCTCACCCTTTTCAAAGGAGGGCAACGACTGCAGGACGCCATCTTCGCCGACCATTATTCCAAAGGTCTCTCCTGGACCATGTTCGCCATCTGCCTCGTATTGCTTATCCTCTCCGCCGGCTCGCTCTGCGTCTCCGACTTCAACCCCTTCATCTATTTCAGATTCTAAGCCATGAACAAGAAGCCGCATTTCATCATACAATTTGTCTGCATCTCCGTAGTGTTGGCCGCCATCCTACTGCAGAGCTTCACGCATATTGTCAAGATGAATCCGTTGAAAGGCTTCGACAAAGAAGAACAGCCCCCTGTCGAGTTGTCATTCAAGACTTATTACGACGGTAGTTACCAGGACTATCTGACCGAACACGCCAAGCGCAACACAGGCTTCCGTGAGTTCTTCATCCGCAACTACAACCAAGTGGCTTATTCATGCTTCAACAAAATCACCAATAAGAACATTGTGAAAGGGCGCGACCAAGAGCTCTATCTGAAGATGTACCTCAACGAAGCCACGGGGGTGACCTTCAAGCAACACTTTGCCGACGTGGATGAAGCCAAAGCCGAGGCGCAAAAGAATGTAGAGGAAACCCTACGGCTAATCGACACGCTGCACCAACACGGCAAAGCCTTCCTTTTCGTCTTTGCACCCACCAAACCTGCGGTTTATCCCGACAAATTGCCGTCCTATTACAAAAACCATCTCTTCGACTTTTCCTTAGAAGAATACTATATCCAACTCTTCAAGGAGAACCATATCCCGCATATCGACTTCTACCACTATTTTCAGGATATCAGGGACACTTTCCCCTATCCTTTGTATCCGCGCACGGGTACCCATTGGTCGGAGGCAACCATCCCTTATGTGGCCGACTCCGTCTTGAAGAAACTGGCTGAGATCACGGGCTACAAGCTGCCTTCGGTCCACTACATCGACGACAACCTCAGTACCGACTATTCGGTGCAAGACGGCGAGTTGGAAGCTTCGATGAACCTGCTGTTCCCCCTGAACAAGCCCGCCATCCCGCGGCCCGTGTTCGAGCTGACCGACACCGTGGGGACCGACAAGCCCAACCTGCTCGTGGTGGCCGACAGTTATTTCACCCAACTTAGAAACTCGACCTTCATCGAAGCGTTTGATGCTTGGGAGTTTTGGGTATATAACCGCGATGTGCAATCGTCGAATCCGCAGCACCAATGGAAACAACTTGACCAACTGCTTGATGCCGAAAAAGTGTTGGATAATGCCGACATCGTAATGGCTGTTTTCACGGCTCCGATGTACTACACATATATGTTTGGTTTCCCACAAACTGCCCAAAACCTGTTCAAAAATGGAGAGATAAGCGAGGGGGCCAAGCTTCAGGCTGTCATACAAATGATCAAGGACAACGAGGATTGGATGAAAGCTGTTGAAAAACAAGCCGAAGAGCGCGGATTGACCGTTGAGCAGAACTTGCGACGCAATGCAATTTATGTGCTTGAAAAGAAAAAACAAAAAGGACAATGATGCCATGAAAAAGCACAGAAACAACATAGTATACGTCATCCTGTTTTGCCTTCTGATGGTCTTCCTGTTCTCGTTTATGATACAGGAACAGTTCGGGTTGTTTGAATTTCGGAAACTGAGTGGATACGAGGAGCCTACCCAAAAGCCGGTCTTCAGTCTAAAGGACTACAAGAACGGCGATTTCCAATATGACTTGGAGCAATATGTCAGCGAAAACCTAGGTTTTCGGGAGCCCATCATCAGGATGTACAACCAGTATGTCTATGATTTCTATAAGAAAACCTATAACCAAGAAGTAGCGATTGAAAAAGACGGTTGGCTCTACCATTCCGATGGCATCAAACAGTATTACGGATGGATGAATGAAAAATTCCACCTTACTGACGAAGAATTCCAGCAGCAATTGGATGCCCAAATCCGAAGTCTATATAAAACCAATGAAATCCTTAAGGAGTATGGCGTCGGTTTCCAATGCTTTACCCTGCCAACCAAGACCTACATCTTTCCTCAGCATTTGGGCAACCATCGTTTTGTGGACACGGCATTTAAGGCAAACGAACACTTCGAAAAGAGCCTCTCCGCTCTCGGTGTGCCCAACATCAACATGAACTCGTGGTTCCAAAAAGTACAAGACACCCTGCCCTTTACATTGTTCCCACAAAAGGGAAGCCATTGGGCCGCTGGCGCCCCCTTGGCTGTCGACACCATGCTTCGACTGATGGAAAGCACCAATGGAAAGAAATACCCTGACATTACATTGGGTGAGCCTTATCCAGTTTACGATGTCCCCAACGACGACAAAGACCTCGAATGTCTACTCAACTTGTGGCGTCCACAGAAAAACGACCCGGTTTATGAGTATCCCGTCAGCCTAAAATTGGACAACGAGACTCAATTCCCCTCCGTCCTTTTTGTCGGCACCTCTTTCTATTGGTATATGAAACGTCGGGTACCGTTTGATGCTCTATTCACCTCCAGAGATTTTTATTTCTACTGCTCCCTCTTCTATTCCGAAAAGGAAACCGTAGTAACTTCAAACAAGGATCAGGTGGATTTGCTGTGGGAAATACTTACCCACGACAATGTGGTGTACTTCCTCAATGGACCACAGTTATACATGGATGGCTTTTTCTTTGCCAGCAGGGCGCTGCGCGCTTTGTGTATCAGCGACAGCAGATACCAGGAAAAACTTCAAGAGGTCGCAGACAGCTTAATGACTGCCAACCAAGCCGATGCAACTGAAAGGGAAAAATACCTGTATAAAGCCAAGTTGGCTTTAGAGAAAGACCCTGAACTATTCGAAGAACTGCGTGGCGAGGCTGTTCCTACGGCCAGAAACCCAAGGATCGAGAAGATATTGGTCGAACGCGACATTCTCAATAACGCTCGCTGGAAGGCTTTGTTGGAAGCCAAGGCAGACAATGATTCACTGCCTTTTAAGCCCGTGCTGTCACTTGAGGCAAGCAACATCCTCACTGGTGTTCCCTCGCTGACTGAGAATATGTTCCTAACCTCATATCATTTCTTTGACGTAGAGGTGAAAACCCTTATCGACAGTTTGCGGCATTCGCCTGTTTATATGGGCTCCATACTCTCCGCGTCAGCCGGCTCGTTTAATGACAATGTATTGTTTGAAAGTGCTTGCCAGATCGTTAGACAACGGATAGAACAAGGTGGTTATAACGACAACACATCGGCCATTAGGGCTTTTACCATCCAACAGTTTTTGACAAGCTTGAACAACAAGACTTCGTTGGATAATATGGCGCAAAAGGCTCAAGATCAGCATAAATCACTGAAACGAGCCATAGAAGATGATGCACTTTGGGTTTGGTCTCACCGAGAGAAACCCATAGCGTTCGACGAGGCACAAATCAGTGCTCTCTGGGAACAATACCTCATCGAACATCGCATCAGAAACTACCCTGAAAGCGTGAACAGAGTCCGACAAAAGGCCGCCGACAAGGGGAAGCCTTTCCTGTTCGCGTTGATGGACGACGTAATATACAATTACAACCAAGCAAACAATAATCGATAACACAACTCACCATGGTCTTCAGTAGCAGCATATTCCTCTTTTGGTTCCTGCCCGTCTTCCTCGCGGTGTATTTCATCGTGCCACGGCGCTTGAAGAACCCTGTCGCGCTGCTGGCCAGCTTGGTGTTCTATGGCTTTGGCTCGCCAAAATTCCTGCTGGTGCTGTTGCTGTCCATCACCATCGACTTCTTTTTGGTGCGGCAGATTGACAAGAGCAATGACACAAAACGCAGGAAACTGTTCCTCGTCCTTTCTGTCATCCTCAACATCGGGCTGCTGGCCTATTTCAAATACGCCAACTTCTTCGTCGACAATTTCAATGCCATCCTTAGCGCTTTCGGCACGCCACCCGTTCGTTGGACCAAAGTGGTGCTGCCCATCGGCATCTCGTTCTTCACCTTCCAGAAGATGAGCTACAGCATCGATGTCTATCGCAAGACCTCAGCCCCGCTGAAGAGCATCGCGGATTATGCCCTGTTCATCATGCTCTTCCCACAACTCATCGCAGGTCCCATCGTGCGCTACAACGAGATTGCCGAACAAATTACCGACCGCAGCGCCAACGAGACCGCCGACAACCGTATCCTTGGCTTCTACCGCTTCGTCATAGGCTTATCAAAAAAGATGTTGATTGCCAATATCTTGGCTGAATATGTCGATCAAGTCTTTGCCTTGCCCACTGCTGAAATCGGCCTCTCCACCGCCTGGCTTGGCATTTTGGCCTATACCTTCCAAATCTATTTCGACTTCTCTGGCTACAGCGACATGGCCATCGGCATAGGACGGATGATAGGCTTCAAATTCCCCGAAAACTTCAACAACCCCTATATCAGCCAAAGCGTGTCGGAGTTCTGGAAACGCTGGCACATCACCCTCGGCAGCTGGATGATGGACTACCTCTACATCCCGCTCGGAGGCAATCGTCGTGGTAAGGGCCGCACCTATCTCAACCTGTGGATTGTGTTCTTCCTCTCAGGCTTGTGGCACGGTGCCGCCTGGACCTTCGTAGCTTGGGGTGCCTTCCACGGTATCTTCATCGTCATCGACAAGATGTTTTGGTTGAAGGCAAGCAAACGCATCGGTAAGATACCGCGCGTACTCATCACCTTTGTCATCGTGATGATTGGCTGGGTGATGTTCCGCGCCGACACCATAGGCTATGCCGTGCAGTATGTTGGGGCTATGTTCGGCGCCAATGGCAGCACACCCGCCTTGTTTGTCAACAGCCAATTCGTCTTCACCCTCATCATCGCGGTCTTCTTCGCTTTCTTCGGTCTCACCAAAGTGGGCGACAAGGCCTTGGACTTCTTCTTCAACCGCAAAGCCTACAACACCGCGCAAGTCGTATGGGTCGGATTACTGATGGTTGTGTTACTCATACTCTCGGCTTCGTTCATCCTCAAAGGCAGTTTCAACCCCTTCATTTACTTTAGGTTCTGATGAAAACGTTCAAGAAAATATGGTTCGTCATCTTGCTCGCGCTGCTCTTCCTGCCGATGTTGCAGACGTTTTTCCATTTCGTGAACGAAAAGCCCTTGGATGGCGCCTTCGTAGAAGCGAAAAAGCCTGTCATCACGCCAAAGACCTTGTTCAACGAGACCGCCCAAGACTCACTGATAACCTGGTGCACCGAGCAGACTGGCTTCCGCAAGCCCATGATCCGTTTGAACAACCAACTGCTCTATTCCGCCTTTGGCAAAGTGTCGGCCATAGGTCCCGTGAAAGGCAACGATGATTACACTTTCATTGAAGAGTCGTACATCATCAGTTACACAGGCGAGACCTATTTGGGAAATGAGGCCATCGAAAAAAACACAAGGCAAATCAAGCTCATCCAAGACATGCTCCGCACCAAGGGCACCACTCTTTTGCCTGTCTTTGTGCTGGGCAAGGCCTCCTATTACCCCGAACTGATTCCTGAAAAATACATCGTCAAACGCCACGAAACCAACAACTACCAAGAGTATCTGAAAGCCTTTGACGAGCAAGGTGTAGAGATGATCGACTTCAACCGCTGGTTGTGCGCACAAAAAGGCACCGAAGCGCATCCGATCTACTGCAACCTGAGCGCCCACTGGACCGTCTATGCCGCCTCGCTAGCCATGGACTCGCTAGTGCATTACATGGAAAACAAGACGCAGCAGGAACAAGCCCATTTCCATATTGAAGGCTTCGACACCACCTATCTGATGAACCAGGACGACGACCTCTATCGTATGATGAACCTGTTGTTGCCTATGAAGCACAACACCATCGACCAACCCAAATTCGGTTTCACCGAAGGCTACAAGCCTAGGGTATTGGCCATCTCCGACTCCTACTGGTGGACAGTCTACGCTTGGAATGTCGCCCTCCCGCAAAACCTCTTCAGACCGGGCGACTTCTGGTTCTACAACAAAACCGTCTATCCCGAGCGCACACCCATACAAAACGTGGAATCTGTCGACTACAAACAGGAAATCGAAGACCAAGAGTTTGTACTCCTGGTCTGCACCGAAGCAACCAACCACCTATGGCCTTATGGCTTCATCGAACGCTATTTGAGAGGCTACGACAACGTGTTCCGTTACAAAGAGCCCGAACAATACGATGCCGCCGACAGTCTTTACTTCGTCTACCGCAACGCGGAAATCGAAAAGAACATCCAACGCATCAAAGATACACCTGAATGGATGGAGAGCATCACCCGACAGGCCGACGAGAAAGGCATTACTATTGAGCAGTCGCTGTGGGACAATGCTGAATACACCTACCGCATGGACATCGAACCCCAAGGCTTTGTGCGATGAAAAAGGGCGATACCATAGTATACAGCATCCTTTTCGGCATCTTGATGGTGTTTTTGTTCGCATTTATGGCACAAAAACATTTTCATCTATTCAAGATGAAGCCCTTGGCAGGTTTCATCAAGAACACCGAAGTGCCAGAACTGACCATGGATAGCTACCGTTCGGGGGAATATCAAGCCAAGCTTGAGAGTCGTCTCAGCGAGACCTTCGGTTTTCGCGAACCCGTCATCAGAGCCTATAACCAATATCTATGGTGGTGCTATCGCAAGACCTACTGCCATTTCATCGCCCCAGGTAAAGAAGGCTATTTGTTCTACACAGAAGCTGTTGATGACTATTATGGCCTTGAGTCCATTAAGATGTATCGTAACTACGACCGGGCGAGGGAATGGGCAAGGAAAAACGTGCTGATGATGGACAAGCTCAGACATGTCTTGAAAGACTACGGCGTTGAGTTCCTCTGCTTTATGGGTCCCAACAAAACCCAACTCTATCCCGAATACTTACCTTATCACGAACCTGCACCTACCGACGCCATCAACACGGCCGACTATTACGACTCGCTGATGAACGTCATCGGTTTCCCCCACATCGAGATGACACGATGGTATAAGGCGATGAAAGACACTTGCTCTTTCCAGTTGATTCCCAAGCGCGACACCCATTGGCGCTATGCTGCCGCCTATGGTTTCGACAGCCTCTTCTGCTATATGGACCGCCTCAACGATTTCGGCATTCCCGACATCCATGTCAATGGCATGATTAAGCTCGACACCAACTATCGCGAAAGCGATGAAAAAAACCTCAACCTCATCTTCCCCATCCCTAACGACGCCCCAAAATATTGGCCCGATGTCACCGTCGACAACGGTGAAGGCTGCCATAAACCCAAAGTGTTGTTTGTTGGAGATTCCTTCATCTGGGATTTGGAGACTTACCTGCCCTGGAAGGAAATCATGGACGATGTGGAGATTTGGTTCTACAACGAATCAGCGTTTGTGGGCTTTGAGAAAGAGTACCATCCCGTTACTGAAATCAACCGCCTGCGGTCCATCCTCAGCGCCGACTATGTGGTTTGGTATTCCACAGGCAGCCAGTGGTGCCGTTGCTCCTACGACTTTGTAGAAGACGCCCTCCTGCGCCTCTGCGTGACCGACAGCCTCTTCGACGCCCAAATCCCATGGGTGATGGACAGCCTGCGCAGCGACAGCAGCTTTAACAAGACCCATTACCAATGGCGCCATTTGGAGCACCGCGAAGACAGCTTGAGAAAATACGCCATCAAAGCGCTGAGAGACAACCCCTTGTTAATCCCAGGCCTCGACGGCCCCGACATGCCTGTCATCCGTAATACGGAAGCCATTGCCTTGGCGCTGCAAGGCAATGCCATCGCTAACGACAAAGAGTGGCGACAAGCCATTAAGATGGCTGCTTCGAAGTCCCAGCGCAGCTTCGACGAAATGCTTGACGAAGAAGCACATAACGTGCTCGCCGGACGCAGCCTATTACGAGACAGCATCATGATCGACACCGCCTCGGTAATTCAGTTTGAAGTTGAAAAACTCATGAAGCTGTGGAGAAACGATGCCGAAAGCATAAAGTACATAGAAAACAAAGCTCAAGAACGAGGCTTATCTTTTGAAGAAATGCTGGAAGCCGATGCCCGCTGGGTCGTCAACGAACGCCTGAAAAACGGGGAATTGTTCTGATCACTCTACAACTATCTCATAAACCCTACCTTCAATATCACTCTTATTGTAAGGGATCAGTCCCTGTTCCCATACGATGGGCGGCCACCACTCGCTGTAATGGTATTCCTGCGTGACGATGGCTTTCATCTGGTTGTTGGGAATCGAAGTGAACTCGCTGTTCATGTAGCCCATCACCCGCATCTTGTCGGGGCTGGGGCCAAGACGCCAGATGATTTCCGTAGGCTTCCACTCGATTTCGTAGTAGTAATACGGCTCCTTGAAGGCTTTGTTGCTCATCGGTGCGCGCTCGGTGAGAGCCTTGTAGAGTTTGTACCAGCGTAAGGTCTCAAACTTATGCTCTTGGTCGTAGGGAATGGAGTCGATGCCCCATGAGAAGTATTTGGGCGAAGGCACAGCCAAGTCCCAATTGGTGCAGCAATACATCACGTCGTCGTTCAGGGTCTCGTCTTGCACCACACAGATGCTGTCGGCACGCTTGCCATAATAGTTCTTCGGCCAGAAACGTGAAGCCTTCACAATTTCGATATCGATCTCAGAATAATGGTAGTCGGGACGACGCACAGGGCTCTCCGAGTCGTCGTTCTTGTCCACATAGCCGCCTTCTGCCTCATCGTGACGACGGTTATTCCATGCATGGTTATCACTATAAATCAACCAAAAGGCATAGGTCAAGCCATTCCAGATGTTCTCGTCGTTGAGCATCACGGGGAATTTAATCTTGCCACGGAACTTGCCATAAGTGAAACCCACTCGGGTGCGGATGCCTGTCGACTCCTTATGCAGATTGCTCAAGTCATCGTTGCCCGGGTTGATGAGGGAAATATAACTGCCATCATCAGCAAGCCGCACCGTCTGGCACGGCGTTTCACTCGTCACAGGCCAGTTCATCTGCAATTCGGTGCTGTCGAAACGGCCACGGTTGGCTTCATAATCCGCTCTCGTATAAGGATTCTCGCCCACAACATCCTGAATCACAGGAATGTTTCGCAACGAGTATTGCCGACTCACCGCGCTGAAGAACTGCTCATAGAGGGCGGTACGATACAACGCATCGTCGGTGCCGCAATGACAGCTGGTGGTATCCAACTGATAGTCCTTTTTACTCACTTTTGATTCGTCAACAAAAACGCCTTTGTCGACGGCAATCACGGCGCGGGTCTTCAATTTGCGCTTCGAGTGGATGACCTTGATGTTTTTCGACTTGTGTGTCTCAAACCAACCATAGGGATTCACAAACTGCCCGTTTTCGTCGGTTTGACCTATATATTGCACATACTCAGGGATTTCGTTCAGACCTTCTTCCTTGCAAAGCACGAGGATGAAACTGTATTCACCCACACGTGGGTTACGTTTCCATCGGTGATTCACCTCGCCTTGGTTTTTCTTATCGTTGATGACCCAAAGGGCATCTTTATACAACTGGTCTTCAACACTGCATCCATTCTTTTCGGCTTTCTCGACGACAGAATTATACCATTCGGGCACGTTATGGATGGAGTTGATGACCGATTGAATATGCTCAGGGCTATAGCTGTTCTCGGTAAGGTTAGCACCATAGTATTTCTTTTCGTCGCGCGGGTTACCAACGATTCTGAAAGCATCGCGCGTGCGATGATGCTCGATGGGCTTGAAGCCGATCGTCACGTCCTCCCAACTGCCGTAGAAATTCTCGTTGGCCAAGGCTGAAGTGTCAGGAAACTTATAACTCTCGTTCTGGTAATAAATCTTGTAGTATTTGTACTTTCTCGACAGGGTAAAAAAGCGAAATTTGAACATCCCGGATCCGTCTTTGGTTTGCGCAACCGAAGGCAAGGTGATGCCTTCAAGCACAGCATTGTCCATATCCATGTCCATGGTGACCCGACGACTGCAACCGAAATTCGACATTGGCTTGAAATAATTGGTTTTCAACAAAATCAAACCTAAGAGAAGTAAGAGCCACCAGTATTTCTTTTTGCTTTTATCCATAGTAGAATCTATTTTTGGTCGACAAAATTAAAAACAATCCATTTTATGCGGAAATAATTATGGAAAAGTAATCGTTTTTCCACATAAAAAACATGCTAATAGCTTACAATTCGTTGGGTGCGACTTCCCATTTTCAGCACATATACGCCCGCTGGCAGATGAGGTCGCAGCGTCATCTCGTTATAGCCAAGCCCTAGCAAGCAGGCTTGCCCGTAGACTTTTCGGCCCAACATGTCATAAATGTTGATTTCGTTGGCTTCCAAGGTAGAAGCCTCAAAAGATATGTGTATCTCGTCGGAGAATGGATTGGGGTAGCATAAGAACGAACTAGTCAATTCGTCGACTCCAATGTGATGCTGTTCACAAAAGCCGTAAAGTTGTGTTTGCATCCACCCGTTCAAGCCGAAAAGAAAATCCTCGACAAAGGCCATATCGTTCTCCCATCTTTCCACATCTTGGGGAAATCTGAAACGCGCACACTGATTGGGTATCTCATATTCAACCTCCGCACGCAAAGCGTTGTAATAGGGAAGAATGCGCTCATAGTTTAATTGGTCCATCATCAATGCATTGAAACGCGTGGAAAACTGATCCAAAAAATATGGATTCTCAATGAGCTTTCTGAAAAACAAGGTGGATTCGGCATTTGATGGATGGATGGACTGGCTTGTGTCGACAGCGTTGGCAAAGACATCCCAAACTTGCGAGAAACACGCATCGCCATCATAAAAAATCCAACGCCATTTTCCATTACCCCTCTGCCAACAGCGTGTGTTTTGTACAGGCCAATCGAAATTGGAAGAATACATCTCAAAAATCCAATAATCGATGAAATTGTCCATGTCAATTCGCTCTTTCATCAGCACATAGTTCTCGTCCAACGAAAAATCGGTTTCCCGCGCCCATTGGTACAGATTAATCCAATTGGTGCTGTCGCCATGCTCCAATTCCTTCCAATTTTTGATAATGTTGCTCTCATCGGGATCAACGTCGTAATGGTCATCCAGATAACGCTCATCAGGGGTTTCCTGAAGCGCATAAATGCCCCAATATTCTCCATTGATGAAAAGTACTGTCATCCGTGTGGCCAACACATCCAGGCGTAAATTGCGAGCTACTTTTTGCGACAAGGCGTCTTGTATTCCAGTCGTGATTCCATTGCTACAACAGAAAGGTTTCAGTACCAAATGCTTGAAACTTTCAATGGGTATATCAGGGAAAAAATGATGTTTGAAGCGTTTTTCCCCATACTCCTCCTTGGCCAAAATCTTGAGGTTCTTTTGCTGTATTCGGCGCGTTGAGCCGCCATGCGTTCTGAGTCCCGCTTGTTGGTTGATGCCAACATTGTCAAGCTCGTAATACTCCACATTACAAGGACGTTCCCATTCGCTACCGCGTTGGAAATAATTGCCTGAATAGAGGGGATTCCACCATTCATAATAGGCTCCGGGAACAAAAATTCCCGTCTCATAATCAAACAAAGCCAGCGAGTCGGCGCATAGGGAAACCACAGGTAAGCCATGAGTATCACAGCCCAAGTCACGAATGAAATAGCTATTGGTCATCACCTGACTTACGCAGCTGTCGTTCTCGTCGAACACCGCCGCCCGGATAACGATGCAATGCGGCACCGAATCGGGGAGGAAAAACTCGTCTTCAGGGCAATTGACGACAGTGTAAATATTTGATTGTGAATATTTAGTGGAATCCAACAACAACGATTCTTCATACAAGGGCGACTGCGCTGTCGGACGGTTGCCATTGGTGGTGTAACGGATGTGGTTTTGAGGTTGGGTATTATACAACTCCAACGAAAACACATCCTCATAAAAACCGCCTGGAGCAGAAAAGACGATCGTGTCGTTTTGTGCTTTCAATGACATGACGATAAGAAAAACAAACCCTATGAGCCAAAGGCATCTTTTCATCTTGGATTATTTTCCGCAAAAATAGATAAAAAAACGGCCACCCGCAAAGGATGGCCGTTTTTTATGAAATTCAAACCAAATCAGATCTTTTCTTCTTCCACGCGCAGCGGCTTGGGCTCGCCACGACGGATGTCGAGTTCGTCGATGAGGTTGGTGGCGCCAGCGTACTTGTCGATGATGAAGAGCACATAACGCACGTCGACGTTGATGGTGCGCTGCAGTTTAGGCTCGAAGTTGACGTCGCCGCTCATGGCTTCCCAGTTGCCGTCGAAGGCCAGACCGATAAGTTCGCCCTTGCCGTTCATGATGGGGCTACCGGAGTTACCACCCGTGATGTCGTTGGTCGAAAGGAAGCAAACCACAAGTTCGCCGTTGTCGTCGGCATAGGCGCCAAAGTCCTTCTTCTCGATGAGTTCGATGAGGCGCTTAGGGGCGTCAAACTCGTAGTCGCCAGGAACGTACTTCTCAAGGATACCGTTAGCGGTGCACACATAGTCATAATGCACAGCATCGGCAGGCATATAGTCTTGCACCGAGCCGTAGCTCATACGCATCGTCGAGTTGGCATCGGGATAGAGGCTCTTGCCAGGTTGGGTGGCGGCGTAGTACTCACGCAGACCCTTCACGTAGACGTGGTCGTTCTCGCTCACCGTCTGCATTGCTGTACGATAATCACCCATGTGGTTCATGATGACCTCCATCATCGAAGTGTTCATGATGTAAGCATAGTCCTTACCAATCTTCTTCGGGCTGGGCTTGGCCAAGAAAGCCTTGATGTTCTCAGGCGTGGCGAAGATAGAGTTGGTGTAGACTTCCTCAGTAAAGGCATCGATGTCACCCTTGAACTTCTTGTCAATAATGCTGTAAATCTCAGGCAGCTCTTCAGCCTTGAAGGCATTCTTGTAGGTCTTCAGCATCTCGGCAAAGGTCTTCTTCTCCACCTGCGGGTCGGTCTCGGCAAAGAAATCGTCGACGTTCATCTGTTGGAGCAGCGACAGGGCCAAGGCTTCAGCGTCTTTGTCCTTTGCAAGATAAGCTTCGTAGTAAGAGGCAAACTGGGCAGCGATGCCAGCGGCACCAATGCTGGAAACGAAGTTGGGGTAATAGATATACTTGGCCACGTCGCCAAGGCTCTTATAAGCAGCCTTCAGGTTCGGGAGGGCATTTTTATACTCGGTCTTGTTGTTGGCGTTCACCCATTTGGTGAAATCGCGCTCCAAACCGACCTTGGTCTCACTGACCTTGTTCTTGCGGAGCATCTTGCACTGACCGATGAAGTTCTTCCAAGTGTTGGCCAAGCCAGCGTGGTTGTCGGCATACATCAGGTTGATGTGATCATCGACCTTCATGTATTCTTCCATAACTTCCAGCTCTTTGCCGAAGATGTCGATGATGGTGGGATAGAAAGTGTCAACATTATAGTCGATACCATAGCTCGACATGTAACGTTCGGTGCTGCCCGGGAAACCCCAGATCATGGTGAAGTCGTCCTTCTGCACGCCGTCGAGGCTGATGGGCAGGTGGTGCTTGGGGGTCAACGGCACGTTATCCTTGCTGTAGGCGGCAGGTTGACCGTCCTTGCCAGCATAGACGCGGAAGATCGAGAAGTCGCCAGTGTGACGGGGCCACATCCAGTTGTCGGTGTCGCCACCAAACTTACCAATCGAAGAGTTGGCCACACCCACAAGACGCACATCGGGGAACACTTGATAGACAAACATGTAATACTCGTTGCCTTCGAAGAAGCCCTTGATGACAGGGTTGTACTTGCCGTTTTCCGAAGCAGCAGTTTCAAGTTCCTTGATTTTCTTACGGATGGCAGCCTGTTGGTCTTGATAGTCCATATCGTCGGTCACCACACCAAGGATGTCCTTGGTCACATCTTCCATGCGGATGAGGAAGCTGGCGGTCATTTCGGGAGCGGGCAGTTCCTCGCCGTAGTTCTTGGCCCAGAAACCATCACGCAGATAGTCGTGCTGGTCGGAGCTGAGCTTTTGGATGGCACCGTAGCCACAGTGGTGGTTGGTGAAGAGCAAGCCGTGCTCGCTGACGATTTCACCCGTGCAGAAGAAGCCACGCGGCATGGCATCGCTGCCTAAGCCCACGATAGCGTCTTTCAGACTGCTATGGTTAATGCTGTAAAGCTCTTCAGGGGTCAGCTGCAGACCCATTTTCTGCATGTCAACATAGTTCAGGCGCTCGACAAACATCGGGAGCCACATGCCTTCATCGGCATACACGCGACCCACCGAAACCATGATGGCCATCGCGATGATTCCTAATACTTTCTTCATTGATTTAAATTATTGTTGTCTGATTGTTTCTATTAATACTCAGCGATAATGAGCCTGCAAATATAGAAAATAATTCCTTACCTTTGCAGCAAAATTAAAGCCATGGAAGACAATTACCAATTAATAACCAAGACCGCCGCTGGCCTCGAAGATGTGCTGGCCGCCGAAATCAAGGCTTTGGGTGCCAAAAACGTGCGCCCCATGCACCGCGCCGTCATCTGTGAAGGCAACAAGGAGCTGATGTACCGCATTAATTACGAGGTGCGCACTGCGCTGAAGGTGCTCAAGCCTTACAAGAACTTCTTCGCCAAGACGCCCGAGGATCTATATAAAAACGTGCAGGAAACCAACTGGTTTGAGTTGATTCGCACCGACCAGACCTTCTGTATCGATGCTGTCACCAGTGGCCGTTTCTTCACCCACTCGCAATATGCAAGCCTAAAGATGAAGGACGCCATCGTCGACCAATTCCGTGACGTCTACGGCATTCGTCCCAACATCAATACCTTGAACCCCGACCTGCGTATCAACCTACACATCCGCGAGGACAAGGTGACCATCCTCTTCGACAGCTCGGGCGAGAGTCTGCACCACCGTGGCTACCGCAAGCAAGTCGACAAGGCCCCGATGAACGAGGTGCTGGCGGCAGGTCTTATCCAGCTCTCGGGATGGAAGGCCGATTGCAACTTCTTGGACTGCATGTGCGGCTCGGGCACACTGCCCATCGAGGCGGCCATGTACGCGATGAAGATCCCGCCGGGATACTATCGCAAGCAATGGGGTTTCATGAAATGGGACGACTACGATGCCGAGCTGTGGCAACGCATCCGTCAAGAAGCTGATGAAAAGATCTGTGATTTCGACTACGAGATCTGGGCTTCCGACCGCTCGCCCAAGGCCGTCGCCATCGCAGAGGGCAACATCAACTACGCCCACCTGCAGCACGACATCCACCTGATGAAGAAGGACATGCACGACCTCACCCCACCCGAAGGCGGCGGCATCGTCATCATCAACCCACCCTACGGCGACCGCCTGGAGGAAGACGACATCGATCAACTTTATGAGGAAATCGGCCACACGCTGAAACACAACTTCCAAGGCTTCCAGTGCTGGCTCATAACCGACGACGCCGTGGCACTGCGCCACGTGGGATTGAAGCCGACGGCTAAGATACCGATTTGGAACGGTCCGCTGGAGTGCCGATTCGTGCGATTCGATATTTTTGAAGGATCCTTGAAGGAGAAAAAGGCGAGAGAGGCAGAGGAAAAAGCTTAAAGAACACTTAACGTCACTGCGAGGCACGAAGCAGTCCAGATAAAAAGCTTTCTACCTGGACTGCTTCGTCGTTCCTCCTCGCAATGACGTTTACCGAAAAATCAGCGTTTATTGTAAAGATTCATCGTCCTGTCCACCCCTTGGGTGACAAAGCTCTTGATGATCTCGACGGCCTCGTCGCATTTCTGGTCGACGATAGGCTCTTCGGAGGGTTTCCATTGTCCCAGCACAAAATCCACCTGACGGCCACGCGGGAAGTCGTCGCCCAGGCCGAAACGCAGGCGGCAAAACACATTGGTACCCAATTTCTCAATGATGTCGGTCAGGCCGTTGTGACCACCATCGGCACCCTGCTTACGGAGACGTAACGTACCCAAAGGCAAAGCAATGTCATCATTGACGACCAAGAGATTCTCCATCGGGATCTTCTCCTGCTGCAGCCAGTATTTCACTGCTTTTCCGCTGAGGTTCATGTAGGTCGTAGGCTTTATGACGAGCAGCGTCTTGCCCTTGAATTTCATCTCTGAGGTTTGGGCAAGACGGTTCGTGGTGAAGGTCCCTTCCAGGTCCTTCGCCAGCCGGTCGGCAATCTTAAATCCGATGTTATGACGGGTTCCATCATATTCGGCGCCGATATTTCCCAAACATGCAATCAGATATTTCATTTCATCGGGTTCGTTTTGTCTTCCTCTTCGGAAAAGACGTGCAAAGATAGATAATTTCATAAATATGAAAAAGGCCGCCCGAAGGCGGCCCACCATTATGAAAACAAAAATTTACTCTTCAGTTTCTTCTTCACCGACAGAAGCGCCACGAGCGGCGTTGACGGCGAAGATGACGGTGTAACCAGGAGTGACGGGGGTCACATTCTCAATGTTCAGATCCTTCACCTTAATGGCTTCGTTGATGTTCACATTGCTGATGTTCACCTTCACATAGTCCGGGAGGTCCTTAATCAGGCCGTTGACCTTAACTTTCTTGATACCCATCTTGGGTTTACCACCACGCATCACACCAGTGGCCGAGCCTTCGAGAGCGATAGGCAGCACAACGGTGATGGGTTTGTCTTCCTTCACGATGAGAAAGTCGGCGTGCAACACGCGATCCGTCACAGGATGATATTGGATGTCCTGGAGGATGGTCTTGTAAGTCTTGCCGTTCACATCGAAATCGATGATGTAGGTCTCAGGGGTGAAGAGGATCTTGGCAAAGTTCTTGGCGGAAGTGGCGAAGTGCACTTGCTCTTCACCAGCACCGTACATGACACAAGGAACCATTTCGGCCTTACGCAAAGCCTTAGTATCCTTTTTCCCTACGTTCTCGCGGAGAGAACCGCTCAATGATACAGTTTTCATTGTGTTAATTGTTTAGTTGTTGATTAATTGAATTGTTTATTGTTGGTAGAGTCATGACAAGCCACGGCTCTACGAGATTGTCATTTATCTGAACAGCGAGCTAATTGACTCGTACGACTCAACGCGGTGGATGACATCGGCAAACAAGTCGGCGGTGCTCACCACGTGGATCTTCTTGGAGGCGTTGGCAGGCAACGGAATGGAGTCGGTGACCACGACTTCGCTGAACACCGAGTTGTCGAGGCGTTCCATGGCGGGACCGCTGCACACGGCGTGGGTAGCGAAGGCACGCACGCTCTTGGCGCCATTGTCCATCAAAACCTGACCAGCCTTAACGATGGTGCCAGCCGTGTCGATGATGTCGTCGACGAGGATCACATTCTTATCCTTAACATCGCCGATAAGCGTCATGCTATCCACCACATTGGCGCGCGAGCGTTGCTTGTGGCAAATGGCGAGATCGCAACCCAAACGTTTGGCATAGGCCGAAGCACGCTTCGAGCCACCCACATCGGGTGAAGCCATCATCAAGTCCTTGATTTGCATCTTCTGGATGTAGTCGATGAAGAGGCTTGAAGCATAAAGGGCGTCCACGGGGATGTCGAAGAAGCCTTGGATCTGGTCGGCATGCAGGTCGAGGGTGATGATACGGTTCACGCCAGCGGCAGTCAGCAGATTGGCCACCAACTTCGATCCGATGCTCACACGCGGCTGGTCCTTGCGGTCCTGACGTGCCCAACCGAAATAAGGAATCACGGCGATGATCTTGTGGGCCGAGGCACGCTTGGCAGCGTCAATCATAAGCAAAAGCTCCATCAGGTTATCGGTGGAGGGCATGGTGGACTGCACGATGAAAACGTGATGGCCACGGATGCTCTCTTCATATGAAGGCTGGAACTCGCCATCGGAGAAGACGACGACTTGCGACTTACCCAGTTCGGAACCATAGGCTTTGGCAATCTTAGTGCCCAAGTCCTTAGTGGCTCTACCGGCGAAAATGGAAACAAATCTTCCTGACATTTTTGAAGGATATTATATTGATTTTTACTCCGTTTTTCGGGCTGCAAAATTAGGGAATTAATCCGTGCAAACAAGAACATTTTCTGATTTTTTTCGCCTTATGCTTGCAGTAAACAATTTTTTCCGTATTTTTGCAGCCGCGTTTGACGCGATGACCCCATGCCGAAGTGGCGGAATCGGTAGACGCGTCGGTCTCAAAAACCGATGAGGTAACACTCGTGCCGGTTCGATCCCGGCCTTCGGTACGAAAAAAAACAGCTCCTTTCGGAGCTGTTTTTGTTTAGGGCTCTTGACGTTGATGGATATGGAAAAAATACGTCAATGGATGAGCCCCGTTCAGTTCAGATAATTTGGTGCAAGACTGGCCACCGTGTCGGCTATCAAGGCATGGCCCCGTTCGTTGGGATGGATGCCGTCGGCACAGAGGTAGTCACTATAGTTCAACGTCTCCAGGAAAGGCGTCGTTATGTCGATAATCGGCACCTTCAGCTGGTTCGACATCTTGAAAAGTTCCACGTTATACATTTCATGCCATTGGTAGATACGCATGGTCTTGCCGCCAAGCCATCCCAAAATGTTGTCTTTGTTGAGACCCAACGACAAGAACTCAAAGAAACGGTCGGGGTCGATGAGTGGCATCGACATGATGACCGGACGGATCTTCATGCTTTTTACCTTATTAATTAAAGCCTCATATTGCCTCACGAAGTTGGTCAGCGTAACTTTGGGCTGATGCGGTTGCCAAGGAGCATCCGCAACGGCCTTCCAATCGAAGTCGCAGTCGTTGCCGCCATATTCAAACACGGCAATATCCGTATCCTTCACCTGTTCTTCATATCGGTTGATATACTTCATGCCCTGCGAAGTGGTGCTGCCAAAACAGGCAAAGTTCAAAATCTTGACCCCCAGTCGGTGCTCACAACGATTCACAAAGCCCAAATCAGACACCTTATAGATAGGCTTGCCGTCGGAGCTCTTTTCGTCCGACACCACACCACGCATGATCGAATCTCCAAAAGTGCAAATCCTGTTTTTCATCTTTCTTTGTTCATTTTGACGAGGCAAAAATACCACGACAAAACCGTTTCCATACAACCAAGGTATGGACATTCCCAAAAAGTGACGAAAAACGGCGTTTTGGGACGAAAGTGACGAATTTAGTGACGAAAAACGGCAAATTGTGACGAAAAACACCCTTCGTCACAATTAATTGGGATGAAAAACACTACTCAACAGTGACCGATTTGGCCAGATTTCGGGGCTGGTCGACGTTGCAGCCACGCATTACTGCGATGTGGTAGGCAAGGATCTGCAAGGGCACAGTGGCCAAGAGGGGCGAATAGAGGCATTCCGTCTCGGGAATCTCGATGACATAGTCAGCCATCTTACGCGCCAACACATCCTTCTCGCTGATGACGGCGATGATTTTTCCGTCGCGAGCCTTCACCTCCTGGATGTTGCTGAGCACTTTTTCGTAAGTGCTGTGGTTGGTGGCGATAAACACAACGGGCATATCCTTGTCAATCAAGGCGATGGGGCCGTGCTTCATCTCGGCGGCAGGATAGCCTTCGGCGTGGATATAGGAAATCTCTTTCAACTTCAAGGCACCTTCCAAAGCCACAGGATAGTTCTGCAAACGACCAAGATACAACATGTTGCGCACATCCTTGTATTTCATTGCGATGTCCTTCACATGGCCGCTGTGGTCGAGGGTCCATTGTATCTTTTCGGGGATACGATCCAACTCCTGAATGAAGGCAAGACGTTCCTCGTCTTTCATCGAGCCCTTCAACTCGGCGAGGCGCAGGGCCAGCATAGCCATCACGGTCACCTGCGAGGTAAAAGCCTTCGTCGAGGCCACGCCGATCTCCGGACCGGCATGGGTGTAGATGCCCGCGTCGGTAGCTCTGGAGATAGACGAGCCAATCACGTTGCAGATGCCCAGCACGACCGCGCCTTTCTCCTTGGCAAGTTGTATGGCAGCCAAGGTGTCGGCGGTCTCGCCCGACTGCGACACGGCAATCACCACATCGTGGGGTGTGATGACGGGATCGCGATAGCGGAACTCCGAAGCATATTCCACTTTGACACGTATCTTGGCCAGCTTCTCGATGAGGTAGCTGCCTACGAGGCTGGCATGCCACGAGGTGCCGCAAGCCACAAAGACGATGTTATCGGCATAGAGCAGCTGCTTCTCATACTGCAGTATGCCACCAAGGCGCACCGTGTTGTGTTCGGGGAGCAGACGACCGCGCATGGTGTCGCGCACGATGGTGGGCTGTTCGTAGATCTCCTTCATCATGAAATGGTCGAAGCCCGCCTTCTCGATAGAGTCGAGGTTCATCTTCAGCTCCTGCACGTAGGGCATGGCTTCCACGTCATGAATGGTCTTGATGTGAAGCTCTTCGCCCAACTTGATGCGCACCACCTGCTCATCCTCAAGGTAGACCACCTTCTGGGTGCGACCCACGATAGGAGTGGCATCGGAGGCGATGTAATACTCGTTTTCGCCTATACCGATGACCATGGGGCTGCCTTTACGGGCGGCGATGAGTTCGTCGGGATGACCTTTTTCCACAATGGCGATGGCATAGGCGCCCACCACGTGGTTCAAGGCAATGCGCACGGCCTCAAACAAATCGACATGCTCGCTTTGCTGCACGTCTTCGATGAGGTTGGTGAGTACCTCCGTGTCGGTCGACGACAGGAACTTAAACCCACGTTTTTCCAGTTCCTTGCGAAGGCTCAGATAGTTCTCAATGATACCATTATGAATCAATGCGAGATTGCCCGATTGTGAGCGATGGGGATGGGCGTTCACCTGATTGGGCTCGCCATGGGTGGCCCAGCGCGTGTGGGCGATGCCTATATGGCCGCTGACGTCCTTTCCTTCAGCAAAAGCCTCCAAGTCGGAGACCTTGCCCTTGGTCTTATACACATTCAACACGTCGGCATCATTGAGCAGCGCCACGCCGGCACTGTCGTAGCCACGATATTCAAGACGTTTCAGGCCCTCAATCAAAATCGGATAGGCGTCCTGATGGCCCAGATAAGCAACTATTCCACACATAATTGTAATCGGTTTTAAAGGTGCAAAAATAGTTTTTTTTGAATAGACGACGCAAAATCCGCCTTTTTTGAAAGGCAAAAAAAAGACCCGTACCAGAACGATACGGGTCTATTGCTCCAAAAAATACTCCTTTTATTCAAAGAGGTCCTTGACATCGGGGGCTTGCTGAGCGGCTTCGGAGGCCTCGAAATAAGGCTTCTTGTCGAAACCGAACATATTCGCCACGATATTGGCCGGGAAACGACGGACGGCGGTGTTGTAGGCCTTAGCCGTTTCGTTAAACTCCCTTCTAGCGTTGGCGATGGTGTTTTCACAAGCCTCAAGTTGCGATTGAAGGTCGAGATAATTCTGGTTGGCTTTCAAATCGGGATATTGCTCGACCGTGACCAACAGACGCGACAAAGCGCCCGACATCTCGTCCTGAGCGGCCTGGAAAGCTTTCATGTTTTCCTCGGTAAGGTTGCTGGCATCAAGCGTGGTCGCCGTTGCCTTGGCTCTGGCCTCGACCACTGCCGTCAGCGTACCAGCTTCATATTCAGCATAGTTTTTCACCGTGGCGACAAGATTGGGAATCAGGTCAGCACGTTTCTGGTAAGCCGTTTGCACATTGCCAACAGCCGTTTCGACAGCCTCTTGTTGCGAGACCAACCCATTGTAGATCTTCATTCCCCAAAGCACGGCAAGCAGTGCGAGGATAAGAATCACGAGAATACCTTTCTTCATAGGAACTTATTTTTACAGTTAAACAATTGTTTCCTTAATATCGGCCACAAAGATATAGATTTTTTTCGTATTTTTGCAGTTTATCTATATGATTTAAAACGAAATTTATACATGTCTGACAATCAACATATTAATATGAACGACCGCACTGATGCCCAATTATTGAACCGAGGCTGTCGGCTAACCGAAGAGTATGTTCCGGGGCAAAAAGTGCTTTCTTGCGGTCGATGCAAGCTGAATCAGTTTGATTGGCTGAAAGATTATGAGAACCAGGAAGTGCAAGGCAACGTATGCCTTGCCGAGGTGCGTTTCAAGAACGACAGAAAAGACTATTTCACTTATCCCGAGGACCTTAACTTGGAGGTGGGCGAGTTGGTGGCCGTCGAAGCCGCCATCGGACACGACATCGGCATCGTTACCCTTTTGGGCGAGATCGTTAAGCGCCAGATGAAGCGTAAGCGTTTCCGCACGCCGCTCAACGAGATGAAAAAAATCTATCGCAGGGCCCGTGCCAACGATATTGAGAAATGGCTTTCGGCCATCAAGTTGGAAGACGGCACCCTTTCGCGCACCCGCACCATCGCCGAGAACCTGGGACTTGAGATGAAGTTGAACGACGTGGAATACCAAGGCGACAAGACCAAAGCCATCTTCTATTATACCGCCGATGGTCGTGTCGACTTCCGCGAACTCATCAAGAAACTGGCCGAGGAGTTCCACATCCGCATCGAGATGCGCCAAATAGGTGTTCGTCAGGAATCGGCTAAGTTGGGTGGTATCGGCTCATGCGGTCGTGAGTTGTGCTGCGCCTCCTGGATCAGCGATTTCCAGTCGGTGACTACCGGCGTGGCCCGTGTGCAGCAGCTCTCCCCCAACCCACAAAAACTGGCCGGACAATGTGGCAAACTGAAATGTTGCCTCAACTTCGAGTATGAAGCTTATGTGGAAGCCTTGAAGTCATTCTCCGACCCCAACATCGTACTGCATTTCGAAAGCGGCGATGCCATACACCAGAAAAACGATGTGTTCAAAGGCATCATGTGGTATTCCTACACCAACGACAAGGGGAACATCATGGCCCTGCCCGTCGACAAGGTGAAAGAAATCATCGCCATGAACAAGAAAGGCCAAAAGCCTGCCAAGCTGGAAGACTATGCCATCACCAAGGAAGCCCAGACCAACACCAACGAAGGCTACGGTGAGGCCGACCTGAAGAAGATGAGTGACTAAAAAACACAAGAATGAAAAGAAGACTCCATTGGATATTAGGGATTTGTTGCATGATGGCTTTGGCCTCGTGCAGCAATGACTCATTCGACAAACGCACCGTCATCCCTGAAGCCGAATGGCCTCAGACCGAACGGGTGGCTTTTGATGTCGACATCAACGACACCATCAGCCCTTACCTATTTGGCTTAGGCTTGCGTCATCTGGAAAACTACCGCTATAGCAACCTCTTTGTCTTCCTCCACACACGTATGCCCAATGGCAATGTCACCCACGACACCATAGAATGCACGCTGGCCACACCCGATGGCAAATGGATCGGTAAAAGCAGTGGCAGCATGCGTGACCTCACCATACCCTTGAACGAAAACCTGTTGTTCCCCTTGTCGGGATCCTATCATTTCGAGATCGAACAAGCCATGCGCGACCCGGTCTTGAAAGGCATCTCCGACATCGGACTATACATAGAAAAACAATAATATCATGAATAACAGCAAGAACAAACCTACGGAAGGAAAATCAAAAGCCGTCAAGAACCTTTGGATCATCTTCGGATCGGTCCTCTTGTTCATCATTTTGTTCTTCTTCTGTGTTGCCGTTGGCATTTTTGGCAAAATGCCGAGTTTCGACGAATTGGAAAACCCGCGCACCAACCTCGCCACGGAGATTTACTCCGCCGACGGCAAACTGTTGGGATCCTATTTCGTGGAAAACCGCTCCAATGTGCGATACAGCGAGCTCTCGCATTATATGCCTGAGGCATTGATCAGCATCGAAGACGAGCGCTTCACCGAGCACTCGGGCATCGACGAGAAAGCCCTCTTCCGTGTCGCCTTTGGCGTGATGACGGGTAACAAAAGAGGTGGTGGTAGTACCATCACGCAGCAGCTGGCTAAAAACCTCTTCCCTCGCGGCGAGAACCTAAGCACCCCGAAACTGGTACTGCGAAAATTCAAGGAATGGATCACGGCTACCAAGCTGGAACATAATTATTCGAAGGAAGAGATCGTAGCCATGTACCTCAACACGGTGGCTTTCGGACACAACGCCTACGGCATCCGCTCTGCAGCCAACACCTTCTTTGACAAGAACCCTAAAGACCTCAACTTGGAGGAATGCGCACTGATGGCCGGCGTGGTCAACGCCCCCACTCGTTACAGCCCCATACGTAACCCCGAACGTTCGTTGGGCCGACGCAACCTGGTGCTCCAAAAAATGGTCGACAACGGTTTCATCACCCAAGAGGAGTGCGACTCCGTGTCGCAAATCCCGATCGACATGTCGCATTTCAACGTCTCGGACCACAACACCGGTCAAGCCACCTATTTCCGTGAGTTCCTCAGAGGCTACCTCAACGACTGGGCGAAAAACACGACCCGCGCCGACGGCGAGCCTTACAACATCTATCGCGATGGCTTGCGCATCTATACCACCATCGACTCGCGCATGCAACGTTATGCCGAAGATGCCGTCAAGGACTTCATGAGCAAGGAGTTGCAACCCATGTTCTTCAACCACTGGAAGGGTTACAAGAATGCCCCGTTCTCCAATGTCTCTGCCGATGAAATCGACCACATCCTGGAGACGTCGATGAAACGCTCCGACCGTTACCGTTCGCTGAAAAACGCTGGCATGTGCATGGACTCCATCAAAGCCGAGTTCAACAGACCCGTGCCCATGACCATCTTCTCGTGGAACGGACCTATCGACACGGTGATGAGCCCGATGGACTCCATCCGTTACTACAAATGGTACCTGCAAGCCAGTCTGGTCTCTATCGAGTCGCACACCGGCCATGTCAAGGCCTATGTCGGCGGCATCGACTACCGTTTCTTCAAATATGACCACGTCACCCAAGCCCGTCGTCAGGTGGGTTCCACCTTCAAGCCTTTCGTCTATACCTTGGCCATGCAAGAAGGCGAGTTCACGCCATGCACGAGAATCCCCAATATCCCGTATAACATCGAGCTTCCCGACGGTCGTTTCTGGTCGCCTGGCAACTCCGGTGGCGGCGGTGGCGAAATCACGCTGAAAAACGCTTTGGCACAATCCAACAACTGGATCTCGGCCTATCTGATGAACCAATTCGGCCCCGAGGCCGTCATCGGCATGGCCCGCCGCATGGGTGTTGAATCACCCATCGACCCTGTGCCTTCCATCTGCTTGGGCGTATGTGACCTGAAACTTATCGAGATGGTCGGAGCCATGAGCACCTTCGCCAACCAAGGCGTCTACATCAAACCCATGTTCATCACCCGCATCGAAGACAAAAACGGCAACGTCATCCAACGTTTCACTCCCGAAGAAACTGAAGCCATGAGCGAGGTCACCGCCTATAAGATGGTGGAATTGATGAAAGGCGTGGTGCAAAGCGGTACCGGTGTACGCCTGCGCTCTTTGTACGGCTTCAAGAACCCCATCGCTGGCAAGACGGGAACCACCCAAAAGAACAGCGACGGTTACTTCATGGGCATCACTCCGGACCTCACCACGGGTGTGTGGGTCGGCGCTGAAGACCGTAGCGTCCACTTCCGCTCGACTCGTTTGGGACAAGGCTCGCATACGGCATTGCCGATATGGGCCATGTATATGAAGAAAGTATACAATGACCCGAACCTGGGAATCAGCCAAGGTGACTTCACGAAGCCTTATGCTCCTGGTGTTGACTTGGACTTCAACTGCTGGCAATACAACGACAACGAAAGCGACGAATACATCGATGAGTTTTAATCCATAAAAAAGTAGAGCATTATGACTTCTAACTTTGTCGACTACGTCAAAATCTTCTGCCGTTCAGGCAAGGGCGGACACGGCTCGTTGCATTTCCGCCGCGAGAAATACATCCCGAAAGGCGGACCCGACGGCGGTGACGGCGGTCGTGGCGGCAACGTCATCATGCGTGGTAACGCCCAGCTGTGGACCCTACTACATCTGCGCTACACGAAGCATATCTATGCTGGCGACGGCGTGCCAGGAGGCAAAAACCAACTCACAGGTGCCGCTGGTGATGACATCTACATCGATGTCCCACTGGGCACCGTAGCCTATCGTGCCGAAGACCACACCATGATAGGCGAGATCACAGAAGACAAGCAAGAAATCGTGCTCCTCAAAGGCGGACGCGGTGGCAAAGGCAATGCCTTCTTCAAGACGGCCACACTGCAGGCGCCCAAGTTCGCACAACCCGGCGAGCCCTGCCAAGAGGATTGGATTACCTTGGAATTGAAGCTGTTGGCTGATGTCGGTCTAGTCGGCTTCCCCAATGCAGGCAAGTCGACATTACTCTCTGTCGTCTCGGCAGCCAAGCCCGAGATCGCCGATTATCCCTTCACCACCCTTGTGCCCAACCTCGGCATCGTCAGCTATCGTGGCCACCGTAGTTTCGTCATGGCCGACATCCCTGGCATCATCGAAGGCGCAGCAGAAGGCAAAGGACTGGGTATCAGATTCTTGAGGCATATCGAAAGAAATTCCACCCTCTTGTTTATGGTGCCTGCCAACACCGAAGACGTCAAGGCAGAATACGATATCCTGCTCAACGAGTTGAAGAAATACAACCCCGAGCTGATGGACAAGGACCGCATCCTGGCCATCACCAAGTGCGATTTGGTGGATGAAGACACCATCAAGGAAATCAAGAAGCACCTGCCTAAGAAGATACCGCATGTCTTCATCAGCTCCGTAGCCCAGCAAGGCATCGATGAGTTGAAAGACTTGATTTGGCTGACGCTGAACAAAGGAGACGAAGAAGACTGGTAAACACAGCAACCATGGATTACCTCTCCTCCATCGATTCCGACCTCTTCCTCTTTCTCAACGGACTCCATGCCGATTGGCTGGACAAGGCTATGATTGCCGTCACGCGAATGTGGGTGTGGTTGCCGTTATACGCGTTGTTCGTTTATTGGATCGTGAAGCAATACGGCAAACGTTGTTGGTGGATATTTCTGGCCATCGGTTTGGTTGTGCTTTGCTCCGACCAGCTCTCTGCCCATGTCTGCAAGCCCTTGTTTCATCGACTGAGACCTTGCTATAATGTCGACTTCCAAGATTTGATTTATCTTCCCAATGGCATGGCAGGAGGAAAATACGGCTTCGTCTCATCACATGCGGCCAACACCTTTGCGATTGCCGCTTTTCTGACAGGGGCGCTGGGCAAAAACCGCTGGTGGGCTGGCTTGGTGCTTTATCTTTGGGCCTTCATCTCTAGTTACAGCCGCATTTACATAGGATTCCACTACCCTGGCGACATCGTTTGCGGCGCACTCTTAGGCATACTGATCGGGCTGATACTCTGGAAAGTGTTTCAGCTGGTTGTCGTCAAAAAGGTTTGGAAATCAGAATAAGGAATCCAAAGTAGGGGTAGTTTTCCCGTCATCGAAGATCACCTTGATGGTCGAGGAAGGCTCGATGCCGCAGAGCGAGGCCAACTTAGCCTTGTTCAAGGCCAGTTCGAGATAGCCATGAGTACCGAAGATGGCCACCAGATCCACCACATCGACATCCAGATAGCTGTCCGAGATTTCCTCGACGGTATAGAGCGCGCCTTTTACCTGAATGACAAAGTCGCGGCCACGACGCTCCTTCTCGAACAACTCCTTGGAGATATTGGTAATTAAGTTGTCGTATGAGTCGATATGCATCACCACGCCTTCGATGGTATTGTCGCGAGCCACGGCACAGAAAGCGCCACCAGGATTGAGCCTCAGGCGCGGCTCCCCGATGTTCGACAACGGCTCACCTTTGGCAATCATCACGGCCACCTTGACAAAACGGTCGCGCGTGGCAAACGTAAAGAAATCGGAGTCCTGCATCACATCGATGCAATAGGCCTCGTCGTATTTACCGTCAAGGATATGGCTGAAGATGCCATTATCGGTAGAGATGAAGTATTGTCCCTCGGCTTTCACCACCACATGCGGACATTCGGCCGACTCGATCGTGTCAACAGCAATGATGTGAATGGTACCTGGAGGGAAGCAGCGATAGCAGTTTTTCAACGTGAACCCGGCCTGAGCGACATTGAACGGCTCGATTTCGTGGGTAACATCAACGATAGTGGCATCGGGCAATTGCGACAGAATCGTTCCTTTAACTGCCGCAGCATAATAATCCTTCGTTCCCCAATCGCTTGTTATTGTGATAATTGCCATCGTCTGCAAAAAGTGGTATAGAGATTTTGCAAAGGTATATCATTTATGTGAAACTAGCCATAGGTTTTAGAAAAAAATTATCACTATCTTTGCGAGCAAATAAAAAGACATACATCGACGAACTCAGTAACCATGGCAGAACAGATTCTTCAGATAGAAAATGTTGACCCTAAAGAACTTCACGGACCCAACGACAAATACCTGGAGTTGGTGAAGAGCATGTTCCCTAAGTTGAAAATCATCGCCCGCGGCGACTTTGTGAAAGTGATTGGCGACGACGATGAGATTGAGTATTTCGCCAGCCGTTACGAGACCCTGATGGTGCAGTTGGAACGTTTTGGCAAACTCACCGCCCAGACCGTGGAAGACGTGATGATGGCGGCTACCGACAACGAATTGCAGCAGAAGATGTCGGAAAGTGACGTGCTCGTGTTCGGACGCAGCGGCGTCCCCGTAAAGGCCATCACTGCCAACCAGAAACGCATGGTGACGGCATCTGAGCAAAAGGATTTGATCTTTGCCATAGGTCCTGCCGGAACGGGAAAGACCTATACCGCCGTGGCTTTGGCTGTCCGTGCCCTGAAAGCCAAGCAGGTCAGAAGAATCATTTTGACCCGTCCCGCCGTCGAAGCCGACGAGCACCTAGGCTTTCTCCCTGGCGATCTCAAGGACAAGCTCGACCCCTATCTTCAGCCGCTTTATGACGCCTTGCGCGACATGATACCTGGCACCAAACTTGAGGGTTACCTCGAAGACCACACCATTGAAATTGCACCGCTGGCCTTCATGCGCGGCCGCACCTTGGACCATGCCTTCGTCATCCTCGACGAGGCCCAAAACGCCACACGCAGCCAACTGAAGATGTTCCTCACCCGTATGGGGCGCTCGGCCAAGTTCATTGTCACCGGCGACATCACCCAAATCGACCTGCCGCCCAAGACGCCCTCGGGATTGCCGCAGGCCATGGAGGTGCTAAAAGATGTGAAAGGCATCGAATTCATCTATCTGGACGACAAGGACGTGGTCAGACATAAACTGGTGACGGACATCATCAATGCCTATAAGAAGCATCATGATGATGAGGAGTCGACCGAACAACTGCCAACTGAACAACTGAACAACTAACAACTGAACAACTAACAACTGAATATAATGAACGCATTAACTAGAACAGATTACAAATTCCCTGGTCAGACCAAGGTGTATCACGGCAAGGTCCGCGATTGTTATTTCATCAACGACGAGTATATGGTGATGGTCGCCACCGACCGCATCTCGGCTTTCGACGTCATCCTGCCCAAGGGCATCCCCTATAAGGGACAGGTGCTCAACCAGATTGCCGCCATGTTCCTCGATGCCACCGCTGACATCGTCCCCAACTGGAAGCTCGCCACCCCCGACCCGATGGTCACCGTGGGTCGCCTCTGCAAGCCCTTCCCGATTGAGATGATCATCCGTGGCTACCTCACCGGCAGCTCATGGCGCACCTACAAGAGCGGCCAACACACCATCTGCGGTGTGCAGATCCCTGACGGCATGAAGGAGCACCAACGCTTCGCCGAGCCCATCATCACCCCGACCACCAAGGCCGAGGAAGGCCATGACGAGGACATCTCACGCGAGGAAATCATCAGCCGTGGACTCATCAGCGAGAGCGACTATGTGCAGATTGAAGACATCACCCGCAAGCTCTTCCAGCGCGGCACCGAAATCGCCGCCAAGCAAGGCTTGATTCTCGTCGACACGAAATACGAGTTCGGCAAGATTGGCGACCAAATCGTGCTGATGGACGAAATCCACACCCCCGACTCATCGCGCTATTTCATCGCCGACCAATACGAGGAACGCTTCGCCAAAGGCGAACCGCAGGTGCAACTCTCCAAGGAATTCGTCCGTGAGTGGCTGATGGCCAACGGTTTCCAAGGCAAGGAAGGCCAGCAAGTGCCGGAGATGACACCCGAATATGTCAACAGTGTTTCGGAGCGCTACATCGAACTTTACGAGAAGGTCACGGGACACAAGTTTGAGAAGGCTCCCGATTCGGAAGACCTTGTCAAGCGTATTGAAAAGAACGTGATGAACTATTTGAAGCTGTAGATTTCACTAAGGCTTATGGCCTATGACTATGGCCGCTTTCACAAAGGTGAGGGCGGCCATAGTCTTTTTGTCACAGGCCTATTTCAATAAAATGCCCATCCTTGAAATTGACCACGCTACGGAAGCCTGCTTTCTTCAGGGCTTCCTCGGCAGCAGCAAATTCAAGTGTGATTTCACTGAAATGGTGCGCATCGGCAGAGATGATGGCGGGAACGCCCATCTTGCAAGCTTCTTCCATCAGCCAAGGCGAGGGATAGAAGCCATTGTAACGTTTCTTGTAGATGCCGCGTGTGTTGATTTCCATCACGAGGCCTTTCTGTCGGATAAGGTCGAGGGTTTCGAGGGCGAGTTTGCGGTACCACGGCTCGTCTTCATGGAAATAACGATCGCGGTTGTGCATCTTGATTTTGTCGAAGTGTGCGATGATATCAAATTTTTCGTTTTCAATCATTTCATTCGATTGTTCGAAGAATCTACGCACGGCACGGCGGATGTCGCCACCAAAGAACTTCTGCAATCCTTCGTCATAGACTTCCCACTTGGGGCCATCGATGAACCAGATTTGTTCGGCAAGAGGTCCCTGAGCCTGTCGAAGGGCCGGATCCACAACCAAATGCACTCCACCAATCAGATAATCAAGATGATACTTCTCCTTAGTTACGGCAAAAGGTTCTGAAACGCCCGTGAGGTAATCTGCCTCCAAGGCGCAGTAGATGTCGATTTTATCCTTGAAATCCTCTTTCAGCTGGGCAATTTCAGCCACATAACGCGGCATGTCGGCCGACTTCACCGAAAATGTATTGTCGAAAGGCAGTGGACTGTGCTCCGAAAAACCAAGTGTCGTCAAGCCCTGACGGATAGCCTCTTCCACGATTTCGCGAGGCTGGGATTTGCCGTCACTATAAACACTATGTGTATGTAAATTGAAATTCTGCATAATTGAAACAAATTATGGACACAATCGATACGTCCCTACAAGGTTGAAATTACTTTATAAACCTTGTCACCGCGCCTGACCAGCGACTTCACGGGTATGGAGCAATACTCACCCTTGACCGTCTGCTGGACATTGCCCAAATCCACGCGGATTTCGGTGAGTGTGTCCTCGTAGACGCCAGTCGTCGGACCGATGATCATGATTTGTTCACCGAGTTTGAGGGCATCGCTATCCATGCGGATTTCGGCCACACCCAACTTGCTGTAATAATTGGTAATGAGCCCGATGTACTCCTTGCTTTGCGTGGCGTGTGAACCATATTGTTTCGACCATTCAAAGGTGCGGCGACCCAGATAATAGCCGTCCCAGAAGCCCCGGTTATAAACGCTCTTCAACCGTTCCATCCAAGCATCGATTTTCTCTTGCGTGAAGGTGCCTTCCTGAATGGCTTTCACCGCCTCGCTGTAGACCGACACCGTCAGTTTGGTGTACTCGGGCGAGCGACCACGCCCCTCGATTTTCAAGACTTCAACACCCGCATCCAACACCCTGTCCAAGAAAGGCAAAGTGCAAAGATCCTTGGGCGACATGATATATTCATTGTCGAGCATCAATTCATATCCTTCTTCGCGTTCGCGCACATCATAGCCACGACGGCAGAGCTGCATGCAAGCGCCACGATTCGAAGACGAGTTGTAGATGTCCTGACTTAAGTTACACTTGCCCGAAATGGCCATGCAAAGAGCGCCATGACAAAACACCTCGATGCGCACCAAGTCACCATGAGGGCCACGTATTTGCTGACGTTCAATCTCTTCCGTGATGTGGCGCACCTGGTCGATGTTCAGTTCGCGGGCGGTCACCATCACATCGGCAAACTGGGAGTAATAGCGCACCGCTTCCAAGTTGGTGATATTGCACTGTGTCGACATGTGTACCTCAACGCCAATCTGTCGGGCATATTGTATCACGCTTTGGTCGGAGGCGATGATGGCCGAGATACCATTGGCCTTGATGGCATCGAGCAGTTGGTGCATCTCTTCCATCTCCTCGTCATAGATGATGGTATTGACTGTAACATAACTTTTTACATTATGTTCTTTGCAGGTTTCAGCCAATTGGTGTAAGTCATCAAGGGTGAAGTTCTTCGCCGAGCGCGAACGCATGTTGAGTTTGCCGATGCCGAAATAGACGCTTCCGGCACCGGCTTGTATGGCGGCTGACAGGGCTTCGTAAGAGCCCACGGGGGCCATGATTTCGATGTTGGGTTTCATCATTTTTCCATTAGGGCGACCCTTCGACCCTTCGACAGGCTCAGGGCTCAGGGACCGCAGTACTACAAAAAAACCAGCCTGAAACTCAAGCTGGCTTTGACAAAGTCGGGATGACAAGATTCGAACTTGCGGCCTCTTCGTCCCGAACGAAGCGCGCTACCGGGCTGCGCTACATCCCGAACCGTTTTGCGCTGCAAAATTACACATTATTTTGATATGGTGTGCAATTAATTGGTCAGATTTTTCTTTTCCGTCAAAAACTGATAATGCCCAAATGCTCCAAAAGTATCTTCAATCCAATGAGAATCAATATGATACCACCAATAATCCCAGCCGACTTCTCATATTTAGAACCGAAGACATTGCCAATCTTGACACCCAAGACAGAGAAAAGGAAGGTAGTAAGGCCGATGACCACTACCGATGACCACAGCTTCACCTGGATGCATGCAAACGAAACGCCCACTGCCAAGGCGTCGATGCTGGTGGCGATGGCCAAAAGCAACATGGTCTTGAAATCGAGGGCACCGTTTTCTTTACCTTCTTCTTCCTTACCCCAAACAGCTTCCCGAATCATGTTGGCACCGATGAGAAACAATAAACCGAAGGCAATCCAATGGTCGTAAGCCTCTATCATCTCCTGGAACTGTGCACCCAAGAAATAGCCAATCGTGGGCATCAAAGCCTGGAAAAAGCCAAACCAAAGGCCACAGACCAAAGCCATACGCCAAGAAAACTGCTTGGTGGTCAAGCCTTTACAGATGGAAACCGAGAAGGCATCCATGGAGAGGCCAATGGCAATCAGTAAGAGTTCGATGAAGCTCATTTCACTATAATTGTGGGGCAAAAATAGCACATTTTGTTGGCGACTCATTGAAAAACTTTATTTTTGCAATCAACAAAACCCTTTTCTGCTATGAAAAAGACCTTATTCCTTATGCTTGCCCTGCTATTGGCAGTGGGTGGCATGGCTCAAGAAAAGAAAGCCAAGAAAGAAAAGACCTACAACGAAAAAGGCGAAATCATCAAGAAAGGCTGGAACTTCGGTCCGCTGCCCGTGGTGGGTTATGATGCCGACCTCGGCTTCCAGTACGGCGTGACTTGCGACATCTTCAACTTCGGCGATGGCTCGCGTTATCCACGCTACAATTACAAATTCAACGTGGAAGCCTCGCGCTACACCAAAGGTTCTGGCGTGTTCCGTTTTTACAGCGATATGCCTTACGTGGTGAAGAACACGAAACTTTTCTTCGATGTGACCTATTTCTACGCCAAGAAATACGAGTTCTTCGGCTTTAATGGCTATGAGGCCAACCCCTTCGACCCAAACGAGTTCGAGGCCATGTGGGATAATGCCACCGTCAAAAGCGGCTATCACTTCATCAACCGCCACCAGTTCCGTTTCGTAGGCAGCATGCAGCGTCCCTTCTTCGGTGTGCCCAACCTCAACTGGACTGCCGGCCTAGCCTATTACAACACCAAGGTCGACCGCATCAATCTGGAAGGCTATGAAGGACAAAAGACCTTGTATGAGGATTACGTGAACGCAGGTGTCATCAAGGAAGACGAGGCTCATGGCGGCAACACCACCCAAATCCGTCTCGGCCTGATTTACGATAGCCGCGACCACAACAGCGACCCGACCAAAGGCATCTATACCGAAGCCAGCCTTGTTGGCGCCCCCGACCTCATCGACCGCAAGGGCTACAGCAACCTGTCGTACACCTTCCTTTGGAGACATTACATCCCCGTCTACAAGGACAAACTGACTTTTGCCTATCGTCTGGGCGCACAAAACCGCATCGCCGGCAAGACGCCTTGGTACATGATCAATAACTTGAACACCATGTTCTTCAAGAAGATGTACACTGAAGGCTTGGGCGGCAGCACGACCTTGCGCGGTGTGAACCGCAACGGCGTCATCGGTGAGGGCTTCGCCTTCGCCAACCTGGAGTTGCGCTGGCGTATCGTCGGCTTCCAGTTCATCAACCAAAACTGGCAGGTGGCCTTAAATCCTTTCTTCGATGCGGGCATGGTGACGCAGAAGTTCCGCGAGGAAGAGATGCACACCATCGCTTCTGACCCAGTTTCTGGAGGATTTGGCTATCCGCTCTTTGATGTGGAAGGAAAAGAAAAGCTTCACATGGCCGCGGGCTGTGGCCTCAAACTCATCATGAACCGCAATCTTATCGTCTCGGTCGACATGGGCAAAGCCCTCGACAAACGCGACGGCGAGAAACTGAAGACGTTTATCGGGTTTAATTATATATTCTAAAAACTAAAGGGCTGCCGGATGGCAGCCCTTTAGTTTTTACTTCGCTTTACCTTGATTGGCGACAGCCGCCATCAGTGCGGCCACTTTCTCAGGATCTCCCAAGAAGAAGTCCTTTTGTAACTTCATGTTGTCGTCAAACTCGAAGACATACGGGATGCCTGTCGGGATGTTGAAGGCGATGATCTCATCGTTGCTCATGCCTTTCAGCACCTTCACCACGCCACGCAAGCTATTGCCGTGGGCCACCACCAACACCTGGTCGTGGGTCTCAAAGGCCTTCATGATGTTGTTTTCATAATAAGGCATCACACGCTCGATGGTGTCGCAAAGGGCCTCGGTGAGCGGGATCTGCTCATCAGTGAGCTCGGCATAGCGCGGGTCCATGCGGGGGCTCTTGGGGTCGTTCATGTCCAACGCAGGCGGACGCACGTCGAAGGCGCGGCGCCACAGACGCACTTGCTCGTCACCGTATTTCTCGGCGGTCATCTTCTTGTCGAGGCCTTGCAGCTGGCCATACGATTTCTCGTTGAGACGCCATGACTTGTACACCGGCAGCCAGTCCATGTCCATGGCTTCGAGAGCCAAGTTCAAGGTCTTGATGGCACGCTTCAGATAAGAGGTGAAGCAAATCTCAGGCTTGTAGCCGTTCTCTTTCAGCGTTTTACCAGCTTCGATGGCTTCTTGGACGCCTTTTTCCGAAAGGTCCACATTGGTCCACCCCGTGAAGAGGTTCAATTTGTTCCATTCACTTTCTCCGTGACGGATGAGGATAAGTTTCTTCATATTGATTAAGTATTAATTGTTGTTGTTTTCTCTTTTTGCTCTATGTCGCTTAGGCTGTTCTTCTTCTCCTTCAGGCTTCTCCTCCCCTTGCTGTGTTGCCGTTGGGGCAACCACGGGCATCTCCGCCTCGATACGACGGAAGATGTCGGCCTTGTCCTTTGGGCGAGCCTCGTCATTCCACTTGAAGCCTGGCAGATAACGGTCGTTTTCCTTCAGGTCGTCTTCAGGATACATGGTCTCGGTGATGTCCTTGAAACCTTTGATCTTGTCGACGCTATTGTCTTTCATCTCGATGACCATGGTCGTCGACTTCGACACATCGATGCCGATGGTCCCGCCTTCGTCATCGCGAATCCAATAGATGGTCTCGGCTTTGTCGCCGTCAACGTTGACACGATGAATGCTACCGCTCTTGAAACGCGAAATGATGTCACGTCCCTTGATTTGGTTGAAGCCCTCGATAGAATCTTGCGAGATGATGAAGGCATTCCCCTTTTGCAGCACCCAGTCGACATTATGATCCTTGAGTTTAATGTCGATGTAGGTGCCCGACATCTGGCTGTCCTCGGCCCACAAGATTGGTGCTACGCGCATGCGGATGGTGGAATCGGCCATCAGATAGGTCAAGGTGTCGCACTTGCCCTGCATGTCCGACTTGAAGAACCGAACATTTCGGCGTGCGATGAGTTTCTTGGCCTCCTCCTTTTGCTTGTCGAAGTACATGAACAGCGTGTCGCCATGAATGTAAAGCGAGTCGCCACCATCGTAGCTGATAGCATAGGCGCTGTCGGTGGCATAAGAAAAGCCCCTGTTCTCCCACATCTCCACATAGTCGCCTCGCATGACGACCTTATACGAGGTGTCGATCATGTCCACCTGGCTATAGGCCTGCGCCAGCCCAAGATTGCGGTCATAGAAGATGGAATCCGACCACATCAGCTGGGTCTCGTTATGCATAAAGGGTCGTTTGTCGAGATATACATGGTCTTCGTTCACAAGATAATAGCCATGCTTCCCTTCCAACACATTTTCCTTGTTGATGATGGTTGTAGGTCCCTCAAACCACATCTTTTCGATGTCGGTGTTGTAAAACAAGGTGTCGGTATACATCTGATATTTAGGACTATATACCTCCACATTCTCAAAGAAAGAAAACTCTTTCAGCCGGTCGCGGTAATAGCCGTAATGACTTTTCAGGGTTTTGTCGCCACGAACCGTGGTAGCGCTGTCGGGATAACTGGCCAGATGCAGGTTACGGTCGTAGGTCAGGTATTCGGTGTAGAGTGTGGTGGAGTCGTCACGCAGCCTCACGTTGTCGTGAAACTCGGCAAAACGCATGTTGCCATCATAGTTCAACAGGTCGCTGAAGATCTCCACGCTGTCGTTGACGATGATATGGACATTTTGATACGCGTCGAAGCTATTGGTTCTCTGGTAAAAATAGGCACTGTCGCAAAAGAAATAAGCGGAGTCGTGACGCATCTTCACGTGACCGATGAGTTTCTGCATCTCGCCCTGACTCTTCGAGAAAGTGGCCTTGTCGTAATGCTCGATATGGATACGGGTCTTCTTGCGCTGCACAGTATCCTGCCCTTGTGCCACAAGCATTTGTGACAGCAGGAGAAACAATGATGCAATAAACAGCGCTTTACCTTTCATGGTGCATTAATAACGTGCAAAATTACGATTATTGTCGGAATTAAAGGCGCATCGCATAAAAAAGTGGAGACGGTGTGCACTCCGTCTCCACAGAACAATGCATTCAATATGATTACAAATTACATTGTCTTAGCCCATGTGTCCTTCAGCGCCACGGTGCGGTTGAAGACCAGATGACTTGGCGTGCTGTCCTTGTCGACGGTGAAGTAACCGATGCGCTGGAACTGGAAGTGGTCGAGCGGCTTGGCATCGGCCAGGTATTCCTCCACATAGCACACGGGACGTACCTCAAGCGAATTGGGGTTCATCATCTCCTTCATGGCCTCGAGCGGGGTCTTGCCTTCGCCTTGCAGGCGGGCCAGCTCATCGCGTGGGTTCTCCACCTTCCAGAGGCGGTCGTACATGCGCACCTCGGCTTCGAGACAACGCTCGCAACTCACCCAGTGGATGGTGCCCTTCACCTTACGGTTGGCGCCAGGCATGCCGCTCTTGGTGTCGGGATCGTATTCGGCATAGACCTCCACGACCTCGCCATTCTCGTCCTTCTTGCAGCCCGTGCATTTCACGATGTAGGCGTTCTTGAGGCGCACCTCGTTGCCAGGCGTCATGCGGAAATACTTCTTCGGGGCGTCTTCCATGAAGTCTTCCTTTTCGATCCACAGTTCGCGGCTGAAGGCGATCTTGTGGCTGCCAGCGCTCTCGTCTTCAGGGTTGTTAATGGCCTCCATCTCCTCAATCTGTCCTTCAGGATAGTTGGTGATGACGAGCTTCACCGGGTTGACCACGGCGGCCACACGGTTGGCGGTGGCATTGAGGTCCTCACGAATGGCACTCTCCATCAGGGCAAAGTCGTTCAAGGCATCGTAGGTGGTATAGCCAATCTTGTCGATGAACTTGTGGATGCCGTTCGGCGTGTAACCACGACGACGGAAGCCGCAAATCGTGGGCATGCGCGGGTCGTCCCAGCCGCTCACCAAACCCTCGTTGACGAGGACAAGCAGATTACGCTTGCTCAAGAGGATATAGTTGAGATTCAGCTTGTTGAACTCGGTCTGACGCGGGCGGTTGTCGTCCATGTTGTCGCCCTCGCCACGAATCTCCTTCAACCAGTCGACGAAGAGGTCGTAGAGCGGGCGGTGCACCACAAACTCAAGCGTGCATAAGGAGTGGGTGACACCCTCGAAGTAGTCGCTCTGTCCGTGGGCAAAGTCGTACATCGGATAGGCGTGCCACTTGGTGCCCGTGCGGTGGTGCGGCGTGTCGACGACACGGTAGATGATCGGGTCGCGGAAGTGCATGTTCGGGTTAGCCATGTCGATCTTGGCACGAAGCACCATCTTACCCTCACCGATCTCGCCGTTGTTCATCTTGTTGAACAGATCGAGCGACTCCTCGACGGGACGGTTGCGGTAGGGACTCTCGATGCCAGGTTGCGTTGGCGTGCCTTTCTGAGCAGCAATCTCTTCCGAGCTCTGCTCATCGATGTAGGCCTTGCCGCGTTTGATCAGCTCTATGGCAAAATCCCAGAGTTGCTGGAAGTAATCGGAGGCGTAGTATTCGTTGCCCCACTGGTAGCCAAGCCATTGGATGTCCTCTTTGATGGCGTCGACATACTCCATATTCTCCTTGGTTGGGTTGGTGTCGTCGAAGCGCAGGTTGCACACGCCACCATGTTGGGCAGCGATGCCGAAGTCGAGGCAAATGGCCTTGGCGTGGCCGATGTGGAGGTAACCGTTCGGCTCTGGGGGAAAGCGTGTCTGCACGCGTCCGCCGTTCTTGCCGTTAGCGAGGTCTTCTTCCACTTTCGCTTCAATAAAATTGAGCGACTTCTTTTCTTCTTTTACTTCTTCTGGGTTTGTCATATCTCTAAACTCTAAACTTTAAACTCTAAACTATTAATAGGCTTTGTATTTGTCACCCGTCTTCTCGATGAGGATACGATAGTACTCATCGCTATACTTGGGGTGTTCGCTCTTGATGGGCGTGTATTTGCTGCCGGGTTGGGTGGGTTGGGCAGTGTTGAGGTTGCCGTCGACATACTTCATGAACAGCTCCTGATAAAACTTCTTCCAGGTTTTAACGAGTTTAGTGGCAGCGTTGTTGGAGAACTGCGTGAGTTCCCTGATTTGGGCCTCTCTGCCCTTGATGGTGTTGACGTACTCGTCCAAGGTGGGGATTTCCCTATTTACCCAACCTTCCTCCAACTCACGCTGACGTTTCCTGATTTCAGGGTGAATATAATCATACTTGGTGTAAGCCCAGTTGCTCATCTGGTTGAAGGTCCAGAAAGCGGAGGTCTCCGACCACTCACTCATCGAGCCATTGCCCTCGCGGAAGCACTCAGGGATCTCGGTCATGCAGGTGTACATCGGGCAGTAAACGGTGTTGTCGGTGTCGTCGACGCCAAACCAAATGATGCCACCGATGGGCCATTCCCAATTACCACGGCTCTGGGCCACGAAGCTGAAGCCCGTCTGCTGGGTAGCGGTGGTGCGCTCGTGAACATAAGTCACGCCATCGACTTCCCAGTCCATGGGGCGCCAACGATAAGGGCAGTGGAACGGGCCAGCGCCCACATCTTGCGACATGTCGAGTTCGGTTCCTTCGAGGTGGTCGCGCATGAAGTCCATCATGTCGAGCACACTCACCTTCTTGTTGGGCTTCACCCAAAGAGGCATACGGTTGGTCGGGAAGTTGTCAGGGGTCTGGCACATATTGGCTGTGTATGGCTGCACGCGCTTGATGTCGCGACCAGTGGCATAGCCCCAATAGTCCTTCATGTTATCGGTCACCTTGTTGAACATGGCCCACACGCGAAGGTCGCAGAAACGGGCACCGTCGAAGGTAACGGGGTTGTAGACATCGGAGAACGAGAACTTGTCATCAGGACCGTTATACAGCTTGGCTTGCTTGGCGAAGCTGATGACGTCGTCGGCATAGACACAGTCGATGTTCGGGTCTTTCAAGAGCTTATCGATGTTCTTGAAGGTGATACTGGTCTTGCACTTGCGTGAGGCCAGGGGGAAGGTAGTGATGCGAGCCTGGTTGGCGTGACCGCTCACATAGCCGTCGGGAATGCGGCGGGCCACCCACACGGCACCTTTGCTAGCCTTGCCTTTGCCAATCATCTCGAGAATCCAGCACTCTTCGGTATCGGAGATGGAGAATGACTCACCCTCGCTGACATAACCGTAGTTGGCCACCAGCTCACCCATGCATTTGATGGCTTCGCGGGCGGTCTTGGCACGCTGCAAGGTGATGTATATCAGGCTACCATAGTCGATGATGCCAGGACCTTCCCAGAGGCTCTCTATACCACCGTAGGTAGTTTCGCCAATAGCCAGTTGGTATTCATTCATGTTACCGACCACGTTGTAGGTGTGGGCCACCTGCGGGATTTGGCCGCGATACATGCCACCGTCCCAGTCGTAGACGTCGAGCATGGCACCCGTCGGCCAGTCTTTGGCAGGATAATGGTAAAGTTCGCCATACAGCACATGGCTATCAGCGGCGTAACTGATCATGCAGGAGCCATCAGTTGAGGCACCTTTGGTGATGAGAAAGTTGGTGCAGGCGTTGGCTTTCCCAAAGGAGAAAACGAGGGCCAAGGCCAGGATTGCGGTGAATACTTTTTTCATATTGGTAGATTTTATTGTTTGTTGCATAAAAAAATCGCCACAAAGATAGGAAAATAATCGCACTCTAAAAGAAATAATACAACATTGTTGATTTACAATAATATATCCGACAACAAACGACAACAAACGACTGCTGTCGACTACAAACGTTTGTTCAACGGCTTGGTCTTGAAAGGGATTGCATTTTTGCAGCGGAAAAAACTAATACCAACCGTAAAAATGAAAAATAATGCTTACTTTAGCACATTGAACGCGATCCAAAACATGGCGCAGCAAACCTTTACTAACCAGAAACTTGAGTTCGTCGAAGAACTGGTGCTCTACACCGACGCGCATATCTTCCTCACGGGAAGGGCGGGTACGGGAAAGACCACCTTCCTGAAGAACCTGCCGTTGAAGACCTACAAGCGCATGGTCGTGGTGGCCCCCACAGGTGTGGCCGCCATCAACGCTGGCGGGCAGACTATCCACTCGTTCTTCCAACTGCCTTTTGGGCCGCAACTGCCTGAAAACGCATTGGGCAATGGCTACAATGCAAAAACATTGGCAGCACAATACCAAAAACTCAACAAGAAGAAAATCAACTTGATGCGCAGCCTCGACCTGCTCATCATCGACGAGATCAGTATGGTGCGTGCCGATGTCTTGGATGCCATCGATGCGGTGTTACGCCGTGTGCGTCGCTCACAAAAACCCTTCGGGGGTCTGCAACTGCTGATGATTGGCGACGTGCACCAGTTGGCGCCTGTAGCCAAGCCCGAGGAATGGGAAGTGCTTTCTCCCCATTACGACACACCTTACTTTTTCGGTAGCCAGGTGCTGAAAAAAGCACCTTACGTCTGCGTGGAACTTGAGCATATCTACCGCCAACATGACGACGACTTCATCTCTTTGTTGAACAAGGTGCGCAACAACCAAATGGATGCCGATTGCGTAAGGGTTCTCAACAGCCGCTTCAAGCCCGACTTCAAGCCTAAGGACAATGAAGGCTACATCACCTTGACCACCCACAACTACCAAGCCGACCAGATCAACGAGTCGAAACTGACTGCCATCAAGGAGAAACCTTTGATTTTCAATGCGGAAGTCCACGGCAGCTTCCCTGAAAACACCTATCCTACCAAGGAAGAATTGGAGCTGAAAGTCGGGGCACAGGTGATGTTTGTCAAAAACGACCCCACCCCAGAGAAGGCTTTCTTCAATGGTAAGATTGGGCGGTTGGTGGGCTACGATGAAAAGGAAGGCACTGTGACCGTGTTGAGCGATGGTGAGCGCATCACCGTGCCGAAGCTGAAATGGCAGAACATGGAATACACCATCAATGCTGAGAACCAGGATATTGAGGAGAAGGAAATCGGCAGCTTTACCCAAATCCCTTTGCGTCTGGCATGGGCGGTCACCATCCACAAGAGCCAGGGGTTGACCTTCGACAAGGTCATCGTTGATGCTGGACAGGCCTTCGCCCACGGACAGGTCTACGTCGCCCTCAGCCGTTGCACCTCATTGGAAGGCCTCGTGTTGAAGACGCGCATTAGTTCCAACGCCTTGGTCAACGACTATTCCGTCAACCATTTCGTGGAAATGCTTCCTGAGAAGGAACCTACACAAGAGAAAGTCGACCAGCTACGCCACGACTACGAGCTGGAGACCATGCTCGAACTTATCGACTTCGACGGCATCTACAAGGACTTCGGCCGACTGATGAAGGTGGTTTACGATAATGACACCCTCTTTGAAGGCGCGATGATCCAAGACCTCTCGCAGCGACGGAACAAGATACACGAGGAACTTTGTTCGATCGGCATCAAGTTCGAAGGCCAGATCAGGAAACTGCACGACCAAGCGCCTTCGTGCGAGCACAACCCAGCCTTGCAGGAGCGTTTGATAAAAGGCGTAGCCTATTTCGATGAGCACTTGAAAGCCATCGCCAAGGGATTGTTCGACTTGCCTTTCAAAACCGACAACCAAGCCGTCAACGAGCAACTCACCGAAGCTTTGAAACTACTCAAAGAAGACATCTATCTGAAAGGTTGCTGTTTGGAAGCCTGCAAAGACGGCTTCACAGTCAAGGAATACCAAAAGACCAAGTCGGTGAAAGCCATCGAGGCAGAGAAAAGCGGGAAGAAGAAGGTGGAAATCAAATTTGAGCCGAGTAAGAATGGCAGTCTTTATTCCATTTTGCTGTCATGGCGTGCAGCACGAGCCGAAGCAGACGATGTGCCCCCTTCCAACATCGCACCCATCAAGACCCTCAAAGCCATTGCGACCGATAAACCCGTCACCCTTTCAGAACTGAGGGCAACAGAAGGCATGGGAACCAAGCGTATCAGGAATTATGGAGCCGAAATATTAGATATCGTGCTTCGATTCATTGGCAAAGACCCTCAAGCCACCGACATCGGAGACCTTTCTCAAGTGACCAAAAAGAGACAAATAGGCGACACCTATCGTATCACCAAAGGATTGTTTGACAACGGTTTGTCGGTCGAGGCCATCGCCAAGGAAAGAGGTCTAGCCATCAGCACGATTCTCGGTCATTTGGTCCATTATGTGGAAGAAGGCACTCTCAAAGCCTCACAAATCATCAGTAAAGAAAAATACAACGAGATTTTAGAGTACTTTGAGTCCACCTTCGACCCTCAAATCAACACTGCGCGAGAAGTGCTTGGCCCAGATTATCAATACGGCGAAATCAAGGCTGTACTGGTAGAACTACAACAGGAGCATTTCTTTGACAACCAACCTAGTGAGGAGGACTAAACCCAGAAAGCGTGTCGAAGACACGCCATCCTATTTACCCCACATGCAGTGTGGGGCCACACACACCACTAGCATGGGGCTACACACACCACCCCATCTACCCCACATGCAGTGTGGGACGACACAGACCATCCACCCCACATGCAGTGTGGGGCCCACAAAACACATCACCATGAGCTACACAACATCATACTACCACATCGTCATCCGCACCTACCGCAGCGAACCCACCATCAACGAAGAATACGAACGGGAACTATACGCCTACATCTATGGCATAGCAAAGAACCTGAAATGCCAAACCTACCGCATAGGCGGTATAGCAGACCATATACATATGTTTGTATCCTTGCCGTCATACTTGTCACTAGCTTCATTCGTGCAGCGAGTGAAGACAGACAGCAGCAAGTGGCTGAAAGCAAATCCACATTTCCCAGACTTTCGTGGCTGGGGACGAGAATATGCCGGATTCAGCTACAGCTTGCGCGACAAAGACATGATTGTAGGTTATATCATGAAGCAAAAGGAACATCACCGCAAGAAGACTTTTGCCGAGGAGCATCGAGGGTTCCTGACGGAGAACGGAGTCAGTATCGACGAGCGATACTTTCTACGAGATGACTAGTAGTAGCGTGTCTTCGACACGCGGCCTGGAGAGTCGGACAGTGTGGAGAGCAGGGCGGTGTAGGACGCACGCCCCCACACTGCGCGTATGGGGATAATGGGATAGCGTGTCTTCGACACGCGGTTTTCTTTCTTTATGGTGTTGTTTAGTATTACGGTTCAGGCAGCTGATTCTGTTGTGGCACGATGATGGCACAGATGATGTAAGCCAGAAGGCCAGCGCCACCCATGAAGGTGAAGATAACCCATAAAAGTCGGATCAAGGTGGGGTCCACCTCAAAGTATTCGCCAAGTCCGCCACACACGCCGCAAAGCTTCTTGTCGGCCATCGAACGATAGAGTTTCTTGTTGTTCATTTTATCTTGTTTTTTAGTTCGTGGCTGCAAAAATACACAGAATTTCTTACCCCGAAAGAGGGAAAACAAGTTTTTTGTACATCAAAAAGTTTGTAATCCATTCTATCAACACATTGATTATCAGAGCAAATATACTGTAATAGTTTGTAATGACCTTTTCCGGTGTAAAAAAGCCCAATTTTAGTTATACTTTTGCGTTTGAAAAACGAACGCAAAATGAACTGCCTTTCAGTCATGATTAAAAAACGCTTTTTGCTCTTACTCGGAGTGGTCCTGCTCCTCCCCTCTTGCAACACCAAAAGCAAGACGGAACGGATGCAAGCCGTGGTCGACGAGGTGCGCACCAAATACAAGGCCTTCGAGGACATCAGCCAGGACGACCAAATCTTTGAGGCATACGATTTCTTCGTGAAGCAAAAAGACTATGGCAACGCTGCGCCTGCTGCCCTCTATAGCGGCTGTGTGCGCCAAGCCAAAAAGGAATATGAGTCCGCGATGAACTGCTACAAGGAAGCCGACAAGTACGGGCGGATGGTTGGCGACTCGGTCAGCGCGGCCTTCGCACAATATTATATAGGTGACCTGCTCAATAATAGTGGCAACGAAGCCGAAGCCATCACGAACTACAAAGCCGCAGCAGAATTGTGGGGCGACAGTATCTCGCGTATGGCCAAATGCCTCAACGCCGTGGCTATGATGAACATTGTCATCGATGAATACGACAGCGCGTTTTTCTACCTCGAACAAGCCTTAAGCCTTGCCCAAGCCTCAAAAGACAACATCACCGAAGCTTCGGTTTGGAACAACTATTCCGTTGCCTATCAGCTTCTTGACAAATACGACAACGCAAAAGAATGCTTACGGAAAGCTTTGCCTCTAACCGACCAAAAACGCCGTCCCATCGCCTTGCTCAACCTCGCCAAGGTACACTTGGCCTTGGAAGAGCGCGACTCACTAAATTATTATAAAGCACAGATGCTCAGCGCAATAGAGGAAACAGACATCAAACCAGAGACACAAGCTGCCGTATATGGATTTTTGATTAAGGAGGCGCTTGCCGTGGGCGACTATGAAAGTGCCTATCAGTTTGAGAAACAGCACGAACAGGTGGCTTTGGACATCCTCGGCGACCAAACCCAAAGCTCCGTCCTCGAAATCCAAAAGAAATATGACTTTGAAGCACAAGCCAACCAACACAACCGCCAAATGCTCTCGCGGCAAAGGCTAATCATCATACTAACCATCGTCCTGATTGCGGCCCTAGTTTTAGTCACCATATTGATTCTCAACGCATTGAAAAAGAAGCGCATTGAAGCAGAAATCAACGCAAACTTGCTGGAACTGAAGAAACGCAACGCCCAACAACAGCAGGAGCAGACTGCAATGCAAGCACAATACGATGAACTACAAAAACAGAACGCGCAACAAAGCGAACTACAAGCAGAATTCGGCGACAAGCTAAAAGACGAATACCTACAGAAATGCAACATCATCCGCTGCTTTGAAGTGCTGTCGCGCGACAGAAGCAACCCAATAGCTTTCAAGGACTTAGAGAAGTCTCTCTTTGAGGGCGAAGACCATTGGGCAAGTTTCGAAGCGGCCTTCGAGGGCGTGCATCCTGGCTTCATCGCCTCGGTCAAAGAGCATTATCACGACTTGACCGAAACAGAGTTCCGCTATTGCTTGCTCTCGCACTTCAAACTATCGAGGCAGGAATATGCCGATGTGCTCGGTTGCAGCGTCTATAATGTGGATAAAGTTCGCGCAAGCCTCAACAATAAAATGAAGGAATAATCATAAAACCATGAAATACAGAAATTTGACTTTTATCATTCTCACCGCTATCATTTTAATGGTGGTTTCGTGCAAGAAGTTCAATCCTTTTGAAAACTCCAAGCCCACAATGGAATATGTCTCGGGCAACGAAAAAGACAAAATCGACCTGAAGGGCTCTATGATCAAACCCGACATGCGGTATGTCAACATCTACGCGGAATTGGTGGGAAAGACAGTTTACGTCTATTTCAACGAGACCGTAGAGGACTGCCTGCTGACCCTTTCCGCCGAAAACGGAGACGTTTTGTATGCCAGGAACGTGAAGAAACAGTATCCGGCAACCATCCGCATCTACATGGAAAACGAACCCACTGGTGAATATCGACTCTACGTCACCAACGAGACGGAGGAAGCCTCGGCATGGTTCCATTTCGAGAATGAAGAATCGCCTAACCGCGCACCCGTCCCTATCAAAGTCCTATTTGAAGAGTAATAAATCATTAAAATTCAATAGTATATGAAAAAACACATCATGATTGCCTTGGCTTTGGCTCTTTGTCTGCCAGCCTTGGCGCAAGAGGAAGAAAAAGAACGTCACGTCAGCGATGAAATCAGCATCGGCTACGGATTCCATCCAGTGAGCGGCGATTACTTCGGCATGGACGCCATGCGTTTCAACTACTGGATCGACAAAGTAGGGGCAATTTATGGTTCTTACACTCACTTCTTCAACAAGGTGGTCGGCGTAGGCGGCACCTATTGCTTCGACCCGAGAATCATCGACTACACCTACAACGGCTTAGTCACCAATAACCCCTTGATCTGCACACTCAATGAGTCGTCCCATTCCGTGATGGGTCATGTGAAACTCAATTGCATCAACAAGAAGCATTTTGTCCTATACACCAAGTTTGACGCGGGCATCTGCTTTTGGGGCTACAAACTCAAAGAATTCCAGCCAGAGTATTTTGCTGTTGAACTCCCCGACCAGCATTGCTGCTTCGCATGGCAAGCCGCTGTTGGCATCGAGGTTGGCAACGAACGCGTTGCAGGATTCCTGCAATGTGGAGTTGGCATGGAAGGCAACTATAGTTTAGGAATCAGATACAAATTCAATTAATAACACACTATGAAAAAGATAATAATAATTGGCATGACGCTCTTCATGATGAGCGCCTGCGTGAAACACCCCGACATTTACATGCTGATGTCCGACGAGGACGCAGCGGCCATCCCTTACGAGCAAGGGCAAACCGTAAAATTCCTTGACCAAAACGGCGACACAGTGACGTATCAAGTCGAGCGCGACGAAACCTATCCCTACAACTACGAACAATACATCAACGCCATCCATGGCGGAGACGTCATGCACCCAGCCCATCATTCGGTGGAGTGCTACGCCCGTACGGTGAACCTCCGTGACCAATCGTACGCAAACCAACTGAGCTTCACCGTGAAGCCAGGAAAGGAGTTCTCATTCCGCTTCCTCTCCAGCGAAGGCGAACTCAACTTGGATATGTACCTGCCATCCAACGATACCTGTACCATCAATGGCATCAACTACGAACAGGTTCACCACGAGATCCTTTACAGCCAACACACGGGCGAGTTGCTTTACGACTGGTATTACAATGAAGAGTTTGGCTTGCTCTATTTCCAAAAAGGCAATTTCTCATTGACAAGGATACCATAACCGCAATAAGCATGAAAACCAAACACTTATCATTAATTACTATCTTGTTTGTCACCTTGATTACTGCTTCTTGCAGTAAGCCATACAATCCGAACAACCTCATTGACGACAAAGACAAAATCGACATCAAGGGCTCGCTTTCCAATGGCGACATGCGCTATCCGAACATTGAGGCGGGTTATTGGGGAAAGACCGTTTATGTGTACTTCCACGATTATATGGGTGAGTGCGTCGTCAGTATCAGCAACAGACAAGACCATGTCATTTTTTGCGACACCGTAACTTCGGGTTACGACACAGGAACGCGATTCTATATGGGCGACCAACCCTTGGGCCGCTACCACCTCGTCATCAGCAACGGCACCGATGAGGCCGAAGGATGGTTTAACAATTTCCGCATTGTAGCAGTTAGACCGCATTAAATTCAAAATTTAAAATTCAAAATTCAAAGAATTAAAGATTTAAAATTCAAACCATTATGAAAAAATTAGTTTTGTTTCTCGGAATGCTACTTGTTATAGGGAGTCTCCACGCTCAAGAAAAGGGACAATTCGTGCTTCAAGCCGAAGCCAATGCCGGCATTTTGTTCTGCCATCCTTATCAAGGCACTTTTAATTCAATTGACCTTGAAGGAGCCGTAGGTCCTGTCTTGCGCTATCAAGTGGGAAACCGTTTGGAAATCGGCATAGGGGCCAATTATTGCGCACACCACGCGCTTCAATACCTTCCAATCTTTGCCGATGCCAAATACAGCTTCGGCATAGGAAAGTCAGGACCTTATGCAGAACTGCGTGCCGGATATGCCTTTCGCTTGAAATACGTCAAGCATGAAAACGGAGACCCTAATTGGTATTCAATGGAAGGGTTCTACTCTCAACTCATCCTTGGCTATTCCATCAGCCACTTCGATATTGGCATTGGTGGGCGGCTCGTCAACATGAAAGAGTATAGTACCGAATGGCCGGACATTCTTCCCGGAGGTTGCCTAACCTTCACCCACAACCAACTGAAACCTGCAGTATTTCTGCATTATGCATACAATTTTCATTTCGGAAAGTAAATGATTCAAATCCAAATATTTATGAAAACCAAATTTATCATCCTCGGTTTGCTCGTCGCCATTGCGGTACCCGCCTTCGCGCAGCGTGACACCATCCGGAGCAACAAGAATGAGTTCAGCCTTGGCTACGGCGTGAAACCTTCAAGCAGTTTCCGTTATAGCCCAGGCCATCACTATTATCCCTTGGAGGAACATGTCGGTGCCATTTATGCTACCTACACGCGCCGCCTCACCAAGGTCATCGGCATCGGAGCCACCTATTGCCTCGACCCGCGCGTCTTCACCTATTATGAAAAACCCAGCACCAAAGAAGGCCTTATTTGCCGCCTTGGCGAAACGAGCCACACACTCATGCTCCACCTCAAAATCAACTGGCTCAACACCAAGTATGTGAACCTCTACAGCAAAGTCGGGCAAGGCATCATGGCTTGGGGCTATAGCCTCAAGGAATACCGCCCCGACTTGTATCAAATCAACATGCCGTCCAACAAATTCATAGATAGGATCGACTACGCCTACCAGTTTGTTCCCATTGGGGTTGAGATTGGCACCAAGCAATACGCTGGTTTCATCCAATGCGGCTTGGGTATGGAAGGCATCATCAGCATCGGATTTCGTTATGGACTAAAAGATAAGGAATAAACGCCATGAAAAGACACTTGATATTTTGCATCGCCCTCGTGGCCGTGATGACCTCTTGCGTGAAAGAACCGTCCATCCTTCGTCGTCTTACTGCTGAAGACGCTGCCGCCATCCCTTATCATATAAGACAAACGGTCAACTTCATGGACGAAAATGGCGACACACTGAATTTCACCGTCACTTACGATAAGACAAAACCCTTCTCGGAAGACTATTGGGAATATCCCTACGACGCTAAAATGTCTATCATCCGCCAGCCCTGGTGTTATGCTCGAACTGTGGGACTGTGCCGCGATTCCGATAGCAACAACCCTGAGTTGATATTCACAGTGATTCCCGAAAAATTCCTGTATTTCAATTGGAACTATGAAATGGGAATAACGCTACCGTACATCGATCTCAAAGGTGAGACGGAGACCGTGGATGTGAATGGCGTGACCTACGAGGATGTACATGTCAGCTCATCCTCTGGCGACTATTGGCATCTGTGGTATTACAACGATGAAGTCGGGCTGATTGCCGTAAAAAACGAGAGACACTCTTTAACGCTAATACCTTGATAGGAGGTTGACCCAATGAAAAAGTCGGGAAAGCAAAGGTGTTTTCCCGACTTTTTTATAGCCCCGAAATCGAAGATTAGCTACGCTGAATGCAAAGCATTTCGACGTAGTCAAAGGGCGACCTTATCACACCCCGACATGCAATGTCGGGCTTGTAATAATAACGGATATTAATCTCTTTCAAAAACCTCATTATACTCCTTACCCTCTGGAGTAAAAGGCAAATCCTCCTCAGAAACAACCGTAAAGACATAAACCAACTCTTTCTCGGTCTTGGTTTCCCTGATATATTGTCGCTTCAACTTCGGGTTCACTCCCAATAGCCCCAGCGTCTCCGCCATCTTCCGCTTGAGCGTTTTCTCCGGCGTGTCGCCAAACGCCACATGCCACCAGTAACGCCTCGTGGTCTCGCCCTTGCCATTGATGACATGCAAATGCGCGACAGGGTGCAGCATCTTGTTGCCTTGGTGCAGCTCCACATACATGGCCCGCCCAACAATGTTGCCCCGCTCATTGACGATGGGCAGAAATTCGATGGGATTCACTTCGGGCATAAACCGGCGCGGACCTTCTATTTTAGAGGGCGAGGCAACGGCCACATGTTCCTCAATAGGCTGTGCCTGTGCCGTTGGCTCGGGCTGCTCTTCGATGATTCTTCGGGACCGTCTCTCTATTGTCGTCGAGGTCTTGGTCGGCTTGTCATTAATAATCTGAGTAAGTTCCATCGGCTCAAACGACACCTCCTCCACTTTTATCTTTTCCGAGCCTTTCAACTCGATGATGTCGCCCGCCTTCTTCCCAATCAACATCTTGGCAATGGGTGAGATGAAGGAGATAAGGCCTTTGTTCACATCGGCTTCGTCCACACCCACAATACGCACCACACGCCCATTGTAACGCACCCACGCTCCAAAGCTTACCATGTCTTTCACGGCCTTCGTAAGGTCGACTTCCACGGCGTTATTGATACGGTCAACGAGCAACTTAATCGAAGCATCGATGAAGTTGACCATGATGTAGTTGTCGCCCGCCTTGACGCGCTCTGCCTCAAGGCTGTTCAGCTCCTCTTTGAGTGCCTCAAGTCCTTCTTTCGTGACATAGTTGGGCACGCCTTCGGGCAGGTATGCTCTCATCGGCACCCTTGGAATCTCTTCTTGGTCACCTTCTTTGATGAAACCCCTACTCATAGGAGAGGCTTTTCTTATTTGATCACCAATTCCTTGATGATGTTGTCGCACTTACCCACCTTCTCGATGCACCAGAGCAGGTAGCGGGCGTCCATGCAGATGGTGCGCTGCACCTTGTTCTCGAAGCTGAGGTCGCCGCTCATGGCTTCCCAGTTGCCGTCGAAGGCCAGACCGATAAGGTTGCCATCGCCGTCGATGACGGGACTGCCCGAGTTGCCACCCGTGATGTCGTTGGTGGTGATGAAGTTGACAACCAATTCACCATTCTCGTTGGCATAACGACCATAGTCCTTCTTGGCCACGAGGTCGCGAACATCCTGCGGGATGTCGAACTCCCAGTTGCCAGGCACGTACTTGGCCATCACACCGTCCATGGTGGTGTAATAGTTGTAGTTGACGGCATCGGCGGCCTTGTAAGGCTCCACGGTGCCGTAGGTCAGACGCATGGTGAAGTTGGCATCGGGATAAAAGTTGCGGTCGCTCTGCATCTCCATCAGGCCTTTCATGTAGAGACGCTCGCCCTTGTTGCCAAGGTTTTGGGCTTCCTCATAACGGGCGTACAAGGTCTGATACGAGTCGATGATGTTCGTCGTGAGGGCAAAGATCGGGTCTTTGTCCAAGGCTTTGGGTTTCTGCATCCATTTCTCGAGACGGGCCTTGTCGGTGAAGATAGACTTCTCGAAGGCCTTGGCCACATAGGCGCTGAAATCGCCATTGTTTTCCAAACCGATGCGAAGAACCTCGCTAGGCATGAGCTTGGCAGGGATGTTCTTGTAGAACAAGCCGAGCAAGGCAGCGGTCACGTCTTGGTCAAGCGGCATGCTGTAGTCCTTGAAGAAAGCATCCACGCTGGGTTGCATCTTCTCGACCTCGGCCTTGATGTCGGCTTTGTCGGCCTTGGCTTCAAACATCTTGTTGATACGCATGAACCTGCGGCTGAAGGCGATGGCCTCGCCTCCGTTCCAGCCCGCCTCGCGGTGGTAAACAAAAGATTTCTGAATCTCGTCAAGGATGTTCCACTTCTTGACAATGCCTTTGAAGATGTCGCCATATTCGGCTTTGCGGCCGGCATCGGCGCCAACCCATCTGGCAAAATCTTCCTCTTGAACTTGGCGACGCTCATACACGTGGTTGCGCTTGAGCTGCTTCACCTGACCGATGTAGTATTTCCAGTAGTTCGACACGCTGGCCTGCTTGGAGGCATATTTGATGAACACCTCTTGGTCGGCATCCATGTGCTTGCGATAGTTCTCGAGTTTGGTCGTACGGCAGTCGATGATGGCAGGACCTTCCTCATAGATGACGTTCTTCACCGTGTAAGAGGTGGAGTAACGGTCGGTCGAGCCGGGATAGCCGAGGATCATGGCATAGTCGCCAGGCTTAACGCCACCTAAATTAATAGGCAGGTACCACTTCGATTTCATAGGGATATTATTCTCCGAATACGCTGCGGGGCTACCATCGGGAGCGGTGTAGACGCGGAAGATGTTGAAGTCACCCTTATGGCGCGGCCAGGTCCAGTTGTCAGTGTCGGCGCCAAACTTGCCGATGCCCCAAGGCGGGCAGCACACAAGACGCACGTCCTTGTACTCGTCGTACTCGAAGAGGATGTATTGGTTGCCGCTATAGAAAGGCACAATCTCGATGCGCACGTTGCGTTCGCCTTTGCGGTCTTTCTCGAGTTGGCGGGCGTTCTTTGCCACAAGTTCCTCACGGTCAGCCTCGCTGGTCTGAGTGGTGACGCCTTTCAGCACGGCTTCGGTCACGTCTTCCACCTTATTTAAGAATAATACGGAAAGGCCAGCATTGGGAAGCTCCTCGCCCTTGCTCTTGGCCCAGAAGCCGTCGGTGAGGTAGTCGTGCTCGATGGACGAGTGCTTCTGCACATAGCTCAAGCCACAGTGGTGGTTGGTGAGCAGCAAGCCTTCGGGAGAGATGATCTCGCCCGTGCAGCCGCCACCGAATTGCACGATGGCGTCCTTGATGCTGGGTTGGTTGAAGCTGAAGATCTGCTCGGCCGTGAGTTTGCAGCCCATGGCTTGCATCTCGGCCAGATTTTGGCCATTCAGTGAATAAGGCAGCCACATGCCTTCGTCGGCGCGGGCCACCATGAGTGTCAGCATTAATGATGCGATGAGGGATAAGGTCTTTTTCATGGTATTATGTGTTTGTTGTTTTATGCGATTGAGGATGCAAAGATAGGAAATCATACGAACTTTTTCAGTATGCCTATATATTTATAAGGTGGGTATTTCATCGCCATGTCGATCTTGTCGGACGACCAAAGCACGGAGCGGCTATTGCTAAAAGCCAGGAAGCTCTCCTTGTGGTGATAGCGTCCCATGCCGCTGTTGCCCGTGCCACCGAAAGGCAGACGGGGGTTGGAGACATGCAGGACGGTGTCGTTGACGCAGGCGCCGCCCGAGGTAGTGGCCGACAGCACCTTACGCGCCTGGGCTTTGCTGCCGAAGTAATACAAGGCCAAAGGGTTGGGACGTTCGTTGACGAAGGTGATCACCTCGTTAATGTCGTTGAAGGTCATGATGGGCAGTATGGGACCGAAGATCTCCTCCTGCATGATGCGCATCTCGGGCTCCACCTCGATCAAGGTGGGCTGGATGTAACGAGCGGTGGCGTCGGTCTTGCCGCCACAGAGGATCTTGCCTTCCTTGAGATAGGCCGAGAGCCTGTTGAAGTGTTTGTCGGTGATGATACGGCAGAAGGTGTCGCTCTTCTCGGCGTCTTGACCATAGAAGCGCTCGAAGTCGGCCATCAGCCGCTCCACGAGGGCTTCCTTCACCGACTCGTGCACGAGCAGATAGTCGGGGGCGATGCAGGTCTGACCCGCGTTGATGGTCTTGCCCCAAGCCAGACGGTGGGCCGTCAGGTCGAGGTTGGCATCACGGTCGACGATACAAGGGCTCTTGCCGCCCAACTCGAGCACCACGGGGGTGAGGTGTCGGGCAGCGGCGGCCATCACCACCTTACCCACGGCAGGACTGCCTGTGTAGAAAATCTGGTCGAAATGTTGCTCGAGCAGCATGGCGTTCACCTCGCGGTGGCCCTGCACCAGGGCGACATACTGCTCTTCGAAGGTCTCCTTCACGATCTGGTCCATCACATCGGCCACGTTGGGAGCATAGGGCGAGGGCTTCAGCACAGCGCAGCAGCCTGCCGAGATGGCACCTACCAGCGGACACATCATCAAGTTGAAAGGATAGTTCCACGGTGCCACGATAAGGGCCAAGCCCTTAGGCTCACGGATGACACGGCTCTTGGAAGGGAAGAGATACAATGGGGTGTGCACCCTCACCGGTCGCACCCAGCGGCGCAGGTGGCGGATATGACAGTCGATCTCGTTGATGACAATGCTCAGCTCCGTCAGATAGGCTTCCTCTTCCGACTTGTGAAGGTCGGTCCAGAGGGCCTGATAGAGGTCTTCCTCATGCGCCATGATGGCGGTCTTCAGCTGCTTCAGCTGCTTGATGCGCCAGTCGACGGGCTTGGTGGCCTGCGAAAGGAAGAAACAGCGCTGACGGGTGACCAGGTCTTGTATGGCTTCCAAAGTGTTGTAATGCATGGCTTTCGTGTTATATCAACAAAAAACCCCTCCTGATGGGGAAAAAGGAGGGGAAAAACAATATAAAGATTATGAAAAAAATCCGTATTTGGTTTTTCAATGCTCTCGCATCAAATTCTGATGCAAAGATAAGCATTAATTTCATTCACGGCACTCTTTTGGACATTTTTTTTGGAAATTTTTCCAATTTTTTATCCCATCAGGGTACAAATCACCCTTTCCCGTCCACGTTGGAGCCGTGATCACGCGCCAGCAATCACTGCTTGGCGGCCATGACCAGCTGACCTCTGTAGTACAGGTCGCCGTCCACGTAGTAAGCACGGTGCATCACGTGCATGGTGCCAGTGGTAGGATCGATGGTCACGTTCGGGGTTTCAGCCTTGTAATGTGTTCTTCTCTTAGCGCCTCTGGTATGAGACTGTCTTCTTTTAGGATGTGCCATTTCTTTGTTATTTTAACTAGTTAATTACCAATTGTTTATTTATCGTTCAAATCTATGTCTTTCAAAGCGGCCCAGCGCGGGTCGATGGTATCGGTCTCTTCCTCTTCGGCGGGTGCCTCCTCGCGGTTGAGCATCTCAATCACGGCGGGGTTACACTGGCCTTCGGGATGCACGCGGTGCATCGGGATGGCGAGGATGATGTACTCGTACACCAATGGGCGGATGTCGTATTCGTTCAGATCGGGCGAAACGACAGCCACGTCGTCCGACTCTTGGGCATTCTCCGTTCCCAACTTGAGGAAGAAGTCCTGCTGGCTCTCGATGTGCTGGTCGAACTCGTCGGCGCAGCGGTCGCAAGGCACGCGCACGCTACCGTTGAGGTCGAAATGCAGCGTCAGCATGGTCTCCTGGCGGTCGATGTCGACCTTGACAGACACCTTTCCTTGCTGAACTTCGGAGTAATCCATCCCTGCGAAGAAATCGTTATCGATCTCATACTCAAAGGTATGGCTCCCAAGGGCAAGGCCGCTGACCGGAATCAGGAATTCGTTCTTCTTTTCCATTCTGCCTAAAAATCGGGCTGCAAAAGTACGGAATTAATTTGAATGTGGAACATTTGAAGTGGATTTTTCGCAAAATTCAGTATTTTTGCCTCACTAAAACCACTGATTATGACACGCATCGAACGCATCACAAACATGGAATCCCTCTTCGACAAGAGCGAGGAGGTCGTCAAACGACTGGAAGCGGCCCTCGAGGACTTCGCTGAGCTGGAACACGACATCGCCAAGCTGGAGGCGTATTACAACTCGCCGCAGTGGCGCAAGGACTTCGAGGCCGACGAAGCCGGCAAGCTGCCCAAGGACCTCAAGCGCGGTGTCTTGAGCGAGGACGGCATTTATGATTTGCTGTCTGACTATCAATGCTTGAAGGATCAGATTAGGACAATTGAATAATGCACAAACTCAGAGAAATAGCCGGCTACGCCCTCGGCGGCTTGATGTTCGTGCTGCTCATCCCGACCTTGATGTGGTTGGCCTCAGGACGACCTGACTTTTGTGCCGTACCCGTTTGGAGGATAGTGGTGGCCATAGTGCTCGCTGCGCTCGGGCTGTCGCTCAGTGTGTGGAGTATCGTCTACATGCGGCGCAAAGGCGACGGCAACCCTATGGATGCTTTCGGGCATGAGGTAGCGCCCCGCACGAAGCGCCTGATGACGGAAGGCCCCTACCGCCTGAGCCGCAACCCCATGCTGACGGGAAGCTTCGTCTATTACGCCGGTGTCTGCGTCTGGCTGTGGAGTTGGCAGGCGTTGCTGGTGTTCATCGCATTCATTATCATCATGCTCCTTCAAGTCCGCAGCGAGGAGAAGCGGCTTCGCAAGGATTTTGGCGAGGAGTATGAGGCGTATTGCCGCCGCACGGGGCGGTTTTGGCCGTAGCTGCAGCCATGTCATGCCAACGTGGGCGTCTGCGGTGGCGGGCATCTATGGCTGCTTTTATTATATTCGTTCGTTCTTCTTGATAAGAACGAACCAAAGAATCAAGGCCGACATCATCGGTCCCAACGCACAAAGCGGGCGCTTCCCCGCCATGTCGGCCAGGCCTACGCACCCAACCCAGTGAAGTATCAGCATTCCCATTCTCAGCACCTTAGATTCCCTGCGGGAATGGAGGTGTATATAGAGTGGCCAGCGGCGGCTTCTAACGATTACGACCCAGAAACACTTCAAACCGCCGCATGGTACTTAATAACTATAACTCCATTCCCAAAGGGAATCTCACAACACTATACTCCCACCCCTTACCGTCATCGTGAGGAGGAACAAGCCTGCCACGAGCAGAGCGCGGTGGAAGCAATCCATTTATGACAGATTTAGCTTCGCTGAATGCAGAGCATTTATGGAAGATTTATTTCCAAAAAACATCCATTTCATTTCCAGTATTTTACCCGACAGCCCACGACCGCTTCCTTTGCATCGACGACACAGTGTATCATATCGGCGCCTCGCTGAAGGACTTGGGGAAGGAATGGTTTGCTTTTAGCAGGATGGAGGTGGGGACGGATGGGTTGCTGGGAAAAAAGTGAATAAAAGCATTCAAATGGTTCCATTTTGGAACATATTGTCTCAGACTAAGGAGCTTGATTTAATACACATTTGTTTTGTTCACAACAAAACTAAACTGCATTATTATTCCTATTAGGAATTATAGTTCCTTCAATATTACAATTATAATATTGTATTTCAATATTTTAAAAGTTATAGGAATTATAGTTCCTTGTGTGTATGTTGTAATAGATGTTGTTTTGCAATCAAAATCAAACTTTCTAATATGAAAACTGAAATACAGTACAGAAAAGCAATTGGCGGCGCATTACTAGATAAACGCAACTCTATGAGCGAGGATGGAATTAAAGCCACACAAGAAGACGTAGCCTTTCAAGCGGGCATCTCAACTCGCTATTATGGTTCAATAGAAAGAGGGAAAGTAACGCCTTCAGTATACACATTAGCAAAAATTGCTGAAGCATTGCAAATGTCGCTTCATGAACTATGCGAACTTATTGAAAGCTACTAAATAAGACAACAATTAAACAACTAACAATATGACACAGCAAGAAAAACAATTTCTCTCCGATTTTATGGAGATGATTAATGAAGCAGCTAATAACAACGGCACAAAAATCGAAACCGAGTTAACCAAAGCCATTATTGAATATGTTGTAGACAACGGCGAAGCTCTATCTCCTGAAATATGCGAATGCCAAAGTGATCCAGTAAGTGAAAAATTCACAGGCCGCTATCGCTTAAATGCTTTTGATTATTCTGAAACCACTGGTATTCTTGATTTATTTGGCACCATCTTTTATGAAGGCCAAAGCCCCACCCTTCCTATTAGCACTGCTCAACGAATGGCCAACGATCTCGCAATGCTTTTGCATGTCGCAATAGACGGATCAGAGGCAAAGAAAACCTACCGAGACAAAGACCCGGATGTTGCAGAAGTACTTGATATGATGAAGGAAGAATACAAACAAAAGCATATAGAGCTTATTCGATTATTTGTTCTTTCCAACGGTTTTGCTACAGAAGACCTTGAATTGCCGGATGGTGAATTTCAACACAAGTCGGACAATAATAAAATCCCGATTGAATTTCATTTTTGGGACATGGGGGAAGTGTTAAAAGCCGAACAACTCCGCCAAAACAACAATGAAATACTTATTTCCTTCCAAGATGAATATCAAACCAACTTAGAATGCATTGAAACTTATGACGATGTTAACAACATTCGTTCATACCTCACGATAATGCCCGCTATTACTCTTGCAAAAATATACCACAAATACAAAGTTCGTCTCATCGACAAGAATGTTAGAAACTTCCTTGGAGGAAAAATCAAAGTCAATAACGAAATGGCAAAGACCATTGTTGATACCCCAGAGCTCTTTTTCTCATACAACAATGGGATTTCATCTACCGCCGCGAATGTCGTTGTTAAAACCGACGAAAACGGACGAAAGTATATTGCTTCTATCCGCAATTGGCATATTGTGAATGGAGGACAGACGACATCAACTATATATAATGCTTACCGACAGAAACAAACTGCACAAAACCTCTCAAAAGCATTTGTTGCGGTAAAAGTCTCAGAAGTTAAAGAAAATGACACTTCACCGCTTGTTGGAAATATTGCAAAATATGCTAACTCACAAACTAAAATCAAAGACTCAGACTTATCTGCCAATGCTCCATACATGCTTGACCTTGAAAAGCAATCGAGAATACAATGGACTTCGTCTACGCATCCTACTTTATGGTACTTTGAACGTTTACGGGGACAATTTCTTACCGACAAAGGAATGGCTGGAGGCCCCGGAACTCTTAAAGTCAAAAAATTTGAAGAAGAAAGGCCTCAGTCACAAAGGTTCAACAAAACAGATGTGGCAAAACTTGAAATGGCATGGAAAGACAAACCTTTTGAAGCTTGTAAAGGCGGAGAGGTCTGTTTTGATAAATTCTGGAAAATAATCAAAGATGAAACACCAATTGTGGATAGCACATATTTTCAAAACATTGTGGCAAAGTTTATCATATATAAACGCGTTGATTCTCTACTCAAAATGGAAGGAAACAAGGGCCACGCGAGTATCATCGCCAACTATACTTTAGCGCTACTTTCTTTACGGTCACAGAACAAAATAGATTTACATTATATTTGGGAAAATCAAAACGTTCAAGACGACCTTATACCCACCATTAAAGAGTGTATTCGTGCCATTTCTGACCAACTGAGATTGATCGGAAGTGATAGTGGGAAAAACCCACAAACAGAATCAAAAAAAATAGACTTCTGGAATACTATCCAAAACAAGACATTAAACATTACTATCCCCGAATCAGTGCTTGTTGACGAATCTGAAAATGAAATAATAACTGAAGAACAAAAACAAGCCATTGAAAAAGTTATTTCCCGTGGGGCAGAATTCTGGAGAAATCTATCTGCTTGGAGTAAAAAGGAAGGCCGGACACGAATGTCAATAATGGAGAAGAAAAAAGTCGACCACCTTGCTGCTTCGATTGAACGAAATAAAGATATCAAAGCAAAGCTTGCAGAAGACTGTGAACGTTCACTACGCTTAGCCCAAGATGCTGGATTTAATCCTGATTTTGTTTATTAATTGATAATCCATGGACAAACAGCGTAAAAGAAAAAAGACAATAAGAGTCTTTGAAGCTTTTGCTGGTTATGGCGGTGCTTCGTATGGCTTGAAACGGTCTGGCATAAAATATAAAGTCATAGGTTTTTCGGAAATAGAGCCTAGTGCAGATCGCATCTTGCACCACAATTTTCCTAAAATTCATAATTATGGCAACATAATTAGTATTAGAGAGGATTTGGAAAAGAATCCAAATGCTATACCAGACTTTGATTTGTTTACAGGAGGATTCCCTTGTCAACCTTTTTCGTCTGCTGGATTAATGCTTGGAGAAAAAGACAAAAAAGGCAGAGGTACATTAATATATGAGATTATTCGTATATGTCAAATTAAAAAACCTGATTACATCTTACTTGAAAATGTACGCGGCTTTTTGGCAGCCCGATTTAATGAAACGCGTGCCGCACTACAGGAGGGATTAAAAGATTATCATTTTCGAATGCAAGTCCTTAATTCTAAAGACTATGGAATTCCTCAAAATAGAGAACGTTTATGGATATTTGCAAGCAGAAAAGATTTTCCGATGGAGTTTTCTATGGTACCGCCAATGCCTGAAGAAGAACGCCCAAGATTAAAAGAATTTCTAGATATCACTCCTCCTGAAGACGTTTATTTGACCGACAAACAGGTGGAACATCTACAAGAAGTACATGGCAAACATGGTCTAAAGAGCTTTATTGTTGATGAACCATTATGTTTAGATATATACAATCACAAAATCAAAACGGATGGTTTGTGCAATACAATAACGGAACCATCTCATAATATCACAAGAATAGTAGAACCCATTGGTAAAGACGGAAAACTTAAAGTTAGAAAACTATCAGTTTCAGAACAATTCCGTTTAATGGGATTTAAAGACGGAGAAATTAGTTTCCCAGATGATTTAACATATAAAGATGTTTCAGCCCGTGCAGGTAACGGATGGGATGTAAATTTAGTAGGCATATTATTAAACCATATATTCTCACAACTATGATTATAGATTTAGCTTCATTCGCATTTGGCTGCAACTTAGAAGAAGGAACTGGAACTCCTCCTTGGGGCACTGCCTTAGGACAACAAAAGCCCGATTATGTCTTTACCCATGATGGCTTTGAAGAATTATTAGTAGGTATGGTGTATAATGCAGTACCTCTTAAACAGGTGTGTCTGCCAATTGGGCGAGGTGGCAACATTGTTTCTGGTCTGGAAGAAACCAATATCCAACTTGCTTCTGTATTCCACAATGTTTTTGTAAATGGCAAAAAGATAAACAAACCATTTATGATGATATTGTACAAAGAGGATTCTGCATCACACTCAGGACGCAGACACCTAAAATATTCACCAAAAATATGTTACAGGCAAAAAGATGGTTATGTTTGCACCAACGAAGATTTCTTAAACGAAGTGCATCAAACTTTTGAACTTGCAAATGACGCTTGTTGGTTTATCTATAAAATAGATCTATCTCGTCAAACTGAACTTCACTTTTCTGCAATCTTTGTGAACAAACAGCATTCTGTAACCTATTCTAATAGTCGTATTCGCAAGCAAACTTGGCAACAACTCGTAAAGCAAGACACTATTAAACAAACCAACATCTAATAACAATGTCCTGCCTCCAAGTCATCCTAGCTATCATCTTCCCGCCGCTGGCGGTGATCGACCGCGGCTGCGGCTCGATGCTCATTGTGCTTCTGCTCACGCTATACGGCTGGGTGCCGGGCGTCATCGCCGCACTGATCATATTGAACAAAAACAAATAAAACCCAACAAAATATGAAACGTCTTTCCCTTTTCCTCATCGCAGCCATCCTGTTCTGCGGCAACCTTGCGACTCGAGCGCAAGACAACGGTGTCACGCTGTATTTCAGCGCCGAAGAGATGCCTGACCTCATCAAATGCCTGCCCCCGCCGCCCGACACCCTCGGAAACGACTTCGCCAACGACATCATGCACTACATGTGGGGCAAGCAACAACGCAACGACCCTGAACGCGCCGCCCTAGTCTTCCAAGATGCCGTGTGGAACTACGACTCGCTCTTCGCCGTGTTCAAAGTGCCCTTCGGCCTCGAAATCACCAAGGAAGGCACCCCAGAGATCTATAAGCTCTTAGTCAACAGCCTCTCCACCATCGACGCGACACGCGTCAAGCCGAAGGCTTTCTATCACCGCAAGCGGCCGTTTGAGCGTTTCCACGAGCACATGCTCACGAGATACGAGGAAGCGGAACTGTCGGGCGAAGGCTCCTACCCCTCCGGGCATAGCCAGCGTGGCTATGCCACCGCCCTGCTGCTCTCCGAGATCAACCCCGACAATGCCGATACCATCATGGCGCGTGGCTACATGTACGGCGAAAGCCGTGTCATCGCAGGCGCCCACTGGCAGAGCGACGTCGACGCCAGCCGTCTCTGCGCCGCTATCGGCGTGAGCCGACTGCACACTAGCCCAGAGTTTTTGACACAGCTCGAGAAAGCACGCAACGAGTTTCAGTGGCTGACAGGAAAACTGGCACCCACCGACGACGCAAGCCAGTTTGTGAACATCACCGATGTCGTCCCTGACGCCATCTTGGAGATCCGCTACCATAGCACCTATAACTTCGTCGGAACACGTGTGGACGGCTATCTGGAACCCGTCGCACTGCTCACCCGACAGGCCGCCGACAGCCTTCGTGCCGTTAGCGACGACCTGAAACAACAAGGCTACCGCCTGAAGATCTTCGATGCCTACCGTCCGCAATGCGCCGTCGACCACTTCATGCGTTGGGGCGCCGATGTCAGCGATACACTCATGAAGTCCTATTTCTACTCCGAAGTGCCTCGCGACAGCCTCTTCGAGTTGGGCTATATCGCCAGGAGAAGTGGCCACACCCGTGGCTCCACCGTCGACCTGACCCTCTTCGACATGGCTACGGAAAAAGAAGTCGACATGGGCGGCACCTTCGATTGGTTTGGTCTGGAGAGCCATCCCGATTTCGGAGGCAACCCTGAGACAGGACAATACATAGGCAACAGCCGCATCACCGCCGAACAGTTCCACAACCGCATGATCTTGCGTGAGGCCATGCTACGCCACGGCTTCAAGGCTATCGACGAAGAATGGTGGCACTTCACCTTGAAAAACGAACCGTTCCCCGACACCTATTTTACCTTCCCAGTGAAGCAACTCAGCAAATGATACGCTGAAACAATACTATTCTGATGAAATCAAACTTGTTTTTTCAAGCGATAACGAAATTTTTCCTCGGCGTCATCATTTTGGGTCTGTTCATCTTTCTGCCTGCAGGCTCGCTCCACTATTGGCAGGGCTGGCTACTGATGGGCATTTTGTTCGTCCCTATGTTCATAGCAGGGCTGGTTATGATGGCCAAGAACCCTGAGCTTCTCCGCAAACGGTTGAATGCCAAAGAACAGGAGAAGGAACAAAAGACTGTCGTGGCGCTGAGCGGTTTGTTATTCATTGCCGCCTTCGTTGTGGCAGGCCTCAACTGGCGTTTTCAATGGTGCGTGCTGCCGAATTGGGTCGTGTGGGTGGCCGCTGGCCTTTTCTTGGTGTGCTACCTGCTTTATGCGGAAGTCTTGCGCGAAAACACATATCTCTCTCGCACCATTGAAGTGCAGGAGCATCAAAAAGTCATTGACACTGGGCTTTATGGTATCGTCCGTCACCCGATGTACATGGCCACCACCCTCCTCTTCCTGATGATGCCTTTGGTGCTGGCCTCACCGATTTCGTTTGCGATTATGCTGTTGTACATCCCTTTGATAGCCAAACGCATCCGCAACGAAGAAGCCGTGCTTGAACAAGGGTTGGAAGGCTACAGCGAGTACAAACAACGTGTGAAATACAAGGTTTTGCCTTTTATCTGGTGAAGTCATGAGATACAAATTAGTGATATTCGACCTCGACGGCACGCTGCTCGACACCATCGACGACCTCAAGGAAGCCGTCAACCACGCCATGAGCTTGAGAGGATTTCCGACCTTTACGCGTGACGAAGTCATGGCCATGGTCGGTCATGGTGCCCGCAACCTGATGCGAAAGGCCTTACCCGATGGCCATAAGGACGATGACATGGTGGATGCCGCCTACAACGACTTCAAGGCCTACTACATTACCCATATCGACACATACACAAAGCCTTTCGATGGGATACACGATCTCTTAACCAAACTGCACCAAAAAGGCGTGATGCTGGCCGTCGCCTCCAACAAATTCCAAGAAGGCACCGAACACCTCATCAAGGAGTTCTTTCCCGAGATTCCCTTTGTGGCGGTCCTGGGCGGTCGCCCCGACTTTCCGCTCAAGCCCGACCCTGAAATCGTCGACGAGGTGCTACGCAAGGCGGGCGTCGAAAAGACGGATGCCGTCATGGTCGGCGACTCTGACACCGACATGGAGACTGCTGCCAACGGCGGCATCATGGGCATCGCTGTCAATTGGGGGTATAGAAATATGAGAGAAACGGCCCTTCGATGCTTCGACTGTGCTCAGCAACCGCAGGCTCAGGGACCTCAACGCATGAAGGTGGTAGAAACCGCTGAAGAACTACAACAATTGCTACTGCCATGACTGACAAGATGACTCCCGCTCAGCGGCACTACTGCATGTCGCGCATCCACGGCAAAGGCACCAAGCCCGAGCTGAAGGTCAGGCAATGGCTGTGGCGGCACGGCTACCGCTATCGCCTCAATGTGAAGAGCGTTCCAGGCAAGCCGGATATCGTCATGCGGAGGTATCGCACAGCTATCTTTGTGAATGGGTGTTTTTGGCATGGACACTTCGTTCAGTTACCAGTTGATAGTTGTCAGTTATCAGTTGACGCTTTGCGTCATTGCGAGGAACGAAGCAATCCAGATAATATATTGATAATCGAGAATTCTAATTGTTGTAAGATTCCGCAGACAAATAGGGAGTTTTGGGTAAACAAGATCAAAAGAAACCAGGAACGCGACCAAAAGAACTACCAAGTGCTACACGACAACGGCTGGCAGGTCATCGTCATTTGGGAATGCCAACTGACGCCCAAACGCATCGAGGAGACGATGCTGCGTGTGGAGCTGCTGCTCAACGAACATTTCTTGGCCTTGCACCAGCCGAAAGTAGTACCCTACGATGTTCAGGAGGCTCCTATTTCTATGGCAGCGGAAGAAGACAGCTATGAAAAGAGGTGAAAATTCAAATATCTTTATATCTTTGCAGCCGTAAACCAATTAAAACGCAGTAAAAATGAAGAAGATTATTACCGCAATAGCGATACTTTTGTTCGCAGGAATGGCAGCAATGGCCCAAGAAACCACCTACGCCAAGAGTGACTTCGTCCCTGGCGATGAAATCATCTTCGACGACAACTTTGAAGGGGAGAAAATAGGCGAGTTCCCGCTGAGGTGGGATTTGCTGGACGGCTATGCGGAGATGGCACAGCAACAGGGGCGCAACGTGATTGCCTTCACCGACAACGGTCTAGGGCAAGTAATGCCGCTGATGAAAAAGAAGTGGGACTGGCTGCCAGAGGTGTTCACGGTGGAGTTCGACCTCTACGTGGCTCCGATGAATATGGGAGACGAGGAGGAAACATCACTCGAGATGAACATTTATTTCGGCGACCGCGGCGACGACAGCTACTATAATGCGTCGAGCTATGTGCGTTTCTGGTACAGGGAAGATGGCTCGTGCAACCTGACGTGGAGCTTGCTGAAACCGGATGGGGACAACCAATCGAATGGAGAAAAGATGCTGGGATTGAACTCAGGCAATAGCGACTACCTGGAAAAGGACAACCCAGTGGTTGCCGGAGAGTGGAACCACTTCGCTTTCTCGTTCAACCAGCGGGCTTTCAAAGGTTATGTGAACGGCGTACGCATGATCAACGTGCCGGCTATGAAGGCTCCTGGCTACCTCTTCTTCTCCAGCGGCGCGTTCTATCGCTACACAGGGTTGAGCAATGTGCGCATTGCCCAAGGTGCCGTGCCGCTTTACGACCGACTCACCACCGACGGCAAGATTGTGACCTACGCCATCACCTTCGAGACCGGAAAGGCCGACTTGAAACCGGAATCCGTCATCGAAATCAATCGTGTGGCCAAATTGATGCAAGAGCATCCCGAGCTTGAGTTTGAGGTGCAAGGCCATTGTGACAACACCGGTACCGATGCAGTGAACGACCCACTAAGCCAACAGAGAGCAGAGGCTATCGTGAACGCCCTCGTGAAGCAAGGTATCGCGCAATCGCGCCTCACGCCCGTGGGTAAGGGTTCTCACTCCCCCATCGCCTCTAACGACACAGCAGAAGGACGTGCACGAAACCGTCGGGTGGAGTTCGTGAAGAAATAAAACGTCAAATCAGCATTTTCGTGTTTTTCCTATACTCAGCATAGCCCGGCTTGTTTTGGAGCTGGCGCCGCTCCATCATGGGTATGCTGATGAACAGGAAAAGTGCAGTCATGGCGATAGGGGCGAGAATCAGCCAATCCAAACCGTAGATGGAGGCATACATCGTCCAGACACCCCACCACATCGAGATTTCGCCGAGATAATTGGGGTGACGGCCGTGTTTCCAAAAGCCTACATCGCAATACCGGCCAGGGTGAGCCTCGCGAAAACGATGTATTTGGGTGTCGGCAACCAGCTGCAATGTGGCTGCTGAAATGCATATAGCAAAGCCGAGCCAAGTCAACATGTTGGCCGCTTCCACCGACTCAAACAAGCCAAATCCAGGAAGCATGGCTGCAAATACCAGAACCGTTGGCATCATGTTCAGGCCAAAGAAATTGATGATTTGGAAAATGAAAGGCGACTGCGTCTCGCGATAACGGGTGTAGCGCCAATCCTCGTGGTCAAGGCCCTTAAAGGTATAAACCCAATTGCCCGTCAAACGGATGCCCCAATACCAGACGGCAATGAGCAGTAAGACTACCGGTAAGGTGAATGCCGACTTATAAAATGCCCAAGCGGTGAACATCATGGGTGGGGCCACGCTCCAATAAGGGTCGTAAACCGATACGTTCTTATGGATAAGGCCGAAAAACCACACAATAATCGTGGCTACCACATCGGCCAGAAACAATGCCCACAATTCGTGTAGTCCAGTGTTTAGCATCCTAAAAACAAAATAGCCTAATAAAATGGCTATCAGATATATAATTCCGATGATGACAATACTAACTGTTTTGGTTTGATTCTTCATGTTCCAATCATTTCAAAATAAACTCCAACGTTCCACCCGATATGATTTGTTGGTGGGTAATCTTGTAATCCTTAATCGGCTTCCCGTTCAGCTTCACGCTTTTGACATGAATGCAGTCAGGTGTCTTGTTCTTGGCAGTAATAACAAAGTCATTCCCGTTTTCCAAATGCAAAGTGGCTTTGGTGAACAACGGCGTGCCGATGACATATTCTGCCGAACCCGCATGGAAGGGATAGAAACCGAGGCTTGAGAAGATATACCAAGCCGACATCTGGCCACAGTCGTCATTGCCGGCATAGCCACAAGGCGTGGCGCGATAGAACTCGCTCCTCACCTGCTCCACCAACTCCTGTGTGCGCTCAGGCTTACCCGCAAAGTTGTAGAGATAAACGGTATGATGACTCGGCTCATTACCATGGGCATATTGCCCAATGAAACCACTGGCGTTGCCATTGACTTCGCCGCTGGTGGCAGTGAGGCTGAAATTCTCGTCAAGCTTTTTCAAGAAGCCTTTCTTGCCGCCGAAAAGGTCGATGAGTCCTTGCGGATCTTGCGGCACGAACCACATATACTGCCAGGCATTGCCTTCCACAAAACAAGGTTGTTCATACGAGAGTGGATCGAAGCCTTCCATCCAGTTGCCTTTTTCGTCTTTCGGATGGAAGAAGCCCGTTTCAGGATCGAAGAGGTTTTTGTAGAACATGCTGCGACGATAGAAACGCTCGTAGTCATCCATTTTCCCGAGTTTCTTGGCCACCAAAGCCACGCAAGCGTCGTCAAAAGCCTGTTCCATGGTGATGCTGACGCTCTCGTCCTGAAGAGTCTGCGGCAGATAACCGTATTGCTCCCAAATCTCAAACGGTGAATTGAAGTGACTCCGCGTGCTACTCTCAACCATGGCTTGATACGCAGCTTCCACATCGACACCTGGAATCTCGGCCATGATAGCATCGGCCAAGACAGGGATAGCATGGTTGCCAATCATGCAGTAGTTGTCCTGTCCCCAAAGGTCCCAAATGGGCAGGTAGCCGTAAGTCTGGTGATGCAGCACCATATCCCTCACAAACTGCGCAGCCACATCGGGAGCGATGAGTGTGTAGAGTGGATGCGCGGCGCGGAAGGTGTCCCATAGACTAAAGGTACTATGGTAAGTTTGTCCTTTGGGCATCTGCTTGATTTCGAAGTTGGTGGTCATGTAGCGACCATCCACATCGCTCATGGTGTTGGGCTGCATCAGCACATGGTAAAGACCTGTGTAGAAGATGGTCTTCTGCTCGTTGGTGCCTTCAATGTCGATGCGGCTGAGCTCACGCTGCCAAATGTCGTGAGCAGCTTTGACATAGCCGTCAAAATCCCAACTTTGGGCTTCGGCGTACATGTTGGTTCTTGCGCCAAAGTTGTCGACAGGCGAGATGGCGACTTTTATCATCAATTCATTGCCTTCTTTGGGGTCAAAACTCAAGGCTGCACGCAAGGTTCGACCGTTGACAACATCACTATTCCCGACGTTCAGTCCGCCATTCATCAGCAGATGTTGGTTGAACGGCCTTGAAAACTCGGCGCGGAAATACACTTTACGCAGTTTAGCCCACCCGCAGACGACGCGATAGCCTTCAATGGTGTGGTCGTCAACAAGACGGATTTGCGCCTGGATGATGTCGTAATAACGGCGGCCTGAGTAATAGGCATCTCCACGATAAGTCATTCTGTCAAGATCGAGGACGACACTCTGCGGCTGGCCCTCGGGAAAAGTATAGCGATGGATGCCCGTGCGCGTGGTAGCCGAGAGTTCCACATTCACGCCACTCTCCTGCAACAGCACTTGATAATACCCAGGCCTGGCCGATTCCTTATCATGACTATAATGTTGCCCAAAGTCGGCGGCCTTCAACTGCTCTGGCGTCACTGCGCTACACAAAGGCATCAAGCTCACATCGATAAGGTCGGTACAACCCGTGCCGCTGAGGTGGGTATGGGTGAAACCGTAAATGATGTCTTTGTTGTAGTCATAACCCGAGCAGGGGTCCCAGGTTACCATCTGCTCCGTCTCGGGGCTCAACTGCACCATGCCTTGTGGCATCGTGGCACCGGGAAATGTACTACCGCTGAGCGCGCCCGTCTCGTCGGTCTGTGTGCCGATAAAAGGGTTCACATATTGGGTGTAGTCGTAAGCGCTTTGTGCGCTGAGGAAGAGGGGCAGCAGAAGAAGGGCTGCTAAGAGAGAAGAGTGTTTTGCTTTCATGTTCTGTTTCATTAGTAAACCACTATGTTAATTAATTGTTTTACAAATAAATAAAGTTTGATTTGATAGTTTTAACCATCGCGGGTGGTACATCACAGTCTTTTGCCATTTCTGACCAACGAGAGGCCTTTTCACACACCTCGTCAATAATGAACATGGCTTCCTTAATGTTATTAAGTGTGGCAAAAGCCAGCAAGTCTTTCCTTGTGATGTCATCGAACTTTCCGTTAATTGACATCTGATGCGTGGAAGTCCAACCTCCTTGGGGATTATAGGCATAACCCATGTCATAGGCAGGTGACAAGCGCCAAATGCCATCCTCACCCATTAAGAAAGAAATGTTCTTGGTATGATCATCCTGATTGCGGACCACCACATTGAACACCATTCGGCGGAACATTTCCTTGGCTGCAGAATAGGGCAAACGCAGTGCACGCATCACATTGAAAGCCTGTTCGTAGGAATAGGCTCGACGAAGCCGAAAGTCATAATGGGCCATGCCGCAAAGCGTCTGCATGTGTATTTTTTTTCCATCCTCACGGTCAAAACGTTTAGTCATAAAGTGTGCTCGACCGTTTTCTATAATCAGCATACACTTCGACATTTCAATACCACAAGCACGCGCCAGTTGATAGAATGAGTATTCTAAACGTCCGTAGTTCTCCGTGGCCTTGAATCCCGCTTGGGCAGAGACGCCATCCAACTTAATCAGGTAGTAATCAAATCCTTCTGGGGCCTTCACTTGACCTGATCGAACCTCTCCTGTTGCTGGATTGTATGCAATGATGGCCTTAGCCCGCTGACCGCCTGCCGAAGTCCCCAACCGCAATATTTCTGCTATTGCAGCTTTTTTATCATCATTAAGATTTACGCCAAATGAAGATTTTTGGGCGAGAGCGTCTTTGGCCACCTCCACCAAGGTATCAATCTCAAACTTTTCGTGGACATCGTAACCGACATCGAAAGCGGGTTCAAACTCCAAAGCACCCATACAGCGTTTGCCAAGAAAGCAGAGCGTCTCAACTGGGTTGCCACTTGTCCGTCCTGTCAAGGCAAGCCATCTATCAAACAGCGCACGGCCGTATGTGTCGGGAAGTGCATCGGCCAATAGACCAGGCAAGCCGTTAAAGGTTTCTTTACCAAGGTTTGCGAAAGAGTAAACTCGCCCTTCGCGCACGGGCATCATTAGCGGCGAAGGCTCCAAGCCTCGCCCCATAAAGCTGCGGTCATATTCGAACCTGACTATCTGATACTGTTCATCCCAACGGAACGTCCCGACGGGTATGCCAAACATGTTCACTTTTGCTACATCTACCATTCAGATTCCTCCTTTTTCACATAATTGATTTTACCAGCGGCCCGTTGGCGCATGGTGGCTTGCGAGGAATGCACCAAGTCGTAGTATTCGTTCGGACTCAGTTGTTCTTCATCCATCAAGGGCTGTAAGATGTCAAGTTTTCCTAAAATGCGCAACACTCTCAACAAGGAGTCGAACGAACGAATCTCACCTTTTTCCATTTTCTTGATAGACGAAAGCGACACGTTGGCGGCTTCAGAAAGACTTTGCTGGGTAATGTTTTGCTTCAATCTCGTAGCCCTCAGTCTATTCCCAATTCGACTAAGAATTACAGTATCAGCAAGCATATAGATATCATCCATAATAGTTTTATTTTGAACTATTCGGATGCAAAAATACGAATAATAGTTTAATTTGCAACTATTATTAAAAGAATCATATTTGTATCAAATCTCATCTTCCACGATATACTCTTCTGAAATGTAAGAGCAGATATAAGGCCTCGCCTCATAGCTTTCAATGGGCCGTTTAACTTTATGGTAGGAGAGTTCTGTTGTGGATTGTTCTCCCGACACCCAAGAGTCGAAATATTCTATTACCCTTTCAACGCCTTTGTATTTGGTTCTACAACGTTTGTGTGAGTCTGGGTCAAAATAAGAAGCAAGGTCGGCCCAGCCGAGATAATCCCAAAAATTCATAGAAAAGACACCCATTCGGTAGCTTTCTTTCTCAGTTGCTTTTTCCGTGTGATAGGTTATAACCCCATTTGAGTTTTTTGCAACTTCAATCCGTCTATATTTAGCCAATTGCTCGTCTGTATAGATTTTATTCTGTTGAAGGAACACCATCAGATAATCGACGGGGTCATGCTTGCCTTCCAACTCATACGAAATCTTGAAGTTCAAGCCAACATGGAACCGATAGGACAATTCCCGTCGAATGTCGAGAGCAGTGAACGCCTTTCTTTCAGGAGAAAGGACATCCTTGCCATATTGAACTATATCGTGGCAATGCGATGCGGCATAGGTATGCCTGCCGATGGCATAGTGGAAAGAATACCAGATGAGGTCGCTCTCCTGCAAACGGTTCCGCAAATCCACCACATCTTTAATCTTCTTCCTACGGAGATAGTTGGAAATTTCTGCAGCCAGCGCATGAAACTCGGACGTGTCGTATTCAATATCTCTAAACAGCTTATACTGCTTGACCGCCTCGCCCGTTTCAGTAAGGCCAATGGCGTATCGGTAGCCCATCCAAATCAATGCATCTTGATAAAGCTTGTCGTTCTTTTTGATTTTGTTTGACATAGTAATGATTTATTTGTGCGTTTAACTTATAATAATGATTGCTTTGACCTCCTCATCAAAAGACAATAGATTGATAGGTTTAAGCATAAAAGAATACTACCCGTACCTTTTCAGAATTGTAGCAATAGCCAAGTTCGTGGATAGCAAAATACACTTTGAATAATTCTGCCAATACTTCAAGATAATCTTCCACATAGTCATCAAATACCGACCTTGGAGACAGGCAATACTTACCATCGTCACTATTACTCACTTCCCTTGTTGATGCCAACATCTTTACAATAAGTTGCATATTATGGTCATAAAAAGCCTCCGCGATGTGTGCGTAGACTTGTTCTTTGCATTTGTCTGCAAACGCCTCTAATTCTGACAAAAGAAAGCTCTCTATTCGGACTGGATAATCGAAGTGTTCAAGATAATTATTTGTTTCATCCCCCAACTCGCTCTGCGATATTGGATGACTAATGTCATCAACTGAATAGAGCGCACCTGGTGAATAGAATCCCGAAGAAGATCTTTGCAAAAAGCACAAGTTTTTCTTCAACTTCAATTCGCCAACAACCAAATCCGGTTGACAATAATTACTATCTTCATACTTTGCTCCACAAAGGCTGAGCTTGCCATTTATTGTCTTTATCCTGAATTTCTATAAATCTATGCGCATATACTCCCATATCACTTTCTTTTTTTATTGTATTGTAATTACATTAAACAATCTGTTTTATTAGATACAATATCCGTCGTCGAGCACTCTTGTATGTCTCCGCCTCTTTCAATATCCTTATAGCTCGCAGATACAATTTGCGTGAAATCGGCATAAATTCGTTGAACATGCCATCATTGTCTACCGCCATGAGGAATACTGATGTATAAACTTTGTCTGTCTCAAGAATATGCCAACGCACCTTATAGATACCGCGATAGCCTTCTCTATCCTCAATAATGTCAAGAACTTCAAGCAGGATGGGGGCAAATCTGAGATTCTTGCGCCATTGAAAGAAAGTGTCGTGCTTTTTGATTTTCATATTCCTCAAACTATGGGTGATTCACCCTTATAGTATGAGAAATGCGAAAATGTTACATGGATTCCACAAAAAAATGGATTTGACGAGAAATGATCACATGGGTATCTTTTATTTCAAAATAGATCCCTCCTAAAAGTCTCATGGGTTATTGGTTTTCGGTTTCTGATGCTATTTGTGGACTATAAACAATTACCCATTCTCCATTCTTGCGACCGCCTTTACGAGTAAGGATGCCCAGCTTTTTCAATTTTGCCAAGTCTCTTTCGATAGTCCTTTCAACATTTGTATTCTTTTCCGACATCTTTTCCGACATTGCCTTTGCGGACAAGGATGGGTCACGAACTATCATTTCTAAAATAACAATCTGACGTTCAGATAGTTCTTTTAGGACATCCCTTAGGACATCTTTTAGGACAACTGACATTTCTTTAGTGCCATTACTTGGCATTAAAGAATCTTTTTCTTTCGTTTCGACAGACAAAACAAGCTTCACTTGTAGCAATTCACATTGTTCACCTGTCTATCGATAATCGACTTGACCTCCTCAAAAGACACTGGCTTAAAGTCGTTGTTGTCCACTCCCACGTCATACTGGGTCGGATAGAGATACTGAAGCCTCTCTGCATCAATTCCCGTGTTATTCTTTCTGGTGTGGACATGGCCGAAGAGTTGCCATACTTCTTTATAGCCACCTTCGAAACATAGGAAGGGATAGTGGCTTAGATACATCTTCTGCTTATCCACCGTGATAAACATTTGCATAGACACATGTTCAAACAGCTGAATAAATCCTTGTCGGATATTTTTTAGGTCATGGTTGCCGAGAATCAGGTATATCTTCCCGTTCAGACGGTCAAGCAACTTAGTCCATTCAGCGGCACCTCCCAGACAGAAATCTCCCAGATGGAAAACTGTATCATCTTTACTTACAATACCATTCCAATTATTTATCAACGTTTCGTTCATCTGCTCTACATCGTTGAAAGGACGGTCGCAAAACTTGATAATATTTGCATGGTTGAAGTGCGTGTCCGCTGTAAAATACACTTTGTCTCCGGTAAAATTGAAATTCATATTTTGATTGTTATGTTTTATAGTCAATAAATCTAAAGTGTGTTGCTTTTAGCCTCGTCGTCTGAACGGATTATTCCAAAAGTTGAATTCCGGCCATGATGGATATGAATGATAGGGTGTCAAATATGAAAAGCCATGCTCTTTAGGCCAAAACAATTCTTTCTTATGTTCACTTGTCAGCAACTCGTCATCATGTTCGACAAACGGGTCAATCCATTCAACTTTGTTTTTTAGCCATTGGAGTTTTTCGAATTCATCATCCTGTGTTTCTTTGTCGTTCAAAAAGGCTTCATACTTTTCGACATAAGACCTTAAAACATTAGCCCAAGCATATAATTCGGCATTTAGGAAAACCTCTTTCAACCTCTCTATTTCCTCCTTTTGTCTCATTTTCAGCTCTTTCCTCCTTTGCTCTTCAAGCTCCCATTTCCGATGTGCCTCCTCTCGCTCGAGCCTGAGTCTTTCTTGTCTCGCATCCTCTTCTTTGATGTAAATTGCTTCGTATTCGATTTTTGCAACTATGTTGAGGATTTTATCTTCTAGCTTGGCGGAAGAAGAATCTTCTGTATACACAGAGTGTTCATGAAAATCTTTGGTACGAATGATTTCAAATCTCAGTTTTCCAGATGGAACAAATTGGTATTTGGGATAACTCGATGCTATGTTTTCAACTCGTTGGTTTACTTCTGATAGTTTTATTGGAACTGTTTCTGCGTTTACAATAACATTGGTGTTCCGGTTATTTTTAGACACAATTTGATGTCCGCGTAATCTCAGCACCCGTATGATTGTAGAGAAAATCCTTAATGCGCGATCCAGATGCTTTGGCTCAACATGTATGTCAAGAGGATTATTGATTTTACTCTTAAAGGGATTCCTTTTTAAATACTTTCCATTTTTTCTCCTATAGTATTCTTTGGTATCAATGATAAGCGGGTCTTTGGCATATAGTATTTCGGAGACATCAAAGACAGTTTGATCCATCTGTTTCAGTTCATGTTGTATTCTCTGCTTAGGGTCAGTATAAAGATTGACAACAAGTTCTTTGTCTTTTTGTGGTTCATTAACTTCTTCGTATGTTTCTAGTTCTTTGACTGTTTCCTCGGTCTTTTGTTCCTGAATTAACGCCTGTTCTGCTTTTTCTGTTTTGGACCTCTTCTCCAAACCGCTTTCGATAGGTGGTATCTCTTCCGTGAATTCTGGTAAGACGGGTATTTCTACTGGTTTTCCGAATTTGAGTTTTGACCAGTGTCCTGATGTAGGAGTCGGTATGTTCAATCGTCGGCAGTATTGTCTTAGAATCTCTGGAGGAACGCCCAATTGTTCCGCAACTTTTTTGGCCGGCTCTTTCCAAATCCATTCATATAGTTCTTGCCTTGTCATGGTCATCTTATTTTACAACACTAAATATCATCCTCTTCATCATATTCCCTTTTGTACTTTTCTGAAGCAGTTCCCTTCCTAGACTGTTCTACCCATTTTATAAGATCGTCTTCAAAGAAATATATCTTTTCCCCTTTGTCATAATAAGGTATCCTGTTAGTCCGAACCATTTTGTTGATTGCGTTTTTGGTCAGTCCAAGAATCTCAGCAGCTCTTTCGGCTTCTATCGGCCTGTGTTTGTCGACCCCGAGCCCCAATTGGGATTCTATGTGTTCCAAAACAGCCCTCATCTCCGCAACCTCGTTAATGAGATAATTCACGGCCTTGGGAACATTCTCTAACGTAAGCTCCTCTTTTCCTTTGGCTTTTGTAGTCTTATTTTCCGTTTTCAAATCTAAGTTCATACTATTGATGATTATGTTGTTTTCACCATTATAGTATGTAAAAACCGAAAATGTTACAGTTGTTCCTCAAAAAAAGTGAACCTTAGAAGAAAAAACATTCATGTCAAACAATCAGGAACCGATTCAGCATATTCCAGAAAGCCTCTACGGAGAGCGTAGAATAAAGTGGTTCGGACTCATGCATCATGTTTCCAGTGGTGAGATAATGGTTTTGGCGCAACTGTTTGACGGCATCGGCACAAGGTAATAAGTCAATGGCTTGACAATAATAGCCCAAAAGCGTGGGATAAAGATGAAGAAAATCATCATAAATGCGCCTTGCCATCTGTTGGTGCTTTTCGTCAAGATGGAAATGCTCACCTCGTAACAATTCGGAGCGGTATTGAGCCAAATTGCACTTCATACGATGAACAGTCACGCGATACGAAACATCTGTCATCCCAAGTGCTTTAGCCATAGCTTCATTTGGTAATGCTTTCTGCTTGTTAAGTATCGTAAGCATGGCACGAAGAAAAATAAAACCGTCACGAAGTGAAAGTTTTTGATGGGCATAGGCCAGCAAGTCCGAGGCAATGGAAAGCTTCTGTTCATCGGTCAGCATGGAAGAATTTGCATCAATACCGACATCGCTTTCTTTAGGGAGTTCCACCTGGGAGGCTTGCCCCTCTTTGGCTGCACGCACACTGAGATAATTACGGAAAGTGTTGAGCACCCATGACTCAAAAGACTCCCGCTTCTCAATACCCCGAAGCAATTGATAAGTCTGTTGATCATGTCCCTCTTTTCCATCACGCAGATAAAAGAAAAAATCATCAACAACGTCTTCAAAGTCATCCAACAACCGGTGCTCATAAACTTCAAACCGTTGCCTTAATTGATGATTGAGACGATGGTGCAACAGATGGTACATCGCTTCGTCTGCCAATTCACCCCCGTCAAGGATAAGGTCTATTAAACCAGTATTAGTCGTTTCTTTCATGTAAGTGTTTACCCCACAAAAGTAGATACTTTTTTCAACAAAACAAAACATTTCATATCTTTGCACTTTCAAATTTTCAATCATCATACTATGAAAGCAACAAAACCTTTAGCACCCACTAAGCATTTTTTTGAATACTTCAATGAAAACCTTCCTAAAAACTGGGACGAACCCGCTCTGACCGACTACGACGACGTCACGAGTTATACCTATGGTGAGATGGGCACCAAGATGATGCAGGTACAGGCCATGCTCGAAGTGGCAGGCTTGAAAGCAGGCGACAAGATCGCCATCTGCTCGAAGAACTGCGCCAACTGGGCCATCGCCTTCCTGGCTATCGCCGCCAACCGTGGTGTGGTGGTATCCATCATGGATGCCTTCGTCGAGAGCGACATCGAGAACCTCGTCACCCACTCCGACGCCAAAGCTATCTTCGTCGGTCCCGCGGTATGGAAACGCCTCCATCCCGACAAGATGCCTAACATACAAATCGCCATTGGTACAGAGCAGTTTCGTGTCCTATATACCAAAGACGAGCAACTGAATACCGTCAAAGAAGACGCTGAAAAACTCTTCAACGAAAGATACCCCAACGGCTTCACCAAGGCGGATGTCAACCTGCCCACCGACAACCTCGATGAGCTGATGATCATCAACTACACCTCAGGTACCACCAGCGCGCCTAAGGGCGTCATGTTGTCGTATCGCGCCATCTCCGCCAACGTGCAATACAGCCAGGAGACCATTCCCAACCATGCCGGCTGGACCGAGGTGTGCATGCTTCCCCTCTCCCACATGTTCGGCATGACGATCGAGTTCCTTTACCAAATTGCTGGCGGCTGCCATGTCTATTTCCTAAGCAAGACGCCTTCACCGTCGGTACTACTGAAGGCCTACAAAGAGACCAAACCCTATATGATCCTCACCGTGCCGTTGGTGCTTGAGAAAATCTTCAAGGCGAAGATTTTCCCAGCCTTGAACAAACCCATGGTGAAGTTCCTGTGGCATACGCCCTTGCTCTGCAAGATCGTGGAGAAGACCATCTACAAGCAGCTGATGGAAGCCTTCGGTGGCAACCTCATCTGGCTTATCACGGGTGGTGCTGCCATCAACGCCGAAGTGGAGAAGGTGTTCCGCCGCATCAAGTTCCCCTTCGTGGTGGGCTATGGCATGACCGAGGCCGGACCGCTCATCTGCTACGAACACTGGTATAACGAGACGCTGGGATGCTGCGGCTCATGTGTCACCCGCAACGAGCTGAAGATCGACTCGCCCGACCCGGAGAATGTGGTCGGTGAGATCCTGTTCCGTGGCGAACACGTGATGATGGGTTATTACAAGAACGAAGAAGCCACCCGAGCCGCCATCGACGATGAGGGCTGGCTGCACACGGGCGACCTCGGCACCTTGAACAAGAAGGGCTTGCTGTTCATCAAGGGTCGTTCAAAAGCCATGATCCTGAGCTCCAACGGTCAGAACATCTATCCCGAAGAGATCGAGGACAAGGTGAACAACCTGCCTGGTGTGGTCGAGTCGCTTGTGGTGGGTCGCCAAGGCAAGATCGTAGCCCTCGTCTATCCCGACGAGAAATACGACCTGCAAGACAAGAGCATGGACGAGTTGATGAACGAGAACCTCGCTGCATTGAACGCCATGCTGCCCGCATACTCAAAGGTGTCTTCCATCGTCCTTGTCGACAAGGAGTTTGAGAAGACACCCAAACGCAGTATCAGAAGATTCTTGTACTCTTAACGGTATGAATGTTATACGGAGGCAAAGATAAAAAGAAATACCGATTTCAAATTATCCTTTTATTCCAAAGTAGTACTGCCCCTTCCCTTCCGTCGCCTTGCCATATTGGATAGCATTCACAGGACAATGGTGGTAGCACGCCATGCACATCGTGCAGTTGCCATTCCATTTCGGGCGGCTGTCTTCCATGGTGATGTTCTTCAACGGACATACTTCCGCGCACTTGCCACAGCGAATACAGGCCTCCGTGACGTGATACTTGCTGTCGTCGGTGGCCGAGCGGTTGAAACCAGGGTTTACCAAGTAGGTCTTGAGCCATGCCAAACTGCCTACGACCATCTCTGAAAAACCTTCCCTATTGACGAGGCGTGAGATATTCTTCCTTAACATGTCGTCCGCCCTTTCAATTTTCAGCTGGGCATTTTCAGGAGTATCGAGTTTAAAACCTGCCATGCCGATGTAAGTTTCGGGCATTTGCACGCTAAAACAAGCTGAAAGTAACCAGCCTTTTTCTTCCAAAGCCTTTCGGAAGACCTTCTCCGTGAGGCCACAATTGTCGCCACAGGTGCAGGCGAAATAAATGTAAGGCTTCGAGGTCGGCCCTTCGACCCTTCGAGGGGCCTCAGGGACCGCAGGCTCAGGGACCTTAACCGTCATTTTCTTCACAAAGTCAAGCACCAATTTCGGTGGTGCCCAAGAATAGATGGGAAACACGAAGCCAAGCCTTTCACCTTCGGCCAAAAAGTATTCATAACGGCCTTCTCGAGCCGCTTCGGGGATAAAGGTTAAAGTGTCGTTGAGACCTGCGGCAATCGTTTCTGCCACGTGTTTGCTGTTGCCACAGCCGGAGAAATAAAAGATCATATATCTTTAATGGTTTTTTCTTGAAGTGAATGATTATCTTCAATTGCCTGAATCAGTGCATTATAAACAGGATCTAACACTTTTCGTTTTCGAAGCAACCAAAGAGGTATTTCAATGGATTCTTTTGAATGCGAAAAAATCTGTAAATATAATCTACAATTAAGAATAGTGGTTAAAACCAAATCAAACAAAGTCAATCCTCCAAACACCTGACCTACAATGATTAATTCTTCAAGATGAAACTGAGATGCAGTCACAAAACAAGCAATTGTTATAATTAAAAAAACAATACTCTTCCAATAACTATATTTATGGCTTTTTTTAGCAATACAAGATATCGAATTCACAGGTATTACTGAATCCATGTATGATACATAAGCATTTGTAATCCGTAAAGGATAACCATTAATTTCTCCTTTAAAATATTCATTTTTCATAACACATACATTTTACCTCTGCAAAAATATGTTATTTCAAAATACTTAAGCCTTATTTTCATCTTTATTTTGGTATTTTTGCACATTGATTATAATTATATGCGCAAAGACTCGCTCAACCGTTCCATCTTAAAGCTCGCAATCCCCAACATCATCAGCAACATCACCGTGCCGCTGCTGGGCTTCGTCGACATGATGCTGATGGGCCATCAGGACAACATCGCCTACATCGGGGCCATCGGCTTGGGTGGCACCATCTTCAGCGTGATGTATTCCATTTTCAGTTTCATGCGAGCGGGTACAACGGGGTTCACGGCACAGGCCTATGGCGCCAACGATCGTACCGAAATGGCCTATTCGCTCTATCGCTCCCTATGCATTGCATTGATTGCCACCATTTTGGTGCTTTCGCTTCAAGGTCCAGTAGAATGGCTCAGCATGAAGCTACTGCACGGCAGCGAGGAGGTGTTGGCCTATACCGCCACCTATTTCAGGGTACGCATCTGGGCGGCACCCGCGGTGCTCTGCCTCTATGCCTTCAACGGCTGGTACATCGGCATGCAAAACACCACCATCCCCATGATCATCGCCATCCTGACCAATGTGGTCAACATCATTTTGAGCATCGTCTTCGTCAACTTCATGGGCATGGGCGTCACGGGGGTAGCTTTGGGTACGGTCATCGCTCAGTACTGTGGTCTGCTGACTGCCATTATCTTCCTCCTCGTCAAGTATCGCTATCATCTCATCCCCGTCCGGCGGGTGTTGTTGCTGCAGAGCGACAAGCTGAAGCGTTTCTTCAAAGTGAATGCCGACTTCATGATCCGCAGCATCCTCTTGGTGCTGAGCATCGCCTTCTTCAACAACCAGTCGGCCAAACTCGGCGACAACATGTTGGCCGTCAACATGATCCTGATGCAGTTCTTCTACATCTTCTCCTACTTCACCGATGGCTTTGCCTATGCGGGCGAGGCCTTGGTGGGGCGTTTCACAGGTGCGCACGATGGCAAGCAGCTCCGCCAGACCGTCAAGCTGCTGTTTCTCTGGGGCTTCTTCATCGCCTTGCCTTTCACGGTGCTTTATGCCCTCTTCCCCGATTGGTTCATCGGCCTCGTCAGCGACCAGCCGGGCATCATCCCCATGGCCCAGCCTTACCATATGTACCTGGCCGCCATCCCGCTCATCACCTTCGCCGCCTTCCTTTGGGATGGCGTCTACATCGGTGCCACGGCGGCGCGTGCCATCCGCAACACCATGCTCATCTCGGCCGTCGGCGTGTTCCTGCCCGCCACCTTATTATTAATGCCCCGTTTCGGCAACCACGGTCTTTGGATTGCTTTCCTGTTGTTTATGGTGGCACGTGGCCTGAGCATGACCTTGATGGCAAAAAAGGCCGTGTTCGGTGCAGAATAAATCCGTATATTTGCAAAAAATTCATCCATGGAAGAGATCCTAACTTTCCTCGACGACGTCCTACACAACAACAACCGCCCTTGGTTCCAGGAGCACAAGAAACAATACCAAACGGCGCAGGCCAACTTCAACGCCTTGGCTGAGCAGATCATCGCCGGTGTACAGAAATTTGACGACAACTGCAAGGGCCTGACCTTGAAGGACTGCACCTACCGCTTCTACCGCGACACGCGCTTCTCGCCCGACAAGCGGCCCTACAAGACTCACTTTGGCGTGTTCGTCTGTCCCGAAGGCAAGAAATCGATGCTGAGCGGCTATTACTTCCACCTGGAGGCTAAGGAGTCGGAATATCTTGGCCACAACATGCTCTGCACGGGGATGTACATGCCCGACACGACCATGCTGAAGACCATCCGCGACGAGATCCTCTTCAACGGCCAGCCTTTGGTGGAGGCCATCGCCAAAGCCAAAGGTTTCGACTTGGACACCAGCCACGCCATGAAACGCGTGCCCAACGGCTATCCCAAGGACCACCCACAGGCCGAGCTCTTCAAGCAACGCGACTGGCTCGTGGTGCAAGACCTCCCCGACAAGCGCCTCTCCGACCCACACCTCGTCGACTGGGTGCTGAGTGAGTTCGAGAAGACCAAGGACTTCTGCCAATGGCTGAATAGGACGGTGAGAGGGGAATAAAAAACAAAAACAACAATAACGCTATGAAAGAACTGAAATGTCCCAAATGCGGAAGTGTTTTCTCGGTTGACGAGGCCGACTACGCCTCCATTGTCAATCAAGTGAAAAACGCCGAGTTCGCTTCGGAAGTAAATCGTCGATTGCAAGAGTTACACCAACAGCATCTTGCAGAACAGCAAACAGCAGAAGCCAAGCTGGAGAAAAGCTATCTGATGGAACTTGGCAAAAAAGACCAAGACTTGAGCCGCAAGGAATTGGAGATCACACAACTCAAGAAGGACTTGCAAAACATAGGCCAACAAAAAAAATCAGAACTGGATTTGGCTTTGGCCGAAAAAGACAAAACCATCAATGAGTTGCGCGCACAAATCGCCCAAAGCAACAATCAGCAGCAGTTGGCTGTGATGGAGGTGCGTCAAAAGGCACAAAGCGTGCTGAACCAAAAAGACGTGGAAATCACCAAACTGAAATCAGATGTCCAAGCGCAAAAGATGGAGGCTGACTCAAAAATGGCGGTATTGAAGGAACAATATGAGGGGAAGCTGAAAAACGCCCAAGATCAGGTGGATTATTATAAAGACTTGAAAACCAAGATGTCGACAAAGATGGTGGGTGAAACACTCGAGATACACTGCAGTACAGAGTTCAACCGCGTGCGTCCGCTTTTCCCAAACGCTTATTTTGAAAAGGACAATGACGCTTCAAGCGGCAGTAAAGGTGATTTCATCTTCCGCGATTATGAAGACGGTATCGAATATGTCTCTATCATGTTTGAGATGAAAAACGAAATGGATGAGACGTCAACAAAACATAAAAACGAGGATTTCTTCAAGAAACTGGACACTGACCGCAACACGAAAAAATGTGAATTTGCCGTGCTCGTCAGTCTGCTTGAACCCGAGAGCGAGCTTTACAACACAGGTATCGTAGATGTTTCGCATCGTTTTCCGAAGATGTATGTCATCCGTCCACAGTTCTTTATTCCACTAATTACCTTGCTGGTTCAAACCTCAAAAAAGAGCCTTGACTATAAACGCCAATTGGCTATAGCCCAAAGTCAATCACTTGACGTGACCAAATTTGAGCAACAGTTGCTGGATTTCAAGGATAAATTTGGCAGAAACTATCGACTGGCCAGTGAGAAGTTCCAAAAAGCCATTGAAGAAATCGACAAATCTATTGACCATCTTCAAAAAATCAAGGAAGCCTTGATTGGTTCGGAGAACAACCTTCGCTTGGCAAATGACAAAGCTGAAGACTTAACGATCAAGAAGCTGACTCACAACAACCCGACCATGAAAGCCAAATTCGAAGAAGCCCGCGCGAAGAATGACGGCGGGCTATTCGATTGATTAATAAATAAGGTCAAAGCTAACTCTCGGCTAACCTTACGCCAACTCAAACTGCTCCAAGAACTTCATGTCGTTCTCGAAGAACAGGCGCAGGTCGTTGATGCCGTATTTCAGCATGGCGATGCGTTCCACGCCCATACCGAAGGCGAAGCCGGTGTATTTCTCCGGGTCGATGCCGCTGGCGATGAGGATGTTGGGGTCGCACATGCCACAGCCCAAGATCTCGACCCAACCCGTGTGCTTGCAGATGTTGCAGCCCTTGCCACCACAGATGTTGCACGAGATGTCCATCTCAGCCGAGGTCTCGGTGAAGGGGAAATAGGACGGACGGAAACGCACCTTGGTGCCCTCGCCGAAGAACTCCTGCACGAAGTGATACAAGGTCTGCTTCAGGTCGGCAAAGGAGACGTTCTCGTCGATGTAGAGACCCTCAATCTGATGGAAGATGCAGTGGGCACGGGCCGAGATAGCCTCGTTGCGGAAAACACGGCCAGGGGCGATGATGCGGATGGGCGGCTGGTGGGTCTCCATCACGCGGACCTGCACACTCGAGGTGTGGGTGCGCAACAACACATCTGACGCCTTGTTGACATTGGGCTCCTTGCTGATGAAGAAGGTGTCCTGCATGTCGCGGGCGGGGTGGTCGAGCGGGAAGTTCAAGGCCGAGAACACGTGGTAGTCGTCCTCAATCTCGGGACCTTCGGCGATGGTGAAGCCGAGGTGCGAGAAGATTTCGTTAATGTCGCGGCGCACAATCGACAGCGGGTGACGGGCACCCTTCATGTCGGCGGCGGGCATGCTCATGTCGAAGCCGGCATCGTTGCTGTGCTGGTTCTCAAACTTCTGCAGCTGCTCCTCCACCTTGTCCTGCACGACGTTCTTCAGCTCGTTGAGCTTCATGCCCATCTCCTTGCGGAGCTCAGGGGCCACGTTCTTGAAGTCGGCAAACAGGGCGGGGATGATGCCTTTCTTGCTCAAATAAGTGATGCGGAAGTTCTCCAAGGCCTCTTTGCTGTCGGCCTGGAAGTCACGCACCTGGGATAATATCTCTTCGATTCTTTCTTTCATTGTTCTATGCTTTTGGCTCTCAGCCCTTGGCTTTTGGCTCTTGGCGCATAACGCCAGTAGCCAAAGGCCAAAAGCCAATTTCTTTATTTTTCAATCGTAACGGAAAGGATGGTCACGGGCTCAACGGGCACGTCCATGCGGCCAGTCTTCACGGCAGCGATCTTGTCGACCACCTCAAGGCCCTCGATGACTTCGCCGAACACGGTGTATTCACCATCGAGATGCGGTGTGCCACCCACGGTCCTGTAGGCCTGACGCTGACGGGCGCTGAACACCTTGCCCCTGCGACCCTCAAACATGTCCAAGGTACGGTCGTCATACACCTTGCCTTGCACAATGTAGAACTGCGAACCGCTAGAGGCCTTCTGGGGATTCACCTGGTCGGGCTGACGGGCAGCACAAAGGGCACCTTTCTTGTGGAAGTGGTTGTCCTTGAACTCGGCCGGCACTCTATAGCCCGGGTCGAGGCGACCGTCTTTGTTCTGACCACCTTGGATCATGAAATCCTTGATGACGCGGTGGAAGGGCGAGCCGTTGTACCAGCCTTCGTTCACCAACTTGATGAAGTTGTCGCGGTGCTTAGGTGTGTCGTTATACAATTTGGCCTTTATGGTTCCCATGCTCGTCTTGATGACGACGACGGTTTCCTTTTCGGTGGTTTTCTGTGCCTGGCAGGTCAATCCGACCAAAACCAAAGCTGCTAAAATCAGTTTCTTCATTCTATTATCTGTTTTTTATTCGTTTACGATGGAATAGGTTACCTCAAGACGCATCTTCTCTCCTTCGGGCGCTTCGGGGCCGTTGATGACAAAACGCTGGGCGTTGTAGGAGCCTCCGTTTATACCCAGACTCAAGCCGTAGTCGTCTTTCTTGCCCATGATCACACTCTGCATGTACTCGGAGATGCGGAAGGTGACCGACTCTTTGCTGGAGTTATAGGAGCCGCCAAAGAAGTTGGCGCCTTCGTAGTAGTCGGGAAGCAGATAGGTGCTGTTGTCTTCGTTGAAGCCCATCAGGACAAAGGCTTGCGGAGCTTTATAGATGGAGTCTAACGACAAGGACGAGGCGGGGATGATGAGTTTGGCTTCGTTGACGACAAGATGACCGGCCTGCAGCGTATCGAGCCAATGCGGCAGATTGGGGAATTGGATACGGGTCCTCACGCCACCCATGGTCTGCAAATAAACCTCTTCTTGTCCCAAGGCCGTCTGACCATCGAGCAGCTGATCGGTAAAAGCCTGGCTGCCCTGCGTATAGTCATGGTCGAAATGGTTGAAATAGGCATCCGAGGAGGTGACGAAGAAGCTATAACGCATGGCCTTGTCGGGAGTGGCTGCATCATGGTAATAGAGTTGCAGCATCGAGAAGCTGTTGTTGGTGAGGTTGATATAGCTGATCGCTCCACCTTGACCCACGGGGTCGCAGGTGACATACAAGCCTTTGAAATACTCCTTGAAGAGGTCGGGGCGCGAATAAGCCAAGGTGTCGAGGCCGACGAGATAGTTGCCCAGATCCAGGCTCAGCGGGATGCGGATGATGGGCTGCGGGACGGTGTCGTTACCCACAACGTTGCTTTTCGTCCTAGGATGCGGATGAAACTGATATCCACTCGCTTGGTCGACCGGGTCGGTCGACACTTCGGAATAGTTGTAATAAGTCTCGTTGATCGACAGGGTGTCGGTCAGCTGGTAGACATGGGCCGTCTGCATCACGGTGGTGTCACCATAATAACCTGAGATATAGAGTTGGAGCACCAACGAGTCGACGACCGGATTGCTGCCGAAGCTCTGGCCCGCCACTGAGGGGCGGAACTGGGTGTAGAACCCGGCTTCGGTGGTACCGAAGACAGGGTCTTTCATGGCACCGATCAAGGCATTGGTAGTGTTGCGTGTAGCAACAGAGTCCATATAAGAATGACAGACCACGGCAACCGTATCCGTATGGTAAACGTCGATATAGTTGTTTTCCGAAATCAGGTTGTTACCAATGGTCTCAGGGGATTTCTTACAAGAGGAAAATGCCAATATCAGAAGGCCAATCATTAACGCTATTCCAGTGCGAGCAGTTGAATGATATGTTTTCATTTGATCGAAAATTGTTGCGTTTTATCGTTTGAGATAACTCAAAAATGGGATCCTTATTGTTTTTCGAGAATAGTATCGTAGAAAGCATTGCAGGCCTGGGCATAGTGCACCTGCTCGGGATAGGTGAGGATGGGCTTCTTCACCGTCTGCAGATGGGCTTCGATTTCGGGATGCAGCTTCTCGGTGCATACCACGATGCCGTCGGCATAGTCAATGGCGGCCTTGGTCAGGTTGACATAGTCGGCCTCCTTGAAGTATTTGAGGTCTTTGGCATTCATGCCCGGCAGCTTCATCTTCTTGTCGAAGCCAGCTCTGAAGCTCTCCTCGAAGCCGTCGTCATAGATTGAATAGACAATCTTGGTCTCGTTGAAGAGCGGGTTGTCGCGCACCGTCATCGCACGTTTGATATAGACGGGCATCAATGCCGAGATCCAGCCATGACAGTGGATGATATCGGGCGACCAGTTGAGTTTCTTCACCGTCTCGATGACGCCACGCGTGAAGAAGACACAACGGCTGTCGTTGTCCTCGCAAAACTTGCCTTTTTCGTCATACATCAAGTACTTTTTCTTCGTGAAGAAGTCGTCGTTGTCGATGAAATAGATCTGCATCCTCGCCTTCTGGATTGAGGCCACCTTGATAATGAGAGGGTGGTCCGTGTCGTTGATGATGAGGTTCATGCCCGAGAGGCGAATCACCTCATGAAGCTGGTTGCGGCGCTCGTTGATGACACCATAACGGGGCATGAAGATGCGGATTTCCTTACCGCTTTCTTGGGTAGCTTGCGGCAGGTAGCGACCAACGAGGCTCATCGGAGTTTCGGGTAGATAAGGAGCGATTTCCTGGTGGACGAATAGTACTCTTGTCTTGCTAGTCATGGGCTATAGTGTTACTTAGAAACTACAAAATTACGCATTTTTTTTGGAATAACGCAAATAAAAATAAAAAACCCTACCTTTGCGAAATCAAACTGATGCCCGCTATGGAATACGAACACTTTGAAAATCAGGAACATGAATGGGAGTCAAACCTTCGAGTGACCGAAGGGGTCGACGGTCCCATCCAAGTCAATCCGAATGCTTTGGAGCGCATGAAGCGCAACCAGCAGCAGCTGATGCCGCTGGAATGGTATGTCGACGGCATCCTCAAAGGTGACCGGGTGACGCTCAGCAAGGCCATCACCTTGGTGGAGAGCGCCCTGCCCAAGCATCAGGAGTTGGCGCAACAGATCATAGCGGCCTGTCTGCCCCATGCAGGCAAAGCGCTTCGTTTAGGCATCACGGGCGTTCCTGGCGCGGGCAAGAGCACTTTCATCGAGGCTTTGGGCGTGCATCTGTGCAACAAAGGCCAGAAGCTGGCCGTGTTGGCCATCGACCCGTCGAGTCAACGCTCCAAGGGCAGCATCTTGGGCGACAAGACCCGTATGGAAAGCCTTTCCGTGCATCCCAATGCCTATATCCGTCCCTCGGCCTCAGCGGGCACTTTGGGCGGTGTGGCACGTAAGACAAGGGAAACAATCATCCTTTGTGAAGCAGCGGGTTATGATACGATTTTCGTGGAGACCGTAGGCGTAGGCCAATCCGAGACGGCAGTGCATTCCATGGTGGATTTCTTCCTCTTGATTCTGATCAGCGGCGCTGGTGATGAATTGCAAGGCATCAAGCGCGGCATCATGGAGATGGCCGACGGCATCGCAGTGAACAAAGCCGATGGCGACAACGTGATGCGCGCCAACCGTGCCGCCGCCGAATGCCGCAATGCATTGCACCTCTTCCCTCTTCCCGAATCGGGACAGGAGACCAAGGTGCTGACTTGCTCCGCCTTGACAGGCTTCCAAATCGACGAAGTATGGCAGATGGTCGCCGACCACGTGCAGGCCATCCGCGACAATGGCTATCTTTATAGGAAACGCGCCCAACAAGACGTGCAGATGATGTACGACTCAATGGACAGCGCCTTGAAGAACGATTTCTACCAAAACCAACTGGTGGCCGATCTTCTCCCCTTGGTCGAAGCCGACGTGCGCGGCCAACGCATGAGCGCCTACATTGGCGCACAGAAACTGTTGGATGCTTATTTCAATATGCTGAAAAGGGAATAATATCAGTAGAGACGTAGCGCGCTACGTCTCTACAAAACCATATTATTCCGACGTTTTTCGATATTCCTCTGCCTTCGCCTCATCGCCGTTGAGGGCATACAATTCGCTAAGGTTACGACAAACCTCCTTGCGGATGTTTTCTTGTGCCTCGGTGAGCGGCCCTTCGCCCAGTTTTTCGAGCACGCGTTCATATTCCGCTATCAATTCAGGACCTTCTTCGCCGTTCGACTCCATCGTCTTGGCGTTGTTGAAGGCAATCATCCAGTCTCTTAATGCCATATTTTCTTTATTTTGTTTGCCGTTGAATAATAATTGTTATCTTTGCGCAAAATTAGTAAAATCTATCATTTAAATACAAAAATCGTAATGGACCAAAGAATTGCCATGAACCCCAATCGTCTGGTGCAGTACCTTCAAAAGCCTGCAGCAGAGTTCACTCGCGCCGACATCATCCGTTATTGCGAGGAAAACCAAATCGAATTCGTCAACTTCCACTATTGTGGCTGGGACGGCAAGCTGAAGACCTTGAACTTCGTGATCCACAGCCTCGAACACCTCGAGAACATCCTCACCGCCGGTGAGCGTGTCGATGGTTCGAGCCTCTTCCCCTTCATCGAAGCCGGCAAGAGCGACCTCTATGTGGTGCCGAAGTACAAGACCGCCTTCCGCAACCCCTTCACTGAGACGCCCACCTTGGACATCCTCTGCTCGTTCTACAACCGCGACGGAGAGCCTTTCGAGAGCTCACCCGAGCACATCCTCCACAAAGCCCACGAAGTGTTCAAGAAGACTACAGGCTTGCAGATGGAGACCATGGGCGAGCTGGAATACTATATCATCGCCGACGACGAGGAAATCTACGAAGTGCCCGACCAGAAAGGCTACCACGAGAGCGCTCCGTTCAACAAGTTCACCGAGTACCGCGTCGAGGCCATGCGCCTCATCGCCCAAGCTGGCGGCTTGATCAAATACGGTCACTCCGAAGTGGGTAACTTCACCCTCGACGGCAAGATCTACGAGCAGAACGAAATCGAGTTCCTGCCCACCAACATCGAAGACGCCGCCGACCAACTTGTGGTCGCCAAGTGGATCATGCGCCAGCTGGCCTACGAATATGGCGTCACCCTGACCTTCGCCCCGAAAATCAGCGTGGGTAAGGCCGGCTCGGGTATGCACGTGCACTGCAAGTTCACGAAGGACGGCAAGAGCGTCATGGTCAACAAGGGCGAGCTCAGCGACTATGGCAAGAAAGCCATCGCCGGTTACATGGACGCCGGTACCTCGCTGCCTGCCTTCGGCAATCCTAACCCGCTGTCGTTCCTCCGTCTGGTGCCCCATCAAGAGGCCCCGACTTCGCTGTGCTGGTCCTACAGCAACCGTAGCGCCTTGGTGCGTGTGCCGCTGGGCTGGATCAACAACGGAAAGGACATGGCTGCCAACGCCAACCCGCTTGAGAAGAAGTCGAACAAGGACTTCAGCAGCAAGCAGACCTTCGAATGGCGTGCCTCCGACGGTTGCGCCGACATGTACCTGCTGATGGCCGCCCTCTGCGCCGCCGCACGTCACGGCTTCGAGATGCCTAACGCCCTCGAAGTGGCCGAGAAGACCTACGTCGGCCTTGGCGTCAACATCCACGATGCCAAGAACAAGAAGGTGCAAGAGAGCCTCGAGCAACTGCCCGACAGCTGTGTCGCCGCTGCCAAGGAGCTCAAGAAGGACCGCAAGATCTACACCGAGAAGGGCGTGTTCTCCGATGCCATCATCGACTACATGATCAAGTTCCTCAGCGACTTCAAGGATGCCAACCTCCGCAAGGAACTGGGCAACGACACTGAGAAGATCATGAAACTGGTGAAGGAAAACATTCACGTCGGTTAAAAACATCATTGTAGAGACGTGGCGCTCCACGTCTCTACAGAATGAATTAATGCCATGCCAAAGGACAAAATATTCAACTGGAGATTTTGCCTTTGTTGTGGCATTTTCATTTGGTTTGTCATCAACCTGCTGCAGGGCATCTTCACCGAGATTCAAGAGGACGAGGCTTATTACGCTCTCTATGGCGAGCACCTCGCCTGGGGTTATTATGACCACCCGCCCATGGTGGGGCTGATGACCTTTTTGAGTAGCCTCTTCTTTTCGGGCACTTTAGGCGTGAGGTTTTTCACGATTGTTGCTTCATGTCTATCGCTGTGGGTGATGTGGGAGATTGCGGATCAAGTCCGCAATGACGCCATGAAAAAGAGTCCCCTATTATTCTTAGTCCTAGCCTGCTCCATCGTGATGTTCAACATCTACGGCTTTGTCACCACGCCAGATGCGAGTCTGATCTTGTTTTCTGCCCTATTTTTGCTTGTCTATCAGCACTATTTGGAAAACAAGTCATGGAAAAACGCGCTGCTGATGGGACTATTCATGGCTTTGATGATATACAGCAAGTACCATGCTTTCCTATTATTGGGGCTGATTGTGCTATCTAACCTCAAACTGCTGAAAGACGGTAAGTTTTGGGCGGCCTGCCTCTTGGCTTTGGCCTTGCTGACACCGCATATTCTTTGGCAGGTCAACAATGATTTTCCAAGCTTCAAGTACCACCTTGTTGGACGCAATGAGGCGTTCCGATGGAGCTATTTCTTTGAGTATCTGCCTAACCAGTTGCTCATTTTCAATCCGTTTACGTTTGGAGCTGTGGTTTATGTTTTGATTAAGGATAGGATTTGTGTTCGAATCCCCCCTGCCCCCCTTAAAAGGGGGATTGGTGTCTTCGAACGAGGATTAAAGTTTATCCTTATCGGCTTCTTTTTCTTCTTCTGGCTGATGGCTTTCCGTGGACATGTGGAGCCACATTGGACCATCGTGTGCGTCATCCCAGTGGTGGTGTTGCTTTATCGCAAAGCATTGGTTGACGACAAGTTAAGGAAATACATCAAGTTCTTTATCCTGCCTTCCCTCCTCTTGGTTTTGGCCTTCAGGATTCTCCTGTTGACGCCTTTGGCCGACCGTTTTGGCTACCACGGCAAGGAGCCTTATTACAAAGCCATAGAGCAGGTGGCAGGCGACCGTCCCGTGGTGATACGAGGCTCGTTCCAACAGCCTGCCCTTTACCATTACTTCACGGGCAAAGAAAGCTCAACGCTTCAATGCTACTACGACCGCATGACCCAATACGACCTCTGGCAGTTCGACAAGGACTGGATTGGCAAGCCTGTATTTGTTTGCGGCGCGGTGAATGAGCTGTCGGAGGTGTACCATATCGGCGATGTGGCGGTCGAAGGATTCCTCACCGACCATTTTCAAACGGCCAATAGGCTGATTACAACCTTCAGCCTCACCAATGCCAACGACGCGGAAACGCCAGTCTTCCATCACGGCGACACCATTCAGGTGGACTTTACCATCTTCAACCCCTGCGACGAGGCCATCGACTTCCATGACAAGGACTTCGGCATGGTCATCAAAGCACAGTATCTGCTCAGCAACGACTTCTCCTATTGTGTTTACGACGATATCGCCACCCTCATGCCACAGACCTCCTATCAAGGGCATCTTTACACCGTCGTCAGCGACGAGGTGGCAACGGGACCCAATCGTTTTGCCTTGGGCATAGGCGATCGCATTTCTTCTTTCGTGACAGAAGAGCATCAGCTAAAGATCGTCATCGAGAAATAAACTAAGATTTCGAATAAGCAGCTTTCATCAAGGCCTCTTGCTCCTGCATTCTGAGCTTGACTTCTTTAAGGTTGTTCTGCTTTTTCTTTTTGTCTATCACCTTCAGCTCGCAGTCGGCGATGGTCTCCAGCACCTGACGAAGGTTTTTGTCTTTCTCAAGCAGGAAAGCATGACCCAGACCATCGATTTCGCGGAGGCTGTTCATGATATGCATCTGACGCTCGGCGCTCAGCGTGTTTTGGATGAGGAAAAGATAGTCGAGGCGCGGAGTAAAAGGGAAGAGCACCCTGTCTTGACGCACCAGCGAGACAAGGTTATAGACGTTATAGTTCTCGCCTGCCGAGTAATAGAAGAAGGAATAGTTGCCGCCTTCAAACTCGAGGTCGTCGTATTTGACCAGGTCGATGGAAAGCTTTTTGTTGATATTCCACGCCAGTTTGTAGTCGACCAGACCCGAATTGATGCCTACGACGGTGGTGTCGTCGAACGACGCAATCTGTATTTTCCTGTTTTTGGGATTCATGCCGCAAAGATAAACAATTGTTCGAAGAATCTCAATCCTCGCTAAACAAAAGTTTCCATGTTTTTTCGGCGGCCAGCTGTTCCGCGCCACGGATGGAACGGTCGATGGCGTCGCCATAAGGCTTGCCGTCGATGAGCACTTGTATGTGGAATTCTTTCTTGTGCCCCTCACCTATCTCGTCGAGCTGATGGAACACCAGATTTTTCTTCTGCTTTTGCGACCACTCGAGCAGCTTGCTCTTGAAGTTGGCATCGGTCTGCTGCAGTTCGTCGACGTCGATATGGACCTTGACGATGCGCTCGATGATGATGCGTTTGGCGAAGTCGTAGCCGCGGTCAAGGTAGATGGCGCCCATAAGGGCTTCAAAGGCGTTGCCGCCCATCGAGCGTGCGTTGTTGCCTACGTCAGAAGAATGCCGGATATAGCTTCCGAAGCCCAACTTCTCCGAGAGTCGGTTGAGGGAGACACGGCTGACGATACGAGAGCGCATCTCGGTGAGGAAGCCTTCGGGCTGGGTGGGATAGGTATGGAAGAGGTAATCGGCCACGGCGAGGCTCAACACGGCGTCGCCGAGGTACTCCATACGTTCGTTGCTGACGTGATAGTTGCCCACGCTCTCGATGGCCATCGATTTATGGGTGAAGGCCACATGATACAAAGCGATATTCCTCGGATAGAAGCCGAAGATATTGTGGATATACTCGTAGAGTGCTTTGTCTTGGGGATCTTTTGGGCGCGAAAGGAATGCCATCTTAGGATTCGAACTTTTTGAAGATCAAGGTGGCATTTTGGCCGCCAAATCCGAATGAGTTGGACAAGGCGTAGTGGATGTCGCGCTTGCGGGCTTTATGGAAAGTGAAGTCGAGACGCGAGTCGATGTTCGGGTCGTCGTCGAAGTGGTTGATGGTGGGCGGGATGATGCCATTCTTCAGCGCCAGGATGCTGGCGATGGCTTCCACCGCACCGGCACCGCCCAAAAGGTGACCCGTCATGGATTTGGTGGAGTTGATGCTGATGTTATAGGCATGCTCACCAAACACCTCTTTGATGGCGATAGGTTCGGCCACGTCGCCTGCAGGCGTCGAAGTGCCGTGGGTGTTGATGTGGTCGATGACCTCGGGGGTGATTTCCGCATCAGCCAAGGCGCGTCTCATGCTCAAGATGCCACCCTTACCTTCGGGATGCGGAGCCGTGATGTGATAGGCGTCGGCTGAGGCACCACCACCGACGATCTCAGCGTAGATCTTAGCGCCACGGGCAACGGCATGTTCATACTCTTCCAACACGATGCTACCAGCGCCTTCGCCCATGACGAAACCGTCGCGATTGAGGTCGAAGGGGCGTGAGGCGGTCATAAAGTCGTCGTTGCGCGTCGACAGGGCGTGCATCGAGTTGAAGCCGCCGATGCCGCATTCGCCAATGGCTGCACCAGCACCGCCGGCCACGAAAACCTTGCTCTTACCGTAACGGATGTAGTTGAACGCCTCCATAATGGCATGGGCCGAAGAGGCACAAGCCGACACCGTGGAGAAGTTGGGACCACAGAAGCCGTATTTGATGGATATGACACCACTCGGCATGTTGGCAATGAACTTGGTGATGAGGAAGGGGCTGAAACGCGGTGTGCCGTCGCCTTCAAGGAAGAACTCCTTCATTTCGTTGAAGAAATGGTTGACGCCACCGATACCCGAAGTCAGAAGCACACCCACATCGTCGAAGTCGGTGTTTTCTGGCGTGATGCCCGAGTCGGCGATGGCCTCGTCGGCGGCCACGATGTCGAACTGGGCGAACAAGTCGTATTTGCGCACGGTCTTCTTGTCGAAGAAGTCGTCAGGGTTGTAGCCCTTCACCTCGCACGCAAAATGCGTCTTGTATAAAGTGGAATCGAAACGGGTAATCTCACCGGCTCCGTTTTTACCATTCACTAATCCTTCCCAGAAATCCTTGACAGTGTTTCCGATGGGGGTGATGGCACCCAGGCCTGTGACAACTACGCGCTTCGATTCCATTATTAAGTTTATTGGTTTCTAAAAATGCTGAAATCAATTGTTTTCAGCACGCATCTTTTCGATAAGTCTGACGACATCACCGACGGTGACGATGCTTTCCTGCTGGTCGTCCGGGATGGAGAGGTTGAAGCTCTTTTCAAATTCCATCATCAGTTCGACGGTGTCCAGAGAATCGGCACCCAGGTCGTTGGTGAAGCTAGCATCCATTGTGACTTCTGAAGGATCAACGCCAAGCTTTTCGGCAATGATCGGAACGATTTCATTCAAAATTTCTGACATAGTTTTCAATTTTTAGTGAATAAATTATTACTCGTTTTCGGCGGCAAAGGTACAACTTTTTTTTATAACAAGCATTATTTTGCATTTTTTGAGCAATAATCGTACCATACCTCTTTAATTAAAAAAGGTTTACGATGCCTCTGAAAATAATGAAATAGGCACCGCAAAGCATCAAGAGGACGCCTGCTATCTTATTCATCAAAGCGGTGCGGTCGGGGTTGAGGAACTTTTTCAAGCGTGACGCGCCCCAAGCCTTAAGCAACTCCACAGCCAATGTGGTGCCCAAGACGATGGCAAAGAAGACGATTGTGCTCAGCTTGTTGCCACCCATATTGCCTGCCACCATGGCAACGGCCGAGAACCAGAAGATCCAGACGAAAGGATTCAAGATGTTGAGCACGAATCCCTTGCCAAGGAAGACGAACCAAGCGGGCTTGTCGCTAGCGTTTTTCATGATCTCTTGCGAGCGTTTCTCTATCATCTCTTCCCTGCCTTTCACTTTTCGTCGATAGGTGAAGATGCCGAACAGCAACAGGATGATGCCGGCTCCGATGCAGGCCAACGAGGCTTCGAACTGTGACCGCATCACCACCTGCACCGAGGTCAAGATGCAAAGGGAGATGACCATGGCATCGTTGAGGATGACGCCGATGGCGAACCATGCGGCCGACCTGGCACCACGATGAAGGCTGGTCTGCACCAGCGTGATGAACGCAGGACCCATATTGACGATGACGGCAAGAAACAGTCCGATCAAGATGGCCCACAATAGGAAACTGAACGATCCGATGCGGCTAAATTCAGGCATTTTGTCGAAAATATCAGGCGCATTTTCCATGACACATCGGTTTTATTCTTTCAAACTTTTGACATAGGCTTCCCACATCTCCAGACGTTTGCCTTTCATCACGCGGGGGAACTTGGTGGCGCCACCCCATTTGCCGATCTTCTGCTCCATGAACTCGTAGAAATGTTTGGTGGGCAGCACGTCGACAAACAACTCTTTGATGGCTTGGGTGCGTTCCACGGCATAGTCGTCGTTCAGCTTGCAAAGGTTCTCGTCGATGAGTTTCAAGGCCTGCTGCTTGTCGATAGGCTCATCACAGCCCAGATACCAATGGTGGGCATACATCGTTTCGTGGCGGATGCCAGCCACCGTAAACTCCGTGATGTTGACCCCCAGCTGCTCCGCCATCATGTCGACGGCACGGGTCATATTGTCCTGCGAGAGATGCTCGCCCGTGATGCTCAAAAACTGCTTGGTACGTCCCGTGATGACGATTTCGCAGTCCTCCGTGTCGAGGAACTTGATGGTGTCGCCGATGAGGTAACGCCATGTGCCCGCACAGGTGGAGAGCAGCAAGGCATAATCCTGGTCCGCCTTCACCTCCGAGAGCAACAACGTCTTGGGATGCTCCACGATGTTGCCATCCTCGTCGAAGTTCTCCTCATCGAAGGGCACAAACTCGAAATAGATACCGTTGTCGACCAACAGCTGCATGACGCGTCTCTTCAGGTCGACTTGATAGGCGATATAGCCTTCAGAGGCCAAGTAGCTTTCAACATAAATCACCTCCTTGCCAAAGATGCGCTCAAAGCTCTTCTCATAGGGTCCGAAAGCCACGCCGCTATGCACATACACCATCAGGTTGGGCCAGATGTCGTGGATGGTCTTCAGGTTATATTCCTTGATGATTCGCTCCAACAGGATCTGTACCCAAGCCGGCACGCCCACGATGACACCGATGTCCCACTTGGGGGCGGCCTTCACCATGAGGTCCATCTTCTCGGCCCAGTCCTTCACCTTTGAGATCTTCTGTCCAGGCTTGTAGAAAGCCTCAAACCACGACGGGATCTTTCCGGCCGAGATGCCCGAGAGGTCGCCAGCGTAATAGCCAAACTCCTCATTATACTGCAAGTCGGTGCTGCCACCAATCATTAGTACACCGCGGCTGTAGAAACTCAAAGGGAAGTCGTAGCGGGTGGCTGACACCAGCTGGCGGATGCTAGCACGGGTAATCTTATTATTCAGGCCACGGGTGACGGGGATGTATTTGCTGGCCGCCTCCGAGGTGCCCGAGCTGAGGGCGAAATACTTGATCTTGCCGGGCCAAGCCACATTACGCATGCCTTTCAAATTGAGATGCCACCACTCGTCGTGCATCTTGTTGTAGTCGAAAACGGGAACCCGCTTGCGGAACTCCTCCATGATGTCTCTCGAGAGCAATATCTCGTCAAAATGATAGAATTTGCCGAACTCGGTGAATTGGGCCTTGGTCAGCAACTTGCGCAACTCACGCCTCTGGGCGCGGATGGGGTCGGTGTGGTTTTGACGAATCTCAACAGGAATATTCTTAATCTCTGCCGCAGCCTTCACAACGGCTCCCAAAACAGGGACCGGCATCAATTTCTTCAAATTTCTTTTTAATATAGGACGTTTCATCTTGCTAACTAAATGGACTGCAAAGATACAAAAAGAAAGACAATAACTATCTATGAAAACAGAAAAGCACTATTTTTGCAACTTACAAACTCAATCCTGTTGTAACAATGAGAATTAAACTGTTATTTGCTTTCTTGCTTTGCAGCCTCTTCGCCAAAGCACAAACCATCGAAGTGTCGGGGCCTCAGTCGGGCCGTTGGGAAGCCGACACCATCTTGATAATCAACAATGTCGTCGTTCAAGACTCGTTGAACATCATGCCGGGAACCACGGTGCTGTTTGACGGATTTTTCAATATCACAGTCGAGAACGATGCCATGCTGAATGCCCTCGGCACACAAAACGACTCCATCCTCTTCACCGTGGCCGACACAACAGGTTTTTCTATCTTCAACTCGGGTCGTGGTGGATGGAACGGCATTCTATTGGAAAAGGCGGGGCGTTGCAGGTTCGACTACTGCCGCTTCCAATACGGAAAGGCCGCTCTGGATAGCGACCAAGATGGCGGTGCACTGCGTATCTTCAACAGCCAAGATGTGGAACTCAGCCACTGCACCTTGTTCTGCAACTTCTCGCGCGAACACGGCGGCGCCTTGAATGCCGAAGACTCTAAAGTGGTGATACACGATTGCAACATAAACAACAATCTGAATTACAGCCGAATAGATACCATCTATTTCATGTATGGCGGTGGATTGCGATTCCTGAAATGCGAGGTGGAAATCACCAAGACCGATTTCCTTAACAACTATGGCGAATCGGCCATCGGCGGTGCCTTGAGTATCGACAGCTGCGTGGCGAGAATCGACCGCTGCCGTTTTGAATACAACTATGGCATCAACGGAGCGGGATTGTACATAATGCGATGCTTCGACAACCCGTGCACCATCACCAACTCACTCTTTGCCAACAACACCTCGGGGCATTTCGGAGGTGGTTTGGCCATCAGCGACTCCTCGCCTTTGGTCAGCAACCTAACCGTTGTGAACAACCATTCCATCGGCGTCAACTGTGGCGGCATGTTCTTTTATCAGTACAGCTCGCCCGCAATCTTTAATTGTATCGTCTACGGCAACAGCAATCAGACCCCGCTTGATGAACCCGTCCAGATGTGGTCGTGGACCTTTGAGGGTTATGCACCGGAATTCCATAACTGCTTGGTGCAATACGGATTTGAAAACATCTCGAACCATGAAGCCATCACGGTTTATGAAAACTGCCTTGACGAAGACCCGCTATTTAGTGGATTAGCTCCTAACGAGTATACCATTGGGGCCGACAGCCCATGCTTCAACGCTGGCTCCCCCGACACGCCTGCCGAAGTCCTTGAAGGTTTTGATTTGGCCGGACAATCTCGAGTGTATGGTGGAGTAATTGACATTGGTGCCTACGAGGTGGACCCAAATGGTGTTATGGAAAACACAGAAAATGAGAATCAAATCCGTATTATAGGCAACCCTATTACAGCTTCAAGCTATGCCGAAATCGAATGTGAAAGCACTTGCAACTTGTTTGCCAAGATCTATTCCGTTGACGGAAAACTTTTGGTCAACAAGAATTTAGAAAAAGCCCAAATTGGCATCAATCGTATCGAGATTGGAGAATGGTTCCAAAACTTGTCAAGTGGGTCTTATTTGCTCGTTATCCAAGCCGCAGCAAGAACCCATGTCGCGAAGGTCGTCAAACCTTGATGGCATCGTCGTAAAAAGAGCGGCGTTGCTCTTGGCTGATCTTTATTTTACGGTAACGGCCCGTTTCAAGGTCGCAATCAAACAAAGTCTGAATTTGTGAGATGAAGAGCCGCGAATAGAGGCGGTTCTGATAGGCCTGTTTTTCCATCATGAAGGCGATGGTCTGCTTGATTTGGTCGAGGTCGAGATCTTCCTTGGTGAAGACGAAGAGACCAAACTCGTGGAAGTCGCCGTAGAAGCCGTCGTTCACCTTGTTCATCTTGATTTCGAGGATACGTTTCAGGGGCAAAGCCAGTGACCAGTATTCGTACTCGTTGCGGCCGATGATGCTGCCGTCGCCCAAACCGTAGGCATAACCGCTTTGGTTGATGTGAAGCAAATCCTCGGCATTCACCTCTTTGACGTCCTCACCCGCCATCTCGTTGACTAGGGCGTTGGCCACGTTCTTGTTTTCGCGGATGGCTCGCGTCACCTCGATACCGATGCCTTGTTCCTCATCCTGTAGGTCGGGCCGGTCGCGGTTGACCAGATGGGCATAATGCTCACCCAGCAATGTCGCCAGCGAGACCATGGCATAACGCTCAAAGAAACAAGTATCGAACTTCGGATTCAGCATCGCTTGTTGAGTTTACTTTGTTAGCAAAAGCTTTTGTGCAGCGCCGTTTTCGTCTTTGATGAAATACAAGCCTTCGGGGAGGTCGCCCAAGTTGATTTGGTTAGTGCCAGCTTCCAACGCGAACTTGGCCACGCAACGGCCATTGACATCCATCACCTCAAGGTTGGTGGCATCTTCCACTTTGATGGTGAAGCAGCCTGAGGTCGGATTGGGCCAAAGATTGAGTTGTTTGGTCTCGGGTTCGACAATGCCTACATTGCCACCTCCATCGCCAACGAAAAACTTATGGATTTCGGTCATATAGCCGATGTCGTATTGGGATTCGCTATGGTACCAGCTATGGTTGCCACCGATGACCTTGATATGCTGCAGTTCGGCATCGCCCTCGTAGGTGTAGCGCACAAACAACAAGCCGTCGTTTTTGAGGTCGGGGAAGGTGTCGATGACGGGTTCGTCCACACAATGGTTGGCGTTTTTCCAATACTCAATAATGGCATCGGCGCCGAGGCCGAGATTACCGAAGTATTGCGAGGTACCGCTATAACCTACCACGGGGTCGGCCGTGCCGTGGATATAGAGCATACGCACGGGCGCCACCGCCGTGTGGTTAGCCATGGAATGGGTAATCAGTCCGCTGACGGGCGCGCAAGCCGTGATGCGGTCGCCGTGTTCAATGGCCATGCGATGCGACATGAAACCGCCCATGGAGAAGCCTGTGAAGAAGACACTATCGAGGTTTAAGTGGTATGGCTCAACCAGCGAATCAAGAAGCGCCATCAAGAAGCCCGAGTCATCGGTATTGCTCGCATTCAAGCCTGCATTCCACATCGTCCCCGATCCCTCGTCTCGGGCTTGCGGAATAACAATTGTCCATTCAAACTGATCCGCAATTTGTTGGAAATGAAACTCATTGTCGACGTGGGTGATGTTGTCGGTCCAGCCATGAAGGAAATACAGTACAGGGGTAGTCGTCTTATCAGTATGCTGCGGCGACCTCACCAGGTATTGCCGCTGAATGCCTTGCCATTCAAAAGTCTGAATCTGGGAGAAAAGCTGATTGCAAAGCAGTAAAAGAGCAGATAATCCACTGATTTTAAGTATATTTCTCGTTTTCATAGTGATAAGAGTTATAGATTATTTTGGGCAAAGATACACTTTTTCTTATTGCTTGACAATTCTTTCCACTACAATTCCTTGCCGGGTAATTACCTTGAGAAGATAGATACCCGAGGGCAATCCTTCCAAAGAAAGACGGGTTGTACCATTGGCCTTTTTGTTCCAAAGGAGACGGCCTTCGGTGCCATATAAGAAGGTATCGGCCATAGCCTCTTGGGACATGTGAAGCGTCACTTCATCATGGGTAGGATTAGGACTGACATTGATTTCAAAACCCTGTCTTTCGGAAGGCAGCACATACGGATCGGGCCGTTGCCATTTCCAGAGCGAGTCGTACACCACCTCATGCACAGCTGAGCGGATAATGCCAGCCGTCTTCATGCCCAAACCTGCCTCGTAGGTGATGCTGTCGGGGTCGCGGCCAAACATCATGGTATAGAAAGCGCAGGCAGCGGCATAGCTACCCGCAAGAGAGGGATGGCTTTCGTCGGGCATATAAAGCTCTATTTCACCATGTGTATCGCGGAGATAGTGCCAAACACGCCCCACGGGGCACACCGAGGCATCGTTGGTCTCCGCCATATACATATAACGTGCATAAAGTAGGCTATCCATGCCCTCGTAGGTGCTCATCATGGGATACATCGGGCCAAACTCCGTGTCGCCGTTCTTACGGCCCCAGGTCATGTAAAACATGACCTCGCTATCAGGATTGAAGGCATAGGTGGAATCCACCAATTGCTTCGCAAAAGGATAGACCATCTCCTCAACCATCTCAATGGGGAAAGCAGGCAGCTGGCTTTGCTCCTGCAGCACCACGAAATCCCATCCGCCTTGACAAATCTTGTCCATCGAAGCATTGGAGCAGTGCAACTCAAAGGTACAAGCACCAGGGGTATTACTCGCATAAACCAGCTCATCGCCCATGCTTTGCGCGATGTCAGCCACCATCCGAGGCAAGTCGTTGACCGATGTGTAACTGTTGCCCGCAAAAAATGCGCGACGACTCTGTTGCCCCCACGAAGGCAGACATAAAAACGCAAACAAAGCAATTAAAACGGCCGTTTTTGTAGCACTGTTCTTCATCGTACAATCTCCAATCTCATCACTCGTGTCGGTTTTGTCGTGCCCGTCAGTTTCTCGTCGATGCAGGTCTCGCCAGTAGGCTTGAAACCGCATTTCTCCATCACTTTTCCTGAAGCGGGATTGTCGAAGTAATGGCTGCTGATCAGTATTTTATGTCGGTGGTCTTACGGATATGGTCAAGCATTAATTCAAGTGCCTCCGTGCAGATGCCTTGGTTCCAGTAGGGTTTGCCGACCCAGTAACCGATTAGAGGCTCACCTTCGCGGGCTGGGAGATTGCTTTCAGGCGCAGGCAGATAGCCTATCGCGCCGATGGCCTCGCCTGTCGCCTTGAGTTCAATGGCCCAGTTGATGTCGCTATGAAACACTGTGTGGATAATCTCAAGGCTCTCCTCTACACTCTTATGCGGGGGCCAGCCGGCGCGAGGACCCACGTCGGGGTCGGAGGCATATTTGAAAAGTGCCGCTGCGTCATCGTCGCGCCAGGGGCGGAGTAGGATTCTTTCGGTTTCCATCATAACTTAACTATTGATTCTTAAGCCACTCCAAGGCATCCTCGAAAGGTGTTTCCGTCAACACATCGGGCGCAATGGGGTCGTCGCAAAAAGCTTCTCCTGTTCGGGCAATGTCCTCACCGATGGTGAGCACAAGTTGCGAGCCTCCTGGAAGCGCAAAAGGCAGATTGCAAGAGCAATAACCTGCGGTAGGCGAGCCAAAGGTGCGCGTGTTAGGCAGCCCTCTGAAGCAAATCAGGACAGCCTCACCTGAGCTACCTGTCCAATCGTCAGTCAGCAGGGCAACAGGGCAATCGATAAGAGCTTGTTTTTCCAATCCAACCGTTTGCATGACAAAGGACGTGTTGATACTCACTGGTCTTGTACGCGAAGAGAACTTCAAGATGACATCATCAGGAAGGAAACGATGTACAGCGGCAATCATCGGATACATGTTGCCTCCTCGGTTGCCGCGCAGGTCGATAATGGCACCTTGCAAAGCATCGGGAAGATCGTTAAGCACCTTTTTGGCGTATTTGATACCCTCATCCGCATTTCCAGAGAACGCTGGTAACTTGATGTAAGCGATGCCGCTATCCAGCAACTCAACCGTCGGCATTTCCCATGAGGAAGTGTCGTTCACTGTCACTTCATCGGTAGTCATCAGGTAGGTATGCTTACCTCCAGCCACCTTGCCCGCTTGGACGACAATTTCTTGTGCCTCTTCAAGATTTGCAGGCTTTGCTGAAAGCGCTTCTTGTTTGGCTTTTTCCCATTCAGGTCCTTGGGCATAAATGCCGTGTTTGTCCATGATGCGGATGGCTTTCTTGACGTACTTTGCGTTCGGGTCACTGCAGGAGGATAGGACAAGGAGGGTCAGTAAAAGGATTAGGGTTTTTCGCATGACATGTATTTTGTGGCAAAAGTACAAAAAAGGCACAATCGTTTTATGACTGCGCCCATAATCATTCACATAATTGGTGTTTCACATAAGGTACCGGTTCAATTTTCAAACTCATGGAGTTCTTTAAGACCGCGTTCTATTTCCTGCATCTGCTGAGCATGGCGGCGACGATGCCAAAGGCCGAGTACAAAAGCCATCCCGAAGGTGAACAGCGTGAGTCCTACAACGAGAAGCACTCTATTGGCTTCAAACACATAGCCCGCTTGGGGATTGAAACCTAGTTCAATAATGTAGAAGGCAACCATGGCCATACAAACAGCTGCAATTTCCCAAAACTTTTGTTGGTGGCATATCTGTTTGTAGCGCAGAACCAGATGGCTGAGTTCGTTACAGCTCTTTCCTCCCATGTCGAACTTTGACAACAAAATGAGTTTCCATACTATAGGAATAAATCCTAACACCATCAAGGCTTCAACGATTGCGAACGAAATGGTTCGAATAGGTGTGTTCATATAGATATAGGGGAATAGGATGCCTATGATTAGAACATTAACCACAAAGAAGTAAAGGTTCTGTCCCACGATGCCATTGTAGGCCGACTTGGTTTTCTGCTGAATCATCTCTTTCACTATGCGAAGATTCACTATTTCCGTTTCTGTTAGACGCTTATCGAGTGCATTCCAACTGGCTTTTAATTCGTCGAGTTCCATATTGCTTTTAGATTTAACTGTTAGACATTTTTTTAAGTTTCTCTTTGACACGATTGAGCTTTATAGCGACATTGGCCTTAGAGATGCCGAGGATGTCGGCCATTTCCTGATAACTTCGTTCTTCGAGCCAGAGGAGAATAAGCGCGCGTTCCAATTTTCCCAACTGGTTGATGAGTTTGTAGAGTTCCTGAAGTTGGGCAGCCGTCCCCTCATCGGTAGCGATCTGTGCCATATCCGCTGTTATAGGGATGGTCTGCGGACGGGTGCCAGTGCGTCTTAGAAAAGTGATGCAGGTGTTCATGGCGATGCGATAAACCCATGTCGCGAGTTTGCTATCCCCCCGATAGCGCGGGAAACTTTTCCACAGGTTGAGCACCGTTTCTTGGAACAAGTCATTCAGGTCGTCTTGATTGTTGGCGTAGATGTAGCACACCTTGTAGATGGTACGTTTCTGTGCCTCAATTACATCCAGAAATTCTTTCTCTAATTCTTTTGTCTCCATTTTTAGCTTTCCTTGTTTGCTCCATTAGTCGCAGAGAAAACGGAAAAATTACAGTGAACAACAAAAAAAATCCTGAACAGCGACAAGTGTCGCGACGGAGCCGTAGAAACGAGTGACTCCAATGACAACTTCTTGTGCCTCATCAAGACTTGATGGTTTTGCCGAGAACACTTCTTGTTTGGCTTTTTCCCAATCAGGTCCTTGGGCATAGATGCCGTGTTTGTCCATGATGCGTACGGCTTTCTTGACATACTTTGCGTTCGGGTCGCTGCAGGAGGCCATGACTAGGAGGGTCAGTAAAAGGATTAGGGGTTTTCGCATGACAAGATAATTTGACTGCAAAAATATGGCATAAGCCTTGTTCCCGCAAGTTTTAGGGAAATTTGTGAAAGAATTCTATCTTTGCAGTGCTAAAAACAAGAAGCTGTTGCATGAAAAAAGAAACCTACGAAGCACAGAAAGCCTTTGCTGGTGAGAAGAAGCCATCCATGCTTCGCCGCTGTGTCGGGCATGACTATACAGGCCGCCAAATCTACATGATCACGATGGTGACCGAGGGGCGTCGTGCTTTATTTGGGCAAGTTGTAGGCAAAAGCGGTGCTCCTGAGGGCAGCCCAGACGAGCCTCGCATTGAGCTTTCGGAGTTAGGACAACGTGTTGTTGATGAGTGGTGGGCGGCATCATTGCACCACCCCGAAGTGGAGGTCATCGCTCTACAAATGATGCCAGATCATTTGCACGGCATCCTCTTTGTCAGGGAAAAGATGGAAAAACCACTTGGCATGGCACTGCGCGGTTTTAAGCAAAGCTGCAACAAGCATTACCGCGAGTTGGTGCTTGGGGTGCCGCCTGTCCCGTCTGTTGCGTTGCCAACGCAACAAACTCAACCCGCTCTCCGCAAAGACAGACGAGGCGAAGATCGCACCCACGGCATGCTCTTTGCCCGTGGTTACAATGACAAACTCCTGCTACGAGCAGGGCAACTTGAAACATGGCTCCGCTATTTGGCCGACAATCCCCGTCGCTTGCTTATGAAACGCGAACACCCTGACTTATTCCGTGTCCAACAAAACATAACTGTTGCTGGAGTTTCATTCTCTGCCATCGGAAACTGTTTCCTACTCAGACATCCCGTTCGCTTGTTTGTGCAGTGCTCTCGTCGCCTAACTGAAGCAGAAATCCAAGCAAAAGTAAAGGAATACCTAACAGCAGCCCGACAAGGCGCAGTGCTTGTTTCTCCCGCTATCTCTCCTGGCGAGAAAGCAGTGATGAGGGCAGCCTTTAACGAGGGTCTACCACTAATTTACTTACAAGAAAACGGCCTCACCGAGCTTGCCAAACCAAGTGGAACCCGCATGGAGGCGTGCGCCCGAGGCCAACTGCTCATCCTTTCCCCATGGGAGCACCACAACGAGCAGATAACCATCAGCAGAAACCAATGCCTCATGCTCAACGATTTGGCAAGTCGTATTTGTGAGAATGATTTGAGTACCTCGTCAACAAATAAATAATAGTACAATTATGGTAAAACATATTGCCTCACTCTTATCTAAAGGTCGATTAGAAATTGATTGCAATAATTGTGTTGTCAACATCATCCCCGAAGTTACTAACAGTATTAGACATGGTTACCCATATTCTGAAATAAACTTCGATGATTGGGGATATGTTTATGAAAAATATGTTGGACAAAAATATGAAGAGGAAGGATATCAAGTTGAATACTTAGGTTTGAAAAATGGCTTTTTGGATGGCGGAATGGATATCATAATCAGCAAAGATGATTTCAAAGCTTATATTCAGTGCAAGTATTCGAGCAAATCTAAAGCCTGTTTTGGGAAACAAAAGATAGAATGGATTCTTTATAAAGCATCTTCATTCCTATCAAAACAATACAAAGACCAAAAACTGAATTTTTGGCTTGTAGTACCTACACTACAACTAATAAAAAAAGACTTACAAGATTATTTCCTATCAAAAAACAATTTTCAAGACCTGGTCAAATTGGAATTAAAGGCAATACCTATGCCATTATAATTTAACCACTACAAAAAGTTGATTTATAGCTTATTGAGACTTTTTCGTTCTGATGAAATGCCCCTCTTGAACAGCAGCAAATGTCGCGACAATGGCTACAATGACCATCGGAACAATCGATTCCAAAAATACTGTCAAAGGAACTCCAACAAAAAGCAGAAACCCCGTTACTTTATTTGCAACAGTGTGAGGAAAAACGCATTTCTTGTACATCACTAACGCAGAGATTTGATTGATGACCTTGATGGCGACAATCACCCCGCCCCAGATCCACAACCATTTTGGAAATGCCAAAGCAGGGATCAACTTAAAGCAGCAACAAACCACGAAAACCAAATCTGCCAAACTATCTAACAATGCACCTGTTTTGCTTTCACATCCGAGCTTTCGGGCGAGATAGCCATCTACCATATCGCTTAGGCCACAGACAAAATAAATGACCCAAAAAACACAACTCTCGACTCCGAAAAATAGAACGCAAACTGCCCCTAAAAATCGAAGTACCGATATGACATTGGGCAGATGTTTCATCAACAATCTTTACCCAATTACAAAGCTCCTCGGATAGAAGTCGCTGTAGAAACGGCCGTCGGTGGCGGTGAACTTCAGCACGCAATAGTTGGGGTCGGTGACGCCACCTGGGTAATATTCCGTGTCGCCATCGCGCCAAATCATCTCCTTGCTCTTGGCATCGGTCAGCACCTCCATAGTACCGCGCAACATCATCCCCTTGAAGCCTTCGGCATCGCAGAAATAGATGCTCGCCTTGGGGTTAGCCTTGTAGTGGGCCACACGCAGCGAGAAAGTGTTGGTAGTGAAATAGAACACCTTAATGCCTTCACGTACCCGAGGTGACAGCATGGCCTTGGTGCAAGGGAAGCCCTCCTCGTCGACTGACGATATCATGGTGATGGGCAGCGTGTCGGCCATCTTGGCGATAAGGTCTTTAACGCCCATCAAGGCAGGGCTTTCTGGGGTGTCATCATCTATCGACAATTCCTTACGCCAGCGTTTCAGGTGCGGGAAGTACATCTTCATCTGGCCGATGTATTCTTCCTTCGTGATGGGTTGGGGCAGACCCTTGTTCACCTCGTCCACAAACTGGGCACAATGCTCTATCATCTCATCCATCGTGCAGTCTTGCAGGAACTTACCGTCCATATAGCAATACATGCAATAATCCTCATTCTTGCTTCCATCGGCATTGGTACCGAGGATTTCATTGGTGAGCGGCATTCCGCAGCTCTGACAAAACTTTTGTTCCATGGCTAAACTGTTTTACAGCACATCATGATAGATGCCAGAACCGCCAGAGGTAGTGCTGCCCGTAGTGGCGGCATTGCCCGTATAATACAAGTCGCTGGCACCAGAGAGGTTGACCTTGATGGTGCCGTCGCAATGGATGTAGGCATTGCTGGCGCCCGACATTGAGCCTTCGCACCAGTCGCAAGCAAAACCATATTTGTTACCGTTGATGGTTTTCTTGATGTCGCTGGCACCCGTCAAATCAATCTTGAGCGTGCCGACTTGTCCCTCAAGGGTAGCATTAGAAGCACCGCTCATATCAAGATCAAGTTCATCGGCATCCAAATAGCCTTTGTAGCTGGAAGCACCTGACAGGTCAATGTCAACTTCGTCGGCATAGATGTCGCAATATAAATTGGAAGCACCCGACAATTCCACATCAACATTATCGCCTTCGAGGCCATATTCCGAATGGAACTCCGAGGCACCCGACAGGTCAATACTCGTCAAGGCGGCGTTATAAGGCAGAATCACGGTCATATCCTTTCCGAGATTGTTATGCCATCCTTTGAGATAGATTTTCAAGGTGTGCTCAACGGTTTCAACCACCACATTCGGCATGACATTCTCACCAGCCGTGACAGTGACTTGTGTAGCCACATCGCTGACGGTGACGTCAAACGCATCCTCCACTTCAAGTTCGGTATAGACACCCGAAATGCTGAAATCCTTCGAAATAGATTCACCAGCAAACTTTTTACAACCGCTGAAAGCAAACAAAACGACGACTGAGAGGATGGCAAGATATTTTTTCATTATAAAATGGCCGCTGTTATATACCATCGGGACATCGGTTCTAAAGATTATGGTATTCTTGGTTATAACGGCTGCAAAAGTATTTTATTATCCGTTCCGAAACGAAAACTCTATATGGACAATTATATGGACTTTGCGACATTTTGTTCTCAAAACGCATTGGATTTGCATAGTATTTCCCTACTTTTGCGGCGGATAATAACGGAACAGTTGTTTTATTATGGCAAGACCGACAAGCGTAACGAAAGAAAAAATACTCGCTGCTGCTATTGACATCGTTAGAAAAGGGGGTACTTCCGCACTAACTGCCCGAAACCTTTCCTCGGCGTTGGGTTGTGGTGCCAATGCCATTTTCTCTAAATTTGGCTCCATGGAAGGTGTATTGGAGGCCGTCCGCACCGAAGCCAACCGTATGTTTAAGGAGCGTGTAGGTGCAGGCTTTTCTTTGAATCCGCCTTTCAAGGGAATGGGCTTGGCTTTCCTATGGTTCGCAATCGACGAGCCTCAACTTTTCAAACTGGTGATGGACAACAAGGCATCGGCAACCTCTTTCGAGGATTACATCGACACCCAAGTGGGCTTCAAGCAGGAGTCAGTTGCCGCCATCACTCAGTCTTTCGGTTTGCAAGGGAAAGACGCCGAGATGCTTTATTACCAACTGATGCTTGTCGGCATTGGGCTGGCCCACACCTGCGTGGAAGGTGGTGCTGCACTCAGCATCCCACAAGCGTCCGAAATCTTCGGCAAAAATGTTAGGGCATTCCTGATGGTCATTCGTGCAGGCAATGATGAGCGCGAATCGTTTATGCCTCAAGAAGGCACCGGACCCGAAGGCGATGTTGAATCCTATCTCTTGATCCATTCCCTTGCTGGCCAGAACCACCTGCTTCAGGAACTCCACGCCGCGCCCCGCTATATTCAGGACAATGAATGGGTCGAAATGGAACGTGTGTTCCGTAACAGCTTCTCCCTCACGCCTGAATCACTTCGTGAGGAGTATCCCAACCTCACCCGTGGCGATATCCGCCTGATCATGCTTTCTCGTTTACAGTTTTCCGTGACCGAGCAAGCCCTTCTTTTGGGCATCTCGCCTGCCTCGGTTACCAAGGCACGACAAAGGCTTAAAGCCAAGTTGGGAATGTGACGAACCGTCCTCCAATCTATGATTTCATTCTTTCCTGCGCATCCTTACCAGCGCCCGTGCCCTTGTATTTGCTGCGGGTCGAGTTCAGGCGATAATACACCGAGACTTGCAACTTGTGCGTCGAGAAAACGTTGTTTTGCTGGATTTGGTAGTAACCCATATCGCTGTATTCGTTCATTCCACAGCGTTGCAGGATGTCGAGCACGGCGGCGCGAATGGTGAGCGACTTGTCCTTCAGGAAGCTCTTCTGCACAACAACGCCAAGGTTTGCATAGTTATAATCGTTGTAGAAATTCAGTTGATGGCCGTGGGAGCGGAACATGAAATTGATGTCGATTTTCCAATCATGCTTGAAACTGAAGGTATTGAAGGCGTTGAAAGTAAAGACAGGCTTGTCAAAATAGGCCCTGCGAGTACCTTCGGGAACATGAATGTCCTCAAGGTCGAGCCAAAGGTCTTGTTTCTCTACGCCTGCGGTGGCGTTGAGCGACCAAATACCCGCCCTTGGAGTCGCCGAAATATAGGCTCCGATGGTGTTGACAGGCTTATCGAGGTTGATATGTTTGATGAGCGCGGCATCGCCATCGGTGAGGTAGGCCCACTGCGTGATGGGGTTTTTACAATGCCCGTATGAAGCCGTGAACGCGAGCCATTTGTAGCCCACATTCAGCGTAAGATCTTGAATGCGCTCGTTGAGCAGTTGCGAGTTGCCCGCCTGCATCGAATAGCGGCTGATGTAGGTGACGGCGTCGTTCATCGCGAAGAAACTCGGGCGGTTGGTCTTGATGCCATACGACAATCCCATCTCCACCTTGCCCAAGGCAACGGAATAGGAGGCCGTCGGGAAGAACTCGTCCTGAGGGCGATAGAGGAAATCGCTGTTGGTCACATCTCTATAGTCCAAAAGTGTGTGTTCATAACGCATCCCCACACTGGCTTGTCCCCATTTCCCGAAGTCGCAGGCATATTGCGCAAAGGCAGCGATATTGTTTTCCGTGATGTCAGCATCGGTATTTGCAATGGTCTGCTTGTCAATCCAATATGTATTGTAACGCTTGGCGAAGGTCATCTCCGTGCCGGCCTCGATGCTGCCTTTCCAAACGGGATAGGAAAGCACCAACTTGGAGGCATACAGCCTACTCTCCGCTCCTGACCTGCTTCTGACAAAGTCATCTTCTATCAGGCTTTGCTCCACATTTTCACGGTCGGTGTTGGTCGCAGTGTTCAGAAAGTCGAAGTTGAAGTCGATGCCGAGTTTGCCCGCTGTGCCGTTGTAATAGGCATTGGTGAGGACACCGAGCGGCTTGGTTTCCTTGCTGGTCTGCACGCTGTAAAGATGGTCGAGGAAGACATCATTTTCGAAAACATCCTCATCGTAGATGACCTTGTTCTCGCCGCCGAGATAATGCGTCAGGTCGGCACGGATGCCCAAGGAATGATTGTCGGAGACTTGCCAGTTGGCGCCAGCGGTATAAACGAGTTGGTCGTTTTTCCAAGTCATGGTGTAGGGACCTGCCTGACGGAACACTTTGGTGGTATTGGCGATTTCCTCCAAGCTGCTGTATTGGCGGTAATCCGTATGCCTGTAATACACCGAACCAAACACATCGACACCATTTTTACGGTAGTTCAAGCCGAGTTTTCCTCGTGGCGTGTTAAAGCCGTACTGTAAGTCTTGATCATCAGTCAGGTTCAGGTCAAGGCTGAGTCCGTCACCTTGTTGTTTCTTGGTGCGGATGCGGACCACAGCCCTCACCGTGGCATCATATTGCGCTCCCGGGTTGTTGATGACTTCCACATCGCGGATGTCGTCGCTGCGCAGGCGGCGCAGTTCGCTGTCGTCGCGCATCAGCCGCCCGTTGATATAGATAATCGGTGAGCCTTTGCCCAAGACCTCCAAACCATCCTCGCTGCCGGTCATTCCCGGCACTTTGGTCAGCATCTCTTGTGCAGTCCCTGAATCCTCAAGCACCGAACCTTGGATGGTGGTAATCATCGAGTTACCTGTCAGCCGCGTTTGTGGCAACTGGCTTTTCACGACCACTTCGCCGAGCAGTTGAGCATCCATCGTCATCTGGATGGTCAGGCCGTTTGTAAGTTTTGCGTACTGGGTTTGGTAGCCCACGCACGACACTTTCAGCAGGCCGTCTTTTTTGTCAGTCGGCAAGAGGAATGCACCTCGCTCGTCGGTCACCGTTCCTTGCACAAAGGTCGAGTCGGGAAGCGAAAGCAACACCACATTCACGAAGGGCATTGGATCACCGTTTTCATCGGTGATGTGGCCGACCAAGTTTTGGTTTTGAGCCAATGCCGAAACCGTCATCAGCAGTGCAACGGTAAGCGTTATCAATTTCAGTGTTTTCATCTTTTTGAGTTTATTTTTCAACTTCTATCCTCATTTCGCAATCCGATCCACCACCCAAGATGGAGTGACAAAGCGTTACGGTGAAATTTTTGCCTTTCCACAAACTTTGCATTGAATACATCACGCTTTGGCGCGAACATTCACAAAGCAAAGGTGTTGTAACATATCCTTTTTTGCACAATTCACAAGTGCATTCCAAAAAGACCAGCCGATAGACACGATCTTTCTCGACGACCTCACCTTTCACTCCGGGCAAATCATTGGCCATCTCAAAGAAAACATCCATGTCACCTTTAGCGTCTTCATAGAGTTTTTGGTAAACCGAAAGCGTACCGCCTTTCACACAGTTCTTTCCACATTCCGCGAAGAAAACCGACCGTTGCTCAGGTGAAAGCTGTGCAATGCCTTTCTCGAAGCCCTTAAACCAATTTGATATTTCCATAACGATGTGGTTTTATACTTTCAAGATCTTGCCATCAGCATAACAATCCTTGCAGTAGTTGAAATTAGTGCCGCCGTCGGTATTCGTGCCGCAATCCTCGTTCTTGTTGAGCGGCTTACCGCAACTCTGACAGAATTGAGGTAATTGGCCTGGCTGCAAAGTTTTTACTTTCTTTTGGAAAGCGGCTTCGTAAGCCTCGAAAGCCTCTAGGTTTTTATCAGCAACGAAATATCCGTCGGGAGGGCAATAAGTACCTTCGCGATTGCCCCAATAGTTGGGGATTAGTTCTTGCGCGAGGAAGAAAGGTACTTCTTCGTCCTGCGGCATATCATGGTAATGGATGTGGAATTTGCTGGCGAGGTCGAAACCTGCGTGGCGGTAGAAGTCGATGTTGCCCTCCATTTGGAGCAGGCCGATGCCCATCTCACGCGCCTTCTCCAACGCATAGTTTAGGAGTTTCAACCCATAGCCTTTGCGTTTGTAGTCAGGGTGAATGCTTATGGGTCCAAAAGTCCATGAAGGGAAGTGGCTGCCATCGTCAAGGATAATTTCGGCTTTCGAGAACATCACATGGCCGATGATGTGATTATCTTCTTCCATCACAAAATCCAACTCTGGGATGAAGTCGGGATTGTGTCTATACTGGTTGAGCACATAATGCTCAGTGCATCCAGGACGATAGACGTTCCAAAACGCTTCGCGCGTCAGGTTTTCCACCTCACGATAGTCTTGCGGTTGTTCTAATCTTATGTTCATTAATCTATTTATAATTCGGTCGCAAAATTAGCGCATTATCCGTTCCGAAACGAAAACTCTATATGGACAATAATGTGGACAATGTGTGTTCAAATCACCATTGATAATGAAAATGTTGTAGTTTTGCGGTGTAAATCAGATTTGAGCAAAATGTCGAAACTCCTTTCTTTCTTACTAATTATGTTATGCGCTTTGAACAGCTGGGCGCAAACTCCACTCCTGAAAACCGTTGAAAAACCAGATGCGACCACCCCGACGCTTCGCGCGGATGGATTGCTTCATTCACATTGGACACAGAATTTCCCTTACAATCAACTTTGCCCAAGAGACCCGGTGAATGGCAATGCCTACAGCGTGGCAGGCTGTCCTGCCATTGCCATGGGACAGATCATCAACTATTTGCGAACGACGGAAGGCACCCGCTTTACTGACGATGACGACTATAACCATTACTATGCGGGACGTAATTATGTCATTGATGACGATTGGGCAAGTTTGAAATTCCCGTCCTTCCCGATGTTGAACGAAATGTTGGACTCCATCGACGCCACTTTCCAGCGCGGCGAGGAACTGTCTGATGAGTTGGCCGCCGCTTTGGTCTTTGCCTGCGGCACGGCTCTCACGCAGGTCTATACTTCGGAAAGTTCCGGCACTTTCTATGTCGACCAAGCCTTCGAGGCCTACCAACGCTTTGGCTTTACGGACTGCATGCTGATCCGCGAACCCGATTCAACCATGTATGCCACCTTGATCTCCAATCTGCAAGCTGGTTATCCTGCCCATTTGGCTGTCGAGAATCCCGCAGGAACAGTCGGACACAACGTGGTGGTCGATGGCTATCGCGAATCGGATGGCAAGTTCCATATCAATTTCGGCTACGGTGGCACTTTGGACAACTGGTACGACATCCCAGACCCCAATTTCTATTACGGCATGACCAAGGTGGAAGGTATTATCCTGAATATCATCCCCAACATGGGGCCTTTGACTGTTCACGAAAACACCCAGCAACAACCGCTTGAAGTTTATCCCAACCCCGTTTCCGATGTACTCTATGTGAAGAACCTTCCTTGCGATGCGATGGAGTATTCCATTTTCAATGTCTTGGGCCAAAAGGTATTGTCTGGTTCCTCAAGGGGAACCATTTCCGTGGCAGGAATGGAAAAGGGGCTTTATTTCTTGCAGGTTAAGGAAGAAGGCATCTGTGAGACGGCGAAATTTGTCGTAAAATAACCCATTATGTCGGAACTGAAGGCGATATTATCGGGTAGGCTCAGCGGCTACGATGCCAAAGCATTGGCAAAAGCCGACTTCAAAGAGGAATTGTTTCAATTGCTCTTCGACCTTGACAAACGCATTTCCGATAACGCTGCCTGGGTGCTGACCCATTTGCCCAAGACCACCGATGTTTGGTTGGCCGAACGTCAAAACATCCTCATCGACGAGGCCATGCGCACAACGAGCACCACCAAACGCCGCCTGATCATGAACCTCTTGGAACGGACCTCCTTCGACCCCGACCACATCCGCACCGATTTTCTCGATTTCTGTTTCAACACGATCCTTTCCGATGAACCCATCGGCGTGAAAAGCTTAGCCATCAAGTTGGCATACGCGCAGAGTGCACATTATCCCGAGTTGCTCAAAGAAATCAACGCCACCCTTCGGATGATGGAGCCAGAGGAACTTCCAGCGGCCTTGAAGCACCTCAGAGGAAAGATGCTTGCTAAAGAAACTATTAACAACAAAACAAAATAAATTAATGGAAGATCAACACCCCATCCAAGAAGGCTATATGCCTTATCTCGGCTACCAAACCTATTACCGCATTGTCGGTGAACCTTCGAGCAAACCCGCACTGCTTTGTCTGCATGGCGGACCAGGCAGCACGCACAACTATTTCGAGGTGCTGGACCGCATCGCCGACACGGGCCGCCAGGTCATTTCTTACGACCAAATCGGTTGCGGCAACTCCTACCTCGACGGCCACCCCGAACTGTGGACCCAAGAGACCTGGATCAACGAGCTCATCGCCTTGCGCGAGCACCTGCACCTCGACCAGCTCCACCTCCTCGGCCAGTCGTGGGGCGCCATGCAAGCCATCGCCTATATCATCGACTGCCAGCCCAAGGGCATCAAGTCGGTTATCCTCTCTTCGGGCCATGCTTCCAGCTCGTTGTGGGCCAGCGAGCAGCACCGCCTCATCAAATACATGTCGGCAGAAGACCAAGAGGCCATCCGCCATGCCGAAGCCACCGGAAAGTGGGACGACCCCGACTATCTCCGCGCCAACGAGCATTACTATGAGCGTTATGTCATCAGCGTGGACGAAAACTCGCCCGAATGTATCCGTCGCCCGAAACGTGCCGGCAACGAAGCCTACCTCTACGGATGGGGCCCCAACGAATACCAACCCTTGGGCGACTTGGCCGACTTCGAATACACCGACCGTCTGCACCAAATCACGCAGCCTTGCCTCATCTGCAGCGGCACCCGCGACATCTGCACCCCCGTGGTGGCTGCCTCGCTCTACGAGAACATCCCCAACAGCCGCTGGGAAGTCTTCAAAGGTGCACGCCACACCTGCTTCGTCGAACAAACCGACAAATACTGTGAGATACTAGAAAAATGGCTGGAGGAGTGCGATTAAGCTTTAGATAAAACACGCTTTCGCATATTCATAATATCCATCACATTGCTGAAGATGCTGAAAACACCGAAGCCCATCAACAATGAGAGCGTAGTGGTGACGATGATTCGGGAGTGCTCGCTAAGCCATAACAGGGTGGCCGACTGCGCGTTAAATGTGAACAGCGGTACCTCGGCGGGCATGGAAAGCACGAAAGCGATGGTGATGGCACCACTGATGATACCTACGACAAAGGCTGCCACCATAGCCCATTTGTAACGGCGAATCGTAGCCTCTTGGTGCTGTTTGACATACTCCACGGCATCCAAACGCTTGTTGAGCGATGCCATAAAGGCCTCGTTGTCATCGAAATGCGGTTGCTGGGCGAGGAAGAGTTCCTCAAGTTCTTTGTCTTTGTTCATGGCTTCAGTTTCTCCTTTAGTTTGTCGCGTCCGCGCGAGAGTTGTTTCTTGACGGCATCTTCAGAGGTGTCGGTGATGGCCGCTATTTCCTTGATATTGTAACCGTTGAAATAGAATAGCGTGATGGCCGAACGTTCCTTGGGCGGCAGGGTGCGCAGAGCAAGATAGAGGTCTTGGTGCGCAAAGGAAGCGTCGGCTGAAGTGTTGCTGACGAGTGCCCGAGCCTCATCGAGACTTTCCGTGGTGCGGCAACTGGCCTTGTGGTTGAGGAAGGTGTTGTGTGCAATCTTGAACAGCCACGAACGGAACCTCCCCTTCTCCTGATAGCCTGCCGACGAGAGGTAAGCCTTGACCAATGCGTCTTGCGCAAGGTCGTCGGCCTCTTCCTTGTTGCCGCAGCAGAGGTAGAGCAAGAAGCCCCGAAGTGCCCCTTGCTCTTGTTCCACAAGTTCTATGAATCCTTCGCGTGTCACGGGTTATGACTGCGGGGTTGTTTTGCTTTCCTCGGCTTCAATCTCCTTGGCGAGCATCTTTCGACCTACACCATAGTTGATGATGAAGGCGGCACCAATGGCTAACAAAATCAAGCCAAAACAAAGGGCGGTCTGAACATCAACGTCAATACCCAATCCACTACTTTTCATGTAGATGCCAAGGACAATCAAACCTATGCCCAACAATGAGGTAATGAAGCCCCACAACAGTTTGGTGAGCAGTTTCTCCTTCAGTAGTTTTGGCTTGCGAGAAACCTTCTTGAGTATTTCCTCGACATCCATGTCGGGGTTTTTCTCCAAGGCCGCCGTGACGATTTGCGTGCGAGCATTGGTCTCATTCATTTTACGACGTGTTTCCATCCAAATGAAGATAATGGGGAGTACGCATCCGCATAAAATGATGGGTAACATGTTGATGAATTCCACCCAAATTACATTGCTATTCATTTTCTTTTCGTTTTAAGTGTTAGACTTCTGTTTTCTTGAACCAGTTCGCCCTTATAACAAGTCTGGATGGCAAAAGGTGACGTCAGGAGTAAAATATTTATTCGTTTGTCTGTTTGTCCTGTTCAAGCTTCTCTATGGCCTGTTTGAGAATTTCCTCTTCCTCAAACAACTCTTTTATCAACTGTTCATTAGAGATTCCATAATCTTCTCCATGATCTTCATTCACTATGCGTTGGTTGCTGAATTCTTTCATTTCATCCTCGCTGACCTTCATCATTTTCATGCAAAGGTCTCGAGTACTCTTCAATGACTTCAAAAAAACTTGATTCGTGAAATAATAATTAGGAAAGTCAAATTTGAGAAGTTTTCCTACAGAATTCATTAATCCTGACTCCGTCATCTCTTTTTTATATCCAACCAATAGGTCTTCTTCGTATTTATGGCGCATACTGTAGAAAGAAGAAACCTCATGAACAAAATTGACATTGCCGAGGGTATTGAAAGTCTCTATATTGGAGGAAAAAATGTTTTCTGTCGTTTCAGAAAATTCCATTTGGGAAACCTTCAAAGCATCTGTAAATTGGAAACGAAGGCTGTCGAAATACTCCGGATGAAAGGCAAGCTCCTGCTGATTCCGTTTTGCCTTCTGGAAAGCGAGACTTGCATCTTCCAATTGTTCAATGGTTTTGTCAAAGTCATAGAGGATCATCATGACCATTTCCTTCTTGGCGGCCGCTTTATGGCGTCTATCGATGATGGCCGAGGTGCCGAAGGTGAGTATGATGGAGAAGGTTGTCGCAAGAAGCGTCAACAGAAACTGTTTGGTGCCGGACGAAGGTTTTTCTTTCATATTCTGTTCATTTTAGTTGGTATGTCTTGTATCGTTTCCATTCCTCTTGGAGGTCAGCCTCATGCTCACCCATGAAGAATGTTGTTTGTAGGTCCTCCTTGAAAGGGGTCCAGTTACCACAAATCACGCCATCGTGGGCGATGATAGGCTGGAAGATGCCGCTGTTGTTGTGTGCCTTATGGCTATAGTCAGGCGAGAGGACGATGTCGCGGCTCTTGTAGCCGATGAGGTATTCGTCATAAGGCGGGATCAGGAGATATTTGCCTTTGCGGAAACCTCGGGTGCGGCAATCATCCGTAATATAATATTTCCTGCGTTGTTGTTGTAGAGACGCGCCATGGCACGTCTCTACATGCAGGTAATCACCTAAAATCTCGATTCCCCGCCTGCAATCATTGACATTCAGCCCCGACCACCAAACGAAATCTTCCAAGGTGGCTGGCTGACGGCTTTGGAAATATTTCCGCGCGAGCATCGCCAAGGTTTCATCGCGGTCCATTTTGACATGGGTTTTCACCTTATCGGCAGCAAGGGCGTATGTCGCCTTCATCGGCAACAGGTCACCGCTGCAAAGCGTGCCCGACAGTTCGGCATAGCGGATGTGATACGACAGACGATGGTCGTCCATGTGGATGTCTTTCTCGGCCAAAGCGTGAACGAAGTCTTCCTTGGTGACACTACCCTTGTCAGCGGCGGTTTTGACAAGGATTTCCCTGATGCGCTTCACCTCTTCTTCGGGGATGCTGATTTTGTTGCTGCTCATCCACCCTTTGATGACTGCCAAAGCCTTTGCCGAACAGAGTTCGAGCAAGGGCCAGTAGTCCTCGGCGGAAACGAGTTGCCAAGTGCCGCGCATCAGGTGCAGACGGATGATTTGTCCGCTGTCGAAGGCCTTCTTGAAGGCTTTGGCAGAGGGTTTCTTGGTCCGCATCGCCACCGCCCAGCGCATCAGGCGGTACTCCTGTGCCTGCATCGCGCCCATATGGTTGACCACCGCTTCGGGCTTGTCGAACTGCGGGCAGATGAACTGCTGACTGAGCAATCGGAGGGCGACGGGATTCATTGCGGGGCTTATTTGAATTTGGACATGAACTTCTCGCTCTCCACGACAAAGCGCTCGTGGATGCCTTCGCCGACAAGCGTTGTGTCTTCAAAACACTTCACTTCGAACACCAAGCGGCGACGGTCTACTTCAACGAGTTCGGCATCACAGCGAATGGTGCTGCCTACCGGACTGGCCTTCAAATGCTTGATGTTCACGGCAATGCCGACGGTAGTGTTGCCTTCGCCGATCTTGTCGCAAACGCTCATCAGGCAGGTCTTTTCCATAAGGGCAATCATGGCGGGGGTGGCAAAAACCTCCAAGGCGCCTGAGCCATACACAGCGGCGGTATCCTTGTGTTCAACCACAAGCTGTTCGCTGTGGCGAAGTCCAATCAATGCGTCGAATTCTGTCATTTTAAAAGTTTTCTTAGTCAAACTATTTCAATTTTGTCGCAAAAATAGGTTTTTCCTGCATTCTTTTTATAAAAAGAAGTACTTTTGCAATCCATGAAAGACAAAAAACTGCTCATATTGCTCCTTTTTTGGCTCATCGGTACCGGTTCGGTGATGGCCCAACGCCTCGGCGGTGGCCTCATGCTCGGCCCAGCTTTTTCCACAATGAGCATCAGCGGCAACGACAGCACACGCTTTCGCACCGACTTCACTGGTGGTGTGCGCATCGCGCTCATCCCCGAGCGCAGTATTATTGGCGCCGAGATCGATGTGATTTATTCGCGGCAAGGCATGAGTTCGAAGAAAGGCTTGGATGAAAGCAACAACACCATCCGCTACATGGAGAAGTCGCACTACATCAATGTGCCGCTGCTGCTCAACATCTACCTCCGCAAGTGGAACGATGACGATGAAGACGAATCCATGATACCGCGTCTGCGCATCGGGCCTCAAATCGGTTTCTGTGTAGGCGGCAACGACATTATGGAGGTGAAAGGCAAGAAGAAACAACAGTTCATCACGCCTTGGGAGCCGGGCAGTTTCAACCGCATTGACTATGGCGTCACGGCGGCGTTGAGCTATTGGTTCGTCGAGGTGCGCTACACCTTCGGCATGGCCAATGTCTTCAAGGAAGGCGCGAAATCCACCAACCACGTGATTTCGGTGACTTGGTCGGATATTTGGTGATTGTTTTGGAAAAAACTATACATTTGCATTTTTAAACCGAATTGAAATGAACATCATTATAGCCGGAGACGGAGAAGTAGGCATGCACTTGGCGGAAGCCCTGGTGCGTAGCAACCATAACATCACCATCGTGGACCCGCACGAGGAACTGCTGAAGATGATGGAATCGCACAGCGACCTGATGACCATCACGGGCGACTCCACCTCGACCGCCGTGCTGCAACGCGCCAACGTGAAGAAGGCCGACCTTATGATCGCCGTGCTCCACGACGAACATATCAACCTGCTGACGGGCATCATCGCCAAAAAACTCGGCGCCAAACAAGTCATCGCACGCGTCAACACAATGGAGAACCTGAGTCCCGAGGTGTGGCGCATGTACCAAGACCTCGGCATCGACGGGCTGCTCTCGCCCGAAGACATCGCCGCACAGGAGATCATCTCACTGCTGAAGAAAAACGCCTCGTCGGAGACCTACGACTTCGCAGGAGGTAACCTCCAGCTCTTCATGGTGAAACTGGAACCCGAGGCCGAAATCCTTGGCAAGACCGTTGATGAGGTCATCAACCAATATGAGCACATCGAGTTCCGCATCGCGGCTATCCACCGCCGTCAAAGTACCTTTGTCCCCCAAGGTGACGAGGTCTTCCAAGTGGCCGATATGGTGTATGTGGTCACCAAGCCACATGCCATCAAGGACATCATCAAACTGAGCGGCAAGAAGCAGATCAACGTCCACAATGTGATGATCGTGGGCGGAGGCCGTGTGGGCCGCATCACCGCCAAACGCCTTGAAAAAGACTTGAACATCAAGATTTTGGAAATCAACAAGGAACGCTGCATGGACTTGACCAACTACCTCTCGGAGGCTTTGGTCGTCAACGCCGACGCCCGTAACCTCGACCTGCTTGAAGACGAGGGCATCAAGGACATGGATGCTTTCATCGCCGTCAGCGACAACACCGAGACCAACATCCTGACCTGTCTCCAGGCCAAGTCGTTTGGCGTGAAGAAGACCATCGCCTTGGTGGAGAACATCGACTACATCGACATCTCGCAAAACATCGGCATCGACTCCATCATCAACAAGAAACTCATCGCTGCCAGCTACATGGTGAAATACACCCTTGGTGCCAAGGTCTCCACGCTGAAGAGCCTAAGCGGCATCGATGCCGACATCGTGGAGTTTGAAGTGAGGGCGGGCTCGGCCGTCACGCGCAAGCCCATCGGACAGCTGCCCATGCCCAACGACGCCATTATTTGCGGCGTCACCCGTGATGGCGAGAGCTTCATCGCCACCGACGACTTCCAGATTGAGACCGACGACCAAGTGGTGGTGCTGGCCTTGCCTGCCGGCATCCCCGCTGTTGAACGTTTGTTCCATTAACCGATGAAGTGGAAAACTAAAATAAACCATCCTTTAGTCCTCCGCATCGAAGGCCAGCTGATACTCATCGAAGGTCTCTTCATGCTGACGGTGCTCCCTGTGACCTATCTCCACCACGGGCTCTACGCCTTCAGCATGCCCTTCTCGGCCCTCATCACCCTGCTGACCGGTTTCATCCTGCTCATCGCCACTCGCAATCACAAAAACGACAAGACCACCTCGCGCGACGGCGTTTATGTCGTGTGCATCTCGTGGCTTGTACTCTCGTTGTTCGGTGCCATACCCTTCTTGCTCAGCAAAAGCGTGCCCAACTTCACCGATGGCTTCTTTGAAGCCTTGTCGGGTTTCACCACCACGGGAGCCACCATCTTGACCGACATCGAGTCCGTGCCGAAAGACATCCTCCTCTGGCGCAGTATGACCCAATGGATCGGCGGCTTGGCCATCATCGTCTTCTCGTTGGCCATCCTGCCCTACCTCGGCATGAGCGGCATGCAACTCTTCGTGTCAGAGATCAACGGCATCACCTACGACAAGCTACACCCACGCGTCATGCATACCGTGAGGCGCATTTGGTTTATCTATCTGTTTTTCACCCTATTGGAGACACTTTTGCTCTATCGAGGCGACATGGACTTCTATGACGCACTCTGTCACTCGTTGAGCACCATCAGCTCTGGCGGCTTCTCCACGCGGACGGCCAACATCGGGGCATTCTCCAACTATTCCCAGGTCGTGATTACCGTTTTTATGGTGCTGTCGGGCTGCAACTTCTCCCTGCTTCTGCTCTCCTTGAGCTGGCGTTCGTTTACCATCCTGAAAAACCAGGAGTTCCGCACCTACTTGCTCTATACCGTGTTTTTGGGCATAGCCATAGGCTTGGTGTTGTTCTTTGGTTGCCACAAGAGCTTCGGTTCCTCTTTCCGTGAGTCGTTCTTCAGCGTCATCTCGGCATTCACCACCACGGGCTTCTTCGTCAGCGACTACACAGCCTGGCCTACCTTCCTTTGGGTCATCCTCTTCCTGCTGATGTTCATCGGTGCCTGTTCGGGTTCCACTTCGGGCGGTGTCAAGATCTTCCGCCATCTCATCTTCACCAAGAACTCGGTACTCGAGTTGAAGCGCATCATCCATCCCAATGCCGTGTTGCCCGTGAAAGTGAACGGCAAAGCCATCTCAACGAGCGGTGTCTACAAACACGTCACCTTCATCTTTGTCTATTTCTTGGTCTTCCTCATCGGTGCCGTCATCCTGTTGGCCATGGGTATCGACATCGAGACAGCCTTAGGCGCTTCGGTGGCCACGCTGAGCAATGTAGGCACAGGCCTCGGTCAAGTGGGCCCAGGCGGTTCCTATGTCTTCTTCCCGCTGTTTGCCAAGTGGCTGCTCATCTTCTTCATGCTCCTCGGCAGGGTAGAGCTTTTCTCGTTGATTACGCTGCTTTCGCGGAGTTTCTGGAGGAATTAAGGTCAAAAACCTCCTAAATCCTTGGACTTCACCGAAAAAAGTTTGGAATAATCACACTTTTAACTGATTCATTCACAAATTATTACATTTAAAAAACCTTGAAAAAGTTTGGACTGCCCTTTCAACCACTTGTCGAAAGTGGTAGTTTTGTGATGCTGAAACGAGATCTTGTTTATTTTTGTCACCATGAAACTGCATCATCTGGTTTTGTCTTTCCTTGTTACCATGTTGGCTGCTTGCCATCCTACATCCCGTGATGTGAAGCAAGTTGCCCAAGATGCCTTGGAAAACGCTCGTATTCAGTTTGATTCAGGCAATAAGGTGGAGGCTATGCGCTTGTTTAAAGAAGCGGAGCATTACGGCATTATGGCGAATCAAACTCTGATGGTGGCTCATGCACGGTATCATATTGCGCAATGCTTGGGCTACTATGCTGACAAAGAAGAAGTTGTTTCGTTGTTGAAGGCTGCTGCCGAGGGCTTTGGCGAAGACTATGCCGACCGAGCCGAGGCATTGAGGGAGTTGGGCGATTTCTATCAGTACCATGGACAATTTGATAGCTCAGCATATTATTTGGATCAGGCCTTAAAGTATGCCGAGCAAAGCGGGTCATTGGAAGCAAAGCGCGACTGCTTGTCGGCCTTTCATGTCATGTATTTCAATGCGGAAGATTACGAAAAGTCAGCCAACTACCTTAGCCAGTTTTGGCAAGCTTCGATTGAAGATGCTGACGACAACCTGCTGATGTATTATTATCATGACATGGGGAACATCTTTTATGAGTCCGGCAACTTGGATTCTGCCAATTATTATTACAGCCGTTTGGAGGAACTTGTGTCCCAAACAGAGCCAAACGCGGATACTTGGTTCTATTATGGTGTCTTGTCCGATTATGCCGAAGAACTCGGCGATTATGAAACCGCTTGCAAATATGGATGTTTGTACGAAGAAGGCAACAATCTAAAAGAAATAGAGCAACAGGAGAACAATCTTGCGCTTATCAGCCATAAATACGACAGCGAGGTGATGCAGAACGAATTGAACCGTAACATCATCATCAAGCAGCGCATCATCGTCATCGTCAGTTTGGTAGCGACTTTGGTTTTGGCAGCGTTGTTGGTTTCGCAAATCCGTTTGGCACGGCGGCGTAAACGCGAGGCCGAAATCAGTGCCGAGTTGTTCCACTTCAAACAGCAGAACAAGGATTTGGCGCAAAAACACGCCGAGCATGAGCAAATCCAGCAGGATTATGCCGACCGCCTCTCCGAGGCTTTGATGAAGGAACAGCGTATCATGTTGTTGTTGGACAATTATCTGAACAGCAACAAAAAAGCCAATCTTCTCAAGGATTTGGAGACCTCCGTTTTTGACAACAAAGACCATTGGGAAGCCATGCTAGAAGTGGTTGACCAGCTTTACCCAGAGCTTGCGGAAACTCTTCAGCAGAAATACCCCAACTTGGACGAGGACGAGCGGAAGTCCTATATCCTTTCTTATTTCAAACTCTCGCGCCAGGAGGAAGCGGATTACCTTGGAACCACCGTCAATATGGTGGACAAACTGCGCGGAAGACGGAGGAAAAAGATGGAGGAAGGGTAAAATACCTTGGACCATTTCAAAAAAATGTTCGGAATAGGCATTAAACTATCGCATTAGTTTTCAGCATTTTACATTATTTTATAACTTGGAATTGTTTGGAATGCATGTCCGACCGCTTGACAAAGGCGGTAGTTTCGCAGCATCATTTCCATTACGAAGTGTAAAACAATGTATCACCCTAAAACACAAATCACTCATTATTCACAATTTTAAAATCATAACAAAATGAAGAAAGTCATTTATCTGCTTGGTATTATGCTCCTTATGGCAGGAGCGGCCAAGGCGCAAGACGCAAAGACCCAGAGCGGTCCTGAAATCGAATTTGAGAAAACCGTCCACGACTATGGAGATGTGCCTTACAACGGCAACGGCGAATGCGAGTTCCGTTTCACCAACACGGGCGATGCACCCCTGCTGATTCAGAAACCAAAGTCAAGCTGCGGCTGCACTATCCCTTCATGGCCCCAAGAGCCCATCCTCCCCGGTGAGTCAGACATCATCAAGGTGACTTACCGCACCAACCGTTCTGGCATTATCAACAAGACGGTGACCGTGACCTCCAACGCCGTCAACAATCCCACAGTTATGCTTCGCATCAAGGGCCGAGTGCTAGACCAAACCACCGAAGTCCTCCCTGAGAAGACAAACGGCTTCGGCAGCAGTTCTCCCGTCAACAACAACTGATCTGAAGAAACTATATGGTTATCTTAAAGCCGTCTAATGTTGCTGTTAGATGGCTTTTATTATATGGATAAAGCCACCAAAGACCTTGAAATGTGATGCTTGGAACACAGTTTAAAGCCATCTGATTCCTTTCTTTACTAATTTTCATAGGGACAAAATTTTGTCCATATTGTATTCATATCGTTGATTGTCAAAAAAATAAGTTTTTACAATCAAAAAAAAAGCATGGACAGAATTTTTAGGCCTCCCGAAAACCCCTTGACAATCATTTTTTTTCTATACTTTTGTCGGTGCAATTCAAAATCATACGACTATGAAAACGACAAGAATTTATGCCTTGATTGTAATCCTGATAGTTTTCGGGTGCAAAGCTTTTGGACAGGAACATGAACAGCTGTTGCCAAAGTCAATGGTCAAAATCGGCATCAACGCATTCCTGACGCAAGAGGTCAAGTCGTCGGACAAGGCAGCCGCTGTGAACTCCTATCCATTTATTGGTGGTGGCCTTGAAGTTTCCTACTACCACCGACTGCCTTATCACTTTGGCGTTAATGTGGGCTTCGGTGCACAGTTTCAGCCTTCTGTTTTCGACAACACTGGAGATTCGGAGGTGAAAGATATCTATACACTATATACCCCGATGATTTGCCTTCCTTTCTCCATCGAGAAGGCTTTCCCTGCCGTCAAGACAAAACACGGTTTTTTGCTGGTTGGCGAACTTGGAGGCAGGCTATACAAACCGTATAAGTCCACATACGAGTACACCATGATGTATGGCCTCGATGAAAACGGAATTTGCCTTCCTGACGGGTATGTCATCGACTATTTGGTGTTGGATGATCCTATTTCCGTGTCATGTTTCGCTAAAATCGGCTTGGAGAGGCCGACACGCAAAGGCAACATGCTTCGCTTCAATCTCTTATATGATTACTCGTTTAGGGAAATAGGCGCAGGCGAAATCTGGAAAGGTTGCGAACCTGATACACACTATGGAACTTTAAGCCAGAGGTTTAGCTATGTTGGCGTGGAGTTTAATTATGGATTTAGGATTAGATAAAGGCTGCCAAAGAAATGCATGTTTGACTCAGTTATTGAGGCAAAAAGAATTTGTAACTTTAAAATCAATAAGTTATGAAAACAATTAATTTCAATAAGCAGATTTTGGCCACAATGGCCATCGCTTTGCTTTGCTGCTTTACGGCAAAGGCACAGGACTCGAAAGAATGGTCAATTATTCCTTATACAAAAATAGGATATGTATTGGATGGTTCGGTAAGACTATTAGATGAGGTCTATCACGCGAATGCAGGAGTGGACGCCAAAGTCAGCTTCAACAAGCATTGGTCGTTGCTGGCTGGTGTTGAGTATAATTACCGATGGGGCTTTTCCGAAGGCGGTTATATTTTTCCAGACGACCACAGGGAAGGACTACGGCATTTCATCCGCATCCCTGTACGCGCCGAGTTCACGCACAAATGGTTTTATGTCAATGCAGGACTTTTTGTGGAACGCGCGACGAACACACGCTATGATGCCAACGAGACCATCAACTTTGGTATAGGCCCAGAAGTGGAATTGGGCGGTCGCATACGACTATCCGAAAATGATCGTCTCCGCATAGGCATGCAAAGTCAATTATGTGCCAACCATGTGACCGAAAAAGAACAATCCTCTTTTTATGGAGGTTTCTTCGGTACCTTTCTTACGATGGGTTATGAGCATCGGTTCTAAACAAACTTTATAGTTACCCCCAAGCCATCGAAAGCGATTTCGGTGGCTTTTTTATTTCTTTTTCCAAAAAATGTAAGATTTCGACGATTTCCACGATATAATAGCAAACGACCGAAGGTAATGACGACCGAAGAGTTCAAACGAGACATCCTGCGACTGCAACCCCGATTGCAGCGGACCGCCGAAAGCATCATCGGCGATGCCGACAGCGCAGCGGATGCCGTTCAAGAAGCCGTCATCACACTTTGGGAACAACGCGCGACGACAAAAAGCCAGGACATGGAAAAACTCAGCCTGACCATCGTCAAGCGGCGCAGCATCGACTTGCTTAGGAAACAACGACCCACCGTGCCTATCGATACGGAGAGTCTGATGCTTGCCGAACCGCCGCAAGACGACAACGAGGAACGCTACCGACTGGCCCGAAAACTCGTCGAGCAACTGCCCAAACGCCAACGCGACACCATCCTGATGAAATATGAGGACGGTCTCAGCAACGAGGAAATCGAGAAGGCGACGGGCATGAGCAGCACCCATGTGTATGCAACGCTGTCGCGCGCCTACAAGTCGTTGCGTGAAGCCATAAGACAATATAAGGAGAAACAAGGATGAATACTGAAAACGAAATGAACGAGGAAGTCCGCCAGCTGCTCGACAGCCTGGAAGAACACGGGAAGAACGCCCGTCGGCAAAAAGAACTTGGCGATCTGATTGACCGTCTTGCCGATGAGGAAAAGACGGTTGCAATGCCGCGCAAGCATAGAACACTCACCCCGCTTTGGTGGGCCATGGGTGCGGCAGCGGCATGCCTTCTGCTTTGGCTGCTCGTCAAACCGAACGCAAAACAGCAACCTGAGATGGAACAGGAAATCCTTGTTGAAGAAACGAAAACCGTTGATTCCGTCAAGACCGAAGTGAACGATGCCGTCTTTGAACAACCTGTTGCTAACGAAACGCTTTTGGCGGAAGAGACACCCATCGTCCCACAAAACGCCCCGATGAAAAAAGAGAAACCCAAGACTCAAATCATCGAAAAAGTGGTCGAACAGCCCATGCTAGTCGAGGTCAAGCCGACGGAACCCAAAGACACTACGAATATTGGATCCAACACCATACCCACTGAAAACGAAACGCCTTCAGCCGTTCAAAAGCCCCAGCGGAGAGTCATCCGGAGCCTCAACCTGGTGTGCTACGAATGTCAGAAGGACCCCGAATTCTTCACCAAACCTGTCACGGAAGACAGGACCTTATTCGGTCAGCCGCAAGACCCGAACATGAAAAACGGATCGCTGGCCTTGGAAATCAAACTCAATTAAAACTTGGAAACCATGAAACGCATCTTTTTATCAATAGCCATTCTTTTGGCTGCACAGATAGGCTTCGCACAGGAAGAAGTCGCTATAGAGCAAAACATCAACCAACGCATCAACAAGCTGGAAATCAGTTCAGGATGGGATGTCCATCTGATTCACCATGAGGCCGACAGCGGCTACCGCGTGGCCATCATCACCGAAGATGATTTGGCGGCACGGGCCTACAATGTGCAACTCTGCAACGTCAAAGACCAAACCCTGACCATCCTCGAGAACACCCAGTTGCCCCGAGGCACCGTGGTGGAGATTGAAGGCCCCATGACCTTCGGGCAAATCAACCTTTTGAACAATGCGACGGCTGAAGCAGATTATGTCGTTGCATCCGCAGCATCCGTACCGAAGGACTGGACCAATCTCATCCTTTCCAAATATTCAAGCTTTCGTGTCCAGCATTATTACATTCCCAACCCAGAAAACTCGCCAGGTATGAAAATTTGGGACCATGCCCAATTGACTATCGATACCATTTCGGGTGAAGGTGATGTCATGATGAACGTTTATGGAAGTGCAAATTTTCAATACGACACCAATACCCTACTAGGCAAAATCACACTGTGCGAACAGGAAAACACTTCTGATTGGCCTTATATGCAAAGGGATTGGAGGGTAATCAAGACCAAAGAAGTGGATGGCGAACTGGTCACCACCGACCGCAGAAAGGTATGGAATGACGCGCTTTCTCTTGAAGTAGGAATCGGCCTACAACATGGCAACACGCCAACAAATCCCAACAGCCCCTTCTTGCAATACAACACATCGACAGTCAACATAGGTTTTGGCACTTATTTCAAACTCGGCAACCGTTGGGGCTTAAAGACAGGACTTCTATGGAACGAAAACAGGAAATCGCTATGCCACCAGGTGAAATACGAAAACAACGAATTGGTAGTAATCGACGGGCAGGGCGACTATCAACGCAACCGACTGTATAACCTTTACATGGGCATCCCTGTTTCACTTAGTTATTACCTCGGTAAAAAGCAGACCGAAAGCGTCTCTTTAGATTTGTATTGCGGTCGCCTTTTGGGAGAAGCGCTCGTCACCAGCAAAGACCCAACCAAGCCCTTTGGTCTCGTTCTCTTCCCTGGGACAAAAGACCATCTCGACAACATCTTCAACCCATGGAAGTTGGAAGTCGGCCTCAGTTTCAACACCCAGCATTTGGGCATTATCCACGGCATTCGGGTCTTCACCAACCTTCTGCCCGAGTACAAGCCAGGGGTCACGACGGACAAGTTCCGAAGTGTGGGCTTTGAAATTAAACTATAACCTACACATTAAAGCCATCGAAAGCGATTTCGGTGGCTTTTTTTGTGAAGTGCTGCAAAAATTTCTATTTTTGCCTGCATAAAACTATACCAACATGAAAAAACTCCTCCTCTTTACGCTCATTATGCTTTGCGTGAGCGCCTTCGCCCAAAAGCAATACACATTGCAATCGCCCGACAAAGATATCACCGTCACCATTGAGGCAGGTGAGCAACTGACTTACGCCGTCACACATGGCAATACTTGCGTGTTAGCCCCCTCGCCTATCGGCATGCAACTCGGCGATGGCACCATACTTGGCACGAAGCCCTTCGTGAAAAGCGCCAAGACGCTATCAGTCAACCAGACCTTAGCCTCCCCACTTTACAAAAGAACCGAAATTCACGAAGTCTACGAGGAACTGACGCTGACCTTCAAAGGCAACTACAAGGTCATCTTCCGCGCCTACGATGCTGGTGTGGCCTACCGTTTTGAGACCGAATTCCGTATGCCCATCATCATTGAAAATGAAATTGCAGATTTCAATTTTGACAAGGATTATCAAGGCTTTATCCCTTATGTTTTAAGGCGTGCCGGACAAGAAGGTCCACTCATCAACCAGCAGTTCTACAACTCGTTTGAGAACACCTACTCCCACATCAACCTTAGCCAAATGGACCCCGAAAAACTCGCCTTCTTACCTTTGCTGGTCGAACTCAAGGATGGCAAGAAAGCCGTCATCACCGAGGCCGACTTGGAGGACTTTCCTGGCTTGTATCTGCATAACGCCAACGGCAAAAACGGACTCTCTGCCGTCCACGCGCCCTATCCCAAGACCCGCGAACAAGGCGGCCACAACAACCTGCAATGGATTGTGAAGGAACGCGAGAACTACATTGCCAAAGTGGAGGGTAAACGTTCGTTCCCATGGCGCATCATCGCTATCTCTGAAAACGACAAGGAACTGGCCGACAACGACTTGGTCTACCTCTTGGCCTCATCCAACCGCATCGGTGATGTCTCGTGGATTCTGCCCGGAAAGGTGGCTTGGGACTGGTGGAACGCCTGGAACATTTATGGCGTCGACTTCAAGGCCGGCATCAACAACGACACCTATAAGTACTACATCGACTTCGCTTCGCAATACGGCATTGAATATGTCATCCTCGATGAAGGATGGGCTGTCAACAAAAAGGCAGACCTTTTCCAAGTAGTGCCCGAAATCGACATCAAGGAACTGGTGGACTATGGCGCCGAACGCAATGTGGGCATCGTGCTTTGGGTAGGCTATGCCGCCATCGACAAGGACATGGAACATGTCTGCCAACACTATGCCGACATGGGCGTGAAAGGCTTCAAAGTCGACTTTATGGACGGTGACGACCAGATGATTGTCGACTTCTACTACCGCATGGCCGAAACCGCCGCCCGTCACCACCTCTTCATCGACTTCCACGGTGCCTACAAACCCACAGGCCTCAACCGCACCTACCCCAATGTGCTTAACCACGAAGGTGTGTATGGCCTCGAACAAGCCAAGTGGGACAACGAGAGCGACCTTGTCACTAACGAAGTCACCATCCCCTTCATCCGCATGTTGGCCGGTCCGCTCGACTACACCCAAGGTGCGATGAAGAACGCCAACAAGAATAACTTCGCCGCCATCTACACCGAGCCGATGAGCCAAGGCACACGCTGCCGTCAGCTGGCTGAATATGTGATCTTTGAGTCACCCTTCAACATGCTCTGCGACAGCCCGAGCAATTATATGAAGGAAGAGGAATGCACCCAATTCATCGCTTCCGTTCCCACCACTTGGGATGAGACCATGGTGCTCGACGGTAAGGTGGGCGAATACCTCGTCATCGCCCGCCGCAAGGACTTCCACTGGTATGTGGGTGCCATCACCAACTGGGAGGAACGCGACATCGAAATCGACCTCGGTGTGCTGCCTAACTTCGGTGCCAAGTCGGGACACATCTTCCGCGACGGTCCCAATGCCAACCGTGTGGCCAAGGACTATGTGTCAGAGCAAGCCCAAGTGTGGGGCAACAAGGTGAAAGTGCATCTCGCCAAAGGCGGCGGTGCCGTAATGGTATTCTAAAAATCGCTCGCGATTTTGTCTCTAATTCCAATCGTACTTCCATACATCTCTTCATTCTCAAATTCTTGATATCAAACATGAAAACCTATCGTTTCCTGGCTTTCGACTGCGGCACCACCAGCGGACGCGCCATCTTGGGCACTTTCGCTGACGACACTTTCCGCATGGAAGAGGTCTACCGCTTCCCCAACCAAACCCTCGAAATCGGCGGTAAGTACTATTGGAATGTCTATGGCATCTACGAGCACCTCTTCAAATGCCTGAAGGAGCTGGGAGAACGTAATATTCCCTTGGATTCCATCGGCATCGATACCTGGGGCTGCGACTTCGGCTGCGTTGGGCACGACGGCACCTTGCTGGGCTTGCCCCGCGCCTACTGTGACCCTTACACCGATGGCATTCCCGAAAAGTTCTTCCAAAAGGTGCCTCACGAACAACTCTATGCGCTGACAGGCATCCTGCCCACGAACCACAACAGCATCTTCCAGATGTATGCCCAGGCCGAGGAAGGCAGCGTGGCCTACCGTCACGCCAAGCGCATCCTCTTCATGCCCGACCTCCTCTCCTATCTGCTGACCCGCGGCAAGGTCTGCGAAACCACCATTGCCTCTACCTCGGGCTTGATGAACCCCAAGACGCAGCAGTTTGTGCCATCACTTATGGAGGCAGTTGGCCTCACCGAAGACCAAATCCCCGACAGGGTACAGCCAGGAGAAACCGTAGGTAAGCTACGTTTCAATATCGCCAAAGAGACCGGCTTGGGTGAGGTTCCCGTGGTCGCCGTAGCGGGTCATGACACCGCCTCAGCCGTTGTTGCTGTACCTGCTGAAAACGAGCGTTTCGCTTACCTCATCAGCGGAGCACAAAGCCTCATGGGCATTGAGGTGAACGAGCCTATCATCACCGAGCAGTCGGCACGACTCAACTTCTCCAACGAAAGTGGCATCGAAGGCACTACGTGCTTCCAAAAAAGCTTGAAAGAAGCGGATGTGGAACAGTTTAAAGAGGTGCTGGATAGGCTTCAGGAATTCGCTCCGTTCAATATAGAGAAACTCTATGTCATCGGCGACGGCTCGACCAACGACCAGCTCAACCAAAGGATAGCCGAAGCTATTGGAATGCCCGTTGTGGCTGGTCCAACCGATGCCACCGTCATCGGTAACCTCATGGTGCAGGCCAAGGCAGCAGGGCTGGTCAAAGACAGATGGGAGATGCGCAAGATGATAGCCAAGGATTTGCATTGATGAAACAAGAAAAGAGGGCCTTATGATTGACGATTTTTTCGATAAGGAATACTGGGTAGTGGATTTTCTCCCCAAACAAGTGCCGGAGAACGGTGGCGGAAGGTTCTTCTCCGTGGAGCAGTATTACTTAGAACCCTCGCGCTATGCTGTTTTGCGTGAGCAGTTTTCCGATATCATACTAAAATTGTACTGCTACTACGATTTGCGTCTGTTCATTGGCGACGACACCGAAGGCCTCTTCAACCCTGAACCAGAGAAGCTTGCCGACCTTGTCAAAGGCAATCACGATAATTTATGCATCCTCATCGGAGCATCAGATGCTCTCATCACTTTGAGTCGCGATGACACTTGTATGACCGTTTACGCGCCTTCCGAAGACTTATTGGAACTGATACGGGCACTCGCTGGGGCAGTGGGGTTGTTTGTTTGGAAGGCAAAAGAAGAAGAATTATAACAATTCCAACCGGTTTGGCCGGATTTGCCATACAATAGAACTAAGAAAAAGAAAACCTAAACAATAAAGTACTATGGAATTAACTAACTACTTATCCAACGACGGAATGTCGATTGCTTTGGGCATATTTGTGGTGATCGCCCTTGCCTATTTCCTCTTTATCCCCACCTGTGTGGCATTAGTGGCAAAAAAGAAAGGTAGACACGGATTGGTTTGGTTTTTACTCTCCATCTTCATCAATCCTATCGTGGCCCTATTGCTGCTTATCGCCTTGGGGGACAAGGAAAACAAGTAGACTCTTAAGATCAAATAGAACGTCCATGAAACGCTTTCTTTACCTATTGGCATTAATAGGTCTCATTTCCTGTAATGGTTCACTCGATGTCACCATTACCAACCCTAATGTGGAGCAACAATTTCACGAGCAGGCTTTGGCCACGGCACAGCCGCGTTTCAGCTGGAACTATGAAACCACGGAAAACGAGGTGGTCCAACAAAACTACCACATCATCGTGGCCTCAACCGCCGAAAACGCTCAAAACGGCGTCGGCGACTTGTGGGATTCAGGCGTGGTGTCCTCCAACCAGATGCTTTACATCCCATACGCGGGCAAGGAACTTCACAGCCGCGACAAAGCCTATTGGAAAGTCATCACGACCGTAGCCTCCAAGGGCAAAAAAGCCAAAGTGGAAAGCGAAGTCAAGTCGTTTGAAATCAGTTTGTTGAACCAAGACGATTGGCAAGCGAAATGGATTGGACACGAGTTTGAGGACGATGTGCTGGTGGGCAAAACCCGTTTGGCAGCGCGTTATCTTCGCAAGGATTTTGTCCTCAAAAATGAGGTCAGCGAGGCGAGGCTCTATGTCAGCGGCATGGGCGTTTATAGCGCCTACCTCAATGGACGGGAAATCGCTCCCGAGGAACTGCTGAAACCTACGCTTTCATGGTACTCGAAACGCGTGTATTTCAACTCCTACGACGTGACCAAGATGCTCCAGCAAGGCGACAACGCCGTAGGCATCATCCTTGAAGGCGGACGCTACACGTCCCTTCGCTACAACGCCGCCAACCCCAACTGGGACGGCACTGATCATGTGTTTGGCTTCGGCACACCACGACTGCTTCTCCAACTCGAAGTGACGTATAAAGACGGCCAAAAGGAGACCATCGTCAGCGATGAGACCTGGAAGATCACCAACCGTGGCCCCATCCGAACCGCCAACGAATGGGATGGCGAGACCTACGACGGAAACTTTGACCTCGGCGAGTGGAACAAAGTTGGTTACGACGACAATGCTTGGCTCCCAGCCGAACTCGTAGAGGTTCCGGAAGGCCAACTCAGTCCTCAGCCCAATCCCAACATCACCGTGATGGAGAAACTAAAACCTGTCAGCCTGTTCCAAAAAGGTAACAAATGGTACCTCGACATGGGTCAAAACATGGTTGGCTTCATCGATATAAAGGCCCGCGGACAACAACCCGGCGACACTATCACCCTACGCTTCGCCGAACTTCTCTCCCCCGATAGCCTTCTCTATACCGCCAACCTACGCAGCGCGGAATGTACGGATCGATACATCGTCACTAATAACTCTCAACTTTCAACTGACTCTCAACCCTCAACTCTAAACTCTAAACTAGAATGGCATCCGTTGTTCGTCTACCACGGTTTCCGCTACGTGGAAATCTCTGGCCTGCGCGAAACACCAGTTTTAGACGACTTCGAGGGCTGGGTCATCTATGACAAGATGCCCGTGACAGGCTCGTTTGAGACCTCTAACGAGATCATCAACGCAGTGTACCACAATGCCTTCTGGGGCATTCGCGGCAACTACCGCTCCATGCCCACCGACTGCCCACAGCGCGACGAGCGCCTGGGCTGGACGGGTGACCGCACCACGGGCAACTATGGCGAGTCGTACATCTTCAACAACCACCAACTTTACGCCAAATGGCTCACCGATGGCGAAGACAGCCAATGGGACAACGGCTCGTTGGCCAATGTCATCCCGCCCTATTGGCGGGGCTACACCGACAACATGACCTGGCCAGGTGCCATGGTCACCGTGACGGACATGCTCTACACCCGCTTCGGCGACGTGGAACCCATCCGCCAACACTATGCGGCTTGGAAGAAATGGATGCTTCACATGAAGAACGACTACATGCGGGCTGGCCTCATGCCTCGCGACACCTACGGCGACTGGTGCATGCCGCCCGAGTCGCTCGAACTCATCCACTCCAACGACGCAACCCGCATCACCGATGCGACGGTCATCTCCACACCATTCTACTGCTACCTCTGCGGCAAGATGGCCAAGTTTGCCGAGATTTTAGGCTTTGACGAAGATATGGCTTTCTTCCAGCAAGAAATCACCACTTCTACCATCGCCTTTAACGACAAATACTTCAACCGCGTGACGGGTGTCTACGCCAACAACACCGTCACAGCTAACATCCTGCCGTTGTGGTTTGGAATGGTGCCCAAAGGTTTGGAAGACAAGGTGATGAATAGCATCGTGGACAAGACCATGAACGAATGTGGCGGCCATGTGTCGACGGGCGTCATCGGCATCCAACAGCTGATGCGTTGCCTAACGGAATACGGCCACGGCGACCTTGCGCTCAAGATTGCCTCCAACGACACATACCCCAGCTGGGGCTATATGTATCGTAATGGCGCCACCACCATCTGGGAGCTCTGGAACGGCAACACCGCCGACCCCGCCATGAACTCGGGCAACCATGTGATGCTGCTCGGCGACCTCATCCTCTGGGAATACGAATACCTCGGAGGCATCCGTGCCTTAGAGCCTGGCTACAGCAAAATCCAACTCAAGCCTTATCCCATTGAGGGACTGGACTTTGTGAACTGTGCTTACAACTCTGTTTCAGGTCGCATCAAAAGCCACTGGAAACGCGAAGGCAACCATTTTGAATGGGATATTGTCATCCCAGCCAACACCACGGCAGAGGTCTGTCTGCCTACGGCAAACGGTTATGAGGTGAAAACCTACGGCAGTGGGGAATACCACCTGTCGTCGGAACTATAACAAAATCACTCAGCGGGCTCTGTGGTTTGTGCAGTTTCTTCGGTGCCAAACCAAGCATTCAAGGTTTCGTCCACCTTGGCATTGATTTCGGGCGTAATCTTGTTCTGCACCTTCTTGACCACATACAGCACAGCCAGACCTTCATCCAAAAGGCCTAAGATACGATGTGCCTTGAAGGGAATCAAACTGAAGGGCATGACGGTGTAAAGAATAGCGCCCACAATCAAGGCTTTCTCAAGCGTGGTGGTCTCGCCCATGGTCAGCACATAATAAAGCTGAAGCAAGGGCTTGGTAGCCACACGGCCTGCCTTTTTGGCATAAACGCCAATTTTGCCGAAGACATCGGATGACTTGGCTTTCCAATCGACACCTTTCAGCTTTTCCAATTGTTTATTGATGTCTTTACCAGCAATGGCGTATGCCAGGATAGTGATGCAAATGATGGTGATGATCATATCAATTCATTTTTAAGTTAGTGTCTTTTCGTGCCACAAATATTATTCCATTATTCATTATGTCATGACTTCACGCGACCAGGGTTCTCAGCAATGAACTTGCTCCAATCGGGACGACGGTGCGCCTTGGCTTTCTCGGTGGTGTGTTTGGTGTAGTTTACGTCCTTACCCTTCGAGATAGAATGGCACACGGCGGCGGCCACGGCATCGGTGGCATCGAAAAACTCGGGGTCCTCGTCTGTTTTCAGGATGAAATGCACCATTTTGGCCACCTGTTCCTTCGACGCGTTGCCATTACCCGTGATGGTCTGCTTGATGGTCTTGGGTGAGTACTCGAAGATAGGGATATCGCGATAGAGCGCAGCGGCCATGGCCACACCTTGGGCGCGACCCAACTTCAACATCGATTGCACGTTTTTCCCGAAAAACGGCGCTTCGATGGCCAGCTCATCGGGATGGTATTCGTTGATGATTTCCAAGACACGCTCGAAGATCTTCTTCAGCTTGAGTGCCTGATTCGCCAACTTCTTCAAGTTGATGACCCCCATCGTGATAAGTTCCATTTTCTTACCCTGCTCACGGATAACGCCGTAACCCATCACCATGGTGCCCGGGTCGATGCCTAATATGATTTTCTCTTGGTCCATTTTAATCTTATTTATCCAAACAACTCCGCCCCCAACTCATAAACCGAAGCCACAGGCACAATCTGTATCTTAAACCGTTTGGTGTCCAAGCCTTTGGCGTTGTATTTCGAGACGAAAATCTTCTCAAAGCCTAATTTGTCGGCTTCAGCGATGCGAGCCTCAATGCGGGTGACAGCACGGATTTCTCCCGAAAGTCCCACTTCGGCGGCAAAGGCATAACGCGAAGGAATAGGAATATCGGCATTTGAGGAAAGCACGGCGGCGATGACAGCCAAGTCAATGGCAGGGTCGTCCACGTGGAGACCACCGGCGATGTTTAAGAACACGTCTTTAATAGAAAGTCGAAATCCAGCACGCTTTTCCAACACAGCCAAGAGCATATTCATCCTTCGGATGTCAAAGCCCGTGGCAGAGCGTTGGGGCGTGCCGTAGGCTGCACTGCTCACTAAGGCTTGCGTCTCGATGAGCATAGGTCTTTGCCCTTCCATGGTGGCGGCGATGGCGATGCCGCTCACTTCCTCATCGCGTTGCGAGAGCAGGATCTCGCTAGGGTTGGTCACCTCGCGGAGGCCCGATGCGTTCATCTCAAAGATGCCCAACTCGGAGGCCGACCCGAAGCGGTTCTTGATGGTACGCAGGATGCGGAAACCATAGTGGCGGTCGCCCTCGAACTGCAAAACGGTATCTACTATATGCTCCAAGATTTTCGGTCCAGCGATGCTGCCGTCCTTGGTGATATGTCCGATGAGGAACACCGGCACCTGATAGGCCTTGGCAATCTTGTTCATCTCGGCGGCTGTCTCACGGATTTGTGAGAGGCTGCCCGCCGTGGCATCCACGTATGGGGATTCCAGCGTCTGTATGGAGTCGACAATCACGATGTCGGGCTGCACGTTCTTGAAGTGCTTCAGGATTTCTTGTGTGTTGGTCTCAGTAAGGATGAGGCAGTCGGTGTTGTGGATGCCGATACGCTCAGCGCGCATCTTGATTTGGGTCTGGCTCTCCTCGCCCGAGATGTACAGGATCTTTCTACCCGCCAGTTGCAAAGCTGTCTGCAAGAGTAAGGTCGACTTGCCGATGCCAGGCTCACCGCCTACGAGAGTCAAAGAACCAAGCACCAGACCGCCACCGAGCACCCGGTTGAGCTCCTCATAGGGCAAAATGATGCGTTGCTCCTTAGCGTTGCCGATCTCTTTGATGGGCGTAGGCAGGCCCTTGTCCATCTCCAGCCCGACACTTTTCTTCACCGATTTGCTGTCCTTCCCCGTGACCACGGTCTCTTCCACGCAGGTGTTCCATGCGCCACAGGCAGGGCATTTACCGAACCATTTCGGCGACTCATTGCCGCATTCCTTGCAGAAAAAAGTGGTTTTTTCTTTTGCCATTGGTTTATCCGTTTATGCCGCAAAAATAAGAAAAACGACCCGTAAAAGAATAGAGTCTGAGATTTTTCCTATTTTTGCCCAAAATCAGGAGGTTGGATGATCAAACGTATACTCACCATCATTGTGTTGCTCTTCTCCTTGCAGGCATTCAGCCAGCAGGGCGACGTGATGTTGTGCGAAGGCTTCTTCAACCCCTGGTTGGAGGAAGGCTGGGACGCCAAGGGCGACGACTGGGTGGTGTGGTACATCTCCAACACCTGCTTTGCCGGATGCAAGCCGCATGAGATGCAGATGTATCCCGACTTCAACTTCAACGGCACCACCCGCCTCGTGACTCCAATCGTGGATCTGGGGAAATACGATTTCATCAACTTCCAGTTCAACCACAGCCTCGAAGCCACACATGGTGAGATCAATGCCCAAATCGGCATCGGCATCTCGCAAAACGGTGAGGACTGGGAGAGCATCTGGGAAGACACCGTGACGGGCAGCATCGCACAAAGTCAGTACCTACTTACCTTCGACATGGAGGAATGGACCACTAAAGAGCCACAGTTTTGTCTTTATTTCTCCGGCAACGGCGCCAATGTCAACAGCTGGTTTATCGACAATGTCATCATCTATGCCGCCAAGAAAAACAAATACGGCAATATCGAAGACGTCGACGAGGGCGGCTTTGTGGCTTCACGTTCCCATATCCTCAGCCTGAAAGGTCCCAATGCGGGTTCCGTCACGAAATTCTCCACCCTGCGGAGGTCGCGTAACCGCTATGCCAGAGTGGTTGAAGGCCGACAAAAGAGGTGGTGGCAATTCTGGAAAAAATAACACATGAAATTCAAGAAAACGACATCAGTCCTATTGCTGTTGCTTATGACCTTCACCGTCATGGCACAGAACTTCACAGATAGCAATCTGCCCATCGTGGTCATCGAGACCGACGGCGGCGTCAACATCCCTGACGAGCCTAAAGTGCTGGGTACGATGAAGATCATTTGGCATCAGGACGGCTCACGCAACTACATGAGCGATATCGACAATCCCGAGTTGCTCAACTACGACGGACGCATCGGCATCGAGCGGCGTGGCAGCTCATCGCAGACCATGCTCAACAAGAAGCCCTACGCTCTTGAAACCCGCGAAGATGATGACATTACAAACAGAAATGTCAGCATTTTAGGCATGCCAGAAGAGAACGACTGGGTGCTCAACTCCTTGGCTTTCGACCAGACTGGGATGCGCGACGTGTTGGCATACGAACTCTCGAACCGGCTTGGACAATATGCCTCGCGAAGCGTGTATTGCGAGGTGGTCATCAACGGCGACTACAAGGGTCTTTACGCCTTCATGGAGAAAATCAAACCCGACAAGAACCGCGTCAACATCGAGGAGATGGATGAGACGTGCAACAACTATCCCGAGGTAACTGGAGGCTATATCACCAAAGCCGACAAGACCACTGGCGGCGACCCCATAGCCTGGACGATGCAAGGCTATGGTGGCGGCTGGTGGGGCAACAGCACCGACTTCATCCATCATTATCCCAAGCCTGCCGATATCACCAATGCGCAACACAACTATATCCACAGCGTGTTTACTAACCTCGCCGCAGTGGCCAACCAACACAATACGTCCATTACGTCGGGCATCCCATCCGTCATCGACATCCCTTCCTTCGTTGACTTTATGATGATTGCGGAATATACTTCGAACGTGGATGTCTATTCCTTAAGCACCTTCTTCCATAAAGACAGGTTAGGTAAGCTGCGCGCTGGCCCTGTCTGGGATTACAACCTGGCTTTCGGTTACGATGCCTTCGGCAACCGCAGCAGATACGACGTGTGGCAGTTCAACAACCAAGACAACAACGGTCCAAAGTTTTGGAAAGACCTGTTCGACACCGACCTCTTCCGTTGCTATATGGCCAAGCGCTGGTTTGAGTTGACCGAGCCTGGACAACCCTTAAACTATGATTTCGTCTGCAATCGCATCGACGATATCGACGCCTTGATTGCTGAAGCTATACCTCGCGACAACCAACGCTGGAACCAAATGCAACAGCACGCACAATATGTTAACGACATGAAGACGTGGCTCCAGCAGCGTATCAATTGGCTGAACCAACACATGGGTGCCTACGAGGGCTGCGCCGACGTCGACCTACCGCCTTTGGTGATCTCCAAAATCCATTATCATCCCATGGATTGGTGGAATATTGACGGCGACTTGTTTGAGTTCATCGAAATCACCAACAACGGCGACGAGGAAGTGGACCTGACGGGCGTGTATTTCCGCGAGTTGGGTGTCACCTATATATTCCCCGAACACGCCCATATCGAAGGCCACCAAGCCGTCATTTTATGCTCCGATTCACTGATGTTCACGGAGTTTTACAACACGACGCCTTTCGGGCAATACACGCGCAAACTCTCCAACAAGTCAGAGAACCTCGTGTTGGCCGACGCTTGGGGTAATGTTATCGATCAGGTGTGTTATTCCGACAGCCTGCCCTGGCCCATGGAAGCCGACGGCGAAGGACCATACCTCGAACTGAAAGACCTCGATTCCGACAATAGTTTGCCTGAAAACTGGACCACGGGCGACGACTTGACAGGCATAAAAGAACACGCTGGCTCTCCTTTGGTTTCGCTGTATCCCAACCCAACCCATGGTGAAGTGCATATCATGAAGGTGGACGTCGCCAAGGTGCAGGTGTATAACGCCATGGGGCAATTGGTAAAGACCTTGGGTGAAGGCAACGACATCAATCTTTCAGGCCTCCCAGAAGGACTTTATTTCCTACTTGTCACCGACAAAAGTGGTGACAAAGTCGTAGCCAAAATAACCGTGAAATAACAAGGAAAGCTTTACAATTCTTCCTCAAACTTGATGTCCTTCACATTCAGTTGAAGGTTGGTCTTGCCCTGCCATGTGTTGTATTCCAGATGGTAGCAGATGCTGAAATGCTCGCCGTTGTGAATGCGGTCGAAGAGGTCGCCTTTTTGGAAGGCGATGCCCGAGAACGGAGCCACGCCCTGCTCTATATCGCCAGGTTGCGACACGGTGAGTTTGAGGTGACGGTGGCCGCCTACGGGACGTGAGCCGCCAGCGTCGATGACATTATCCGTCCAGAACACAGGAGCCATATTGCCCGGACCAAATGGAGCAAACTGGTTGAGGATACGCATAAACTTAGCCGTGATGTCGCTGAAGTTGATCTTCAGATCCACTTCCAACTCAGGGACAAAGTCTTCGTCCACCAGATGTTCGCTGACATAGGCCTCGAAACGACGGCGGAACTCGGGCAGGTTTTCGGGTTTCATCGACAGACCCGCTGCATATTTATGGCCACCAAAGTGTTCCAACAAATCGGAGCAATGGTCGATGGCATCGTAGATATCGAAACTCCTGATGGAACGCGCCGAGCCTGTGACGAGGCCGTTGGCGCGGGTCAGGACGATGGTCGGACGGTAATAATAATCGGTGAGTCGCGAAGCCACGATGCCGATGACGCCACGGTGCCATTTCGCGTTGAAGACCACGGTACTCTTGGCGTCTTTCAACTCTTGGTCGGCGGCAATCATATCCAAGGCCTCTTCGGTGATGCGGTTGTCGAACTCACGACGTTCGTCGTTGAGGTCGTTGATTGACGCAGCCAGTTTTTCGGCATGCTCCTTCTTGTCGGCGATGAGCAGACGTACCGAGTCGGAGGCTTTGGCAATACGACCAGCCGCATTGATGCGAGGCCCGATAAGGAAGACCAAGTCACTGATAGTCAACTCTCTGGTCAGCACATTCTCCTCGTCGTCAAGCTGGTCCTCATCACGGCGATAGATGTTGGCATGCTGTAGTATGGCTTCGATGCCCGGACGCGGGTTTTTATTGAGTTGCTTGAGGCCAAAATAAGCCAACACACGGTTCTCGCCCGTGATAGGCACGATGTCGGCGGCGATACTCACGGCCAAGAGGTCGATGAGCTCGTATACCTTTTCGATGGTGCCCAAGCCTTTCATGGAAAGGGCGGTGACCAACTTGAAGCCTACGCCACAACCCGACAACTCATCGTAAGGATAGGTGCAGTCAGGACGTTTGGCATCGAGCACTGCCACAGCATTCGGGATGGTGTCGCCAGCACGATGGTGGTCGCAGATGATGAAGTCGACACCCTTTTCGTTGGCATAATCCACACGTTCGTTGGCCTTGATGCCGCAGTCGAGGGCGATGACAAGTTTGAAGCCGTTTTCAGCCGCATAGTCGATGCCTTTATAGGATATGCCATAACCCTCTTCATAACGATCAGGGATATAGAACTCAATCTTTTTCTTCTTGAAGAAAGGCTTCAGGTAGGTGTAGACCACAGCCACGGCCGTCGTGCCGTCCACATCATAGTCGCCGTAGATCAGCACCTTCTCGCCTTCGTTGATGGCGCGAAGCACACGATCGACGGCCTTGTCCATGTCCTTCATGAGGAAAGGATCGTGGAGTTGAGAGAGCGAAGGACGGAAGAAAGTCTTGGCTTCCTCGTAGTTGGTGATTCCGCGTTGGACAAGCAAAGTGGCAAGGTTCTCATCGATATTGAGCACCTTGACAATCTCGTCAACTTGCTGTTTGTCAACAGGTTGGTGTAAAATCCACTTTGTTTCCATCCGCGTAGTTTTGAATCGGTAAAAATAAGAAGAAAAACGATACGAATAACCGGATTTTGTAGTTTAAAATCGTTTTTTCTCTTATGCCATTCATTTTCAGTGGATTATTTTTTCTTTTTTCATTGGGATTCTACATAACGAACGGCGCTGAAAAAAGTTGAAAATTGTTGAAATCTTTGTTCAAAAAAAATGCTTTTATGTCTTGCGCGGTTTGTAGTTTTTTGGTATTCTTGCAGTTTAAAATCACCTAAATTTTACACCCTTGAAAAAAATTAGAACTGCTTTAATATCAGTATTTTATAAAACGGGCATCGACACCATTGTCGACTTGTTGAAGCAAAATGGCGTACAGATATACTCTACGGGAGGCACCTATGACTTTATCAAGCCGCTCGACCCCACAGTGAAGACCGTCGAGTCGCTCACGGGCTATCCGTCCATCTTGGGCGGTCGCGTGAAGACCCTCCATCCCAAAGTGTTTGGCGGCATCCTGGGTCGCACCCAGCTTGAGTCGGACCAAAAGGAAATGAAGGAATACGACATCCCGCCTTTCGACCTCGTCATTGTCGACCTCTATCCTTTCGAGGAGACCGTGGCCAACACCGACGACGCCAGCAAGATCATCGAGAAGATTGACATCGGTGGCATCTCGCTCATCCGCGCTGGTGCCAAGAACTTTAACGATGTGCTCATCGTGCCTTCGCAGAAATACTACGGCGAGCTCATCCAGCTGCTCAAAGACCAGCAGGGTGAGACCTCCATCGACGACCGCCGTCGTTTTGCTGCCTACGCCTTTGGCGTGAGCTCGCACTACGACAGTGCCATCATGAATTGGTTCGTGAAAGACGACAGCAACAAGCCCCTGCGTATTACCGAAGAGGAAGGCACCATGCTACGCTATGGCGAGAACCCGCACCAGAAGGGCACCTTTTATGGCGACTTGGATGCCATGTTCGAAAAACTCCACGGCAAGGAGTTGTCTTACAACAACCTGCTTGACCTTGACGCAGGCCTCAACCTCATCCGTGAGTTCGACGAGCCCACCTTCGCCATCCTCAAGCACAACAACCCCTGCGGCATCGCTTGTCGCCCGACCGTGAAAGAAGCCTATCTGGCTGCTTTGGCAGGCGACCCCGTGTCAGCCTTCGGTGGTGTGTTGGTATGCAACCGCCCCATCGACCTCGAAGCAGCTGAAGAGATCAACAAGCTCTTCATCGAAGTCATTGTGGCACCCAAGTATGAAGACGGCGTGCTCGACCTGCTCTTCTCGAAGAAGAACCGCGTGGTGTTGCGCCTGAAAGCCGACCAATACAGACCCCAGACAGTGAAGACTGCCTTGAATGGCTTCCTCGTGCAGGACCGCGACCTCCACACGGAGACCGCTGCCGACTTCAAGGTCATCACCACCAAGGCACCCGCTGCCGACGAGGTGGACGACATGATCTTCGCCAACAAGATTGTGAAGCACAGCCGCTCAAACGCCATCGTCCTCGCCAAAGGCAAGCAGCTCTTTGCCTCGGGCATCGGACAGACCTCACGCGTGGATGCCCTGCGCCAAGCCATCGAGAAGGCCCGTTCGTTCGACTTCGACCTGAAGGGTGCCGTGTTGGCCTCCGATGCCTTCTTCCCCTTCAAGGACTGCGTTGAGCTGGCCCACGAAGCTGGCATCACCGCTATCGTACAGCCCGGCGGCTCGGTGCGCGACCAAGAGTCCATCGACTGCTGCAACGAAAACCACATCAGCATGGTATTTACCGGATTTAGACACTTTAGACATTGATTAACTGACAACTGAACAACTGAAAACTAATAACTGAAGACTATGGGAGCATTTTCATTCCTCAACAAAGAAATCGCTATTGACCTTGGTACGGCCAACACGATCATCATATACAACGACAAGGTAGTCGTTGACGAGCCCTCCATCGTGGCCTTGCAGCGCGACACGAGAAAGATTATCGCCGTCGGCAAACGTGCTATGATGATGCACGGCAAGACCCACGAAAACATCAAGACCATCCGCCCGCTGCGCGACGGCGTCATCGCCGACTTCCAGGCCGCAGAGTACATGATGCGCGAGATGATCAAGATGATCAATTTCAAGAACACCCTGTTTCCGCCCAGCCTGAAGATGGTCATCTGCATCCCTTCGGGTATCACCGAGGTGGAAGAGCGCGCCGTGAAGGACTCGGCCGAACAGGCTGGCGCCAAAGAAGTGCGTCTGATCCACGAGCCTATGGCCGCTGCCATCGGTATCGGCATCGACGTGCTTGAGCCGACGGGTAACATGATCATCGACATCGGTGGCGGTACCTCCGAAATCGCCGTCATCGCCTTGGGTGGCATCGTCAACAACAAGTCCATCCGTATCGCTGGTGACGACTTCACGGCCGACATCGAAGAATACATGCGTAAGCAACACAACATCATCGTGGGCGAGCGCACCGCCGAACGCATCAAGATTGAAGTCGGTGCCGCTATTCCGCAACTCGACAACCCGCCCGATGACTATGCCGTGCAAGGTCGCGACATGCTGACAGGTATCCCGAAGGAAATCCGCGTCAACTACGCCGAGATCGCCCACTGCCTCGACAAGAGCATCATGAAGATCGAGACCGCCGTGTTGAATGCCCTCGAGCAGACCCCGCCAGAGCTGTCGGCCGATATCTACCGCACGGGTATCTACCTCACCGGTGGTGGCGCCCTGTTGCGTGGCTTGGACAAGCGTCTCAACGCCAAGACCAAGCTGCCCATCCATGTGGCCGAAGACCCGCTCCGCGCCGTTGCCCGTGGTACCGGCATTGCCCTGAAGAACTTCGACCGCTTCACCTTCCTGATTAAGTGATGAACAACCTCGGGAGTTTTATCATCAAGCATCATTTTGTCATCCTCTTTATCCTTTTGGAGGTGATATCTATCCTGCTGCTTGCCCGAAGCCAGAACTTCCACCGCAACCGACTGGTCAACACGACTAACGATGCCGTGGGAAAGGTCTACGAATGGAGCAGCGAGGTAGGCAACTATTTCAGGTTGAACACCGCCAACAAACAGTTGGCTGAAGAGAATGCCATGCTTAGAAAGCAGCTCTCCGTGGTTTACGACACCACTTCGTGCACCTACGACATTCTCAACGGCGACACGCTGTACGAGTATATCCCCGCCCAAGTCGTCAACAACAGCACCACCCAAGCCAACAACTATATTATTATTAATAAAGGTACGGCTGACGGCATCGCGCGTGATATGAGCGTGATGTCGACAGAAGGTATTGTCGGCGTGGTGATTGACGTGAGCCGACACTATGCGTCCATTATGAGCCTGCTCCACAGCAAGTCGGTGGTTGGCGTACGCATCAAGGAAAGCCAAGAACTCGCCAGCCTGAAGTGGGAGACCAACAACTATCGCTACGGCATGGTGGAAGACATCCCCACCCACATCGTCCTGAAACAAGGCGACACCATCCTCACCAGCTCCCATTCCTACATCTTCCCCGAAGACCTGATGGTGGGTACCGTGGAGGAGTTCTACCCCACTGCCGTCGACGCACTCAACAGGGCCAAGATACGGTTCGCCACTGACTTCGCCACCTTGAGACACGTCTATGTGATCAATGATTTGCACAAACCCGAGCTTGACTCACTAAAAGCTAGATTCCAATGAACAAGACCGTGCTTCAGATCATCCGCTTTGTGGTGCTTGTGCTCTTTCAGGTGCTGGTCATCAACCATATCCGTTTGGGCGGTTATGTGCACCCGCATATCTACCTGATATTTATCATGCTGCTGCCTTTCAACACCCCGAAATGGCAGCTCTTGGTGTTAGGTTTTGTCTTGGGTCTGTCCATCGACCTCTTCACGGGCACACCCGGACTTCACGCTGGGGCCACCACGTTGATGGCTTTCTGCAGGCCTTCCATCATCAAACTCGTTTCGGGTAACTTGAAATTCGAGAACATCCAAGAACCCAGCTTGGGACAAATCGACGGCATGTGGATGTTCAGATACGTGCTATGCATGGTGTTTGTTCATCATTTTGCACTCTTCTTCCTCGAGTCGTTCAGCTTCCACCTTATCGGTCAGGTATTGCTGCGCATCTTGCTCAGCGTACCCGTCTCGATTTTCCTCATCATGATGATCCTCTACATCTTCAAGAGAGAAAAGAAAAAAGAATAACACCCTCAACAACAGAATACTATGAAAAGAAACCTCTTACTCCTGATTGCAGTGGCTTTCATCATGACGGCCTGCAACCAAAACAAAAACTTCAACGTCAACGTCAGCCTGGCCAATGGTAACGACAAGACCGTCTACCTTCAAAAGTATGTCGACAACGTGCCTGTCACCATCGACTCAGCCGTCATCGCTGAAGAAAAAGCCGTATTGACTGCACCTATCGACAACCCACAAATCCTCTATGCCTTAAAGATCAAGGGACAGCGTGGTTCCATGCCTTTCTTCGCCGACAACAAGGACGTCGCTTTTGTGGGCGACCTCAACAACCCACAAGCCGTGGAGATCATGGGCTCGGAAACGCAGGCTGAACTGGATGCCTACAACGACCAGCTGGATGAGATCAACATGCAGATTCGCGACCTCTATGCCGTAATGCAACAGGCCTTCTCCGACAACGACTCCATCAAGATGGACTCGCTCAACAAAGTCGGCACGGCACTGATGGAACAACAGGACAACTTCCGCGACGAGTACATCAAGGCTCATCCCGAGAGCTTCGTCACACATTACATCCTCGATGGCGTGAAACAAGACTATCCTCTTGACCAACTGAAAGACCTGATGGCTGGCTTTACCACTGAATCCATCTATCGTGACCACCTCAACGACTATGTGGCCAAACAAGAACGCCTCGAAGTGGGTCAGCCTTTCATCGACTTCACGCTGCAAACCAAAGACGGCGAGGATGTCACCCTCTCGGAAAAGATCGCCCAAAACAAGCTCACATTGGTCGACTTCTGGGCCTCGTGGTGCGGACCCTGCCGTCATGAGAACCCCGTCGTGAAAGCTGCCTACGAGAAATACCATGAACTTGGTTTTGAGGTTGTTGGCGTCAGTGTCGACCAAGACGAAGCCGCTTGGCTGAAGGCCGTTGAGGAAGACGAGCTGCCTTGGATGCAGGTGCGCGACAGCGAAGACAAAGTCAGCGAAGACTATATGATTTATTACATCCCGTCCAACTTCCTCTTCGACCAGAATGGCACCATGATTGCCAAAGGCTTGAGAGGCGAAGACTTGGAGACAAAACTGGCTGAAATCCTGAAATGATGAAAACGAGAATCCTTCTTGTCGCAATAGCGGCACTGTTGTTGGCCGCCTGCAACACCAAGCCTGAGACGAAGACCTTCAAGGTCAATGTGAACCTTGCCAATGCCGATGGCAAGACCGTCTATCTGCAAAAAGATGGACAAGTGCTCGACTCGGCCGTCATCGAAAACTGGGATGCCGTGTTCAACACGCCCATTTGCGACGACAACGAGATGTATGGCATCATGCTGCAAGGCTGGCGCCGCCCCTTCCCGTTTTTTACCGACAATGTGGATGTGACCCTCGAAGGCGATGCGCAAAACCCCAACGCCATCCTGGTGAAAGGGTCGGAGTCGCAAGACCGACTCAACGCCTTTACCCAGAGCTACAACGACCTTGAAGCCAAGTTGGAAGCCGACAGCACGATGGCCCAAGCCGATAAGGACGAGGTCCTGAAGATGCACTGCTTCGACTATGTATGGGAAAATCCCACCGACCCCGTGGCGCATTACGTGATGTATCGCTACAAGTGGGCCTTCGGCCCCTGCGAGTTGCGCACTATGATAGACAACATCCACCATGCCGACAGCACGCTCAGCACCGCCAATCTGAAGCTGGCCGAAGAATACGTGGAGAAGCAAGAGCGCGTGCAGGCGGGTCAGCCCATTATCGACTTCACCCAAAACGATGCTGAAGGCAACCCTGTGACCCTTTCACAGCTGGCCGAAGGTAAACTTTTGTTGGTTGACTTCTGGGCATCGTGGTGCCCAGACTGCCGCAAGGCCAATCCCGATGTGGTGGCAGCCTATCAGAAGTTCCACGACCAAGGTTTCGATGTGTTGGGCGTTTCGTTCGACACCGACAAAGAAGCTTGGCTCGCCGCCATCGAAAAAGACGGTCTCACTTGGACTCAAGTCTCCGACCTGCAAGGATGGAGTAATGCTGCTGGTGCTCTTTATGCCATTTCCTTCATCCCGCAGAATGCCCTCATCAAGGACGGTGTGATTGTCGCCCGCAACCTTGAAGGCGAGGAATTGATGGAGGAGATTGGAAGACAGTTGGCCAACTAATCTTTATTGGTTTTCACTTTAGGATATCCTAGCCCATGCCACAAACGGCGGGTTGGGATATTCTTTTTTGCTGTATTCCAAAGGCTGTCCATCGCTGATGCGGAGCACCTTGCCGCCAGCAGCGCGCAGGATGGCATCGGCGGCGGCGGTGTCCCATTCCTTGGTCTTGCTGTAACAGACATACACATCGGCGCTGCCTTCAGCCAAACGGGCAAACTTCAGGCTACTGCCTTGCGTGTCGATGACGAGGTCGGGGTGGGCGGGGCGCAATACCTTATTAATATATGCGTCCACCTCGGGCGTGCGGTGCGAACGGCTGACTAATACAGTGAAAGTTGAGAGTTGAGAGTTTAGAGTGTAGAGTTGTTTGTCATCTGAGGTCCACATCCTATCTAAAACAGGCGCATAAATCACACCCAATACGGGCTGTTTGTTGTCAATCAATGCGATGTTGACCGTGAATTCGCCGTTGCGGTTCACGAATTCCACCGTGCCATCCAAAGGGTCGACGAGCCAATACCGCTCGAATTGCGAGCGATCAGGAGGCAAATCCTCTTCACTTACAAAAGGAATGCCCGTAGGCTTTAAAATCTCCTTGATGATATTGCTGGCACAAAGGTCAGCTTGGGTGACGGGCGAGTCGTCGTCCTTGGTATAGACCTCGAAAGGCTGTGCATACACTTCCATGATGGCTTTGCCAGCTTCGAAGGCAGCATGTTTGGCTAATTCTAGTAGTTGTTTCATATTGCAAATATACAAAATATTTAGCTGTAAATCAGCAAAATAAAAAAATTATTACAAAAAAGTTTCTTCCGTGCCATTTTATTCCACTAATTTTGCACGCGAAAATTTTGGGGTTGCAGGTGCAACCTTTAGCGTAAAAATGAGATTATGGCAAAGAATTTAGTTATCGTGGAGTCACCGGCCAAAGCCAAGACCATCGAAGGGTTTTTAGGCAAAGAGTATACGGTGAAGTCGAGTTATGGACATGTGCGCGACTTAAATAAGAATTCATTAAGTGTCGATATTGAAAACGATTTTGAACCCGAATACGAGATTTCGGACGACAAGAAAGCCTTGGTGGCGGAGCTGAGAAAACTCTCAAAAGCCTCTGACACCGTGTGGTTGGCATCCGATGAGGACCGCGAGGGAGAATCCATCTCGTGGCATCTCTATGAGGCCCTCGACCTGAAAAAGAAAGACACCAAACGTATCGTCTTCCACGAAATCACCAAGACTGCCATCCTCGATGCCATCGAGAACCCACGCGACATCGACATGGGTCTCGTGGCCGCCCAGCAGGCCCGCCGTGTGCTCGACCGTCTCGTCGGTTATGAGCTGTCGCCCCTGCTGTGGAAGAAGGTGAAACCATCGCTGTCGGCAGGCCGTGTGCAATCGGTGGCCGTGCGCCTCATTGTCGAACGCGAAGAAGAGATCAAGAACTATGTGCAGACCAGCGCCTATCGCATTACGGCGCAGTTCACTTTCATGAAAGACGGCCAGGAGTACAACCTCACCGCCGAGTTGCCCCACCGCTTCGACACGGAAGAAGAGACGCGTAAGTTCATGGAAACATGCATCAACGCCGGCTATAAGGTGGATTCTATCGAGAAGAAACCCGCCACACGCTATCCTGCACCGCCGTTCACCACTTCCACTTTGCAACAGGAAGCCGCCAGAAAACTCGGCTTCTCGGTCGCCAACACGATGCGCATCGCCCAGCAGCTCTACGAATCAGGTAAGATCACCTATATGCGTACCGACTCCGTCAACCTCTCGAAGCTCGCCCTCGGCATGGCCAAGAAGGAAATCACGGAGAACTATGGCGCCGAATATGTGAAGACCCGCCAATACCAAACCAAGACCAAGGGCGCACAAGAGGCCCACGAAGCCATTCGCCCGACCTATTTGGATCAACATACCATCAAAGGCACTGCTGACGAGCGCAAGCTCTATGAGTTGATTTGGAAACGTACTATCGCCTCGCAAATGGCCGACGCCCAGATGGAACGCACCAACGTGAACATCGGCATCTCGACCAGCGACAAACAGTTTGTCGCCACGGGTGAGGTCATCCTCTTCGACGGTTTCCTAAAGGTCTACATGGAGAGCTATGATGACGACCGCGCCGAAGACACCGCCGCCATCCTGCCGCCCATCGAGAAAGGCACCGTGCTCGACATGGAAAAGATGGAAGCCCAGCAACGCTACACGCGTCACCCACTGCGCTACACCGAGGCCAGCCTCGTGAAGAAGATGGAAGAACTCGGCATCGGCCGTCCTTCGACCTACGCCCCCACCATCTCCACCATCCAAAAGCGCGAATATGTGACCAAAGGCGACGTGAAGGGTGAGCCGCAGACCTTCAAGATCATCACGTTGAAAAACAACAAGATCACCGAGAAGACAGGCAAGGAAAACTATGGCGCCGAGAAGGGCAAGCTGTTGCCCACCGACATAGGCATCTTGGTCAACAAGTTCTTAATCCAATACTTCGAGAGCATCGTCGACTACAACTTCACCGCCAACGTGGAGAAGGAATTCGACAAGATTGCCGAAGGCAAGCGCGAATGGAATGCCATGATCAAGGACTTCTACAAAGGCTTCCACAAGCAGGTTGTATCCACCACAGAGCATTCCGGTAAGTTCAGCGGCGAGAAGATGCTTGGCGTCGACCCCGCCACGGGCAAGAAAGTCTACGTGAAGGTCGGTCGTTTCGGTCCGGTGGCCCAAATCGGCGACACCGAGTCGGAAGAGAAGCCTCGTTTCGCTGGTCTGAAGAAAGACATGAGCATCGAGAGTGTGACTTTGGAAGAGGTACTGAAACTCTTCGACTTTCCGCGTATCCTCGGCAAATACGAAGGCAAGGAGATCACGGTTGCGGTTGGTCGTTTCGGTCCGTATGTGAAGCATGATAACAAGTTCTACAGCCTCGCCAAGACCGACAACCCCGCCCTGGTGGACTGCGACCGCGCCATCGAGATCATCAACGAGAAACGCCAGAAGGACTTGAGCAACATCATACGCACCTTCGCACAAGACCCTGAAATGCAAGTGCTGAACGGCCGCTTCGGACCTTACATCGCCTACAAGAAGAGCAACTACAAGATTCCGAAAGGCACCGAGCCCTCCACCTTGACCTACGAACAATGCAAGGCCATCGTGGAAGACCCGAAGAACGCACCGAAGAAAAAGACAGCCAAAAAGAAATAAACAATCGAAAGCGGCGGAAGCAATTCTGCCGCTTTTTCTTTGTTTTTTTGACGCAATGCAAATAAATTTCTATTTTTGCAATCCTTAATTATTGAATTATAAATCTTAAATCTGAAATACAATGGAGAAAAAAGACTTACTGAAAGATGTTGTCGAACATATCGACATTAAGAAGTACGACTCGACCGAACTCATCAACGCCATGCGTAAGATGTCGTTCACCTCGCGCGACACCGCTCGCGCCGCCGACATCCTCTGCCAGATGATCGCGGAGAAGGACTGCACCAACATCCTCACCATCGCCGGTTCGACCTCGGCCGCCGGCTGCATGCAGGTGTATGTGGAGATGGTCAGAAACAAGATGGTTGACGCCGTCGTCAGCACGGGTGCCAGCATCATCGACATGGACCTCTTCGAAGCCCTCGGTTACAAGCACTACATCGGCACGAAGGAGAATGTCATCCCCGACACCAAGCTTCGTGAACTCTACATCGACCGTATCTACGATACCTTCATCGACGAAGAAGAGCTGCAGGCCTGCGACCAAGCCACCTGCGACGTGGCCGACACCCTGGAGTGCCGTCCCTACAGCAGCCGCGAGTTCCTCTATGAGGTTGGTAAATGGCTGGCCAACGGTCACGGCGTGAAGAAAGAGAGCCTTATCCAAACCTGCTACGAGTGCGGCGTGCCGATCTTCTGCCCCGCCTTCAGCGACAGCTCCGCTGGCTTCGGCATCGGTAAGCACCAGTGGCTCCGCAAGAAAGCCGGCAAGCCCTACGTGAGCATCGACTCGGTGGCCGACTTCCTCGAACTGACCGAAATCAAGATGAACAGCCCTCAATCGGGCCTCTTCATGGTCGGTGGTGGCACACCCAAGAACTTCGCTCAGGACACCGTCGTCTGCGCCGAAATCCTTGGCGTCGAAGTGCCTATGCACAAATATGCCATCCAAATCACCGTGGCCGACGTGCGTGACGGCGCCTGTTCGTCATCGACGCTGCTCGAGGCTGGCTCATGGGGCAAGGTGAGCGAAGAGCTCCAACAGATGGTCTATGCCGAAGGCACCACCGTCATCCCCGCCATCGTCAGCTACGCCTACCACAACGCACCGTGGCGTGAGCGTGAGTATAAGAACTGGCAGAAGTTGTATCATTAAATAACTATGGCTTATGGCTCATGGCCTATGGCAGTGCTGCCGCAGGCCATGGGCCATAGTCATAGGCCATAAGCCAAAAGAATGGACATCAGCATCTTCCTTGAACCTGTCGCTGAGAAGTGTTTCGGCGCGGCCTATCGCCCCGGCAAGAAGACCTTGGGCGAAACCATCACCATCTACCGCAACGAGGATGAGTTCCCCAACCTCGAAGGCGTGGATTTGGCCATCATAGGTGTCAAGGAAGAACGTGGTGCCGTCGACAACAAAGGCTGTGCCGACGGCGTGGATTACATCAGAAAAGCCCTCTATTCGCTTTTCAACCACTGGCCACAACTCCATATCATCGACCTGGGCGACATCAAGATCGGTAAAGACATCTCTGACACCTATTTTGCCTTCAATCAAGTGCTTACCGAGTTGATGAAGAACAAAACAGTGCCTATCATCATCGGGGCGGGACAAGACCTCACCTACACGATGTACCAGGTGTATGAGCCCACAGGCAAGCTCATCAACATCGCCGCCGTCGACCCCATGTTCGACATCGGCAACGACAAGGAAGCGCTCAACTCGCATTCCTATTTAAGCCATATCATCCTGCACCAGCCCAACTTCCTGTTCAACTTCACCAACATCGGCTATCAGTCGTATTATGTTGACACAGAGAATATTGAGCTGATGAAACAGCTGCTCTTCGACGCATATCGTTTGGGCAGCATCAAGCAAAACATCGAACTGACCGAACCGCTCATCCGCAATGCCAACCTCCTGAGTTTCGACATCTCGGCCATCCGTGCCGCCGATGCACCAGGCATAAAGAATGCCTCACCCAATGGTTTCAACGGAGAGGAAGCTTGTCGCATGACACGTTATGCAGGACTGAGCTACAAACTATCATCCATCGGCTTCTTCGAATACAACCCCCATTACGACATCAACTCGCGCACGGCCAACCTCATCGCCGAGATGATCTGGTATTTTATCGAGGGCTTCTCAAGCCGTCAGGACGACATCCCCACCATGGAGAGTAACGACTTCAAGCGTTACAACGTGCAAATTGGTGAAAACCAAAATGACGTGGTCTTCCTTTGCCATAAGATCACAGGCAAGTGGTGGATGGACATGTCGTTCCTGCAAAACGACGACCAACGTTACGAAAGGCATCATTTCATCCCCTGCTCCAAGGAAGACTACGAACAGGCCATGCGCAACGAGCTGCCTGACAAGTGGTGGCAGTTTTATCAGAAGTTGATGTAAACCAAAACATTTTATTACTTTTGCCGCAAATTTTTCGAACCTATGAAAAAAGCACTATCTATCTTTACCTTAATGCTCCTGATGGCTGTCACTGTGCAGGCTCAAGATGCTTCGACTCCGCTCAGCAACCAAAAACCCGACTGGATGAGATGGCACTATCTCTCCGAAGAAGAGATGTACGACACCTCGCGTGGCATGAACTTCGTCGAGACCGATCCGCCGACGGGCGAGCCGCGTTTTGTGGCCGAGTTTGAGCCTATGCAGGGCGTGATGATCCGTTATCCCTTGGGCATCCCTACGAGCCTTGTCGCTCAACTGGCCAATAATTGCCGCGTGTATTGCATTGTCAGCACCTCGCAACAGAACCAAGCCCAAAACAGCTTCCAAAGTGCAGGTGTCGACATGAGCAACGTCACCTTCGTCAACGCTCCGACCGACTCTTACTGGGTGCGCGACTACGGTCCGTGGTACATCTTCGAGGACCGCGAACCCGCCATTGTCGACAATATCTACAACCGTCCTCGTCCCAACGACGATAACATCTCTGGCGTGTTCGCCAACTTCTGGCAGATTCCCATGTACGGCATGAACCTCCAACACACTGGCGGCAACATGATGGAAGACGGTCGCGGCCACGGCGTGAGCGATGACCTTGTGCTGAATGAAAACGGCAACAACGAAACCAACGTCCGCAACAAGATGCGCGACTACCTCGGCATCGACCCGTATCATATCACCATCGACCCGCAAGGCGACTACATCGCCCACGTCGACTGCTGGGGCAAGTACCTCGCTCCCGACAAGATCTTGATTGCCCAGTTGCCGCAAAGCAACCCCCGCTATCAATATTATGAACAAGTGGCAGAATACTTTGAGACCACCAACTGCTGCTGGGGCTATCCTTACCACGTGTATCGTGTGCAGGAACCCGGTGGTTACACTTTGGCTCCCTACACCAACAGCCTCATCCTCAACAAGACCGTGTATGTGCCAATGGGCAGCAACAGCACCTACAACAACGACGCCATCGCTGTTTATCAAGAGGCCATGCCTGGCTACGAAATCGTTGGCGTGAACGGTGGCTCAGCTGGTTGGGAAAATACCGATGCCCTCCACTGCCGCACCCGTGGCGTGATGGACTTCGACATGCTCTTTGTCGACCACCGCAATGTGCTCTTCGGCGAGCAGGAATGGCAAGACTCCATCCCCGTCGTGAGCAAGTTCATTGCCTACAGCGGTGCCAACCTGAAGCAAGACTCACTCCTTGTTTATTACAGCATCGACGGAGGTGCCTATCAAATGGCTCACATGACCGCCACGGGCAACCCTGACGAGTATGTCGGCTACATCAAAGGCTATCAAGGCGAATCGGAGATTGAATACTATGTGTTTGGTGCCGACGAATCAGGACATCGCTACACGCAGCCCGTTTTCGCCGATCTCGACCCGCACCATTTCACCATGGAGGCGCATGAACCTCCTACCCCGCAGGGCGAACTGGTGATTACACCGGACACGCTGTGGTTCACCCAAATGGGACAGGAAAGACAGTTTAATATCATCAACGAAACAAACGAAGCTGTCACCATCATCGATGTGGTGCCCGAAGCACCTAGTTTCAATCTTTGGGACAACACTTTCCCGTACACTCTGCAACCTGGGGAAACGCTTGTGGTTACCATTAATTTCCAATCCGCTCCTGGTAAAGACACCTACATTCCCTACGAGATTCTGGTTCAGACCACGTTGGGCGACAGAATTGTGATGGGCATGGTGCTGAACACCTCACTTGACAGTGGTTTTGTGATTGTGGGTGCGCCCGTTTTGGAATTCAACGACCCAGGCGACAGTCCTCAACAAGCGTGCATGCAAAATCGTTTCTTTGGTAGCCAGATTCCCGTCAAAGTGCTGTCTGTTACCGAAAACGGCACGGACTATTTGAGCTTTGAGCCTCATGGTACCTTGCCTTACACGGTGGAACCAGCGGATTATTTCTACCTTGATGTGTATGTCAATGCCATGGTAAAAGGCTATGAAGTCACCACCTTTACGGTTCAGACCGATCAAAATGACTGCACTTATAGCGTCGCTATCAACGAAGGCCTCTTGAGCGTCAACGAGCTCACTGCCGAGACCAAGCTCTACCCCAACCCGACCACGGGTCAGTTTACCGTGGAAGGCGCGAATGTGGCCAAGGTAGAGGTCTATAACCTCGTCGGGCAAAAGGTGCACGAAGCCGAAGGCCAAGTGGTAAACATCAATGCAGCCGACTGGAACAAGGGTATCTATCTGGTCAATATCATTGAACAGAATGGTGCCGTGGTGACCAAGAAATTGGTGGTGAGATAAAATCATTTTTAGGGGCGGCTTTGGCCGCCCCTAAAAATTATACGTCAAATTTGAACTCGGCATCAAACCAGCCGGTATCTTCTTTCAAGAGATCGTATTCTTCGCCCGTGAGGTGGTCAACCACATGCACGGTGCCTTTGATGTCGTCGTAGGTGAATGTAAACTGTGAGTTTACGTCGTCTTTAGGTACGTCCATTTTAGATGTTGTCTATAATTGAGGCTGTAAAGATACACATTTTTCAGATACCCAAACGTTTGTTCAGCGCGGCGGTCTGCTCCTCAAAGCCTTTCTTGCCGAGCAAGGCAAACATATTCTTCTTGTAAGCTTCCACACCAGGTTGGTCGAAGGGATTCACATCCAGCAAATAACCGCTGACGGCACAAGCCATCTCGAAGAAATAAATCAGCTCGCCGAGCACCTTCTCGGAAACTTCGGGGATGACGATACGCAGGTTAGGCACGCCACCGTCTTCGTGGGCGAGCACGGTACCTAATTCGGCCTTGTGGTTCACCTCGCTGATGCGCTTGCCGGCGATGTAGTTCAGCTGGTCGAGGTCTTCGTTCTCCATCGGGATGCGGAGCTCGTGGTTCGAGTTCTCCACCGAAATCACCGTCTCAAAAAGGTTGCGCAGACCGTCCTGGATGTATTGTCCCATGGAGTGCAGGTCGGTGCTGAAGGTGACCGAAGCGGGGAAGATGCCCTTGTGCTGTTTGCCATGGCTCTCGCCGTAGAGCTGCTTCCACCATTCGCTGAAATACACCAAGCGCGGCTCATAGTTGACCATGATCTCATTGGTCAGACCTTGGGCATAGAGGGCTTGGCGCACCACGGCATATTGCGAAACGGGATTGTCAAGGGTCGGGTTGGCCTTGCATTGTTGCTCCATCTCAACTGCACCTTTCACCAAGGCACGGATGTCGATGCCCGCCATGGCAATGGGCAGCAAACCCACAGGGGTCAGCACCGAGAAACGGCCGCCCACATCGTCGGGGACGATATAGGTCTTGTAGCCCTTCACGTTAGCCAGCTGCTTGAGGGCGCCACGAGCCTTGTCGGTGATGGCGATGATGCGCGAAGCGGCTTCCTTTTCGCCATATTTGTTGATGATATGTTGCTTGAGGATGCGGAAGGCGATGGCGGGTTCCGTTGTCGTGCCCGACTTGGAGATGACGGCCAGCGAATAGTCCTTCTTGTCGAGGATGGCCATCAGGTCGTGGAGATAGTCCTCGCTCATGTTATGGCCAGCATACACGATGAGCGGCTTCTCACCGGTGAGCGGTGCAAAGTGGTTCTGCAAGGCCTCGATGACGGCACGGGCACCGAGATAGGAGCCACCGATGCCGATGACGACAAAGATATCAGACTTTCTGCGCAGGTCGGCAGCGGTCTTTTCGATGTCGGCCAGCAGAGCCTCATCGATTTCAGAAGGAAGGCTTACCCAGCCGAGGAAATCGTTGCCCGCTCCGGTCTTATGAAACACGGTCTCATAAGTTGCTGTTATTCTAGATTCTAATTCTTTCTTGATGTCATTGTTCAGAAAAGGCTGAACGTGCGATAAATCGATTTTCATAGCATTGAGTATTAAGATGCTGCGAAGATAAGATAAAATATGAGATGACGGATAATAAAAATTTACTTTTGATGATTATTTGTTGAATAATTCCTTACTTTTGCGCAATATTTTCTGAATCGGAAACGTTTCGTAAAACGAGCAATAATTACATATTTTTACTTTTTATTTTTATTAAAACAACATGTCACACACTAAAATTCTTTTAGCCGAAGACGATAGAAACTTGGGCATGATACTCAAGGCTTTTCTAGAATCAAAAGGATATTCTACTACTTTATGCATGAATGGCGAAGAGGCTTGGAACACGCTGAGCACCGCCGATTTTGACCTCTGCATCACCGATATCGTGATGCCTATTATGGATGGTTTTACCTTAGCAAAACAAATAAAAAGCGTCAGGCCGATGATGCCCATCATCATCCTCACTGCCAAAAAGGAACAGGAGGACGTCTTGGAAGGCTTCGGCATCGGTGTTGAAGACTATGTCACTAAGCCTTTCAGCATGGATGAGTTGCTTGCCCGCGTCAAGGTTTGGGAACGCTGGTGTGCCTATATCCAGGTGAAGGCACAGCCTTCGTTGTTCCATTTGGGCTCCTACACTTTCGACGCACCGCGTCATTTGCTCATCAATGGTAAGGAGACCAAGAAACTGACTTCGAAGGAAGCCGACTTGCTGCTGATGCTCTGCGAGAACATGGGCAACACCTTGGAGCGCGCCAAGGCCTTGCAACAGATCTGGGAAGAGGAGAACTACCTCAACGCCCGCTCAATGGACGTCTATATCACCAAGCTCCGCAAATACTTCAAGGACGACCCGAGCGTCGACATCCAAAACGTTCACGGCGTTGGATTTAAGCTCGTGGTAAGATAAGATAAACGGAATACGTTATGAAAGCGGAGCAAGCATGTTCCGCTTTTTTTATGGCTGCCAAGGCTCTGCCTCAGGCAGCTTCACCGTAGTGTCACTGACAAAGTCCCAGATGACTTCGGGAGGGATTAGATAGGTGGTGTTGCCCAACACGACAAGAAAGCGGTTGTCGCGCTCGTTGCGGATGATGGCACTACGATAACCCTTCCACCAACCATAATGGAAATACATGCCAGGATAATCCTGTGTCAGACGCCAGCCGAAACCGTAATTCTCCTTGTTTTTCCATTCGGGCGAGCTGGGCTTGAAGGCCTCGGCTTGCAGGCTGTCGGGCAACAGAAGATGGGCGTCGAGAGCCTGGTTGTATTTGAAGAGGTCCTCCACCGTAGAGAACATGATCTTGTCGCCCATCACCCCGTTGAGATAGTCGTTTTGCGACTTGACGGGACCTTTGCGATAGAGCTCATGGCCGTGCACTTCGACCGGCATATACATCGACACCACCTCGTCGTCGCGCATGGAATAGATATAGGAATGCGTCATGCCACAAGGCTCAAAGATGTTTTCACGCATGAAGTCCTCGAAATGCTGCTTGCTGGCCCGCTCAACCACCGAGGCTAACAGGGCGTAATTGATGTTGTTGTAGAAATACACCGCATCGGGTGCGCCGTAAACCTCTGGCTTTTTCTCGACCAGCATCTTGATCAATGCCTCGTTGGAGAAGGGTTTCTTGCGGTCGGGCCAATGCTCATCGGCCATCGAGTCGTAGCGCGGCAAACCCGAACGATGGGTCAACAGCTGTCGGATGGTCACTCCTTCATAAGGAAACTCAGGGATATATCGCCTCACGTCGTCATCATAGTCCAACTTACCTTTCGCCTTAAGCAACATAATAGCCTCGGCAGTGAACATCTTCGAATCCGATGAGAGCTGGAAGGCGTCATCCAAGCGCAACGAGTCCTTATGGCGGCTGCTCAGGTCGCGCCATCCAAAGGCTTTCTCATAAATCACATTACCTTGCTCGGCATAAAGCACGACGCCGTTAAGACCTGCACGACTCACGTCGGTGAATACCTTGTCAGCCATCTTGGCCCGTTTGGCAATCATCGCCTTGTTGAGATCCACGAACAGGCTGTCGGTATTAATCACCGGCGTTTCGCGACCACAACGTCTTCCACAGAAAAAGACGGTGAGCGCCAACAACAGCAAAAGTATCAGGATGAAAAACCTTCTTTGTCTCATTACGGAGGGCAAATTTAGGGAAAAATGTAGAATTCGAAGGCTGTTTTGGATCAAAATGAAGATTTATTCCTGCTAATTCACTAATTATTACTACTTTTGCAGCCTCAATTACAACCATACAATTATTTTCATGTCACAATTTACAGATTTTGGATTGAATCCCGCTCTGTTGAAGGCTATAAAGGAGCTGGGGTTTGAGAATCCTATGCCAATCCAGGAAAAAGCAATTCCTGTGTTATTGGAGAGCGATGTTGACTTTGTGGGCCTTGCACAGACGGGAACGGGCAAGACGGCTGCCTTTGGCTTGCCGCTATTGAACAAGATCGACGAGACGCAGCGTTGCGTCCAGGCGTTGATTCTTTGTCCGACGCGTGAGCTCTGTATGCAAATTACCAGAGACTTGCGCAACTACGCACGTTACATTCCAGAAATCCTGATTGTGCCCGTCTATGGCGGCGCCAGCATCGAACTTCAATTCAAAGACTTAGCCAAGAAACCGCAGATCATCGTGGCCACACCAGGTCGTCTGCGCGATATGATCCGTCGCAACCGCGTCGACTTCAGCAACGTGAAGACGATGATCCTCGACGAGGCCGACGAAATGCTCAACATGGGCTTCCAAGAGGAAGTCGACGACATCCTCGAGTACATGCCTAAGGAAGGACGCCACACCATGCTCTTCTCGGCCACTATGCCGAAGGAGGTGGAGGCCATCCTCAACAAGTACATGACCGACCCCGTGAAGGTGGCCGTGGGCGAACGCAACAGCGGCACCGCCAACGTTGACCACATCTATTACATGATGGCCGCCAAGGACCGCTACGCGGTGCTGAAGCGCATCATCGACTATACGCCATCCATCTATGGCATCATCTTCTGCCGCACCAAGCTGGAGACCCAAGAGATTGCCGACAACCTCATCCAAGACGGCTACAACGCCGCCGCCTTGCATGGCGACCTCTCGCAAGGCATGCGCGACAATGTGATGGACCACTTCCGCAAACGCAGCCTGCAACTGCTGGTGGCTACCGACGTGGCCGCCCGTGGCATCGACGTGAAGGAACTAACCCACATCATCAACTACAACCTGCCTGACGACATCGAGACCTACGTGCACCGCAGCGGCCGTACGGGTCGCGCCGATAAACGCGGTCTCTGCCTCAGCCTCATCAACTTGCGCGAGAAGAGCAAGATCAAGAGGATTGAGAAGATTGTGGGCCGTCCCTTCGAGAAGGCCATGATCCCCACGGGTAAGGAAGTGTGCGAGAAGCAGCTCTTCAACCATATCGACCGCATCGAGCATGTCGACATCAACCGCGAGGAAATCGACGACTACCTGCCTGTCGTGTTCCGCAAGCTCGACTGGATGAGCCGTGAGGAACTCATCACCCGCATGGTGGCACTCAACTTCAACCGTTTCTTGGATTACTATAAGGACGCCGTCGACCTCAACGTCAACGAAAAAGACGAGAAGAAAGACCGCAGAGAAGTCAAGAAAGAGCGCGAGCACCGCGACGAGACCATGAAGCGCCTTTATTTCGGTATGGGTAAGAACGACCACATCCTGCCGCAGAAGATCATCGGCAAGATCAACGACGTCACCCGTTCGAAGAACATCCCGATTGGCCGCATCGACCTCTATGGCGACTATTCCTACGTCGACGTGGAAGAAAGCTTCGTCCCGTTGATTCTCGACTGCTTTGCCGACCCGCACAACAACCCGCGCGGCATCGTGGTGGAGGTGGCCAAAGACCAACCTGAGCGCAAGAAGAGCAGCGAGAAGAAAGACTTCGGCGAGAAGAAAGAACGCAAGGAGCGTCGCGACCGCGACGAGTTCCGTGAGAGCCGCAAGGAGCGTGACGACTTCCGCGAGAAGCGTGAAAAGCACGACGATGACTTTTTCGAGAAGAAATCGAAGAAGAAAAAGAAGGACTTCGACGACGACAAGACTTACTACAAGTCGGAACGTTCGCGCGATGGTCGCGAGTGGCTCGACCCCGACTGGAAAAACCACTTAGACGACATCGATATCTTCATCGACGATGACGACCGTCCGAGCCGCAAGCAGCGCAACGCTGAGCGTGGCTTCGGTGCCAAGAAGAGCGGCAGCGCTTCGAGAAGCTCCAGCTCAAGAGGTGGCAGCTCGAGAGGCAGCTCCTCGCGCAGCGGTTCTTCCTCAAGGGAATCGAACCGTGGTCGCCGTGGCGCCAGCCGTTATGACGATGGCGATTACTACTCACCTCGCCGCCGTGGCGGAGGCCGCCGTAGATAATTTTTCGTCACAAAACCGACAAAACCTTCAAAACAATAGTCGTGGGAACTAGCAACGGCACCCAACCGGGATGCCGTTGCCACTCCCGACTAAAGTTGGGTATTAAAACGCAAACGGTATGATAGACGTTGAGGCTTTGAAAGCTTATGCTTACGATACGATAGGGGCGATTCACGAAGTCCATAAAGAACTTGGGCCTGGACTGAATGAAAAAGTCTATCAAGAAGGGCTTCAATTGGAACTGTCGGAAAGAAATATCCCTTTTCAGAAAGAGTTGTTGTTTCATCCTTTGTATCACGGCAAAGAAATGGAAGCTACTTATAGGCTTGATTTCTTGGTGAATAATGATATCATTGTAGAGTTGAAGTCTGTTGAGAGTTTAAGCAATGAACATAAAGCTCAACTGTTCAACTATATGAGACTGATGAAAGCTTCGGTCGGCATACTAGTGAATTTCTATCCACGATTTGCCGAAATTGAACGTTATTTCTTTGATTCAGAAAGCAATGAAGTATATGCCTCCGATGGTTTACCATCAAAAAATACTGTTAAAGCTCAAAGTGCATCCGTAAGGATGCGTAGGAAAGCATGCCAGTTGGCTGCTTTCCTTGTTCAATAAAAAAGCGGTTTTGTGAGTTTTGTAGGTTTTGTGATATAAAAAAATGGCAAAGTTTAAGACATGGATAAAAGCAGCCCGTCCGAGGACGGTGCTGCTCTCTTTTTCAGGGGTGTTGTTGGGTGGCTTTTTGGCATATAAAACCGGCCCTTCGACAGGCTCAGGGACCTTGCTTTGTGTACTTTTCGCTGCTATCACAGCCGTGTTGCTTCAAATCCTCTCCAACCTCGCCAATGACTATGGCGACTTCAAGAAAGGCACCGACAGTGCAAAGCGCGTTGGCCCGCAACGCGAGATGCAGAGTGGTGCCATTACCGAACAAGAGATGAAACGAGGCTTAGCCATCACGGCTGGTTTATGCCTGGTTTCCGGGGCTTTGCTGATCTTTGTCTTTGCCGGCTTGACCTGGAAAGAGCTGTCCGTTTTTGCAGCCTTGGGCATAAGTGCAGTTTTGGCAGCCTTGCTCTACACTTTGGGCAAACGTCCTTATGGCTATCGCGGCCTGGGCGATTTGTACTGCTTCCTGTTTTTCGGTTGGGCAGCTGTGGCGGGAACCTATTATTTGTCTGCTCCTTGGTTCGATTTCAGCGTCTTTCTTCCGGCAACGGCCATGGGCTTTCTCTCCAATGCCGTGCTCAACATCAACAACATGCGCGACTATGAAAACGACAAGGCTTCGGGCAAGAACAGCCTCGTGGTGAAACTGGGGTTGAAAAAGGCTTTTGTCTACCATAGCCTGCTCATCGGCGGGGCGTTTGTCTGCCTTACCATCTATCTCGTTTTGCACCAAGCTGCTTGGTATTCCTATCTGTTCTTATTGCTTTCCAGTCTATTCATCAAAGACTTAATCACCATCAAGAAGACTAAACCCGAGTCGCTTGACCCGTTCCTAGGTAGACAGGTGAAGCATAGTTTCTTGCTCGTGGTGGTTTATGGGATACTGTTGTTATTTTGATTCGATGTTTTTCAACTAATTAATAGCTATTATTCAAATTTGTTCTTATTTTTGCAACGAAAAGCATATTCTAATCAATACATCATTAAAACCTAATCCTATGAAAAAAACCTTACTATTTGCATTTGCCATGCTGTTTGCAACGGCAATGATGGCACAAAACCGTGCGGTTTTGCTGCAAGAATCGTTTGATGATACCTCGATGCCCGCTGGATGGTCGGTTGCTGGCTTTGGCCTAGGCAATTGGTCGGTCTCGCCCACCAACAATGCTGGCGGAGCAGCCAACGAGATGCATCTCACTTGGAGTCCCCAATTCAATGGTTTGTCTCGACTTGTCTCTCCTGCCGTGGACCTCACGGGCATTAATAGCCTTGTATTCTCCTTCAAGCATGCCTTAGACAACTACACAGGCAACAACATCATTGGTATCGCTACCACATCTGACGGTGGCACCACATGGAACGAAGCCTGGAGCCAAGGCTACGGCGCAAGCAACTCTTGGACGGTTAGCCAAGAAATTAGCACACCTGACATGGGTCAAGCCAATGTGCAGTTCTGCATCTTCTTCAATGGCAACAGCTACAACATCAATGACTGGTACTTTGATGACATCATGGTCTTCACGCTCGAAAACTTAGACCTTGCCATCACCTCGCCCACACTTCCCGACTTCATCGGCAGCGGCGAGACTGCGTTTGGCATCAATGTGTTCAACTTCGGTGCCACTACGGTAACCTCTGTCGAGGCCACTTACGAAGTGGAGGGCATGGAACCTATTATCGAAACCTTTGAGGTCGAAATTCCCTCACTGGGCAGCGAAACGTTGATCTTCCCCACAACGACCCTGTTGAGCCCCGGTACCTACAATGTGGCCTACAGCATCAACTTGGTCAACGGACAGGAAGACGATGTGCTTGACAACAACACCGCTGAAAAAGCCGTCTTTGCGGCTATCGGCACCGCCGAAAGAATCCCGATGATCGAGCACTTCTCATCGTCGACCTGCGGACCCTGCGTGAGTGTCAACACTGCTATGCTGAACTTCTGCAACAACAATCCCGGCCGCTTTACCTACACCAAGTATCAGATGAACTGGCCCGGCAATGGTGACCCGTACTATACCGCCGAAGGTGGCACCCGTCGTGATTATTACGGCGTGAATGCTGTTCCGCAATGCTTCCTCGATGGTGAAGACCAAGGCTATGCCGCCGTTCAACAAACTGTTTTCGACCAACATGCCGAAAGAACCGCTTTCGTTGACATTAGAGGCTCCTTCGTTGTGGAAGGCAATACCATCAATATCAAGGCCGATATCATTCCTTTCATCGATGCCGACGCCCGTGTGTTCGTTTCCGTGAACGAAAAGGAAACCCACAACAACGTTGGTGGCAATGGTGAGACCTCGTTCCACCACGTCTTCATGAAGATGTTGCCCGATGCACAAGGCACTACTGTCAACCTGGTCACTTGCGAGCCCCAGCATTTTGAGTTCACTCAAGACATGTCGGGAACCCACGTCGAGGAGATGAGCGATCTCGAAGTCTCCATCTGGGTGCAAAACTACGACTCCAAGGAGATGTTCAACAGCCGTTTCGCTTATGAATACACCGAAGAACATCCCTATGCCGTCGAAAACCTCACCCTCATCCAAGACGAGGAAGCCGAAGAGAACACCATGGTGGCCTCTTGGGATGCACCAACGATGGGTAATCCTAATGGCTACAATGTGTATGTCAACAATGAGTTAGTCGCTGAGAACATCTCCGACTTGAGCTATACCTTCCCTGGCGAACTGGGCGCTTTCTATACCGTCGCCGTGGTTGCTCTCTATGGTGATGACAAGACCTCCATCAAAATGCTTGCTGGCATGGAAAACACCTGGAGCGTCGAGGAAGTCGCAGCTAGCGTGTGCAAGGTTTACCCCAACCCCGCCAACAGCCAAGTGCGCATCGAAGCAGAAAACGACATCGAGAGTGTGATGGTCTATAATATGTTAGGCGCTTTGGTCGAAACGGTTAATGCCGACAGCAAGACCGTCAACGTCAACCTGAACCAATACAGCAATGGCGTGTATTTCTTCAACATCCGCCAGAGCAATGGTGTCGTCACCAACCAACGCGTGGTGGTGAGCCACTGATGACATTGAAGTCATCCAAATAAAAAAGGGAACCCGTGGGTTCCCTTTTTTGTTAAATGCACTTAGACTGTGATTAGTCGCCCAACGTGGCCACCATAACGGCCTTGATGGTGTGCATGCGGTTCTCAGCCTCGTCGAAGACGATGCTGTTCTCGCTCTCGAACACGTCCTCGGTGACCTCGATGCCGTTCAAGCCGAACTTCTCATAAACGTCGCGGCCGGCCTTGGTCTCCAGATTGTGATACGAAGGAAGGCAGTGCATAAACTTGCACTTGGGGTTGCCTGTCTTTTTCATCAGTTCTGCGTTGACCTGATAGGGCATCAGCATATTGATGCGCTCTTTCCACACGCTGTCGGGCTCGCCCATCGATACCCAGATGTCAGTGTAGATGAAGTCAAGACCCTTCACGCCCTTCTCCACGTCGTCGGTGACGGTGAGCTTGGCACCAGTTTCCTTGGCGATTTCCTGGCACTTCTTGACCAGATCTTTGGCCGGCTGCAGTTTCTTGGGGGCGATAATGCGGATGTCCATACCCATCTTCACACCACCGACCATCAGGCTGTTGCCCATATTGTAGCGGGCATCGCCGATATAAGCGAACTTCACCTGGTTGAGGGGCTTGTCGGTATGCTCCTGAATGGTGAGGAAGTCGGCAAGAATCTGAGTGGGGTGGGCTTCGGCGGTAAGACCGTTCCACACGGGGACGCCAGCATATTTGGCCAGTTCCTCGACTGTGGCCTGGTCGAAGCCACGATACTCGATGCCGTCGAACATACGACCCAGCACGCGGGCGGTGTCAGCCATCGATTCCTTAATACCGATCTGTGAGCCAGTAGGGCCGAGATAGGTGACGTGGGCACCTTGGTCCTTGGCGCCAACCTCGAAGGCGCAGCGGGTGCGGGTCGAGGTCTTTTCGAAGATGAGGGCGATGTTCTTGCCCGTCAGTTTGGGTTGTTCGGTGCCTGCATACTTGGCGGCCTTGAGGTCGGCAGCAAGTTTCAGTAAGAACTTAATCTCTTCCGGAGTGAAGTCCAACAACTTCAGGAAGTTTCTGTTTCTGAGGTTAAAAGCCATAACTTTATGATTTAAAGATTAGATTTAAAGATTCAAAGATTAAATAATGAGTTTCCCTTCGGGAATGGAGTTTTGTTTTGTTATATAGCGGCGGCAATGCACTTTTACTGACTTGAAACAGTTGCCACCGCCGCGGGACAACCCTCTTATATACTCCATTCCCCGCAGGGGAATCTCATCTCCTTTGCGGCTGCAAAATTAGTCTTTTTTCTTGTACCAATCAATCTTTTGTGTCGCAAACATGGCAATTCCCAAAATAATGAAGAGGCCGACACTTCCCACCAGCAGGGCATAGCTCTCCAATTGTAGCAAAACATAGACAAAAGTATAAAGCACAGCCAGCAGGAGGCCGATACCCAAGGCGGTCTTTTTGTCCTTCGTAATCGAAGCCATGAAAACCACAATCATCGCGATGGTCATCACACAGGCAATGAGATAGGAAAGCCCGAAATTGATATGTTCGGAGAACGACAACAGCAAAGTGTAGAACACAATGAGCGCGATGCCGATGAGCAGGTATTGTACTGGATGGATAGGCTTGGCCTTGCGCATCTCTACGAAAAACACCGCAGCAAAAGTGAGGAGAATAATAAGAAAGGCATACTTGATAGCGCGATCGGTCTGGAGGTATTGCTCCACTGGAACTTTCAGTTCCACACCGAAAGAAGAATAGCCGAATTCCGTTCTATACTCAAAGAATGAATCATTGAGAACTTGCGGATAGTCTCGGTTGATGGCCAACACTTTCCATTCGGCTTGGAAGCCAGTGTCGGTCACCTGACGTTCGTCGGGCAAGTAATAGCCCGTAAAACTCGGCGTCGTGCAATCCGAAGTCAAACTGACCGTCGTAGTCTGTCCGAAAGGCGCAAACATAAGATCTCCTGCGCCTTTGAAAGGTAAAACCAACGAAAAATCAACGGTTTCGCCCGCCAAAACCCGCGAAAGGTCAACCTCACAAGACAGGCCTTTCAAGTTACCCGTTTCAGCAACCATGTCGTAGGTTATTCCACCAAATTTGAGCGTCACATTATCGCTCAAACCGCGCAGGTTGGGCAGGCCAACAACGATTTTGGCTTTCTCGAAACACCATTCATGTCCATCCAGCATTTTCTCGAAGTCATTGGGTAACTTGAACTGCCCCGTAAGGTCAAGAGCAGTTTCGTATACGGTGAAGTCGTAGATGCCGCGTTTCAAGAGTTTGGTCTTCACGTCGCCTTTCACATCCAGTTGCTCGGGCAACACAATCTTGGCGTAGGTTTCTTTTTTATATTTTTTCTCTTCAGAATAATAGATCTTGATTACTGGTCCTATGACCGTTTGAGGTCCAGCCCATTTCTCGAAGACCTCGTTTTCGGCGAGGCTTTCCGTGCTTTTGCGCTCCGAAACCAGATTCTTCAAAAGGAGTTGTGGGATGAGAAACGCGACGCACATGCCTGCGATGAGCAAAAGTTTCAAACCCGGACGGGCTTTCTTTTCGTTTTGTCTCTTGTTCTGGGTTTCCTCTTTTTGGGCTCCCAAAACTTCCATGTTTTCTTCTGTTGTCATGATGTTAAGTTTTAATGGTTCGTTTATCTTATAAAGTACTTTGAATTTCAAAGTTAATATATCAAAAAAAATAGAGTCTGTTATTGTTGGCTATTGACAAATGAGGCAAGTGCTTGAATATGTGCCGAAAACGCAGCCCTTCCCAAATCCGTTATGGCATAACTCGTGTTGGGTTTGCGTCCGATGAATTTCTTTTCGCAGCGGATGTAGCCCAACTCCTCAAGGCTGCGGGCGTGGCTGGCCAGGTTGCCGTCGGTGAGTTCGAGCAGCGACTTCATCGTGGTGAAGTCGACCGACTCGTTGGCCATCAGCACCGACATGATACCGAGCCGTATCTTGCTCTCAAAGGCCTTGTTCAAACCGTCCAAATTGGCAATCATGGCTCACTTGCTCCTTTCATATTTCAGCATAAAGACGATTCCGAAAACGATGTGCAGCACCCCGAAACCGAGGAACCAAGTCAGCAGGGCGTAATCGACCAGGAAGCAATCAATAAGGCCCAAGGCCAACTCGGCATAACCCAAATAGCGCAAAGCGGGATAACTGAAATGGCTGGCGCTAATGAGTGCCAAGCCATAGAATATCAGCGTTATTGACGAGACGAGGCCATAGTGTTGCTGCAGCAACAAGGCTGTGCAAAGCAACCCGCCAGCAAGCATCGGCACAAAGAAATTGACCAGCAGGCGACGCATCGTCACGTCCATGGTGAAGCGAAGCTGATGACGCTTGGCCTTCAAATAGGCCATGAGGAACACCGTCAAGAAGGCCACAACCAAAAGTACAAGAGCTACAATAATAGTGGTGCGCCACTTGGAAGGGGTATTGATGTGATAATCGCCCAAGAAGAAATAGATGTAGGCCGACACCAGTGAGGCCAGAATCCCTACAATGACGATTGATAATCCACTGATAGCCTTGAATTTGGATGAACGCTCCATCATATCCTTGATGTCGTTCAGCGTATTGAGAGCTTCCTTGTTTTCCATGGTTTTTAAAGTACTTTGCGCTGCAAAGTTACAACTTTTGTTTTACATGGCAAGCGTTTTTAGAAAAAAATTAATTTTGCAGCATGATTATCCTCGACAATGTAGTCGTCACCGACGAATTCCTGAATGCACAGTTCTGTTGCTGCCTGCCCCGCTGCAAGGGCTGGTGCTGTGTGGCTGGCGATGCTGGCGCACCTCTCGAAGCCTCTGAAATAGAACAAATTGAAGACAACCTCGAAGCCATCAAACCGTATATGCGCCCCGAAGGCATCAAAGTCGTAGAAGACAATGACGTTTACGATTACGACGAAATGGGTGAGCTCGTCACGCCTTTGGTAAACGGCGAGGAATGCGCTTTCGTCTATTTTCACGAGAACGGCACCGCGCTCTGCGCCATAGAAAAAGCGTACTTGGAGGGCAAATGCGACTTCTGGAAACCCATCTCATGCCACCTCTACCCTATCCGATTGGTCGAAAAAGACGGTTTCACCCATATCCTTTATCACGAATGGAGCGTCTGCGTGCCCGCCAAGCGCAAAGGCGAGCACGAGGGCATTCCGCTCTGGAAATTCCTTAAAGGCCCGATGGTGCGCAAGTTTGGAGAGGAATGGTACGCGCGCTTGGAAAAAATGATTCAGAAGGAATAAACTAATTTGAGCATTCCGACGTTATATTGTCATAAATTAGCTATCCCAAAACCGCAAGGATTGAAACAACTATTACTCATATTATCCCTGATGTTATGCTGCCTCGTCGCCGTTGCACAAAACGTTGACGAGCCTCAACACAAACGGATGGATTTCTACGGCTACGTGGTCACCGCCGACAGCCTACGCCCCATACGCAACACCCATATCATCAGCAAGATGGCGCATTGCGGCACCATCACCAACCAGCAAGGTAAGTTCCATATACAAGCCCGTAGGGTCGACACGCTTTGGGTGAGTTGCGTCGGATATACACGACGCCTTATAGCCATCGACTCAACGCTCACCAGCGCCGACACCCTCGTCATCCGCTTGCTTCCTGAGACCATCACGCTCCGCGAAGTGACCGTGCTCCCCTTTACCAACTACGAATCCTTTAAGGAGATGCTCGTCACCATGCCCAGCATCGAGACCCCTGACGAGATCAAACGTTTGAACGAAGACCTTAACGACCTATGGCTAAGCCGTGCGCCATCGGGCAACGGCATGGTCACCATCACAGCCAGTCCGATTCAATACCTCTACGACAAATACAACAAATCGGCACGACGCCAAGCCACACTGCGACGCAACCGCCGCATGTATAACGAAGTGCTGCGTGAGCAAGGCCGCACCGACGAGCTCCTCCCCGACTCACTCGATTTCTCTGTCGATTACAAGACGTATGAACTCGACGAAGCCGCCGAAACGGGCAAGCCCAAGGCGATGGTACCCCGAAAGAAATACATCCGCATAGGGCAATAAGACAAAACCATGACCTTCCGCGATTGGCTCGATAGCATCATCAACCTATTTTATCCTCGCGTCTGCGCCGCCTGTGGCGAAGCCTTACTCAAAGACGAAAAGACGGTTTGCCTGAAATGCCGCTATCTGCTTCCTAAGACGGGTTATGAACTGAACCCTGACAATCCCTTGGCACAAACCTTTTATGGGCGGGTTAGATTTCACGCTGTCACTGCAGCTTTCTTTTTCGCAAAGTCTGGCAAAGTACAGCACCTCATCCACGAACTGAAATACAAAGGCAACAAGGATGCGGGCATTTTCCTTGGGCAACAATTAGGGGAAACCATCAAAAGCGCGCCTCTCTTTCAAGGTATCGACTATCTCATTCCCGTACCGCTGCATCCCAAGCGCGAGCGTCAGCGCGGCTACAACCAAAGCCTGATGATCGCCCAAGGCATCCACGAGGTCACCGGGATCGCCATCGGCGACAAATACCTCATCCGTGCCGTCAACACGGCCACACAGACCAAGAAATCGGCCGAGGAACGCTATCAAAACGTGAAGGACATCTTCGAAGTGCGTTTCGCCGACGAACTAAAAGGAAAGCACGTCCTCCTGATCGACGACGTGCTTACCACAGGTGCCACACTTGAATCGTGTGCGCATCAATTGGAAAATATCCCAGTTATTACCATTAGTGCGGCTACCGCCGCCTGCGCCGGGAATTAGGCTTGGTAGACCTTCGGTGTATCCTCGCCGTTGAGGACACGCAGGCCATTCAATGCCAAGGCCTTCATCTCGTCTTCGCCAGGATAGACGTAAACGGGAGCGATCTTCTCCACATGGCTCTTCACCAAAGCGCAGAAACCCTTGTCGTAGGCCATACCGCCCGTGAGGAAGATGGCATCCACATCCATGCTGAAAGCCGACGCTGCAAGGCCACCGACTTCCTTGGCCACTTGATAGGCCATGGCTTTGTAGACCTTCTCCCATTCCTTGTTGCCAGCCTTCACGGCGTTCTCCACTTCGAGGGCGTCGTTGGTGCCGAGGTAAGCGACAAAGCCGCCTTTGCCTTTCAGCATCTGGCCGATTTCCTTCTTGGTGTATTTGCCACTGAAGCAAGCGTCGACAAGGAAGCCTGCCGGCAACGAGCCAGCGCGTTCGGGGGTGAAGGGGCCGTCGCCGTTCAAGGCGTTGTTGGTGTCGACCACGCGACCTTTCTTGTGGGCACTGACCGAGATACCACCACCGAGGTGGATGGCAATGATGTTCATGTCCTCATACTTACGACCGAGGTCTTTGGCCAGCTGACGGGCGATGATCTTCTGGTTCAAGGCATGGAAGATGGAGATGCGCGGGAACAACGGGTGACCCGAGTAGCGTGCCACTTCGTCCATTTCATCGACCACAACGGGGTCGGCAATATAAGCCTTCACACCGATTTCCTTGGCGATGTCGTTGGCAATCAAGCCGCCGAGGTTAGAGGCATGCTCGCCGCTATAACCATCGGTAAGGTCCTTGATCATGAGGTCGTTCACCTCGTAAACACCCGAGACGAGCGGACGGAGCAAACCACCACGACCCACGATGCAATCCATTTGCTTGACATCAATGCCAGCCTCTTTCAGCTCGCGCATGATGGCTTCGGTGCGGAAGGGCTTCTGGTCGGAGATGTGCTCAAATTTTGCGACTTCCTCAGCGCTGTGCTTGAGGTTCTTCTTGAAGACTTGTTCCTCACCTTCGAACACAGCAATCTTAGTCGAGGTGGAACCTGGGTTTATCGTTAAGATTTTGTATGCCATAATATTATGTTTTTTGGTTTGTTTATGCCATCATAGCGGCCAGAGCGATGGAATACAACTTCGTCTTCGAAGTGTCGCCGCGCGAACTCAGCACACATGGCACTTTGGCGCCCATGAGCATGGCACCCACTTCGCTCTTGTCGAACTTGGTGCAGCACTTATAGAACACGTTAGAGGCTTCGAGGTTGGGGAACACGAGGCAGTCGGCATCGCCAGCAACAGGGCTCTTCATGCCCTTGATGGCAGCCGTCTCGGCGTCGGTGGCGAGGTCGAGGCTGATGGGGCCTTCAACGATGCAACCCTTAATCTGGCCACGCTCGTTCATCTTTGAGATGATGGCGGCATCGACGCAAGCAGGGATGCCAGCGCTCATCTGCTCGGTGGCGGTCACCATGGCAACCTTCGGGCAGCTGACACCCAGCTTGGTGGCTACGGAGGTCACATATTTGAGCAGCTGTTGTTTCTGTTTGATGTCGGGCAGCGGGATGATGGCGCAGTCGGAGGCGACCATGAGCTTATGATAGTTGGGGTTTTCGATGACGGCGACATGAGCCAAGGTCACATTGGGCGGGCAGAGGCCGCGTTCCTTGTTGAGGATGGCGCGCATGTACTTATCGGTGGGCAACAAGCCCTTCATCAGGATGTCGGCTTCGCCGGCGTTGATGAGGTCGCAAGCCATGGCAGCGGCTTTCACGTCAACGGGCTCGTTGATGATTTTGAAATTGTTGGGGTCGATGTTCTCGGCTTTGCACACTTCTTTGATGACGTTTTCATCACCAAGCAGGGTGGCTTCGATGAGACCTTCCTTAACGGCAGCGTTCACTGCACAGATGGTGTGGTCGTCGTTGGCATAGGCAGCCACAAGGCGTTTCTTGGGTTTGCTGCGCAAAACCTCAAACATTTGCTCTAATTTTCTGATTTCCATAACGTTGTGTTTTATGATTCGAATTTAAATAATCAAAATTATACCTAGATTTTGCAAAGATATAAAATAAAAGCGTTCCCTAAGAAACGCTTCTAAAAAGATTTCAAATATTTATCATCAATAAAAGATGATATTCAAATCCAGACGTTTTTGCTGCACCGACTCGACGGCACGTTTCTTCACCTTGGTATTGTAAACCTTCAGCTGTTTCAACGAAGGAATGTTTTCGACGGGCGAGATGCTGCGTACGTTGGTATTGTTGACAAAGAGGTTTTCCAAACGCATCAGTCCCGACAAAGGCTTCAACGACTTTACCGGAGTGCCACTGGCGTTGAGCGTGATGAGGTTGTTCATCTTCGAGAGCGGGGCCAAATCGTCGACTTGGGTGTTCTCGATGTTGAGCAACTCCAACAGTGTGCTTTCCTCGATAGGTTTCAAGCTGCTGACGGGGTTGTTCTGTGCGTTGAGTTCAATCAGGTGTTCCTTGTGGGCCAATGGCGTCAGGTCGTGAACGCCCTGGTTGTTGATGGTGAGTCTTTCAAGCCACATGAGGTCGGTGAGCGGGTCCAAAGAAACAATGGGGAATTCCGTGCCGATCTCCAACTCCCTCAAGTCGATGACACGCTGCAGCCCAAGGGCATCGGGCATATCCGTTTGCAGCGAGGCGGCATTGCGGAAGATGGCTTGCCAAATGGGGTCGAGCCCAGCCCACCAGGTACGCAAAGCCTCTGTCTGATAGACCACATTCACCTGACGCTGACGCTCCTTGAGGGCGACCACCTGCGAGCGACCGATGATGGTGCTGTCGGCCAAAATTACCTCAATACTATTATCGTTGGCCAAAGGCGAGAGGTTGTTGACAGGTGTGCTGCTGATATTCAGCTGCTTCAGGTTGGTCATTTCCTGCAAGGGCTTAAGGTCGTTGATGTAGGTATGTGAGATGTTCAACGACTCGAGGTTGGCCAACCCTTGGATGGCAAATAGGTTGGGAATCTCGGTATAGGCGATGTTGAGCGACTTCAGGTTGGTCAAACGGCTCACGGGTATCAGGCTCTGCAGGAAGGTGTTGCCTGAGAGGTCGAGTTCCTGAAGGTTGATGATCTGGTGCAGTTGCTCAGTGGTCGGTTCCTGTCCGACTTTGATCTGCTTCGAGAAGACCGCTTTCCAATAGATGGGGAGGTCGTTCCACCAGTTTTTCAACGCCTCGGTATCGAAGATGACCAGCGTGAAGGGATTGTCCTTGGTGAAGGCACTGGCTTCAGCGTCATGGATGCCTGAGTGGTCACAGTAGATCTTGCTCAAGCGACGGTGGCTCTTCAAGGGACTGAGGTCGTAGATGGAGGTGTTGCTGCAGTAGAGTTCACGCAGGTTGTCCATCTCGCTCAACGCATTCAAATTACTGACAGCAGAACCCGAGATATTGAGGCTTTGGAGGTCTTTCAGGTTGGATATGGGACCAAGGTCACGGACCGAAGTGTTGCTGATGTCGATGTTTTTCAATTTGGTCAGATCCTGCAAAATGCCAATGCTTGAGACCCGCGTACCACCCAAGTTAACCAGGGTCAGGTCGGGGCAGCTCTTCAGGTTGGATATCTTGCTGACTTGTGTGTTGGCCACGTTGAGTTTCTCAAGACGACGCAAGGTGGTGAGTGCCGAAAGGTCTTCAACACCCGTATTGGCCACTTCAAGCTCCTTCAGCATGAGGTTGTATTTCAAAGCCGAGAGATCGTTGATTAACGTGGAGTTGGCACGCAGCACCTCGAGTTTGTTGAGGTTACGCACGGGCGAAAGGTCTTCGATAGAGGTCTCGGAGACATCCAACCAGGTGAGGTCGGAGAGCTCGCTGAGGGGTTCAAGGGTGATGATTTCACGGATGCCCGAGATGTCGAGACGCTGCTTCTGGCTGACTTGCTTCAACTTGGCATCAAGAGCATTGTAATCGGTGAGGCCTTCCGTGTTGAATTCCGACAAAGGCGTGCCGTCGTCAAACAAGACGTCGCTACCCAGACGGTTCTTCCAGTTTTGCGAGAGGCTGTTCCACCAATTGCGGAGGGCCTCTTTTTCGTTGATCTTACTGGTATAGATGCTCGCTATCTTGATGCTGTTCTTCTGTCGGTCGAGGTTGATTTCAACGTAACGGTTCTTAGCATTGTCGATGGCTTCGTCGTTGATGGTCTTGGCCGTCAGATGGCGGGTCAGCGTGGCCTTGAAAAAAATGCTGCCGTCGTCGCGGGTGCTGTTGGCTATGCTTTGCAAATCGAATTTAAAGACGGCCCATTTGAAGAAGAAGTCGATGTCTTTCAGGTAAGCCTGCACGTCCTTGTTGATGGGAGAAGTGCGGTTCACATCAAGGTCGTCCTCGATCTGTACCTTGTCGTCAATGAAGATCTTGCTCCAGCTCTCGGTGAATACGATTTCTTTCTCTGCGGCGCTGGCAGTGCTGTCACCAAGGAAATTCATTGTCTCCTCCAAATAGGTGAGCATGGCCTTAATTTCGTTTTCATATTTGGCGACTTCGTCTTTCGACAGTTTCTGTGCCTGACTACCCATAGCCAGGCCAAACAAGAATATAGCGAGTACAGCTATTTTTTTCATGGTTGATAGAATTTAATCAAATTAACTTTTTCCTTTTCCGGCATGTAGATGACATTCGACATGAGCCAACCGGAATTGAGGCCCGAGCGGTTGAACCACGACACCTCGAAATACCAATCCTTGATCTGCAGGACGTGGAACTTCACCGAATCGACATGCTGGAACACAAGCCGACCTTTCTTGATCTCGTAGAAAAACAGGGTCAGATAATCGGGCTGGAATTCTTTTGAGGCATAGTATTCGATGACATTGGGGTCTTGGAAGGCCTTGTAGATGTTCATGAAGTCGAGTTCGTGGCTCATGGGATGCAGGAAGTGCTTTTCTTTTTCGGCCATCTCACCACTAGGGAAGAGCTTGTTGAACTCTGAGAAATAGACGTTGGTGAGCACCCATTTTGATCCCAAGCCTTCCTTCTCAACGGCCAAAAAGAGCATCACATTGACGTCTTTTCCGTTGTATTTGAAGGTGGTGGAGACCTCCGAATACCAGCGGCCGCCGAGGAAAGTCATATACGACGAGTCGCTCTTGGTGACGTCCTCGATGAAATAGCGCTGCAATTCGGTCTGTGTGCCATATTTCTCCTGGTCGAAGAGGATGGGCAGCGACTTGCGACGCATCTCGTTGTTGCGGTATTTGGGGTCTTTGGGGTTGAGTTTGTAGCCAAACTGGTCTTCCTCGTAGTTGAACCTACGCATGAACTGACCCATCTGTTTGGTCATGGCATAGAGCTCGGTCTCATCCATCTTAAAATCGCCAATCGTCTGACCTGCAACAGGCCAGACGAAGGCGATAGTAAGTGCCAATAGGACAATATTTCTTACAATTCTCATCTATTCGTCGTTTCCTTGACGCGCATGTCGCCGAGCAACACGTCCCAGAAACCGATGGTGCGGCCACCAATCTGGGTCTCTTTGCGCTTCACATAGACGGTGATGTCTTTCTTGGTGGTGTCTTTGTAAGCCAGGTTACCTTCCTTGTCATAGCCTCTGAAGGTCTGGAAGATGGTGATGACGCCCACATAGGTGCCGTCGGGCTGACGCTGAAGGTCGCTGACATACTCGATGTTGTACCACTCGATCTCGACGCGGTCGTAGTTGAGGCGCATCAGGTGTTCCATGTACTTGCGGACACGGTAGTAGGTGATCTTGTTGGAACCCAGCGAAGAAACGCCAATCTCGGCATCGTTCATAAAGAGTTCCTCGGCGCGGTCGATGACGCGGTTGGCCTCGCTGAAAGGCGTTTCCTTCGATCCGACGATTTTGATGTATTTGCTCAGGTCTCTCACCTTCTCCAAGGCAAGGCTATCGATGGCCTGCTTACGTTCGAAACTCAGTTCGTCCTGTGCCATGGCGCTACCCACAACGCACAAGGCAATCACTAATGTGGCAATGATCTTTTTCATCTCTTTATCAGTTCTATTTCGTTAATCTTTCCGCTGTTGTTGTATTTGATTTCGTGCACCTTCTCCGTGGCCTTCTTTTGGTCCTTCACATAGTTGAGGTACTGCTCGATGGTGGTCGGACGATCGTAGTCGTTGAAGCCCGCGTTCTGCTTGATGATGATGAGCACAGGCACATTGGGCGACTCAAACATATCCAGGGTCTCGTTGATGATGCGGTTGGCCTGAGAGACGCTGCTGGCATGGGCTATGTTGTTGAAATTACGTCCAAGTACAACATCGGCGGCATTGGCTTTTTCGCGTTCTTCGGCGGCGCGACGCTCCTCTTCGTCTTTCTGGGCGCGCTCACGGGCGAGTTTCTTCTCCACCTGGAAGAGCAGGTCGTCGACTTCGGCGTTCTGCAAGTTCCAGTCCTTGATGGTCTGTACACGGGCTTCCTTCTCTTCGAGGCTCCAAAGGGTCTCGTCGTCGAGGATGGCGTTCAGGTCCTTCACGGCTTGTTCAACTCTTGATTTGTACTCGGCCTCAGCGGCTTCACGGGCAAGTCTCTTCTTGCTCTTGCAACTGGTGGTACCTCCCAGCGTGATGAAAGCGGCCAGAAGAACCATCATGACGGTTGTGATTTTACTTTTCATTTTTTATCGAATTTTTCTCTATAACTCCAGATAATGCAAATAAATTGCAAAAGTAGTGCTTTTTTTCGTTGCACAGGGCGTTTTACGGCAAATTTAGTGCCAAATCATCCCAGCGGTATCTTGTTGAGAACCTTATAAAAAGGTCCCGTGGGCTGCAGAAAACTCTGGAAATAGATCAGTTCCTTCACATCGGCATGGAGATAAGGCTTCTGCTCGATGCTGTTATAAATCTGCATAAAGAACTGTTTGTCAACAAGTTGTTTGATGCGGCACACGGTGAGATGCGGTACAAAGTTCTGTCGGTCGCGAAGATAGCCCAAGTCGTCGAAAGCATCCAAAAGGTCGGCCTCAAGGTCGAACAAAGCCTTGGGTTGGTCATTCATGCCAAGCCAAAGCACACGCGGCACATGGTTGCTACCGAAGAGTCCCGTGCGGTCGAAGTCCATCGTAAAAGGCTTGTGGTTTTTGGCCACTTTCTTGCAGGCCTCGACAATGGCAGGAATGTCGTCTTCGGGGGTCTCGCCCAAGAACTTCAACGTCAGGTGGATCTGATTGGTCTTCACATAGTTGATATAATGCTCATGCTGAAGGTTTTTCTTCAGTCTTTCCACCAATGCAGGAAATTCTGTGCCACAGGGGATGGAAATGGCAAGGAAGGTTCGTTTGGTTTTCATCGATTTGTATTTTGCTTCAAAACAGGTTTTTCGCCACTTTTTATCTCACCATTCCTATAGGATAGACCAGATAATTCTTATCGCAATAGGGCGAGCGTTCATAGAACCAGTTCATGACCTCGTATTGCGAGGGCTGCTGGCCTTTCGGGAAGGAGGCTTTCCAAGCGTTGAACTGCTCTTCGAGGAAGGGATCGGCGGCGAGCATGGCCTTGGCCATAGGCTCCATCTTATAGATTTCGAAATACTCCACGCGTTGCAACACATGGCTGAAGAAACCCCACTCAAACAACGAGCCTTGCATCTCGGGTTCCAACAGGTTCATCAGCAGACGGACACCGTTTTGCGAGGTCTTCACCACAGCTGAGCCTTTTGGGAAGGTGACTTCCTTGGTGATCTCCTCGGCGTCGGCATGGGCCACACGGCAACGTCCTTCGGAGGGACGGGGCATAAACGACACGTTGCTGAAACGGTAGGTGTTGACGGTCAAGGTCTTTTCGCTCTTCAACAGATTCATTTCAAAACCATGTGCCTTGACGATGTCTATGACCTCACTATACTGCGCTGGGATAATGTATTCCTTGGGCACCGACAGGGTCTTCTCGGGTCGCGTGGAAAGCACCCGACGGACTTTGCGTGTTTCAGGGCGCGTCGTATCGTAGGCATAATACCAACTGCCGGTAAGGTCGCTCTGCACCGTATCGAAATGATAACCCATGAAGTTTTCCCAAATCGTGTCGTTCAACTCGGGTTGCATGTTGATGGGTATCTCCTTGAGGGTCAAGTCGTTTTTCTTGGCTTGGGTCAATGCTTTGTTGAAACCATCCTTATCGTCACGAATGATTCTCAGCGTCTCCACAATCATGTTGTAAGTCGACAGCACGCGGTCTCTGTAGGGTTTCAGCATGTGCGTCTCCAGCAAGATGCCGGGGCAGTTTCGCGCTGTGGTATAAGCCTCTGAGAACATAGCCGAAAAGCTCTCGTCATAAAGCGATGCCGTAGGGTCGCCCCAGGGTTGGAACTCGATATAGCGTGTGATAGGCATGCCATAGCGCATCATGGCAGGACCGATCTTGGGTTCCCATACCTCGCTCAGCCAAGCGGTTATCGAAGGATCGTAGTTGCCGAAATTCTCTACAGAATAAGTGGTTACGTATTGGTAATCGGCGCCATCGGTGGCATGGGTGTCGAAAAACAGGTCGGGCTGCCACTTGTTGAACAAAGCAGTAAAGGCCCTCAGCTCGGGCGAGTCGAGTTTGGTAAAATCGCGGTTGAGGTTCAGGCCTTGGCTATTCACGCGCCAGCCCATCTGCTTCGGACCGTTCTGGTTGATGCGGTTGTAAGGCGAGAAGTTGGCCAGTCCGTCAGGACTCAACACCGGGAGGAAGATGAAAGAGAAATCGTCCAAAAGGTCACGATGTTCTCTACCGTTCAACATATTGCGGACAAGGAGAAACATGGCATCCTTGCCATTGGGCTCACCGGGATGTATGCACGATTCCACCAAAATGATGTTCTTTCCGCTCCGACGGATCTTCTTCGGGTTAGTGTATCCTTTTTCATCTACTATCAACAGGGGTATGTCACGTCCTTGGGCGGTCTGCCCAATGGTTTGGTAATGCACTTCGTCAAATTGCTTGGCCAGCTGTTTGGCGAAACTAATCGTGCCTTCGTAACTGTCTGTCTCTAAAAAGCCTGACTTCTCGAAAGTGGTGGTCAGGTCGGCTTCTTTCTTCTGGCAAGCGGCCAGCAACAACAAAGCCATCAGGAAGGGAAAACATCTTTTCATGCGTATAGGTTTTTGACCTACAAAAGTAGCATTTTTATGCCGATTTTTTTCTCTTGTTTTCATTTTTTCTGGAAGGTAAAACAAAAAACCGTATTTTAGCCACTTCAAAAACCGACCTTATCATGAACACTTACTCCATAGGAATCGACATTGGCGGCACCAACACCGACATTGGGCTGGTGCGCGACGACGGCCATGTGATGGCCAAAAAGAACATCCCAACCAACAAGTATTTCGATGCCGACATCTACGTGTCCGACTTCTGCGAACAGATCAAACTACTGATGCAGGAAAACAACATCGAAGCCATCGACGGCATCGGCATTGCCGCACCCGTGGGCAACTACTATACGGGTTGCATCGAGAACGCCTCCAACCTGAATTTCAAGGGCGTGATTGACTTGGTGCGTATGACCAAATCGTACATCGACGTGCCGGTAGTGGTTTCCAACGACGCCAACGCTGCAGCCTATGGCGAGCTCGTTTACGGCGGTGCCAAAGACATGAAGCATTTCATCATGTTCACTCTCGGCACGGGCGTAGGCAGTGGCGTGGTGGTCGACGGCAAACTGGTGTTGGGCAAGACTGGCGGTGCAGGCGAGTTGGGCCACGCCATACTGATCCCCGAAGGACGTCAATGCGGCTGCGGCAACAAGGGTTGTTTGGAGACTTACTGCTCAGCCTCTGGCATCTGCCGCACGGCTTTGGAGATGATGGAAAACATGCCTGAATATGACGGTGCACTCCGCAAGGTCGCTCCCGAGGAGCTCACCAGCAAGATGGTGGGCGACGCCGCCAAATACGGTGATCCCTTAGCCATCAAGGTGTTTGAGAAGACAGGCTATCTGTTGGGCATCGCCATGGCCAACGCCGTCACTTTCAGTGGTCCTGAGGCCATCTTCCTGTTTGGTGGCCCGGTGAAGGCAGGCGACGTATTGCTCGAACCCGCTCGCAAGTCGTTCGAAGAGCATCTCTGCTTTATCTTCAAGGACACTGTGGATATTCGTGTCTCTGAACTGCCCGACAACGACGCGGCCATCCTTGGCGCTGCGGCCTTGACGAAAGCATAATGGCAACTCGATTAAAACGAAGAAAGCCGCAAGTTTGCGGCTTTCTTTTTTATTTATTGAAGTTTTTCTCCAAGAAATCCTTGGCCTCGGTCATGCCGCCGTCGCGGGCTTTTTGCATGAGCAGCTTGGCATAGGTTTGGTCTTGCTTCACGCCGTTACCAGAGTAATACAACAGGCCGAGACGGTATTGTGCATTGGCGATGTTATGGTCGGCGGCTTGGGTGTAATACTCCACGGCCTTGGCCATGTCTTTCTCTGTTCCCACACCGAAATAGTAACAGTCGCCCATCTGTGAGATGGCATAAATGTTGCCAGCATCAGCGGCGTCTTTCCACCACTTCAAGGCCTCCTTTTCGTCTTTCTCCACGCCCATGCCGTAGAAATAGCAGTTGCCGAGGTTGAGCATAGCCTGGTCGTCCTTGACCTGAGCGCCTTTTTGATACCACTCTAAAGCCTGTTGGGGATCGGCGGCCACGACGGTGCCCATACGATAGTAGTTGCCTATGAAGTTGTAGGCAGGACCGTACTCCTGAGCCGCGGCTTTTCTATACCAAGCCAAAGCCTCTTTTGCATCTTGCTCCACACCCCAACCTTTTTCGTAACACACACCATATACATATTGGAACTTGGCGTTGCCCTGCTCAGCCCTGTAGCGGATGCTGTCGATCTGCGAAGCCACCTGGTCACCAACCGACATCTTTTCGCCTTGAAGCTGGCTGAAATCGAGCGGCATGCCTTCTTCCAGTTTCAGGACAGGACCGTTTGGATCACCCAAAACGTTAGGATTAGCCCCACCCTTTTCTTGTACTTGGATTTGTTGCATGGGAGCAACGGGGACGCCCATCGGTACGTCCTTGTTCGCTTGCTCGGGCTGGGTTTGTGCTTGTTCCTTGTTGTCATTCTGGCCGCATGAAGCCATGATCAGTGCGGCGGCAAATATCAAAAGGGTTTTCTTCATTGTCATCATATTTAGAACTGCAAAAATACAGTTTTTATTTGATTTGGAAGCGAACGCCCAAATAAGCACGGATACCAGAAAGCGGTCCCCAGACCATCGAAGCGTCGAAGTCTTCGCTGTTCGGATTGTCGGCCGAGATGATGGGATGGTCTTGTTTGTAGTTGGTCAGGTTCTCGCCACCGACATAGAGTTCCCAGCATTTGCCCAACTTCTTTGTGACCTGCGCATTCATGATGACATAGAAAGGCGAGCGCTCTATGTTCTGACCGTTGGCCACGGCAGTGGCGTTGCCACTCAAGTCGGGCACGCGGCTGTCGCCGTTGAATTGCGTCGTGAAGTCGAATTGCCAAGTGCCGGGGGCGTACGACATCGAAACCAAGCCCTTGTAGCGGTTGACGAAAGGCTTCTCGCGCAGTGTGTCGTTGATGGTCATCTTCACGTCGTTGTAGCGGAAGGCCAAGGTCAGGTCGAAGTCCTTGAAGATCTCGCAGTTGGCCTCGATTTGGGCGCTGTTGGAATACGACTTGCCGTTGAGGTTGTAGATGCGTATCTGGTGGGCGTCGGCATCGCGGTCGAGGACGATTTGGTTGACGAAGTCGGTGCGGTAGAAGTCGGCTTGGAGGACAATCTCACGCCAGCCGATGTCGATGCCTTTGGTAAGGTTGATGCCATAGTTCCAGGCCTCTTCCATCTTGGGCGTGTCAATGAAACGAATCATCCTCGATGAAGCCAACATGGTGGAGTTTTCAGCCAAGATGTTGGGGGAACGATAACCCTTTCCTGCTGAAAGGCGGACGGCAAATTCATCGTGAGTTTTGAACCTCACATGCAGACGGGGCGTGTAAAGCATCTTTTGGTAATAGGTGTTATAGTCGGCACGGAAGCCAGCGATGATGTTCCAATGGTGGTCGTCAGTGAAATTGTATTCCACAAAGGCTCCCGGGACTTGTTCGACACGTTGGAAAGTGCTGTCGTTTAAATGTTCATCATATTTGTCGTAGGTATAACTGGCACCTATGGAATAAGCGTGATGGTCATTCACGAGGTAGGAGTCAAACAACAGATTGCCATAGTAAGAGAGTTGGTTGGCATTGTAGTCGGTCAGACCATAGTAGGAGTCCATCTTGTGGTAAGTCACCTGATGCTGCGTGCCGAGACTGGTGTCTTTGCGATTGAAGTGGTAGCCCCCTTTGGCAAAAGCCTCATAACGCTCCGTATTGATGCCAATGCCATACAGATTGTAGCCTTCGTCAAGGCGATGCTCCGGATCGAAGTCCATTTGTCCGCCAAGTCGGGTTTCTTTCAAAGCCTTGAGGCCTAACTTACAACCGAAACGTCCCGTATGGGGGTGACTATAACGTAGGAAGACATTGTATTGTGTGGTCATCGGATCGTCAAGAAACGAGTCAGCGTTTTCATCCATTTTCATGTGGCTGTGACTCACATGGCCGAATAACATAATGCCATCGTTCTTTCCCACTTTTACGCGACCGTTGAAGTTCAAGTCCGTCATCAACATCGAGTTGCCATAGAGGTTGACAAACACTTTCTCGCTCTTGTCGGGCATTGGCTCTTTGTAGTCCACATTGATTTGTCCCGTAATGGATTCGTAACCGTTTCTTACAGAAGATGTTCCTTTGGAGATCTGTATGCCATTCATCCAGTTACCAGGCACATAATTCAAGCCGAATGTCGAGGCCAATCCACGGAAATTGGGGATGATTTCGGTCATCATCTGAGTGTAAATGCCGCTCAATCCAAGCAATTGGATCTGTTTGGCGCCCGTGACGGCGTCACTATAGGCAACATCCACCGAGGCATTGTTCTCGAAACTGCCTGCAAGAGTACAACAGGCGGCACGCTTCAGGTTTTCGGAAGTGATTTCCTGCACAGCGATGGCTTTGATTGGGTTGATGAAAGAGGCTTTTTGTCGAGCTGCAATCTCCACCTCGTTCAGCATATGGACGGCCTTGAATACATGGTCATAGTGCACTGGCTCCATCATGTGGTGGATGGTGTCGTTCTCATAACTGACACAACTGAACACAAGGCAGCCGATGCGCTCATGTAGCGGGATCTTGTAGTGTCCGTTAGCGTCGGTCACCGTGCCTTCGTTGACGATTTTCCAATACACATTCACGCCTGGCAGTGGCGTGCGTTGACCGTTTTCGGCCTCTTCATATACCGTGCCTTCGATAAAGCCTTGGGCGAAAGTACTTGTGGCAAAGGCGAATAATAATAAGGTTATTAGGGTGAGTTGTTTGGTTTTCATTGGATTATAAAATTATGTTTTATGATTTGGTGTGTTGTTGAGATTCCCTGCGGGAATGGAGTAGTGTTTGATTTGTTAACCGCGGCGGAAAAACTTGTTACCTATTGGTTACATTATCAACCGCCGCAGTATACATAATGCATAACTCCATTCCCCAAGGGGAATCTCATCGGGTCTTATCAGAAAACCAAAGGATTAAGCTTCAGCGAAGAAATAAACACAATCCGCTCTCGACCAGAAAGAAACTTGAGTGTCTTCCTCTGAAATAATGGGTTGAAAACCACTTGAACCTGATGACACAAATCGGTTAAGTCGAGATGAGGCAGGATGATGGATTGCAGGTTGACAATCAAGTGTTTGTCAGGCGAAAAAACGAAGTTGTCGGTGAATTGTACCTTACTGTCGAAGTCGTCACAGCAACATTTGGCATTGAAATGCACAACATCGAGCGGCAAAGAGGCTTCCATTTCATGTTCATGATCGTGTCCCAAACAATGCACACAATCCGCGGCAGCATCGCCGAAACTGCCCATCATGTAATGGTCTTCGGTGCAATAGTGGAACTTCACATCCCATCCTACAGAGATGAACAGTACCACAAGGGCCATTAAAAGGGAGCCGATTTGCAACAATCGCTTTTTCATGCCGCAAAATTACAAAAAGTAGTTGAATTTCATTCTATTTTTGTACTTTTGTACCTTCAATACCTACAACGATGGAAAATCCGAAATTTGTTATCGCCATCAACCGAGAATTCGGTTCGGGTGGCAAGGAAATCGCCTACAAGCTCGGCGAGTTGCTTGGCATCAATGTTTACGACAAGGCTATTCTCGATACCTTGACCTCAAAATTCAACCTGACCGTTGAGGAGATGCAGCGTATCAAAGCCACAAAGACCAGCTGGTGGAGCGATTTCTGCAGGTTCTACCAACAATTTGGTGCGGTTGGTCGGGGTGGATACACCGCTCAGGAAGACAAAGAAGTGACCTCGCAACAGATTTATCTTGCCGAAACACAAATTCTTCGCGACTTAGCGGAGCAGGAGTCATGTATCATTATTGGCCGTTCAGGATTCCACATCTTCAAAGACCACCCAAATGCCATAAAGATTTTCTTCATTGCCGACAAGAAGACCCGTGTGAAACGCGTGATGGAGAACTATGCTTTAGACGAAGAAACTGCCAGCAAGCGTATCGATAAAATCGACGATGCTCGTGAAAACTATACAAAAACCGTCACCCACGTGTCGCGTTATGATGCCCGCAATTACGACTTTGTGTTCAACGTCTCCCAGCTCTCCACCGATCTCGTGGCGCAGTTCCTGGCCGAAAACATCAGGAAAAAGTATCCATACCTTGCGAAATAACCCGAGACTAGTGAAATATACACAAAACCATGGCCGACGGATATTTGGAAAAACGCTATGAAGAGGTCTTTGGCAAGGGTGCCAAGAAGACTGTGGTAAAGCACACCTCGATTGAAACCCTCATGGAGAAAAACCGCAGTTATCGCGGTTATGACCAAAGCTTTGAGGTGAAGCGCGACATGCTGGAACGCATCGTGGCAGTGAACACAAAGATTGCCTCGGCGAAAAACCAACAAGTGCTTCGCTTCAAGTTGGTGACCAAAGAAAAGGGGGCCGAAATCATCGTGCAAAACATGAAACTCGGCGGATTGCTGCCCGAACTGCACCTTCCCTTCCCCGGCACGGAACCTGAAGCTTTCATCATCATTTGCAGCACCATTCCTGAAAACAAGTTTGTGGACATCGACCTGGGTATTGCAGCACAAAGCATGTTGCTGAAAGCCACTGAAATGGGCCTTAATGGCATCATGATAGGTGCCTTCAACAAAGCAAAGATTACCGAGGCCTTCAATCTACCCTACGAGCCGCTTTTGATTTTGGCTATCGGCAAAGGCAACGAGAAGATTAAACTACAAAGTGTGGATGCCAACGAAAAACTGGCCTATTACCGCGATGAAAACGGCGTTCAGTTTGTGCCTAAGATTCGCTGGGAACAGTTGATGATCGAATAGGTATAAGCCCTTTAGTTCTTGATCACTTTCTCAAAATAAGTGGTCCCGTTTTTCATGGTGACGCTCAGCATATAGACGCCTGAAGGCAGCGCACTCATGTCGTAGCTTTCCAATTTGCTGTGTTTGGTGCCTACCATTCCGCCCTCAAGGTCGAAAAGGTCCAACCTTGCCGGCTTGGCATTTTCATCAAAAACGAGGTTGACCTGGTCTTTCACAGGATTGGGGTTGAGAGTGAAAGGCTTCTTACCACCCATCATTTCCTGGGTGTTGTCGTAACTGTCGTGGATGATGTATAAGTGGAAGTTGTCGCCACTGTTCCCATAACTAGTAAAGAAGGCTATGGCAATATCACCGTTTTGCAATGACTTTAGACATTGACCATAGGCATAGTTGGATTGTCCACCAGACAGTGTGATGCCCCATAAGTTGTTTAAACCGTTGTCTAAACGAACCAAACCGACAGAAGTGTTGTAGTATCCTTGATGTATTTGATAGGCATGGTATACGGTATTTTCGTCAATTACGAGGGTCTTGATGGGGCTTCCCGTGGTGGTCGAAGTCTCGACACTTTTGATAATCAGCGGATTGTTTTCTGTGTCGTATTTGACCATAGAAGCCTTATAAACACCGTCGGGGTGATGAATTTGGGCGGCCATGAGATAGGTCTTGGATGTATTCTTTTCGAAAGGAACAAAGTGTTCGTGGCCTACCCAATCAAAATAGGTGCTTTCGTCCAAGTATTTGTATAGAATGGTATCGGTCAGGACGAGATTCTCATCGAAGGAATAGGCAATGAGAGGCCAGGGGTGATTGCTGTTGGTTCCAATGTAACCGCCTATTTTATAATAAACACGGGGTGATTCTTCGAGGATCCCGAAACCTTGGCTATAATAAGTCAGGGAACTATCGGTGGGGTGTCCGTTGCTCCAGTTAGGAGAAAGCATTCGGTCGGTTTCGCTTTCGGCGACTATGGTGCCATCAAGACGAATGCGCATCATGTGGAACACCCCGGCTTTTGTCCAATAGCTATGATTCACAAGGTCTGTCCAATAGGAAACGATGAAGTCATCTTCTGGGGTGAGGATCAGCTCGTCGATAGCGAGCCGTTGTGGGTCAACGCCGCTGAAGATGGGGATGCTGACTGTTTCGGTGATGTTGAGGTTAGCATCCAAAAAAGTCATCTGGAAAAACTCCGTGCTGTCGGCATCTTCCAAACGGAAACTAGAAATGACAAAGCGGTCTGTGGCTCCATTGATGCTGAAAAGGGTTCCATAGTCGAAGGCCATGGAATCAATCAGTTGGTCTTCTGGTGATGTTTTGCACACAAGTAATCCATTTTCATTGTAATCGTTACTATAATAAGCAATACCTGTCAGGAGTGTGCCGTCTGAACACTCCATAATGTCGGTGTTTGAATACAATTTTCCGTTTTGGAGACTGAACTCGCTGACAATCTCCTGTCCAAAACTAGTGGCACATACTGACAACAGCAGGCCGGTGATAAAGAAATAAAACTTAGTTCTCATGTTGTTGTTTTTAACCTTAGTGATTTTGTTTAAAAATAGATTGTTTATAGCGGCTGCAAAACTACACATCTGAAGCAAACATTATCTATAATTCTGCTACTTTTTTGTTACACGATACGAAACATCGCAGGATACCAAAAACGGCAGCCGCATCGGGGATTCCCATTATGCGGCTGCCGTAGTACGATAGTCTATAAACCGACAATTGTTTATTGCAGTTTAAAAACGATTGGCATCATGTAACTCACACGAACGGGCTTGCCATCTTGTTTGCCAGGCTTCCATTTCGGCATGGCTTTGATGACGCGGACAGCCTCGTCGTCACAACCTCCTCCAATGCCTTTCATAACCTTGACTTCATTAACGCTGCCGTCTTTCTCAATCACAAAACTCACATATACACGGCCTGAGATTTCCTTGTCCATGGCCTCTTGCGGATACACAACGTTTTTGGCTACAAAGTCCATCAAAGCTTCGACGCCGCCGGGAAACTCGGGCATTTGTTCACAAATCTGATAGACACCGTTTTTGTCGGGCTTCATATTTGGTTTGTTTGCGTCAGTTTGTTGGGCAGGCTTCGTAGGTTGGTCATCCGATAACTTAAAGTTGAGGGGCATCATGTAACTCACGCGGACTGGCTTGCCCTTTTGTATGCCAGGCTTCCATTTCGGCATGCCTTTGATGACACGGACAGCCTCCTCGTCGCAGCCACCACCAATACCACGCATCACTTTCACTTCATTGACGCTACCGTCTTTCTCGATGACGAAGCTGACAAACACGCGGCCTCCTATATTCTTATCCTTTGCTGCTTGGGGATATTTGATATTTTCTGCCACATACTTCATCATGGCTTCCTCACCCCCTGTATATTGAGGCATTTGTTCAACAATTTGATAGACAGTGTCTTCTTCGTATGTGGCTAAGTCAAACAGTTGTTCAAAAAGATGTACGGAGAGGGTGAACGGCTCGATGGTATAGGTAGACGTATCGCCTCTTCTTTCCGTTTCCGTGATGAAGAAATTGTTTCGCTGGTTTCCGTCAGCATCGTAAGAGGTGACGGTCAGTTTTTTGCATGGCTCACCGGTCTCAGGTTGGAAACCATCCGAAGTCTCGAACTTGACATAGGAACCGTCATCGGAATAAATGAGTGTGTCTTTCAATTGCATTGGAGTGCCGTCATCATCAAAGATTTCGAACTGACCCATTTCAACAGTAATGGGCTTGTCGACGGCTTGGTTGCTGAGTTTTGTCGAAGCATCCTGTGCCGTCACTTTCGTGTTGGCAATCATTAGGATAGCTAACACCGGCAATGTGGCCAAGAGCCTCCACCAGAGGCCCTTGGCCTTTTCATTCTTTGTAATCATCTTGATTCTTTTTTTGGTAAGGATTAAACTGAAGTTATTGCTCATTCCGCTGAAGTCGACAGCCGTGCACTGCTGCAGGATCAGCATCATGTAGTTCTTTTTGTCAACGCCGGTGGCCACCACGTCGCGGTCGGCTTGGTATTCGTGAAGGCTCTGCAACTCCTTTTTGTACAGATAGATGAAGGGGTTAAACCATTGCAGGATCATCATCACCTCAGCGAAAAGGATGTCCCACGAATGGTGGTGCTCTATGTGGCTCATTTCGTGCCGCATGATGTCGGGGTCCACGTTTTCGTTGGGAAAGAAGGCATAACGGAAGAAGGAGAACGAGCCTTGTTCCTTGCCTGTGAACACTGCCGTACAACCATCCATTTTGCGTTTCGGCGAACGGATGATAAGCACCACAAGTCTCCCCAACTTGATGAGGAACAACAGCGTCATCACACTGACACCTAATAGATAAATGCCGCCAATAACTTGCCACACACTGAAACGCGAAGGCGTGGCATTGGTGGTCACCGTCACTTCAGGCAAGACGGGCTGGCCATCGGGCGTGACGATGACCTCATTGAGCATGATGCCGTTAAAAAGCTGTTGTTTCAAGGTCGCCATTTGTGGCACTTCAATTCCAGAGAGCAGACCGAGCAACGGCATGGCTAAGGCCAACAACATACTCGTCAGCAGAAAGAAGCGGTTGAAATGCAGGCGGTTGCTGTTGCGGAACAAAAAGCGATACACCAACCAAAGCACCGCAACGGTGGCCGCGATAGGCAGCAGATGACCGATGATTAATTCTTGAGTTTTCATGGCTTATTTCTTTTCTTCGGTTATGGCTTCGTCGATTACTTTTTTCAGGGCTTCCAGCTCTTCGAGGCTGAAGTTCTCCTTTTTGGCGAAGGCCGAAACGAGGTCTAGATAAGAATTGTTGAAATAGCGTTCCACCACGCTGCCGAGATAGCGCTGTGAGTATTCCTCCTTGCTGATGGCCGCTGAGTAGCGGTTGGCGCGACAAAAGGTCTCGTGCTTCACGAAGCCTTTGTTTTCCAAGATCTTGATGACGGTCAGCACGGTGTTGTAGGCCGGCTTGGGTTCGGGGAAGGCCGCCATAATCTCGTTGGCGAAGCCCTGACCGATACTCCAGATGACTTGCATCACTTGTTCCTCTCCTTTGGTTAATTCTTTCATTTTCAATATCTTTTATTAATTAGTATACAAGGTTTATTTGTTTTTTCTTTTTCTCTAATCTCATTATTTCTTGATCAGTAAGTATGAAATCATTGTCACGTAAGATAAGGGTTCCCATCTCTGGTTTTTCCACAAGTTCCCACGGGAAGCGCTCCAATAGGTTATGTTCGGCGTCGAACTCGTAAAGTGCTTTCATCTTCGACAAATCGGGCAACTCCAGCAGGTGATTGAATCCCACACCAAAGCGTTCGATGGAATCCATCTCCGTGATCCACTCTGGAATGAAATGCAACTCGTTGTGGTGAATATAGAAATACTTCAAGCGTTTCAGGTTGCGCAATGTGTCGGGAATCTCCTCAATTTTGTTGAACGAAAGGAAGAGTTGCTGCAGGTTGTCCATGTCGCCAATGAAATCAGGGATTTCAGTAATCTTATTCTTATAGAAATCCAAATGTTTCAGGTCGTTGAAACCCGCCAGGACCTCTGGAATAGCTTCAAACTTGTTCTCATAGAAAATCAAGTATCTGGCTTGTTTCATCTCGGCAAACGACTTGGGTAAGGCGCTGAGTTGGTTCTTTGACAGGTTCAGGCTTTCGCAACGCAGCACACCCATATTGTCAGGGAGCTTCTTGATGCCATTGCCCGCCATCAAGACGTCTTCGACTTTCGACAGGCGGCGTATATCCCGCCTTTTCAAGTTCAGTTTGTTGAAATTCAAGTTGATTTCTTCGAGACTATCAAGCGAACTGAGCCATCTGGGAATGTGTTTGATATGGTTGCCCTCCAGATTCAGTCTTTGCAGATGCTTGCAATGCTTGATGCTCGATGGAATACGATCAAGACCGCAGTTGGTCAGCGAGAGCACCTCGATCTTATTGTCTTTGGGAATGTCAAGATCGTATACTTCGGCCCTAACGACTTCAAACACAGTCACCGAATCAGGAACATAAGTCACATACTTGACTCGTTGGGTCGCGCACGAGGTGAATATTCCCATCACCATTAATAATACTATGTGTCGTTTGATAGCCATCTTTGTTGGTCTTGACGCTGCAAATATAGATAACTTTTTGAATATACAACTAAAAAATTAGTTTAATTATTGTGTTTTTCGGTAAATATTTTCTATATTATTGATTTTCAACAGTTTTTTACATAGATGTTTTTTGATTTCTTGCGAAGCAATCCGATAAAACCACATTTTTTTCAAAAAATGCGTTTCGTTTCGTGAATTATTCCTATTTTTGCACCCGCTTATGTGAGGCCACTTTAGCTCAGTTGGTAGAGCAACGCATTCGTAATGCGTAGGTCGTTGGTTCGAGTCCGACATGTGGCTCCAGCAAAAGAGTTTCGTTCAGAAACTCTTTTTTTATTGCCCAAAAGCGACTATAATTCCTTCTCTTTCGCGGAAATTCCCTATCTTTGCAAGTTATTCTATTTTGGATATGTCTGCACCAAACAAATTGATAGAGAAAATTGAGGGCTTCACGCGGAAGTACTACCTCAACCGCCTGATACAAGGCGTGTTGGTGGGTGCCGTGTTGTGGATTGTCTTCTATCTGCTCATCAATGGGTTGGAATATTTCTCTTGGTTTCCACCCAAAGGCCGCTTTGTGCTCTTCCTGTTTTTGCTGGCAGGTAGCGCTTTTGTTTTGGTGTACCATTTCCTCATCCCACTCGTCAACCTCATCCGTTTCCGAAAGAAGATGTCGGTGGAACAAGCCTCGGTGATGATCGGCAAGTTCTTCCCTGAAATCAAGGATAAGCTACTGAATACCATACAGTTGAGCAACCAAGCGGCCTCCGATGCCGACAATGCCCTCTTGGCAGCCACCATCGAGCAGCGTAGTGCCCGCCTCTCCCCTATCCGGTTCTCCGATGCTGTCGACCTGCGTGGCAACTTGAAATATCTTGGCATCTTTTTCGGTTCGCTCCTTTTATTAATCGCCTTGATGGTGTTTTTGCCGTCGTTTGCCGTGCAACCCACACAGCGCATCGTCAACTACGAGCAACATTTCGAGAAGCCCCTACCCTACCAAGTGGAAATTGAACAGGACGACATTGAGACCACACAAGGTAAGGAGGTGAAGTTCAACATACACGTCACGGGCGATCGCATCCCCGATGCTTTTTATGTGAAAAGTGAATTGGGGCAACAACTGATGACCAAAGGCTCGGCCAACGATTTCAGTTACACGTTCAAGAACCTGTTCAACGATTTGACCTTTAATGTCATTGGTGGCGAGTACACCAGCCGTCCCCTGCATATCACTGTACACCCCAACCCTACCCTACTCTCCTACCGTTGCGAGTTACGTTATCCTTCCTATATCCACCGCACCAACGAGACCCTGGATGCCAAGACACGACTCATCGTCCCGCAAGGCACCAGCCTCACCTTCAGCTTTACCACACGCGACACCGAGCAGATGTCCGTCACCCGCGACTCTCTCACTACTGACCTGACGGCCAATGACGATGTTTTTGCCTATCAGTTTGTCGCGGCACAAAACACCAAGTTCGAGGTACAAGTGCAGAACACCTGGAACCAAAACATAGAGCCCCTACCCTTCTCTGTTGACGTCATTCCCGATGCTTATCCTGATATCCGTGTGGAGTCGTTCGACGAACAGCTCTCTGACGATGTTTATTTCTCAGGCCTCGTCACCGACGACTATGGCTTCAGCAAGCTCACCTTCAACTGCATCGTCAAGGAACCCATAGAAAAGAACATTGTCAAGACGGTGCCTTTGGATACCAAGCAGACCCGCAGTTCATTCTTCTATCAGTTCAACATGGACGATCTTGGCATCATGCCAGGACAAAACATGGAAGTCTATTTTGTGGTGTGGGACAACGACGGATTCCACGGACCCAAGTCGAAGCGGTCGGAGACCTTCTCCTATTACAAGCCTTCGGAAGCGGCTTTGGACAGCATCGCCGACCAGCAGTCGGAAGACATCATGGAACGCCTGCAAGAGAAGTCGCAAGAGGCTGACAAACTGCAAGACGAAATCGAAAAGATGCTGCAAGACCTCATCCAGAAGAAAGACTTGGATTGGTCGGACAAGGAGAAGATGAAAGACCTGCTTGAAAAACAGCAAAAGATCCAAGATGAATGGAACAAATTGCAAGAGGAGCAGGAAAAACTTGAGGACTTCATGAAAGAGCACGACTTGGGCAATGAAGACCTCATCAAGAAACAGGAGCAGATCAACAAACTCTTCGACGAGGTAATCCCCGAAGAGCTGAAGAAGATGATGGAGCAAATCGACAAGTTGCTTGAAGAGATGCCGCGCGAGCAGATGCAGCAGATGATGAAGGACATCAAGAAAAACAACCAGTCGATGCAGGAGCTCCTCGACCGCAACCTCTCGCTTTTGGAGCAACTGAAGATGGAAAAAGACCTCAACGACTTGGCCAATAAACTGGACAAACTTGGCGAGGAATTGCAGAAGCAAGAGGCTGAAAACCAGAATAAAGCAGGGGAGGAGAACGAGCAAAAATCGGCCGAGGAAGCCAAGGAGCAATTCGACAAGATGATGGACGAACTCGACCAACTCCTGGAAAAGAACCAAGAGCTGCAGCAGCCCTTCGACATGCAAAAGGACGAGGAGATGCAGGAGAGCATCGACCAAGACCTGCAAGATGCCATGCAGAACGAGCAAAACAGCCAGCAGCAACAGTCGCAGCAGAAGAAACAGAATGCCGGCCAAAAGATGCAGCAGATGGCCAACAACATGATGATGCAAATGCAGATGCAAGGCATGCAACAGATGGCCGAAGACGCCCACCTGATGCGCGTTTTGCTCGAAAACGTGGTACACGCTTCACATGAGCAGGAAGACCTAATGACTGAGATTGGTAGTATGCGCACTGACGACCCCTCGTTGGTCGAAAAGATCATCCATCAGAAGGAAGTGGCCGACAACTTCAATATGGTCCGTGACTCCTTGCGCAGCATGGCTATGCGTCAGCCTATGGTACAGAATTTCGTCTTCGATGAGCTGCATACCATCGAAACACAGACAGAAAACGCCATGAAATACCTCAACGACTTGAAGCTATCGCAGGCTATTCGTCATCAACAGACCGCCATGATGTCGATGAACAACCTGGCATTAATGCTGGCTGAGTCGTTGGAAAACATGGAGAATAGCATGGAATCCATGGGCATGCCAATGGCCTGTCCCATGCCCAAACAAGGCCAAGGCCAACAAAGCATGCAAAGGATGCAGCAGCTGCAACAACAACTCAGCGAGCAACTGAAGCAAATGCAGCAACAGATGGAACAGGGGCAACAAACACCGAATTCCATGAGTGAAGAGTTTGCCCGCATGGCCGCCGAACAGGAGATGCTGCGCCAAGGCATGCAGCAGATGCTCAACGAAATGAAGGAAAACGGACAAATCGGCGACGACGGACTCAACGAAATCATCAAGGACATGGAGAAGTTGGAAGAGGAGTTGGTGAACAAGAAGATCAACCGGCAGATGATTGAACGCAGCCAGCGCATCGAATCACGCATGCTGGAGTCGCAAAAGGCACAGGAGAAACGTGAACAAGAGGAGAAACGCAAGTCGAACGAGTACAAAGGCTCGCAGTTCGAACGTAAGATCGACGAGTATCTCTATGAGCAGTCACTCAAGAAAAACCAAGAGTTCCTGCGCAGCAACCCCATCGAATACGCACCTTATTACAAAGATAAGATCAACGAATATTACCTGAAGAAAAACACGCATTGAGATGATCAGATTCAGCACATTGGACGTGGATATGCCGCCCGTTGAACCCCAACGCGACAAGGCTTGGATAAGCCAGGTGGTGGAAAGCTACGGCAAGACGGTAGGGGAGTTGTATTATTATTTCTGCAGCGACGAGAAACTGCTGGAGATCAACAGGGAGCGCCTTGGCCACGACTTCTATACCGACATCGTCACCTTCCCACTGACCGATTGTGAAAGCGTGTTATCGAGCGAGTTCTGCATCAGCATCGACCGCATCAAGGAGAACGCCGTGACCTTTGGTCGCAGCTATGAGAGCGAATTACATCGTGTCATCATTCACGGTGTGTTGCATCTTATAGGTTTCGATGACCTAACGGATGAAGAGGAGAAAGAAATGCGTGAAAAAGAGGAAGAAGCACTGAAATTGTTATTTAGTTAATTGATTATCAAATACTTATATGGATTGTTTCCCGTGAAACACTGACAAAGAGCATGTATTTTGAACCATATGATATCATCGTTGTAGGCGCCGGTCACGCCGGATGCGAAGCGGCAGCGGCGGCGGCCAATATGGGCAGTAAGGTCCTGCTCGTTACCATGGACCTGCGGCTGTTTGCCTCCATGTCGTGCAACCCCGCCATGGGCGGTATCGCCAAAGGACAAATCGTCCGCGAAATCGACGCCATGGGCGGCTATTCTGGCATTGTCAGCGACCGCACCATGATCCAATTCAGGATGCTCAACAAATCGAAAGGACCCGCCATGTGGAGTCCACGGTGCCAAAGCGACAAGATGATGTTCTCTGCCGAGTGGCGCAGCCTACTGGAAAAGACACCCAACCTCGACTTCTGGCAGGACACCGTAACGGGTCTATTGATCGAAGGCGACCAAGTGAAAGGCGTAAAAACCATGATGGGAGGGGAGATCCAGAGTAAAGCCGTTATCCTGACCAATGGCACCTTCTTGAACGGTTTAATACATATCGGCGAACAGCATTTTCCGGGTGGCAGAATGGGTGAGGTGGCCAGTCATGGCATCACCGAGCAGCTCAAAGAGTATGGCTTTGAAGCCAAGCGGTTGAAGACCGGCACTCCAGTTCGTATCGACGGCCGCACCATCGATTTCAGCAAACTCATCGAGCAAAAGGGAGATGAAGAAGTGGTCGGATTCTCCTACACAGAACCGTTTAAGAACAGCAAGCAAAGGAGTTGTTGGATCGCACACACATCGTTAAAGGTTCATGAAACGCTGCGCAAAGGGTTCAAATACTCACCCATGTTTAACGGCAGAATACAAGGTGTAGGACCCAGATATTGCCCCAGCATTGAAGATAAAATTGAACGATTCGCAGGGAAAGACAGCCATCAACTCTTTGTGGAGCCCGAAGGCTGGACCACCGAGGAATACTACCTCAACGGTTTTAGTTCTTCCTTGCCGGATTATATCCAATATGAAGCCTTACGACAAATAGAAGGCTTCGAAAATGCAAAGATCTTCCGACCTGGATATGCCATCGAATACGATTATTTCCCACCTGAGCAGCTACACCATTCCTTGGAAACAAGACTCGTGCATGGCTTATACTTTGCCGGGCAAATCAACGGAACAACGGGTTATGAGGAAGCCGCTTGTCAAGGCATGATGGCGGGTATCAATGCGACACTGTCATTGAAAGATGAACAGCCACTGGTTCTTTCGAGAACACAAGCTTATATAGGTGTACTAATCGACGATCTCGTCACAAAAGGCGTTGATGAACCCTATAGGATGTTCACGAGTAGGGCAGAGTATAGAATCCTACTCAGACAAGACAACGCCGATGCACGTCTCACAGAACTATCATATAAGTTAGGGTTGGCCAAGGAAGAACGGTACCAAAAATACCTGGAAAAACTGCGGAAAGTAGAAGAGATAAAACAATTCTTGAACGATACTTACGTTTATCCTAAAGAGATTAATGGTCTACTAGACCAAAAAGAAAGCTCCAGAATAGACCAAAAGATGAGGCTTTCTTATTTACTCCTGAGGCCACAACTCGAGCTAGCGGATATAATTGAAACGGTTCCTGCATTGGAACAATACAAAACACAAGATAGATTTACAAAAGAATGTCTCGAAGAGACAGAAATACAAATCAAATACGACAGTTACATACAAAAAGAATATGAATTAGCAGATAAACTAAACCGACTAGAGAACATAAAACTCCCCATCGATTTTGACTACCATACTATTCAATCACTATCATACGAATGCCGCGAGAAACTGAACCGCTACAAACCGGAAACACTAGGTCAAGCGTCAAGAATTAGCGGTATTTCGCCAGCTGATATAAACGTATTAGCCATATTTTTAGGTAGATAGCACAATTGTTCCACATGAAACACAAAAAGAAATGAACTACAAATGCCCATGGTGCGGATCAGAAAAAGCACAAATACACTTATGGTTAAAGGATGAATTCCTGACCCAAGAGGACTTCCAAATCTACGAATGTAAATCATGCGGTTTATTGTATACCGAACCTAGACCTAACAAAGAAGAAATCGGCAAATACTATAAATCAGAAGCATATTATAGCCACCAAGAGAATAAGAAAGGGTTGATTCCAAGGCTTTATGAGGCGGTAAAAAGCATCAACCTGAAAACTAAATACAATCTGGCAACTAAAGGAATGCAAAAAGGAAAGGTGTTAGATATTGGCTGCGGGGTAGGAGATTTTCTATGTATTATGGATAAACAAGGTTGGGAAACAATCGGCATAGAACCATCAAAAGAGGCAAAAGAGATTGCAGAAAAGAGACTGAACCATAAAGTATTAAAGCCAGAGGACCTACAAAATCTGGAAACGCAATCCCAAGATTTAATCACAATGTGGCATGTCTTGGAACATGTAGATGACCTAAAAGAAGAAATCCATCAAATCGAGCGCATACTAAAGCCTAAAGGTAGACTCGTTCTGGCACTTCCGAATTTTAAGTCATACGATTCACAATTCTATAACATTCACTGGGCTGCCTACGATGTACCACGACATCTGAACCATTTTTGCAAGGAATCAATAGTTAAAATATTCAAAAACAGCGAATTAGAATTAGTTAACACAGATAAACTGGGATGGGATGCCTACTACATCTCCTATATGAGCGAAACATTCAAACACCATAGATTACCCCTGTTAAGAGGCGCGTTCAGAGGGATGATTTCAAACTGCAAAGCAAGGAAGTCAAATGAATGGTCAAGTAGGGTGTATATTTTTGAGAGAAAATAAAAAATTGAAATAAAGGCCGTTTTTAGGTCATTAGAACGATTTTTGATCAAAATAAGAAAGAACTAAGAGAAACGCTTAAAAAGAGGCTTAAAACGAAGGATTTGTAAAACACAGGGTATCAAAAGATTATAAGGTTTATCGCTAAATCGGTGGAAAAATGAATACGAAAAGGAAAACATGGGGCTGGATTATCTTGGGGTTTGCACTCCTCGTGCTTCTTGTTACAGGAGCAGGGGCGTATTTTCTTTCTCAACCCAGAATTACAGCCAGCCTAGTGCAACACTCGGTCAAAAAGGCACAAAACGAGATCGAGTCCGTAATGGCCACCGCCACCGATTTCACGGAATATGAAAATCACAATGTCGGCATCTATGCTTTCATTAATGACTCTCTCGTTTTCTGGAACAACAATGCAGTAGGTCCCAAACTCATCAAACGAAAGGTGAAAGCCGATTGCGATACCATTTGCAATTTGCTTACAGGCGATTATTATGTAAAATCGTTTGAAAAAGGTCCCTTCCAATGCTACGCATTCAAAATCCTCAATACAACTTATAAACTTGAAAACAAATACCTTAGAAACAGATTTGTGGCTAACGAGTTGGTCGTAAACAACAAAATTGTTTTCGGCGAAAACGAAGGTTATGACATAAAATCTAAACAAGGCCATCTGCTAGCAAAAGCTAAGATAGAGCAACGAAAAGGAATAGATCCATTATATAAGAATGGATTGATCATTTTCGAATGCATTTTAGTGCTCATCGGTTTGGCATTATTGCTAACGAAAAGATCGGAGAAAAGCATCGAAAAGCATGGGGTCGAAAAAGGACTTGCACTTATTATCATCCTCGCCATAGGATTAACCTACCTATATAACGCCATCCAAACAAAACGGGAGAACCAAGAGATGGTAAAAATGGCGCAATCACTACTTGAGAAAAGAGACATACAATTTGAAACGTCGTACTGCCAATTTGAAAAACAGCTGAAGGCCGATACCAACCTACGCGACATGGTGTTTGACCAAAGCAACGTCCTCAACGATGTCATCTTGGGCTACTGCAAGGAACTACTCTTCGACGACAACATGAAAGAGTACAACACCACAGTGACGGTATGCAAACCAAACGAAGAGATCACGATTCAACCCGAAGGCTACGTGACAGAATGCGAGACCTACTTCAACGAAAAGATAAGCAACGAAAAACAAACCCGGGTAGCAAGTGAACTCTATGTAATGGATTATTACACCTTGGATCCAAGTTATCTGGCCAAGATAAAAATAAATTCAAGAGACACCTTACAGCAACGAACGCTCTATTTCGAGTTCTACAAGCCCATAGCACCCGAAGGATTCGGCTTCCCGCAACTCCTCAAAGAGGACAACTCACAAAAACCCTACGACTATTCGGTGGCAAACTACCGCGACAATATCCTGACCTACAAATATGGTCGCTACATCTATCCCAACTTCCTCAATAGCATGAAAGTAGGGGATAAAGAAATCAGCACAGAAGGCGGATACAAACACTACGCCATTCATAAGGACAGCAACAGCGCCTTGCTCATCAGCAAACCCAAAAAGGAGAAATCAGCCATCATAGCGCCATTCGCATTATTCTTCTTGGGATTGCTACTACCGCTCCTTTTCATCTTATGGCTGATTAGACCCAATAAACACAACAAATGGAAAGATAGAAGCTTCAGCCAACGCCTGCGAACCTTAGTACTCCTAACCTTAGGCATATCATTTTTAGCGGTTGGCCCAGTGACCGTGCTCTATATGCGAAGCGTCTACAACCAAAAGACAGCAGCGGCGCAATATGAGACCACCAGAACGGTATGCCAGGAAATGACGAACGATTTGGATCTGGCAACCCTTGTTGACAAAGGCACAAGAAATACATGGAATGAAATTCTGCAGCATTATGCAGCAACGTTTTTCACCGACCTCAACTTGTACGACTTGACCGGAAAACTAATTGCCACCACACGACAGGAAGTCTACGAACTCACGCTGCAAGCACCCATCATTAATGCGGAGGCTTTCCAAAACATGGCGCGTAACAAGAACCTGTACTACACACACAAGGAATACCTCGGAAAAGGACAATACGAGTCGGCCTACATTCCATTAACCGATGACCATGGCAACACGTTAGCCTATCTCAATACGCCATATTTCACCAGCGCCATCGACCTCCACAACGAAATCAAGAATTTCATTCTGACTTATATCAACATCATCCTCATTCTCTTAGGCGTCGCCCTGTTTTTCATATTAAGGATAACGAGACGCTTGACCCAACCCTTAGCTCTGATACAAAACAAAATGGGCGACATCAAAATCGACCAACGAAACGAACCTATCGAATGGAAAGGCGACGACGAGATAGGCGCCTTGGTCAAGCAATACAACCAACTTATCGTAGAGCTTGAAAAAAGCGCGGCTGAATTGAAACGCACCACGGCCGAGTCGGCATGGCGTGGAGTGGCACGGCAGGTAGCCCACGAAATCAAGAACTCGCTGACGCCAATGAGACTTAGCGTACAACTGTTGCAACACAACATTGAAAACGGCAAGGCGACACCCGAACAGATACAACGCACCACCAACACATTAATCGAACAAATCGACGCCTTGTCGGACATCGCCTCGTCGTTCTCGAGCTATGCCAAGATGCCCGAAAACCATCCCGCGCCCCTCGACTTGGCAGAGCTGGTCGGCAACGTAGTGAACCTCTACGACAACGCCGAGAACATCACGTTCCACTACGACTACGACCCCTCGCAAGACCACACCTTCAACGGCGACAAGACCAACCTCAACAGTGCGGTCAGCAACCTCGTGAAAAACGCGGTGCAGGCCATCGGCACAAAGCCCGACGGAAAGATTGTAGTTTCGCTACAATCGACAGACACAACTTTCCTTATCAGCGTGAAAGACAATGGCAAAGGCATCAAGGAAGAAGACAAGGAGAAGATCTTCCTGCCCAACTTCACTACCAAGACCGGTGGTTCGGGCGTGGGCCTCTCGTTAACCTACAACATCGTGCAGTCGGCCGGAGGCACTATCTCGTTTGAAAGCCAGGAAGGGGAGGGGGCAACGTTTATTATAAAACTACCAAAACAATAAGAACAAAATACATGAAAAAAACGCTTTACATATTGGGTTTAACCTGTATCTTAACGTCTTGTGCAAGTCTATTCGTTGCTCCAAATCTTGAAGACACAAGAATTGACGAACAAAATGTAATGCGAGTTTATTTAGACGGAAATAACAAAATACTCGTCAATGGTCACGAAACCGCATTAGAAGAACTAAAAGATTTGGTAAAAAACTTCATAACACCACATCCTGGCGATAATAACGCTCCAGAAGTAGAATGGAAAACTATTGATAATATAGACTCCATTTTGTATTCAAAAGGAATTGTCTATTTTGATGTAGACAGGAACGCTTTATTTGCACGCTATTTAGACGTACAAAAAGAAATATTACAGGCTTTTAAAGAGAGGAAAGATGAGTTGTCAATAAAGATATTCAAAAAAACTTACGACCAACTTGATGAAGAACAAACTAAAATCATCAATAATACCGTTCCAATAAGAGTCTTTGAAACTATAACCGAAATCTAAACGACCTATGGCAGAAAACAGATTAGGTTCGCTCGCGAAACAAACCGCCATTTACGGCCTCAGCAGCATCATTGGCAGGTTCTTGAACTACCTGCTCGTGCCGCTTTATACTTACAAAATTGCGGCCGAATCGGGCGGCTATGGCATAGTCACTAACCTTTACGCCTACACTGCCTTACTCCTCGTCCTCCTGACCTTCGGCATGGAAACCACCTTCTTCCGTTTCTCCAACAAGAAAGGTGTGAACCCCGACAAGGCTTTTTCCACTTCGGGTTTGGCGGTGGGTTTGGTGAGTTTGGTTTTCGTGATCTTGGTCAGCATCTTTTTGAAACCGATTTCCAATGCCTTGCATTATGCAAGCCACCCCGAGTTTGTAGAAATCATGGCCATCATCGTGGCTTTAGATGCTTTTCAAGCCATTCTGTTTGCGCGTTTGCGTTACGAGAACAAAGCCATTAAGTTTGCCTCGCTAAAACTGCTGTTCATATTCCTCAACATCGGACTGAATCTATTCATTTTCTTGGTCGCACCTGGACTGAAAGAAAGCCATCCCGCCTTGATGGGCTGGTATGAAAACAGTTACCAAGTCGGCTACATCTTCATAGTAAACTTGATTTGCACAGGACTGATTACCCTCGGTTTCATTCCAGAAATCAGAAAATTACGCTTTGGAATTGACCGCGACTTGCTCAAACAGATGCTACACTATACCTGGCCTCTACTACTGTTGGGCTTGGCCGGCATCCTTAACCAAGTGGCCGACAAGATTTGTTACCGTTTTATCGTTCCAGGCGAAGAAGGCGATGTGCAGTTGGGCATCTATGGTGCCTGTGTGAAAATCGCTATGATTATGGCGATGATTACACAAGCCTTCCGTTATGCCTATGAGCCTTTTGTCTTTGGTGGCAAACGCGATGAAAAGGACAAAGAAGCCCAAGCCAAGGTAATGAAGTATTTTATCATCTTTACGCTGTTTGCATTTCTTGCCGTGGTGATGTACATGCCCATCCTGAAGCACATCATCAAGAGTGACTATTGGGAAGGCCTGCGTGTGGTACCCATCGTGATGATGGCCGAGATCTTCATGGGTATCTATTTCAACCTCTCATTCTGGTATAAACTCATCGACGAGACCTGGTGGGGTGCCATTTTCTCTGCCATAGGATGTGCGGTATTGCTCGCCATCAACTTCATCTTTGTGCCCAAATATGGCTACATGGCCTGTGCTTGGGGCGGTTTCGCAGGCTATGGCACCTGCATGATTCTCTCTTACTTTGTCGGGCAGAAGAAAGCCCCCATACCTTATGACTTGAAGTCGGCATTCCTCTATTTCGCCATTGCCATCGGATTGTTCTTTGCCCAGAGATACATACAAATCGACAGCAAGGTCTGGACCTTGATCATCAATACAGGTTTGCTGCTGGTCTTCTTCGCTTTCATCTGCTGGAAAGAAAAAGATTTAGTGAATAGCGTTATATATGTAGTGAATAGTAAAATATTGAAAAAGAAATAGATATGAAACTCAACATCGTCAACACTTCAAATAACCCTATGCCTGCCTACGAGACCAAGAACTCGGCTGGCATGGACCTTCGCGCTTATCTGCCCGAAGGTCCCATCACCCTCGAACCCATGCAGCGCGGCCTCGTGCCGACGGGTCTTTACATGGAGATCCCCGAAGGCTACGAAGGACAGGTGCGTCCCCGCAGCGGTCTGGCCCTCAAGAGTGGCATCACCGTGCTCAACTCACCTGGTACTATTGACGCTGACTATCGCGGACAGATCTGCGTCATCCTCATCAATCTCTCCGACAAGGCGTTTGTCATCAACAGCGGCGACCGCATCGCTCAGATGGTCATCGCCAAATGCGAACAGGCCGAGCCCGTACAGGTGGAGACGCTTTCGGAAACCGAGCGCGGTGCAGGCGGTTTCGGTCACACTGGAAAAAACTAAGCACAAATGAAAAGAGTATTATTATTGTTGTTGTTGGGTGGTTGTATCACCATGGGCTTCGCTCAAACCATGTCACCGGAATATGAAGGCAAGCCCGACAAGAAAAAGAACGCCACTTATTTCTCGAACGGCTTGCAAAGCAAATACCGCGAAGACACCGAAGGCGCCATCCGCAACTTCGAGCAGGCCTTGCGCTTCATGCCTAACGACGATGCCAGCATGTTTGAGCTCAGTGAGCAATACTACAACGCAGGTCGCATAGAAGAGGCTTTCCAGATGATTCAAAAGGCCGTAAAAGTCGACCCCGAGAACAAATGGTATCAGATGCGTCTAGGTATGTTTTACCGCAACTTGGACCAATATGACGACTTCATCAAATTGTATGAAAAACTGACCAAGCAATATCCCGAAGACCTGGATATGCTCAGCGAACTGATTGAGGCCTATCTGGTCACGGAAAACTACGGCAAGGCATTGGAAAAGATGGATTTGCTGGAACAGAACGTGGGAGCAAACGAAATCATCACCGAGCAACGTCTCAATGTTTACAAACGTCAAGGCAACAACAAGAAAGTGATCGCCGAACTTGAGAAGCTGATAGCACAAAACCCCGAAAACGTTCGCTATTATGGCATGCTAGCACAGGTGTATGCCGAAATGGGCAAAGACAAGGAAGCCTTGAAATTGTACGAGAAAATCAAGGAAGTCAACCCCAGCGAGCCTTACATCAACATCTCACTCATGGAGTTTTACGAGAAGAGCGGTGACCAAGAAAAGGCCTTCAACGAACTGTTGGGCGCCATCCGAAACAAGAACCTCGACCTTGCTACGAAAGCCAATATATGGGAGTATTGGATGGGGAAAAACGAAAAATCCAACCAAATCGACGAGCAGGCACGGCAATGCGGTGAAGCCTTTATGGAGACCCATCCCGACAACAAATTGGGGTATCTTATCCTCGGTTCCTATTATATGACAAAACAAAACTCGGTTAAATCAAAGGAGCTGAGCCTGAAAACATTGGCTTTGGACAGCACCGACTTCTATTCATGGCAAAACCTCATCGTCAGCGAATCGCGGCTCGAAGACAACGAAGCCGTGCGCGACCACGCCATCGCCGCCTTGAAGTATTACCCCATGCAACCGGTGTTCTATTGGTATGCCGGTGTGGCCAACGCCGTGCTCGACAACAACGAAGACGCCGTCACCTATCTCGAGAAGGGTAGGAGATACACCTCCGACAAGATGCAGATGTCGGAATTCGATGCTTTCTTGGGCGACATCTACCATCAGCAAGGTGAAGACACGAAAGCCTTTGATGCCTACGACCGCACCTTGCGCAACAACCCCGACAATGCCTTGGTGTTGAACAATTACGCCTACTACCTCTCGCTACGCGGCGAAAGACTGGAGGAAGCCTTGGAGATGGCCATACGCGCCAACGAATTGGAGCCCGACAACGTCTACTACACTGACACCTACGCCTGGGTGCTCTACAAACTCGGCCGCTACAAGGAAGCCGAGAAGATGATGAAAAAATGCTTGGGGCTCGAGAAGGACCCTTCGGGCGCCAACTTGGAGCATTACGGCGACATCCTCTTCAAACTCGGAAAGACTGACGAAGCCAAAACCTACTGGAACAAAGCCAAACAAGCGGGAGGCTATTCAAATGATTTGGAACGAAAATTGAAGGAAAACTAAGTGTGAAGGTATTAACTAAAATAGCATTCCTCGTCCTCTTGTTGGCCGCCACCTCTTGTGCCTCGCGCAAGAAAACCGTTGCGCCTGTTCAGCCGCAAACCTTCGAGTGGCTCACGGCCAACATGGACATCCAAGCCGAAGTCAACGGCATGAACTTCGACGACCTCTCAGGACAACTGCGTATGCGTAAGGATAGCCTCATCTGGCTCAGCGTGACCGCGTCAATGGGCATCGAAGTGGCACGCGTCAAAGTCAGCACCGACTCGGTCTGGATTCTCAACCGATTGGAGAAGACCTATCTGGCCGAACCGATGGAAAACGTAGCCCAATACCTCGGCATTCCGCTTAGCCTCACATTGTTGCAAACGTTACTCTTGGACAATAACGAAGGCCTTCCTCCCGTTGAGAACCAAACGGTACAATTGAAGACTTTCGTTTGGGGTAACTTGGCCGCCAAAATCAAATACCACAACATCAAACTCAATGAGACGACCACATTCCCGCTGAAGATTACAGACAAGATGGAGCGTTTTCGCCTACAAAAGAAAGGATACTAATACTTGAAAAAGCTACATATCATATTGGTTTTGTTGTTGCTGGCTTTGGTCAATCCGGTTTATTGCCAAAAGACAAAAGGCAAGTCGAAGAAACAGCTGCAGAGCGAGATCACCTCGTTGCAAAAGGAAATCACCACCGCTAACCAGCTGCTGAAAAAGACCAAAAAAGACAAGGAGATGACCCTCAACGAAGTCAACCTCCTCGACAAGAAAATCAAGCAGCGTGAGCAACTCATCAAGGCCTACAACGAACAAATCGCCGTCCTCGACGAGGAAATCAACGCCGGACAGAGCAACATCAAGACACTCAACGCCGACTTGGGCAAACTCCGTAAGGAATATGCAAAGATGCTCACCTTCGCCAACAAAAACCGCAGTCATTACGACAAACTCGGTTTTGTCTTCGCTTCCCAAAACTTCAACCAAGCCTTTAGGCGCCTGCGTTATATCCGTGAGTTCAGCGATGCCCGCAAGGTGAAGATGGACCAAATCGCATCCACCGAACGCCGCATCAGCGGAGAGGTGGAAGCCAGCCAACAGGCACGCGAGGAACAAGCCGCCCTGCTGAAAGACGAAAAGGAACAGCAAGAAGCGCTGAAGAAAGAAAAAGAGGAACTCAACAGTCAGGTGGCAAAGCTGAAGAAAAAAGAAGGCAACTTGCAGCAAGACATCAAGAACAAACAACAGCAGACACAGAAGCTACAAAAAGCCATCGACGACATCATCGCCGAGGAGATACGAAAGGCCAATGCCGAAGCTGAGCGTAAACGCAAGGAAGAGGCCAAAAAGAAAGCCGCTGCCAACAAAGACAAGGGTAAGACAGCCACCACAACGGCCCCTGTCACACCCGCTCCCAGCAAAGAAAAAGGCATGGCGCTAACACCATCGGAGCAGACCCTCTCATCGAATTTCGTCAACAATAAAGGCAAGCTACCGTGGCCCGTCGAACGTGGCGTCGTCTCCTCGTCATACGGCAAACACGCCTCGGTGGTCTCCAGCAAGGTCACCGTGACCAACAACGGCATCGACATCGCCACCACCGAAGGCGCTAAGGCCCGTGCCGTCTTCGACGGCGAGGTGGCTAGCGTGGCTAAACTGGTGGGGTCAAACACCGTGGTCATCATCCGACATGGTGAGTATTTCACCGTCTATTCCAACCTCGAAAACGTGACCGTGAAACGCGGCGACAAGGTGAAGACCAAGCAAAACATCGGCACGGTTCATACCAACAAAAACGAGAACAAGACTGAGATACACTTTGAGTTACTAAAAGAACAAAGCCGACAGAATCCGGCAAACTGGTTATCGAAATGAAAAGAAGAACACTGATATTATTGTTGTTGGGCTTAAGCCTTCTGGCTGCCTCATGCAAGACCAAGGAAGTGCCTGGTCGCCGCCGTGCGCCTCGCCACTGCAATACCTGCACCAAGTGGAGCTATGCTCCTCAGGTTGACTACGACAATCTGGTTTTAGCAAACGATGAAACCTGAAGAACTGTCCCTGCTGAAGCATTATTTCCCAGAGGCCGCTGTAGCCATGGTGGGGAACATGTATGAGCAACGGCGCTTCAAACTGCATTTCAAGAGGCCTCGCAGCTCAAAACTGGGCGACTTCCGTGCCCCTCGCACCAAAAACGGCATCTGTGCCATCACCCTCAATCTTGACCTCAACCCCTATCAGATGCTCATCACCTATGTCCACGAAGTGGCGCATTATGATGTCTATCAGCAGTATGGTTCAAGACTTGTGCAACCCCATGGACAAGAATGGCAGGATCGCTTCTCCGCCTTATTACAGCCTTTCATGACCGACACCATCTTTCCCCAAGACGTCCTCGCCCAACTCCAACACCATCTCAATCACATCAAAGCCAGTAGCACTGCCGACCTCAAGCTGCAACGCGTGTTGCAAAAATACGACAAACACCCCGAGTCGGTCAAAACGGTGGAAAGCCTCCCTGCAGGAGCCCGTTTCACACTGAAAAACGGTCTCGTCTTCCAAAAAGGGGAGAAGCAGCGCACACGTTACAAATGCTATTGCGAGAGCAACGGACGCTGGTATTTCGTGTCGGCCTTGGCGGAAGTTCAACTGATTTTGAAATAGATAACAAAAAATTCCTACTTTTGCAGCATAAAATGGAGCATTATGCGCAAACTCGTCACACGTATTTGCAACTTCATCTTTGGAAAGCATAAAAACAACACCTTGCCTCGTTATTGGATCCTGGCAACGGATATGGCCATTGTTTTCATTGCCTACGTCATCGCCGTGGTGTTGGTCTACTTCAATGACATTTCCAAATTGAACCTCATCGTTGACTGGAAACGCGTCTGGCTCTTCCCCCTCGTCTACCTCATCTCCTTCCTGCTCAGCAAGACCTATGATGGCATGTTGCGCTATTCGGGCTTCAATGACATCAGGAAAATCTTTTCGGCCTGCACTTGGACGCTACTGTTCATTGTGTTCAGCAAATGGCTGTTTATCAAATTCTACCATCCTTTTGCAGTCAATTTCTATCCTCCTTTCACCATCATTGGCTACCATTATCTCATCACGCTCGTGCTGATGATCATGCTTCGTTTTACAATCCGACGCCTTTATAACGAGGTTTATAAAAACGTAAGCAACAAGATAAACACCATCATTTATGGCGCAGGGGATGGAGGTACTATTTTGTTCAGAACATTAGAGCAGGATACCTACTCGAAATACAAAATCAAGGCTTTTGTTGACGACGACCCGAAACGCGTGGGTTCCCAGATTAATACGATCAAAGTCTATGCACCCAACGAGGTCATGACAGAGGAGTATATCCTGAAAAACAACATCGAAGTATTGATTATCGCCATCCCAAGTCTTGATGAAAAGCGAAGAAAGGAAATCATCGAACAAGGCTTGGCGCTTAATCTGGATGTGAAGTCAGTCCCCTCGTTCGACAAATGGGTGGATGGCAAACTCTCCACCAGCCAAATCCAGGATATCAAGATCGAAGACCTGCTTGGCCGACAGCCCATTACCTTAAGCAACGAGAACGTGTCGCGGGAAATCTGCAACAAAGTGGTGCTGGTGACTGGCGCTGCTGGTTCCATAGGCAGCGAGATCTGCCGGCAGGCGATGCTTTACCAACCTAAGCAGTTGATCATGCTTGACCAAGCCGAGTCGCCGCTCTACGACTTTCAGTTCGAGATGAACAACACGGTCCAATTCAAGGAGATGAAAGACCGTATGGCTTTCGTCATCACCAACGTGAAAGACCCGGTCCGCATGAGGGAGGTCTATGAAAAGTATCATCCCCAGGTGGTGTTTCATGCCGCGGCCTACAAGCACGTGCCCTTTATGGAGGAGAACCCCTACGAGGCTGTGTATGTCAACGTGTTCGGCACCAAGCTTGTGGCCGACTTAGCCATTGAATATGGTGTTGAGAAATTTGTGATAATCTCGACGGATAAGGCTGTCAACCCGACCAATGTGATGGGCGCCACCAAACGCATAGCCGAGATATACACGCAAAGCCGAAAGGGACAAACCAAATTCATCACCACGCGATTTGGCAATGTGTTGGGTTCCAACGGCTCAGTAGTACCGTTGTTCCGCAAGCAGATCGAGCAAGGCGGACCCATCACCGTCACCGACCGCCGCATCACGCGCTATTTCATGACCATCCCCGAAGCGTGTAGCCTCGTCCTCGAAGCTGGTGCTATCGGCGAAGGCGGTGATATCTTCGTGTTCGACATGGGCGAAAAAGTCAAGATTTGGGACTTGGCAGAGAAGATGCGCAAACTGGCTCACCGACCCGATGTGGAAATCATCGAGACCGGACTACGGCCTGGCGAGAAACTCTACGAAGAAGTGCTGGCCAACGAGGAGAACACCATCAAGACCGACAACGAAAAAATCATGCACGCCGTGGTACGCAAATATGAAACACTAGAAGTGGACGGCATGATTGAGAAACTCAAAACCGAATTAGAGACCTGCGACCCGATGAAGATAGTGGCCCAGATGAAAGCCATCGTGCCCGAATTCAAAAGCAACAACAGTATATTCAGCCAGTTAGACTAATCAACCAAGATGTACACCCTACACACCGATCCGCTCCACCGCATCGCTTACGCTACCGATGCCTCCGCCTATCGTGAAGTGCCGCAAGGCGTGGCCTTCCCCGAAAACGAACAGGATATCGTCTACCTTATACAGGAAGCACAACAACGAAAGACCCATCTCATACCGAGAGCGGGAGGCACCTCCATCGCCGGACAGGTGGTGGGCAGCGGCATCGTGGTCGACATCAGCAAGCATTTCAAGAAGATCTTGGAAGTCAACGCCGAAGAACGCTGGGCAAGGGTACAGCCCGGCGTCGTCCTCGACGAACTCAACCTCGCCTTGGAGCCTTATGGGCTCTTCTTCAGCCCTGAGACCTCCACAAGCAACCGTTGCTGCATAGGCGGTATGTTCGGCAACAACTCCTGCGGCTCCCATTCCCTTAACTATGGCAGCACACGTCATCATGTCATGGAAGCCAAAGGCGTGCTTTGCGATGGCAGCATTGAAGTGTTTAAAGAATACACTATCAAAGAATTAGAAGAACGCTTTGGTTCCCGCTTTTGGGAAACTGACCGCTTATGTCATTCCGAGCAGGGGCTAGCGGGGATGGAATCTATAAGCGGTCAGTTTCAGCAAACCTCATTTATCCAAAGCATTTACTCGCAACTTATTAATTGGGCTTTAGACGAAAAAACCGTCCAACTCATTGAGGAAAACTATCCCGACAAGAGCTTGCGACGCCGTTCGTGTGGCTATGCCATCGACGAAGTGATAGAAGACCTCCATAATACCTCGAAGCCGTTAGAAGACCGTACCATCAACCTGTGCAAGGTTCTGGCAGGCAGCGAAGGCACCTTGGCTTTCATCACCGAAATCAAAGTCGACCTCGACCCCTTGCCGCCCAAGGAGAAGATGGTGGTCTGCGCTCATTGCGATACCTTGCAAAAGAGTTTTCTGGGTAACTTGGTCGCACTGAAATACCATCCTTCGGCCGTAGAGTTGATGGACCGCAACATTCTGGAACTCAGCAAACAAAATGTAGAGCAGCAGAAAAACCGCTTCTTCGTGCAAGGCGACCCTGCCGCCATCCTCATCATCGAACTACGAGGAGAGACGAAAGCCGAAATCGATGCCATTGCCGACGAACTCGAAAAGGCATTAATGGAAAACGAAGAGAAGCTGGTTTATGCCTGTTCACGCGTCTATGGCTCCGAGATCAGCAAGGTGTGGAGCCTGCGCAAGGCGGGATTGGGACTGCTCACTGGCATGAAGGGTGATGCCAAACCCATCGGCGTCATCGAAGACACAGCCGTGGCACCCGAGAAACTGCCCGACTATATGGCCGACTTCGCACAGATGCTCGACGACCTAGGCTTGAGCTGTGTCTACCATGCCCATATCAGCACGGGCGAGCTGCACCTGCGACCCATCATCAACATCAAGGAAGCTGATGGCAAACGTAAGTTCCGCGAGGTGGCCTATCAGACCGCCCTGCTGGTCAAGAAATACAAAGGCTCGCTCAGCGGCGAACACGGCGACGGCCGTCTGCGCGGCGAGTTCATACAGCTGCTCTACGGCGACGAGGTCTACGCCTTGATGCAAGACCTCAAAAAATGCTGGGATCCCAAACAAGTCTTCAACCTGCATAAGATTGTCGACACCCTGCCCATGGACAGCATGTTGCGCTTCGATGTGGACCAACAATATGCCATTGAGAAGGAATTATGTGAAAAAAACGGCCCTTCGACGGGCTCAGGGGCCTGCAGAACTTACTATAATTGGAAGGCGGCCTTCGACGAATGCAAGGTGGAAGGCGCCACGGGAGCAAAAAACCAACTCCATGCCTTGATGTGCAGCATAGAGCAATGCAACGGTGCTGGCGACTGCCGCAAGTCGAACCTCATCGGTGGCACACTCTGTCCCGCCTTTAAGGTGAGCGGCGACGAGACCAAGGCTACCCGCGCCCGTGCCAATGTGTTGCGCGAGATTCTTACAAGAGGGTGGGGGAGTGAGGCTTTCACCCAAGCCCTCAACAAAGACAAGAGCATTCTGAAATCGGAGGAGCTTGCCGAGGTGTTGGACAGCTGCCTGGCCTGCAAAGGCTGCCGCAGCGAATGTCCCTCCAACGTCGACATGACCCGTCTTCGCTCCGAGATCCTACAGCATAAATACGATGTCGGCGGCATGCCTTTGCGTTCTTTTGCTGTGTCATATATGGCCACAGTGGAGCAATTTGGACATCTCGTCTGGCCCATCTATAACTTCTTTGCCTCGTGGAAATTCTCTTCCAACATCATCAAGCGTATCATCAAGTTCTCCACCGAGAGAGACATCCCTACGCTCAGTCGCGTGACGATGCGCAAAGCTGTGCGACAGGAATGCAGAAAACAACACAAAAAAGGCACAAAAGGCAAGGTTTACCTCTTTGCCGATGAGTTCACCAACTTCCAGGAAGCCGAACTTGGCTTGACCTTTGCCAAGCTACTGCTTCGATTAGGTTATGAGGTAGAGATACCAAGACACGTGGAGAGCGGTCGCGCCGCCATCTCAAAAGGCAACCTCAAGCTGGCCAAGAAGTTTGCCCTTAAGAATGTCAACTTACTGAAAGACAAGGTTTCGGAAGAGATGCCGCTCGTTGGTATTGAACCCTCATGCATCCTTAGTTTCCGCGACGAATATCCCGACTTGGTACCCGCTGAGCTACGCACTGAAGCCCAAAGGCTAGGACGCAACGCCTTGCTTTTCGATGAGTTCATCATGCGTGAGGTGAAGGCCGGACGTATCACTGCCGACGAATTCAAGACTGATGCCGTCGAGATTTGGCTCCACGGCCATTGCCACCAAAAAGCCCTGGTAGGCACCGAGAAGACCGTCGCCGCCTTGAAGCTGATACAAAACGCCAAGGTCCACGTCATCCCCAGTGGCTGCTGCGGTATGGCGGGATCGTTTGGTTACGAGAAGGAACACTATAAGACTTCGTTGGCCATTGGCGAGATGGTGCTCTTCCCCACCATTCGCAAAGCCGTCGACAAGGCCGATGGCGTCACACCTACCCTCGTAGCCGCTCCAGGCACCTCCTGCCGTCAGCAAATCCTCGACGGGACAGGCGTCCATGCCGCCCATCCTGTCGAGATTCTCTACCGATGGGTGAAATAAACCTTTTGTCCTTGCCGTTCCATAAAAAAGCACTATTTTTGCGACATATTAACCGATCAATAAAACCATCATGAAAAAAATCATCATCCCTATCGCATTCCTCCTCTTGGTTGCAGTAGGATGCCGTCACACTCCGGATAATGAAGTGGAAGCCAAGACGTATACCCTTGTTGACAGCATGTATTTCGAAAACGAATTCGACGCTGGCTATTCTTATTACACCATCAACCTTGACCTGCCTGTCACCAACAACGACAGTCTGCGCATGAGCATTCTTCATTGGATGCTCTCGCCAGAAACAGAGGATTACAAGGCCTTTGTGCAAGAAGACAGAGACAGTTTCTTCGCCGAAGACGGCAACGAACCCCATTCTGCCATAGAAGAGAACTACACCCTGTCGGAGCAGACCGACCACTACGTCACCTACACTACCGAGGGCTATCTTTACACCGGAGGCGCCCATCCCATGCCTTGGTATTATGGCACCACTTTCAGCAAGATCGACGGCAGCATCGTGGGCTACGACATGTTTGACGACACCATCCGCCTCAAGCATATCGTCACTGAGAACATCCACAAACAATACTTCGACAAATACAACACCGAGGAAGAGGAATACTTCTTTGAGCCCGAGGAGACCTTCGCGCTGCCCGAAAACGAGCCCTGGGTCGAAACCGACAGCGTGGTGTTTTGCTACGGTGCCTACGAAATTGCCCCTTATGCCGCCGGCATGCCGCTGTGTAAGATCTCAAAAGAAGAGCTTCAACCTTACCTGAGCCAAAAGGGCAAAAAGCTGCTTGGCGTTGAATAACCTTTAGCCGTGGAAAACCTGCCGCTCGTATCGGTCATCATGCCATGCTACAACATGGAAAACTATGTTGCCGAAAGCATCGCATCCGTGCAACGGCAAAGCTATTCCCATTGGGAGCTCCTCATCGTCGACGACGCCTCGACCGACAGGACCGTGCAGATCGTCAAAGACCTGGCCGACCAAGATGAAAGAATCCGTTTTTTTGCCAAAGACCAACACTCAGGCATCGCCGACACGCGTAACCAGTGCATCCAGATGGCCCAAGGCCACTTTTTGGCCTTCCTCGATGCAGACGACATATGGCATCCAGAAAAAATGGAAACGCAAATTCGGTTCATGTTGGACAAAGGCATAGGATTCACCTATACGACCTACGATTGGATCGACGAGACCGGACAAACGCTAAGCAAATCCATCAACACCATAGGCGACCTCGATTATAAGGCCTATCTACGCAATACCATCATCGGCTGTTCCACGGTCATGGTCGACACCGCTATCGTGGGTGAGGTCGTCGTGCCCCGTTTCCGCACCAGCGAAGACGCCGCAACCTGGCTCAACATCCTCAAAAAAGGCTTTTTGGCCTATGCTTTGGAAAAGCCCTTGGTCTCTTATCGGATCAGAAGGAAATCGGCAAGTTCAAACAAACTCAAAGCGGCTGCCGACCTGTGGAAGGTATACCGCCAAAACGAAAAGCTACCCTTTTTCGAAGCCCTATATTATTTCAGCTGCTACGCCTTTCACGCCATCAAAAAACGCTTGTGATGAACGAATACCACATCTATCGTAAGGCATGGCGTTTTGACGGCGCGCCCCACAAAGAGACCCGACTGGAAAAAACGGAGTGGCAGGCTCTCTTGAAAGAAGGCGGTCTCATGGTCAGAAACACCTACGACTTTGACTGTCAAGAAGAGACTTGTTTTTGGCATGTCATCAAAGACCAATTTGGAGGCATGGAGGAACTGACTTCAAAGACAAGAAATCGAATCGTCAAGGCTTTTGACCATCTCGAATTCAAGTTGATAGATCGCTCAATAGTGCAAAGCCAAGGCTATCCTATCCTCAAGGCCACCTACGAGGATTATGCCGTTTCGGATAGAGCTATGTCGACAGAAGTCTTCGAGGAATACTTCAACCGGTTCTACACAAAGGACTGCGACTGTTGGGGTATTTACGACAAAGCGGATGGACAACTCGTAGGATTCCAGGTCAATTGGCTTTGGGACGATGCCTGTCAGTACGACTTGATTGGAATACTTCCCAAATACAAACGCAACCAAACGTTTCCCTATTACGGCTTGTTCTATACCATGAACCAGTACTACTTGCAGGAAAAAGGCCTCAAGTACGTAACGGATGGTTCGCGCAGTGTGAGCGAACACTCAAACATACAACCCTTTATGATAGAGAAGTTCAACTTCCGCAAGGCCTACTGCAAACTCGAAGTCCATTACCGATGGTGGATGAAAACCGCGGTCAACCTCTTGTATCCTTTCCGCAACATCATCACGATTCCTAGCGTCAAGGCCATCCTCAACATGGAGGCTATGCAGCTGGGAAAGAAATAAAAAAACCCCCTAGATTCGGGAGAATCTAGGAGGCCAAAAAATTAATAACATGAAACATAAAAATCGCGCCCCCTTCAGGACTTGAACCTGAGACCCCCTGATTAACAGTCAGATGCTCTAACCAACTGAGCTAAGGAGGCTGCACGATGTCATAGAACTAATTCTCTGTTTGCGGCTGCAAAATTACAGCTTTTTTCATTACTGACAATCTTTTTCGGACAAAATTTTTCAAGAATTTTATATTTAATTGATAATCAAGTCAAAACGTAATGGAGATTCCCAAGGGAATGGAGGTTTTGTCTTCGTTTTCCTGTGGCGGCAGAAAGAATTGGACATAAAAAAGAGCCCTCAAGCCGCCGCATTAAATAAAACGCATCACTCCATTCCCGAAGGGAATCTAGTTTTTTCTTACTTTTGCAGCTCCAAATGCAAATCACCATGACAAATAAGAAAATACTCGGCATCGGAAGCGCCTTGGTCGACATCATGACCCAGATTCCCGATGAAAACATCCTGAAAGAGCTCAACCTCCCAAAAGGAAGCATGACTTACGTCGACGCCCAAACTTCGGTTGAAATTGGCAAGAAGCTGGCTTATCTTGGCAACCAGATGGCCTCGGGGGGCTCGGCAGCCAACACCATGAGCGGCCTCGCCCAACTCGGCATCGAAGCGGGCTTCCTCAGCAAAATCGGCGAGGACGAAGTGGGACGTTTCTTTGAGAAGCAGATGACCGAAACACACGTCAAACCCCAGATGCTGAAGAGCACGACGCCTTCAGGTCGTGTGCAAGCGCTTGTCACCGCCGACGGTGAACGCACCTTTGCCACCTGTCTCGGTGCCGCCGCGGAGATGTGTGCTGACGACATCCGTCCCGAACTCTTCGAAGGCTGGGATGTCTTATACGTGGAGGGCTACCTCGTCGCCAATCCCACCATGCTGGATAAGGCCGTAAAGACCGCCAAAGCGGCTGGCCTGAAAATTGCCATCGACATGGCCAGCTATAACGTGGTGGAAGAAAGCCGTGACTATTTCATGCAGCTGATCGAAAACTACGTGGATTACGTGTTCGCCAACGAGCAGGAAGCTTTCGCGCTGACGGGTATGGAATCGCTCCAAGCCCTGGACTTTCTCGCCTCGCATTGCGAAATCGCCGTGGTGAAAGTGGGCGCCAAGGGTGCCTACGTCAAGCGTGGCAATGAAATAGTGACCATCCCACCCATGAAAGCCAATGTCATCGATACCAACGGTGCCGGTGATATGTGGGCTGCTGGATTCATGGCCGGTCTGGTCAAAGGCGAAAACCTGGCCAAATGTGGCCAAATGGGAGCCATCGTGGCCGCTAATGTCATCGAAGTCTTAGGCACGAAGATGGATGACGAAAGATGGGGTAAAATCCATGAAGCCATAGCATCACTATGATGTGAGATTCCCTTCGGGAATGGAGTCTACGTTTCTGTTAAATAGCGGCGGTTTGTAGCGTTTACGGTTTGTATACGTTACATACCGCCGCATAATACATAATAACACGCTTCCATTCCCGAAGGGAATCTTTTATTATATATTTTATTCATTCTTGTTTGAGGGTATCATTATATTTTGTACCTTTGCGCCCACTTAAGTATTTTTCGCGAAAAGTAAATATTTAATAATTAGCTAGTTAGATAAAAAATGAAGGAATTCCAGACAAAAGACATCCGTAACGTTGCCCTTATCGGTGCAGCTAAATCGGGTAAGACCACGCTTGCCGAAAACATGCTTTTCGAAGGCAAGCTCATCAACAGAAAAGGTAGCACCGACGAGAAGAACACCGTCTCCGACTACCGTGCCATCGAGATGGAGCGTCAGATTTCGGTGAACGCTTCCATGATGTACACCCTCTACAACGACAAGAAGATCAACATCCTGGACACCCCTGGTTTCAGCGACTTCTCGGGCGACATCGTCAGCTGCCTCTACGCTGCCGACATGGCCGTCTGCACCGTCAACGCCCAATCGGGTGTTGAAGCCACCACGGAGAACGCCTGGCGTCACGCTGCCAACACCAACAAGCCTGTTGTGTTCTTCATGAACCAACTCGACCACAGCAACGCCAACTTCGACAACACGGTCCGCGAGCTGAAAGAGTATTTCGGCGACAAGGTCACGCCTATCCAATATCCCGTCAACGCCGGTGAGGACTTCAACGCCGTCATCGACCTGATCATGATGAAGATGCTGGTCTTCAAGAACGGCAACGGCGCTCCTGAGATCCAGGACATCCCCGCCGCTGAGATGGCCAAGGCCGAAGAGCTGCACAACAACCTCATCGAGCACGCCGCCGAAGGCGAAGAGGCTCTGATGGAGAAGTTCTTCGAAGAGATGACCCTGAGCGAAGAGGATATGGAACGCGGTATCCACCTGGGTATCGTCAACCGTGAGATGTTCCCCGTGCTGTGCGGCGCTGCCAAACGTGGCGTGGGTGTCACCCGTCTGATGGACTTCCTCATCAACGCCTGCCCGTCGCCTGCCGACATGCCGGCTATCAAAGCAAACAACGGCCAAGAGTTCCACAACAGCGTCGACGACCCGACCGCTCTGTTCATCTTCAAGGTGACCACCGAGCAGAACCTCGGCGATGTGGCTTGGATGCGCATCTATGGTGGTACCGTGGTGAAGAGCCAAGACCTCATCAACCCGCGTACGGGCAACAAGGAGCGTCTGTCGCAGCTGCTCGTCTTCCGCGGCAAGAACCGTGAAGAGATCGAGAAAGCCAACGCTGGCGATATCATCTGCACCATCAAGCTGAAGGACGGCCGCATCGGCGATTCGCTGGTCGACGCCAAGGCCGCCGAAGCCACCTTCCCCGAGATCCCGTTCCCGACCCCGATCTTCTCGATCGCCGTCAAGGCCGTCAATTCACAGGAAGACGAAAAGCTGGGTAGCATCCTCAACGACATCCACAAAACCGACCCGACCGTCATCGCAGCCATGTCGCGCGAACTGCGCCAGAACATCCTGCAGTGCCAGGGCGAATATCACTTCAACACCCTGAAGTGGTACTTCGACAATGTCTATAAGATTGCCATCGAGACGGCTTCACCCAAGATCCCGTATCGTGAGACCATCACCAAGAGCGCAAGCGCCAGCTACCGTCACAAGAAACAATCCGGTGGTAGCGGTCAGTTCGGTGAAGTGCACATGCAACTGGCTCCTTACTTCGAGGGTTACACCGACCCAAGCGAACTGCAGGTGCGCGACAAGCAAGAGTACGAACTGCCTTGGGGCGGTAAGCTCATCTTCGCCAACTGCGTCGTCGGTGGTGCCATCGATGCCCGCTTCATGCCCGCCATCCTGAAGGGTGTCAACGAGCGCCTCGAGCAAGGCCCGCTGACCGGTTCTTATGCCCGCGACATCATCGTCTACATCTACGATGGTAAGATGCACCCGGTCGACTCCAACGAAATGGCCTTTAAGATCGCCGGACGTATGGCCTTCAGCGCCGCCTTTAAGAACGCTGGCCCGAAGATCATGGAACCCATCTACGACCTCGACGTGCGCATGCCTGCCGACCTCATGGGTGCTGTGATGACCGACCTGCAAGGCCGTCGCGCCATCGTCATGGGTATGGACAGCGACCACAACTACCAAACCATCCACGCCAAGGTTCCGTTGGCCGAGATGGACCGCTATTCCACCTCACTGAGCTCACTGACCTCGGGCCGTGGCACCTTCACCATGAAGTATGCTGAATACCAGCAAGTGCCCACCGATGTGCAGAACCGCCTCCTCAAGGAGTACGAAGAGAGCCAGAAGGAAGAAGAATAAAAGAGTATTTTTTCATAAGTATTGCATTTTTTCCCCGCTGCGGTTGCCGTGGCGGGGTTTTTTGTCTGATTTTGTTTGCAAATTAATACGCAGTTAAAGAAAAAAAACATACCTTTGCCCCACTAACCCCTAAAAAACAACACTATGAGATTTCTAAAAATCGCTAAAAACATCGTTGAGACCATCGCGGAAAACGCCAAACCGCATAGCCAAACGACGCAACCATCACAGCCCTCTCAACCTCAACCCAAAGTGACGGAAGAAGAGAGAGACTGGACCGACGAACAATGGAGAGCCTATTTCAAGGAGATCCTGAACACCGAATTCCCACTCTATGGCATCAGAGAGGATGTCGCCGTGACCGACCTCGTAGGCTTCGCCAACGACGAGTTTCAACTCTATAAGACCCGTCCCACCCAAGCCTATAAGGCTGAATGGGGACAACCCTATACCTTCCTCCTACAACAGGCAGGCATACCAAAAGGCGTAGTCATGCTCGGCAAAGGCCATAGCCACGACAGCAACGTGAAGTATCTGATTGCCCGCATGTATGCCAAGAAAATGGGCATCCCCTACATCAACTTCTACACGCAGATGCCCAACGAACGCGACTATGTCATCAGCCGCATCCGTAAATTCCTGTAACCATCAAGAATAGGAAAAAGGGGATGCAGCAGTGCTGCGCCTGCCGAAAGAGGCAGCCTTGCCACGAAAGGACGGTTTTGCAGGCAACCCGACAAGGTACCCTCTCGTGATCCGCAATTTTGCGGATTCAAAATCTTTCCCCTTTTTCCTTTCATTGCTTATTATACCATGAATTTGACACGAGACACGGGTTTTAATCCCCCCTGCCCCCTTAAAAGGGGGAGTTGCCCCGTGTCTCGTGTCTCTGTTATCACCCAACTGACCCAACAAGAGACCTGGGAAGAGTTTCTCGCCTACCGCCTCCAGAAAGGCCGCCTCAATTGGCATGAGTTCGACGAAGCTGATGCCTTCGTCGAACAACAGCAGTATTTGCCTCTGGCCTTGAGAATCGCACAAGGCGAAGGTCTGGGTATACCAACCAAGAAACTGGTCAACAAGATGGGCTCAGGAAAGAAACGCGTGGTGTATAGCTTTGCAGACGATGAGATGCTCGTTCTCAAACTTATCGCCTTCCTGCTCTATAAGTACGACGACCGCTTGGCTCCCAACTGCTACGCCTTCCGCCGTGGACTCAAGGCGTATGATGCCATCTTCAAACTCAACAAGGCCATACATGGTCAACAGATGTGGGCCTACAAACTCGACATTCACGACTATTTCAACTCCATCGACATCGACATACTGTTGCCCCTACTCAAGGAGATGCTCGACGACGACCCGCCACTTTATGGATTCTTCGAACAGATGCTGACCAACCCCAATGTTTCCTTCAACAAGACCATTATAGAAGAACGCCATGGCGTGATGGCAGGCACACCCACCTCGCCATTCCTTGCTGATGTGTATCTAAACGAGGTCGACCATTATTTCCATGACGCCAACGTCATTTATGCCCGTTATTCCGACGACATCATCATGTTTGCGCCTGACTATGACACGCTCCAACAATACAAAGAGAAGATGTGCCATTTTTTGGCACAGTATCATTTGGAGGTCAACCCCGACAAGGAAAAAGTATATTCGCCTGACGAAGCCTATGAGTTTTTGGGATTCAAATGCCATGGCCACGACATCGATATCTCGGAGGCGACCAAGCGTAAGATGAAAGGCAAAATCAAAAGGCAAGCCAATGCCCTGTTGCGTTGGAAAAACAAGAACGGCATGGAAGCCGAAAAGGCGATGAAAGCCTTAATCAATTACTTCAACCGTAAGTTTTTCGAAAGCGACGACCCAGAGAACCTCACCTGGTCGCGGTGGTTCTTTCCTGTCATCAACCAAACGGATGGCTTGAAGGAAATCGACCGTTACCTGCAGCAGTACATCCGTTTCCTGAGCATAGGAAGACACAACAAGACGAACTACAGGGTCGATTATGCCCAACTGAAGGCACTAGGGTATAGGAGTTTGGTAAATGAATACTATAAGTTTAAAGAAATTGACCGTTTATAGATTCCTATCCTTCGCACTTGCCCTTATAGGAATGACATAAACGGTCAATTTCTTATTACAAATTGCGTTCCCTCCATTGCTGGCTGAACGACTTGGAGGCAAACTCAGGCAGAGGCCTGGAGTTGCCCCAAAGCGGACCCAACAGGCGTTTCATCTCCAGCTTCTTGAAGAATATCGGGCCATCCATCTTCTTGCGCGACTTGCAGTGCCACACCATGGTCTTCATCAAGGCATCAAAACGGGCATTGCCTTGCTTCTCGGTCGTGGCAAGATGTCGGTTCTCTATGATCAAGTCGTCCAAAGGAATCTTCACGGGACAGATGTCGACACACTTGCCACACAAGGCACAGGCAGCATTCAGATGGCTGTACTCCTCCATGCCTGCCATCAATGGTGTCATCACCACACCCATAGGACCAATATGCTTGCTGCCGTATGAATAGCCACCGATGTTCTTATACACGGGACAAACACTCACACAGGCACCGCAGTGTATGCACGACATCACCTTGCGCTGCTTCTCATGCGAGAGCAACTCAGAGCGGTTGTTGTCCAACAGGATGACATACACCTGCTCGGGACCTTGGCCCGTTGTGGCTGGACCAAAGGTGATGCTGCTGCAGGCCGCCATGCTCTGTCCGTGCGAATGCAACGAAAGCAAAGGCAACAACACGGCCAAGTCATCCAAGGTAGGAATCACCTTGGCAATGCCTGCCACCACAATGTGAACCCTTGCCGAAGAAGTGGACTTCAAGATGTTGCCCTCGTTTTCGGTCAACACCACACCACCCACATCGGAGAGCAGGAAGTTGGCACCTGTGATACAAATAGGCACATCCTTCGACTCGACGGCCACCTCATGCCTCACGAAGTTGACCATCTGCTTGACAGTGCTGTCGGGTTTCAGTTTGAAAGAACCCGTGAGTATGGCATTGTTTTCTTCCTTCGACAAGTGAATGGAAGGGGCAAGAGGATGATAAGGCTTCTGTTTTCCTTCATGAAGGATAAAGCGTCCTATCTCTGTCTCCACCACACGGATGTTTTTCCGCTCCAGGAAACCGTTGAGTTCTATCTCATCGAGCACCATGGAGTTGGAACGCGTGATGGCATTGGCTTTTTCCTTGCGAATCAGGTCGAAAATCATGGTCAAGGCATCGTCGGCATTGCGGGCCCAAAGCACCTTGCCACCGTTTTCGACAAAATGCGTCTCAAAGTCGACCAGCAGCTTTTCCAATCCCAACAGCGACTTATTCCTCAAGGTATAGGCACGCTGCTTCTCCAGGTCGAGGTTGCGGTAGTTCACCTTGCCCTTGGCAAAGCTGTTCTCAAAACAACCAGTGCTGTAGTTGATCTTCTGCCAATGCTCCTCGTCGAAAGCCTTCTCGCAGCCTTGTTGGAATAAGGTTATCGGATCACTCATCGTCATGGTTTTCATTAGGTTCAATCTTTGCAACTCTTCTCGTATGGCGACCGCCTTCAAAGTCGGTATGAAGGAAAGCCTCTACCATCTCCCAAGCCAATTCATTGGGAATGAAACGACCTGGCAAGGCAAGGATGTTGGCATCGTTGTGCTGACGCGCCAATTTGGCCAGTTCCACGTTCCAACACAAGGCAGCCCGCACATTATGGTGATGATTGGCCGTCATCTGCGCACCATTGCCACTTCCACAAAGGATGATGCCCAAAGGATATTGACCCGTCTCAATGGCATTGGCCAAAGGGTGAATCATATCGGGATAGTCGACACTCTCGCTACTGTAGGTGCCATAATCATCGACTTGATAACCGGCCTCTGTCAGTTTTTCAATCAAATATTGTTTCATTTCGAAGCCACCATGGTCGCTCGCTATGGGGATGATTTGTTCCATTTTTTCTGCTGTTGATAATTCGATTCGCAAAATTACATAATTTCGTCACGCGCCACCTTTCTATCCCACTATTTCTGAAAGACTTACCCGCTTACAAAACCTCAACAACTATAAACTAATAAATTGATTATCAATATAATATTAAGTTATCAACACTATTTCTGTTGAAAACTTTTTCATTCTGGTCGACAAAAACAGGCATGAAATTAATCAACAATTTATCGACCCATTCAAACGAAAAAATCAACATCATTTCAAAAAAATGGGGTCGTTTTTATCCAATTTTTCATTTTTCAACGGATATACAAAAAAGCATAAATAAGGCTGAAAAATAAAACCTTATTAATTTCAGCCATGCCTACCTCAAATCAAAAATCATTAATCCAAGAACTATTTTGAAAAGTTTTCAACTAATTCACAAGCTTATCAACATCCGTATCATTCTTCAATTAATTTGAAATTTAAAAATTAAAAAATGAAATATTGATAATTGCCTTGTTGAAAACTCCGGATGTTTTTTCAGTCGAATCAGACCAGAGGTATCGCTATTCCATGAAAAATACCTAATTTTGACCCGAATTTTGAACGTAAATGAAGCGGATAACAAGCATTATTTGGATGGTACTTTTAGGTTTGGTTTTCGGTTGTGAGGCATACTCACAGACTGAATATCAGGCGTATACCTATCCTAATGGACAGATAGCCAGCGAAGGAACACTGCTCGACGGCAAGCCTGACGGACTTTGGAAGACCTACTACGAGAACGGTCAGCTGAAATCGATCGGCAAGCGTACTGATTTCCTGCTCGACAGCACCTGGGTGTTCTTCTCCGAGACGGGCGACACCACTTTGGTAGTCAACTACCGAAAAGACCTGAAAAACGGACCTCGCTTTACCTACGGTAAAGACGACATATTGATGGAGCCCTATGTGAACGACGTCAAACAAGGCGAAGGCAAACGATACGACCGAAAGGGTCATCTGATGCAAACAATCTCCTATAAAAATGGTCTGGAAGAAGGCATCTCACCTGTGTTTGACACAACGGGACTGTTGCGCGAGATTGTCACTTACCGAAAAGGTTTCATCATGACGCGCGAAGCTTTGAACCGTTATGATCGCGAAGGCAAGAAACATGGTTACTGGAAGACTTTCTATAACGATTGGAGTTTGCACACCGAGTGTTATTATCGTCATGGCTTGCGCGATGGCTTCTACAAGGAATATGACGAAAAAGGCAACCTGAAGAAGATCACCAAATATGTGAACGATGTGGAACAGGTGCTCGAAGGCGACCAGAAGCCGCTCATCGTGAAGCATGAGTATTATCCCAACGGTAAGGTGCGCCGTGAGGCATCGTTTCGCGACGGCAAACGCGAAGGCGTGTGGCGTGAGTTTGACGAAGAAGGCAATGTGATCAACTCGCAGACCTATAAGAAAGGTGCCTTGGTGGGCGAGGGCATCGTAGACACCGACGGCAAACGTCGTGGCGAATACAAGGAGTTCTATCCCGACAGCACCTTGCGTGCCGAAGGTCTTTTCATCGACGGCGAACGCTCGGGCGTGTGGAAGTTCTACTATCATAACGGACAGTTGCAGGAGATAGGAACCTACAAGGAAGGTCAGCCCGATGGTGCTTGGACATGGTATTACGACAACGGACAGAAACAGATTGAAGAGCAGTTCTACAAGAGTTTGCCCAACGGCCCTTACAAGGAATACGACACCAAAGGCAATGTGATCGTGACAGGCACCTATTTCGATGGTATGAAAAACGGCAAGTGGACCGAGCAGATCGGCGACATGCGCACCCAGGGCGAATACCGCAATGACAAGCAGGTGGGCGAGTGGGTGTCGTACTACGACAACGACAAGTTGGCCTTCAGAGGTTCATTCAATGCAGGTTATCCTGATGGCGAGCATTTCTTCTATTACGAAAACGGGAAACTGCGTGAAATCCAAAAATATGCCGTTGGCGTGAAGCATGGCGACTGGAAGAAATATCTTGATACGGGACAATTGTATTTCACCATCACTTACGATCATGGCAAAGAAGTGAAATACGACGGCGAGGCTTTGGAGGAAAGTGAAATCATTAAAGAATGAAAAAGATTCCCTATTTAAAACCAGGTTCAAAGGTCGCTATTGTAGCCCCGGCGCGAAAGGTCAAGCCTAACGAGATGTTGTTTGCCATCAATTGGCTTAAAGAGCATGGTTTCGTTCCCGTTTATGACGACAGGTTGTATTCCATCGACCATATCTTTGCGGGTAGCGATGAGTTTCGTGCGGCTGTCATGCAAGAATACATGGATAACGATGACATCGATGCCATTTGGTTTGCCCGAGCTGGTTATGGATGCATCCGCATCATTGACAAACTCGACTTCAGCCATTTTCTTTCCCATCCGAAGTGGATTATAGGCTTCAGTGATGCGACGGTATTCCATGGCAAATTGAGTCGTTTGGGCTGTCCAAGCCTTCATGCTTCCATGCCGTTTTTCTTGGAGCACAAGACCCCAGAGGCCTTACAGTCGCTTTATGATGCCTTGACGGGCAGCACCCTATATTATGAATTTCCAACGCATCCGCTTAATCGTTTTGGTGAGGTTGAAGGCGAAATCGTTGGTGGCAATCTTTCCGTTATGTATGGCATGATGGGTTCTGATACCTTCCCTGAAACGGATGGGAAGATACTCTTTATAGAAGATGTGGATGAATACATCTATCATATCGACCGCATGATGCATGCCTTGAAACGAGCAGGCATACTATCGCATCTGAAGGCTCTCGTTGTGGGTGGTTTGACACAAATTCACGACAACACCGATCCTTTCGGAAAGACCGTCGAAGAAGTGATTGCCGAAGCCGTCAGCGACTACGATTACCCCTTGTGTTTCGGTTTTCCTGCAGGGCATTTTTCCGACAATAGATCGATTGTTTTCGGCCAAAAAGTAAAGTTAGTATTAGACAAGGACAATAGTCATTTCTCCTTGGCAATTTGATTCATCTCTTTCAAAATATGCTTTAAATTCTCTGGCTTGGTCAAATTAAGCCAATCGCAGAAGGTGATGCCCATGTATTTGGCGGTCTTTTTCCAAACGCCCTTGTGGTCTTTCTTCAGCGAGAAGATGTAGGAATTGCTAGTGCCAAGCAGCACCTCCTTCAGGGCACAGACCTTATACACGATCTCGTTGAAGAGGCTCTCACTCGTAACCCCGGTCTTACACTCGATGACAAACAGCTTGTTGGCCTTGATGAAACACACATCCAATTCGTTGTTGTGCTTGATGACGCCATTGGAGATGTGCACGCCCATGGCGATGTCATCGGGCTTGAGCACCTCCTTGATGAGCGCATACACATATTCCTCAAACCATCCTCCTGTGAGGTATTCCATCTCGTAGCTTTGGAGCGAGTCGCTTTGCTCAGGCTTGAAACCGATGTAGTTCAAGAACTTGCTGAGGGCAGGAATGGCAGTCATATTGTCCTTGGTGGGCTTTTCTGCTTCAGCGATGCGAAGGTAGTTCCAATTGCGGTACCTCTCGCGTAAGGCAGTCATCACCTCATAGTCACCACGCCCCAACAAGCTCTGCGAAAACATGGTGAACAGATGCTGCGAGAATGACGTTTCCTTCACCTGTTTGCGTGGCTCATCAACATCGCTCTGCAGCCCGTATAGCCCGAAGTACTCCTTCAAAGTCATCCTGTGCTTGATGGGGAAGACCTCATCGTCGTCGTCGTAGATGCTGTGGTCGAAGATGGTCTTCACGATCTGGTTCTCACGCGTCTGAGTATAGAAAAACAGGGTGTTGAACTCCTCAAACACATGCTGCACCGAGAGGGTCATGTAACGGTTGCCTCCCGCCAGATTCAGGTAATACTGGGTCTTGCCATCCAACTCGTTTTTGATGGTACGGCAGATGTGCTCATAGAGGAAATTCTCTTGAAAACGCTTTACGATGATGCGCTGCACATGGTTTTCGTCCACCTCCAGCTGTTGGGTGAGGAGTTGGATGCAGTCGGCTTCCTCTTCGGGAGAGATGAACAGCAATCCGTCGCCTTCTTCATAGAATTCCTTGGTGAAAAGGTAAGCCGGCAACGGGTTGCTTTTGTCGATGATATTGACGATGGTTTTTGACATAGCCTAATTATTCAACAACGATTTTATGTGTTATTCCGTTTAAAATGACGAGATACAAACCACGTGGTAGTTCAACCGTTTCCTTGCCATCAATTTGCTTGGTGAAGACGACTTGACCAAGTGTGTTTGTGATGGTCATTCTTCCCCGACCTTCCACCATGAAACGGCCTTGAGCGGGATTGGGCGAAACTTCAAACAGGGCGGTATTCAACTCCTTGACGGCGTCATAGCCAACGAAAGGAATAAAAGTCACCAAACCCAGGTTTGGGTTGTCGTTTTGATGGAAGATATGGTCTTCAACCTCTTGTTCGCTTGTGGTGCCCCAATCGTTGCCTACGGCCATGATGTCGCAGGTGGAGTTGTCATAAAGGTCATACACCATGCCGCTGTTGCCATTGTTATGGATTTCGTTATGCCCCCAATCGTCTTCGGTGCCCAAGTTGATGTCGAAAGCATTGATGGCGGTGATGCCCCACAAGTTGCCAGTGATGACATTGTTACGGATGACGGCCTTGTTGTTTTCGTCCATGCCATAGATGCTGATGCCGCTGCCACCGTTCATGGGGTTGTCGTCATGATAGTTGTCGATGAATTGGTTTCCAACGATTGTTGAACTCAGGTGATAGCCTTGTTGGTTGTAGCCATAGCGGTTGTTTTTGATGACGTTGTCTTTCAGCAGGATCTTCGTTTCGCCCGTACCCATAAGGTCGGCCACCGAGACGCCACCCGTGTGAAACTGGGCATAGGTGCCGTCAATGAGATTTCCGACGATATAAATGGTGTCTTCACTGCCCGGTCCCAGGTTGATTTGGGGCATGTTGGCGCCATCCACATTCGAGTCAAACTCACAGTTCATGATTTTGGGTGAGCTTTGTCCGTTGGCTGGCGAGCTAATGGCCGCACCTTCATTCAACAGGAAATAGCAATTCTCGATGATAGGGTTGCTATTGAAAATATCAATAGCGGAATGGCAATAGTCTGTGTTGAAATACACAAACTTGACATCGTCGAAGTGAACGTCCGATTCAATGAGTTTGATGCCGGCGCCATCGCTGAAGTACATCTTCTTGAGGTCACAATCCATGGCGTTTTCAAACCTCATGCTGAAAGAAGGATCGCCCATGACGGACACACGGTTGGCGTTTTCGCAGATCATGGAACCGTTGATGGTGATCAAAGCTTCTTCAACGTAGATTTTCTGAAATCCATTGTCGATTTTCAAGACATCGTTTTGCGCGATGGTCAGGTCGGCATGGATATGGTAGTTGGTGGCATCGAAGGTGACCACACCGTCAGTGACATTGACGAGTTCGCTCATGGTGTAGGTCGTGCCGTTGCCGGGGCTTGTCCATTGAGCGTTCAGCATCGACCAAAGGCCGATGCTGAACGATATCAATAATGCTATTTTTCTCATGACACTTACTTCTTAATCGCCGCAATACCAGGAAGTTCCTTGCCTTCGATGGCCTCAAGCAGGGCACCGCCGCCAGTGGAGACGTAGCTCACTTGGTCAGCCAAGCCGAACTTGTTGATGCATGCAACAGAGTCGCCGCCGCCGATGAGCGAGAAAGCACCGTCTTTGGTGGCTGCAGCAATGGCCTCAGCGATGGACTTGGAGCCTTGGGCGAAGGTGTCGAACTCAAACACGCCGCAGGGACCGTTCCAAAGGATGGTCTTGGAGCCTTTGATGACATTGGCAAACAATTCGCGGGTCTTCGGGCCGATGTCCATGCCTTCCCAGCCTTCGGGAATGTTCATTGGGTCGACGACTTGCGTGTCGGCATCGTTGGCAAACTTGTTGCCCACCACGCAATCTTCGGCAAGCACCAGCTTGACGCCCTTTTCCTTGGCCTTGGCGAGGATGTCGAGAGCGAGGTCGAGCTTGTCGTCTTCGCAGATGGAGTTGCCAATTTTGCCGCCGAGAGCTTTCTTGAAGGTGTAGGTCATGCCACCGCAAAGGATGAGGTTGTCGACCTTGGTGAGCAGGTTCTCAATGATTTCGATCTTCGTGGAGACCTTCGAGCCACCCATGATGGCGGTGAAGGGATGCTGGATTTCGTTCATCACCTTGTTGACGGCTGCCACTTCCTTACCCATCAGGTAGCCGAACATCTTATGATCGGCATCGAAGTAGTCGGCAATCAGAGCGGTAGAGGCATGGGCGCGGTGGGCGGTGCCGAAGGCGTCATTAATGTAATATTCGCCATAGCTGGCAAGCGTCTTGGTGAACTCTTTCTGCGAGGCCTTGATGGCTTTCTTGGCTTCGTCATAGCCTTCTTCACCCTTCTCGATGCCACGCGGCTTGCCTTCTTCCTCAGCATAGAAACGGAGGTTTTCGAGCACCAGCACCTCACCGGGTTTCATGGCAGCCACTTGTTCAGCGGCTTTCATGCAGTCGTCGGCAAATTGCACAGGACGGCCCAGCAGCTCTTCCAGGTGCTTGATAATCGGCTTGATGGAGAACTTCGGGTCGGGGTTTTTCTTCGGACGGCCGAGGTGCGACATCAGCACGACCATGCCTTTGTCGTTCAAGACCTTATTAATGGTCGGCAGGGCGGCGCGCATACGGGTGTCGTCGGTGATGTTGAAGTTGTCGTCCAACGGGACGTTGAAATCGACGCGGATAACCACGCGTTTGTTTTCGAAATTGATTTGATCGATGTTTACCATGGTATTATGTTTTTATGAGATGATTATTTCTTGGCTTTTTTCTTGAAGCGGCTTTTCTTTTTCTTCTTTTGGTCAGGCTCTTTTGGGATGACCATGTTGATGGCCTTGGGCAGGATCTCGAAATCGAAAGGCGAGTTGTTGAGGTTCTCGCCCTCTGTTTCCACCATCAACGAGTGGGGTGGGATGGAGACGATGTGGATCTTCTTGCCGCGGAAGGTCTGCACCTCCTTGATTTTGTGGATGAAAGTGCCGTCATAGATGTTCTTCACGTTGGCGGCAAACTTGAAGATAGACACTTTTCGGATGACGGTGACATCAAGAAGTCCATCGTCAGGGACGGCGTTGGGCATCATCATCATGCCACCACCGTTAAAGCGGCAGTTGCCTACGGAGAGGCTCAGTATGTTGTCGTCGAAGACCAGCTCGTCGTCAACAGAGAGTTGGACATGGGTGATCTTGTATTTGAACAGGCATTTCACCACGCTGATGAGATAACGTATGGTGCCCCCCTTGCCTTGTTGCTTCATCAGGTTGGTGGAGCTACACACCATCTCATCCAAACCCGTTCCGGCGGCGTTGAGGAAGAAACGTATCTTAGGGTCGCCATCGTTGTAGTAGGTCAGTTTGCCGATGTCGTGCGCGAAAGTGTGGCCCGCCTTGATGATCTTGACCACTTCGTCATATTCCAAAGGGATGTCGAAAGTGCGACGCCAGTCGTTGCCCGTCCCAATAGGAAGGGCGGCCATGGTGATTTCATTGGTGGGTACGACATCTTGGGTGAAGATGCCGTTGATCACTTCGTTGTTGGTGCCGTCGCCACCCACTGCGATGAATTTGCGATAGCCTTTCTCCACGATGGCGTTGCGTACGATTTCAATGGCGTGACGGGGATATTCGGTCAGTATGTCGTCGAAGTCAATGCCTTGGTCAATCAGTATCTGTTTGATCTCAGGCCAGTCCTTTCCCGATTTCCCCACCGAGGCCATCGGGTTGACCACCACCAACCATTTGCTGTTTGTTTCGGTCATAAAATGAGTCAGTTTTACTTGTAAAATCTTTCGATTTCGGGGTCAAAGATAAGAAATAAAACAATCAGTCAAGCCAAAAGTGCTCTTCTTTGGAAAAAGTAAGGCCTTTTATCGTTTTTCTTTAAGCCCTAATTTAAATATGTGTGGCGAAATGGATTTTTTTCTATTTTTGTCCCCAAAGTTACTAAATATCATGTTTATGAAAAAGAAAACGCTACTTTTCCTTTTTTTCCTTGTATTATTGAGTCCGTTGGCCTCGTTCGCCCAAAGCCTGACGGTGAGCGGTAAAGTCGTTTCGAGCGACGACGGCTACGGTCTCCCTGGCGTCACCATTCAGGTGAAAGGCACCACCTCGGGGACGACTACCGACCTCGATGGTAACTACTCTGTGAAAGCCGACAGCCAGGATGTGCTGATTTTCAGCTATGTGGGTTTTAAGACCAAAGAGATTGCCATCAAAGGCAAGAATACCATCAACGTCACCCTTGATACCGATGCCCAGATGCTCGACGATGTGGTGGTGACGGCCCTCGGCATCAAGCGTCAAAAACGTGAGCTGGGTTATGCCACCGAAGAGATCGGCGGCGAGATGATCGCCAAGTCAGGCTCGGGCAGCGTCATCAGCGCCTTGAGCGGCCGCTCGGCGGGTGTGCAGATCATCAACCCCAACGGCGTCGACGGCGGCTCGTCGCGTATCACCATCCGTGGTAACAACAGCATCTTCGGCGACAACCAGCCCCTTATCGTCGTCGACGGCGTGCCGATGTCGAACGAAGGCGGTGTCACTGACTGGAGCGGCGGCCGCGACTGGGGTACGGCCCTGAACAATATCAACCAAGAGGACATCGAGAGCCTCGACATCCTGAAAGGCCCCACGGCGGCAGCCCTTTATGGCTCGCGTGGCGGCAACGGCGTGGTGCTCATCACCACCAAGAAAGGATCGAAACAACGCGGCCTTGGCATCAGCTACTCGGCCGGTTTCAAGATCACGACACCTTATCTCTACCGCACCGTGCAAAACAAATACGGCGCCGGTGGCCCCATCACCTTCCATACGCCGACCTTGACGCCCATCGACGGCATGACGGATGAGAACGGCAACCAAGTGTATGAATACCCAGGCATCTATAGCGTCGATAACGGTCCGGCGGGCGAACCCACCAACACCACCTTCGGTTACTATGGCGGTGCCCAGAGCTGGGGTCCCGCCATGAACGGCGAGAGCGTCCTTTGGTGGGACGGCGTGGTGAGGAAATACGACCCCCAGCCCGATAACCTGAAGATGCTCTTCAAGAACGGCCACACGATGAATCACAACGTCGCCTTCCAAAATGCCGGCGACTTCGGTAGCGTCCGCGTTTCGTTCACCGACTCGCGCACCGATGCCATCATCGACAACTGTAACCTGCGTCAGACCACCGTCAATGTGGGTACCTTAATCAATGTGTCGGAGAAGATCAAAGTGGATGTGTCGTTCAACTATTTGGACTACTACCGCCTTAACTCGCCTGAAATCGGTGAGTCGAACAGCAACTTCAACAAAGGTCTGCTTTATAGCTGGCCCCGTAGCTGGAAAGGCCTCGAAGTGACCTCCTACGAGAACCCCGACGGCACGATGAACCAGTTTGATGGCTATCCTTATCAATACATCTACAACAGTACCTTCTGGACGTTCTATAACAACAATACCACCCTCGACCGCGACAAGATGTACGGCTCCGTCCGCTTGCTGTACGACATCACGCCCTGGCTGACCGCCTCGGCAAAGGTAGCCTTGGACTGGACGGCCGACAACTACACCACCAAACATAAGCCCACCACCATCGACGGTATGGCGGGCGGCTACTACTCGAAGAGCAAGTCGAACTCGGTGACACGCGACATGGACTTCCTGCTCACCGCCTATAAAGACAAGATCTTCGGTTCGAAGTTCAACGTACGTCTCTCGGCCGGTGGCGAACAGTATTACGGCTACCGCGACGGTATCAATGGTTCATCGGGCAGATGGGCCTACGCCAACCTTTACACCATCTACAACTACTCCAACGCCACCGAGCGCACCTTCGGTGAGTCGAAGTGGGAAAAACAAGTCAACTCGCTTTATGCCTTCTTCAACATGAGCTATAGCGACTGGCTGTTCCTGGATATCACCGGCCGTAACGACTGGTCGTCGACACTGCCCATCACCAACAATAGTTACTTCTATCCTTCAGCCACATTGAGTTTTGTGCCGACCTCCGCTTTCAAGAATTGGAACTGGGGTCCGGTGAACTTCCTGAAGCTGAGAGCCTCGTGGGCTCAGACCGCCAGCGACACCGAGCCTTACCAGCTGACCTACACCTATAACACGGGTTCGTTCGGTCATCAGCTTTCGTCCACCTTGCCTACCGTTGTGCCGCCCTTGGAGCTGAAGCCCCAGCGCCAACGCAGCTATGAACTCGGTTTCGACCTCGGCCTCGGTGCCCGCTTCAATATGGACTTCACCTATTACAACATCTATTCTTGGGACCAGATCCTTTCCTCACCGCTGGCTCCTTCGTCGGGTGCCAACAACGTGACCATCAACACGGGTGTGGTGACCAACAAGGGTATCGAAGCCATCCTGACCTACGACATCGCACAGGGTAAGGACTACGGCGTGCAGGTGGGTTTGAACCTCGCCCGCAACAAGAATAAGATCGTTGACTTGGCCGGCTCCAATATGTACCTACTCTCCGAGATCTGGGGCTCCAACGGCCCTGCCATCGCTGTGGAAGAAGGCGAGGAATACGGCACCATCTACGGATGGGACTATGTCTACGAATACACCATGCCCGACGGCTCCGTCGTGGGACCGTTCTACGATGCCAACGGCAAGCCCTTGCCGCTGCTGAACGAGACGGGTACCACCTACCTGAAGACCGACAACCGCGTGCCGATTGGCAACTGCGCTCCTTTGGTGACAGGTGGTATCAACTTGAGGGCTTCCTATAAGAACTGGTCGCTCTACGCCTTGATCGACGCCAAGCTGGGTGGTCAGATCTATTGCGCCTCCTACGTGGTGGGTATGCAGACGGGTCAAAGCCTCGAGACGCTTTATGAACGTGAGGGCAATGGCTTGCCCTATTACGAAAACGGAGAGCTGCTGGGTAATTACGGCATCATCCTTCCCGGTTATTGTATCAACACCGAGACGGGCGAAGCCGTCGAGAACGAACACGTGGTGCATTACCTCTACAAATACATGCCAAACTTCGGCGGCTGGGGCAACATCCTCAGCACCCCGGGCATCGTCAACAACACTTGGGTCAAGATGCGTGAACTCTCGTTGACTTATGACTTCCCGCGCAAGTGGCTCGATAAGCAGAACCTCTTCAAGCAGGCCTCCATCTCTTTGGTGGGTCGCGACCTGTTCTATTTCTACAAGACCCTGCCCGACAACATCAACCCCGAAGGCACCCAAGGCTCGGGTAACGCCCAAGGCCTCGAGTACGCCTCTTATCCTGGTTCACGCTCGTTTATGGTTACACTTAAAGTCAATCTCTAAATACGAAACATCATGAAAAGATATATTCTCATCATTTGTGCAGCAACAATAGCTTTGGCTTCATGTACCAAAGGCTTCGAAGAGATGAATGTAGACCCGTTCTCGCCTCCGGGAACGACCATCGAGGGTTTGTTTAACGGCGTGGTGGGTTCGTTGCAACAAAGCATGAACGAACAGTTCTATCTGCAAAACGAGATTTGGTATCCCGAGACGGAACTTGGCGCCTTGACGTCGGAGTCATGGGGTAACTCGCAGATAGGAACCTCAGAGCTTTGGACGAACTATTACCTCATGCTGTCCAACATCCGTGAGCTTGAAAAACGTTTCGACGCTTATGGTGAGGAACAGGCCGACAATGCTGTATGCGACAAAGTTCGTGCCCAACTTAACATTATGAAGGCTTACCAGACGTTCAAGGTGACCGACGTCTTCGGCGATATGCCTTACTCACAGGCGGCCCGCATCTGGGAGGACCCCGCGTCGCAAGCCACGATGAAGCCTGAATGGGACACCCAAGAGAGCATCTACAAATCGCTGTTGGAAGAGCTGGTATGGTCGCGCGACCTCTTGCATGCCGACTCCGTTACCACTGCCAGCGGCAACGATTATTACAAGCTGCCTTACGATGTGCTGCTCAACAACGACTATACGCTTTGGGCCGAGTTTGCCAACTCGCTCATTTTGCGACATGGCCTGCGCATGTACGACAAGGATCCTGACTTTGCCACGCCTTTGTTGGTAGAAGCCTACAACTATATGTACTCCAAAATGAGTACATCGGGCGGTGGAGTTACCGGAGGAGGCATTTGCTTGTGGCCCAGTGTGTTGGGCACCAGCTGGGACACCAACTGGTCGTTCCGCGAGCACAAGCACCTGCGCATGGGCGAGACCGTATGGAGCTGCCTTTCTTCGACCAACGACTTGGATGGTAGCGGCATCTATGATTATCGCGCCTACCTCTTCTTCGACACCAGCCACAAGAACGACAGCTGTCCTGATGGTGCTTGGCGACCTTACCCGCAAATACGCACCATTGAGACGCCTACCGAAGGTGGTTCTCCCTACGCCCAGAGCCGTGATGGCAGCTATACCTTCAAAGGCCCTTCGTGTATGTATTCACCGTTCAACTACTACCTCACCCGCGACGAGAAATATATGCCGCAGATTCTGATCACCTACGCCGATGTGCTCTTCATGAAAGCCGAGATTGGGGCACGTGGCATCGGTGGCATCACTCTCTCGGGCATGGACCTTGACCAGATGCTCTTCCAAGGGATCTACCAGTCGTGTCTCTTCTGGGCACACATCCCGCAAAACACCAGCCGTTGGACGTTTTTCTATCCGCAGTATTCCAGCTATGTCGGCTCGTTGGACATCTGGTCTTTGGGCTATAAGATGGCTTCTGACGTGATGAACCAAGCCGTGTACATGAACTCCGAGTTCGATTATTCTAACGAGTCCTACTTGACACTTATCTACCAGCAACGTTGGCTCAACCTCTTCCGCCAGCCTTGGGAAGCCTGGGCCTTGGCACGCCGCACCATGGCGACGCCCACTACCACCAACCACTCCAAGCTGACTTCGTTCCGCATGGAATATCCCCAAAAGGAAATCGAATACAACTACGAGAACTACACGGCTCAACTGGCCCGCATGTCGCATGGCGATACGCGCCAGACTAAGGTGTGGTGGAATGAGTTTTAGTTTAGAGTTTAAAGTTTAAAGTAATTATAATTTAAAGTTAAAAGTTATGAAAAAACTATCACTAATCCTTATGCTTCTGGCTTTCTCCTTTGGGATGAACGCCCAAGTTGAAAAGACCTTCGACTTCAATGATTATGGCGAAGGTCAAATCCTTAACGGTCAAGACGGCTGGTACGTCCGTGTACACAGCGCAGGTAACGGCAGCATGGGTCCCATGTATACCGATTACCTTGGCCACTTCTGGGGCACCACGCCGGAAACGCCCACGGCCGACGAAACCCTGGGTGTGTTTTCGCATGCCTCTGGCACCAGCTTTGGCGACATCGCCACGCACGACATCACCCAATACGGCTTCGACTTCTCCAATGGTGGCGTCGTCGAGATCGAATGCGACCAGCTGCGTGAGTGGTGGGGCACCTTGTTCGGCATCGGCTATGACGGCGATGGCGACGGCTCCGTCCTTCCCCCCATCATGGCAGCCCCCAATCACGCCCTCTACGAACCCATCACCCCCAATCCCAACAGCACCCTCCCCGATGGCGGCGTCTATTTTCTCCTCACCGGTAGCGACACCGATCCCCTCTTCATCAAAGGCGTGGTGTTGCCCAACAACACTCCTGCCTGCAACTTTACTCCTAACGTCACGGAAAAGAACTGGGCCCGCTATAAGGTTTCCATCGACCTGGATGCCAACGACGGCGCCGGTGCTGTCACCCTGTATGCGATGTATGATGTGCCTGGCGGCGAATGGGAAGCCGTGCCGGAATGCCAAGGTGTCAACGTCGGTCTGACTCCGGGCAGTGGCGATAAGTACGACCCTGCCACATGGCACCACATCTTCATGCTCAACAGCGGCTGGTGTGGCTTCGATAACTTCACCGTTCGCCATTTCCCTGGCGGCTTGACGGCACAGTTCATCGACTTCACTGAAATCCCCGACCAGTTGGTCTACAACGAACCCATCACCCTTGAAGCCAGCGCCACCTCGGGACTTCCTGTGACCTTTGAAGTCATCCAAGGTCCTGCCACCATCGATGGTAACATCCTCACCCTTACCGGCGAGGAAGGCGTTGTAAAAGTGCGCGCCTCACAGCCCGGCGATGGCACCCAATGGCAACCTGCCCCTGCAGTGAACCGTTCCTTCTATGTGGTCGACCCCGAGAACTACGAGCCCGAGATCACCATCCGTCGTCCCTACGAAGGCACCAAGGTGTATATGCCCGACTTCGAGAATCCAGTGATGATTGTGTTGAGTGCCTATATCGAACACGCCAACGCCATCAAGTTCGAGCAAGTGAAATGCAATGTTGACGGGCAGGAACTGTATCTGAAGACCGACTATCCCGACAACCCCGACAACGGCTATTGGTACACCACCTGGACACCCTCGGGCGAAGGTTCCTACAACATGACCGTCAGCATCACCCAGACGGGTGGCAAGGTCACCACGGCCTCCAACACCTTTGATGTGACTACCGACATCAATGACATGGTGGTTTCAGCAATGAATGGCGAGATGGTGGCCGATTTACAGAATTTTACCGATTACGGTGAATACGCCTTCCCGACCCATGTCAATGCTTTTAATGCCATCAACTTGCATTATGAGCACAACTGCGTAAACGGCGACTGCAACAGTTACGACCACATCAGCTATGTCCGTGTGAAAAACTACCGTGGCGAATGGGTGGAGCTTTGCCGCTATATCACCCCGTTCAGAAAAGAATGTATTGACGACCTCGATGTAACCGATTTCACCTCCGTGCTGCAAGGCCTTGTGGAATTTGAATATTATAGCGAGCAATACCAAAACGGCTCCGGCTACAACCCCACCGCCATCTTCGAATACACCAAAGGCACGCCCGATTATCCCTATGTGGACATGCGTGAGATTTGGTATGGCAACTATGCCTTCGGCGATTATTCAGACCTTTGCCCCATCCCGACGCGCAATGTCGAATTTGACCCCTGTGTCGAAAAGGCCAAGCTGCAAATCACGACTTCGGGTCACAACTGGAGTGATACGGGCAACGGCGCCTACAACACAGGCAATGCCGCCGAGTTTTATCATGCTCACCACAACATTAATATCAACGGCGCCACAATCTACACCCAGGATTTGTGGGAAACCTGTCAACCCAATCCGGCAGGCTGTATCGACCAATTGGGCACTTGGACCTATCCCCGTGCTGGCTGGTGCCCAGGTAGTATGACTATGGTGTGGGACTACAGCCTCGACGACTATCTCGCCGATGGCCACGCCGATGTGCTCTATGAGTTCGACCCGACCTACGTGGACCAATGCCACCCCAACTACCCCGACTGCGTGAGCGGCCAAAACAGCTGCCCCGATTGCGAAAACTCCAGCAACCCGATTTTGAGGGTCTCTGGTAAGGTGGTGACCTACAGCCACAACACCGACATCCTGACCGAAGTTCCTGAACTGCCTGATGTGGATGCGGAACCCTTCAATGTGACCATCACTCCTAACCCTGCAAGAGGTCAGATGACCATCACCACGGACTACGAAAAGGGCAAGGCCAGCGTCGTCATCATCAACCCGCAAGGTGCCAAAGTGCGTGGCTTCAGCGTGGAAGGCCAGCGCACCATCGACGTGAGCGACCTGCCTTCGGGCCTCTACTTTGTCCATATCATCGGTGGCAAGATGGTGACGAGAAAGGTGATGATTCAGAACTAAAAAATCATCATTGTCACAATCCTATAAAAATCCCTCTGCCGTTAGGCGGAGGGATTTTTTATAACATACCGAAAAAATCCGTACTTTTGCAGCCTGAAAAACGAGAATATAAAAACAGCATAAAATGAAAGTTGCAACATTATTAGGCGAACGTTTCAAGAAGGCACCGGCCGACTGCGTATTCGACAGTCAGGCACTGATGGTGCGTGGTGGATATATCAAGTCGGTTGGTACCGGCCTGTTTTCTTTCTTCATGCCGGCCAAGCGCATCGCGAAGAAGATCGAGAATATCATCCGTGAGGAGATGGACCGCATCGACGGACAGGAAGTCATGTTCCCCGTCGTGATGCCAGGCACGCTGTGGCAGGAGTCGGGACGTTACAACAGCATCGGCTCGGAGCTGCTCCGCTTCAAGGACCGCAATGGCATCGACATGGTGCTGGGCATGACCCACGAGGAAGCCGCCGTGCAGCTGGCCCGCGACGCCGCGAAGAGCTACACGCAGTATCCTTTCATGATCTACCAGATCCAGACCAAGTTCCGCGATGAACCCCGTTCGCGTGGTGGCTTGATCCGTACTCGTGAGTTCACGATGAAGGACGCCTACAGCTTCCACACCTCGCAAGAGGATTTGGAGCAATACTACGCCAAGGCTTACCATGCCTACGACCGCATCTTCGCCCGTGCTGGCGTGCCTCAGGTCGTGGCCGTCAAGTCCGACTCGGGCATGATGGGTGGCCGCATCTCGCATGAGTTCATGCTGCTCACCGACATTGGCGAGGACACTATCGTCATCTGCCCCGAATGCGGTTACCGCTCCAATAGCGAAGCCGCCGACTGTATCGTCCATAACGAGGAATACCCCATCGAGCCTTTGGAAGAGGTCTACACCCCCGACCAGAAGACCATCGAGGATGTGTGCAACTACCTGCACAAGTCGCCCTTGCAGTCGTGCAAGGCCGTGCTCTATCAGCGCAACATGGATGACTCGTTGGTCATCGTCTTCTTGCGCGGCGACCTCGAGGTGAACGAGACCAAGCTCCGCAACCTGCTTTGCGCTGAGGTACATGCCGCCACCGTCACCCCCGAGATGGGTATTTGCCCTGGCTTCATTGGGCCTAAGGGCTTGCCGGAAGGCATCACCGTGGTCTACGACGAGTCGCTGAAGACCTTGAACAGCTTCGTGGCGGGTGCCAACAAGGAGAACTACCACTACAAGGGCATGAACATGGCCCGCGACCTCGGCGAGGTGAAGTACGACAGCGTGGCCAAGGCCACCGCTGGCGGCATCTGCCCTGTGTGCGGCAAGCACAGCATTACCATCAGCCGCGGCATCGAGGTGGGTAACATCTTCCAGCTCGGCACGAAATACACCGAGTCGATGAACATGCAATACCTCGACAGCGACAACACACTGAAATACCCTATCATGGGCTGCTACGGCATCGGCGTGGGCCGTCTGATCGCTTCGGTCTGCGAGGTGAGCCACGACGACTACGGTCCGATTTGGCCCATCACCATCGCCCCTTGGCAGGTGCAGATTTGTGCCCTGCGTATCGCCGACGAGAACGTGCGCCGCGTGGCCGACAAGCTCTACGAAGACCTGAAGAAAGCCGGTGTGGAGGTCATCTACGACGACCGCAACATCAGCGCGGGTGTGATGTTCTCCGATGCCGACCTGCTCGGTGTGCCGCTGCGCATCGTGGTCAGCCCGAAGACCTTGGAGCGCAACGCCATCGAGTTTGCTTCGCGCGACAAGTCGTTCAAGGCCGACCTCAACCCCGATAATTTTGTCAATGAAGTGAAGGCTAAGATTGCTGAGATGATTGCGGCTTTGACGCCTAACGATTAATTCAATTATTGGTAGAGACGTAGCGCGCTACGTCTCTACAATAGGAAACAAAAAAAATCCCGCAGATTACTCTACGGGATTTTTTTCTACCTCAGCTACCTTTTTGTTCTTTCGGAACCATTCCGTGATGTCCTTCACACGGCCGTCGGCCAGGCGTTTCATCATGCGTTGGTTGGTGGTTGCGCTGTCCAGAGGACCAAGCTCAGCCACGTAACGTCCCACTTTGATGTAGTCGAAATGGTCGGTTGAAACGTTATGGGGTAACTCGTTCTTGCCCGAATACCAGGCCACCTTGACGCCATAGTCCTTCTTCACCTGATTGGCCAATTGTGCCACCGACTCGGGTTCGTTGTCGCCGCCCATAAAGCACACACAGGTGATGCCCGTCTTGTATTGATCTACAAGACGATACAACTCGGTGGTATCCAGCTGTTTGCCGCTGTTTTCCCACAAATACTTGCTGTGACAACCAGGACATTGGTTGGGACAGTTCGTGATATTAATAGCAAGCGTAACCTCTTCCGGAACTTCCTGGAAGACGATATCAAAATTGGCGTACTTTAACATCTGTCCATCTCCATTTTTCCATAGTAACGGCGGGCGGCTTCTTCTTGACGCGGCTCGCTGAAATTACTGACGCGCTTCAGGTAACCGATGATGCGGGTCAGGTAGTCGATGTTGTGGCTGTGGCACTCGGGGCATTCCTTCAGGTAACGCTTGTCGATGTGGCCGCAGTCGTTGCAGATCGTGTTCGGGATGTTGAAGGTGAAGTAGTTGCAGCCTTCGCGGGCAGCCACGCGCAGCAGCTGGCGGTACTGCTCCTTGGTGAGGTGTTCCTCCAGGTTGCAGTGCAGTGCCGAGCCACCGGTGAGGTGCTTGATGTACTTCTCGCCGTGGAGGCGGAACTTATCCAACACGTTGGTGTTGGGATCTTCCACAACGTAGAAATAGCTGTTGTAGCAGTCGCGGTGCACCTCGTAGCCGTCCTCCTTGTCCCACTTGGCGTGTTTCACACCCACATTCTCGGCGGGGATCATCTCGCAGTTGAACATCAGGCCGTCCTGCTTCGAGTAGTACTTCTTGTTGTAACGCTCGATGAGGCCAAGCACATCCTGCACAAACCTCTCATACTCCGGATTGTCCGAGATCTTGATCTTCAGGAACTCGGCGGCTTCCACGAGACCGTTCACGCCGATGGTGAGGTATTGGCGGCCCAGGTTGATGTAGCCGGCATCGAAGAGCGGCAACATGCCTTTCTTCTGCAGATCCTTCAGGTTCTCGTTGTAGCAAATCTGCACCTTGTGGCAGAGGTCGACGATTTCCTCGAGGAAGGTAAGGTAGTGCATGTTGTTGCGTGTGGCATACTGGATGCAGCGGTTGAGGTTGATGGTGAGCACGCTCTTGGAGCCCGTGCTGACGCCACCGGCGCCGAGGGTGTAGCTGAAGCCGTTGTCTTGGATCTCGTTACGCAGACGGCAGCACGACGACAGTGAGTCGGCGTTGTCGCTGAGGTAAGTGAAGAAGGAGTGGCCTTCGGCATACATCTCAGCGGTGAAGTCACCCCATTCCTGGTCGATGACGTCGCCGTCTTTCGAGAGCAACGCCATCGTTTCAACCGGGAAGGTGAGCACACTCTTCAAGCGCTCGGCATTGAACCACTTCATGAAACGCTTCTGGAGCCAGCTCAGCGACTCCCAATCGGGTTTCGAGCCATCGGGGAAATAGAAGTTGCCAAACAGCGACTCGAAATAATAACGGTCGTAGTAGGCGATGTTCCAGAACACCGACTGGTAGTTTCTTGCTCCTGCAGGTTGGTTCAAGGAATAGACAATCTGCTGGAAGCAGTCGGTGATGACCTTGTCGATGGTACGCGGTTTGAGCGAGTGATCGACAATTTCGTCGGCACGTTTGTAGTAGTCCGTACCATAGTCTTTCCCGATGAAATAGTTCATATACATCAGGAACTCAGGCGTGGCACAGGCACCCGACAGCTGCGAGGAGACCATGAACACCATATTAATAAAGCCGCCGCAGAAGGAACGCAGCTTGGTGGGCGCAGAGGAGTTGCCGCCGATGGAGGCGGTGCCTTCGTTCAGCCAGGGGTACATGGTGATGGAGGCGCAATAGTTGGCCAACGAGGTCTCGTCGTTCTTGTAAATGAAGTGGTTGTTGAGCAAGTAGAGGTAACGGTCGGCAAGCTCTTTGCCAAACACCGACTTGATGCGGTCCGTCAGCAAACGGCGGTTGATGCGGATGAAGCTCGACTTGGGCAACTCGCCGATGAGCGTGGCGATGTTTTTCTTCTCCACGTTGGCGTTGGCGTCATACTTCGATCCGGTGGCCGCATTCGAGGCATTGCAATAGTTGCTCAAGAACTCGATTTTCTCGCGCACTTCACGGTCTTCGGTGTGCTTCTGGCGATACAGGATGTAGTTTTTGGCTACCGTGTAATACTGTTCCGCCATCAAAGCGGTCTCCACCTGGTTTTGGATCTCTTCCACGGTGATGCCGTTGGTCACGCGGACACGGCTCAAAATACTGTTCAGATCCTCATCGGTGGCATAAAAACCCGAGGCGAGAAACGCCTTGCTGATGGCTACTTTGATCTTGTCGAGTGAGAAGGCCTCCTTCTGACCATCTCTTTTTGTAATGTACAATCCTCCGTTGCTCATAAAAGGTGCTCGTTTTCAAAAGTTATTGATTATCAGGAAGTTTTTTGTTGGTTCGAGGGGGTAATCCTCGTTGTGCAAAGGTAAGTCATTTTGCTGTCATCAGTCAAATTAATTCTCTATTTTTTTTGTCAACAAAATTATCAACATGCTAATTGAGTGATTTATTTATCTTTGCAGAAAATTTCAAAATCACCATGGCAAAAAAGAAAAAAATCGAGAATAAACTGAGCACTTTTACGAGTGTCATCTTGGGCATTTTTGCCGACCAGCCTTTCCGCCCTAAGAACTACAAGCAGGTCTGCAAAATCATGGGTATCAAGGACCAAGCCGGAAAGGATGTAGTCTACAATCTTCTTATTGACCTGAAAGACAAAGGATTGCTCAAAGAGGAACGCCCCTATAGTTACGTGATGAGTAACGCGGGCATGGCTCAGTTCGGTCCCAAGACGAAATATGTTGAGGGTACCGTAGAGATGAAGTCGACGGGCAAAGCCTATGTGGTGCGCGACGACGGTGAAGGCGAAGATATCTTCATCGCCGCTCAGGATACCTACAAGGCGTTGCACGGCGACCGTGTACGCGTGGCCATGTTCCCCAAACGTAACAACAGCAAACCCGAAGGCGAGATCGTGGAGGTGCTCGAACGCCGCCACACCGAGTTCGTCGGTGTCCTCACCATCTCTCATGGCTATGTCTTCGTCCGCCCCGACGTGGAATGGATGCCTGTCGATATCTTCATCCCGCGTGGCGACCTGCGTGGCGCCAAAGACGGCATGAAGGTCATCGTCCACCTGGTGGACTGGCCCGATGGCTCTGGCAACCCCTTCGGCGAGATTGTCCGTGTGCTCGGCAAGCCTGGCGAGAACGATGTGGAGATGGAGTCTATCCTCGCTGCCCATGAGTATCCCATCGAGTTCCCAGAAGACGTGGAGCGTGAAGCCGCACAGATTCCGGTCAAGATCAGCGCAGCTGAGATCAAGAAACGCCGCGACTTCCGCAAGACCTTCACCATCACCATCGACCCGGCCGACGCCAAGGACTTCGACGATGCCATCAGCCTGCAGAAGATGAGCAACGGCCATTGGGAGGTAGGCGTCCACATCGCCGACGTGTCGCACTATGTGCGGAAAGGCTCTGCCATTGACAAGGAAGCCCTCGACCGTGGCACCTCGGTCTACCTCGTCGACCGCACCATCCCTATGTTGCCTGAGAAGCTCTGCAACAACGTCTGCTCACTCCGTCCCGACGAAGAGAAACTGACGTTCTCCGTCGTCTTCGAGATGGACGACGACGCCAAGATCTATGACAAATGGATCGGCAAGACCATCATCAAATCGTGCCGCCGCTATACCTATGAGGAGGTGCAGACCATGATCGAAGGTGGCCCTGGCGACTACAAAGAAGAAATCCTGAAATTTAACAGCTTAGCCACTAAATTGCGCGAGAAACGCATGGAAGCAGGCAGCATCAACTTCCACTCGGAAGAGGTGCGTTTCATCCTCGACGAAAACAAGAAACCCATCGACACCTATGTGCGTGTACAGAACGAGTCGCACGAACTGATCGAAGACTTCATGCTGCTGGCCAACCGCACCGTGGCCGAGACCTTCGGCAAGCCGGAGAGCCGATGGCACAACGACACCTTCGTGTATCGTGTCCACGACGAGCCTAACCCCGAGAAACTCAACAAGTTCATGCTGCTCATCTCGCGCTTGGGCTATTCGATGAACATCAGCAACCGCAGCACCTTGGTCAACTCGTATAATAAGCTCTTCGAGGACGTGGAAGGCAAGGGCGAGAAGAACCTCATCCAGACTGTCGCACTGCGCACCATGGCCAAGGCCGTCTATAGCACCGACAACATCGGACACTATGGCTTGGCCTTCGACTACTACACCCACTTCACCTCGCCCATCCGCCGCTATCCCGACCTGATGGTGCACCGATTAATAGAAAGGTATCTCATCGAAGGGCAGGGATCGGTCAACAAGAAGGAATACGAAGAGATGTGCGTCCACGCCAGTGAGATGGAGAAACAGGCCGAAGAGATGGAACGCCAGAGCATCAAATACAAGCAGGCTGAATATCTGCAAGATAAGATTGGGCAGGTGTTTGAAGGCTTGGTCTCTGGCGTCAGCAAATGGGGTCTTTTCGTGGAGCTGAAAGGCAACAAATGCGAGGGTTTGGTGCGCTATGAGGACCTCCCGGGTGACTATTATTACCTCGACGACGACAACTTCCGCGTCATCGGACAGGACACTGGGCGCATCATCCAACTGGGCGACGAAGTGCGCATCCGCGTGAAGGCCGTCGACCTCTTCAATCATAAGATGGACTTCGAGATGTTGGCCGACACACCCATGAAAATGAAGAAGTCGAAACAGAAAAGACGTCTGTATTAATAAAAATGTGTACTTTTGCACCTGAAATAAAACATAAACACAATGAAAAGAAGCATTAGATCAATGATGATGGCCGTGGTGGCCCTGTTTGCCATTTGTCTTTCCAGTTGTAGCCCCAAAGAGAGCATCCAAGTCTCACAACAAGAGATCTGGTTCCCCATCGAGGCTTGTACCGATACCCTTGTTATTAATGCCAACTGCAATTGGTACATCGAAAAGAACGACAATGCCGACTGGTATACCATTTCGCCTATGGAAGGCGCTAAGGAAGTAGACGGCAAGATCACCGTTTCGGTCCAGGAATATGAGGGCGACCAGTTCAGGGATGCTTGGTTCACCATCATCTCCAAACACGGTCACATTCGCAGGTCGATATATGTCTCCCAAAACACCCTTCACATGGGTAGCATCACCAATAAGATTTTTGGTGTGATCAAAGACGAACAATGGGCTGTCGACTTTGAAGGCCAAATCGTTGAAGACTCCTATAACGTTTTTGAAGGCAACCCTTATGACACATCGGGCGGTTATCAGATGTATTTCCTCGACGATAGCGTGGGTATCCAGAGAGACCATCACAAAGACGGCCCCGCTGTTTATTACCCCTTCAAATACTATTACAACCCCTTCGATCGTAGCCTGTTTTTGAAATTTGAAACGGTTGACGATTACGTTGAGAACTACACCGTTGAGGTGATGACAGCCACCGACTCCCTGTTCCGTTTTGTCCACGAGTTCAAACCCAAACAATGGGAGCGTTGCGATATGAGAAAGATCGGTATCATTGATCCTGACGCGAAGCTTGAATTCACGCGTTACCTGTCGAAACGCTCGGGCCGCGGTCCTATCTTTGACCTTAGCAAATAAGGATGAGCAAGAAATTGCTCCGTCACCTTGCCCTGTTTGGCGTGGGCGTCTATCTGTTGGCGCTCATCGTCATCAGTGTGGCGTTTCGTGACCATGCCCTGCAAGCCAAGTGGATGATGTGGGGCATAGGCGAAGTGCTGTTTTTCTTCCTGTTGACGACCTTCTTCTATCCTCGATGGAAGGACGACACGCCCAAGGCCTTTTGGCATAAGGTGTTTTGGACGGCTTTGGCCATCCGGGTGGTGTATGTGGTCGCCATCTCCTACTATTACTACTATCAGACGGGCATCGCCTTCGAATACAATGCAGGCGACAGCCACGGCTATCATTCCACGGCCGCCTATCTCTCGCAATGTGTCAGGCATGGCTATGTGGCTTATATCTTCAAATACCTGAATGCCTATACCATGGGCTTCTCTGACCAAGGCTATCCGCTTTGGCTGACGCTGATCTATACCATCTTTGGCCGTAGTCTGCTGACGCCCAGGTTGTTCAAAGCCTTGATGAGCGCCTATATGTGTATCGCGGTCTACAAGCTAGGCTCGCGCACCTTTGGCGAACGCACAGGCCGTTTGGCAGGTGTGATGTGTGTGTTTATGCCCATCTTCGTCCAGATGTGCGGTCTCCACACCAAGGAGGCTGAGATGATCTTCCTTACCGTCCTTGCCCTCGAGCGTATGGACAACCTCATCCGAAGCAAGAAATACACCTTCTGGAACATTTTCTCTCCCATTGTCTTCACCGCCTTGACCTTTGGTTTCCGCACCATCATCGGCATGTGCCTGCTCTTTGCCTTCTTGGTGTTTGTGCTGCTCTCGCCCAAAGACCTGGTGGGGAAGAAAGCCAAAATCATCACCAGTGCGGCAACGGTGGTGGTGTTTCTTGCCTTCCTCCTTTCGCCCATAGGGTGGGAGATGAAGATTATCAACACGGTGAAATTCAGACACTTGAATTATCAAGTTGAGAAATACGACAAGCTGGGCATGAAACACAATGAGCTGGCCCACGGCAAATATATGGCGCCCGCCGCTTTTGTGTTACCTCTTGCGCCTATGGTGGAGGAGAGTCCCGACCACAACAAGATGATACATGGCAGCACCTATGTGAAGAATTTCCTAGCTTTCTTTGCGATGCTGGCCATCGTCATCGCTATACGACAACGGAAATGGCGCGATTTTTCATTGATTGGGGCTTTCGAGCTGTCGTATCTGCTACTCATCATGTTTTCTTTTGCTGCCAATTCGGAGCGGTATCACGAGCCAGCCATCCCCATGATTGTATTAATGGGCGCCTATGCCATGACGCATCTGAGGCATAAAGACTTGAAACTCTTCTATGTATACTGCGGCGTGCTCTTCCTTGCCTTGATTGCCTGGAACTGGATGAAACTGTCGGCACGAGGCTTGGTGTAATTTTTTTCACAGAAAAACTTTGCGTTTCGTTAAAATGTTGTATCTTTGCAGCCGCAATAGGGTACCTTGCCCGAGTGGTTAGGGATCGGTCTGCAAAACCGGGGACGGCGGTTCGAGTCCGCCAGGTACCTCAAAAGCCTGCTTATGCAGGCTTTTTTTGTTTTCTTTGTTTTGAATCGCTAAGATTCCGTATTTTTGCCGCCTAAAACCATCAACAATGAAAGAAGTCAGAGTAAGATTTGCCCCCAGCCCGACGGGTCCTTTGCACATCGGGGGCGTGCGTACCGCATTATATAACTACCTGTTTGCCAAGAAGAACGGCGGAAAGATGATCCTCCGCATCGAGGATACCGACCAAACCCGTTTCGTGCCTGGTGCCGAGCAATACATCGTCGAGTCGCTCGACTGGTGTGGCATCAAGTTTGACGAAAGCGACTATGTCGGCGGAGCATTTGGCCCTTACAAACAGAGCAATCGCAAACACCTCTACAAGCAATACAGCGACGAGCTGTTGGCCAAAGGCTGTGCCTACATCGCCTTCGACACCGCCGAGGAGCTTGACAAATACCGCAAGGAGGCCGAAGCCAACAAGCAGACTTTCATCTACAACTGCCAAAGCCGCAAGCATCTGCGTAACAGCTTGACGATGAGCAAGGAAGAGGTCGACAGACTGATGGCCGACGGCACACCCTACACGGTGCGTTTCATGATTCCCGAGAACCGCGAGATCGTCATGCACGACCTCATCCGTGGCGAGGTGCGTGTGCAAACCAACACGCTCGACGACAAGGTCTTGTTCAAGAGCGACGGCATGCCTACCTACCATCTGGCCAACATCGTCGACGATCACCTGATGCAGATCAGCCACGTCATCCGTGGCGAGGAATGGCTGCCTTCGATGCCGCTCCACGTCATGCTCTACGAGGCCTTCGGCTGGGAGGCACCCCAGTTTGCCCACCTGCCCCTGCTGCTCAAACCCGACGGCAACGGCAAGCTCAGCAAACGCGACGGCGACCGCCTTGGCTTCCCCGTCTTCCCGATGTATTGGGTCGACCCCAAGACGGGCGACACCGCCATGGGTTACAAGCAGTCGGGCTACTACCCCGAGGCTTTCATTAATATGCTGGCTTTGTTGGGCTGGAACCCCGGCACCGAGCAGGAGATCTTCACCATGGATGAACTTATCCAGGCTTTCTCGCTCGAGCGTTGCAGCAAGAGCGGTGCCAAGTTCAACGTGGAGAAGACCAAGTGGTTCAACCACGAATGGCTTATGCGTAAGTCGAACGAAGAGGTCGGTAAGGACTACCAAGCTTGGCTGAAGGCCGAGAAGAACCTTGACGTGCCGCTCGACTTCGCCGTGAAGGTGGCTGGCCTGGTGAAAGACCGCGTCAACTTCGTGAAGGAGATTTGGGATCAGAGCTTCTTCTTCTTCGAGGCTCCCACCGAATACGACCCCGTCACGGTGAAGAAACGCTGGAAGGAGAACTCGGCTGAGACCATGCTCAAGGTGAAGGAAGTCATCAAAGGCATCGAACCTTTCAGCTTGGCCAACATCGATGAGACTTTGAACAACTGGATCACCTCCAACGAGCTGAACATGGGTCTCGTGATGAACGGCCTTCGTCTGATGGTGGTGGGTGCCGGCAAGGGCCCGCACATCGGCGAGATTCTGGAGCTTCTTGGAAAAGAAGAGACACTGAAACGCATCGACGCCGGCGTCAAGGTCTTAGGGTAAGACGATGAATGATTGCGTGGTGATGCCTTTGGGTGTCACCACGTTCATTATATACAAGCCTGAGGTATAGGAGCTTGTATTCAGCATGGCTTTGTTTTCGTTAGGCAAAAGCAGCACCTCAACAGCCTGTCCAAGGAGATTGTAGATTCGGATCTGCTGCATGGGCGTTTCCGAAACAACTTGTAATTGGTCTTTTGCCGGATTAGGATAGAGCGCTATCGTAATGCTTTCATTCTCAATCACATCATGGTTTTGCAAGCCAGCCAACGTCGCCACTAAACCCAAGTTGAGTTCGGTGAAGCGTTTGGACTGCTCCAAGCTGTTGACACTCAACCCCAACACATCCTGTCTTGAATGGATATACGGCGAGCTGGCGCGGACGTCCTCGAAGGGATGGACGGCGGGGTAGCCGTTGCGGTTGAACGAGGAATAGTCGCTGTCGCCCCAGGCGAGCCAGTCCTGATGGATGGGCATGTCGGGAAAATAGGTATGGCTGAAGCCGTAAACATAATCGGCAATGGTCGAGTCCTGTGTGGTGTACATAAGGTGGACATGGATGTCGGAGCCTTCCTGTAGGTAGCCCGTCATGTCGAGGTTGAAATACCCGACGATGTCCATGCCTTGTTCGGCCATGTCGCGCGCATAGGCAGCGCTCCCCACGAGGCCGATCTCCTCGGCACACCAGTTGGCATAGATGATACTCCTATCGAAAGTGTAATGGCTTAATAGTCTGGCAGTTTCAAGGATGCCTGCCACACCCGAGGCATTGTCGTCGGCCCCTGGTGACCGTATGGTGTCGGGGTCTTCGCCGTCGTCGTTCCATGAGTCATAATGGGCACCGCAGACGACGAACTCTTGAGGCGTCTTTGCACCCCATTGCACGGCGATGATGTTGTCGGCCGTCTCGATAGTGGAATCGGGTACGGGGAAGTCATGAAGCATCACCGTGTCGACGCCGAAAGCTTGGTAACGGCTTACAAGCCAGTCTTGTACCTCCCAGATATAACGGCTGTCGTAACGTCGGTTATGGTAGGAACAGAGGTGCTCGATATAAGCTTCGATGCTGTCGATTGCGACCGAGTCCATCAGTGCCCGGATCTGAGGATTCTCCGAGGCCACCACAGGATAGGTATGCTCATAGATATGCGGCGCCTGAGCCCTTACCCCCAGACACCCCACAACCATCAACACTATAATCACCATCCTCTTCATAACACTCTAAACTCTAAACTCTAAACTCTAAACTAACCCCTTGACATGCGGTTTCCCCGCAATGAAATCTTTCAGATAAAACGGCTCAAAATACGCCACATCGACAAACTGTTGCTTCTGCAAGGCCTGCTCTGCCAAGACGCGCATATAAGCCGCCGAAGGTTTAAAACCTTTGATTATGTTTATATTTTCCTGATTCTCAAATAATTCGCTCAGCTTTGGTGCGCCATCGCCAAAGAGCCAAAGACGGTGGTCTTTTCTCAAGTCTTCAAACGAGTTTTCGTCGATGACCATGGCGGACGTGTCGTTGACTTTGTTCAAATTGGCATCAAACACGGCGGCATAAACCTCCATCCTTCGGGCATCAATCATGGGGATGAGCAGGTCGGTGGGTTCGATTTGTCCGCCCAGCTTCTCCTTCATGCCGTATGCCATGGCTTCCAAGGTGTCGATGGCCATCAGTGGGAGGTCGGCGGCATAGCAGACACCTTTGGCGGTACTCACCCCGATGCGCAGGCCTGTATAAGAACCAGGTCCCTGACTCACGGCCACGGCATCCAGTTTGGAATAGTCGATGCCAACCTCGTCCATCACCGCTTTGATGAAGTTGGTAATCTTTTCAGAATGCGCATTTTGTCCTTCAGTCTCACGCATTGCCAACGTGCAACAAGCCGAGTTGAGTGCGACCGAACAAACTGGGGTCGCCGTTTCCAAACAAAGTATCATTTCCTTACGTTTTTATGAGGCAAAAATAGGCAAAAATCACGTTAAAAATACCCCTTGTTTATTTTATTAATAAAATAGTTGTGAAACCTAAGAAATTCTTATATTTGCAAGATTAATATGCCTTATTAGGCAATTTTGTATATGGTTGAATTAGAGTTCGTTAAGTAATCTTGATGGGACTTAGGAGGCGGAGCTGTATCATGACGGAAACAAACATTTACATATCAAAGGCGACAAAAAGGAACTGGGACAAGCTGAAAAACAATGGTGACGACCGCCTGACGCGTAGGGCCAACAAGAGCCGTTCGCAGAAGGTCATCGTCCCCGACAGCTATGTCATAGCGGGCAGTCTGCCCCGTTTCGTCGAAGAGTTGAGGCAACAGTGTCTTCCCATCAATGACTTGATTTTTAGCCTTTGTGCGATGAAGATTGAGCACAACAAGGTGAACGAGGCCAACGCCAAGCGTTTCTTTGAGGAGTATACCCAATATCAACGTCTCGACCTTGAGGTGCCGCGACAGATCCTGAAGAACCGTTTCGACGACTGGATCGGCTTCGTGTATCAGTCGCTGACCGCCGAAGGTCGCCGTATCATGACGGGCTTGTATTACACCAGCCCTACCATCGTCGACGAGATGCTGTCGGATGTGGAAGTGGTGGAGAACCAACGCTTCCTTGACCCCTGCTGTGGCAGCGGCATCTTCCTGATGAAGGCCAACGGCGCTCGTCCCGAACAGCTCTATGGCATTGACAACGACCCCCTCGCCGTGATGATTGCCAAAGCCAACCTCCTGGTGAAGTTCAATGATTCGGAGGTCTATCCCCAGATCTATCAGCTGGACTTCCTGTTGCATGCCGCTTCGGCTTTGGCAGGCCTCAAGTTCGATTACATCGTCACCAACCCGCCGTGGGGTAGCGAGAAACAAAGACGTCATTCCTCAGAGATCATCTCCTCGAACGAACAGTCGACCTTGTTCTTCACCGAGTCCTTCAAATTCTTGAATACCAACGGGATATTGCATTTTCTAATGCCCACATCGGTGCTGAAGATCAAGGTTCATGCCGACTTCCGCCACTTTGTCGGGCAGTCGACGAGCCTCGACACCATCAAGTGTTACCACGAGCGTTTCAAGGGTGTTTTCACCGATTTCATCAGCATGAAGGTCAGGAATAAAGCGGTAGAAGGGAGACAGACCTATCTGGTGAAGACGGTCCACAACGAAGTCTACCGAAAGACATGGCAGGTGCAGGACGATGACTTCTGCGCCATCCCCATGCTCGACGACCGCATCGAGGCTATCCTTAACAAGGCGGAACGTCTGCGCCACGACGACCTCTCGCACAGCCAATGGGCGCTCGGCATCATCACGGGCAACAACGCCAAGGCGCTGAAGACCCGCCCGCGCAAAGGCTTGGAGCCCATCTTCACGGGCAAGGACATCAACAAATATGGCTTGAAGAAAGCCAGCCGTTATATCAAGTATAATCGTGTCGATTTCCAGCAGTGCGCCAAGGACGAGTTCTATCGCGCCAAGGAGAAACTGGTATATAAGTTCGTGTCGAGTCGCCTCTGCTTCACCTACGACGACAAGCAGCGTCTCTTCCTCAACAGCGCCAACATCCTCATCCCTGAGATAGATGGCATGAGTACCAAGACCGTGCTGGCATTCCTGAACTCAACGTTGTTTAACTTCCTGTATGCCAAGCGCTTTAATGATATCAAGATCCTCAAGGGTAACCTCTCTGCTTTGCCTTTCCCGAAAATCAGCGCTGAGCAGGACCAACAACTCTCGGCCTTTGTCGACCATGCCTTGAAAGGCGATGCCAAAGCACAAGATGAGATTGATAGTTTGATTTTTGATCTGTATCAGTTTGATGCAGAAGAAATAGCTATAGTAAACTCGATATGAAGATATTAGTCACAGGTGGTGCCGGTTTCATCGGCTCCCATACTTTGGTTGAACTCAACGCCGCAGGCCACGACACGGTAGTGGTCGATAACCTCAGCAACAGCAACCGCAAGTCGCTCGAACGCGTGGCGGAGCTGACAGGGAAAAAAATCCCATTCTATGAAGTCGACATCCGCGACCGCGAAGGCCTCAACCGCGTGATGGAAGCCCATCACTTCGATGCCTGCATCCACTTCGCCGGACTGAAAGCCGTGGGCGAGAGCGTGGAGAAGCCTTGGGAATACTATGAGAACAACATTGGCGGCACGCTGACGCTCCTCGACGTGATGCGCCAACACGGCTGCAAGAACATTATCTTCTCGTCGTCGGCCACGGTCTACGGCGACCCAGCCATCATCCCGATAACGGAGGAATGTCCCAAAGGACATTGCACCAACCCTTACGGCCAGACCAAGAGCATGCTCGAGGAGATCATGATGGACATGCAGAAGGCCGACAAGGAATGGAACATCGTGTTGCTGCGCTATTTCAACCCCATCGGTGCCCACCCGAGCGGTAGGATAGGAGAGAACCCCAACGGCATCCCGAACAACTTGATGCCTTATGTCACCCAGGTGGCCGTGGGTAAACGTGCTGAGTTAGGCGTGTTCGGCAATGATTACCCGACTCCCGATGGCACGGGTGTCCGCGACTACATCCATGTCGTCGACTTGGCCAAAGGCCATGTGGCAGCCTTGCAAGCCATCGAGCGCAAATGTGGCTGCGCCATCTATAACCTTGGCACTGGACATGGATACTCAGTGCTTGACGTGGTAAAGACCTTTGAAAAAGTCAACGGCATCAAGATTCCTTATAGCATCAAGCCGCGCCGCGCAGGCGACATCGCCACTTGCTACTCCGACCCGGCCAAGGCCTATCGTGAGTTGGGCTGGAAGGCACAATATGGCCTCGAGGAGATGTGCCGCGACTCATGGAACTGGCAACATAACAACCCCAATGGATATTAAAAACAACAGATAAATGAAAGGTATCGTATTAGCAGGCGGTTCTGGAACCCGTCTTTATCCAATCACCAAGGGCGTCAGCAAGCAGCTGCTCCCCATCTACGACAAGCCGATGGTCTATTACCCCATCTCGGCTCTGATGCTCGCCGGCATCCGCGACATCCTCATCATCAGCACCCCGTATGACCTGCCGGGATTCCAGCGTTTGCTGGGCGACGGCTCCGACTACGGCGTCCACTTCGAGTATGCCGAACAACCCTCACCCGATGGTCTGGCCCAAGCCTTCATCATCGGCGAGAAGTTCATCGGCGACGACTGCGCCTGCCTCGTGTTGGGCGACAACATCTTCTACGGCAGCGGCTTCACCAGCCTGCTTCGTAATGCCGTCAGAGACGCCGAACAAAACAAGAAAGCCACCGTGTTTGGCTATTGGGTCAGCGACCCCGAGCGTTACGGCGTGGCCGAGTTCGACCGCCAAGGCAACTGCCTCAGCATCGAGGAGAAGCCCAAGGAGCCCAAGAGCAACTATGCCGTGGTGGGACTCTACTTCTACCCCAACAAGGTCGTCGATGTGGCAAAGAACATCAAGCCCTCGGCACGTGGAGAGTTGGAAATTACCACAGTGAACCAGCGCTTCCTTGAAGACGGCGAGCTGAAGGTACAGGTGTTTGGCCGTGGCTTCGCCTGGCTCGACACCGGAACACACGACAGCCTCTCGGAGGCCTCCACCTTCGTGGAAGTCATCGAGAAACGCCAAGGCCTGAAGATCGCATGTCTCGAAGGCATCGCCTACCGCAACGGCTGGATCACCGAAGAAAAGATGCGCGAACTGGCCAAGCCTATGCTGAAGAACCAATACGGACAATACCTCTTGAAGGTCATCGACGAATACAAGTCGGAGATCACTTCCGATACCTTAACGCATCCGCATAGAAACGAATAATAGCTTCAACCATGAAACGTACAATCATCATCACTGGAGGCGCAGGCTTCATCGGCTCGCACGTCGTCCGCCTCTTCGTCAACAAATATCCCGAATACAAGATCATCAACCTCGACAAGCTGACCTACGCCGGCAACCTCGCTAACCTGAAGGACATCGAGGACAAGCCGAACTACCGCTTCGTCAAGATGGACATCTGCGACTTCGAAGGTGTCTATAAGCTGATGCAGGACGAACACGTCGACGGCATCATACACCTTGCCGCCGAGAGCCATGTGGACCGCTCCATCAAAGACCCGTTCACCTTCGCTCAGACCAATGTGATGGGTACGCTGAGCCTGCTACAGGCCGCCAAACTTTATTGGGAAGCCCAACCAGAGCCTTGGAAAGTTAAGGTCCCTGAGCCCGTCGAAGGGCCGACCATAAAAGACGGCGTTTCGACAGGCTCAACGACCTGCGTTCCTTGCCGTTTCTACCACATCAGCACCGACGAGGTCTATGGCGCCCTGGAGCTGACTGACCCCGAAGGCATCATGCCGCCCTTCAGCACCAAGGCCAGCAGCGGACAGCACCATCTGGCCTACGGCAGCAAGTTCTTCACCGAGGACCTGAAATACCAACCTCATAGCCCCTATAGCGCCGCCAAGGCCAGCAGCGACCACTTCGTGCGTGCCTTCCACGACACCTACGGCATGCCCACGGTGGTGACCAACTGCTCCAACAACTACGGTCCTTACCAGTTCCCCGAGAAGCTGATCCCGCTGTTCATCAACAACATCCGTCACCGCAAGCCGCTGCCTGTCTACGGCAAAGGTGAGAACGTGCGCGACTGGCTCTATGTGGAAGACCACGCCCGCGCCATCGACCTCATTTTCCATGAAGGCAAGGTGGCAGAGACCTACAACATCGGCGGCTTCAATGAGTGGAAGAACATCGACCTCATCAAGGTGTTGATTAATACCGTTGACCGCCTGCTGGGTCGTCCCGAAGGTGCCGACATGGACCTCATCACCTATGTCACCGACCGTGCCGGACACGATATGCGCTATGCCATCGACTCCACTAAACTACAGAAAGAACTGGGTTGGGAGCCCAGCCTGCAGTTCGAAGAAGGTATTGAGAAGACCATCCGTTGGTATCTCGATAACCAGGAATGGATGGACAACGTGACAAGTGGTGACTATCAGAAGTACTACGACGACATGTACAAAAACAGATAAATGGACAAAGTAACTATCATTGACTACGACCGGATCTACAAGAACTTCATCGACGAGAAGTACCTGCATGACGGTCACGACGAATACTACTACCGCAACCAACAGGTGAAGAAACCCGAAGGCGGCTGGCGTCACCTGCGTTCCGACGAAATCGAACGCCTGGTAAAAAACAGCAACTCCGCCACCAACTGGGACGACATCTGGGTCACCGACGAATTCGACACCAACATGGTGCGCAACAACCATTTCTTTGGTATGGTGCGTATTGGTCGCGTTACGCGTAACGTGTTGCAGTACCACGACCTGCGCGTGCCCATCGGCATCACCGACAGCAGCATCATCTCCTGCGACATCGGCAACGATGTGGCCATCCACGACGTGCATTATATGGCCAACTACATCATCGGCGACCGCACCATCCTCTTCAACATACAGGAGATCTCCACCACCGACCACTCCAAGTTTGGCAACGGCACCATCAAAGAAGGCGAGCCAGAGAGCGTGCGTGTGTGGCTCGAGGTGATGAACGAGATCGGGAGTCGAAAAATCATGCCCTTCGACGGCATGACCACCGCCGATGCCTATCTCTGGGCCAAATACACCGACGACACCCAGCTGCAATCACGACTGAAAGAGATCACCCAGGCCAGCGTCGACTTCCACCGAGGCTACTACGGCACCGTAGGCGAGTCGTGCGTCATCAAGAACTGCTGGATCCTGAAGGATGCCAAAGTGGGACCGCACTGCTACATCAAAGGTGCAAGCAAGCTGAAAAACGTCACTATCAACTCGTCGGAAGAAGAGCCTTCACAGATTGGTGAGGGTGTCATCCTCGTCAATGGTATCACGGGCTATGGCTGCCGTATCTTCTATTCGGTAGTGGCCACCCGCTTTGTGCTCGGTGACAACTGCAACTTGAAATATGGCGCCCGCCTGATTAACTCTGTGTTGGGCGACAACTCCACCATCTCGTGCTGCGAGGTGTTGAACAACCTTATCTTCCCTTCACACGAGCAACACCACAACAACTCCTTCCTCATCTCCGCCTGTGTGATGGGACAGAGCAATATGGCCGCTGGTGCCACCATCGGCTCCAACCACAACAGCCGCGCCACCGATGGCGAGATCGTCGCCTCGCGTGGTTTCTGGCCAGGTCTCTGCTCCAGCATCAAGCACTCGTCGAGGTTCGCTTCCTTTACCCTGTTGTCGAAGGCCGACTATCCCAATGAACTCAACATCATGTTGCCGTTCTGCCTTGTCAACAACAACACGGCAGCCAATGAGCTAGAAGTCATGCCCGCCTACTGGTGGATGTACAACATGTACGCCATTGCCCGCAATACTTCGAAATATGTTAGCCGCGACAAGCGCAAGCGTAAGATACAAAACATCGAGTTTGAAACCCTTGCCCCTGACACCGTGGAGGAAATCATCGAAGGTCGCAAACTACTCGAGGTATGGGTCGCTAAGGCTTATCTCCGCAAGAAAGGCGAAAACCCTGAAAAATATGAGTATTATGACCTGCGTGAATGCGGTAAAAACCTGCTCGACAAAGAAGCCACTACGGTGAACTCGCTGGAGGTCTTCGGCGAGCATATGGAGAAAGGCAAGCGTAAGGTGCGTATCCTCAAGCCTTTGGAGGCATATCATGCCTATGGCGATATGATCACCTATTATGCCGTCACCAATTTACTGCATTATCTTGAGGCCCATCCTGAAACGGATATGGAAGGCATCGTCAACCATATGAAAGGCAAACGTCTCCGCAAATGGATCAACCTTGGCGGTCAGACCATGCCTGAGGAAAATGTCGACCAGCTGCGTGCCGACATCCGCGAGGGCAAGCTCAACAATTGGGACGAGATTCATCGCCGTTATGATGCGTTATGGCAAGACTATCCAGCAGAGAAGATGCGTCACGCTTATTTCGCGCTGATGTTCCTCTACAAGGACGATGCCGACGTGCTCACCAAGGAGATGTGGCACGAGAACCTTGACAAAGCTATCCGGATCCAACACTTCATCTGCGATCAGGTGTACGAGAGCCGCAAGAAAGACTACGACAACGAGTTCCGCAACGCCACCTTCCGCAACGAAGCGGAGAAGATTGCCGTCATCGGCAAAATCGATGAAGTCTCCTTCGTTAAGCAGATCCGCAAGGAAACGGAGGAATTTGTTGCCCTAATCCAAAAATACAAAACCACCCATTAATTCTCAATTGTCAATTATCAATTATCAATTATCAATTAACTATACATCATGAGAGTCATTATCGAAAAGAACTACGACGCCATGTCGCGTTGGGCCGCCCACTATATCGTGGAGCGCATCAAGGCTTTCAAGCCCACGGCCAAGAAACCCTTCATCCTTGGTCTGCCTACCGGTTCCACGCCCATTGGTACCTATAAGGAGCTGGTGCGTCTCTACAAGAAAGGCGAGATTTCCTTCAAGAACGTGGTCACCTTCAACATGGACGAATACGTCCGCATCCCTGAGGATCACCCGGAGAGTTACCACAGCTTCATGTGGAACAACTTCTTCAAGCATATCGACATCAAGAAGGAGAATGTCAACATCCTCAACGGCAATGCCAAAGACCTGGAGAAGGAATGTGCCGACTATGAAGCCAAGATCAAGAGCTACGGTGGCATCGACCTCTTCATGGGTGGCATCGGTCCTGATGGTCACATCGCTTTCAACGAACCCGGCAGCAGCTTGACTTCGCGCACCCGTGTGAAGACCCTTACCTCCGACACCATCATCGCCAACTCACGTTTCTTCGACAACGACATCAACAAGGTGCCGAAGACCGCCCTCACGGTGGGTGTGGGCACTGTCATGGACAGCCGTGAGGTGATGATCCTGGCCAACGGCCACGGCAAGGCCCGCGCCTTGGCACACGCCATCGAAGGTGGTGTCAGCCAGATGTGGACTGTCAGCGTGCTGCAAATGCATCCCAAGGGCATCATCGTCTGCGACGATGCCGCCTGCGATGAACTCAAATACGGCACAGTGAAATACTTTAAGGATATCGAGAAAAACAACATATAATGAAGAATTTTGCAATAATCGGCGTGGGAGGCTACATTGCCCCGCGCCACCTCAAAGCCATCAAAGACACAGGTAACAACCTCGTCTCCGCCTACGACAAGAGCGACAGCGTAGGCATCATGGACAGCTACTTCCCCAAGGCTGCCTTCTTCACCGAACAGGAGCTCTTCGACCGTCACAACACCAAGTTGCGCGACAGCGGCACCAACATCGACTATGTGAGCATCTGCACACCCAACTACCTGCACGACGCCCACACGCGCTACGGCCTTCGTCTCGGCGCCGACGTCATCTGCGAGAAGCCCCTGGTGCTCAACCCTTGGAACATCGACGCCCTCCAAAAAGTAGAGGAACGTCAGGGCCATAAGGCCTACACCATCCTTCAGCTGCGTCTTCACGACAAGATCAAGGCCTTGAAGAAGAAAGTGGAAGAAGGTCCCAAGGATAAGATTTACGATGTCGACCTGACCTACATCACCTCACGCGGCTATTGGTATTATGCCTCGTGGAAGGGCGACATCAACAAGAGTGGCGGCATCGCCACCAACATCGGCGTGCATTTCTATGACATGCTGAGTTGGATCTTCGGCGACGTGCAGAAAAACATTGTCCACGTGGCCTCGCACGACCGTGTGGCGGGTTACCTTGAGTTGAAGCGCGCTCGTGTGCGTTACTTCCTTAGCATCAACGCCGACACCTTGCCGCCCAATGCCGTGGAAGGCGAGAAGCGCACCTACCGCACCATCATGATCGACGGCGATGAGTTCGAGTTCAGCCAAGGCTTCACCGAGCTTCATACCGAGAGCTACAAGGAAATCCTCGCTGGTCGCGGTTTCGGCATCGAAGAAGCCCGCAACTGCATCAATATCGTCTACGAGATCCGCAACGCCAAGCCCATCGGCCTCACGGGTGACTATCATCCCATGGCGAAATTGCCGTTAAGCGGCCATCCTTTTGGCTGGAAATAACTGAACAACTGATAACTGTCAACTGAACAACTGAAATGAACATCGCTGTCGCAGGTACCGGCTACGTCGGCCTCAGCATCGCCACTTTGTTGGCCCAACACAACCACGTCACCGCGGTGGATGTCATCCCCGAGAAAGTGGACTTGATCAACCATAAGAAGTCGCCCATCCAGGACGAATACATCGAGAAATACCTGGCCGAGAAAGACTTAGACCTCACGGCCACCCTCGATGGTGCCGCAGCCTATCGCGACTCCGAGTTCGTCGTCATCGCCGCCCCAACCAACTACGACCCGCAGAAGAACTTCTTCGACACGAGCCATGTGGAAGAGGTCATCGACCTCGTACTGAGCGTCAACCCCGACGCGGTAATGGTCATCAAGAGCACCATCCCAGTGGGTTACACCCGTAGCCTCTACGTGAAATATGCCGCCAAAGGCGTGAAGAAATTCAACCTCTTATTCTCGCCCGAGTTCCTCCGCGAGAGCAAGGCCCTATACGACAACCTCTATCCCAGCCGTATCATCGTGGGCTATCCCAAACCTATTTCGGGTTATGACAAGGAAAATGAAGCCATCCTCAAGGTGGTTTCCGTTGACCTTGAAGCCAAGGCGCATCAATTTGCCGATTTGCTGAAGCAGGGTGCCATCAAGCAGGATGTGCCCACGCTCTTCATGGGTATGAAGGAGGCCGAGGCAGTGAAGCTTTTTGCCAACACCTATCTGGCCTTGCGTGTGAGTTATTTCAATGAACTCGACACCTATGCCGAGGTGAAAGGCCTCGACCCGCAGGCCATCATCGAAGGCATCTGCCTCGACCCGCGTATCGGCACACATTACAACAACCCATCGTTCGGCTATGGTGGTTACTGTCTGCCCAAGGACACCAAGCAGCTACTGGCCAATTATGAGGACGTGCCGCAAAACATGATGAGTGCTATCGTGGAGAGCAACCGCACGCGCAAGGACTTCATCGCCGACCAGGTGCTGAAGAAAGCAGGCTACTACGATTACTACGACCAAGGACAGTATAACGCTGCCCAGGAGAAACACTGCGTCATCGGCGTGTACCGTCTGACGATGAAGTCGAACAGCGACAACTTCCGTCAGAGCTCCATCCAAGGCGTGATGAAACGCATCAAAGCCAAAGGTGCGGTGGTCATCATCTACGAACCCACGCTGAAGGATGGCTCGACCTTCTTTGGTAGCCTGGTGGTCAACGATCTCGCCAAGTTCAAGGCGCAGAGCCAAGCCATTATCGCCAATCGGTATGATGCCTGCCTGGATGATGTGATTGATAAAGTCTATACTAGGGATATTTTTAAACGAGATTAATGTTTAATAAAACTGACCCATCCTACTTTGACGGCCCATGGTCCTTTGAGAAGACCGAACATGCTGTGCTCGGCCTCTGCAAGATCATCGACCGTTATGCCCATAAGCTGACGTTGGAAGACCTGCAAAACGACCCCCGTTGCGCCCGCATTCCCGACCTTAGCCTCGATAGGGTGCAAGAGGTCATTGCCGCAGTGGAAGCCAAACTCTGGCGTGGCGCCAAGTTCTTCGAGAACGAGGTAATCTATCACACTGGTCCGCATCACGACGACATTATGTTGGGTCTCATGCCCTTCATCAACAGGCAGCTGCGGACGCCTACCAACCAGGTGCACTTCGCCATCATGACCTCGGGTTACCACTCCGTCACCGATGAATTCCTTCAGAAGGCCTTGGAAGACACCTTGGACTACTTGCATCAAGGTCGCATCCAGATGGTGCTTTACCCCGATTTCTTTGAGCGAGGCTACCGTTTCAAGCAAGAGAAAGACATCCATCATTACCTCGACAACGTGGCCCGCAAAAACCCCGACGAGATGCGTCGTGGCTTCTGCCACCGCATCCTTCGTGACGCGGTAGGGCTGTGGGGGTTGAAGAGCGTCGCCGATGTCGAAGCGCGCTTCACGACGGAGATCGAAAACCTCAAGGCAGGCAACCCCAACAGCCCCGAGCTCCAGAAGCTCAAAGGTGAGATTCGCGAGTTTGAAGAGGAACTCGTTTGGGCCTATGCCGGCACCGCCTTGGACCATATTCATCACCTTAGGCTGGGGTTGTATGAAAGTAAAAGCGAGGTGCCTGAGCCTGTCGAAGGCCCGACTAACAATGAACCGGCCCTTCGACGAGCTCAGGGACCTTGGTCTCCCAACCGTCAACGTGACGTTGAGCCCATCCTCAATCAATTGCGTGCGCTGAAGCCTACCGTCATCACCGTGGCCATCGACTCGGAGGGACAGGGACCCAACACACACTACAAGGTCATGCAGAGCATCGCGGAGGCCGTCAGGCTCTGGGGCGAGGAGGCCGACCTCAGCAAGCTGAGGATCTTCGGCTATCGTAACGTGTGGTCGACGTTCCATCCAGCCGAGGCCAACGTCTACGTCCCCGTGTCGCTCAACGCCTTCGCCGTGTTCGAGAAAGCCTTCAAGGACAGCTACCTAACCCAATATAAGGCAGAATTCCCCAATCCCGACTTCGACGGACCTTTCAGCGAGCTGGCGGAGCACATCTGGGTGAAGAATTATAAGGATATCCAGTTCATCCTCGGGAAGAACTTCTTCTACGAAAGCGACCACCCACTCATCCGCGCCACGCATGGACTGATTTTTTTGAAGGAAATGGACGCGAAGGGATTTGTTGCCCTAGCGGAGGAGATGAAACAAAAGATAGGTTAATTGATAATTGATAGTTGATAATTGACAATTATGGGTAATGCGATTCAGGATAAAACTAAGGCTTTTGCGATTAAAATTATCAATTGTTATAAGTTCTTGACCGAAGAGCAACATGAATTTGTCATGTCAAAACAAATGCTCCGCTGTGGCACTAGTATAGGAGCAAACACACGTGAAAGCAAAAACGCACAATCCCGGAATGACTTTCTCAGTAAGCTTAGCATAGCTTTAAAAGAAGCTGATGAAACTGACTATTGGCTTGACCTTCTTCACTCAACAGATTATATAGATAATGATACGTATGACTCTTTAGCAACCGACTGCGCTGAGATCATAAAAATACTTACCGCCATCATCAAAACCCTTAAAGGCGAATAATTCTCAATTTTCAATTTTCAATTCTCAATTTTCAATTATTAATTATCTAAATGGACTTCCTATCTCACCATTGGCTCGACATTACCACCACGGCTCTCGGCTTGGCCTACATCCTCTTGGAATACAAGGCCAGCGTCTGGATGTGGGTCGTCGGCTTCGTGATGCAGAGCCTCGGCATCGTATTATATTACCAGAAAGGCCTCTACGCCGACTGCGGCATGGAGTTCTACTACCTCGCCATGACCGTCTACGGCTTCATCGCCTGGATGCGACACAAGCAGAAGGTCGCCGACCTCCCCATCCGTCACATGCCCAAGAAGATGGCCTTCATCTGGCTGGGCGTCGGTTTGGCGATCTGGGCCCTCATCTATTTCGTCTTGAGCCGTTTCACCAACTCCAACGTCCCTGTTGCCGATGCCTTCACCACCGCCTTGAGCATCGTGGGCATCTGGGCTTTGGCACGCAAGTACCTCGAGCAGTGGTTCGTGTGGATTGTGGTCGACATCGTCACCAGCGCCTTGTATTTTTACAAGGACATCCCCTTCAAGGCCAGCCTCTATACCTTGTATGTCGTCATTGCGGTGTTCGGCTACTTCAAGTGGAAGAAGATGATGCAGGAAAAGGCCCAAACGGCCTGATAGCATAGCAAGAATAACAAATCATAAATACATATAGCCATGGATAAAATTAAAGATCAAATCACGAACAACATTGAACAAGCCAAGTCGTTGGGCGACAGATTCCCCGCGCCTGTCATCGACAGAAAAGACGTCCATATCGTTGAGACGAAACTGAGAGCCTGCGGCTTAACGCGTTACAAAAGGAGTTACAAGATCGACTTCGACAACGGCGGTTGGATCTTGGTGGAATACACCTCAAAGGCCCCAAGCCGTACGTCTGCCACCACCGCCAACCGCAGTGAGGTAAAAGTCACCAGCAGCGACCCCTCGTTCAACTTCTCTGACTCTTGGGATGAGAAGGCGTAAGAAGGCTTACTAAAGCTCAAATAATATTTTCTATTATATTATATTATATGTACTCGAATCTTCAATTTCCTAAAGATTCTCTTTTTCTCATCACAGGTGGTGCCGGTTTTATTGGTTCCAACCTTTGCGAGGCTATTCTTAAACTAGGCTACAAAGTACGTTGTCTCGATGATCTAAGTACAGGCAAGCAGTCTAACGTGGATCCGTTTGTGGGCCATTCGAACTATGAGTTCATCAAAGGCGATATCAAGGATCTTGACACATGCATGAAAGCCTGCAATGGAGTTGATTATGTGCTTAACGAAGCCGCTTGGGGCAGTGTGCCCCGAAGCATTGAGATGCCTTTGTTTTATAGCCTAAACAACATCCAAGGCACTTTAAATATGCTTGAAGCCGCACGACAGAACAAAGTGAAAGCCTTTGTTTATGCTTCGAGCTCATCTGTTTATGGCGACGAAGCCCATCTTCCTAAGCAAGAAGGAGTGGAAGGCAATCTGCTTAGTCCATACGCTGTCTGCAAACGTTGCGATGAGGAATGGGCCAAGCAATATGCTAAGCATTACGGCTTGAAGACAATAGGACTTCGTTATTTCAATGTGTTTGGTAGACGCCAAGACCCCGATGGCGCCTATGCTGCGGTTTTGCCGAAGTTCATCAAGATGTTATTGAACGATGAAAGGCCGACCATCAATGGTGACGGTAAACAAAGCCGCGATTTTACCTATATCGAAAACGTAATAGAAGCCAATTTGAAGGCCTGCTCGGCTCCTGATGAGGCTAGCGGAGAGGTCTTCAATATAGCCTATGGTGGCAGGGAGTATCTCATCGACATCTATCATACTTTGACCAAGGCATTGGGAAAAGATATTGAGCCTATCTTTGGCCCCGAAAGGCCAGGCGACATCAAACATTCCAACGCCGATATTTCTAAAGCAAAGCGATTGTTGGGGTATGACCCAGAATATGACTTCGAAAGAGGTCTGAATGAAGCCATTGAATGGTATAAAAACAATTTGTAAACAATTAAAACACACAATACAATGAAAGAAACAAGAATTTGTGTAATCGGACTCGGTTACGTCGGTCTGCCTTTGGCACGCCTTTTTTCCACCAAGTATCCCACGGTTGGTTTCGACATGAGTCAATCTCGTGTTGATGCCTTGATGAGTGGTCACGATGCCACACTTGAAGTGGCTGACGACCTCTTGCAGGATGCCATCAAAAACCATGGTTTCAAATGCACCTGTAAGCTCGAAGACATCAAGGACTGCAACTTCTATGTGGTTGCTGTTCCGACACCTGTCGACAATGATAACAACCCCGACTTGACTCCGCTTGTGGGTGCGAGCACCACCGTGGGTAAAGTCATCGGCAAGGGCGATGTGGTGGTATATGAATCCACCGTTTATCCTGGTGTCACCGAAGACGAGTGCATCCCCGTGGTGGAAAAAGTCTCAGGCTTGAAGATGAACGTCGACTTTTATGGCGGCTATTCTCCTGAGCGTATCAACCCTGGCGACAAGCTACACACTGTGGAGCACATCAAAAAAGTGACGAGCGGCAGCACACCTGAAATCGGCAAGTACATCAACGAAGTGTACAGTTCGGTAATTACTGCTGGCACGCATCTCGCTCCGACCATCAAGGTGGCTGAGGCGGCCAAGGTGATTGAGAACTCGCAGCGCGACATCAACATCGCTTTTGTGAACGAGCTGAGCAAGATCTTCAACAAGATGGGTATCGACACTTTGGATGTGTTGGAGGCTGCCGGCACCAAGTGGAACTTCCTGCCTTTCCGTCCGGGACTCGTGGGTGGCCACTGCATTGGCGTGGACCCGTATTATCTGGCCCAATGCGCCAAGCGTTACGGTTACAACCCTGAGATTATCCTCGCTGGCCGTAGAATGAACGACGGCATGGGCGAGTATGTTGCCACCGAGACCATCAAGCTGATGTTGAAGAAAGGCATCCAGGTCTTGAACAGCGACATCCTCATCCTTGGTTTCACTTTCAAGGAGAACTGCCCCGACGTGCGCAACACCAAGGTCATCGACATCTATAAGGCCTTGAAGGAGTATAACCTCAACATCACGGTATATGATCCTTGGGCTAACCCAGCCATCGTAAAACACGAATATGGCATTGAAGTGGTAAACGAGTTGCCTAAGCAGAAGTTCGACGCTTGCATTGCTGCCGTCGCCCACAAGAAGTTCGAGGGTTTGGACATCCTCAGCCTGCTGAAGGAACACCATGTGGTGTATGACGTGAAGTGCACGCTGGATAGAAAGATGGTGGATGGGAGGCTTTGATAAAGTCTCCTTTTTAGATTGAGGTTTATCAATCTTTTTACGTCTATGAGAATTAAGCAAGTTTTCAAAGGAAAAAATACCCGAACGTTAACTAAAAACTTCTCTGCATTGGCCATTTTGCAGGTCTTGCGGTATTTGATACCTATCATAGTTCTGCCATATGTAACACCAATCATTGGATTGGAGCACTTTGGAGAGATTGCCATAGCAAACAGTTTTACTTTAGTCGTTCAAGTGTTTGTGAATTATAGTTTTGGTTTCATGGGCGCGAGGGATATTGCAAGATTTCGTGACGATAAAGAGAGAATATCAGAAATTGTTTCTACAACAATATTTTCCTATGTGATGTTATATTTTATAATGATACTATTGTCAACGGGCATTATCTTCATTATTCCTGGGTTTAGAATCATTTGGCCTGTAATTGCTATTTCTTTAGTAATTCCACTTTTTTCTGCATTAGTATGTGAGTGGTTTTTTCAAGGTGTAGAACAAATGCAGAACATCACAATTGTAAATGCTTTATCTAGATTGGTATTCATTATATTGGTTTTTGTTTTTATAAAGAAGAAAGAAGATTATCTATTATACCCACTATTTAATGCATTAGGCTTTCTAATAGCTGCTTTTTATTCTATTATTGTCATAGTATATAAGTATAGGTGTAGAATTAGTAAACCTGCGTTAAAGTCTATTATGGTTTGCATTCAACAAGGTAAAGACGTTTTTCTAAACCAGTCTTGTGTTACGCTTTTGAATAAAATGCCAAACATTTTCCTGGGAATCCTTTCTGGTAGTGTTTCCGCGGGGTTGTATGATGCCGCGTTTCGCTTACAAGACGCTGGATATCATGCTGTTGACACCTTGAATCGGACTTTTTTCCCATTTTTGGCACGTCGAATGGAAAAACACAACGCCTATAGGCGAATCAATTTTGTTTTTGCTACTGTGATTTCATTGTTATTATTTGCATTTGCTCCTTTCTTGGTAAAGTTACTGTATGCTCAAGAATTTTCACCTGCTGTGTTTTTGTTACGTATTTTGGCCGTTTCGGTTTTGTTTTTAGGTATCAGTAGTGCCTATGGGGTGAACCATTTGTTGTTAATAGGTGAAGAAAAATTGGTCCGTAACATCACTTTTTGTGTTACCGGAGCTGGTCTGCTGTTGTTAGTAGTAATGATTCGTTTATATAACGAAACAGGAGCGGCCATCACAATGGTTATTATTAATGCTGTTTTTGCTTTGGCATATTACATAGCAGCAAAACGTATAAGTAAAGCCCGTTCAACAATATAGTAAATACTATGTCTCAAAGTAAAGGTAAGGTTTCGAAAGCCTTACTTCTTTTTTTATTTCAACCTTTTTTTGGTTTTTTGGCTTCACTGAAAAACCTTGATTCGAGAGCAGGGAAGTTCATCTTTGTTGCTTTCGCCACATTGTGGGGCTATTCTCAATCGTTCTCATATACTCCAGCCGATGTATATCGTTTGGGTGCTGCTTTTTGTCAATACGGTATTTTTGAGTTTTCTTCCATAGTAGATATGTTTAAAGAAGGAAACATACTTGATGTTTATTTGTTATTCATTAATTATTTTGTTCATTTATTCTCCGACAACGCAAAAGTGTTTTTCGCATTATTGGGTTTAATATATGGCTTGGTTTGTTATGAAACATTATCTTCTCTAATAAAGGAAAGATGCAACGGTCAGAATAACATTCTTACTCATATTCTTTTTTTAATGTTTGCCACGGCGAGTTTAGCCAATCTTTCTATGCCTAGGTATTGGACCGCAGCGTGGTTAGCCACATTGGTTTTTTTAAAGACATCTCAAGGGAAGAGAAAATGGTGCTGGATGGCTTTATTATTACCATTTATTCATTTTTCCTTTGTCCCCATTGCTTTAGCATTAATAATAATCGCCATTATTAGTAACGTAAGTAATAAGCCAACTAGTGTTTTGTTCATTTGTGTTTCCGTCATGTTTGTTATGTCTTTTCTTTTGAACCAATCTAATGTGGCACGATTAATTCCTCAAGAGTTTATTGAAGAAAACTCAAAAATGGCTTCTAAATTAGGATACGTTAGTAATGAATCAATGGGAATTGAAGTCGTCAAAGAAACTTCTGCTTATAGAGAGGCTAATAACATTGTTACAGGTGTTTTTCAGTTTTTAATGAAAATAGGTAGTTTTCTTTTATTATTGTTTATCCAATTACATCAAAAGTGCGTAGAGAATGAAAAGAAATTAAGCAATACATATTTCGGTGTTCTTATTATAGCATTTGTTGTTTACTTTATGAGTATTATTCCAGAGGTAGGATGGAGATACATTAATGTTTTATGGCTTATGTTATATGTTTTGTTGTACAGATATTATGACATAATAGGAATGATGTATCCAAGAAGAATGTTGTTATTGCTGTATGGAATGAATATCTATACCATTGCATTCATGTTTTACGTAACATATAGGACAGTTGATTTATTGCTTTTTTATGCACCATTGCCATTTGTTATAATTCATGGAATAGGGTTCCCGCCTGTGGTTTTTGTCTAAGTTTCTGTTTGCGTTAAGAAGATTTATGTTTTTATAATGAATAAACAAGTTTCAATAATAAACAAGCTATATGATAAATGTCTTTCAGCAGCCATCGCTCATAATGAACGAAGGAAATTACGGCAGTTCATGCATCAAGAGCGGTTTCTGTTTAATGACTATTCAAAAGAAAAGGAAGAATTATGGTTTCACCGTTGGTCTGAACTTGGAAATACTGACAAGGTGTTCTACCGCTATTATAGTCGTTTTATTGGCGATAATCTTGACATTATTCCTGATGATTTAATGCATAATGTCATAGAGCCAGTTTTCAACCCAATTCGATATAGAGGATTATATGCTGACAAAAACATGTTTGACAAATTGTTGAAGCCCTATTTTAAGGACAGCATTACACCAAAAACAATTGTTCGGTGTATTAATGGAGGCCTGTACGATGAAAACTATTATTTAATAAACCAAACCGACGCCTACGACATATTAGAATCGGTAAACGTGTCGTATTTAGTAGCAAAACCCACCATTGACACTTCATCAGGTAAAAATATACTTTTTTTTGATCAGCAAGATGACTTGGTGTATTATCTGCGCAGCAGTAACAAAAAACTAGATTTTGTTCTATTAGAAAAACTGTTAGGGAAAAACTATATTATCCAACACGGATTATCCCAGTCTTCTTTTACTGAACTATTTAATTCGACATCAATTAATACTTTCAGAATTAACACGTACAAATCAGTACAAGCTGAGAAAGCTATTGCTATAAATGGAGTTCTTCGTATAGGGAAGGCTGGGTCAAATGTGGACAATCTCCACTCTGGAGGCTGTATGGTGGGAATCGGTTCTGGTGGTAAACTGAAAAACTATTGTAGCGACCAAAATGGAAAAGTGTTTACCAGCTTTAACGGCATTGACTTCTCAAAACAAGAGTTTGTTGTTCCGAAGTATGATCAAGTAATAGATTTTGCCCAAAAAGTTTCGTCCTGTTTGCCTCACCAACGCGTTTTAGCCTTAGACATCATGTTAGATCGAAATGATCAACCAAAATTAATTGAATATAATAATTGTGCCTTTTCGGTATGGGTGTTCCAACAAACCATAGGATCTGTATTTGGATGTTATACCGAGGAAGTGTTAGATTATTGCAGAGAACATAAAAAAGAAGCAACAAGAATATACTTGACTTATTGATCATTATGAAAGTCTTAATTAACCAACAAGCGGGTCCTGTACATTCTACCTCTTGGATAAACCCTTGGGAAGAATACTTGAAGGGAAACGGCATTCCGTATGACAAAGTTGATTTGTTCACTAAGGATGCTATTGATACTTTAAAAGACTATGATATATTATTGTGGCATTTTGGTCAGTATGGATGGTCAGATATGCTTGAAGCACGTAGTATTCTCTATTCTGCCAAAATGATGGGTCTGAAGGTGTTTCCTGATTTTAATGACGCATGGCATTTTGATGACAAAGTAGCTGAGATGTATGCTTTGCAAGCTGTAGGGGCACCCATTCCGAAGTCTTATGTTTTTTACGGAAGGCAGACTCTTAAGGAAGCTATAAATGATGGTCTGATAAGGTTCCCCATTGTGGCCAAACTACGCACGGGTAGTGGTTCTCATAATGTGAAACTGATACATAATAAAGCACAATTATTGAGATATGCCCACCGTATGTTTGGCAGGGGTTTTGATCCGGCACCGAGTTTACTATATAAGACATCTTCAAACATTCGCTCGTCGCATGACAAGGCAACTTTTATGGCTAAATTAAAACGAGCTCCAGAATTTTTACTCACAAGAAGAAATGCTAAAAGATTCCCCAATGAAAAGGGATACGTATATCTTCAAGAGTTTATACCTAGCAACGGATATGATATGAAGATTGTGGTTGTTGGGGATAAACTCTCTGGTTTGTATCGACCTATCCGTAGCCATGATTTTCGAGCTTCTGGTGGAGGGGAAGTGCTTTATAATAAAGAATTGTTTATTGAAAACATTATTCGTTCTGCTTTTGCTGCAGCAGATGCTATAGGTTTTAAGTGTGTTGGCTTTGACTATGTTATTGATAACAGAACTGGAGAAGGAAAGATTGTGGAGATGAGCTATGGTTTTTCACATACTGCGGTGATGGGTATGGGTGGCTGGTTTGATCGTGACTGCAATTGGCACGAAGGGGCTTTGAATGCTCCTGTTGAACTCTTGAAAAATTTATTGGCTTCAAATGAGTAATACGGTCCTGATTCTTGCCAATAGCCTTAGCGGTTTATATTCATTTCGAAAGGAGGTAATAGAAGCCATCCTTAAGGAAGGTTACAATGTAATGATATCTTCTCCTCACGATTTGGAAGAAAAAGAGGAGTATTTCCGTAGTATTGGTTGTGAATTTGAATTTACAGAAATTGACCGTCGTGGCACTAATCCTGTACGAGACTTATCGTTAATCAGAAAATACAAGAAACTGATACGAAAAACTAGGCCGTTGGTTATCTTGACTTATACCATTAAGCCTAATATCTACGGAGGCATTGCAGCACGACGTCTGCATATTCCACAGATGGCTAATATCACAGGTCTTGGCACTGCCATCGAAAACCCAGGATTATTGCAGAAGTTCACTGTTTTAATGTATCGATTTGGTTTGAAAAAGGCAGAAAAAGTGTTTTATCAAAACAGTTCGATTCAAGCATTCTGCAATGAACACCATATTGGGGAAGCGGGTCTTCTGCTACCTGGTAGTGGCGTGAATTTGGAATGGCATTCATTTCAGGAATATCCGTTGGAAAACACGAAGATGAAATTCAATTTCATAGGCCGTGTTATGAAAGATAAGGGAGTTAAGGAGTATCTTGAGGCAGCACAATATATCCGAGATAAATATCCACAAACAGAATTTCATATACTTGGTGCTTGTGAAGAGCATTACGATGACATACTGAAAGAGTTGCAAGATAAGGGTGTTATAGTATGGCACGGTGCTGTTTCTGATGTGAGACCTTATATTAAAGACTCTATGTGCACGGTTCACCCATCCTACCACGAGGGCATGGCCAATGTGTTGTTGGAGACTTGTGCTGGGGGTCGTCCAGTTATAGCTTGTGATGTTAACGGATGCAAGGAAGCCGTTGACGATGGCGTAAACGGTTATTTATGCGTAGTTAAAGATATTGATGATTTGATAAACAAAATTGAAAAGTTTGTTCTTTTGCCGTATGAACAAAAAGTAAAAATGGGTTTAGCGGCGAGAAAGAAGATGGAGCAGGAATTTGACAGGATTATTGTAATTAAAGCTTATTTGAAAGAAATTAATGCTTTGAGTCGTAATAAAAACATCGTTATTAGATAGTTACGAAGTTAAATGATATATCAATTATCTCATTTTATAAAGGATAATCTTCATTTTGTTTGGAACCTAATAGAATGGTTTAATGAGAAGTTGTTTCTATTGCTTTATGGTAGAAAACTTCAGCATTTGTCTAGTTGTTTAAATAAGTACCATAGTAATTATCAAATTCGGGAAGCGACTCTTGATGATGTTCAACCGATGGTTAATTTCTTTGCCAATCAGCCCACCCAATCCTTCTCCTATTTTCGGCCACATGGTTTCGATGAAAACAGTATTACGCGATTGATAAAGAATAAATCCCATTTGACTTATTTGATTTGTGATGAGAAAGGCATTGTAGGATACTTTTTCCTAAGGTGTTTTTTCATAGGTAAGTGTTTCCTTGGAAAGATGGTTGATTATGAGCATCAAGGTAAAGGAATAGGCCAAATGATATGTCTGAAGGGCATGGATATTGCTACATTATTAAGGATGCGTATGTTTGAAACCATATCAAAAGATAATCTTTCTTCTTTGTATTCCACTCAAAAAGTCCTTGATACCAAGATTATCAAAGAGATGGAAAACAATTACATCTATATTGAAGATTTTCCGAAAGGAACTTTGAAATAATTCCAACATGTTTCAAAGATTGATAAAATTCCTCTTCGACCGTCTCATAGCTTTCCTCGGCCTTATGGTCCTTTCACCGGTGATGCTGGTCGTGGCTATCCTCATCATGGTCAAGATGGGCGGCCCCGTGCTGTTCAAGCAGCAACGCGTAGGGAAAGAAGGCAAGCGTTTCACCATGTTCAAGTTCCGCACGATGAAGGCTGACCACGGCGGATCGTCGGTGAGCGTGGCGGGAGAGAGCCGCATCACCCCCTTAGGCGCCAAGCTGCGAAAATACAAGCTGGATGAGCTGCCTGAGCTGTGGAACGTGCTGAAAGGCGACATGAGCTTCGTCGGCCCGCGACCCGATGTGCCCGGCTATGCCGACAGGCTGGAAGGCGACGACCGCGAGGTCTTGCTATTACGTCCAGGCATCACAGGACCCGCCTCGCTGAAGTACCGCAACGAAGAAGAAATGATCGCCGATTATGTTGCACAAGCCAAAACACAAGGCGATTCCCGCTCAGAACAAGAGATAGCACTTTGGTATAACGACAACGTGATTTGGCCCGACAAAGTGCGTATCAACCGATATTACCTGCATCACTATTCTTTTGGCATGGATTTGAAGATGATCCTTGCCACCGTGCTGGGACGTCATATTTTGTATAACGGAGAAACCATCTAATGATCAAAAAACGCATCTACCTCTGCCAATTGGTTAATGGTTCAAGGTTAATGGTTATTATTGGATCACGATTAATGATAATAATCTATGGCATATAAGAAAGATTACAACAAGACGGAAAAGGTTGATGTCGTTCCGTATAAACATAAAGGAGGTAAACTTTCACCATTGATGAGTGAGGATGAAAAGGAGAAAGCGAGTATCCATGAATTGTCATATGATTTTGCATGTAGGATTACGAGGTTATATCAATACTTAACCGAGGATGCTGAGTATAAGGAGTATGTGCTATCAAAACAACTTTATCGGAGTGGTACGTCAGTAGGTGCTAATATACGTGAAAGCAAGCACGCTCAGAGCGATGCGGACTTTCTCTCAAAGATGTCGATAGCATATAAAGAGGCTGATGAAAGCGACTATTGGTTGAACTTGCTTCACGACAATGGGTATTTGGATGACAAGCAGTTCAACTCATTAATCAAAGATATGGTTAGAATCCTTAAGATTTTGACTTCTATTGTCAAAACTATGAGGTCAAAACTAGGGAAATAAACAAATTATATAATATGAATGATACAAAACGTATCTATTTGTGTTTGGCTCACATGAGTGAAGATGGTGCCGAACAACGTTATGTTAAAGAGGCTTTTGACACTAATTGGGTTGTTCCTTTAGGGCCAAATGTTAATGCTTTCGAAAAAGACTTGGAAGAATTCGTTAATCATGTTGATTCTAACCATGAACCATTCACCATTAACCATGAACCTCTTACGAAACGTGTTGTTGCTCTCTCCGCCGGTACGGCGGCCGTGCATCTTGCCTTAATCGCCTTCGGCGTGGGGCCTGGCGACGAGGTCATCGTGCAGTCGTTCACCTTCTGCGCCTCGTCCAACCCCATCACCTACCTCGGCGCGACACCCGTCTTCGTCGACAGCGAGAAGGACTCTTGGAACATCGACCCCGAGCTGATGGAGGAGGCCATCCGGGACCGCATCGCCAAGACGGGCCGTAAGCCCAAGGCCATCGTGCCCGTGGCGCTCTATGGCATGCCCTACGACATCGACCGTATCATGGAGGTCGCTGCGAAATACGACATCCCTGTTATCGAAGACGCCGCCGAAGGCTTCGGCAGCCGCTGGAAGGGTCAGGTGCTGGGCACCTTCGGTCGCTACGGCGTGCTCTCCTTCAACGGCAACAAGATGATCACCACCTCGGGCGGCGGCGCACTCATCTGCCCCGACCAAGAGGCTTGGCAGAAGATCATGTGGCTGGCCACACAAGCCCGCGAAGCCTATCCTTATTATCAACATGAGGCCATAGGCTACAACTACCGCATGTCGAACATCTGCGCCGGCATCGGTCGCGGACAGATGACCGTCCTCAACGACCATATCTGCCACCACAAACATGTGCAGAAGATGTATGAGGAGCTGCTGGCTGGTGTGCCGGGCATACATGTCCACTCACAGCCTTGTTCAGGGGAGAAGTACGACAGTAACTATTGGTTATGCACCATCACCCTCGACCCGAGCCTACGTGTCAAAGGACAAGAAAACGCTTATAAGACCGTTATACAAGGTGCGGTGGGTGGCGCGGCAGGCGTGGTGCATGCCACCGAAAGCGCCCACACCGACTGCGAACCTAACGCCAACGTGGAGGCCATGCGCGTCATCCTCGACCAGGCGGGCATCGAGGCAAGGCCCTTGTGGAAACCCATGCACAAACAGCCTGTCTATAAGGACGCTCCCGCCTATGTCAACGGCGTAAGCGAAAGCCTCTTTAAGATGGGGATGTGCCTGCCCAGCGGACCATGCGTCAGCGACGAGGACGTGGAGTATATCGTAACGTGTATTAAAAACGCTATCATCTAAACAGCATCATTATGAACAACCATGTAGTGATTATGGCCGGCGGCATCGGAAGCCGTTTCTGGCCGTTGAGCACACCTGAATATCCCAAACAGTTTATCGACATCCTGGGCTGTGGCCGCACGCTGATACAGCTGACGGTCGACCGCTTCGAAGGCCTTTGTCCCATGGACAACTTCTGGGTGGTGACCAATGCCGCCTATGTCGACATCGTGCGCCGACAGATCCCTTCCATTCCTGAGAGCCATATCCTGGCCGAGCCGGCGGCACGCAACACCGCGCCTTGCATCGCTTGGGCCTGCTGGCGCATCAAGGCCGAAGACCCCGACGCCAACGTGGTGGTGACGCCTGCCGACGCCGTGGTGATGAACCCAACGGAGTTTAGAAGGGTGATGCGTAATGCCTTGGCTTTCACGGAGAACTACAATGCCATCGTCACGATAGGCATCAAGCCGTCGCGTCCTGAAACAGGTTATGGCTACGTGGAAGCCGCAGACCCCGTAGAAGGCGAGATCCGTAAGGTGTCCGCCTTCAAGGAGAAGCCACAACGTGAGGTGGCTGAGGGTTACCTCGCCGCGGGCAACTACCTCTGGAATGCCGGCATCTTCGTCTGGAATGTGGCTACCATCACCGAAGCCATTCGTACGTATAAGCCCAACATCGCTGCCGATATGGAACGCATGAAGACTGCTGCTGATGTGCAAAACATTTTCCCCCAATGCGAGAAGATCAGCATTGACTTCGCTGTCATGGAACCCGCCGCTGCCGACGGCAAGGTTTATACCCATCCCGCCGACTTCGGCTGGAGCGACCTCGGCAACTGGGCCTCGCTCTACGACAAGCTTGAGCACGATGCCGATGGCAATGGCTGCGTCGGCAACGTCCATCTCTATGAGTGCCACGATTGTGTTGTGCATACGGAAGACGCAACGAAAGTCGTCCTTCAAGGCCTCGACGATTACATCGTCTCGGCCAAAGGCGGCCGTATCTTGGTGTGTAGGCGTAGCGAGGAGCAGCGAATCAAAGAGTTTTCGGCGAAAAACGAGTAGACATAAATGAGGTTCCCGCTGCGCGGGAATGGAGTGTGTGTCGTTATGTAAACAGCGGCGGCCTGTGACGCTTACAAACCGTAAACGTTACGAGCCGCCGCTAATTACCTTATATTCAACTCCATTCCCGCCGTGAGGCGGGAACCTCATTGCGTATCACAATGAGTGAAAACAATGCGATTGCTTTGTCATCTCTCGGTCGCCATAATTAGCCTACTTGAAGCATTTTTTTATTATTATGGTTATTTATAGTTCGCCTAATCGCAATATTTCCTATCTTTGCAGATTGATTGAATATTTTAGCATTTCAAGAATATCAATAAATACAACAACATGGAAGAAAAAAAGAGACTCTTTGAGGAATTTCCTCCCGTGAGCACCCAGGAATGGGAAGCCGTCATCGAGAAGGACCTCAAAGGCGCTGACTACAACAAAAAGCTGGTTTGGCGTACGGCCGAAGGCTTCAACGTGAGGCCTTACTACCGTGCCGAGAACTTGGCGGACATCCCTTGGACGGGCATGGCTCCCGACCAATTCCCCTATGTCCGTGGCAACAAACCCGAAGGTAACAACTGGCTCATCCGTCAGGACATCACCGTGAAGGACGTGCACGAGGCCAACAAGATCGCCCTCAACGCCATCAGCCGCGGCGCCAACAGCATCGGCTTCAAGCTGGAGTACGACAAGCCTTACGACACCATCGCCATCTCGACGCTGCTCAACGGCATCGACCAGAAGGCTGTGGAGATCAACTTCTACAACAACAAGTACCACCTGCCGATCCTTGAGATGCTCTCAAAGATCCCGGATATCAAGGGTTCGTTGAACTACGATCCGCTGACGCGTTATCTGCGTCGCGGTGTGTGGTACATCAACGAGGGTGCCGACATGGAACTGGGCTACATCATGGTAAAAGCCGAGATGCCTGGCTTCGACACTATCGGCGTCAACGGCCATGTGTTCACCAACGCTGGCGCCACCATCGTGCAGGAGATGGCCTTCAGCCTCGCCGTGGGTGCCGAATACCTCGACAAACTTACTGAGAAAGGCCTGACCATCGACGAGATCGCTCCCAAGATGCGCTTTAACCTCGCCGTGGGTCAGAACTACTTCATGGAGCTGGCTAAGATGCGTGCCTATCGTCTCTTGTGGGCCAACATCGTGAAGGCTTACGGCGGCAAGGAAGAGAACGCCAAGATGCACATCCACGCCACCAACGCCGAACTCGGCATGAGCCTCTACGATGCGTATGTCAACATGCTGCGCACCACCACGGGCACGATGTCAGCCGTCCTCGGTGGCGTCGACTCGTTCACCGTGATGCCGTTCGACGCGCCGTTCGAGATCCCCACCGACTTCGCCGACCGTATTGCACGCAACCAGCAGCTCGTCCTCAAGGAAGAGGCCCACTTCGACAAGGTGGCCGACCCCGCCGCAGGTTCTTACTACATCGAGAACCTCACCGAGAGCTTGGCCGTGGCCGCTTGGGACTTGTTCAACAAGATCCAAGACGAAGGCGGCTATCTTGAAGCCGTCCGCAAGGGCATGATCCAAGGCCTCATCAAGGAGAGCGCCGCTAAGAAGTTCAGCAACGTGGCCACCCGCCGCGAGACCATCCTGGGCACCAACCAGTTCCCGAACTTCACCGAGAGCTTGAAGTTCACGCCCGAGGCTTGGGTGATGGAAGCCGACGACCGCCGCGATGCCAACGCCGAGGTCGAGACCATCGTCACCTTCCGCGCTGCCCAGCAGTTCGAGAAGCTGCGCTTCGCCACAGACGTCTATGCCCAAGACCACAAACGTCCTGTGGCTTGGATGTTCACCTATGGCAACCTCGCCATGCGTAAGGCCCGTGCCAACTTCGCCTCCAACTTCTTCGCCTGCGCCGGTTTCCAAGTCGTCGACAACCCAGGCTTCAAGACCTTGGACGAAGGCATCGCCGCCGCCCGCGAGGTGAAGCCCGAGATTCTGGTGATCTGCTCCTCCGACGAGGAATACGGCGAAGGTAACGCCCTCAAGATCTACGAGGAGTTGAAGAATGACACCATCGTGGTGCTGGCCGGTAACCCCGAAGGCACCGCCGACATCCTCAAAGAGGCTGGCCTGAAGTATTTCATCCACGTCAAGAGCAATGTCTTAGACACTTTAACGGAGTTCCAAAAGCAATTAGGTATAACAAAATAATTAGCAAAGAGGTTTTCGCGCCTCGAAGAGGCGCAACCTCAATTACCCCACATAAGCAAAGCGCAGTGTGGGGAGAAGAAAGGAGAAAACAATGAAACCCAACTATAAAAACATCAATATCAACGCTATACCTAAGAACAACGGTATCATCCTGCCTAACGGCGAGCCTTGGGAGACCCACGAGCACATCATGGTGAAGCCTGCCTACACCGAGAAAGACCTCGAAGGCATGGAACACCTCAACTATGCCGCTGGCATCGCCCCCTTCCTTCGTGGACCTTACTCGACGATGTACGTGATGCGTCCTTGGACCATCCGTCAGTACGCCGGTTTCTCCACCGCTGAGGAGTCAAATGCCTTCTACCGCCGTAACATCGCTGCCGGTCAGAAGGGTCTGTCCGTGGCCTTCGACTTGGCCACCCACCGTGGCTACGACGCCGACCACGAGCGCGTCATGGGCGACGTGGGTAAGGCTGGCGTGAGCATCTGCTCCGTCGAGGACATGAAGGTCCTGTTCGACCAGATCCCTTTGAATAAGATGTCCGTCTCCATGACCATGAACGGCGCCGTGTTGCCGATCCTGGCCTTCTATATCGTCGCTGCCTTGGAGCAGGGTGCCAAGTACGAAGAGTTGCAAGGCACCATCCAGAACGACATCCTGAAGGAGTTCATGGTGCGTAACACCTATATCTATCCGCCTGAGTTCTCCATGCGCATCATCGCCGACATCTTCGAGTTCACCTCGCAGAACATGCCGAAGTTCAACAGCATCTCCATCTCGGGTTACCACATGCAGGAAGCCGGTGCCACCTCCGACATCGAGATGGCTTATACCTTGGCCGACGGTTGGGACTACCTCCGCACCGGTGTCAAGGCTGGCTTGGACATCGACGCCTTCGCACCGCGTCTGTCCTTCTTCTGGTGCTCGGGCATGAACCACTTCATGGAGATTGCCAAGATGCGCGCCGCCCGTATGCTGTGGGCCAAGATCGTCAGCACCTTCAACCCGAAGAACACCAAGTCGCTGGCCCTGCGTACCCATACGCAGACCTCGGGCTGGTCGCTCACCGAGCAAGACCCGTTCAACAATGTGGCCCGTACCTGTATCGAGGCTATGGGTGCCGCTTTGGGTCACACCCAGTCGCTGCACACCAACGCCCTCGACGAAGCCATCGCCCTGCCGACCGACTTCAGCGCCCGTATCGCCCGTAACACCCAGATCTACATCCAGGAAGAGACCAACATCTGCCGTGTGGTCGACCCGTGGGCGGGTTCCTACTATGTGGAGAGCCTCACCAACGAGATTGCCCACCGTGCTTGGGATCACATCCAAGAGGTGGAAGCTATGGGTGGCATGGCCAAGGCCATCGAGACGGGTCTGCCCAAGATGCGTATCGAAGAGGCCGCTGCCCGCAAGCAGGCCAAGATCGACTCGGGCCGCGAGACCATCGTCGGTATCAACAAGTACCGCCTCGACCACGAAGATCCTATCGAGACCTTGGAGGTCGACAACACCGCTGTGCGTGAGTCGCAGATCAAGCGCCTGAAGGAGCTTCGCGCCAACCGCAACGAGGCCGACGTGCAACGTTGCCTCGACGCCATTACCAAGTGTGCCGAGACCCACGAAGGCAACCTGCTGGCCCTCGCCATTGAGGCTGCCAAGTGCCGCGCCTCGTTGGGCGAAATCTCCATGGCTTGCGAGAAGGTCGCAGGCCGTTACAAAGCTGTCATCCGTTCAATCTCAGGAGTGTATTCTATGGAAACGAAAAACGATGCAAGATTTGAGGAAGCCTGCCGCAAGGCCGACGAGTTTGCCAAGCTGGAAGGCCGTCGTCCGCGTATCATGATTGCCAAGATGGGTCAGGACGGTCACGACCGTGGCGCAAAAGTTGTTGCCACTGGTTATGCCGACATCGGTTTCGACGTCGACATGGGACCTTTGTTCCAGACGCCTGCCGAGGCTGCCAAGCAAGCCGTCGAGAACGACGTCCATATCTTGGGCGTGAGTTCGTTGGCTGCCGGTCACAAGACCCTCGTGCCGCAGGTGATCGAAGAGCTTGAGAAGCTCGGTCGCCCCGACATCATGGTTACTGTGGGTGGCGTGATTCCTGCGCAGGACTACCAGTTCCTCTACGACCACGGCGCTGTGGCCATCTTTGGCCCCGGTACCGTCATCAGCGACTCGGCCATCAAGATGCTGGATCTGCTGATGGAGGCCCGCAAACAGGCCTGATTGTAAAGACGTTGCACGCAACGTCTCTACAGTGTGAAAATGGAAAATCCCGTCATTCGTGGCGGGATTTTTCATTTGTGTAGATTGTCATTAATGGTCTTGCGCAACTGAATGACGGCTTCATAATTTGCATCAATCTTTTGGCGGACAGCCTCAGCATTGAAAGGCTCGAAAAACACGGCATCGGCTTTCATCACGTCGCGCTTGTGTGCATCGAAATAGAGGGCGTCGGCCACTTCCTTGGCCTTTTGGGGTTCGCCCTCGCTCAGGTAAATGTAGGCTAAATTGAGATAGGGATACACATAGTTAGGACTGACGCGGATGGCTTCCTTGAGGTAAAACTCGGCTTTTTCAAGGTTGTGTGCGGCATGGTATTCAACCAAACCAAGGTCGTTGAGGTTTTCCTTGCAATAAGGAGCTTCGTGATAGGCCCTTAGGAAACTGTTGATGGCCAGTGGATTATTCGTCTGTTTTTGTGCTTTGCCTATATACCAATGCACGGGCAGCCCCACAGGGTCGATGTTATAGAAGACCGAAAGGGCTTGGTTTCCATTGCGTTCCACGGCTTTCCAGTCGTTGGCTTTCAAGGCTTGCTGCATCTTGAAGGTGTTGCGGTCGCCGTTCAAACGGAACCCTCCAATGGTGATGAGTATGACTGCAACGGACAAAAACACAATGTTCCAGTCTTTGCCAAGGGGTTTCTGCTTGCCGTTGGCGATGATTTGGAACAGACAAGCCATAAGAATGCCATTCCAGATGATGTGCTCGATGCGGCTGTTGGGGAAGTCGAAGAGGGCATTGACGCTGCTTCCGACGAAGAGGCTCAAGGCGATGGCACCATAGAGGAAGTCTTTCCTGCCTTGCGTTTTGCAGAGGGCGAAGAACGAAAGAACGACCAAGGAGACAAGGAAAGCAACGTAGAGAAGCAGTCCGAGGTAGCCGGTTTCGGCCAACAAGCCGAGATATTCGTTGTGGGGCTTGGTGAAATTGATGTTCCACACATCGGCGCGGTAGAGACCTTTGAGGCCGGTTTCGGGAAAATCGATTTGCCAGTTGCCGATGCCGCAGCCCGCCACAGGATGCTTGTCGGCAATGCGGTAGGTCTTGTCCCACAGCAGGCAACGTTCGGCCAACGAGGAGGTACTCAGCACGTTGTGTTCGATTTCGCTCTTTTCCGAGGTATGCGGCACGGAGCGGTCGGCAAACCATCGCAGCCCGATGGTGAGGAAGGCGTAGACAATCATTATGGAGGCAACAACGGTGAATCGTAATCCTCTTTTGACACGCTTTGCGTCATTGACTTCGTCGAATGCAGAGCATTTGCGAGCAAAGCGAAGCAATCCAGAACATCGTTTTTCTGGATTGCTTTGTCGTTCCTCTTCCCAATGACGGGAACGCGTCAACAGCAAAACCGCGAAGCAAACAACGGCAGCAATCATACCCAGCATCACCGCCCGCGATTTCAGCAGGACGACGAGGGCGACATTGGCGACAAACACGACGACTGTGAGCCACCCCGGCAGCTTGCTTTCAAAAATGGAAAAGGAAGTGAGCAAAAAGCCGGAAAGGATAAACAACATGATGGCCAAAAGGTTCTTGTGCCCGCTGATGCCGCTCACGCGGTAAAGCTGGTCGAAGCTGAAACTCTCGACGAGATCAAGTTGGACAATGGTAAAGAACAGATATACGGCCAGAATGATGGCTGCACTGATCCATAATGCCTTTTGGGTAGGTTGTTTGTTGGTCGACAAAAGGCTGTAAAAGACGATGACAATGAGCGGAGTAAGAAGTTGCGTGGAGAAAGCGAAAACGGCTTCGGTGGTGTTGGTGGCCCAAAGTATGGAACAGCCGCAGAAAAGGGTGAAGAGCAAATAAACGTAAAACACAGGGGTGTTGGGAACCCTCCAACGTTTCTTGCCAATGAGGGCGAAAAGGAACAAGATTGCCAGACCTATTGCAGTGGCAATAAATCTGGCAATCAAGAACTTGTCGTAAAGATTGGGTAGCCATACAAGGCTGCAAAACGCAATGCCCAAGGCGATGCCAACAATAAATGTTTTTCCGCCTTTCATCGCTCAAAATCAGTTGATGTCGATGGAGACGACGTTGCCATACTTGATGCTGTCGGTCTTGTAGCGGGCGTAGCTGCGGATGTAGTATTTGGTGTGGGCCGACAGGTTGTCGATGTAGCTGTCGAACTCATACCAGTGCCAGTTGCCTGTGGGTGTGGCGGCGGTGGTGTGGAAGTCCGACTCGAACTGCGGATATTCGTTGTCCTTGCTGTAGCAAAATCCAAGTTGGTCAACCACTTCTGGCATCGTACACTCAATCCTTCCGTGGGCAATGGTGTAGTAGCTCCAATAGTATTCAGGTTCAAGGGTTTCAAGGTTGATGATAAAGGGCATCTCGGGTGTGGTGAGGCTGAGGACTTCGCCATAGAAGTAGGCAGGTTGGTCGTCCGTATAATACTCTACGAATGCGCGGTAATAATACTTTGTATTGGGGGTCAAGTCGTAGCAACACACTAAGTAGGAGTCGGTTTCGCTGTCGTAGTAACCGGTTTTAATGCCTTCGCAGTTCTCTAAAGTGAGGTCGGGGTTGGTGCTGTAGATTAGGCCGGCTGTGTAGTTGGTCACGCCGAAAGGCACGATGGAGTAGGCAGCACAAAAACTCTCATAGGTGATTTCCGTGGCCTCCAAGGTGGTGACAGGTGAGGCCGATGGCGCATCGGAACCCAAGGTGGTGAAGGTCTTCTCGTCGCCGTAGCAGTATTCGGTGCCGTATTTGGCGAAGCCACGCACATGATACTGCGTGTTAGGCTCAAGGCTGGCGATGAAGCATTGGTAGGGCTGCGAACACCTGTAGGTCTTCGCGCATTGGCCGTCGATGGTGGGGGTTCCTGTTTTGCTCCAGCATACGCCGAGTTCAAGCAGCAGTCCGGCATCGTCGGCGGTCACTTCTGCGCCAAGTGTGGCTGTGCCACTCGTGATGAAGGCGGGGTCGGCGGTGGTGACCACCACATTTTTGGTCACCTGTTGCGGGTCGTCAACGGGTTTGCATGAGGCCAAGGCCAAAAGCATGGTCGCTGCTATCAAGGTTAAGGTCTTTGTCGTTTTCATATCTGTAAGTTTTTAATATTCAATGTAAAACACTTGTTTGTCGTCGGGGGCGTAGGCTTCGTACATGGTTTGTAGGATGGGGTACTTGTCGCTGTCGTACTGGTAGGCATAGCGGATGGTATCGGCGTCATCGTCTTCCTTCAAAATGATGGAGGTCACGTTGTTCTTGCTGAAGACGGTGTGCCCGTTGGTGAAGTTGATCAGGTAGTCTTCAAGTCCGCCCATGAGTCCGTACCAAGGGCAGTTCTTGTCGTCGTATTGCAGCAGGAATTCCATGTATTCGCCGTCACCCGTAAAAACGAGTTTGCTGATGTTGTCGCCATTCCACGTCAGCAGCAGGGCTACGGTGAAGGTTTCTTTCGTGTGGCGTTGTTCGGCCATCCGTTGTTCGCATTGGGCGATGCTTTGGCAGATGTTGGGAGGCAGCAGGTGCGACAGGGGATTGAGTTGCAATTTTGCGCCTTCTTTTTTATAGGAGTCGAAATAAGTGCCGGTCATCTTGCTGATTTTGTTGCCATCGTAGCTTATCGCCCAAGTGCAGGCGATGGCGTTACGGTAGAACACGGTAGCCGATTTCAGGTGGTCGCCGTCGTATTCGTAGGTGATGTACTCGGAGTTCGTGTAGTTGTCGACGCGGGTGATCCTGTTGTTTTCGTAGGTGAAATTCTCAATCCACTTGTCGTCTTTCTTGAAGTCGTAGTCCGTATAGTGGGTGATGGAGCTGAGCTTGTCGCCGTTCCATTCCCAATGTTGGAAAGGCTCTTTCTCCGCGTTTCTCCACGAGTAGTAAATCTGCTGGATTTTCTTTTTCGAAGTGTATGTTCCGGTTTTGTCTTTTTGGCAGGAGGTGAAGGAGGCTATCAGAAGCAGTCCCAACACGATGCGCAATGGTTTGATGTTTTTCATGTCTTTTTTATTTAGTTTCACTTGAATGTTTGCTGCAAAAGTAACACATTTTCCCTTTCATGGTGCATCACGAAAGGCCATTACAAACTTTTCAGAGAAAAACTTTCTTAAAATATTGATAATAAGAAAAGTACGAAAAACGCTTTACAAACTTTTCAGGGTCTTATTTCAGCGTTTTCAGCCACTTCCACTGGAAAATCAGCATGTAGAACACGCCTATCGTGATAGCAGCGTCGGCGAGGTTGAAAATGGGTCGGAAGAAAATGAAATGTCCGTCAGGGCCGAAGAAGAAATCGGGTAGCCAGGTGGCGTTTTCTCTCGCCACGTCGATGATGGGGAAATACAGCATGTCGACCACACGCCCATGCAGCCAGCCGGCATAACCACCACCGTCGGGGAACAAGGTCGCGATTTGCGTATAGGTGCTCTCGCTGAAGATGCGACCGTAGAACACGCTGTCGATGATGTTGCCCATGGCACCCGCCGTGATGAGGGCGATGCCAAACAACACACCGAACTTGGTGTCTTTCTTCGACAAACGGATCAATATCCAGAACAAGGCAACGATGGCAACGATTCTAAAGATGCTAAGAGCCAACTTTAGGAAGCCGCCACCGCCCAGCCAACCAAAGGCCATGCCATTGTTCTCTATGAACAACAACTTAAACCAATTGCCGATGACAGGGGTTTCTTGACCGAGGACCATAGTGGTCTTCACCCAAATCTTGAGGATTTGGTCGAAGAGTAGGATGAGGAAGATCACCACAAACGACCACCAAAGGCCGCGGTTGCCCTGCTTTTTCACTTTTTCTTCAGTTTGACGTCGAGGCAACGGGTAGTGATGGGCACGCAGCGCAGACGCTCCTTAGGGATGAGGCGGCCAGTCTCACAGCAGATGCCGTAGGTCTTGTTTTCGATGCGCATCAGGGCAAGCTCCAGGTTGTGGATGTACTTCTCCTGACGGGCCACCAGACGGGCGTTTTCTTCTTTCTCAGCCACGGCATAGCCTTCTTCCAAGATCTTGAAAGTGGGGGCAGTGTCGTCGGTGCTATGTTCACCGCCGGAGAGGTTGGCCTGCAAGGTCTCCAAGCTGGCTTTGGCCTGTTCGAGCTTTTCGAGAATCAGTGCTTTGAATTCCTCAAGGTCTTCGTCGGAATAGCGCACTTGCGGAGTTTTCTTGTTGTCGTCCATAGTAGTATAGGTTGGTTTATTTCTTTTGAATCTTCAGTTTCACATTAATGCCTTCCACGAGTTCCTCAGCCTCCACGCCCTCCAAGGCATCCACCTCGGTGATGGTGGCCAGGGTCTCGTTGCAGATGTAGTCGCCGTATTTGGCCACGGCGTTGTCGATCTTATCGTTCTTCTCGATGAGCAGTTCGATGCGGTCGGTCACCTCGAAGCCTCCCGTCTTACGGAGGTTCTGCACGCGGTTGACGATCTCGCGAGCGAGGCCTTCTTGCATCAGTTCATCGGTGATAGTCATGTCGAGTGCCACGGTGAGGTCGTCCTGTGAAGTGACGGCCCAGCCGGGGATGTCTTGTGTCGAGATCAGGGCATCTTCGAGGGTCAGCTCAACGTCGACGCCGTCCACATCGAGGTGGGTGCCGCCGTTCTTCTCGAAGGCATGGATCTCATCTTGGCTCATATTGGTGAAGTAGGCCTGGATCTGTTTCATCTGCTTGCCGTACTTCTTGCCCAAGGTCTTGAAGTTGGGCTTCACGTTCTTCACCAGGATGTTGTTGTCGGGCGAGAGGAACTCGATCTCCTTGATGTTGACCTCGCTCTTGATGAGGTGCGACACCTTCTCGATCTGTGCTTTCATCTCCTCGTTGGCAACGGGAATCATGATCTTCGACAGGGGCTGACGCACGCGGATGTTGGCTTTCTTACGCAGCGAAAGCACCAGTGAAGAGATAAGTTGTGCGGCTTCCATGCGCTCTTCTAAGGCCTTGTCGATGAAGGTGGTGTTGGCGACGGGGAAGTCGGTCAGGTGGACGGACTCGGCCTTGTTGCGGCCCGTGACATTGTTCAGGTCGCGGTAGAGCTGTTCGCTGAAGAACGGCGCAATGGGCGAGCCGAGGCGTGCCACGGTCTCGAGGCAGGTGTAGAGGGTTTGATAGGCCGACAGCTTGTCGGTGTTGTCCTCGCTCTTCCAGAAACGGCGGCGCGAGAGGCGCACGTACCAGTTGCTGAGATGGGCGTCGACGAACTCGGCGATGGCACGACCCGCACGGGTAGGCTCATAGCTCTGGTAGGCATTGTCGACCTCGAGAATGAGGGAGTTGAGCTCCGAGAGGATCCAGCGGTCGATTTCGGGACGCTCCTTGATGTCGATGTCGGCTTCCTTGTAGTCGAACTTGTCGATGTTGGCATACAAAGCGAAGAAGGCGTAGGTGTTATACAAGGTTCCGAAGAACTTGCGGCGCACTTCGTCGACACCAGCCTCGTCAAACTTCAGGTTGTCCCAAGGCTGCGAGTTGGTAATCATGTACCAACGCACGGCATCGGCGCCATATTTCTCGATGGCACCAAACGGGTCGACGGCATTGCCCAGACGTTTCGACATCTTGTTGCCGTTCTTGTCAAGCACCAAGCCGTTGGAGATGACGTTCTTGTAGGCTACGCTGTCGAAGCACATCGTGGCGATGGCATGCAGGGTGAAGAACCAGCCACGGGTCTGGTCGACGCCTTCGGCGATGAAATCGGCCGGGAAGGGAAGACCAGTCTTGTCGCCCATGTAGTGGTATTGGGCATACGGCATGGCACCGCTGTCGAACCACACGTCGATGAGGTCGGGTTCGCGCATCATCTTCTTTCCGCTTGCGGAGCAGAGGATGACGCCGTCGATATAAGGTCTATGCAGGTCGAACTTGGTGTAGTCGTTGCTGGCGTATGGGTTCTCTTTCATGAAGCCCGCTTTGATGGACTTCTCAATCTCGTTGCGGAGTTCTTCAACGCTGCCGATGCAGATCTCTTCCTTGCCGTCCTCGGTGCGCCAGATGGGCAGCGGCGTGCCCCAGTAGCGTGAGCGCGACAAGTTCCAGTCGACGAGGTTCTCTAACCAGTTGCCGAAACGGCCGCTACCCGTGGCCTCGGGCTTCCAGTTGATGGTCTTGTTGAGTTCGATCATGCGGTCTTTCAAGGCCGTGGTCTTGATGAACCAGCTGTCGAGGGGATAGTAAAGCACGGGTTTGTCGGTGCGCCAGCAATGCGGGTAGTTGTGCGTATGTTTCTCGCTCTTGAAGAGCTTGCCTTGTTCCTTGAGGAGCATCACGATGTCGACGTCGAGGCTCTTGTCCTTCTCGGTCTTGGTGGGGTCGTAGGCGTTCTTCACGAACTGGCCAGCGTAGGGTCGGTAGGCTTCCACATCCATGCAGTTCTTGACGAAGTCAGGGTCGAGGTCTTCGATACGGAAGAACTTACCTGTGCGGTCAACCATAGGCTGCGGCTTGCCATCCTTGTCGATCATCTGCAAGGGCGGGATGCCAGCGGCGGCGGCTACGCGCTTGTCGTCGGCGCCGAAGGTGGGAGCGATGTGGACGATACCGGTACCGTCTTCGGTGGTGACATAGTCGCCAGGGATGATGCGGAAGGCGCCTTCGCCCGGGTTGACCCAAGGAATCAGCTGTTCGTATTCGATGCCGACGAGGTCCTTGCCCTTGTATTCGGCAATGACCTCGGGGGCTTCCTTGAACATCGTCTCCACCAAGGCTTTAGCCATCAGGATTTGGCAGGGCTCTTCGGTGTAGGGATGCATGGTTTTCAACAACACGTAGTCGATGTTCGGGCCCACGCAGAGGGCAGTGTTGCTCGGCAAAGTCCACGGCGTTGTCGTCCACGCAATGGCGTGTGTGTCTTTCCATTTTTCGCCTTTCAGTTTGAACAAGGCAACGCAAGTCAAATCTTTCACGTCGCGGTAGCAGCCTGGCATATTCAGTTCGTGTGAGCTGAGGCCAGTGCCGGCAGCGGGCGAGTAGGGCTGGATGGTATAGCCTTTATAGAGCAGGCCTTTGTTATAGAGGTCTTTCAGCAGGAACCACAAGGTCTCGATGTAGTCGTTGGTGAAGGTGATGTAGGGATCATTGAGGTTGACCCAGTAACCCATCTTGCGGGTGAGGTCGTCCCACATGTCCTTATATTTCATCACCTCCTCGCGGCAGGCGCGGTTGTAGTCGTCGACGCTGATCTTCTTGCCGATGTCTTCCTTGGTGATGCCGAGTTTCTTCTCCACGCCGAGTTCGACGGGCAGGCCATGGGTGTCCCAGCCGGCCTTACGCACCACGTGTTTGCCTTTCAGGGTCTGGTAGCGGCACACCACGTCTTTGATCGAGCGGGCCATCACATGGTGGATGCCCGGGGTGCCGTTGGCGCTCGGCGGACCTTCGAAGAACACGAAGGCATTGTCCTTGTCGCGGTTGTCAAGGCTCTTTTGGAAGGTGTTGTCGTCTTCCCAAAACTTCCGGATGGCATCAGCTGTCTCGGTGAGATTCAGCTGTTTATATTCCTTGTAGTTGCTGTTCATATACTATGATTCCTAATTTAGGGTGCAAAGATACGAAATCTTAATGAATGGGTAACATGGATGTGAAAAAAAGCATTAGGAGATTCCCTTCGGGAATGGAGAACTAATGATTTGGTTAACCGCGGCGGTATCTAACGCTTACTTTCGTATACGTTACAAACCGCCGCATGTTGGTTATGAATTACGTTCCATTCCCGAAGGGAATCTCAATGATCTACCCTTCCCGCTCTGCGCAAAACGTGGTCAAATCACGCAAGGCTTCGATGATTTCCGAATGCGGGAAGCCTTCAAGGGTCTGCAAAGCCTTTTCGTGATAAACGGGCAGCAATGCCTGTGCTTGTTCTATGTTCTCTCCGTCGAGGAGGTCGTCGCGCAGTTGGAAGAGGATGCCGAAATTGATGCCGAAGTCGGCGATTTGCTGGACTTGTTCTGGCGTAGCCTCCACCGAGAGGGCCCCTGCGGCGCAGCAAGAGCGCATCAGCACAGCGGTTTTTCGGGTAATGATGTCAAGGTAGTTGAGGTCCCTGAGCTTGTCGAAGGGCCGACCCTTATATGTTTCAACTTCTTCGCGCCGGCCTTTCGACGGGCTCAAGGACCTTGTCCCTTGCATCAGTTCCCCCTCGCTCATGGCGGCGGTGGTGCGCAGCATCTCCTGTAGGATGGCATGGTCGCCAGGCGCGCTGAGCAGCAGCATGGCCTTGGCCAAAAGGAAATCACCGGCCAGCACTGCCGACAGGTTGCCGAACTGGGCCTTCACGGAGCTTCTGCCGCGGCGTTCGTCGGCATCGTCCACCACATCGTCGTGGAGGAGCGTGGCGCTGTGCACCAACTCCACAAAAGCAGCGGCACGCACTGTCCGTTCGTTGACTTGGCCAAAGAGCTTTGCGCTGAGTAATACCAACATCGGGCGCAGCCGTTTGCCGCGCGTGTCGCCTACATAGCGCATAATGCGCTCCATAGGCTCGGTGTCGGCATGTAAAGTCTTCCCGAAGAAGGCCTCAAACTGCGCCAACTCTGTGGCGATGGGGGTTATGATTTGTGCCAATTCTTTCACGGCTGCAAAAATAGCACAATTTTGCACGATATTTGCTATTTTTGCGTTATTCTTCAAAAACGCATCAACCATGAAACGCATCGGAATCATCATCGCAATAGTGGCCTTGGTGGCCACCGGTTTGCTGGCATTTGCAACACCAAACCAGAGCCCCGACAACCCTAAAACCCCGAAAAACAATTATGAGACTATGTGGAAAACAGTAAAGGAAAACCTCGAAAAGAACCTGCCAGAGTCGGCAGAGAAGGAACTGGATGCCATCGAGCAACAGGCCGCAAAAGACAAAAATGACATACAACTGCTGAAGACCTATCTCTATCGACAAAAGATCTTCCAGTTCACCATCGAGGAAGACCCTGACCAGCACTTCATTCAATATGCCGAGTCGAAGATCGGGCAACTGGACGAGGTGTGCAACGCCCTCTTGCACGAGGAAATCGCCAAAGCCTACGCCAATTACTTAGACGAAAACGAATGGCGCATCAACGAAAATCTGCCCATCGACGGCGACATTTCGAAGGTGGAGATGAAATATTGGGACAAGGAGAGTTTCAAGACGCGCATCAACCAGCATTATGATGAAGCCTTGAAATCCGTCGAGGCACTGAAAAAAGCCAAGACCGCAGATTTCATGGAGCTGTTTGAAAACAAGAACAACAACGAGAAAAACATCGAATACGAGGCTTCCTTATTCGAGTTCATGTTCCACCGCGTGGCGAAATACTATCAGGAACAGGCCGATGCCGACGATGTGGAAGGCGAGACCGATGTCTGGTGGCTGCCTGCCAAGGACTTTGTGAAAGCCGATCTTGGAACTGCCGATAACCCACTTACGAAATGCCTGAAGATCTATCAAGACCTTATCTCCTACAACCTAAAAGAAAAGAATGAGGATGTGCTGATTTACAATGACTTCAAACGTTTGGAATTCGTCAACAACACCCTTGGCATCCTTCTCCATTACACGCAATACCAAGCCGCCATGGAGAACCTGAAGGCACAGCACAAGGACAATCCCCTCTCCGCCGAAATCACAGCATCGATAGCACAGAATCTTATGGACCAATACGAAAACAACGTTGAGGACAGCACCCTATTCGACAACTACAAGAAAGCCAAGACAATGTGCGAGCAGGCCATCGCCAAATTCCCGAAGTCAAAAGGCGCGAAGAACTGCGAAAACCTCATCAAACGCATTGAGGAGCCGCAAATCGACATCACGCTGAAATCGGTACAGCTGCCCAACGAGGCTATCCCCGCCGTGCTGGAATACAAGAACACGACCGCACCTTATTATAGAATCGTGAAAGTCAGCGAGAAAGAGTTGAGCAAACTCGACAATATGCAAAAGGAGGACTTGCTCAAAGAATTGAACAAAAAGTTGCCTGTTGCGGAGCAGGAACTCATCTTGGCCGCCGAAACCGACTATCGCAGCCATAGCACCTTGATTGCGCTTCCAGCCTTGGAGGAAGGTATCTACTACTTGACTGCCACCACCAAACAAGGCATCAAAAGCGAGGATAAAACACTGGTACTCAATTTCCAAGTATCCAACCTCGGTTACATCGTTGACCAAAAGGACGAAAAAATGACCGTGGTGACTGTCGACCGCAAAACGGGGAAAACTGTGGAAGATGTGACCGTGGAACTCTACCGCCGCGAGTGGGACTACAAAGCCCGTGAACACAAGACCATCATCATCGTCACGATGAAATCCGACAAAAACGGTCGCGTCGTGCTTGACGACAAGGTGAAAGGCGACAACTCCTTCTGCATCAACTTAAGAAAGGATAATGACAACCTGCTTTCAGAAAGGTACTTCCGCCTCAATGAGCAGTACAGAAACAACAACGAAATCTACGAAACGAAACTCTTCACCGACCGCGCCATTTATCGTCCCGGACAAACCGTCTATTTCCAAGGCATCGTGACGCGCAAGCAGGGTGAAGATTTGAGCCTTGCCAGCAATTTTTCGGAAAAGGTTTCTTTCCGCGATGACAACTGGCAAGAGATCAGTTCGGCCAACTTCACCACCGACGAATACGGCTCGTTCAGCGGCTCTTTCGTCATCCCCACCGACAGGCTGAACGGCGTGTTCCACCTCAACGCCAACCGTGGCAGTGTGACCATCCGTGTGGAGGAATACAAACGCCCGACCTTCGAGGTGACTTTTGAACAGCCGAAAGAACAATACAAACTGAACCAAGAAGTTACGGTGCGCGGCGACGTGAAAGCCTACGCCGGTTTCGGCTTGGACGATGTGGAATATACCTATCGTGTCGTCCGAAAGACCTCCTTCCCGTGGCGTTGCTGGTGGTGGTGGTACCCAGTCGTCGATGACGAACAAATCACCCATGGTAAGGCACGCACTGACGAGAACGGCAAGTTCGCCATCACTTTCAACCTGAAGCCTTCCAAGACCATCGCGCCCGAGAAACAGCCTATGTTCACCTACGAAATCGAGGTGACCGCCACGAGCAAGCAAGGCGAGACCCATGCCGACACCTATAGCATCCGTGCAGGCTACAACGAAATTGCCATCAGCACCGACTTGCCCCACACCATCGAGAAATCGGACCTCGGCAAGTACCAAATCACCGTGAGTAACCTCAGTTGGCAGCCCGCCAAGAGCCGCATCTCGCGGAAGATTTACCGCTACGACGACCTCGCCAAAATCAATTATTTCGGAGCCATGCAATATCCGGGAGCCCTTGACCGACAATTGCTTAGCGATGAACAATTGAACAAACTCTTCCCCGAATACAGTTTCTACGACAAGCAAGCCAAGACTTTGGTCGATGAGACTGAAATTATGGTGGACGACAAGGCCAAGTTCTTGGAAGGCAAGATTTTGGAATCTGGGAATTATGTCGTGGAACTCAAGAGTTTGGACGACCCCTTGGCCGTAATGACGGAGGAATTCACTATTTACGAGAATGAAGCCAAAAAGATGCCTTATACCGCTATGGTTTGGAGCGATGTGGACAAATCGACCGCCCATCCCGGCGACGAAATCAAGTTCAGCATCGGTAGCTCAGCCAAGGATGTGGATATCTGGGTGCAATTGCTCCACGGTGACGAAATCCGTATGGACAAGAAAATAACGGTCAGCAACAGTGTACAGACCTTTACTTATAAGGTGACCGAGCAAGACCGTGGAGGCCTCAATTTCCGTTATGTCCTTGTGACGGAAAATGCTTTCAGAACTTCGGACGATCATATTTCCGTGCCTTTCGACAACTATGATTTGGACGTGAAATTGGCCACCGTGCGCGACAAACTCAACCCCGGTGCCGAAGAGACTTGGGAAGTGACCGTCAACGACTACAAGAAAAAACCTTTGGAGGCCGCTTTACTGGCTGGAATGTATGATGCCTCGTTGGACGAGTTTGCCCGCAATTACTGGAGTTTCAGTATGTCGCCTTGGGGCACTCGCAGTTTCCGTTTTTCCACCTGTGCGCACGACTTCACCTCATCCAACACGGGGCTGGAATACTTTTATTTCGCTGAACTCTTCAACTTCAGCCTGCCTTCTGATGCGCCCTTCTTTGATTTTGGATATGGCTTCGGAATGCGCCGTTATAGAAAAGGTGGGCGTGTGATGTATGATTATGTTGAGGAATCAGCACCTATGATGACTGGAGCGGTGTTGGAAAAATCCTCCAATGCGGTAGATTACGAAATCCCTTTGGTGGCACAGAACGCGGCGGATGAAGAAATGGTTATGGCAGATGGAGGTAACGAAGTAATGTTTTATGAAGTCACTGAATCGGGAAAGTCCAAGGAGCCCGCCGAGTCAACCCTCCGCGAGAACTTCAACGAAACGGCCTTCTTCTTCCCGCAGCTACGCACCAACAATGACGGTAGCGCGACCTTCAGCTTCACCATGCCCGACGCCCTCACGCGCTGGCGCCTGATGCTACTGGCCTATACCAAGGACCGCAAGACGGGCAGCAACGAGTACACCTTCACCTCCTCGAAGCCCGTGATGATTATGGCCGACATGCCGCGCTATATGTATGACAACGACGAATTGTGGTTTGTGGCCAACGTCATCAACACCGGCGATGAGCCTGTCACGCCCAAAGCGAAACTTGAGATTTTTGATGCGGGCACGATGCAGCCCATCAACATGATTGTTTCCAACGCCACGATACCGATGGAAACCATACAACCTGGTCGAAGCAAGGAAGTGCGCTGGAAGGTGAAGGGACAATATGACCTCAGCCTTTTGGCCTTCCGTTTCACCGCCTATGCGGGACAGTTCAGCGATGCCGAACAGCACCTCCTGCCCGTGTTGAGTAGCGAAATCTTTATGACGCAGACCCTGCCCATCACCGTTAAGGCCGAGACAGAGAAGACCTTTGACTTTGAGGCCATCGCCAACCCCGACAGCCATGAGCGCGACTACAGCCTGACACTCAACTTCAGCACCAACCCCGTGTGGTACGCCGTACAGGCCTTGCCTTACCTGGCCAACATCAGCACCGACCGTGCCGAGACCGCCTTCTATGTGTTCTATGCCAACACGCTCTCGTCCTACATCGCCGACCACATCCCGAACCTCTTGAACTACATCAAGAAGTGGCAAATCGAGACACCCGATGCTTTGCTCTCGCAACTCGAGAAAGACCAAGACCTGAAGGCCATCATGCTGCAAGAGACGCCGTGGGTGCTCGAAGCCAAGAGCGAGACCGAGCAACGCAGCCGCATCGCCACGCTCTTCGAGGTGAACACCATCCGTAACCAGCAGACCAACGCTTTGAAACTCATCGAGCAGAAGCAGAAATACAACGGCGGCTGGCCTTGGATGGACGGAATGCCCGAGAGTCCTTACATCAGCACCTATATCTTGAGCGGCTTCGGCAAGTTGCAGAAGATGGGCGCGTGGAGTTCGTTGAGCAAGGCCGACCAAAACACCGCCCAAAGCATCTGCGACAAGGCCGTGCGTTACCTCGAATACGAGGTGGCCGAGACCTACCGCTATATGAAAGCCCACAGCAAAGGCAAGGATTGGCCCATCGGCTCCGGCACCTTGAACGAGCTCTATGCCTTGAGTTTCTTCGATGTGCAAAACTCCGACAAGGACTTCGCCACGGCCAAGAAATACTACCTCAAGAGTCTTGACGAGACATGGAGTTCGTTCAACTTCAACCAACGTTCGAAGGGTGCCTTGGTGCTCTACCGCAACGGCAACGAGAAGACCGCCAAGCTGATGATACAGTCGTTCAAGGAATGCGCCCAGAAGAACGAGCAAATCGGCATGTACTGGCCGAAGAAATACTTCTCGTTTGAGTCGCACATCGCCACCCATGCCAACATCATGGCGGCCTTCGCCGAGATAGACCAGAATCAGGAGATGATCGACCAGCTGCGCGTGTGGCTGCTCACCCAGAAGCAGACCACGATGTGGGAGAACTCGGCTTCCACCGCCGATGCCATCTATGCTCTGTTGATGCGCGGCAGCGACTGGTTCGAGGAAGGCAAGGAAGTCACGTTGCGCTTCGGCAATACGCCCATCAGCACCGAGGGCGGTGTGGCTGGCACGGGCTTCATCCAACGCCGCTGGAACGCCAACGAGGTGACCCAAGACATGCGCCAGCTCACCGTGAACAACCCGACCAACCACTTGGTCTGGGGCGGCCTGTTCCGTCAGTATTTCGTCCCGATTGACGAAGTGAAGAGCGACGAGTCGGGCTTCACCATCAAGCGCGAATTGTTTGTGGAGACGGTGACGGATAAGGGTAAGAAACTTGTACCCGTTGGGTCTAAGGTCCCTGAGTCTGTCGAAGGGCCGACCCTAAAAGTTGGCGACAAACTGACTGTGAAGATCACTTTCACCAGCCAGCAAGATATGAGCTTCGTCTTCGTCAAAGACCTCCGTGCCGCAGGTTTCGAGCCGATAGAGCAGATCTCGCGCTACGAGTACAACGACCGCATGAGCTACTACCAGAGCAACACCGACACCGACATGGAGTTCTTCATCGAGTTCCTGCCCAAGGGCACGCACCAGTTGGAGTACAGCATGTTCGTCACCAAGGAAGGCTACCTCAACAACGGCTACGCCTTGATACAGTGCCAGTATGCGCCGGAGTTCAGCGCTTATTCGGATGGCATGCGCGTGAAGGTAGGGGAGTAAGGGGTGTGTCGGAGACACACCATCCTATTTACCCCATACGTAGTGTGGGGCAGTGAGTGGAGGGCTACCGCCCATCCAAGGCGTGTCGGAGACACGCTACATCACCGTAGTGAGTCTGATGTAGCGTGCCCTCGGCACGCGATGTGGATGATGTCAGTCCTAGACCCCACACTGCATGTGGGGTAAATGGAATAACGTGCCTCTGGCACGTCTTACTGGACCACCAGCTTCACCGTCTGTCCCCAGCCATTCTGATGTTTAATGCGCAGCAGATAAAACCCCTTAGTAATGTCATGCAGCGCCAACTCATACTGTTGCGTTCCCTCACCAAAAGCGGCCGCTTCGCGCTGCAGCAACTGCCCTTGCAGTGAATACAGCTCAAACTGCACTTGGCCTTGTGCAGGGTTAAAGAAAGTCACGGAGGCCCTGTCTCTGGCGGGGTTAGGCGCCATTGTGGCATAAAGGCGCTGCACCTCATGGTCTTCCACGCCGAGATGCACATCCACCGCGATCTTCATCGTCACGGGGAGGTGGTCTGAGCCGTCGAAAAGAGCCTCGGCGACCTCGGTGGGCACAGCAGTGTTGGAGCCTTGGTTGACACTTTGGTTGTAATGGCGACCGTCATTGCCCACAGCGTGGTAGGAGTTGTTCACATAGCGCATGTGGTTATAGCTGAACTTGATTTCGTCGGCCATGAGGATGAAGTCAAAACGGTCGTCCAAGCCACCGCCCGAGAAGCATTCATCAGAGTAGCTGCGCGTTGACTGGGTGTGGTAGGCGGCAAACTGGCCGTTGCAATTCCATTCGCCCACGCCCGCCGAGCCTAAAGGGTCAATGAAGAGGATACCGGGGTTGCTATAAGTCTGGGTGAGCAGGCGGTAGCCGCTCTCGGAAGCACCATACATGTTGAAATCGCCCATAATCAAGGCGTTGTCATGGGGATAATGCTGATTGAGGTAGTCCATGGCGGTCTGTATTTGGGCGCGACGCGAGGCTTCGTAGCCTTGTCCCGCCTTGAGGTGAGCCACGATGCAAATGAGTTTGACGGTGTCGCCCGCGGCCAAGCTCGGGGTCTTCAGGTAAAGCTCATAGAAATCGGTGTCGCGCGGTTGGGTACGCAGAGCGATGTGCTTGCTTAACCCCAATTTGCGTGAATCAAAGAAGATATGGTTGATGATGTCCTCTCCCGCATAATTGATGATGTTGTCGGATTGCCAATAGTCGACCCCGTTAATATTCAGGTTGTGGCGCAAAAAAGCGTTTTGTAGTTGTTGTGTGGCGCCAAACTCGCAGACGGTGAAGATGTCAGGCTTTACATAGTCGACGAGGGTGCGGATGCATTCGTCCTTGCGCTGCGTGTTGTTGTTGGTCTCATAGCAGTCGGCAAAACCACTGTTGTAGTTACCGTAATACAAAAGGTTGTATTGCATCACGGTGAGTGTGTCCTGCGCGCTGACGGACAGGAAACCCAGCAGTAGGCTAAAGAGTGTGATGATAGATTTGATGCGCATCATAGAGTCAAATATGCAGCAAAAGTAGAAATTTTGGCGCGATATTTGAATATATTCTATTTTTGCAAAGCGATTTAGTTATGAAAAACAAGATTCAAATGGGTGTGTTGGCCTTGATGGCCATGGTGTTTGTGACGATGAGTGGCTGTCGCAAGCATGAAGACAACAACTGGGTGCCTTTTCTCGGCCATTGGGGTTGTGAGCAATATATCAGTTGCCGCACCGATAGCACGACGGGTCGTGAGCAGTGGGACACGCTTCAGTTTGAGGCATGCACCGGTGGCGAGTACGAGCTCTTTTTCTACAACACGGGCAAAGGCTTGCTGAAACTCAACAACAGCCCCGCATTCATCAAGGAGTTCACCTGTAACTATAAGTACGATTCCCTCAATCATGTTCTTGAGGTGGAGGGTGCTGCATGGCTATATGCCATCTATGGCAGCCTGACCTCAATGGAAAACCATGCGGAATTCCTTATCGAGTCGCTCACCGACAGCACTTTGGTGGCTTCGTGGACCAATATGGTCTCTGAACCACAGCCTTTCTTTGAACGGTTTTTCTTGAGAAGGATAGAAGATGAATAATATGAAAAAGATTACCATTATCATGACGTTGGCTATCGTAGCCATGCTTTTTTCTTCCTGCCGTAAGGAAGAAGATCACAAGAGTTTCATTGGCACATGGGGTGTCGAAAGAATTGAGTATTTCAATGTAGATTTTGCGGGCAACCCTATTGCCTCTTCGTTGGAGTCCTACACCTATGATCCCAACGACACCAACAACGGTATCCATTTGGTTTTCAAGGAAGACAAAACCGGTGAGATGCGCGATAGTGACATCGATTCTCTTGGCGTTGGGTATGATATGGAGACGGAGACTTTTGACCACTATATCCCATGTCCCGATACCGTATTGGTATCCAGGTTCACGTATTCCTACGACAAGGACGAATCGACGCTCTACATGACCATAAGATACACCTATCCCTACGATTACAAGCGCGTTTACGAGATGAAAATCAGCGATTTGACCGACAATTCTTTCATCTATGAAAACGCATACGGACTTGACATTACGGAGCGTGCCTATCTGAAACGCATCAGCGCCACGCCCACCAAGTCGGCAAGCAAGCCATCAGCCAAGCGTCCGCATAAACCCGGTTCGTTATTAGGTGGCAGATAACTCTTAATGCGGAATTAGGAATGATGAATGCGGAATGACGCAATGCGATGATTCGCCTCGCTCATTCCGCATTCTGCATTATTCGATATAAAGCATCAATCCTTTCAGATACGCTCCTTCGGGGTGGAAGATGTTGATGGGATGGTCGGCAGGCTGCGAGAGTTGGTCGACGATCCTCACATTGCGTTTGGCCTCGATGGCGGCCGCGGTGACGATACTCTGGAAGGTGGCCTTGTCGACGGCCTGCGAGCAGCTGAAGGTGAACAGCAGTCCGCCTTTGGCGATGCGTTTGATGGCCTCCGCGTTGATGAATTTGTAACCGCCTAGTCCACGGTGGCGGTCATGGTGCCGTTTGGCGAAGGCAGGCGGGTCGAGGATGATGAGGTCGAACGCGCCTTCACGCATCTCGGTCACGTATTCCTTCATATCGGCCACATAACAGGGGTTCTCCTCTATGGAATAGCCATTCAGCTTGAGGTTGGCCTCGGCGGCGGCGATGGCTTTCTTGGAGGCGTCGACGGTGACGGCTCTGCGGGCGCCGCCTTTCAGCGCCGTGACGGAGAATCCGCCTGTATAGCCGAAGGCGTTGAGCACGGTCTTGCCTTCTGCAAAACGTCGCACCAGTTCGCGGTTCTCGCGCTGGTCGAGGAAGAATCCCGTCTTTTGACCTTCCTCCCAGTTGGGAAGGAAACGGCTGTCGTTTTCCAAAATCACTTCGTCCAAGCGCTCGCCGAAGAGGTAGCCGTCTTCTACGACGACGTCCTCCTTGCCCATGCGTTGCATGGCATCGGCGCTCTTGTTGTAGATGGCCTGCAGCTCAAGCTCGGGTATGAGTTTAAGGGCACGGACGATCTCCTTCAAATGGAGAGCCATGCCTTCGGTCTGGGCTTGCACCACGGCGGTGTGGCCATAGATGTCGACGATGAGACCTGCCAGCCCGTCGCCTTCGGAGTGGACGAGGCGGAAGCAGTTGGTATGGGGCTGGTTGGTGAGACGCATGATACGGCGCACCTCGTAGGCTTGTTTGAGACGTTCGAGGAAGAACCATTCGTCGATCTTTCGGTTGTCGAAACAGAGCATCTTAACGGCGATGCTCTCCGACTCGCAGAAGCCGGTACCGAGGATGTTGCCGTCGTAGTCGGTGACGGTGACGGTGTCGCCAGCCTGTAGGCCTTCGGCAGCGTCGTGGATGGCACCCGAGAACACCCAGGGATGGAAGCGCTTGATGGCCTCTTCCTTGCCGGGATTGAGTCGGATGACGGGGTAGAGCGGAGTTTGTTCCATTACAATTTGATTTTGATGCAAAGATAGGTTTTTTCTTTTTACAATATGAAACCGATTCTGTAACTTTGCGCCAAATTTGAACAAGCTTTCATGGATAACAGCTTCACCATAGGGGGTCAGATCGTCGACCTCGTCAACTCAAGGATTTTCTCGGGCGTCGTCATCGTCGAAGATGGCAAAATCACCAAGATCGAACAGCAACCCGTAGGCAACACGCAATATATCATGCCGGGCTTTGTTGATGCCCATGTGCATGTGGAGAGTTCCATGCTGGTGCCTTCCGAATTTGCGCGTTTGGCGGTCAGTCATGGCACGGTGGCCACTGTCAGCGACCCGCACGAAATTGCCAATGTGCTCGGCAAGGAAGGTGTCCGCTATATGATCGAAAACGGCAAGAAGGTGCCGTTTAAGTTCTTCTTCGGTGCCCCGAGTTGTGTGCCTGCCACGGCCTTTGAGACCTCGGGTTTTACCCTCAATGCCGATGACATCGAGGAACTGATGGCCTCTCCTGACATCTACTACCTCTCGGAGGTGATGAACTACCCTGGCGTCATCAATGAAGACCCCGAAATGATGCGTAAGATTGCCGCAGCCAAGAGATACCACAAGCCTATCGACGGCCATGCACCTGCGGTGACGGGTAACGACTTGCAGCGCTATGTGGGGGTGGGCATCTCCACCGATCACGAGTGCTTCACCATAGCGGGTGCTTTGGAGAAGATTAGCCTCGGCATGAAGATTCTCATCCGCGAAGGTAGTGCCGCCAAGAATTTTGAGGCTTTGATCCCACTGATGGCCACCCATCCCGACAAACTGATGTTCTGCTCCGACGACAAACACCCTGACGAGCTCGACGATGGCCATATCGACGTGCTTGTGCGTCGAGCCATCGAGTTGGGCTATGACGTGATGGATGTCTTGAAAGCCGCTTCGCTCAATGCCGTGCAGCATTACCATCTGCCTGTAGGCATGCTACAGGAGGGCGATGCTGCCGACTTCATTGTTGTCGATGATCTGCGCCGCCCTGTGGCCCGCCAGACCTATGTCAACGGTGTGCTGGTGGCTGAAAACGGCAAGGCCAACTTCAAGCACGAGGAGACTGCAACGCCAAATATCTTTGAACGTCCGTTTCTCTTTGCACAAGACCTCTTCGTTCCCGATGAGGGCAAGCGGATCAAGGTCATCGAGTGCTTCGACGGCCAGCTGATCACGAAGTGTACCCTTGCCGATCCCAAGGTGGTTAACGGCGGCATTGTCAGCGACGTGGAACACGACATCCTGAAGATGGTGGTCGTCAACCGCTACCAACCTTACACCCCCGCTGTGGCTTTTGTTAAGGGCTTTGGACTGAAACGTGGTGCCTTGGCGTCGAGTGTGGCCCACGACAGCCACAACCTCGTGGCGGTGGGCGTCACCGACAGCGACATCCTTCATGCGGTCAACCTGCTCATCGAACACACCGGTGGCGTGACGGCCTATTGCGGCACGGAGATGGTGGCAGTACCCTTGCCTGTGGCCGGACTGATGAGTAACGAAGACGGCTATGAGGTGGCCCAAGCCTATCGCAACGCCGACGCACTCGCCAAACGCCTTGGCTCGACACTCTTCGCGCCATTCATGACCCTGGCGTTCATGGCTTTGCTCGTCATTCCCGAACTCAAACTCAGTGACCAAGGACTGTTCGATGTCAAAAAGTTTGCATTTACCTCGCTTTACGAAGAAGAGGTAGACAATGCATAAAAAGTTGGTTGATAAGGAATTAAAGTATCTTCAAGCGGTTGGCATCCTGTTTTACGAAGATGGCCAGCATCATGGTGAAAGCCAGCATGCTCGATCCACCATAGCTTAAGAATGGCAAAGGGATGCCGATGACGGGCAACAATCCTATGGCCATGCCGATATTGATGGTGAAATGCACAAAGAAAATACCGGCAATACAATATCCGTAAACACGACTGAAGGTAGATCGTTGTCGCTCCGAGAGCAAGATTATCCTAATAAGAAGTGAGACATACAAGAGGACGACCACGGCGGTGCCTAAGAATCCGCCTTCTTCACCGACGGTGCAGAAGATGAAATCAGTATGTTGTTCAGGTACGAAATCGTATTTGGTTTGAGTGCCTTGCAGGAAGCCCTTTCCAGCAAAGCCTCCCGAGCCGATGGCGATCTTGGATTGGTGCACGTTGTAGCCCACACCTTTGGGGTCGTCGAGTTGTCCGAGCAAAACCAAGATGCGGTTGCGTTGGTGCTCTTGCAGCACCTTGTTGAAGGCATAGTCAACAGAGAACACGAAAACGAACATCACGGCGAAGACAGCGAGCATCTTCATGATGCCTTTCTTTTTCGTGATGAGATAATAGGTCAGTGTCAGGACCAGGAGGGCGCCTAGAATGATATACATGACCTTTTGACTCCAAAGGAGGGTGAACACAAAAAGGAGAATGGCGACGACACCGGCCACCATCACCCAACCTGTTCCGGGGAAGCCTTCACGATACAACACGAAGATGAAAGAGACGAACACGATGGCCGAACCCGTGTCGTTTTGAAGCAACACCAGTGCCATGGGTATGAGCACCAGGATGGCTGAAACGATTTGATCCTTACGCTTTTGCAGGTCGACGTCCAATCGGTCGAGGTAGCCCGCTAAGGCCAAGGCTGTGGCCATCTTAGCGAACTCCGAAGGCTGGAATTTGATGCCGGCGCCGAGGTCGATCCACGAGGTGGCGCCTTTGGTGGCTTTGCCGTATACCAGCACCGCGAATAGCGAGAATAGCACCGCGACGTAGATCCACATGGAGAAGGCGTTGAAGAACTTGGCATCGATAAGAAGGATGATAAAGCCGATGAGGAGGGAGGCGCCAATCCAAATGAGTTGTTTGCCATACACCTGCGACAGATCGAAGATGCTGGGGTGCATCTCATCGTATTTGGCTGAGAAGATGCTGAACCAGCCGATGATCACCAAGGCCAGATACAGAAAGACCGTCAGCCAGTCGATTTTCCCTATGATGCTGTTTCTTTCGTTCATCGTTCGTTCTTATATGAGATTCTGCCTTCCATGATGCGTTTCTCCAGGTCCTCGCGTTCGCTATAGCCACGGATGTATTTCTCTATCATCAGGCTGGCGATGGGAGCCGCCCAGGTGGCACCATAACCGCCGTTCTCGATGATGACGGCCAGGGCGATCTTGGGGTTTTCAGCTGGGGCGAAGGCGATGAAGTTGGAGTGGTAGTTGCCGTGAGGGTTTTGTGCCGTACCCGTCTTGCCGCATTGCGCGATATCTTTCATCTCGTAACGGCGTGCCGTACCTGCAGAGCCGCTGAACACGGTGCGTAGGCCATTCTTCATGATCCTGACGTATTTCGGGTTGATGCCTGGGTCCACTTTTGTCGTCATCACCTCGGGTATGGCTGTCGTGTCACCAAAGCACTTGATGAGGTGGGGCGGGTAGTAATAGCCTTCGTTGGCAATCATGGCGGCGATGTTGCAGAGCTGCAGTGGCGTCACGAGCACCTCGCCCTGTCCGATGCCCAGCGATCGGATGGTCACGGAGTTCCACTGCCCGTTGTACATCTTGTCGTAGTACTCACGAGTCGGGATGTTGCCAGGGCGTTCGTAAGGGATGTCGGTGTTGAACTTGTGTCCTAATCCCATCTGATACGTCATGTCCTTCCAATACTGGTAGCCTTCTTTGATGCCGCCAAATTTCGGATTGTTGATGGTGGCCTTAAACGACTCGTAGAAGTAGGGGTTACACGAGTTCATGATGGCATTGGCGAAGTCGGGGCTGCTACCATGATGGTGGGTGCACTTGATGGGCAGTGACCCAGGACCGGCACAATGGAAGCAGGTGGCAGGGGTGATGCTACCGCTCTGCATGGCGATGAGACCCACCACTGTCTTAAAGGTGGAGCCTGGGGGATAGGTGCCGCTTGTCGCCCTGTTTATGAGGGGTTTCATGGGGTCTTCCTGTAACTCCTTATAGTGTTTACCACGTTCACGACCCACCAACAGATTGGGGTCGTAGGTAGGGCTGGACACGAAGGCCAAGATCTGTCCCGTGGAAGGCTCTACGGCCACTATGGAACCAATCTTTCCGACCATCAGCTTCTCGCCGTAGGCTTGCAGGTCGGCATCCATGCCGAGGTAGATGTCTTTTCCCGCTATGGGCTCACGGTCGAGTTCGCCGTCGTTGTAGCTACCCATCACGCGGTTGTGCACGTCGACCATCATCACCTTCAGGCCTTTTACACCGCGGAGCTCTTTCTCGTAGGAGCGTTCGATGCCCGACTTGCCGATGTAGTCGCCCTGACGGTAATAGTCTTCTTGGTCTTTCTCAAGTTCCCCTGCACTGATCTCGCCGATGTCGCCCAAGGTGTGGGCGGCGATAGACATGGGATAATGGCGCACTGTTCGGGTCTGGAAATAAAAGCCAGGGAATTTATAGAGCACCTCAGCGATGTGGGCATAGCTCTCTTTCGAGACTTGGGTCAGAAAAGGGGAGGGCTTCAGATAGGACTCTTTCTTGGCTTTGTTCATGCGTTCGACGAACGACTCCTTGTCGATGTCGAGCAGGGCGCAAAAAGTCAACGTGTCGAAAGGGTTCAACGTGTCTTTTTTCATCGCCTGCTTGGGGATGACCATAAGGTCGTAGACCGCCTCGTTGAACACCAACAGCTGTCCGTTACGGTCAAAAACCTTGCCTCGGGCGGGGTATTGGGTGACGAAACGCAAGGCGTTGTTGTCGGCCAGCTCCTTGTAGTGCTTGTCGAGAACCTGAAGCGAGAACAATCTGATCAGAAACAGCACACCTACGGCAATGAAGATGCCCATGATGAGTATTTTCCTGTGTGACAGATTGTTATTGTTCGTTCTCATGACTTTTTCCTTGTTTACAAAAGTAATTGTTTTTCTTGATTTCGGGATGCTCCCTCATGAGTTTTTTTGAAAAAAAATTCATTTCCTTCAAAATCATGATATTTCATCGGTGGAGCAGAGATTTTTTCGTATATTTGCACGCATTTTATACACTAGTGATATGAAGAGATTGGCTTTAGTTTTCGGTTGTCTTTTCCTTGCGTTTTGCGGTTGCAGGCAGCAGGCGGAGAAGAACGTGCTCTTGCAACGCAGTTTTTACAATAACAACTGGGAACGTTTCGACTTTGTGAAAAACACCATCGATGTCAAAGAGAAGACCTCGTATGACTTGAATCTGCGGATCAGTTTTACCGAGGATTATCCCTACAATGATTTCTCTATGATCTTTACCGTTTTTGACGCCTATGGTGATCCGTATCGCGCCAAGGCATACAAGTTTAATTTGAAGGACAGTGAAGGACAGTGGAATAGTGAACTGCGTGATGGTTGCCACACCTTTGAGTTGCCCATCAACAAGTCATTCCTCATCGCTGACCCAGGCAAATACACCTTCCAGATCGAGAATTATATGCCTATCACACCTTTGGTGGGCGTCAAGGAACTCACTTTGTACAAGAAATAACTACACATTATGATGAATACCCATAGACTTTTGAAATTCGCAGCGGCTATGCTCCTGTTGGGCATGGTGTCAGCCTCTTGTGTGCCCCAAAAGAAGATGCTTTATCTGAAAGAGGCACAGATGGCAGCCCAGAACAAATCCGTCAACTATGTCAATGAGCGGACTGTTGACTACAAATTGCAGCCGGGTGACAACCTATACATTCGCGCCATTAATACGATTGACGAGCGCAGTGCCGCCGCCATCAATGGTGAGTTGACGACGCGCACGACCCAACTGTCGTCAGACGCGAGCATCTACCTCCAGTCCTACACCATCGACGAGAGTGGGTGCATCGAGATGCCTCTCGCAGGCAAGGTGGAGGTGAAGAACCTCACTGTCGAAGAAGCCAAAAACCGCTTGCAGAGTGCGATGAACCAATACGTCAACCAGACAACGCTTATCGTAAAGTTGTCAAACTTCAACTTGACCGTTTTGGGCGAGGTGACCCGTCCTGGCATGTATAAGGTGTATCAGTCGCAAATCAATCTCTTTGAAGCCATGGCTATGGCTGGCAACATGACTAACTTTGCCAAAAACAGTGAAGTCAGGATTGTTCGCCAAACGGATAATGGTTCCGAGATTGTCACCGTCGACATGGGATCGGCCGACATTCTCTCTTCCCCTTACTATTACCTGAAGCCCAACGACATCATCTATGTGGAGCCGCTCAAAATCAAGCAATGGGGCTTCACTACCTTCCCCTATTCAACATTGTTGTCGGTCATCTCGCTTGGCGCCACTTTGTATGCAATTTTCAGAACCCCCAATAATAGATAAGAATCCTCTAGGATAACATAATTCATAGTATTATGCAGAACGAAAACGCGAATAAGCCTCAACAAAGAGCGGAGGAACAAACCGTTGATATCAAGCAATTGATATACATCTTCTTGAGCCATTGGTATTTGTTTGCCATCTGTGTTCTTATCGCTTTGGTTACGTGTTTCCTTATCAATCGCTATTCCACAAACGTGTATCAAACTGCGGGCACGGTGCTTATCAAGGAAGACCGCTCCAATTTTGATGCGACCTCCATCATGACAAACATGAGCTTTGGCAATTATCAGAATGTGGATAACGAAATAGCCATCCTTAAGTCCTATTCGCTTACCGACCGTGTTGTCCGTAAGATGGACATGGAGGTTACCTATATGGAGAAAGGCCGTATCGCCACTACCGAGATGTATAAGACATCGCCTTTCAGAGTGGAGTTTGACCGTAGTGTCCCACAAGCGGTAGGCCTGGTGTATGAAGTGGTGCTGGGCAACGAAAGCATTACTTTACACGGCACATCAGAGTATCTTACAAGATACGATTATATCCTGTCGGAAGCAACCGAAAGCCATGGCGCGAAAATTGATGTGACCAATGAGTGCAAACAGGGCGAATGGATTGACAACGGTTACAACCGCATGCGTATCGTTTTGAACGATAACTATAAACCCGAAGTTGATAACACGAGAAACCTTTCATTCTGGTTCAACAGCTATCCTAGTTTGGTGAAAGGAATGAGTTCGTTCACGGTGAGTCCTACCAGCAAGCAGTCATCGGTGGTTTCGGTGGTCATGAACGGCACCAACAAGCAGAAGATTGTTGACTTTACCAATACCTTGATGAATGAATATGTCAGCAGGGGATTGGAGAAGAAGAATTTGGTTTCGGAAAACACTATTGAGTTTATCGACAGCGAGTTGACGGGCATCCAAGCTTCGCTGAGCAAGTCGGAGAGCGAGTTGAAAGACTTCCGTACGCGCAACGACTTGATGAACCTCGACATGCAAGCCAATCAGGTGTATACCAACTTGCGTGCTTTGGACAAGGAAAGGTCGGAGATGGCGGTCAATGTGAAGATTTACAAGCGTCTGCAGGATTATATCAGGGTTCAGATCGACGACCCGGAGAACCTTGCCGCTCCCAGCACGATGGGCATCAATGACCCCTTGCTAAACCAGTTGTCAAGAGACCTTGTGACATTATCCCAAACCAAAGCCACACAACTGCTTACCCTCACAGAGCAGCACCCTCAAATCGTGAAGCTGAATGAACAAATCGTGACCACCAAGAGGGCGCTCCTTGAAAATGTCAACAATCTTGTCGACAATGCGGAGATGAGTCTTAAGGAGATCGATCGTCGTATCAATGCACTTGAATCGGAATCACGTTTGCTTCCCGGCAAGCAGCAGCAGCTCATCAACTACCAGCGCGACTTCGACTTCAACGACGACACCTACAAATACTTGATGCAACGTAAGGCCGAAGCCCAAATCTTGCGTGCCTCCAATACGCCCGATAATGAGATTCTGGACGAAGCCCGCATTGAGCGTACAACCAAGATATCGCCGCGCACCTCGATGAATTATCTCATCGCGCTCGTTTTGGGATTGTTGATCCCGGCTCTTTATCTTTTCCTGAAGGACTTCTTCAATGTGAGCATCAGCGACCGTAAGGATGTAGAGAAACTGACGCAGTATCCCATCATCGGACAGGTTGCCCAGACCAGCGACAAAGACCCCCTCGTGGTGGTCAACAACCCCAAATCACCCATTGCGGAGTCCTTCCGTTCTATCCGTACCAATATCGAGTTTTTGACCCAAGGCAAGTCGAAGAGCACCATCTTGGTGACGGGTGATATGCAGAGTATCGGCAAGACCTTCAATAGCATCAATTTGGCTTCCATCTACGCTCTCTATGGCAAGAAGACGGTGCTTCTGGGCTTCGACATGCGCAAACCTAAGCTATTCCAAGAGTTTGGCATTAATAACAACGTTGGCTTGAGTTCGTACTTCTCCAACCAAGAGTCATTAGACGGTATCATCCAGGCCTCCAACAAGATCCCGACCCTCGATATCATCACGAGTGGTCCTATCCCCCCCAACCCGGCTGAGCTTATCGCATCCGAAAAGTGCGACGAGTTGTTCAAAGCCTTGAAGGAACGTTACGATTACATCATCATCGACACACCGCCTTTGGGGCTGGTTACTGATGCTTTCCTGTTGATGCGCCATACCGATGTCAACCTGTTCATCGTTCGCCAAGGCATCACCAACAAGAATATATTTGGAAGCATCATCAAAGACCTCGAAGACCGTGGTATCAAAGTCTCGATCATCATCAATGGCATCGACACGGGTAAGAGCTACGGCTATAGTTACGGAAAATACAGATACGGTTACGGCTACGCGTATGGTTACGGCTATGGTAAGTATAGTGGCCATAACAATGAGTATTATGGTAACGGCTATTATGGCGATGTTGACGAAACCAAGAAAAAGAAACGTAAGAAATAAACCTTATGCCGGTCTCTGAGCATACGATCAAGAAATGGCACGCCCTCTATGTCAGGTCGCGAGCAGAGAAGAAAATCACTGCCCAGCTTGAAGAGATGGGTTTTGATGCCTATCTGCCACAGATTACCGTGGTCAAACAATGGAGCGACCGTAGGAAAAAAATCCAAGAGCCGCTGTTCAAGTCGTATGTGTTTGTCTACTCTTGCGACAAGGATTATCTTACGATCTTGAATGTCTATGGTGTGCTGCGGTTTGTCTGCTTCGAACACGAGGCTGTCGTCGTTCCAGAGAACCAGATCATGGCCATCAAGAAGTTTGTCAACGATTACGAGAAAGGCGAGGAGTTCAAGATGTTGAACAACGAGGACCTCAAAGTGGGCCAGTTGGTCAGAATCATCAATGGCCCCATGAAGGGATTGACGGGGCGCTTGAGCTCAGTGAAGGACAAACGTCGCTTGATTGTGCATATTGACGTGGTGGGACAATACATCCCGGTTCATATTCCGAGAGCCAAGGTGGAACCCATCGCCGAATGACCGAAAATCAAAAAAAATTGTAGTCATAAGAATTATTTCTATCTTTGCAGAGAATTTGAAGTATAATAACCATTTTAGTCATGGATAACCAAAATAACAAAAACGGTAAGAATCGGACCTTGCTTTATGCGCTTCTTGCAGCATTGGCATTGGCTTTGGTCTTTGTCATCATTCTGGCTTCTAAGAATTCGTCCATCAAGGGCAATCTGCAGCAGCTGGAGGCTGAAAAGGAAATGCAACGTCAGGACTTCCAAGCCGAAGTCGACAGCCTGATGAAGGTCCACAACGAACTGAAAGAGAGTTACGGCGAGCTGAGCCAGGAATTGGCTGAAAAAGACAGCATCATTCAAGCCGATGCCGTCGAAATCAAGAAGCTGCTTGATTCGCAATGGGACTACAACCGCATCAAGAAGAAACTCGCTTCTTTGCAAACCATCTCACAGAAGTATGTACGCCAAATGGACTCACTCTATACGGTTAACCGTGAGCTCGTGGCCGAAAACGAACGCATCCGCGAGGAGTTCCAAGCCGAGAGAAGACAGAACACCAGTCTGACCAAGCAGAAAGAGGAACTGACCAACAAGGTGAACCAGGCGGCTACGATGAAGATCTCCAACTACACCGCCCAAGCCGTTCGCTTCAAAGGTGGTGGCAAGGAGACCCCGACAGACCGTGCCGAGCGTGCCGAACGCATCCGACTCGACTTCACGGTGGCTGCTAACGACCTGATCCAACCTGGCACCAAGCTGTTCTATGTGCGTATCGCTGATCCGCGTCGCGCCATCATCAGCAAGGGCACGGGCGACGAATATGCCTTCCAGTCAAATGGCGAAACCCTCCAGTTCACCGAGAAGGTGAGGGTCAACTACGACGGCAAGGAGACGGCAGTACGCGCCTACTACACCAAGCCCGATGCCTACGAAATGATGCCTGGCACTTATTTCATCGACGTCTACGAACAAGGCGGAAAGCTGATCGGACAGACCGCGATCGATTTGAAGTAAGCGTTCTTTTCAAACACAAAAAAAAGCCAGCTCAAGGCTGGCTTTTTTTATTCCAATACCGACTTCAGCACCTCGTGTGAATGGAAATCGTTCATGACGGGAGCGTGAAGGCGCATGAAGATGATGAGATCATCGAGGAGCGCACGGCGTTGGCCCACATTCAAAGGGATGTGGCACGCCTCGTCGATACCCACATCAAGGAGTTTCGACAGCAAGTCGGCGTTGTCGGTGTCGAAATAATAGGGATGCAAAGGTAAGTCGTGGGTGAACGAGCCTTCCATCATGTCGAAACAGAAGCCGTTTTTATGGTTTGTTTTGGGATAGAATCCGAGATGTCGTGTCAGCTCCAGCGTGAAGAATAAGGGGAAGTTGGCATAGTCTTGTTCCACCAAGTCGAGCCATGTCAGCGACCGTTGCACGAAATCGAACAAGGCTTCGTTTTGTTCCTGTCCGGTAAGTGTCTTGGCTAACAGTTCGCTGACGAACATGAGAATGGCACTCTTGTTCATCGTGAAGGGGATGCTCTGGTAGACCTGTGAGAGCTGTACGTCTTTCAGGTAGCCCAACGTGCCTTTAGGCTTGCCGGCCTCCACATAAGTGATGAGGTTGAGGTTTTGGAACAAGGCGGCTCGGTTTTTGGCGCCATGGCTGCAGGCTCCTTTCACCATATACGACTGAAGCCCTCGGCTACGAGTAAACACTTTCACGATAAGGCTTGAATCGCCGTAGCGTAAAGACTGCAGGACTATACCATGGATCTTGTCGTCCATCAGTTCATAATCAGGATCTTGGTGGCGAATTTATTGCTACCTTTTTTGGTGCTGACGAAGATGAGGTAGACGCCTGGATCCACCTTCTCGCCGTTGATGTTGGTGCAGTCCCAAACGGCCTGACCGCCTTCCGACATCAGCTGTGTGACAAAGGCACCGTCGACAGTGGTGATTCTGACGAGGGAGTTGGAGACCAGACCCTTGATGCCGACATATCCATTATAGCCCAGCCTGACGGGGTTGGGATAAGCCACCACATTGCTGACATGAGGCTCAGGAGTGGCCGATTCGCCTCTATAGGAGATGACGCCCGAGCTGGTGCCGAAGAACACCTCACCGCTCTTGTCGATGGCCATGGTGTTCACCGCGTTGTCGAGCAAGGGGCTGTTGCTGGTGTTGAAATGGTGGATCTGTTTGGGTTTGCCGTCGAACGACATCAGGTAGACACCCGTTTCGAGACCAAACCAAATCTGATTGGTGCCTTTCACGGTGGCCATGGAGAGCACGCTGGATCCGGCAAACAAGTAGTCATATTGGTCGGTACCGTCGTTGCGGGGCACACGTATTTGTGTGGCATCGTAGTCGGAGCCGTTGAAGATCTTTTTCGAGTCCTCAAACAGGCAAGGCCCTTTGTCGGAACCCGCCCACACGCGGCCATTGTTGTCGACGATGAGGCAGGTGACCGACCCAGCCAGGTTGCCGTGGTTTTTGGCGGTGGTGAGGTTCATCGTGCGGTCATCGGCGGTGTTGTCGAGCGTCCCATTGTCGTTGAAGACGATGACTTCACCATTGCGTCGGGTGATCCATTTGTAGTCGTTGTCGTCGACAAGCATGGTGCCGATATCGATGCCGCTAAGACTTCCCCCCAGGTTGTAGGAGCGCCAGATGCCGTGGCGATCCATCACCGAGAGGGCTTTGACAGCGCCTGTGTTGGCCACCCATAGGTTGCCTTTGCTGTCGAAAGCCAAGCCGCTGATGTTGATGAGGTTATGGTCTTGCACCCAGTAGTCAAGGGTGCTGTTGTCGGCGTTGTACACCTCTTCCAATGCGTCGTTTTTGAATTTCAAGACGCCATAGCCCCAGGTGCCGACGTAGGTGACAGTGGGATCGTTGGGGTCGGTGGCGGTACAGACAAAGTCGGAGTATTGGTCGAAATCGGAGAGGGTGGTTCGGTTGAAGATGGTCCACATGCCGTCAAAACGGGCGACGCCTTCTGCCATATAACGTTTGCCCCAGTTGGCGGCATGACCGCCTGTGGCAATCCATACCTGGTCGCCAGAAGCTTGAAGTTCAAAGACATTCTTTGAGGCGGGTCCGTTGGGCTTCACGTCCATGTTGTTCCATCCGTCGCTAGTCTTGATGAGGCCTCGTGAGCTGTCGCCAATCCAGTAGTCTCCGTTTTGGTCAACAGCAGCCGAGAGCGGGACGATGTTGCCGCCAGGCGAGAAGAAGTTGTGAATCTCGTTGTTGTTGCGGTCATAGACCTTGATTCCGTAACGATTGGTCATGATGAGGCGGTCGTTATAGGCGCGCAGCTCACATCTTTGTGTCACTTCGTCTTTGTGGAAGTAACCCCATTGGCTGCCGTTATGAACGAAAACCGTGTCGGCATTAAAGCCACCGTCAAAGTTGATCAGCAGCTGCCCATTGAACACCTCCATCTCGGTATAGGCCAGATGAGGATGGATCAAGGTGTTGTCGAAATGCCAGGCTGCATAGTTGGCCAGGTTTTGTGCGTCGAGTGAGGCATAATACAGACCGTCGTCGGTACTGGCATAGATGCGGTTGTTGAAGAAGGCGATATCGGTCACATTCACGGCATCACCTTGGTTTCCGATGTAATAGGTGTCTTTAACCTCTTCTTTCTTCAAGTCGAAGACCACAATGCCAAAGCCGCAAGCCACATAGGCGAGGTCACCGTCAAAAAAGACGTTGTTGATGCTCTTGTTGCCCATGATGTTTTTGTCTTTGATGTCGCTCATGTTCTTGATGCGCCCATCGGAGCAAATCAGGTCGACGTTGGCATTGGTATAGGCGATGAAGAGCTTGCGTTGGCTTTGGTTGTAGCGTATGGTGCTGATGCCGATATCCGACAGCCCGTTGATTTTGTTCTTGATGTTGATGGAGTTGTCTTGCGTGTCGTAGTAAAACAACTCAAACTCTGTGGCTGCATAGATTTTGCTGCCGACAGGCTCAACAGCGATGACTTTCTGGTAGGGCAGATGGGTGCGCCAGTTGCCGATGGAGACGCCTTCTTGGGCGATGGCGAAAGTGGAGATGAGCCATGTGGCTATGAGGAGGGTAGATCTCAGTTTGTTCATAGAGGTAAACAATTTGGCCGTAAAATTACGAATTTATAAGGAGATAACGCGATTTTCGGCGAAATGTTTTATAACTTTGCAGGGAAAAACCGAAAACCATGAAGAAAATTCTACTTTCCGTTTTTGCCATCGCATTGACATTCAATCTAATGGCAACCAGTGTATGGGACGGCTCATCGGAGCCTTGGACCCAAGGTGACGGCACAATGAACAATCCCTATCTTATTGAGACGGCAGCCCATTTGGCCTATCTCGCAGAGAAAGTCAACGAGGGCTATCAATCCTCAGGACAGGGCGTTTTCGAAGACGAGTATTTTCTACTTACCGACGATCTCGACCTGAACAATCTCGATTGGACGCCTATTGGCAATGTGAATTATAGCATGAATGGCTTCTATTTCGCAGGTCGTTTCGATGGTTGCTATCATCAGATTGAGAATTTGCGCATCCAGTCCAATGCCGACTTGACGGGTTTGTTTGCCGCTGTAGGTGGTGAAGACCATTATGTCAGTCATCTTTCAGTGAGTGGCACGGTCATCTCCACGGGTATGGGTGCTGCGGGTGTAGTGGGCGGCATTGCAGCCGGTGCTTTGGTCTACCGATGCAGCTTCTCGGGCTCGGTCAGTGTCACTAATAGCGGTACGTTCTGTGGCGCTGCCGGAGTGGTGGCAGGTGTGCAGGATGGTAGGGTGGTGCAATGCGCGTCGTCGGCAACGGTGACGGTGACAAATAGCAACTTCATGGGTGCCGCCGTGGCAAGCGGTGTGGTTTGCTTCGCGCGTGAAAGTGCTTCTATCCAAGGTTGTTATAACACGGGTGCCATCAACGCCAGTGCCGTGCTGATGGGTATCTCGGGTGGCATCTTGGCCGCCACGGTGGAGTCGGCGGAAGTGTCTATCTATTCATGCTACAATGTCGGGCAGATTAGCGGTGGCACGTCGGGCGGCATCTTTGGCATGGTCAGTCCCATCGACCCGACCAAGGGCGAAAATGCAATCAATGTCAGCAATTGTTTCTTCTTGACCTCTGCTGGCGGCAACAATGGTTATGGCACGGGCATGACCTCCGACGAGATGAAGACCGAGCAGTTCAAGAACCAGCTCGACCAAAGCTCGCATGCTTTCGTGATGGACAACGGCAGCAACAACGGCTATCCCATCCATGGCTTGGCGAGTTTCATCCTCTATGAGGCATCCGACATCACCCCGCATTCTGCCAAGCTGTCGGCTTGGATTCATCAAGGCAACGACCATTTTGCGAGGGCGTATTTCAAATACTTGAAATGGGATGAAAACGAATGGATTGAAGTGGACGTGCCCACCGACGGCTATGTGGAAGCTGTGCTTGAGGGCTTGGAGGAAGACACCTATTATGAGTATATGTTTGCCTGTGAGTTTGACGATGGCACTTGGATTGAATCGGGACAACCAAGGGCGTTCCAAACGGGATATGATGCTGTTGAAGAAGACGGCCCTTCGACGGGCTCTGTGACTTTGACGGTTTATCCGAATCCTGCATCGGAAATGTTAAACATCCAAGGCTTTGATCCTATTGAAGTGCAGGTTTTCAATGCTTTGGGTCAGTTGGTGAAGACCATCAAAAACGCAAATGAAATCAATGTCAGCGGTTGGGCAGAAGGCGTTTATGTGTTGCGCCTCACCGCCGCTGATGGAAGGGTGTTTCAAGAAAAGATTGCCGTAAAGAAATAAAAAGCTTTAATGTGTCAGGATTTCCAATCCTGTCTCGGTCATCAAGAAGGTGTGCTCCCACTGGGCTGAGGGCAGTTCGTCTTCGGTGATGACGGTCCAGCCATCGGCCTTGTCGATGAAGACCTTCCATGTACCCATGTTAATCATCGGCTCAATGGTGAACACCATGCCGGGGACGAGTAGCATACCCGTGCCTTTCTTTCCATAGTGCAGCACCTCAGGATCGTCGTGGAACTTGACGCCTACACCGTGGCCGCAGAGGTCGCGCACCACACTGAAGCCGTTCTTATGGGCGTGTTGTTGGATGGCGTTACCGATGTCGCCAACGAAACCAAAAGGCTTGGCGGCTTCCATGCCTACGTAGAGGCACTCCTTGGCCACATCGACCAGCTTCTGCTTGCGGGCCGTGGTCTGACCGATGACATACATGCGCGAGGCATCGGCATAAAAACCGTTTAATATCGTGGTGCAGTCCACATTGACGATGTCACCTTCCTTGAGGATTTCCTTGGCCGAGGGGATGCCGTGGCAGACCACCTCGTTGATGGAGACGCAAACGCTCTTGGGGTAGCCTTCGTAGCCCAAGGTGGCAGGGATGGCGCCATGCTCGATAGTGTAGTTGTGTACCAGGTCGTTGATTTCCAAGGTGCTCATACCCGCATGGATCTTCTCGCCCACGAGGTCGAGGATGGCCGTATTGATGACGCCACTCTTCCTGATGCCTTCAATCTCTTCGGGGGTGCGGATGAGGGAACGTTTGGGTACCAAAGCGCCCTTGGCCTCCATCGCCATCACCTTTTTGTCCAATGCTGTCGGTTCCTGTCCGGCCGGCACACGCCATCTTCTACGCATGGTAAACATAATGCTATTATTTTGGCTGCAAAAATACGGTTTTTTTATTTTGCTATGACAATTCCCAACTCCTTATTTATTTGCTTGCGGATATCGTCAAGTTCTTTCTTTTGCATGAGCAGATTCATCTGGTCAGTAGCATCAGTGGCGTTTTTCAACTCCTCTTCGACAGCCTTGCGACGCTCTTCGATGATAAGGTCCTTGTAGCGGTAAAGCGAAGATAATACAGTGTTTCTCAGGTTGTTCTCTTCCTGGGTTACAAAGATGCTGTATTTATCCCATTGGTCAAGCTTGTAAGGTGAAAAGAGCAGGTCGGCGGCCAATTGGGCGATGGTTTCATCCTCGTTCGACGTGAAAACCTGGTCTTCAGGGATGTAACCTTCGTCAAGGGCTTTGTCAAAGATGTCAAAAATCTTTTTATTGACGACATTGGTGAACACAAATCCATCCATTTTCAAGTCATCGATAATCTGTTGAGCGACAGAGACTTGCTCATACATCTTCTCGCCCTGCTCGTCCGTACGCTCGTCAACAATCATCTCCTTACCGAACATGAGCAGCAGCCTCACCAGTTCTCGTTCCTGATAATAACCCGCTGGAAGTTGGTCCTCGACGGTCTCCTCCTGCCTGGGCGTGGTGGTGTCGGGCTCGGGAACTACATTGTCCTCGATACCCAGGTTTTTCTTTAACTTGGCCCTGAGAATCTTGTTGAGCTCGTTGGTGAGCGTCTGTTCGGGCATATCCAAGAGGCGGCTGCATTCCTTCACGTAGGTGATGCGGAAGATGCTGTCGGGGATCACGGAGATGGTCTCCACGATGTCGCGAATGACCTGTCCGCGCTTGATAGGGTCTTTTTCAGCGTCCTTTAACAGCAATTCTGTCTTGAAGCGGATGAAATCTTTCGCATTTTCTTTCAAGTAGTTGCTGACATACTCTACCGAAAACTCCTTGCCGAAGGTGTCGGGGTCGTGTTCGGGAGGTAATACCACCACACGGACGTTCATGCCCTCGGAGAGGATCATGTCGGTGCCACGCAGGGCGGCATGGATGCCCGCCGCATCGCCGTCGTAAAGCATAGTGATGTTCTTCGTGTAGCGCTTCACGAGACGAATCTGCTCCATCGTCAGTGAGGTGCCACTGCTGGCTACCACATTCTCGATGCCAATTTGGTGCATGCGCAACACATCAAAATAGCCTTCCACAAGGATACACTCATCTTGACGGGCGATGGCATTTTTGGCAAAATAGATGCCATAAAGCGTCTGTTTCTTGTCGTAAATCTCCGACTCGGGCGAGTTCTGGTATTTCGGGCTTTTCTTGTCGTTGGTGAGGATACGGCCGCCGAAGCCGATGACACGACCCGTGAGGCTGTGGATGGGGAACATCACGCGGCCATGGTAGCGGTCGTAAAGGCCGTTGTTGCCTTTGATAGACAGACCGATTTGTTCCAGCAACTCTTCTGAATAGCCGTTTTTCTTGGCATGTTCGGTAAAGGCGTCCCATTTGGCAGGATTGTAACCGAGATGGAATTTCTGTATGATGGGGTCAAAATATCCGCGCTCGCGGAAATACTCAAGGCCTATGGTCTTACCTTCATCAGTATTCCACAGTGTATCAACGAAATACTTGTCGGCGAACTCGTTGATGTTGAACATCTTCTCGCGGATGCTCTGCTGCATGATTTCCTCTGGGGTCTGCTGCTTCTCCTCGATTTTGATGTTGTATTTCTTTGCCAAATAACGCAGGGCCTCGGGATAGGTGAAATGCTCGTGTTCCATGAGGAACTTGGCCGAGTCACCTGCCTTGCCGCAGCCGAAGCATTTGAAGATGTTGCGCGCTGGATTGACGCTGAACGACGGCGTCTTCTCATTGTGGAAAGGACAATTGCCCCACAGGTTCGACCCACGCTTTTTCAGCGTGACGAACTCGCCTACAACCTCCTCAATGTGAGCGGCTTGCAGGATTTGCTCCATTGTCTCTCTTGGAATAGCCATCGTTGTGTTTTGTGTTGCAAAACTACGAAATTAATTCATACCTTTGCAAATTGTATCAATTCTGTAGGCCATGAAAAAAATCCATTTTTTGTTGTTTGTTTTGGGTCTAATGGCCATAGGCTGTACCGAAAAGCCAAAGGCCACCACCGAAAACGACAACATTGCCGATTATATCCAATACGTCAACCCCATCATCGGGACGAACGGCATGGGGCACACCTTCCCTGGTGCTTGTGCGCCTTTCGGTATCGTGCAGCTTAGCCCCGACACCGACACCGTGCCGCACAACATCGATGGTGTTTACCAGCCGAGGGTGTATGAATACTGCGCTGGTTATCAGCATAAAGATAGTACTATCGTGGGCTTTAGTCATACCCATTTTAGCGGCACGGGGCACTCTGATTTGGGCGACATCTTAGTGATGCCTGTCACGGGAGAAATCAAGTTCAACCCGGGTACACAAACCAATCCCGATATAGGTTACCGCTCCCGTTTCAGCCACGACACTGAGATTGCCGTGCCAGGCTATTACGAGGTCTTCTTGCAGGATTATGGCATCAAAGCACAACTGACGGCCACGGAACACGCTGGCATCCATCGCTATACCTATCCAGAAGGCCAAGACGGCAGCGTTATCCTCGACTTGCAGCACGGCATCTACAACTACGACGGCAAGACCCTCTGGGCCAACCTCCGCGTGGAAAACGACACCCTGCTGACGGGCTACCGCATCACGAATGGCTGGGCGAGAACAAATTACACCTACTTCGCCATCAGTTTCAACCAACCCATCAAGGACTATGGTTACCGCGAGCTGGGAAAACCTAAATATAATGGCGGCTGGGGCAAGTTTGATGTCAAGCATAACTTCCCTGAGATGACGGGGCGCAAGATTGTGGCTTATTTCACTTTCGACAACCCTCAGACCTTGGAGATGAAAGTTGCCCTCTCCGCCACCAGCACCGAAGGCGCCTTGCGCAACCTCCACGCCGAGACCGATGGCCGAAACTTTGAGCAATTGTTGGCCGAAACGCAATCCAAATGGAACAAGGAACTCTCCATCCTGCAAGCCGAAGGCACGGAAAACCAGAAGGCTATGCTGTACACTTCGCTTTACCACACAATGATCAATCCCTCCATCTACATGGACGTGGACGGCCAATATCGTGGCCTCGACCATAACATCCACCAAGCCGAGGGCTTCACCAACTATACTGTGTTCTCGCTTTGGGACACCTACCGCGCCTTGCATCCGCTTTTCAACGTGTTGCAACCCGAGCGCAATGCCGATATGGTAGCTTCGATGCTTAAACACAGCGAGCAGAGCGTCCACGGACTGCTACCCGTTTGGTCGCACATGGGCAACGACAACTGGTGCATGATCGGCTACCACGCCGTGTCGGTTCTTTCGGATGCCTATGTCAAGGACGTAGTCCGTCATTGCGAGGAGGCACGACGAAGCAATCCAGATGAAAAAGCGATGCTAAAAGCCATGCAGCGCAGCTCAACTTGCCCCTATTATGTGAACCTTGACGACTATCAACAGCTCGGTTATGTCCCCTTCGACAAGAACAATGGCTGCGTCTCCATCACTTTGGAATATGCCTATGACGATTGGGCCATTTACCAAGCTGCATTGAAAGCCGGCAACCAAGAAATTGCCAATATCTACAAGCAGCGCGCTGCCAACTGGCGCAACACCTTCGACACGGAGTTGGGCTTTGCCCGTCCCAAGATGAGTGATGGCACTTGGAAAGCACCCTTCAGCCTCTTCGACACCGAGGGCGAAGGCTTCGTGGAGGGCAACTCCTGGGTGTATTCGTTTTATGTGCCTCAAGATGTGAAAGGCCTCATCGAGGCCATGGGGGGTGATACACGGTTCATCCAAAACTTGGATACTTTGTTCGTCATGCAACTGCCGCCCGAGTTCTTTGAGAACACCGAAGACGTCACCGAGGAAGGCTTGATGGGATGCTACAACCATGGAAACGAACCCGCACACCATATCGCCTACCTCTACAACTGGACCTCACAACCTTACAAGACCCAATACTGGCTGCGCGAGATCATGAACCGCTTCTACAAGAACAACATCGATGGCCTCTGTGGCAACGACGACTGCGGCCAGATGTCGGCATGGTACATCTTCTCTGCCATGGGCTTCTATCCCGTCTGTCCTGGCAGCGACCAATATGTTTTAGGTGCACCTTATTTGCCCTATCTGAAAGTGCGCTTGGGCAATGGCAAGACATTGGAAATCAAGGCACCTAACGTGAGCGATGAGAACCGTTATGTGCAAAAGGTGATGCTCAATGGGCAGGAAATCAACAAATTGTATCTCACCCACGAGCAGCTGATGCAGGGCGGAGAACTGGTCTTCGAGATGGGCGGTGAGCCTAATCTGGAGCGTGGCAATAAGCCCGAGGACAAACCGTATTCGATGACGGAATGAAATGATGTAAAGACGTTGCGTGCAACGTCTCTACAAACTGAAAAATACCTATATTTGCAGAAAATATCTAACCCATGAATATTGCCGCGTTGGTTTCGGGGGGCGTCGACAGCTCCGTGGTGGTGCCGTTGCTGAAAGAGCAAGGCTACGACCCGCATATCTTCTATATCAAGATCGGTATGGAAGGCAAGGAAGACCTGTCGAGCTGTCCGTCGGAGGAGGACATTGAAATCACCACTTATATCGCCAAGAAATACGGCTGCAAGTTCGACATCGTGGACCTGCAGCACGAGTATTTCGAGACCGTCGGAAAATACACCATGGAGATGGTGCGAAAGGGCCTCACACCCAATCCCGATGTGATGTGCAACCGCTGGATCAAGCTCGGTGCCTTCGAGGAGAAAGAAGGGCATAACTTCGACAAGATCGCCACGGGACACTATGCTCGTTCATGGGAGGACGAAAATGGTGTCTTTTGGCTCGGCACGGCGGCCGACACCTTCAAGGACCAAACCTATTTCTTGGGTCGCATCACCTACGCCCAGCTGAGCAAAGTCATCTTCCCCATCGGAGACATCCCCAAGCCCGAGGTGCGCCGGTTGGCTGCCCAATACAAGTTACCGAGTGCAGAACGCCATGACAGTCAAGGCATCTGCTTCTTGGGAAAGATTAACTACAACGATTACATTCGCGAATACCTTGGCGAGATGCCTGGCGACATCGTGGAGTTGGAGACGGGCAAAAAATTGGGTCGCCACAAGGGCTTCTGGTTCCACACCATAGGACAGCGCAAGGGTTTGGGTCTCAGCGGTGGTCCATGGTTTGTAGTCAAGAAAGACATACCGAACAACATCGTGTATGTGTCGCAGGGCTACGACCCCGTGGCACAGTACACCAACATCGTCCCTATGGGCGACCTACAGCCGATGAATCCTGCTTTGCAGTTCGTCGACGGACAGCGCATTCGCTTCAAGATACGTCACCAGCCGGAGTTCACCTATGGTCATATCCGCCTCACCGACCGTGGCGCCGACATTGTCTCCGAGGAGGCCATCTCGGGTGTGGCACCAGGGCAGTTTGGCGTGGTATACCATGAGACAGAGCCTTATGTTATTGGTAGCGGAGTAATTATTGAGACCAATGAATAAAATTGCTGATAGAATCCTTTATGAAGACAATCACCTTATTGTGGTGAACAAACTGCCGTCCGAGATTGTGCAGGGCGACAAAACGGGTGACGTCTGCCTGCTCGACGATGTGAAGGAATACATCAAGGAGAAATACGACAAACCGGGCAATGTGTTCGCTGGCCTCGTCCATCGTATCGACCGCCCTGTGAGCGGTGCAGTGGTGTTCGCCAAGACGAGCAAAGCCCTGTCGCGCATGACCGTGAAGGTGAAAGACCGCGACTTCCGCAAGACCTACCTAGCCCTTGTGAAGAACCACCCGCCCAAGCAAGCCGATGTGTTGGAGGACTACCTTGTCAAGAACGAGAAGATGAACAAGTCGTTTGTCGTGCCCGAAGGGACCAAAGAGGCCAAGTTGGCTCGACTCAGCTATCGCGTAGTCGGAAAGTCGGACACTTTTTATCTGCTTGAAGTCGAGTTGTTTACGGGAAGACACCATCAGATTCGTTGCCAATTGGCGCATATCGGTTGCCCCATCCGTGGCGACCTGAAATACGGCTACCCGCGCAGCAACCCCGATGCGTCCATCAGTCTGCATGCTTGGCATATTGCCTTCGAGCATCCCGTGACCAAGGAACAAATAGAGATTACGGCTCCCTTGCCCGAGGTGGCGCCTTGGACAGCGTTTACCACCTTGTTGCAGTGATAGTACTCACTCCTTATGAACAGAAACACTATGGAAACCACTGAGAAAAAGCTATTTTTGTTAGATGCCTATGCGTTGATTTACAGGGCTTTCTTTGCTATGAACAAGAACCCTCGTATGAACTCGAAAGGCGTCAATACCTCTGCCATCATCGGTTTTTTGAATTCGCTCTATGAGATTCTGCAAAAAGAGAAGCCCTCCCATATCGGCGTGGCCTTCGACGTGGCTGGCACCGCCCAACGGCAGGCCGAATATAGCGAGTACAAGGCCAACCGTGAGAAGATGCCCGACGACCTCCGCGATGCCATACCTTATATTATTCGACTCATCGAAGCCTTCAACATACCCGTCTACGGCGTGGAAGGCTACGAGGCCGACGACGTTATCGGCACCCTGTCGAAAAAAGCCGAGCAACAAGGCTTCCTCACCTATATGATGACGCCCGACAAGGACTTCGGACAGCTGGTGACGGACAAGATCCTGCTCTATAAACCCGCCAAGTTTGGTGAGCCGGCACAGGTGTGGGGACCTAAAGAGGTTTGCGAACGCTACGGTATACAAGAACCCAAGCAACTGATTGACATCCTGGGTCTCTGGGGCGATGCCGCCGATAACATCCCGGGCATCCCTGGCATTGGCGAGAAGACGGCAGCACAGCTGGTGGGGAAATACGGCAGTGTGGAAAACCTCATCGCCCATGCCGATGAGCTGAAAGGTAAGCAGAAGGAGAATGTGGTCAACTTCGCTGAGCAAGGCCTGATGTCGAAGAGCCTGGCTACCATCAACTTGGAGGTGCCCGTCGACTTCGACGAGGAAGAACTGCGTGCCAAGGAACCCGATGTGCCTGCGCTGATGTCCCTTTTTGAGGAATTGGAGTTCAGGACCTTTGCCAAACGATTCTTGGAAGATTATAAAGGGAAACAAGGTGTTGACTCCCCCCTGCCCCCCTCTCAGAGGGGAACGGGTCAACCCACGGGGGCTTCAGGGGGAAGTCAACAACCGGACCTGTTCTCCTCTAACGAGACTTTTGACCTCTTCCACCAAGGCGACAATAGTGGTATCTTGGAGTTCTCCGACAAGGACTCGGCCAAGACGGTACCGCATGACTATAAACTAGTCGAAAACGATGCTGACATTAAGGCTTTGGTGAACTTGTTATCCAAACAGAAGGAAATAGTCTTTGACACTGAGACCACCAACATCGACGTGTACTCTGCTGAGTTGGTCGGCCTTTCCTTCGCCATCAAGGCACATGAGGCGTGGTATCTGTCCATGCCCGCCGAACGCGAAGCATGCCAGAAGAAACTGGAGCTGTTGCGGCCTTTGTTTGAAGACGAGAGTATCATGAAGATAGGGCAGAACCTGAAATACGACATCTCCATGTTGGCGCAATACGGCATCAGCGTGAGAGGTCCACTGTTCGACACCATGCTGGCCCATTACCTACTCGAGCCCGAGCAACGCCACAACATGGATTACCTCGCCGAAGTCTACCTCAACTACCTCACCATTCCCATCGAAGACCTTATAGGCAAGGGAAGGATGCAAAAGACCATGCGCGAGGTGCCTGTGGAGTTGGTGAAGGAATACGCTGCCGAGGACGCCGACATCACGCTGCAACTCTACGAGAAGCTGTTGCCCCTGCTCAAGGAAAACGGCGTGGAAAAACTGTTTTATGAGATTGAGATGCCGCTCGTGCCTGTTTTGAGCCGCATGGAGGCCAACGGTGTGCGTATCGACACGGAGAACCTGCAGCAAATCAGCGAAGCCTTTGGCGTCGAGATCCACAAGATTGAGGAAGAGATCTACAAAGCCGCTGGTATGCCTTTCAACATCGCCTCACCGAAACAATTGGGCGAAGTGCTCTTCGAGAAACTGCGTATCGATGAGAAGGCCAAGAAAACCAAGACGGGACAATATGCCACAGGCGAGGATGTGCTGCAAAAGTTATCGCACAAGCATCCTATCATCCAGATGATTTTGGACTACCGCTCGTTCACCAAACTAAAGTCGACCTATCTGGATGCCCTGCCGGCCTTGGTCAACCCAAAGGATGGCCTGATCCACACGTCCTACAACCAAGCCGTTACAGCCACGGGGCGCTTGAGTTCCAACAACCCCAACCTGCAGAACATCCCCGTGCGCACCGAGAAAGGCCGCGAGATACGACGTGCTTTTGTACCGCGTAGCCCAGAATACACCCTGTTGGCCGCCGATTACAGCCAAATCGAATTGCGTATCATTGCCCATTTGAGCCAAGACCCTGCTATGGTCAACGACTTTAACTTAGGTCACGACATCCATGCCGCCACGGCGGCCAAGGTGTTTCATGTGCCCATGGATCAAGTTACCAAAGAACAGCGCAGCCGTGCCAAGGCCGTCAACTTCGGCATCATCTATGGTATGTCGGCCTTCGGTCTGGCAGAGCGCATGGAACTCTCGCGCAGCGAGGCCGCCGACATCATCAAGAAATACTTCGAGGAGTATGCCGGCATCAAGGAATACATGAACCGAAGCATCGCTCTGGCGCGTGAACGTGGCTATGCCGAGACCATCTTAGGTCGTCGCCGTTATCTGCGCGACATCAATAGCTCCAATAGCGTAGTGCGTGGCTTCGCCGAACGCAACGCCATCAACGCGCCCATCCAAGGTAGCTCGGCCGACATGATCAAAATCGCCATGATCGGCATCCATCAGGAGTTGGAACGTTTGAAGATGCAGTCGAAGATGATCCTTCAGGTGCACGACGAATTGGTCTTCGATGCGCATCTCGACGAACTCGACACGCTGAAATCCATTGTCAATGATAAGATGGTGAATGCCTTGCCACTCTCCGTACCTGTGTTGGTGGAGATGAATACAGGCAATAACTGGTTAGAAGCCCATTGATTATCCCACTGAGCATCCTGGCGCGACCAAATCGCTAGGCGTCAGCAGCACGAGGCGGCCGTCCTTGTCCTCGGCGGAGAGGATCATGCCTTCGCTGACCACGCCTTTGAGCTTGCGCGGCTCAAAGTTGGCGACGAAGCAGACCTGCTTGCCCACCAGCTTCTCGGGCTCAGTGTAGTATTTGGCGATGCCACTCACGATGGTGCGCTTCTGCATGCCATCGTCGATGAGGAACTGAAGCAGTTTGTCGGCCTTCGGCACCTTCTGGCACTCGAGGATGGTACCCACGCGGACATCCACCTTCATATAGTCATCGAAACTGACCACAGGCTTCACCTCGGCAGGCTTCCAAGCGTTCAGTTGGTTGGCTTTCTTGGTGTCCTCCAGCTTTTGCAGCTGGGCAGCCACCACACTGTCTTCGATCTTCTCGAACAGCAGTTCAGGTTGGTTGATGACATGGCCTTCAGGCAGCAGAATGGTGTTCTCGGCATCGTTCCAACCCTTCACTTCCAGACCAATCATCTGTTGCAATTTCTTCGCGCTGAAAGGCAGGAAAGGCTCGCTGAGAATGGCCAAGTGTGCCACTATTTGCAACGAGACAGCCATCACGGTCTTCACGCGCTCGGGGTCGGTCTTGATTTGTTTCCAAGGCTCGTTGTCGGTGAGGTACTTGTTACCCAGACGGGCCAGGTTCATCAGCTCGGAGAGGGCCTCGCGGAACTTGTAGGTGTCCAGCAGGTGACCGATCTTCTGCGGATAGGCGTTCATCTCTTCGATGACGGCCTTGTCGGTATCGTTGAGGTTGCCTAAAGCAGGCACGGCACCTTCATAGTATTTATGCGTCAAGACCAACGTGCGGTTGACGAAGTTGCCGAAGATGGCTAATAACTCGTTGTTGTTGCGGTCTTGATAGTCCTTCCAAGTGAAGTTGTTGTCCTTGGTTTCAGGAGCGTTGGCGGTCAAAACATAGCGCAGCACATCCTGCTTGCCAGGGAACTCCTGCAGGTATTCGTGGAGCCACACGGCCCAGTTGCGCGAGGTCGAGATCTTGTCGTTCTCGAGGTTGAGGAACTCGTTGGCAGGAACGTTGTCGGGCATGATATAGTCGCCGTAGGCCTTCATCATGCAGGGGAAGATGATGCAGTGGAACACGATGTTGTCCTTGCCGATGAAGTGCACCAACTTGGTCTCAGGGTCTTTCCACCATTTCTCCCAGTCTTCGCCACGTTGCTCACAGATCTCCTTGGTGTTGGAGATGTAACCGATAGGGGCATCGAACCACACATACAGCACCTTGCCTTCGGCACCCTCAATCGGGACAGGGACGCCCCAGTCGAGGTCGCGGGTGACGGCACGAGGTTGCAAACCGCCGTCGAGCCAGCTCTTCACCTGGCCGTAGACGTTGCTCTTCCACTCTTTGTGGCCTTCGAGGATCCATTCACGGAGCCAGCCCTCATATTGGTCGAGAGGCAGGTACCAGTGCTTGGTCGGCTTCTTCACCAAGGCCGCGCCGCTGAGTTGCGAGTGCGGGTTGATGAGTTCGTCGGGGCTCAAAGAAGAGCCGCATTTCTCACATTGGTCGCCGTAGGCGCCGTCGGCACCGCATTTCGGGCAAGTGCCCACGATATATCTGTCGGAAAGGAACTTCTGACGTTCGGGGTCAAAATATTGCTCCGTTTCCTTCTCGATGAACTTTCCTTCGTCGTAAAGCTTCTTGAAGAACTCTTGGGCCGTGGCACGGTGCATCTTCGAAGAGGTGCGCGAGTAGATGTCGTAGCTGATGCCGAGCTCCTCGAACGACTTCTTGATGATCTCGTGATAGCGGTCCACGATGTCTTGAGGCGTGCAGCCTTCCTTTTCGGCTTTGATGGTAATCGGCACGCCGTGCTCGTCGGAACCACCGACAAACAGGACGTCCTCGCCACGCATTCGCAGATAGCGAACATAGGTGTCGGCGGGGATATAGACGCCGGCAAGGTGACCGATGTGGACAGGGCCGTTGGCATAAGGCAAGGCCGTGGTTACTGTGTAACGCTTGAAGTGTTTGTTCGTTGATTCCATAGTGTAAAATTTAAATTTAAAGGTGTTCCGTTAATCCCCCGCCCTTTGGGCACCCCCTTAGGGGGGGATAAAAACGGGTGCAAAAATACGGATAATTGTTGAGAAATGATAAAAAGCCGTATTTTTGCAACGATTTTCAACAAACTTTATCCAAATGTTACAAAAACCCATTAAAATTTCGTTATTGTTGGCAGTTGCAATGCTGCTATCGGCAAACACGTGGGCACAAAGCTACGCTGTTGCTGAGAAATCCAACGAAGTGAAACCACTCGTTTATTATCCTAACCAAACCCGTGTCCCCGTTTGGTTGGACTTGTCGTCAGGCCTGAATGTCGCGAATTGCTACGACAATGGTACTGTTCCCTTCAGCTATTTTGGCTACGGCATGAATGCTGGTGCTGGCGTCACGATTGAATGGGGCCGTTACCATGTGCGTCCCGCTTTCCATTTGTTTCAAAATGCGACTACTGAACCTGCTGGTTCCGTGATCGACCTCAACCTTTCCACCGAGGTTCTCTACAGGGTCCACGAGGCCTACAACAACCGTTTGCGTTTGTGGGTTGGTGGCACCTTGCAAGGTATGCTTGACATCAAGGCTCTCCCAGAATTGCAGAATGCCTCTACTTGCGTCTCTTTGTTTGGCAACATCGGTGCAACGGGCATGGTGCAATACGATTTCGCTTTCAACAAAGCCCAAAACCATCCTTGGATGACCACCTATTTCAAGTTGAACCTTCCCTTGCATGGTATGGCTATGCGCCCAAGCTACTCTTATATTGGCAACCCGACCATTAACACAGGAGTCACTGATGCCTTGTTTGGCGACGAAGAGTCGTTTGGCAAATTCTTCCCTGGTACCGACACCGAGTTGGGACTCTACCTCAATTTGCTCAACGGCAACCGCGTCGGTTTCTGCTACCGCTGGGATTACATCACCACGGGCAAGAAGGGAACCTACCGCTACGACACCGCCCTCCATTCCTTTAACCTCAACTTTATGTTCAAAGTCAACTGATGAAAGCCATGAAAAAGATACATACCCTTTTATTGTGCCTTGTGGCACTCGCCTTCGCTTCTTGTGAAAGTGCTGTGATGTTGCCCGACGAACCCCAAAATCCCGTCAATGTGTTTGATTATCTCTGGAACCAAGTAGACCAGAAATACACCTTCTTCGATGTGAAAAACATCAATTGGGACTCGGTGCGCGAAGTGTATCGCCCTATGGTGAACGACGACATGAGCGATGAAGAGCTGTTCAAAGTTTGCGCCGACATGCTCAACACGCTTCGCGACGGTCACACCAACTTGTTCTCAAGCTTCGATGTGTCGCGCAACGATTCGGTGTATTATAAGATGTATGCCGAAAAGAACATCGACCCCGACGTTGTATTGCTTAACTATTTGACCGTCAATTATCACACCACGGGGAGCTTTGCCCACAATAGCATTCGCGATGGCCAAGTGGCTTATCTGCGTTATACCTCGTTCTCGAATGATATCAGCGATTATGACCTGAAGTATGTGCTCAATCAATACAAGGATTGCAAGGGCCTCATCATCGACTTGCGTCAGAATGGTGGTGGCTCCATTGCCAATGTGCAGCAGCTTCTCAGCATCTTCGACAACCACAAGCAGCCGCTCTACACCACTCAGGTGAAAAAGGGTCCTGGCCATAATGATTTCGGAGATCCTGTGACGGTGTATGCCGCCGACAGCAGTCTGCTTGGTAATAATCCTTACATCAAGCCTGTCGCCGTGCTTATCGACCGTGGTTCGTATAGCGCCACTTCGTTCTTCTCGGTCTGCACCCAAGGCTACGACAACGTGAAGCTCTTTGGCGACTACACCGGTGGTGGCATGGGCTTGCCCAACGGCGGCATGCTGCCCAACGGTTGGACCTATCGTTTCAGCACGAGCCGCACCCTCGACATGGCTGGCCACAACTACGAGAACGGCGTGCCGCCCGATGAGCGCGTCATCCTTGACCCCGTTGCCACTGCACTAGGCCTCGACAACGTGATTGAGACGGCTGCGGATTGGATTATGCAATAATTCTGCAGCCAATGCGTTACAAAGGTTAGTATAACCATCATAATGCACGTGTAATGAAACATAGTTTATTGAGCCGATGGTTGATTGCCATCGGCTTTTTATTGGCATGTATGCCAACTTTTGCCCAAAAGCGCACCATCAGCGGCTACGTGATGGATGCCGCCAGCAAGGAGACGCTCATCGGGGCAACTGTATTTGACAAGAACTCAGGGAAGGGCTGTGCTACAAATAGTTACGGCTTCTACACATTGACCTTGGACCAAGGTCAGGTGGACCTGCAAGTGTCGTATGTGGGCTACAACCAGCGAAACGAAGCCTTTGAACTGAAGGAAAACCTCACCATGAACTTCGCCCTCACCACCAACATTGAGCTCGATGAAGTGGTTGTGGAGGCCACCCGTGCCACGGTGAGTGCCCGCAGCCCCCAGATGAGTGTGATAGAGCTGCCCGTGCAACAGATCAAGAGCATCCCGACTTTGTTTGGCGAAGCCGACGTGTTGAAAGCCATCCAGTTGTTGCCCGGTGTGCAGAACGGCTCGGAAGCCTCTGCAGGCATGTATGTGCGTGGCGGCGGTCCCGACGAGAACCTGTTGCTCCTCGACGGCGTGCCGGTCTACAATGTCAATCACATGATGGGATTCTTCTCCGTCTTCAACCCCGATGCCTTGAAGAATGTCACCTTATACAAAGGCAGCTTCCCGGCACATTTCGGAGGACGCCTTTCGTCGGTGGTCGACATCCGCATGAAGGAAGGCGACATGCAGCAATACCATGGCAATGTGAGCGTAGGACTGATTTCTTCCAAACTCAACTTCGAAGGCCCCATCGTGAAGGACAAGCTCTCATTCAACCTCTCCTTCCGTCGCACCTACAGCGACCTGCTGATGAAGCCCGCCCTCTGGATTGCACGACGCTACCAGGATGACATGAGCAAACTCAAGGCTGGATACTATTTTTACGACTTCAACGGCAAGCTCAACTGGAAGATCTCCGACAAAGACCGTCTTTATCTGAGTTTCTATTCGGGTGACGACGCCATCTATTTCGGAGTGAAATACAGGGACTATGCCTATGATGACGTCCAATACACCGACAATATGGGCCTCAACTGGAAATGGGGTAACAAGGTGTCGGCCCTTCGCTGGAACCATGTCATGTCGCAGCAACTCTTCATGGATGCCTCGGTCAACTACACGCAATACCGTCACAACCTCGGCATGGAAATCAAAGAAGAGGCAAGTTATCAGAATTACCAAAACGTTGTCTTTAACGGGTATAACATGGCCTATAAGTCGGGCATCAACGACCTGACCGCCAAAGTCGACTTTGACTACACGCCCTTGCCAAACCATGAGATCCGTTTTGGCGGTAGCTACACCTACCACCAGTTCCGTCCCGAGGTGCAGTCGCTGAAAATCAACAGTGGCGACTTCAACGTCGACACCATCGTCGGCTCATCCAACGTCTTTGCCCACGAAACTGCACTCTATGCCGAGGACAACATGACCTTGGGCGACATCTTCCACGTGAACGCTGGTGTGCATTACTCCACCTTCACCGTGGAGGGCAAGACCTACCAAAGCGTGCAACCCCGTCTCAGCACCAGCGTGATGCTGGCCTCCAACCTATCGCTTAAGGCGGGCTATGCCTATATGACGCAATATGTCCACCTGCTCTCCAACAGCAGCCTCAGCCTGCCCACCGACCTCTGGGTTCCGGTGACGAAAAACATTGTCCCGATGAACGCCCATCAAGTGTCGCTGGGTGCCTTCTATGAGCTACCGCATCTCTTCGATATCTCGCTCGAAGGCTATTACAAGAGTATGGACAACCTCTTGGAATACAGAGACGGCGCCTCGTTCTTCGGCTCGTCGGAGACCTGGGAGAACAAGGTCTGTTTGGGCAAAGGCTGGGCTTATGGTGTGGAGTTCCTCGTGCAACGTAGCTTCGGCAAGACCACGGGTTGGGTGGGCTACACCTGGGCACATGCCAAGCGGCAGTTCGACCGCGAAGGCATGACCATCAACGAGGGCAAGGTGTTCCCTGCCAAATACGACCGCCGTCATGACCTCAGTATCACCGTGCAGCATAAGTTCAGCGACCGTTTCGACCTCAGTGGCACTTGGGTGTTCAGCAGCGGCAACTGCGGCACCCTTGGCACCCAGATTTACGAAGGCTTACCCGACTGGGATTACATTCCTTACATCCAAGCCCTCGAACGCAACAACTTCCGTATGGGCAATTATCACCGCCTCGACGTAAGCATGAACTTCCACAAACAGAAGAAACACGGCATCCGCACCTGGAACCTCAGCGTCTACAATGCTTACAACCACAATAATCCATTCTTGGTGTATACGAGTTACGGCTTCGACGAGAACACCCATCAAGAGAAGAAAGTCCTGATGCAGGCCAGCCTGTTCCCGATTATTCCTTCGGTTAGTTATAGCTTTAAATTCTGAACGATCATGAAACGATTCATATTATTAGCAATCAGCGCAATACTCCTTGCCTCCTGCGAGAAGCAAATCGAATTCAATGGCGAGCAGACCGACCCTAAGCTGGTCGTCAACAGCATTGTGGGAACCGACGAACCCGTAAAAGCCTATATCAGCAAGAGCTACTTCTTCTTAGACTATGACGAAAACACCCAGGCTCCCGACGACCTTGTGGCTTCGCTTTATGTCAACGGTACCCACATTGGCGAGTTGACCCCTTCTGCCGACACTTTTTGGTACAATTACGAAATGAATGACTATCGACTCATTCCCTACCTTTTCAATGACTATCGTCCCCAAGAGGGCGACATCGTCCAGATCAAGGCCTCGGCCAATGGCTACGATGATGTGGAAGGCACGACCAGCGCCTTGCCTAAATTTGTGGATTGCCCGATGGAGGTGGAAGTGAAGGAATGGCATTCAAGTCATCCGTACCACTATGATGACGAAATCCAAGACTACGTGCCCGACACCACTATTTTGGAAATAAGTGGGACTTTGGACTTGACCTTTACCGTCACTGACCCCAATCCTGGGAAGACAGATTTTTTCAGGCTCATCACGAGGAGGGGTAGAGACACATGGGTGGGTCAAAACAAACGTTATATCAGTTTCGACTATGATGATCCCATCTTTGAGCCTGTGATGACAGAGAATGATTTCATCGATGCCAGCGACCTCGACACACGCCCCGAGGGTGTATTCACCGACAGGCTCTTCGACGGTGGTTCCTATCGCATAAAAGTGGAGCTTTACTTCGATTGTGAGTTGGCTGAAGATTTCGACCCCGACTTCTTCAAAGTGTCTTTCATGGTGGAGCACCTCTCGAAAGAATACTACAACTACCTGAACACCTGCAACCAAGGCGATGATTATTTACAAATCTTGTCCGAGCCTATCCATACCTATTCCAATGTCACCAACGGCTATGGCATCGTGGGCGGTAGGGCAGTCGACATCATTGAGCTTGCCTTGCCATTGGAAGAACCATAAAAAATATTGGTTTTTATTCTTGTATTTTCCATTTCTTTGTTACATTTGCAGTCCAAGAGAACGAATTACAATTCCTAAAATTTTATAATATGGACTTAACGAACATCTTAGGTGCTTTGACGGGCAATGATGCCGTCGGCGCCATCGCAGAAAACCTTAACATCGACTCGAAGCAAGTGTCTTCCGTCATCACTAATGCACTGCCCTCACTGCTGGGTGCCATGCAGAAAAACGCCTCCACGCCTGGTGGCGCTGAGGCTTTGGCCAAGGCCCTCGGCGACCATGCCGTCAACGCGGGCAACATCGTCAACAACCTGAAGGGTGCCGACCTCGTCGACGGTGGCAAGATCCTGAGCCACATCTTTGGCGGCGACCTCAACAATGTGTTGGACGGCATCTCGAAGAAGAGCGGCGTGGTCTCTGGCCTGGTGAGCAAGATCATGGCCTCCATCGCCCCGAGCCTCCTCGCCCTCCTCGGCAAGGGTCAGCAGAGCGGCGGCGTCAATGCCGGTAACTTGGCTGGCATGCTGGGCACCATCCTCGGCGCCACGCAAGGCAAGAGCAACAGCGGCCTCGGTAGCATCCTCGGCGGCTTGGGCAAGATCTTCGGGAGATAATAAACCCTATTTGAAACGACGTTCATCCACTGCAAACCCTCCTTGCAGGCATGACTAATACCTTAACAATTATGAAGAGGGATTTATCATTATGCAAAAAAGCAGCATATGCTGTGCTGTCATTCCTTTTTATGGGAGTGATGGGGATAACGCATCTGCAAGCACAAGACCTTTTCAACATTGGGAATTTGTATTACCAAATCAATGCTGATGGTGCTTCAGTTACGCTTGTAGGTCCTGTTGATGTCGCCGAAGCGACTGGCGAACTCACTATCCCTTCAACCATCAGTTATGGTGGAAACGACTATGCTGTGACCAGGATTGGGAAAAACGCTTTCATATCGTGTGGAAGCCTTACGGGTCGCTTGACCATCCCCAATACTGTGATCTGTCTTTGCGAAAATGCATTCTTGGCTTGCAGTGGATTGACCGAACTTGAGCTTGGCAATTCCTTGGACACCATTGGCGTCGCAGCGTTCTATGGCTGCAAGGGCTTCACAGGCTCGCTGACGATCCCCAATTCGGTGAGAGTCGTTGAGACGTCAGCCTTCTATGGCTGCACTGGTTTTACCGGCGCACTGACGATCGGCAACGGTTTGAAACGCATCGAAAGCGCAGCGTTTTATAAGTGCTCTGGCTTTTCCAGTTTGAACCTCAGCGATGCCGTGACCTCTATCGGCACTTCTGCCTTCTATGGCTGCACAGGTTTCACCGGTTCCCTGACCATCCCTAATTCGGTGATCAGTATTGAGCCTAATGCGTTCAACAATTGCCGTAGCTTTTCTGACACCTTGACGCTTGGAAACGCATTGGAAAGCATAGGTGGAAGGGCATTCTATCAATGCAGTGGTTTCACTGAGGTCATTTCCTTGGCAACAGTGCCGCCGGTGTTTTCATTCGATGAGGTGTTTGAGGAATTCAGCTGCACAAAGCTCACCGTGCCTTGCCACTGCGTTCCTGCCTACCAAAACTCGGATTGGCATGACTATTTCACCACGATTATCGACGATTGTAATGCTGTACAAGAACTTGATGAACAGACGGCAAACGTTTATCCCAATCCGACCAGTGGAACAATCCAAATTGAGGCTGAAGATATCGAAGCCATCAGCATTTATAATATGTTGGGCGAACAGATGTTTAATACTTCAGCAAGTGGAAACCGCTTTGAGTACGACTTCAGTCCTCATGAAGTAGGTGGTTATATGGTCAAAATCCAAACAAAGAAAGGGGTTTTGACAAAACGGGTTATGGTGGTAGACAGATGAAAAAAAAGGCGGTCAAGCGACCGCCTTTTTTCATTCTACAATCGTCATCTCATCGATTAAGTGCCCCGCACCGGCGAACTTGTCGATGATGAAGAGCACATAACGGATGTCGACCGAGATGTTGCGGCAGATGTCGGGGTCGTAGATCAGGTCGCTCATCGTGCCTTCCCAGCAACGGTCGAAGTTGAGGCCGAGGAGTTGGCCTTCGGCGTTCAAGATGGGGCTGCCTGAGTTGCCGCCTGTGGTGTGCACGCTGGCAGTGAAGGCTACATGCATGGTGCCGTCCTTGTCGGCATAACGGCCATAGTCTTTCTTGTTGTAGAGTTCCTTGAGGCGTGGCTCCACCACATAGTCGTAGATGTCGGGGTTCTCTTTCTGCATGATGCCCTCGAGTGTGGTGAAATGCTTGTATTTCATGCCGTCCTTGGGCTTGAAGCCTTCCACCTTGCCGTAGGTGACACGCAACGTGAAGTTGGCATCGGGTGAGAAGCGCTTCTCGGGCTCCATCTCCATCTGGCCTTTCATGTAGATGCGGCGCAGGCGGTCGTTGTCCTTGGTGATGCTTGTGATGTGGTCGTAGACCTCGTCGCGGTAGAAGCCGATAAGGCTTTGGTAGACTTGTAAGGCGGGGTCGTTGGCCAGTTTTTTGACGTTTTTGGGCTTGAAGTTGTCAAGCAACTCGTTCACCTTGGCCTTGTCGGTGAACATTGACTTGGCGAAGAGCTTGTCGACGTATTCGTCCACGTCCTTGATGTCGTTGAGGAAGGCAGGGCGGAAGTTGGCAGGTTGGGCTTTGAGGTATTCCTTAAGCAGCATGGCGGCCACTTCGCGGTCGATGGGCTCGTAGTAGTCTTTGAAGAAGGTCTCGGCGGTGCCTTTCAGCTGGTTCACCATGCGGTCGATGTCATCCTGTGGGGTGTCTTTGGTCACCGCTGAAAGTCGGGCAAAACGACCAGCAAAGTTAACGAGCTCGATGCGCATGCCAGCTTCAGCCATATAGGTGTATGCCAGTTCGTAAGGCTCCAGTTCTTTGTAGTTGTTTTTGAAGTTACGGAGCAGGTCGACATACATGTGGCGGCTGCGGGAGGCCAACACCCATTCTTGGAAGCGGTTCTCATAGTCGTGTTTCTTTTGTACGCCATGGAAGTGGTTGATGCCTTCGGTGACACCCATCCATTTTTTCCAGCCGTTGCCGATACTGGCATGCTTGGAGGCGTATTGGATACGCACCTTGGGGTCTTGCTCCTGGTATTTGTTGTAGATGTCGAGCACCTTGCCACGCAGGTCGACCATGATGGGGTCGATGACGTTGGCCTCTTGGTCAACGGCTACGGCGGGCAGGTATTCGTTGGTGCGGGCGGGATAGCCGAACACGAAGGCGAAGTCGCCTTCCTCAGCGCCTTTCAGGGAGATGTCCAAGTGCTTGGCGGGCTTGTAAGGCACATTATCCTTGCTGTAGGCGGCCGGGTGTCCGTCTTTGTCGGCATAGACACGGAAGACCGAGAAGTCGCCCGTATGGCGGGGCCACACCCAGTTGTCGGTGTCGCCACCAAACTTACCGATGTTGCTCGGCGGGCAGCCCACAAGGCGCACATCGGTGTAGACCTCATTGAGCAGCAGGTAGTATTCATTACCCAAGAAATAAGGCTTGATGCTGACCTTGTATTTGGTCTCTTTCTCAACCGAAGCGATGATGGCTTTCATGTTTTTGTCGACGAGGGCTTGACGTTCGTCTTCGGGCATGTCGATGTCGACGCCTTTGAGCACCTGCTCGGTCACGTCGCGCATCTCGCGGAGGAAGATGACGCTGAGGCCGGGGCAGGGCAGCTCCTCGCCACGGTTCATGGCCCAGAAGCCGTTGGTGAGGTAGTCGTGCTCCACCGAGCTGTGTTTCTGGATGTAATCGTAGCCGCAGTGGTGGTTGGTGAGCAGCAGGCCGTAGTCGCTGACGATCTCGCCCGTGCAGCCTCCGCCAAAGAGCACGATGGCATCTTTCAGGCTGCTGTGGTTGATGCTGTAGATGTCGTCAGCGGTGATTTTCATGCCCATCTCCTGCATTTCTTTCTCGTTGTATTGCAGCAGCATGGGGATCCACATGCCTTCGCCAGCGAAGAGGAAGGCAGGGAAGAGGACCAAAAGGGTCAATAATAAGGATTTGTGTTTCATAGATATTAGGGTGTTGATGATGCAAAGATAATCTTTTTCCGATTCCGTTAGCGGTCCCAAAAGTAAAAGAAACTCACCACGCGGCAGAACAGCTCGCGATACCAGGTCTGCTTCAGCTCGAGGTCGACATCTTTGGTACGGCTGCGGAAGACGTGGAAGAAATAAAACAGGTTGTGCGAACGCCATTCACGGATCTGTGACTCGATATCGCGCTGGTTGACCGCCATCTCTTCGGGAGTGTTGTCGCGCAGGCCCTGCAAATACTCACGCATGGCCTCCTTGCTTCGGATGAGGCTGGAGTCCGTGATGTGGGTGTTGGTTTCGGTCACTATGGCGTTGTTGATTTGCATGTTATTACGCAGGTCGTTGAGCTTGTCGAAACGCCGTTACTTTACAGTCGGCCCTTCGACGGGCTCAGGGACCTTAACTATTTGTAGGTTTGAACACATGGCGTTGGGTGAGCATGAGGACAAATGCGAGGATGGCTCCCAACACATCGGAGATGGTCATGGAGGCCCACACGCCCGTGAGGCCGGCGCCACCCGCATTAACGAAGATGGGCGGGATAAGGTAGATCATAGGAGCAAGGAAGAGCACCTGGCGCGAGAGGCTGGTGACGATGGCAATCCAAGGCTTGTCGATGCTCTGGAAGAAATTGGAGTTGGTGATGGTGAAGCCTACCAAAGGGAACATGACCAACATGAAACGCATGGCGGGCACGGCGATGTCGATGAGCTCGGCATCGGTGGTGAAGGCGCGGAGCAAAAGCCGTGGGATGGTCATGGCAAGCAAGGCACCGACAAAGCCTATCAGCACGTTCACTTTCAACGTCAAAGAGTAGACGGATTTCAATCGGAGAGGATGTCCCGCACCGTAGTTATAGCCAGCGATAGGCTGCATGCCTTGGCACACGCCAAGGATGAGCATGATGCTAAGGCTTCCAAACGTATTGACGATGCCATAGGCGCCCACAGCGAGGTCGCCACCATAGCGGATGAGCTGGCTGTTGAGCAAGGCCACCACACCCGAAGCCGCCACATTCATCAAGAAAGGACTCATGCCGATGAGCAGGATGTTGCGGAAGATATACAGTTTGGGCTTCCACGCATGGCGACGGAAACGGATAAACGAACTCCTTTGCAGGAAATGCCAAATGGCGACGACAGCCGTGCAGCACATGGAGATGGTGGTGGCCCAGGCCGCACCTGCAATACCCCAATCCAAGGCATAGATAAACAAGGCGTCGAGAGCGATGTTGAGGATGGCGCCGCTCACCATGATCCACATCGACTTCTTGGGATAACCTGTGGCACGTATCAAACCCGTCAGGTTGAAGGTGACGGTGGTCATGAACATACCGGGCAGCACGATGTCCATATACTCGCGGGCATAGGCGATGGTATCGGCCGAGGCGCCGAACATGGTCAGGATTTTATCCATGAAGAGATAACCACCCGTGACGAAGAGGAAGCCGAAGATGAAAGTCAACAGCATACTGTTGCCCAAGATGTCTTCAGCCCATTTGTAGTCCTTCTTGCCCAACACGATCGACATACGGGCTGAGGAGCCAACGCCCACCAACGAGCCAAAGGCATGGATGATGTTCATGATGGGCATGGTGATGGCCAATCCGGCGATGGCCAAGGCGCCCACGCACTGACCCAAAAACACGCGGTCGACAATATTATATACCGAAGCGATGATTTGGCTCACGATGGAGGGGAGGGCATAAACCCATAATAACCGCTTGATACTCTTGGTCTCTAACTCTTTTGTCCTATCTAGTTCTGGCATGACAAATGCTTCCCTTCAAATTGAAGGTGCAAAAGTAACAAAAAAGCGCGTTTCCAATCCAAACAAATTCCGTATTTTTGCCGCTTCTTTCAAATGAGATGAAATCGATACGTACCTTACTTTTTATACTCTCCGTGTTGTTGCTGTTGGGCGTGTGCTGGTTCTTTTTCCCAGCTGACGGAGTGGCCGTTGCGGGCCGGACGTTGCATTTCCCCTCCTATGAGGCTTATATGGCCCCTGCCCCAAAAGAGGTGGATGTGGACGAAGTCCTCAATAAAGTCAACAGAAGTTTTGAGATGACCTGCTCCGACAACCTACTGGACAGTATGCGTTTTTTCCGCAATTATCTGAAGGCCAACCCCAACCGTATCTATCTGCCTGACGACGACTACACCTTCTTCGACTCGTTGTTTGCCCAACTCGAGCAGGCCAGTGAGGAGGGGAAGACATATCGTGTGATGCATTACGGTGACTCGCAGATCGAGATGGACCGCATCTCGTCGGTGCTGAGAGACTGTCTGCAGTCCTTCTTTGGCGGCTCGGGTCCCAATATGATCCCGGCCATACAACCTGTGGCCACCATCTCGGTGTCGCAATGGGCTTCCAACCTGCATCGTTATATGGTTTATGGCGACGCGGCTCGTGCCTCGCACCACCGCTATGGCCCGATGTTGCAGTTTAGCCAGGTGACGGGCAACGGCAGCATCTCGTTTGCCCAATCGAGCCACTCGAGGGCACTGCCGAGGGTGAAGGAGATCTCCACCGTGTCGGTGCTTTTGGGCAACAACAGCGAAGGCTTTGCGGCTGCGCTGCGCTGCGACACCATCACGGCCGAGCCCAAGGTCTTGGCAGCCAACGACAGCGTCTCGCTGATCACTTGGAAGCTGCCTGTCCCCGTGAAGCGTGGCACCATCAGCTTCAGCGGCACGGCTGACATCTATGCCGTTTTGCTTGATGGTGAGCCCGGCATCGCTGTCGACAATGTGCCATTGCGCGGCTGTGCTGGCAACCTCTTCGACCGTATCGACGAGAGCACCATGCGGCAGTCGTTCGACTTGCTAGGCACTCGACTCATCCTGTTGCAGTTTGGCGTCAACCGTATCCCCGGTATTACCTCGACGGGCCATATCGTGGCGTATGTGAAGGAGCTCGAGAATCAGATCGATTATCTGAAACGCGTTGCCCCCGATGCCATGCTGCTTTTCGTTGGTCCTGCCGACATGGGCAAGAGGTATAACGGCGTCATGGGCACTTGGAAGACCTTGCCCGAGCTGAACGACTCGTTGCGTGCGATGAGCCTCCGCAAAGGCGTGGCCTATTGGGATGTGTTCCACATGATGGGTGGCGAGGGCTCAATGGCGCAATGGGTGAACCATAACCCCGCCTTGGCCGGCCCCGACCACATCCATTTCACCTTTGCCGGAGCCCAAGAGATCGGGTCGAACTTGGCCAAGTCGCTGACCACCTATTACGATTTCTACAAGATACGCCAACATGTGCCCAGCGAGAAGGTCATCGAGTTTGTCAACCTCGACTGGAGAGAAGACTCCATCCGTACCGCGGGCCGCATCAAACTGCCTAGCTATAACCCCTTTGGACTCAAAACACGATGAAGAAAACGTTGCTTGTCATAGGGTTAATGCTCGCCTCTTGTTGGCTTGTGGCACAGCCGACGCCGACACTGAAGCCGATGGATCCGCTTCCCTTTGCCCGTGTCGAGCGTAACCATATCCGCTATCCCGGCGACAGCCTCGTCTTGGAAGGCTTCTTCCAGAAGTTGGACTCTGTGGTCTTCTTGGGCAAAGGCAAGCTCAATATACTGCATCTGGGCGACTCCCACATCCAAGCTGGGGTGTCGACACAGCAGTTTCGCGACGATTTGCTTGAGATCGCTCCCGGGTTGATGGGCGGACAGTATTTCCTGTTCCCTTATTCCGCTGGAAAGACCAACAACCCCTCGCACTACAAGGTCAGTTCGACCGGTGAGTGGAGCTATTGTCGCAATGCCGTCTACCGCGAAGGCGACAAGCGCATGGGTCTGGCGGGTGCCGCCATCACCACCACCGACCCCGATGCTACGGTCAGCATCGTCAGTCGCGAACGCCGTCCCACGGTCCATTCGCCCGAGTTTTATTTCAACAAGATCACGGTCATAGGCTATTCGGAGACGGGCAGCGCCGAGCCCGCCATCAGACATAAGGATACGCTCATCAGCGGAGAATACGACGAAGCCCAATCGGCTTATGTGTTCGACTTGCCCTTCCACACCGATTCGGTCTGTATTGGCTTGAAATCCCTTCAGGGCTCGTACTCCATGACGGGCATCCTCTTGGAGAACGGCGACAACGGCATCAGCGTGCATGGCATTGGCGTCAATGGGGCGCGGGTGTCGTCCTATCTGCGTTGCAGCGACGATTTTGAGCGCGACCTCAGGCTCATCCGCCCCGACCTGGTCATTTTGGCCATCGGCACCAACGACGCGTTGCAGCCCGACTTCGAGAAAGCCCTTTTCAAATTCAACTACGGCCGCTTGATCGATGTCATACACCGCGTCAACCCCGATTGTGCCTTGGTGTTTGTCACCAACAACGACTGTTTCCTCAGGAAACGCGTGAAGAAAAAGACGGTCTATGAAGTCAACGCCAACACGCCCATAGCAAGGAAGGCATTCCTGGAATTGGCAGAGGAACATCATGCCGCCGTATGGGATTTGTACGACGTGATGGGCGGTTTGAAGTCGATGTATGCCTGGCAGAAGGCGGGAATGGCTCAGAAGGACAGGTTGCATTTCACCAATAGTGGTTACCAACTCGTGGGCGACCTGATGTACAATGCCTTGATAGAGCAGTACATCGAGCACCTCAAGAAAAATCCTATAGCCTATTGAGATGACGAATTTACCCGAGATAGCGTTGGACTTCCTGAAGGGCTTGCTCGTTTTCGACGAGAGCCATCCCCTTTTGTTCACCCATTTCCATTTCTGGGCTTTCTTTGCCATCGTGTTTGCCTTGTTCAGCCTGTTGAAGAACAAGGTCCTTCTGCGCAACACCTATCTGTTTTTCGTCAGCCTGTTCTTTTACTATAAGACCAGCGGACTCTTCATACTGATCTTGGTCTTCATCACGATTTACAACTACCTGGCTGGCAGGTGGTTGCATACCCGAAAGAAGAAACAGACCCGCACTTTTGCCCTGGCCCTCAGTGTGGTGGTCAACTTGTCGATTCTCTGTTACTTCAAATATGCTTATTTCCTGACCGATGTCGTCAACGACCTGACGGGCTTCGAGTTCCGTGTGTTCGACATCTTCTCATGGGTGGGCAATGAGATCACGGGCAGCAATCGCTTCAGCGTCGATGTCATCCTGTTGCCTGTAGGCATCTCCTTCTATACCTTCCAAGCCATCAGCTACATCATGGATGTGTATCGCAGGCGCATCAAGCCTGTGCGCAACATCTTCGATTTCGGCTTCTATGTCAGTTTCTTCCCGCAGCTGGTGGCCGGTCCCATCGTGAGGGCCAGCGAGTTCATCCCGCAGCTGCATAGGAAATACTTCCTCAGCCGTCGCCAGTTTGGCATCGCCATCTTCTGGATCATGAACGGCTTGGTGAAGAAGATCGTGCTGAGCGATTATATCGCAGTCAACTTCATCGACCGTGTGTTCGAAAACCCCTTGCTTTACACGGGTTTCGAGAACCTGATGGCCCTGTTCGGCTATTCGTTGCAGATCTATGCCGACTTCTCGGGCTACACCGACATCGCCATAGGCGTGGCCATGCTGATGGGCTTCTATCTGCCAAAGAACTTCAGGTCGCCTTACAAGGCCAAGAGCCCAAGCGAGTTCTGGAAGCGTTGGCACATCTCCCTCTCGCGTTGGTTGCAGGACTACCTCTACATCCCTTTGGGTGGCAACCGCAGGGTGGGCTTTGGCAGCTTCTGCATCCTCATCGTGATAGCGGCCATCGGCACCTTCCTCACGGGTAGCTTGTGGGTGGCCTTGGGCGTGGGTGCCGTCACCTTGGTGGTGGGCCTTATCGCCATCTTTGTGCCGAAGAAACGTGGCCAGATTGGGGCGGAGATCAACAGGATGGACACCATGCTGCTTGGTGGCTTATGGCACGGTGCCTCGTGGAATTTCATGATCTGGGGAGGCTTGAACGGCTTGGGCATGGTGGTGCAGCACATCTGGGAGAGATGGAGCGTGTATGGGCGCACCTTGGCCATACTTATCGTTACTATAGGGTTAAGGCTGTTGAGCATCTATGTGCCGCAACCTGTGTTCAACCTGCTGTTTGTGTGGAGTGCCGTCATCTTTGTAGGCAACTTCGTGCGTATGGTTTACAACCTCTGTGGGGGCAAGAAGGCGTGGCAGTGGCTGCAGGACGCTTGGGCCATCTTCCAAAACTATGTCTTCGTCACCTTCGTCTTCATGTTTTTCCGTAGCGGCTCCAACCTCAACCCTGCCGAGGCCAACGAAACGGCTTGGAACACGGCCAAGAACATGGTCAACCAGATGGGTGGCCATTGGGACCTGAGCAAGATACCGGATATCACGTTGCACTACTGGAATGTGTTTTTGCTCATCCTGTTGGGTATGGTGATTCATTGGTTGCCTGAGAACTTCAAGCGCCGTTACCGTGTTTGGTTTGCCAAGATGCCTTTGCCTTTGATGGTACTCGTCTGTGCCCTCATCGTGTTCGTCATCTATCAGTTCATCACGGCCGACTTGCAGTCGTTTATTTACTTCCAGTTTTAAGTCTTTTCACTATCTTTGCAGGCATGAAACGCCTTGTTTGGATAGGAATCCTGTTTTTGCTGGCCTTGACTGCTTGCGACGGCACTACGCGTGACGCGCGGCGCATGGTGAAGTGTGCCGAGCAGTTGGCCGACACCCTGCCCGACAGTGCTGCCCGATTGATCGACAGCGTGTTGCGCATGCCTGTGAGTTTCGGCGAGCGCGAGCGCATGGATATGGCGTTGTTGCAGGCCGAGGCCTTGTTTGGCGAGCGTGGGCAAGAGATCTCGCCCGTGATGGACGATGATTTCTTCGACGAGCACGCCTACATTTCAACCAGTCCTGAGCTGGAGCGTGCCGCCGCCTACTACGCTAAAAAGAAGCAATATGTCAAGGCCGCCCATGCCGCGCTCTACAGCGGCTTCGTGCAGCAGCACTACGACGAGAAGGAGGCGGCCATGCGGTCGTTCAAGGAGGCGGAGCGGTATGGCAAGATGGTGGATGACAGTCTTACCGTGGCACGGGCGGAATACAAGATGGGAAGTCTATTATATAACGATGGATTGAAAAATGAAGCCCAAGTCATGTTTCGCAATTCCAAAAGGTTTATTGGTAACCATCACATTGAAAGAGCATATATCGAAAATAGCGAAGCTGTAACCTATATCCTGATGGGGCAACATGACAATGCCGATTCCTGCCTTCAACGCGGAATGATTCTGGCTGAAAAATGGCATTCCGACAAAGTCATTCGTAAAATCCTCAACAATTATTCGGTGCTATACCGCCTCCAAGGCAAGTATGACCAAGCCGTTGATTGCCTGCATCGAATGATGGCCAACCCAAATCTTGGCGAAAACGATGTGTTTGTGCTGAACTTGAATTTGGGCAATGTATATTTTGACAAGAAAGAGATGGATTCTGCCACCAAATACTACCAATTTGTAGAATTGGCGCTACCTAAGGTCAACGTAAAAAAAGAGACTGTACTTGCTGCATACGAAGCGCTTTATCGATTCGCAGAAGTCCAAAACGACGACTCTTTAGCCTTACATTTCCGTGAAATGCACGAAAAGGGATTGTATGATTTGATGATTCAGCGGCAAAAACAGACTACCTATAGAATTCAACAGCAATTTGACTATGAAAGCCTTCAGAATGAAACAAACAAAGAACTCCTTCGAAGGCAACATATCATCACTTTATTTGCCATATTCACCATCATCGGATTGGCTGCATTGGCAATTTCACTAATACGTCTGGCAAAAATCCGCAAGCAAGAGGCTATAGCGAAAACCAACTTGTTTCATTTTACGCAACAAAACAAAGAGTTGCAACAAAAACAAGAGACCACCGAAAAACAGATGATAGATCTATCGATGGTAAACGAAACCAACCTAAAAGCATTTCAAGAATTATCCCAAAAATATCAAGAGATCCATGACACATGTAAGGGCTATGCACAAACGCTCTCGGATGCGCTTAACAAGGAAGCGCTCATCATGCGAAAGTTGGACATCTATTTGGGCAATAAAGGAGAAAAAGCGTATTTGGCAGCCCTCAACGAGGCCGTTTTTGAAGGTGATGAACATTGGGAAGCCTTGATGAAAGTGTTTGATGCACTTTATCCCAACGTAAGGGAAAGCCTTTTGTTGCAATACCCCGACCTGACAGAGATGGAACAGAAGGATTTCATCTTGTCTTATTTCAATGTGTCGCGCGAAGACGAAGCCGCCATGTTCAACAAGAGTGTTCACACTGTTGACAAGTGGCGTAACGGAGCAAGGAAGAAAATGCAGAAAAAAGAAGAAACAAGGCATGACAACAGCTAAAGCGCCGTGCTCTTTCTTTGTTTTATTATGCAAATAAGATTGTAAGCTTTCGAAAAAAGTTCGTAATCAAGAGATTTACATCCTTCACATTAACAACATTTTGCAAACCAAATCATACGGCAAAAGTTCGTAATGGGGTTCGTATTCCACCTTAATTGTTGTTTTTTTGCATCGTGAAATTATATCACGACATGCATGTCATCAAATCATATGCATTTCATCAAATCGTTTGTCAAACTTAAAACCTAATCAACTATGAAAAAAAACATGCTCATCATCATTGGACTCTGTGCTTTAGGGCTCTGCTTCGGGGATGTGCAAGCCGTAAACAATGCCCCAACACCTATTGAAATTAATAAGTTGGAGATCGCAGATCCTCCTCAAGGCTATGAAGAGATAAATCTACAAGGCACTTTGATGCTAGGTGTTGGTCCCAACGCCATCGTAGCTGGCGCTAGTGATGATGCCGTTTATATTGGATTCAACCAAAGCTTTGGCTACGTAAACGTTTCAATTTACAACAGTTTAGGCGGCTTGGTCTACAACACCGTAGTAAACACCGATGTGCAAACCGTAGTCATCATTCCGTTCTCTTCTGCGGCCAGCGGCACCTACACCGTCGAGCTCAACAGCGCCAACGGCTATGTTGATGGGGATTTTGAGAGAAACTGAACAATAATCAATTCACTAAATCGTTAAACATTAAAATTTTAGCAAAATGAAAAAGAGAAAACTTACCCTTGCCATCCTCGCGATGGTAGTTGCGACCCTTGTTTCGGTCGCCATCGTGTCATGCAAGAAAGAAAAACAGGAACGCCCAACAAACAACATGGAACAAACGGTACAATCTGCTGACGACATGGATGAATATCTCGTTTCGTTCAAAAAGAAGATGCTTTCGGCTGAAAAAGGTAAAGAAACTATTAGTCTTATACAAGCTGAGAAAGATTTGGGAAATTTATTAAACTTCGATTTCGGGGATGCCAATTATGTTACCAATCAGCTTCAACGAGATACATTTCACATTGTTTTAAACACAATAAGAGAAACGGTAGATTTGTCGCAATTGGCCAAAACATACAAAGAGGCTTATTACAGAATTTTGGAAACTTTTCAAAAAATTGATTTTGAGGAAAAAAGTGTGCTATATGTCACGTGTTCTATAAACAAGGATGCAAAAGATGACGATACGGCGGATGTTCAATTGATTCTTGTAACGCGAGGGTTAAAACCTACTTCGTTAAAGACAAATATTGATTCGACAGACAATTGGCGTGTCTGGGATTTACTTGGAAAATGTGACGGAACTTGCGTGGGAGACGACCACACTACAATTATTGAGAAAGTGTATAGGAATAATATGGGCATTTTAGATTGCAATGAGGGAAGGTTGTATTATACAAATGAGTATGCGGATGTTTTTACGTCAAGCGATTATCCTGAAACTGACCCCAATGTAAATCATTATAACGAAGGTTATCGCTTGTGGTACGATTCCAATGATTTCAATGGTTATGAAACATATGATCATTGCATTGAGTATCCTGAAATGCTGTATTACTATAATAATTTTGTTTCAATTATGAATAACGAGCTTCCGCTTCCTGATGACAGGGTTATTATTGATTACACCTGTAGGGTGGATTGTTATGTTTCTATTAATCATCCATACATGTTTTTCTGTTTCTATACTTATGCGAAGCCTAATTGCACGACAACGGGACCCGATTATTAATCCATGAAAAGAATAAAACTGTTCATAGTGTTTATGATGCCATTGGCTGTTGCCTTTCCGCAACAGCAAGGCTTCTTTAGTCTCTATGATTATGGGGAAAAGTCCTTGTGTGCCTCTTCTGTCATCGAAACCGAATCTGGTGGTTTTATTGTGGCTGCATACGATTACTACAACCGTCCAGGCGAATTGGTCAAGCTTTCAGATGATGGCACACTCCAGAAAAGAGTCTCTATTAGCGACGAGAATACCGTTTCCTTTGTCGACGGAATTTATCATGACCCGTCAGCACAAGGTTGGTATTATGCCATTGGTTTCATTTGCAAGTCTAACATGTCGGATTGTAAACCTTATGTTCTGCGTTTTGATGAAGACCTGAACATCTCGGAACGGATAGAAGTGGAATTGCCTAGTGTTTATGCGTGTTTCAACATGACACGTGCTATTATGACTAAAGAGGGTGATTTTCTATATGCGGCTTCGCTAAACGCCCAACATGGTTTTCATCGTTTGTACATGAGAATAGCTTTGGACGGAACATTGACGAAATTCCACGAGGAAACCAGCGGATGTGGAACGGCCATCATGATCAATGCCATCTTCGAGTTCCCTGAGGGAAACTATTTTGGGGACTATAGAAATTCATACCTCGCACAGGGGTATGCTACTCTATGTATGCGTTTATTTGGCTTTGATGACAGTTTTGTTTTCGACACCATACACCAATATGCGAACATAACTCAGCAGGAGGGTGATACGGTATACGCAGTTTTGCATCATGCAAGTGCCAATGGAACGGTTTTACTTGTTAATGATACCACCTTGTTGTTTACGGACAGGGCTGAAGAAGCATGGTATCATCCCTCCTCGGGTCATTTTTATGATAGGGATCGTTCAACCATCCTTTTCTCAACTGATATGTCAGGAGAAATAAGAGATTATTTGGTCATAGGCAGCAGAAACGACACCGTTGAAGTCCCTGTTTCATTCAACGCCATTGATATGGCAAAAAACGACGTTCTTTCTATGGAGTCCGTTTATCACGGTTGTTATGGTAATAGCGGCTGGATCCCCGATATTTCGCCTTACAACCTTATTCTCACTAAACTTGACCCTCAACTCAATGTAAAATGGCAACACTCCTACACTCACCCATCAAAGTTTCTTCAAGCCACTTACCTCATGGCCACCAAGGATGGCGGGTGCCTCGTTGTTGGTGGGGCGTACAAAGACAATCATTATGACCTTTTTGCCCTTAAAGTCAACTCCGATGGCTATGTGGGAACTGATGAAATCATCATCACCGAAGAGTTTTGTATATACCCCAATCCGGTCAAAGACGTTTTGCATATACTTGCACCAGAAAAGCTTAAAAGCATCGAGCTCTACGACCTGCAAGGCCGCCTCGTTCGAAAGCAAACACAAGACTTGGAAAGCATAGAGCTGCAAGGACTCACCCCAGGGCAATACGTGATGAAGGTCACGCTGCAGGACGGTAAGGTGTTCACCGACAAGGTGGTGAAGGAATAGAGATGCCCTAAACGTTCAAAGCGGCGGTGGCAAGCGTTACCATCGAGCAACCGCTTCTGCCGCTAGCGGTTAACAAAACAAGCAACACCCCGTCCCCTAAGGGGAATCTAAACCCGCCAAAAAAAATCCCTAATCGATAGTAAATCAATTAGGGATTTTCGTTGTGCTGTAGCCCAACTAGGACTCGAACCTAGATTTAAAGTTTAGGAAACTTCCGTTCTATCCCTTGAACTATTAGGCCATGAAAACGCTGCAAAAGTACGGTTTTTTTCTGAAATAGGAAAATCTTTATTTCAAATCGAGCACGATGGGGCAGTGGTCGGAGTGCATCACCTCGGGCAGGATGCCCACGCCGGCAATGCGGCTTTCCATGTTGTCGGTCACCATGTGGTAGTCGATGCGCCAACCCAGGTTCTTGGCACGGGCACCGGCACGGAAGCTCCACCAGCTGTAGTGGTTGGGCTCCTTCACCAAATGACGGAAGGTGTCGATGTAGCCGTCGCTCAAGAAGTCGGTCATCCACTGGCGCTCCTCGGGCAGGAAGCCCGACGAGTTGGCGTTCGACTTGGGGTTATGGATGTCGATAGCCTCATGACAGATGTTGTAGTCGCCCGAGAGCACCAAGTTGGGACGTTCTTTCCTTAGCGCATTGACATAGTTGCGGAAGAAGTCGAGCCAAACCATCTTGAAGGCCTGGCGCTCGTCGCCCGTGGTGCCCGAGGGATGGTAGACGCTCACCACCGAGAGGTCGCCGAAGTCGGCTCGGAGGAAACGCCCCTCGCTGTCGTACAAGGGTTCGTTCATGCCATAAACGACGTTGTCAGGCTCCTGTTTCGTGATGAGCCCCACACCGCTATAGCCTTTTTTCTGCGCTGGGAACCAATAGTGATGATAGCCCATCATCTCGAAGTCCATCAATGGGATTTGGTCGGGCGTGGCTTTGAGCTCTTGGAAGCAGAGCACATCGGGTTGGTAGTCGTTGATCCATTGCAGCAGGCCCTTGTTGATGGCTGCACGGATGCCGTTCACGTTGTAGCTGACGATTTTCATGCTGCGAAAATACTGAAAAAGTTGTTTCTTTTCAATTCACTCAATACTTTTTCCTATTTTAGCGGCCTAAAAGAGAGAGAAGTGTTTAAGGACAAGCTCAACGGATGGATTGACCAATTCAACACTTGGCGTGCGACCCATATGTCGGATCGCCGCTTCATGCTGTTGCTCAGCATCCCGACGGGCTTCCTCGCAGGAGCCGCCGCCGTCATCATCAAGAAGCTGGCCCACGGCATCCGTGAATTGGTGTTCAATTTTCAAGGTCAATATGCACATTTCCTCTTTTTCATCTGCCCCGCCATCGGTATCTTGCTGACCATCCTGTTTTGCAAGTACATCTTGAAGAAGCATGTCGGCCATGGCATACCGGGCATCCTTTATGCCATCTCGAAAAACAAAGGCAAGGTGGATCGCAGCAGCACCTGGTCGAGCATTGTCACCAGCGCCTTGACCGTCGGCTTCGGCGGTTCGGTGGGATTGGAAGGTCCCAGCGTGTCGACGGGTGGTAGCATTGGCTCCAACATCGCGCAACTGCTCAAACTCGACTATAAGCACACCATCCTGCTCATCGGCATGGGTGGCGCGGCGGCCTTGGCGGCCATCTTCCAGGCCCCCATCACGGGTATCGTCTTCGCCCTCGAGGTGTTCATGATCGACCTGTCGCTCAACGCCTTGGTGCCCATCATCTGTTCTTCGTTTGTCGCCATCCTGACCGCCTATTGGTTTTTGGGCCAAACGGTAGAGTATCCCGCCGTCATCGCCGAAGGCTTCATCCCCTCCAATGCCTTCTATTATGTACTGCTGGGCCTTTTCGCAGGTCTGGTGTCGGCCTATTTCCTCAAGGTGACCTTCACGGTGGAGAAGCGTTTCAAGAAGGTGGAGTCGCCCTGGATGCGTTTCCTCATCGGTGGATCGCTATTGGGTATCTTGATTTTCCTTTTCCCCGCACTTTACGGCGAGGGCTACGAAGCCATCAACTCGGCTCTGCGCGGCGACTACAGCCCCGTGCTCGGCAACCCCTGGTTTGCGCAGTTCAAGAACATGGATTTGGTGGTCATCATCCTCTTTGCAGGCATGATATTGCTGAAAGCATTTGCCACGGCCTTCACCTTTGGTGCAGGCGGCGTGGGTGGTACCTTCGCACCAGCTTTGTTTATTGGAGCTTTCACGGGTTTGTTCTTTGCCACATTGGTCAACTATTTGGGTATCGGTGACTTGGACCCAGCCAAGTTTGCCCTCGTAGGCATGAGCGGCCTGGTGGCAGGCATGCTCCATGCCCCGCTGACGGGCATCTTCCTCATCGCCGAAATCACCAATGGCTATGCACTCATCGTGCCGCTGATGATCGTATCGGCCTTGGCCTACGCCATCAATAGGCTGTTCTTCAACCACTCCATCTATACCAATGCCGTGGCCGAGAAGGGCGTGGAGGTGACACACAACAAGGACAAGAGCATCCTCAACATGATGGCCATCAATCAGTTGATCGAAACCAACTTCAGCCCCATTGACCCCAATTGCACTTTCGGCGACCTGTTGCCTTTGGTGTCGTCGTCGAAGCGCAACATCTTTCCTGTGGTCGACAAGGAAGGATTCTTCTGCGGGCATGTGTTGTTCGACGACGTGCGCGGCATCCTCTTCGATGAGAGTCACTACAACCAATCGATCCAGAACTATGCGGTGCTGCCCGATTATGTCATCCACCCCGACGAGCCCATGGAGGAGATTGTGCACAAGTTCCAGAAATCGGGCAAATACAACATCCCCGTCATCCAAGGAGGGAAGTACCTGGGTTACCTCTCGCGAGCCAATGTGTTCTCGGCCTATCGCGCCATGATGAGTGAAATATCTGAAGACTAAGACCTCTAACGCCAAAACCAAATAATATGAGCTCAAGCCATCTTATAAAACTAATCGCCATAGCCTTTCTTTTGAGTATGGCTATTGTCGGTTGTTCGCCAAAACCGTCCGAACAAGAACAAGAAGTGGTCGGATGCACAAGTGAGGAAACGCCTGCCCTTGTAGATGATCAAGATCCTTATGAGCCAACCATTGTCCATGAAGAGACCTCTTCTGACAGGGGTCCTTTGTGTTATGCACCGGCTCCCGGTGGCGAAAAAAGAGACAATTCAACCGTTAACAAGAATAAATACGAAGTTCGTTTGGGAGCCTCTCAACTTATAGATAAAGATAGCGACGGCCAGATGACGGTTCGGATAGGGTTGCCCGAAACCCTTCAGGAGAAAGACTCAACAGAGGTTTACAACTCTCTCTTTGTTGCGCCTGCCGATGTTCGCAAATACGCTCGCATAACTCCTCGTGCATCTGATTTCATCCTCGATCCTGATACGCCACAAATTGTCACTGTGTCCCCCTTAAGTAGCACAGCAGCTTCTTTTTCCTTGAAACCTAAAAAAATAGGAGTGTTTAAGGTTAGCGCAAAAGTAGAGTTTTCTCCAACCAAGGATTTTTCAGAAATTGACGGCACCCAATGGACAAATACATTGTCGGTGACTGTAGAAGTGAATTCCGTAGACAGGAAAAAGAATCGTATCGAAGAACTATTGAGTGTGGTCTGGAAATATTTTACGGAATTCTGGGAAGCATTTGTGGCGCTGTTTTTTGCAGCACTCTTGTTCGTGATCCGTAAATACACCAAGAAAAAAACAGGCTACTATGAAAACCCTGGTGAAACGCCAAGACAAAAGATTCCTTCAACCATAAAGGAAATAGAAGAAGGCAAAGTGGATGATGAGGTTTCAGAGCCCGAAGCTTCTTCTGCCGATATAGAGGAATTGCCTGAGTCCAACAAAGAGGAGGATGAATAACGACAGAGATGCCCGCTTAGCGGGAACCTTCTTTTCATCGTTTCCGTTTAAAGAAGTCCGTCAGCAAGGCGAGGCATTCGTCGTGCATCACGCCGGTTTCTGTCTTCGTCTTGGGATGTAGCATCTTGCCAAAGCGTGAGAAGCCGTTCTTGGGGTCGTCGGCAGCCCAAACCACTTTGCCTATATGGGCGTGGCACAAGGCGCCGGCGCACATGGGGCAGGGTTCCAAGGTGACATATAACGTACACTCATCCAAGTATTTTGCGCCCAAGGCATTGGCCGCTGCGGTGATGGCCAGCATCTCGGCATGGGCCGTCACGTCGTTGAGCGTCTCGGTCTGGTTGTGGGCGCGGGCGATGACCTTGTTGTTGCACACCACGACGGCGCCGATGGGTATCTCGTCGGCCTCAAGGGCTTGCTGAGCCTCTTGGTAAGCCTGTTTCATGTAATATCCGTCGGAGAAAACAGAGAGCATAGTTAATTGATAATTGATAATTGACAATTGAGAATTGTCACTTTATGTTTATCTCAAACGAGTCCCAGTCCGGTCCCAAAGGGAATTTCTGCCGGAAATGTTGCAGCTTCTCGTAATCCAAGGTGCAGTGCAGCACGGCCTCTTGGTAAGGCTCGGCCTTGGAGATGACCTCGCCACGGGCGTTGATGACCTGCGACTCGCCGCTGTAATGCAGGCCGTTGGCATCGTCGCCGACGCGGTTCACACCCACCCAATAGGCTTGGTTTTCGATGGCACGAGCCACTAAGAGTGTGTTCCAAACAATCATCCTCGAGTCGGGGAAATTGGCGAGATAGAAGGCCAAATCGTATTCATAACGTCCCTCAGCATAGCGGTTTCTTGCCCACACGGGGAAACGGATGTCGTAGCACACCATCGGCCTGATGCGCCAGCCATTCAGTTCCACAATCAGCTGTTTGTCACCGCGTTCCACTAATTTATCCTCACCGCCCATGGTGAAGGTGTGCCGCTTGAAATAGAGTTCATGGCTGCCATCGGGACGCATCCACACAAGGCTGTTGTAGTAGTGTCCTTCGACGACGAGAGGGAAGGTGGTGCAGATGACGGCATTTTTTGCTTTGGATTGATTCTGAAGCCATTGCATCGTTGGTCCGTCTTCTTTCTCGGCAAATTGTTTCGGGTCAACAGGGAAGGCCGTAGTAAACGTCTCGGGCATGAGGATCAGGTCGGTGCCAGACTGCACTTGCTCCAGCAGACGGCCGAAACGCTCAATGTTGGCCGCTTTGTCCTCCCATCGGAGGTCGGCTTGGATATAGGCGAGATGGAGATTAGGCATAATTCTTGTATTGTCAATGCAAAGATAGAAAATTAATCTTACTTTTGCAGAAAAAATGGTCAATATGCGTGTCATCAATAAACATCCGCGTCTGAACGTCGCCTTCTTCTTTGCCCTGCTGTTGGGGCTGGCCTCATGTGGCGGCGGGATACCGAAAGACGAGTTCGACGTCAACTTGCTTTACGGCAAGTGGCAGGAAGGCACTGTCTTTGAGCGTTATTATGAGACCGAATTCGAACGCATCCTTCCCAATGGCGACACCGTGAAGGCCAATGGCACCACATGGGACGAACAAGACGATGTCATGGAAGAGGAGGCACAACTCTTCAACTGGACGTTGACCGGTGCCACGCTGAAGCACGAACACGTAGGCGCTTTCATCATCGTGCCCAAGATCTATACCGTCTCAACCCTTACCTCTTCTGAACTCGTCTACCACGACGACTACGGCACAACGCATCATCTCACGAAAGTGGAATAACCATGAAAAAGGCACTGAAAATCACCGGCATCACCCTGGCGTCGCTCGTCGGCCTGATCCTCATCGTGGCGGTCGTCGCCTCCCTATTGGTCACCTCGTCGGGCTGGCTCACCAAGCAAGTCAAGAAATACGCGCCGCAGTTCGTCAACTGTGAGATACAACTTGGCAAGGCCGACCTCCAGCTGTTCAAGACCTTCCCCAACGTGGGCATCGACATCGAGAACGTCGCTCTTATCAACCCGATGGAGGGTTCGCCGTCAGACACCTTGGCCAACATCGACAACCTGACCGTCGCCTTGGACATCAAGAAACTGCTGAAAGAGAAAGAGATCGTCATCAAGAAATGCATCCTCGAAGACGCCCTCGTCAACCTCTATACCGATACACTCGGCCAAAACAACTTCGACGTATTCAACTCAAAAGAAAAAGACACCGTTTCGTCCTCATTCGATTATCTCGTTGACATAGAAGAGGTTAAGCTGAAAAATACCAATGCGCTCTATACCGATGCGCGCAACGGGATGAAAGCCCGCGCCCTGGGTCTTGATCTCGACTTGAACGGCAATTTCAAGGAAAAGGACATCGAGGCAGACCTAGACATGCGTTCCCAGTCGTTGAACTTCGAGAAGGACTCCATCCGTCTTGCCGTCAACGACCTGAACCTTGACTTCAAGGGCAACGTCACCCAAATGGACCAGATTGCCGGAACCTTGAATCTGGCCACGCCCGACATCTGCCTCAACCTCAAGGAAGACTATCTGGAGCACGACACGCTGAGCCTCAATCTGCCCTTGCAGTTCAGCCTCAAAGAAAAGAAAGGCCATCTCGATAAGGCACAAATCGGTCTGAACCAATACCTTATCAATGTGGATGGTGATGCAGCCCTTGCCGACAACGGCGACATCAACCTCGACTTGGCCTTGAATACCAACACCCTGCTCATTGAGGACGTGCTGACCTACCTGCCTCAAAACCTGCAAAAGTCGCTGAGCAGCGTAGAATACCGTGGCAAGCTGAACATCACCGAGGCACAGGTGGTGGGCACCGTCAACGACAGCCTCATGCCTGTGATCACTGCCAAGGTGACCACCGACGATGCCACCGTCAATGTGCCCTCGCTGCCTTATCCTTTCTCGAAAATCGACCTCGACGGATTGCTGACCTTGAACCTCAACGAGAAACAAGGCGACTTCGTCGTCAACGGCCTCAACGCCAAGTTCAACCAGTCGAGCCTCAACGCCAAAGGCACCGTCAAAGACCTGTTGGGCGACTTGGGCTTCAAGTTCAACGTGACGGGCGATGTGCCGATGACCGATCTAAAACCCTTCCTCCCGAAAAACATCAAGCTGGCTGGTCGCACCGACCTCAACCTCAATACCGACTGCACCCTCGACCAGCTGATGAAGTCGTTGAAAGACTACAACCTCAACCGGCTCTTCGCTCAGGCCAACCTGAAGGTCAAAGGCTTTGCCTTCGACATGGACACCATCCATGTGACTGCGCCCGTGTTGAATGCCAACGTCACCTTGCCTGCCTCCGCCAAGGAAAGAGGCAAGAAAGGCGCCTATGTCGCCCTCAGCTCCAGCCAGATGCAAGCCAAGATGGGCAAGACCCTCGACGCCGACATGAAGAACCCCGACATCAAATTCAGTGCTGACAACTTCAAAGGCGGCATTGAGAAGATGCTCTTGGATGGCGCCCTCAAGTTCAGCCACTTGGATGTGGTCTACGATACCATCACCGCCCATCTCAACACACCTAATATAACCATCGCCACCACGCCCAACAAGAGCGTCAAAGGGCTGAAGGCACGCATCACCCTCGACGGCAAGGACATCGTCGCCAATATGGGCAAGGCTTATGCCTTGAACAGCAACGCGTTGAAGGTCGATGCCTCGGTGAATGAGAACAAAAACAAGAACGACTTCCTCAACCATTGGAATCCCTCGGCCGATTTCATGCTCAGCAATGCCACGCTGAAGGTGGCCGACTTCGACGAGGACATCCGCATCAACAATATCGACTTCCTGTTCAACTCCAGCGAACTCGACTTCAAGAAGAGCACCCTACGCATTGGGCAGTCCGACTTCAGCCTGCAAGGTAGCGTGGTCGGCATCAAGGAGTGGATCGAAGACCATAAGAACCTGATGAAGGGTGAGATGCAGCTCAGCTCAAACCACCTCGACCTCAATGAGATCATGGACCTCACCAACGGCCTGGGAAGGTCCGACACCGAGCCTGCCGAAACGAAAGAGAACAAGGAGGATGACCCCTTCATGGTCCCCGAAGGCATCGACTTCAGCTTTATCCTTAACACCAAGAGAGCCATCACTGGCAATTTCGACCTCAACAACCTGAAAGGCACGGCCACGGTGAAGGACGGCACGCTCATCCTGCAGGAGATTGGTTTCACCAACAAAGCCGCCGAGATGCAACTCACGGCCATGTACCAGTCGCCACGCAAGAACAACCTCTTCCTCGCCATGGACTTCCATCTGCTGAATGTGCAGATCAACGACCTGCTGCATATGATTCCTTATATCGACACGCTGGTGCCTGTGCTGAAGACCTTCGACGGACAGGCCGAGTTCCACATCGGTGCTGAGTCCAACCTCAAGTCGAACTACGAGCCCAAGATCTCGACGTTGCGTGCCGCTGCCGACATCGAAGGCAAGAACCTGACCGTGAACGACAAGTTTGCCTTCACCAAAATCACCGACATGTTGGACATCAGCACCAACGGCCAGTACCGTGTCGACAGCCTCGACGTGCAGCTCACCGCCTTCAAGAACGAAATCGACTTGTGGCCTTCGCAGATCGCCATTGGGAAATATAAGGTCACGGTGGACGGCCGTGAGACCCTCGACCAAAACGCGGAATACCATCTTTCGGTGACGCAATCGCCGTTGCCCGTACGACTCGGCTTGAAGATCTCAGGACCGTTCGACAATCTGAAATACGAAATCGAGTCGTGCAAGTATCCTAACCTCTACAAGCCCAACAAGCGCAACGACACGGAGCAGATGTACTTCGAGCTGAAGAAGAAGATCGCCGACCGCTTGAAGGCGAATGTGCGTTAGCTTTTGTTTGCCCTTACGGCTATAGATTCGCTTCGGATTTTGAAGGCATGTCATACCGAGCCAAAATGGCGAGTGTATCTATGCCTTCAAAATCCTCGGAATGACATAGCCGTAAGGGTGGTTACCGTCATAGTTCATTAATGATTTCCTCAAAACTCCGTTCGTCCTCCAATCCGTTCATTTTTTCCTGCTTGATGCGCGACTTGCGGCGGGCGTAGCTGTTGGTTTGCAGGTTCATCAGGATGGAGATGACCTGGTTGCTGAAGCCCTGCTTGGTGAGGCAGCAGATTTGCAGGTCGCTCTTGGTGAGCGTAGGATATTTCTCCAACAGTCGTTTGGTGAAATCGCTGTAGACCTTGTCGATGAGGTCAACGAAGTCGTCCCATTCGTTTTCATTGAGGTTGAAGTCGAGGGTCGAGGCGGTGATCTGCTCGGTGAGGGCGAGGGCGGTCACATACACCTTGTTTTTCTTCAGTTCCAGCTCAAGTTGGTTCTTCATCTCCTCGGTTTTCAACTTGGCACTGAGTGTTTTTTGTCGAAGGAGCAGCAATACTATGGCCAAGGCCACGACCAAGCCGCCGAGGATGAGGTAGAGATAGAGGCTCCGCAGCTTTTGCTCAGCTTCAAGGTTGTTTTTCTGCATCTGTAGGTCATAGTCCGCCTTGATGTGCTGCATTTGTTCGCCGCGGTGCTCGCGATCGGCTTGCATCATATTGTCGTTGAACAGTTCGTGACATTCAAGGGCCTTCTTGTAGTCGCCGGCAAACTGGTAGAGGTAATGGAGGCTTTGGTAGGCCGACATGCGGACGCCAGCCTTGTCGCTGTGGGTGGCCTCGTTGAGATGGACGATGGCGATGCTGTCGTGCGACAGATAGTAATGCGCTAAGCCCAAGGTCAGGTGGCAAGCATCGGCATCGGCGCCTTGGGCCAAGGCTTGGCCGACACGCTCTATCACCTGCCCATAGTCTTCCTTAGCCATCAGCACATCGAGGCTCGAGTCCAAAAGCAGTTCGCACTTCATTACTGTGTCGTTCAGTGTCTTGGCGAGTTGCAAGGCTTCGTCGTAGTGCTGTTGTGCCGCATCGATGTCGCCCAATGAGGCGGCAGTGCGACCGCAATTTCGCAGGGCATTCATCAACAATGTGTCGTTGCCCAAGGCGCGAAACAGTTGGGCTGCATCGGTGTGGAGGGGCAGGGCTTCGTCGAACAGCTCGTGTTTCCAGTAGGCGAAGCCGAGGTTGTCCTCGATCAGGCCTTTCAGGCGTTGCACCTCGGGCTTCGTCGGGTCGCAGCGGTCGATGGCGAGCAGCGCCTGGCTCAGGCTTTGTGCTGCGGCTTCCGTCTGCTTGTCGGCGATGTGCTGGCGCCCTTGTTCGAGGCCAGCCTCCGCCTCTCGGAAATAGCCCGTCTCATCATGGCAGGCCGTGAGGATTGCCAACGCCAGAAACACGCTGATGATTATGGTTTTTGGTTTCATCGTTTCACGAATATCAGTGTCGTTTCGTCCACACTGATGAAATACATCCCCTCAGGCAATATTGAAATGTCAATCTGTTGGGTCTCGGCCGAAATGCGGCCTTGCAGCAAGGTTTGTCCCATCAGGTTGGTGATGCGGTAGGTTTGGTCCGGTAGAGACGTTGCGCGCAACGTCTGTACAAACAAAATTCCGTCTGTTGGATTAGGATACACTGTAAAGGTCCCTGAGCCTGTCGAAGGGCCGTCCTCATTAATACCATTATGCAATTCGGCATAGATGGCGTCGCAGTCCTCATCGCCATCGTGATACACCAGTTCGTCCCCAATCCAATAGCATCGCAGACCTTCCACGCGATAGCCTTTGCCTCGGTTCATCAGCCGTTCGGGGAAGAAACTGGTCATGTGCCCGTAGCCGGCCACAATGTCGCCGTTGAAAATATTGTCTTGGTCGCTGATGTGGAGCATCTTGTGGCTTTCGCCATCGTATTCAAACAAGCCCACGCTGTCGACATGCACCAGAATGCTTTCCGTCCCCACTTTGATTTCCCATTCGTCGCCTGCCTCGGCAGTGAGGTCATACAATACGGTAAACTCCTCCAAGTCCTTGTTCCACCAGTACACCTTTCCATCGCGCTCAAAGACATATTCGTGTGTCACCTCGGTGGTGATTGCATCGCGGTCGTAGATGGTGTTGGTGCGAACGATGATCTTGGGTCTTTCGGTGCCGATAGTGGTGTCTGCAGCATATTCCAAATGCTGGTAGGTGATGCTGCCGTCATCGTTGAGGATTTCGTAGTACCATTCGGAATGAGGCTCAAAGAACGGGTCGAACACACACATATCGTATAGGGCATTGCAATTTTCGATTTGGCATTGCTTTTCGAAGTTTTTCCAAACGTAGAATTTATTGTCAAAGTCTTTGCCTAGCACATAAATGTCAGTGAAAGTCGATTGGATGCAGTAGGCGTATTCTAATTGTAATACTTCAGAATTATAATCTTTTAATATTGCGTCATAGTATTGCCAACGACTTGTATATCCATAATAATAGGAGTCATCAAAAGCGCAAATGCAGTGCAGGACATCGAAATAAGGCTGAACATAACGTACCAATACATTGTCTTTCCATAATGCAGGAATAGGAAAACCTTGTTGTTCAAACTCGCCAATCGTATATACATGACCATTTTCGACAGAAATTTGGGATGCGTATGAAGATGTTATCGGTGCTTCATAAATCGAGTCTTGTTCAAATGTGGAAAGCAATTCTTGCGCTTTCCAAATGGCGGCGCGTTTCTTGTCGTCAATGATATAGCCACAAAAATAAGGAATGCCGGTCCGTTTGTCAATATCAGAAAAGGCAATGGAGCTCGGATGAACACCGTCACCCATAACCCAATGTGTCTCAAATTCGCTTCCTTTCCATACTGTAGCCACCAACACGGAGTCTTCATTGTATTGATAACCGGCATAGTATACGGTGTCTTTGAGACAGTACATATCGGCAATATGAACTTCCCTATGGTTTTCGTTCGAGGCATAGACATGGTCGTTTAAGCGTATTTCCGTATGGTTGTAGGTGCCATCTGGATAATCGTAAAAGTTGACCCACCAAAAGACATCGCCTTGTGAATTGCAAGTGACTCTTGTTGCCTTGGAAGTTTGGTTGGGAATATGTGCTGTGTAAAGCCTGTTGCCGTTTTTGTATAGTGCTGCTATGGTTCCATTGTTCACATTGTAGCTGCCAACAGAATAAACATCTTGAGCGTTCAGGTTCATGGCCAAGATTAACATCATTGTGATTGCAAGTAACTTTTTCATGGTATTAGGTTTTTGATGGTTTATTTTACAACAAATTTCACGGTCTGTCTGCCCACGCTGATGAAATACATCCCCTTGGTCAATTTTGAAATGTCAATCTGTTGGGTTTCAGCTGAAATGTTGCCAGTCAGCAAGGTTTGTCCCATCTGGTTAGTGATGCGGTAGGCGGTTTGTCCCGTTGTAGGGCTGTCACATTGTGGCAGCCGTACAGAAACGGTCAAAACGCCATCGGTGGGATTAGGATAGACTGTAAAGGTCCCTGAGCCTGTCGAAGGGCCGTCCTCATCAATGCCGTTATGCAGTTCGGCATAGATGGCGTCGCAGTCGTCGCGGTTAATTTTGAAAATCAGGTTTCCTTCGACCCAATAACAGCGCAAACCAGTCACGCGGTAGTTTTTGCCTCGGTTCATCAGTTTTTCGGGAAAGAAGCTGGCGAGGTGGCCGATGCCGCACACAATGTCGCCCGTGAAGAGATTGTCGGCATCACTCACATGTAGGATACGGTAGGACCGACCGTCGAATTCATGATGCCACACGCTGTCCACGTGCATCGTAAGCGTTTCCGTCCCCACTTTGATTTCCCATTCGTCGCCTGCCTCGGCAGTGAGGTCGTACAATGTGGTGAATTCTTCCAAGTCCTTGTTCCACCAATACACCTTCCCATCGCGCTCAAAGACATATTCGTGTGTCACCTCGGTGGTAATTGCATCGCGGTCGTAGATGGTGTTGGTGCGGACGATGATTTTGGGCCTTTCGGTGCCGATAGTGGTGTCTGCAGCATATTCCAAATGCTGGTAGGTGATGCTGCCGTCATCGTTGAGGATTTCGTAGTACCATTCGCCTTCGAGGTTGATTTCTGATTCAATGAAGTTATTGAAATAATCCCAGCCTGGTGCGCTGCGATAGTTTTCCGTTGTTCCAATGGGAATATAAATAGGTATATCATGATTCACATTCAAAAAACTATTATTATATCCATATTCCCATTGAGAATTGTAGGCAGTTGGTGGGGTGGGAGACTTGCTTACGATGGAAGTTAAACCACAACAATTCAATGCGCCATCGCCAACTGAAGAAATCGAAGAAGGCAAGACGATTGTTTCTAAAGAGTCACATAGGGCAAAAGCACCAGATTGAAGGCTTTGGGTGGAATTAGGGATAATAATAGACTTTAAATCGTAACATCTATAAAATGCATATATGCCGATTGACACTACGCCATCAGGGATGACAGTGTTTTTGCCGCCCAGAAGCAAGGTGTTTGTGGCGGTTTCAATCAGGGCGTTGCAATTGTTACGGCTGTCAAAAACAGGGTTGGCCTCATCAACGGTGATGGATTCCAATTTGTTGCAACCATAGAAGGAGCCTTGATTCCCAGAATAAATTGAAACTACACTGGAGGACATGTGTAAAGAAGTTATAGGGCATCCCGCAAAAGCCATTCTTTCTATGTGCGTTACTCCCTCCGAAAGAAATAAAGAAGTGATGTGAGAACCGTAAAAGGCTTGTTCGTAAATTCTGGTAACCAATGGGGGGATTACTATCGCACTTGTTAGATGGTTGCATCCATAAAATGCTTTGTGGTATATTTTAGTCAATGATTCAGGAAATGAGGAAATATGTTCCAGGGAAGTACATCCTTTAAAAGCACTACTACCTATTGTTTGTAATGAATCGTTAAAAACCACAGAATTCAGGCTTGTACAAGTTCGAAAAGCATCAGCCCCAAGATGAGTAACCGCATCAGGAAATACCACCTCACCACTAATGCCAGTACAACCTGCAAAAGCTCCTTGGATTATAGAGTTTAAGGTGTTAGGTAAAGTCAGAGATGTAATGTTTGTACATTTCCAAAAAGCATTGTATCCTATTGTGGTGATTGTGTAAACCGTGTCATCATGTGTTATGGTCGAGGGTATGATCAAATCTCCAGAAGGTTCCTCGTAACCATAGTAAAAGGTTGTTATTTGTGTAGAAGCTCCTGAGGAATTATAGATAATGGTATCATGATAACAAGGATAGGTAACCATTACATCTTGTGGACCGTAGTATCCTTTCAGAAAGTACAAGGTTTGGCCTGATTCGATAGTTTCAGCAAAATCAAAATGGATTTGCTGTGTGAATCCATTCATGGCTAAGGCCATTAATACGGCAATTACGAATAACTTTTTCATGGCATTATGTTTTTTAATTGTTATTGTCTCGTTTTTGAGGTTTGCATTGCAAAAGTATAGCATTTCTCCAAACGAAAAACAACTTGTCAAGCCCTTTCGGGGCCTTGTCTATCATGTCGCAAAGATACAAAAAAATAAACGGTTGGATTTCAATTTGTTGCAAAATCGAAATCCAACCGTTGTCTATGGGGTTGTCTATGTTGTTGCGTTGGTAGAGACGCGATTAATCGCGTCTCTACAAGGCAAATTGTGTTATTTTTTCGGCTTCAATTCGTCGAAAATCATGCTGCGTAGGTTGTCGATCGGGACGCGCACCTGCTGCATCGTGTCGCGGTCGCGCACGGTGACGCAGTTGTCGACCAAGGTGTCGTTGTCGACGGTGACGCACATCGGCGTGCCGATGGCATCTTGACGACGATAACGCTTGCCGATGGAGTCTTTCTCCTCGTATTGGCACATGAAGTCGGACTTCAGCGAGTCGATGATCTCGCGGGCCTTCTCTGGCAGACCGTCTTTCTTGACCAAGGGCAGCACTGCGACCTTGTAAGGTGCCAGGATGGCCGGCAGCTTCAGCACCACGCGCTCCGAGCCGTCTTCCAGCTTCTCCTCGGTGAAGGCATTGCTGAACATGGCGAGGAACATACGGTCGAGGCCGATGGAGGTCTCAATGACGTAAGGCGTGTAGCTCTCGTTGGTGTCGGGGTCGAAGTACTGGAGTTTCTTGCCCGAGTATTTGGCGTGGGCCGAGAGGTCGAAGTCGGTGCGGCTGTGGATGCCTTCCAGCTCCTTGAAGCCGAAGGGGAAGTCAAACTCGATGTCGGTGGCGGCGTTGGCGTAGTGGGCCAGCTTCTCGTGGTCGTGGAAGCGGTATTTCTCAGCGGGCAGACCCAGCGAGAGGTGCCAAGCGAGGCGTTCTTGCTTCCAGTGTTGGAACCACTCGAGCTCCGTGCCAGGACGTACGAAGAACTGCATCTCCATCTGCTCGAACTCGCGCATACGGAAGATAAACTGACGAGCCACGATCTCGTTACGGAAGGCCTTGCCGGTCTGGGCGATGCCAAACGGGATCTTCATACGGCCGGTCTTTTGCACGTTGAGGTAGTTGACGAAGATGCCTTGTGCCGTCTCGGGACGCAGGTAGATGGTGTCGGAACCATCGGCCACGCTACCCATCTTGGTGGCGAACATCAGGTTGAACTGACGCACGTCGGTCCAGTTGCGGGTGCCGCTGATGGGGCAGACGATCTCCAGGTCGAGGATGAGCTGCTTGATGGCGTCGAGGTCATTCTTTTCCATGGCGCCATACAGGCGGTGGCTGATTTCCTCGATCTTGGCTTTGTGTTCGAGAACGCGCGGGTTGGTGGTCACAAATTGCTCCTCGTTGAAGGCATCGCCGAAGCGCTTGCGGGCTTTCTCCACCTCTTTATTAATCTTGTCTTCAATCTTGGCCATATAGTCTTCGACGAGCACATCGGCGCGGTAGCGTTTCTTCGAGTCGCGGTTGTCGATGAGCGGGTCGTTGAAGGCGTCGACGTGGCCTGAGGCCTTCCAGGTGGTGGGGTGCATGAAGATGGCGGCGTCGATGCCGACGATGTTCTCGTGCATCTGCACCATGGCTTTCCACCAATACTCGCGGATGTTCTTCTTCAGCTCCACGCCGTTTTGGCCGTAGTCATAGACAGCCGACAGTCCGTCATAAATCTCGCTCGAAGGGAAAATGAAACCGTATTCCTTCGCATGAGCGGTTATCTTCTTGAAAAAATCTTCTTGGTTCATTATCGTAATTCTTAAAAATTCTCAATTATCAATTGTCAATTCTCAATTATCAATTCCTCATTTAAATAATCAACATCGCGTCGCCATAGGTGAAGAAGCGGTACTTCTGTGCGATGGCTTCCTTATAGGCTTTCATCAGCACGTCGTAGCCAGCGAAGGCGGCCACCTCCATCATCATGGGTGACTTGGGCAGGTGGAAGTTGGTGATCATGCAGTTGGCCACCGAGAAGGTGTAAGGCGGGAAGATGAACTTGTTGGTCCAGCCTTTGTAGGGCTTGATCTTACCGCCGATGGTCATAGCCGTTTCGAGGGCCTTCAGCGAGGTGGTACCCACGGCAAACACGTTGTTGTGGCGTGCGTTGGCCTCGTTGACCAAGGTGCAGCACTCTTCGTCGATATACATCTCCTCCGAGTCGGGCTTGTGTTTGGTGAGGTCCTCCACCTCGATGTCGCGGAAGTTGCCCATGCCGGGGTGCAGGGTCAGCTCGGCGAAAGAGGCGCCCACAATCTCGAGGCGTTTCATCAGGATCTTGCTGAAGTGCATGCCAGCGGTGGGAGCCGAAACGGCACCTTCCACCTTGGCGTAGATGGTCTGGAAGTCCTCGGCGTCTTCGGGGCGTTCCTCACGGTTGAGTTCCTTCGGGATGGGCGTGTGGCCGAGCGAAGAGAGGGTCTTCTTGAACTCGTCGTAGGTGCCGTCGTAGAGGAAACGCAGCGTGCGGCCGCGCGAGGTGGTGTTGTCGATGACCTCGGCCACCAGCTCGTCGCCATCGCCGAAATAAAGCTTGTTGCCGATGCGGATCTTACGGGCCGGGTCGACGAGCACGTCCCAAAGACGGCTCTCGTGGTCCAACTCGCGGAGCAGCAGCACCTCGATCTTGGCGCCGGTCTTTTCCTTCTCGCCGTAGAGCTTGGCAGGAAACACCTTAGTATTATTAATGACGAACACGTCGCCGTCTTTAACATAATCCACCAGGTCCTTGAAAACGCGGTGTTCGATTTTACCTGTTCTGCGGTCGACGACCATCAAGCGGGCCTCGTCGCGGTTTTGCGTAGGTTGCAGCGCAATCAATTCGCTGGGCAGGTTGAATTTGAATTGTGAGAGTTTCATTGTATAGTTAGTTTGATATCTATTGCTGTATTGAGGGGTGCAAAGATAATGCAGGACGAAAGTTTTGTCAAGTTTTTTTCTTAATCGGCTGATTGTCAGCCTTGTTTTTGCTCTTTTTCTTCTTGTTCTTTCTTCCATGCCTTATAGGCATCGCCGGTGTCAACAATGTGCTGTCTCAGTTTCTCGAGGGGCCATGCATCTTCAACCTTGAAGTCACCGATGCGGGTGCGGCGCAGCGAGGTGAGGCAGGCACCGTTGCCCAAGGCCTTGCCGAAGTCGTTGGCGAGGCTGCGGATGTAGGTGCCTTTGCTGCAAGTGACCTCGAAGTCGAGTTCGGGGAAGCGGTCGAGGCTCAGCTTAAAGTCGTCGATACGGACATCGCGGGCTTTCAGCTCTATCTCTTCATCGGAGCGTGCATAGTCGAAGGCGCGCTTTCCTTTGATCTTGATGGCTGAATATTTGGGTGGGTATTGCTTCAAGTCGCCGATGAACTGCTGTCGTGCGGCTTCAATCTGTTCCGGCGTGATGCCGTCGGTGGGAAAGAAAGCATTAGGTTCGCTCTCCAAGTCGAAGGTCGGGGTGGTCTGGCCTAAAAGAATCGTGCCCGTGTAGGTCTTCACCTGCGCCTGGTAGTTGTCGATTTGCTTGGTCATCTTGCCCGTGCAGAGGATGAGCAAGCCCGTCGCCAATGGGTCTAAAGTGCCGGCATGACCAACCTTTAGCTTGCGGATGCCGTAGCAACGGTTAAGCAAGGAACGGATGAAGTTGACCGTGTCGAACGACGTCCAGTCCAGGGGTTTGTCGATGAGGATGACCTCGCCTTCTTCGAAGTTAAACATCAGGCAAAGATTATGGCAACGATGCCGACGATAGCGCAATACACGGCAAACCAAATCAGCTTGCCTTTCTTCACGATGTTGATCATCCACTTGCAGGCGAAGCAGCCAGAGATGAAAGCGGCAAGGAAGCCGACGATGGCGGCAACGGGCGAGATGCCGTCCATGGCTTGGCTGAAGCCGACTTCAAAGATGTCTTTGACATCGAGCAAAGCCTCACCGAGGATGGGCGGGATGACCATCAGGAAGGAGAACTGGGCCAGTTTTTCCTTTTTGTTGCCGAGGAGCAAGCCCGTGGCGATGGTGCTGCCCGAGCGCGACAAGCCCGGCATCACGGCGCAAGCCTGTGCGATACCGATGATGAAGGCATGCCAGCCGCTGATGTTCTCTTTCTGTCGCGGTTTGGCGAAATAGGAGAATGCGAGCAGCGAGGCAGTTACCAAGAGCATGATGCCCACGATGAGCAGACCCGAGCCGAAGACCTCTTCCACCTTGTCCTTGAAGAAGAAGCCGACGATGGCCACTGGGATCATGGAGATGAGGATATTGAAGGCATATTTCGTGCCGTCGTTCAGGTTGCAATATTTGCGCCACGACTGTTTGGCAAACAGGTCCTTGAAGATCCAGACGATCTCCTTCCACAGGATGACCAAGGTGCTGAGCACGGTGGCCACGTGGAGCAGGACGGTGAAGGTGAGGTTCGAGGAGCCGTCGTCAAGGCCGAAGAGGGCCTGGCCGATGGCAAGGTGACCGCTACTACTGACGGGCAGATATTCCGTCAGGCCTTGAAGAATACCCAAGATTAATGCTTGAATCCAACTCATTTCTTACCCCTCCAGAATATCGCTATGATTTCCACGACAAAGCCTGCCAGAATCAAAATGGTCGACAGGGTGATGTGTTGGAAGTCAAACATCTTCTCGTTGAAGACATCAGGGTCGTTGGAGCCGCCGCCCAACATCAGGATGAAGCCTAAGACCAGCAGCGCAATGCCGATGAGCACGATGATATAGTTCTGTCTGCCGAAGGGCATCACTTTCTGTTCGTCAGTGGTTTCGAGGTTTTCCTTTTTCTTTATTTCTTTTGCCATATTATGTTGTGTTTGTTGTCTTGTATAGCGGGCCCTTCGACAGGCTCAGGGACCCTTAAGCATATAGTTGGTCGACATCGGCTCTGAGGTACCTACCCAAAGCGGAGCGGGTGGAGAGTCCGCCGAGGAGGATGCCCAACACGATAATGCCGACAAAGATGCCGATGATAATTCTATAGTCTTGAACTAAGGCCAGTTCGGGGAGCCGTTTCATGAGCCCATAGAGGAGCAAGGCCAGCATGGCGTCGGCGATCAGTGCGCCGAAGAAGCCTTGGGTGATGCCACTCTTGATGAAAGGCCTACGGATATATGACGCGGTGGCGCCCACCAACAACATGCTGCGCACCAGGAAGCGCTTGGAATAGATGGAGAGACGCAAGGTGTAACGTATCAGCGCGATGGCGATGAAGAGCAAGGCGGCGCTGGCTATCATCAACGCGAAGCCGATGCGTTTGACGTTTTGGTTGATCAAGTTGACCATGGATTTCTGGTAGTAGATCTCCTTGACGTTGGGGTCTTTGAGCAGTTGCGCTTCGATGATGCTGAGGCTGTCGTTGTTGGCATAGTCGGCATTGAAGCGCACGTCGATGGAGGGCAGCAAGGGGTTCTCCTCGTTGCCCAGCCATTGCAGGAAGTCCTCGCCGAGGTCTTCGCTTAAGCGGCTGATGGCCTCCTCCTTGGTGATGTATTCCGTCGACTTCACGCCAGGCATCTCGTCGAGTTCCTTTTTCAGTTTGAGTATGCTGGCTTCCTTCACATTGCTGTTCATCACCACCTCGAAACCGATGTTTTCCTTTAGGTGGCTGGAGAGTTTCTGGGCATGCATCATGAGCAAGGCAAACACGCCTAAGAGGAAGAGTACCAACGCGATACTCATCATCGACATGAAATAGGAACTTGCCACACGGCGTCTGCTTGAGCTCTTCTCTGACATCTTTACTTCGATTAACTCAGTAACCTCATCATAAATGAAACTGCAAAGATAGGAGATTTATTTCAATCTTACTTTTCATTCTCGGTTTTTTCCCTATTTTTGTGCTTGAAAATCGAAGCACTATGCAGGTACTAAAATCCAATATACGCACCGATTCTGAGGAGTTTCGTCAGAACGAAAAGAACTTCCTCACTTTAATGGCGCAATACCGTGAGGCGATGTCGGCCTCCATGCAGGGTGGCGGCGAGGCGGCCGTGGCCAAACACAAGAAACGCAACAAGCTGCTTGCCCGCGAACGTATCGACTTGCTTATCGACCCGAACACGCCTTTCTTGGAGTTGTCGCCGATGGCGGCCTACGGCACCTATAACAACGACTTCCCCTCTGCGGGTATCATCACTGGCATCGGCGTGATTCAAGGCAGAGAGGCTGTCATCGTGGCCAACGATGCCACGGTGAAAGGCGGCACCTATATGCAGTACACGGTGAAGAAACACCTCCGTGCCCAGGAGATTGCCATGGAGAATCATCTGCCTTGCGTCTATATGGTCGACAGCGGCGGCGCTTTCCTGCCTGAGCAGGACACGGTCTTCCCCGACCGCGACCACTTCGGCCGTTTCTTTTACAACCAGGCGCGTATGTCGGCTATGGGCATCCCACAGATTGCCATCGTGATGGGCATGTGCACCGCTGGCGGTGCCTACGTGCCAGCCATGAGTGACGAGACCATCATCGTGCGTAACCAAGGTACCATCTATCTCGGTGGACCACCTTTGGTGAAGGCGGCCACGGGCGAGGTGGTCACGGCAGAGGAGTTGGGTGGCGGCGAGATGCACACATCGGTTTCGGGTGTGGCGGACCACTTGGCCGAGAGCGATCAACACGCCCTGCAGATTTGCCGTAACATCTTCAAGACCTTGGAGAAGTCGCACCGCCAGAAACTGGACATGCTGCCTGTAGAGGCTCCTTTATACGACCCGCACGACCTTTATGGTCTTGCCCCCATCGACTTCCACAAGCTCGTCGACCCGCGTGAGATCATCGCCCGCATCGTCGACGGTAGCCGCTTCCAGGAGTTCAAGTCGCGCTATGCCACTACCATCGTGTGCGGCTTCGCTCATCTCATGGGCTTCCCCGTGGGCATTATCGCCAACTTTGGCGTGTTGTTTTCGGAGTCGGCACTAAAAGCCACCCACTTCATCGAGTTGTGTTGCCAACGCAACATTCCGTTGGTGTTCTTGCAGAACATCACGGGCTTCATGGTGGGTAAGCAGTATGAACAGGGCGGCATTGCCAAAGACGGAGCCAAGATGGTGCACGCCGTCTCCAATGCCAACGTGCCCAAGTTCACCGTCATCTTCGGCGGCTCGTTTGGCGCAGGTAACTATGGCATGGCGGGTCGTGCCTACAGCCCGAGGCTGTTGTTCATGTGGCCCAATGCCAAGATCTCCGTTATGGGTGGCGAGCAGGCAGCCAGTGTGTTGGCTACGGTGAAGGAAGACCAATACAAATACAAGGGCCTTGAGGTACCGACTGATGAAATAGCGAAACTGAAAAAGGAAATCCTGGCCAAATACGACTACGAAGGCTCGGCGTTCTATAGCACGGCACGACTTTGGGACGATGGCATCATCGACCCTGTCGACACCCGAAAGATATTGGCTTTAGGCATCGCCGCTTCCTTGAACCAACCCTTCCCGCCGCAGCAGTTTGGTGTGTTTAGGATGTAAGGATTTGGGGAATAAATTGATTGTTATGGGAACAAATTTCTTTACAAACGAAAGCCAAAACACGCTTCTTGAAAAGATAGAAGGCGTTTTAAAATACAAGAAAGTGCATTTCTTTGATGCGCTTGTCGGTTACTTTCGGGCATCAGGATATTTCAGGATCAGGAAATTCATTCAGCAAACCCCGAAAATCCGGTTTTTAGTCGGGATCAATGTGGACAAATTGACTTATCAGGCTAATCAGCAGGGTCTTTTATTCAATCCCAATGCGGAGCAATCGCAAGAAGAGTTCTTCAAGGAAATCAAGAAAAACATCCAGGAAGCGAAATATGATAAGGAAGTGGAAGAAGGCATGTATCAATTCATTGAGGACATTATGACACGTCGGATTGAAATGCGTATCCACCCCAAGCAGAATATTCACGCCAAGATTTACATTTTCAGGGAAGAAGTTTATCATCCGCATGGTTATGGCTCTGTCATTACAGGTTCTAGTAACCTAACCGAAGCAGGGTTGGAAAAGAACTTCGAATTCAATGTTGAACTTCGTTATGATGATGATATTCAGTTTGCCACAGAAACCTTTGAAAGGCTTTGGGAGGAGGCAGTGGAAATCGATTTGAGCAATGTTGAGAAGATAAAACAAGAATCCTATTTGAATCCCGATTTCACACCTTATCAGATATACTTGAAGTTTTTGTTGGAGTATTTTGGCAAGAGCATTGACTTTGATCCCAATTCGGTTTCGGATTTACCCAAGGGCTATAAAAAGTTATCCTATCAGGTGGATGCTGTCAATGATGGCTATGCCAAAATGATGAAACACAACGGGTTTTTCTTGTCCGATGTGGTTGGTCTTGGAAAAACAGTGGTTGCGGCACTGATTGCAAAGAAGTTTTTCTTTTCCAATGGTTTCCCGACATATCGCTCGCATACTTTGGTGATTGTGCCGCCTGCGTTGAAGGAGAATTGGGAAGAAACCTTGTCCACTTTTAAGATTGATAACTTCAAGATTGTCACCAATGGCAGCCTGCACAAAATCAAGGATGCGGGGCTTTATGATTTGGTAATTGTAGATGAGGCCCATAAGTTTAGGTCGGATACGGCAAGCATGTATAATGAACTCCAGAAAATCTGTAAGACGAAGACACGAAGACAATATCCCGATGGAAGATACTACGACAAAAAAGTAATGCTTGTTTCGGCGACACCTTTGAACAATCGCCCTGAAGACATTGCCAATCTGGTCTATCTGTTTCAAGATTCAAAGGACAGCACCTTGGAAGAAAGCAACTTGCAGCGATTCTTCCGTGAGCAGATTGAGAAATACAATAAACTCAAGAAAGAAAAGAATATGGAACTGATTTCAAAGGAAATCAAGGCCATATATGAAAAAATCCGCGTAAAAGTGGTCGAGCCGCTGACCGTGCGCCGTACCCGTACAGACTTGATGGAAAATGAAGCCTATAGGAAGGATTTGCTAGAACAAGGTGTCGTTTTTCCAGATGTTCAATCGCCAGAAAAAATCTATTATCAACTCGATGCGACTTTAGAGCAACTGTATGACAAAACGCTGATTTACTTGAAAGGAAAAGAAACTGGGTTGAATTATTTCCGGTACCAAGCCATCAAATATCTCAATCCTGATAAGAAGAAAAAATACAAAAATGCGGACAGGATTTCAGACGAGTTGGCTGGAATCATGAAAACCTTGCTGGTCAAGCGCATTGACAGCAGTTTTTTCGCTTTCAAGCAGTCGCTCAACAGGTACTATCAAGCCAACAAAGTGATGTTGGATATGTTTGAAAAAGGAACTATTTATATTGCTCCAAACCTGAAAGTCAACGAATTGCTCGGCAATGGCAAAGAAGAGGAACTGATTAAATTGATCAATGAAGCCATCTATGCCGACCCGACCATTGAGATTTGCAGTCCTAGTGACTTTTTGCCAGGTTTCAAAGAAGGATTGGAGAAAGATGATGCGATGTTGAAAGAACTTGTTGAGGCTTGGAACAAAATCGACTATGACCCCAAATTGGATATTTTTCTAGATTATCTGAAAAACAGGCTGTTTGACAAGGCTATCAACAACGAGGGTAAACTTTTGGTTTTTTCCGAAAGCAAAGAAACGACAAAATATCTTTCGGATGCTTTGAAAAAAGAAGGCTACACTCGTTTGCTGACCGTTCAAAGTGCCAATCGCAATGAAATGATGCCAGTGTTGCGAGCGAATTTTGATGCCAATTATGAGGGAGAAAGGAAAAACGATTTCGACATCATCATATCTACAGAAGTGCTTGCCGAAGGTGTCAATCTTCACAGGTCAAATATCATTGTCAACTATGACACACCTTGGAACTCGACGAGACTGATGCAGCGCATTGGGCGTGTCAATCGTATCGGTAGCACGGCCAGTAAGATTTATATTTTCAATTTCTTCCCAACCGCCAAAGTCAACAACGACATTGAGTTAGAGAAAAAGGCAAAGATGAAGCTTTTTGCCTTCCATGCGGCTTTGGGTGAGGACAGCCAGATTTATTCCACAGACGAAACCCCAGAGACCTTTGGCCTTTTCGACAAGGATGTTGACGAGGAACGCGACGAGAAACTTCGTTATCTGATGTGGTTGCGTAAAATCAAGGAAGACGATCCTGACTTGATAAAGTCTATTGCCAAACTGCCTCTGCGTGCGCGTGTGGGTAGGAAAGACAAGGTCAAGCGGCATTGCACATTGACCTTTATCCGTAACAACCGTCGTGATGCTTTTACATTTGTGCGCGAGGATGGGAGTATTGAAGAATTGTCATTCCTTGAAGCCGTGAAGGAGTTTGAGGCAAGAGTCGATGAAAAGTCCATACCGCTTCACGACCTGCACCATCAGCAGGTGGCAAGAGCGATAGAAGCCTTTGCGGAGCAAGAAGAGGATACGAAAGCCACGACAAGCAAAGTGAATGTTGCGCAAGGTCCGAACGAGAAAAAGGCCATTGCCTATTTGGACGGTTTTTTGAGCATTCCCAATATCACCGATGAGGAAACCGAACTGATTCACAAAGCCAAACGCGCCATTACCACGGGTAAGTTCCAGCAGTTGCAAAGGGATGTAAACAAGTTAAAGACATCTGTCAAAAAGACACCGATTAAGCCCGCTGTCCTTTTGGAGAAAATGATAAACATCATTTCTGAATATCCTTTGGATACCGTCAATTTGAACGAATCCAAGGCGGCAAACAGCAGCATCGTTCAAGCAAAAAAGGAAGTCCATCCCGAAATCATCATTTCGGAGAGTTTTAATTCATAAAATCAGTAAACTATGAAAACGGCACAGGAATTATTTGAGGATTTGAATTCTAATGATGAAAATGTCAGAATTGAGGCGAAGCGAGCCTCCGAAATCGGGAAAAGCATCATGGAAACCGTTTGCGCCTTTGCCAACGAGCCTGATTTGGATGGCGGTTATCTTCTTTTGGGTGCAGTCAGAAAAGGTTTTGACAACAACGGCTTTCCCATCTATGAGCCGGAAAACATTGCAAATCCCGACAAGGTTCAAATCGATATTGCCAACCAATGTGCATCGGTTTTTAATGTGCGTATTCGTCCTCAAATTGAAACAGAGGTTGTTGATGGTAAAACCGTTATTGTGGTGAGGGTGGATGAGGCTCCCGCTTCACAAAAACCTATATATTTTGAGAAAAGGGGTCTGCCACAAGGGGCTTATCGTCGAATTGGGTCGTCAGACCAAAAATGTACGGAAGACGACATGCCGGTTTTCTATTCTTCCGCGGAAAGTTTCGATTGTTCCATAGTTAAAGGATCAAGTTTGGAAGACATTGATGAAAATGCCGTGTCATATTATAGAAAATTGAGAGAAAAGGTTAATCCGAATGCCGAAGAATTGACCTACGACGACACTAATCTTTTGTTGGCTTTGCGGGCTTGTGAGAAAGACAAATCAGGATCTTTTGTCCTTACTTATACAGGGCTAATTGTATTTGGAAAATCTATGGCTTTGCGACGACTGATGCCTGCGTTAAGGGTTGACTATATTCGTGTTTCAGGTAACAGGTGGGTAGAGAATCCTGATAAGCGTTTCGAATCGACGATTGACATGCGTGGAGCATTTATTCTTTTGGTCAACCGTGCATTGAATGCAATAACAGATGACCTGCCCAAAGGCTTTGAACTTAAAGACGGCAACCTGCAAGCTTCAACACCTGTTGACATTCCAAATGACACCTTGCGTGAGGCTATTGTCAACGCATTCATTCACCGTTCGTTCCGGGTGAACCAACCCATTCAAATTATTAGATACTCTAATCGTTTGGAAATCACAAATCCAGGTTATTCCTTGAAATCGCCCGAACATCTTGGTGAGCCTGGTTCCGAATTGAGAAATCAATATGTAAGTTCGATTTTCCATGAAACCAACTTGGCTGAAACCAAAGGTTCAGGCATCAAAACAATGCGTGAACAGATGAAAAAGGCGAAGTTGATGCCTCCAACATTTGAGTCAAGCAGGGAAAACAACCAGTTCACGACTCGTTTGTTGTTCCATCATTTATTGGGGAAAGACGATATCGAATGGCTTTCGTTGTTTGCTAAATATGAATTGAATAATGAACAGAAGTTGTCGTTGATTTTCATCCGTGAATTGGGTGCCATCGATAACGTTACTTATCGTCAACTAAATAGTGATATAACATCTAGAAAAGCAACGGTTGACCTTCATCGTATGTGTGAGATGGGTTTGTTTGAGCTGAAGGGACAAAGCAGAAATGCTTATTATATTGCTGGGCCGAATTTAGAGCCTCATATTGGCAAAAATGACGGAGAAATAAGTAGAGGTGACGGAGAAATAAGTAGAGGTGACGAAGAAATAAGTAGAGGTGACGGAGAAATAAGTAGAGCTAACGAAGAAAATGGTAGAGGTGACGGCCTTAATAGTAGAGGTGGCGGCCTTAATAGTAGAGGTGACAGCCTTAATAGTAGAGGTGACAGCCTTAATAGTAGAGGTGATAGCCATAATAGTAGAGGTGACCATTTGCCATTGGAATTAAAAGAAAGAATAAAACAACTGGGCAAGCGTACTAATCCCAAGGAAATGGAAAGGTTGATTATAGATTTGTGTAATTGGAATCCTTTATCGCTTAAGGAAATAGCAAAACTAATAAATAGAAAAACTTCTTCCGTTAGGTATTTGTATCTAAACAAGTTAATAGCCCAAGGCAAACTCTTCTACACCATCCCCGAAATGCTAAACCATCCCAACCAAAAATACACTACAAAGAAAAAACAATAATGATTGCAACTATGAACCAGCAAGAATTAAAGCATATATTGTCGTCGAAGTTCGATTTTGAAAAGTGGAAAGACCTTCTTGGAACGATGTTCCTGAAAATCGATTACCTGACGAAACCCATACAGATTGAGGCGGCTTTGGTGAAAAGCGGCGGACAAGTGGGAGTGATTCGCCTTGACGATAGCCGTTCCTTAGGCTTGTTCAAGTTTGAGGTGGCCGACAACATCAAGATTGCGCGAAACAGGAAAGGCTTGCGCGACATTGCCATCAAGTATGTTGACCAAGACATTACCCACGGAGCTTTGGTGTTGTACTATTCTGAAGACCAAGCCGATTACCGCTTGACTTTCGTTTCAAAGCAAACCTCGCTCAACGAAGACGGCGAGTTTGTAACAAAAGCCACCGCCCCGAAACGCTATACTTTCCTGCTGGGCGAGAACGAGCCTTGCACGACGGCTGCCAACCGTTTGCTGGAACTGATCAACAAAAAGAAAAGCGGCTCGGTGTATCTGGCTGATGTTACGGAGGCATTTTCCGTGGAGCGTCTTAACAAGGACTTTTTCAAAGGCTACAAAGACCAATATGGGAAGTTCCTCAACTATATAGGTGAGCAATCAAAAGCCAACCGCGACTATGTGAAGAAACTTCTCGGACGATTGGTCTTTCTCCAGTTCCTGCAAAAGAAATGCTGGATGGGTGTGCCTGTAAACAATACAAACTGGGAAGGTGGCGATAAGAATTATCTCAACAATTTGATTGAAAACTACAAGGGCAACAACCGCCTGTTGAGCGATGTATTGGAGGTCCTGTTCTTCAATACGCTCAACGAGAAGCGAGATAACGACCTGGCTGACAAAATTTTGGGCGAAAACATCAAAATACCTTATCTCAACGGCGGTTTGTTCGACAAAGACAGTTTGGATAAGTTAGACATTGATTTTCCATACGACTATTTCAAGGAGCTGATGGAGTTCTTTGCCATGTACAACTTCACCATCGACGAGAACGACCCCGACGATGCCGAAGTGGGCGTTGACCCCGAAATGCTTGGGCACATCTTCGAAAATCTTTTGGAAGATAATAAGGACAAGGGAGCATTCTATACGCCGAAAGAGATTGTACAGTATATGAGCCAGGAAAGCATTGCCCAATATCTGAAAACCCATACCGAGGAAACACTACATACCGCTATTGAAGGACTAATTAAGGAGAGAAAAGTGGATGAGGCCCTTCAAAACAAGGCTTCAGCCTCCAAAGTATATGATTTGTTGCGCGATGTGAAGGTCTGCGACCCTGCCATTGGTTCGGGTGCTTTCCCGATGGGTGTACTGAATGTGCTTTATCATTCCCGACAGGTTTTGTATGGTTTCACAAAATCCATGGAGCCCTTCTCACCCGCTGCCGTGAAACGCGAAATCATACAGAACAATATTTATGGTGTTGATATTGAGCAGGGTGCCATTGACATTGCCCGGTTGCGCTTCTGGCTGGCATTGGTTGTAGACGAACTGAAGCCAGAGCCGCTTCCGAATCTTGATTACAAAATTATGCAGGGGAATAGCCTTTTGGAGAGTTTCGAAGGTTTGGATATGAGTCGTATTGCAGGTAGGACTGTTGGACGACCTTCAAATTCCCCACAATTGATCATAGGTCTTGACAGCGACCTCAACCGCAAAAACCTACAAAAACTTATGCGTCAGTATTTCTCTACTGACGATCATACAGCTAAAGCTGAATTGCGACAAACCATTAATAATGAGGTGAAATCACTTATCCGAAACAGCCTTGGTGGGACGACTGCTTCATTAAACCATTTGGAACAGCTTGATTGCTCTGCCAATAGCGACTTTTTCTTATGGCATACATGGTTCAAAGATGTTTTTGACAATGGTGGTTTCGATGTGGTGATTGGAAATCCGCCGTATATTCGGCCTCATCATCTTGACGAGGAAACGAAACAACAATTGTGGAGGTATTATTCAACATACGAGAAAAAGGCCGATATTTATGTTTGTTTTTTGGAAAGAGCTATTAAATTAGCAAAGACAAAAGGTGTTATTACTTTTATTGTATCTGATGGTTGGCTTAGATTAGATAGTTTTGAAAAATTACGATTGTATTTATTAAAAGAAACTGATGTAAATCAGATTGTTGATTTTACAAAAGATGTTTTTGATTCTGCAACAGTTAAGACTTGTATTTTATCATTGACAAAAGGATTGACACCAAACCATCAATTAAACTCAGCAATATTAAATGATAAAGTTGATTTAGAAAATATAGAGTTCAATAGAATACCTCAATCTGTTTTTGATACGACCTATAAACATGTTTTTGATTTGTCTATAGAGTCAACATCAATGCTATTAAAAGAGCACATAAAAAACAAATCAATTCCTTTGGAAAAAAAGTTTTCTTTATCTTTTGGGTTAAAAACTGGAGATGATGAGAAGTATTTAACATTCAATCCCATGGTGTCTCCACATTGTAAGAAACTTCTTAGAGGTGCCAATGTTAACCGTTGGATTATTGATTTCAAAGGAGAATATGTGATTTATTTGCCTGAAGAAATGCGAAAAAACAAATCTACAGCAAGACCGGGAAATAAAAAACGATTTGAGCAACCCAAGGTTCTTGTTCGAGATACTGGTGGAGGGCTTATGGCGACTTATGACAATGACAGTTATTATGTGAAAGATGTAATTATAATAGAGGATGAACATTGCAATGAATCTATATTAAAAGTATTGGCCGCACTTCTCAATTCAAAAACCCTTAGATGGTATTATGAAACTTCATTCCCGACCCTTCATGTTCAACGTGATGAACTCGCATCGTTACCGATTCCAAAATCAATATTCGAAACTGATATGTGTCCAATTATTACTTTCGTTGACCAAATTCTTGCCGCCAAGAAGGAGAATCCGCTTGCAGACATAAGCGTTTGGGAGGAGGAAATAGATGGGTTGGTTTATGGGTTGTATGGGCTAAATGATGAAGAAATTACTATCATAAAACGTCAATAATAATGGATACGGAGAGATACAAATACTATCGCGAGACTCAATTATGGCCTTTAGCAGATGATTTGAACTATGAACAATGGTTGGATAATTTTGCTGATGGAGAGGAAAAAGATATAGCACAACGGATATTAGATTTTTTCATCTATATTCCAGATAAGTTGATTAACCAGATGTTGGCAACTGTTATTGGGAAATGTGGTTATTATTTCAAACGTCAAAGAGGAGCGTGGACGGATAATGATTTTAAGACAAATTGTTGGTATAGTTTTGTTCCTGGAGAAGAATTGAAACCTACAGATAGTGGTTATGTTTTTAATCGTAAGCTTCGAGATAAACTTCATATTCCAGAAGAAAGGATCCTCAATTATTCGGAACTGCAAGAGAAATTGGCAATTAATAAGAAGCAGAATGTAATTCTTGTGGATGACTTTGTTGGTTCTGGACATCAAACATGGGTGGCTTGGACTTTAAGAAGAAATAAAACAACTAACAAGTCATTACAGGAAACTGCAGTTGCCAATAATCATTGTGTGGTGTATTCACCTCTAATTGTCAATCAGAAGGGTTATGAAACAATTCTAAATAATTGCCATGGACTAGGTCTTGTTTATATACATTTGCTCAATAACCAACATTGCCTATTTGACAAAGATTGCCTTTGTTGGGGAGGTGACGATATTATTTATCAAAAAGCTATTAAACTTATTGAAGACAAGAGCGTGGTATTGAGAATACCCCATACGGGAGGTGCCAATCCTAATGATTTCAAGGGTTACAAAGAACAAGGGTTAGCTATTGCTTTTGAACACGGAATGCCCGATGCCTGTCCTCCAATTTTTTATTGGGAAACAGCAAACTGGAAGCCATTGATAAAAAAAGTATACTCAAGACCATAATATAGGAACTATGAATGCAAATATCCAAGAAAGGCTTGACCAATTATTTGGTAGTTATAAAGCGGAATGGTTGAAAAAAGACATATTTAAGTTTTTTACAGAACCATATTATTTCAACGTGTTGAAGAGTAATTATCCAGGTGTTTTACAAGGTGGTAGAGGAACAGGCAAAACAACGGTTCTTCGGGGTTTGTCATATAACGGTCAGTATGAAATTCTTAACTCTGATATTGATCGTTTTGATGAGAATAATTTCATTGGCATTTATTATCGTGCTAATACCAATCATGTACGGGCATTTAACGGCAAAGGTGTTAACGAAGAGAATTGGATAGCTATTTTTGAGCATTATTTTAATTTGATTATATGCTGGGAAATGCTTCACTTTTTGGAATGGCACAAAAATCTGAAGAAGGATGATGAAGAACTATCAGAGCACGCATGTAGGTTAATTGCTTCATCACTTCATCTTAATGCCGCTGCAAGTGATTTCAAGCATCTTCTCCAGATTGTTGAAAAAGCAATGTACGAGTTTCAAGCAGAGATTAATAATGTTGCAGATGGAAATTTGCCTAAATTGTCTATGGCTGGCGTGCCAATTGAGATTTTGGCTCAACAAATACAGAGTTTGCGCCAATTTAACGGGAAGGTTTTTTATTTGTTGATTGATGAGTATGAGAATTTCACCGACTATCAACAAGAGTGTATGAATACACTTATAAAACATGTACCAGATTCATACACGATAAAAATTGGAGTAAGAGAAATGGGTTGGCGAGTAAAAAACACACACAACAAAATGGAATCTCTTAATGATCCTGCGGATTACAAATTGACAAGAATTGAGGAGTTTTTTACTGATGCACAAACTTCTGATCGATTTGAAGAGTTTGCAAGCAATGTATGCAATCTTCGTCTTAAAAAACTACTAAATGAATTAAATGATGAAAACGAAGATTATGATATAAAAAAGGCTTTAATTAGCATGTCTATTGAGGAAGAGGCGGAGAAATTGAATGTAGAAAAAACATCCCTTTATCAATCGTTTGTGGAGATAGAAAAATCAATGAAATTGAATTTAGGGATTCATCCTTTGTATAAATTCATGATTGCTTATTGGGCAGATATACATCAGGATTCGTTAGAGAAGACAATTTGTAACTTTATAGACAATCAAACCGAATGGGATCAGCGTTATGATAATTATAAGTATAGTATGTTGTTCAAACTGAACAAAGGTAAATATACAAAAATCTCCAAATATTATGCAGGATGGAACACTTTTATCAAATTGGCTAATGGTAACATTCGATATTTAATGGCTTTAGTATATCAGGCGTATAGTTTGCATTTAGAAAATGAAATTAATTTGAAAATGCCTGTTTCAGTAGAGCATCAGACTATAGCTGCCAAAAATGTGGGCTGGAAAAACTTAACTGAATTGGAAGGTTCCTGTATGATTGGCTTACAACTTACTCAGTTGGTACAATCTCTTGGCACAGTATTCAAACGTTTAGCAAAAGATGGTGACAAAACAGCTCCAGAGATTGTCCAGTTTGATATTGATGGAGAAATAAGTGATAGAACGCGTGAGATATTGAATCTTGGAGTTATGAATCTTGCACTTGTGAGAATGCCATCAAATAAACTATCTGGTGTAAAAAGCTTGAAAGAGTTTCAGTATCAATTACATCCAATATTTGCGCCTTATTTTGATTATAGTTTCCGTAAGAAACGAAAACTATCACTTTCAGAAAAGGATATTCTTGATTGTATAGATTCGCCCAATGAGGCTGTAGCAAGCATATTGAACAGGAGAAATGTCACTGTTGAAGATGAGGATGCAGTACCTACCCAATTATTATTATTCGATTTTGATTCATATACAAAAGACAATGACTAAGATAAACCAGGACTATATCTATACTGACGAGTGGGATGATATTAATAGAGTGATATTACAGACCGATTCGCTTTATTTATATGCCCATGACCCAGAAGACAGAAGTGTTTTTTGTGCTCAAGCACTCAAATCCCACAATTTACAGACTGTTTTTGCGGAGATATGTTTTAATGACCAAGATGATACATTTTACATCGTAGGTAAAGAAAAATCCGTGATTTCATTACATAGTAATAATCAGTTAGGTAGTTTCCTAACTACTTACAAGAATAGTATTGTGTATTTAGAGGTCACGGGGTTGAGTTGTAGAGTAGCTGCCCCACTTTTAAAATATGCGATGGATAATCACATTGAAATGAGAATAGTATATGCTGAACCTGCAAAATACATATTGGATGAATTTCGCAAGATGGGAAGCCACCAAGATCTCAGTGAGTCTGTACGGGGTATATATCCGTTGCCAGGTTTAACAAATATCCTTCCACATCGTGAATCGCCATTGTTTGTTGTTTTGCTAGGCTTTGAAGGTGGACGGTTTTCGCAGATTATTCAAGATCAAAGTCCCGATAATGACAAAATAACCCCAGTTTTGGGAGTGCCTGGATATAGGATTGATTATCCTTATTTTTCTTTATGGGGTAATCGTAATCAAATAAGGAATACCACTTGTTGGCAAAGAATTAAATATGCGGAAGCTAATTCGATAGTAGATATTTATATGATGTTAAATCAACTGAGCTATGACACTAAAGATTCGGAAATGGTAGTTGCTCCTATAGGTACCAAGCCTCATGCTATTGGCGCGATTCTATATTCAATCAAACATCCTAATAAAGTTGAGATTGTATACGATAATCCCAAACGTAGTGTACATAGGACAGATGGCATTGGTAAAGTTCTGGTCTGTAATGTGACAAAACTATTTGACGAAAACTAATATGAAAGGTTTGGATTCATACTATACCCCAATACCTTTGGCAGATAAATTGGTGAGTTATGTGATAGAAAAGGACATAACTAAAGTCATAGATTTCTGCGTAGGTGATGGCGTCTTATTAAAAGCAGTGCGGAAACGGTTTGACAATGTTCAACTTTTCGGAACTGACATTTCGAATGAAGTCATAGATAAAATTGCTAATGAGAATACAGATTGGACACTGGGTGTATGTGATTTTCGTAATAGTGAATCTATTAAAGCATTAGATTTCTTAAACCATGAAAAGTTTGATTTAATTATGTTCAACCCTCCTTTTACGTGTAAGGGAAGCTGCATTGAGCATATCAATATTGAGAATAAAGAATTCAAAGTCAGCACTGCAATGGCATTTGTGATGGGCGCGTTGGAATTTTTATCCCCTCAAGGTGGCATTTATGCCATACTTCCTATAAGTTGCGTTTATTCTCAAAAAGATAGAGCTGCTTGGCATTATCTTCAAACCTATTATAATGCTTGCTTATTGGAAGAGCCTATGAGAGTTTGTTTTGGAGATAAATGCTCTCCAAATATTGCTTTGGTTTACATGGGAAATCGAACAAGGAAAGGCTACAATACAGACTTGATTGCTGATTTTTCTAGTTTAAATATTTTAAGCGTGGTTCGTGGCTGTACACGTATGCAAAATCCAGCATATAGTAATCGTAAGAAAGCATTGCCTCTAATCCATACTACGAATATTCAAGATGGAGAACTTGTAAATTTGAAATGTGTACTTCCTAGAGGCCAACAAACTATTGATGGTTATGGTGTTGTCATTCCTCGTGTATGTAATCCTAGTCCTAAAAAAATTGCTCTATTAGATGGTAGGCAATACATTCTTTCAGATTGTGTAATGGTTTTGAGTACTTCTACTTTGGAAGAAGCCAAATTAGTGCGTGATTGTATTATTGATAATTGGTCAACTTTTGTTTCTTTATATAAAGGAACTGGCGCACAATATACTACACTAGAACGAGTTAAAAAGATGTTTCTCAATAATACAAAATTTAAGAATGATTGATGGAAAAAAATAAGCAATAAGTGAAAATCAAACATTATCACAACCAAATAAAATAAAAAACTCAATATGAAATCACAAATAACAAAATAGAGCAACAATTTGATGTAATGAAATTGTGCAGCCAGAAATTGCCCGATTTGACAAATCCCCAAATTGTACAGATTGAAACTACATAAATTCTTAATAATATGAGAAAAAAAATCATTATCCTCTTTTGCTTGGCTTTAGGAATTTTCTCAAAGCTCAACGCCAACCCCGTCACTGTCAAAAGCCCCGACGGACAACTGGAATTGAAATTCGAAGTCATCGGCGGCATTCCGCAGTATTCCCTCGACCGCGCAGGGAAGCCTATCGTGCTGCCCTCCAAAATGGGCTTTACCCTCGAATGGCGCGAGACCTTGCTCATGCTTTCGTGCTGAAAGACACAAAAGACGACACCTTCGATAAGACTTGGGAATCCGTCCAGGTTGAAGGGGCGCAAATCCGTAATCATTATAACGAGATGCTCGTCACTTTGGAGCAACCTGGGGGCAGTGTGGAGAGCGTGGACCAGTATATTAAAAAGGGTTGAGACGTGCCATGGCGCGTCTCAACAAACATATATTACAAAGTATTCTTTGTCGACAGCAGCCCACAGGCGGCGTCGATGTCCTGTCCGCGCGAGGCACGGATAGTGGCGATAATACCCTTTTCATTCAATGCGTCGCGGAACCAGGTCATGGTGGCGGCGTCGGGGCTCTTCAGCGGGATGCCAGGAACAGTGTGATACTTGATCAGATTGAAACGGCAACGCGTGCTGCCCAGCAGACGCGCGATTTCCTTGACGTGGTCCTTGGTGGCGTTAAGGTCCTTGAAGATGATGTATTCAAACGAGAGGCGGCGTTGTCCGTGCCAGTCGTGTTGCCTGACGGCATGAATCACCTCCTTGATGGGATAGGTCTTCTCAACAGGCATCAGCTTGAGGCGCTCGTCGTGGAAAGGGCTGTGCATGCTGATGGCAAGGTTGCATTTCGACTCCTCTAAGAAACGTTTTAGGTTGGGGATGAGACCGCTGGTCGACACGGTGATACGCGTCGGGCTCCAGCCCAAGGCCCATTCCTGCGTGAGGATGTCCAACGAGCGCATCAGGTTGTCGTAGTTGGCCAGAGGCTCGCCCATGCCCATGAAGACGATGTTGGTCAGCGTTTCGAACTCCGGCAGGCTGAGAATCTGGTTCATGATCTCGGCCACGGAGAGGTTCTTTTGGAAGCCTTGCTTGCCCGTGGCGCAGAAGAGGCAGTCCATCTGACAGCCCACCTGTGTGGAGACGCATAGGGTGGCGCGCTCACGGTCGGGGATATAGGCCGCCTCGATGAAATGATTGCCGGCAGGGAAGAGGTATTTCTTCGTGCCGTCGGTCGAGACTTGCTCCTTGACGGGAGCCTGCAGTCCGGTCTCGTAGTGCTCCGACAACAAAGCACGCGAGGCTTTGCTGAGGTTGGTCATGTCCTCAAACGAGGCGCAACGCTTCAGATAAATCCAGTCCACCAGTTGCTTGCCCGTGAACTTGGGCAGTTCCAGTTTCTCGACGACCTCCTGGATCTCAGTTGGGGTCTTACCTAAAAGTATTTCTTTTTCCATGCCGCAAAAATAGGGAAAAATCTGTACTTTTGCGGCATACTTTAAACCCAATGAAAAAAATGACCTTCCTTTTCAGCCTTTGGGCGGTGTTTTTCGCCCTGCCTTCTTGCGGGACTTCCACGAGCAGCGAACCCCAACAACAAGAAGCCGTCATCGTTGAGGAAATGCCGGTGGATACCATCGACGTCATCCCAGCCGATACAGCTTTCAAATACTCTGATGTGGTGGACAAGAAAAACTGTTTCATCCTCATCTCCAAGCCCGAGTATCGCCTTTATGTGTGCGAGGTGGTGGAGGGCGACACCATCAAACGTGTGCATTATCCCGTTTGCGTGGGTAAAAACAAAGGTCAAAAAGAAAAGAAGGGCGATATGAAGACACCGGAATGCACGCCTGACAACCCCTTTGTCATTACCGAGATAGCCGATGCCTCAAAATGGACCCACGACTTCGGCGACGGTCGCGGCTCGATTCTTTCTTACGGCCATTGGTTCATGCGCTTGAAGACGCCAGGCCATTCGGGCATTGGCATCCATGGCAGCACCAACAACGAGAGCTCGGTGCCGGGTCGCGGCAGCGAAGGCTGCATCCGCCTAAGAGATGACGACCTGATTCAACTGAAAGAAAACTACGCCTTTGTGGGGATGCGAGTGGTCATCCTCGCTGATGAAGAATAACAAAAAAAGTCCGATGCTTGGCACCGGACTTTTTTCTTAGGAATAACTCCTTACTTATTTCATAGCCTGTTCCACGGCGACGGCGACGGCGACAGTGGCACCCACCATCGGGTTGTTGCCCATGCCGAGGTAACCCATCATCTCGACGTGTGCCGGGACGGATGAGGAGCCAGCGAACTGGGCGTCGCTGTGCATACGGCCCATGGTGTCGGTCATGCCGTAGCTGGCAGGACCGGCGGCCATGTTATCGGGGTGCAGGGTACGTCCCGTGCCACCGCCAGAGGCGACGGAGAAGTAAGGCTTGCCTGCCAACAGGCGTTCTTTCTTATAGGTGCCCGCCACAGGGTGTTGGAAACGGGTCGGGTTGGTCGAGTTGCCCGTGATGGACACGTCGACGTTCTCCAGCCACAGGATGGCCACGCCCTCGCGGACGTCGTCGGCACCGTAGCAGTTCACCTTCGAGCGGAGACCCGTCGAATAGGGGATGCGCTCCACGACGGTTACTTTGCCGGTGTAGTAGTCAAACTCGGTGCGGCAATAGGTGAAGCCGTTGATGCGGCTGATGATCTTGGCGGCGTCTTTGCCGAGGCCGTTGAGGATGACACGCAGGGGCTTTTGGCGCACCTTGTTGGCCATCTCTGCAATCTTGATGGCGCCTTCGGCGGCGGCGAAGCTCTCGTGGCCAGCCAGGAAGGCGAAGCACTCGGTCTCCTCGCGGAGCAGACGGGCGGCGAGGTTGCCGTGGCCGATGCCGACCTTACGGTCGTCGGCGACGGAGCCGTCGATGCAGAACGACTGCAGGCCTTCGCCGATGGCTTCGGCTGCGTCGGCTGCGTTCTTGCAGCCCTTCTTGATGGCGATGGCGGCACCGCAGGTGTAAGCCCACTTCACGTTCTCGAAGCAGATGGGCTGGGTCTCCTCAGCCATCTTGTAGGGGTCGATGCCCTTGGCTTCGCAGATCTCGTCGGCTTCCTCGATGCTCTTGATGCCGTATTGGTTCAAAACTTTCAGGACATTGGCCATGCGGCGTTCCTGACTTTCAAATTTCACTTCTCTTCTTGCCATGGTATGTCCTCCTTATTCTTTACGTGGGTCAATGTATTTGGCTGCATCGGCGAAACGGCCATAGGTGCCGGTGGCTTTCTTCAGGGCCTCGTTGGCATCGTCACCCTTCTTGATGAATTCCATCATCTTGCCGAGGCTGACAAATTCGTAACCGATGATTTCGCTGTTCTCGTCCAAGGCGATGCGGGTGCAATAGCCTTCGGTCATTTCGAGGTAACGGGGACCTTTCTCCAAGGTGCCGAACATCGTACCGATCTGGCTGCGCAGGCCCTTGCCGAGGTCCTCGAGCGAGGCGCCGACGAGCAAGCCGCCTTCGGAGAAGGCCGACTGTGAGCGACCGTAGACAATCTGCAGGAAGATCTCGCGCATGGCGGTGTTGATGGCGTCGCACACGAGGTCGGTGTTAAGGGCTTCGAGCACGGTCTTGCCAGGCAGGATCTCAGAAGCCATGGCGGCCGAGTGGGTCATGCCAGAGCAACCGATGGTCTCTACCAAGGCTTCTTGGATGATGCCGTCCTTCACGTTGAGGGTCAGCTTGCAGGCACCCTGTTGAGGGGCGCACCAGCCGATACCGTGAGTGAAACCGCTGATGTCTTTCACATCTTTGACGCGCACCCACTTGCCTTCCTCCGGAATCGGAGCGCAAGGATGGTTGGCGCCTTTCTTCACGCAACATTGGTGTTGCACTTCTTGTGTGTAAATCATTATTTCGCTTTTTAAGTTGATTCTAAAATAGGGCTGCAAAGATACGGATAATTCCTTATCCCTGCATGATTAATTATTTGGCCAGGTTCCAAACTTCCTCCAAGTCAATGTCCCATCCGGCTTTCAATTCGAGCGGGTCTTTGTAGTCGAGGATGGTCTCGGGCAGGGCGTGGTGGTGGTAGTTGCCTGTGCTCCACTTGCCGTTGCCGTCGGCATCGAGGATGGCGCGGAGCTTGTATTTGGCAGGCATGAGGTAGTCGAACATCACTTCTTGCTTATGGGTGATGGCCTCTTCTTTCAACACCTTTCCGCTCTCGTCGGTGAGTTGCACCACGACCTGTTTCATGCCTTTGGGCGGCGCAACGGTGATGTAGATGTTGCCGTATTCGTCGTCCTTAAGCACATGGAAATCGGCACGAATGACATCGTTGGTGCGACCACGGATGCCCCAAAACACCGAGTCGGGGATCTCGAAGCTGTAGCTCGAGTCGGCCGAGAAAGGTGTGGTGAGGCGGTATTTCATGCCATATTCATCAGCAGGCTCAAAGGCGAGGCGGCCATAATAAGCCGTTGAGTCGCATTTGAAGACCGCCGAGTCGCTCATCTGGTAGTTGATGATGGGCTCTGAGAATTTCAAAATAAGGTCTTGCCCAGGTATCAGCCCGACCCTGTTGAGTAGGTTGTTATTGACAGTCAGTTTTTTAGGTTCTGTCTTGCGTCTTCTGTTGCCACCAGCCTCCTTGAATTTCAAGCTGTAGCGCGATGAGTCGTTGATGACGGTGTCGTATTTCACCTGTACCCACAGGCTATCCATAACATTGGGCGTGAAATACCACCAAATGGTGTCATATTCGGCGGAATGCATGGTCACGAGGTTGAAGGTGTCGGGCAGCATCTCGGGGGTCATGACGACGGCATCCTTGGCGGGATGGCGGAACACGAAACGCAGCATGCCTTCTTCGATCAACTTTTTCTCCAGCAGCACCTGCGTCGAGTCCACCTCAGTGAACATATACAAGGTGTGGCTGATGGAGTCGTTGTGGCGAACCAGGCTGTCCAAAAACGCTACTTCCTCGTTGGGCTGGTCGAAATAAAGGTTGGAGTTCACATCCTTTAAGGCAAAGATGAGGTAGTTTTTGTCGGCCAGTCCGTTGAGGCTGAACCTGCCTTCCTTGTCAGTCTTAGTGATGTAATTGGGCTTGTCGCTCATGGGCAGGTCATACACGTTGTCAAGGTCGCCGGCATAGAGTCCGACATAAGCGTTCTCGACGGGTTTCTTGTCGGCGGCACTCAAGACGTTTCCCTTCACAGAGAGGGTGTCGATATGGTCGCCCGTGGCGAAGCTGTAGACGAAATCCTTAAACAGGTTGCCTTCGTGTAAGTCCTTGATGGCTGAGCCGAAATTGATGGTATAGGTGGTGTTGGGCGCTAGGCTTTCCTTGAATTTGACGACAACCGTCTTGTTGTGCAACTTGATGTCAGGCTTCTCGCTCAATGGCGGTGAAATCAACACGTTTTGGTTGGCATTCTCAAGGGTGATGTATTCGTCGAAGGTAATCTCGATTTTCTTACCGATGAAGTTGACGCTGTTGTTTTCGGGCACGGCTTCAACCACTACGGGCGGCATGTTGTCCTTGGGTCCGCCTGTGGGCGCCACCGCATTGGCGCAACGCTGGGCGAGGAAGGCTGTAAGCAATAAACTAGCCGTAATGAGAATATGTTTCACTTTCCGAATCACGGGGCAAAGATACAATTTTGTTGCTTTCTTGCATACCATTCCAAATGGTTTTCCTATTTTTGCAAGTTAATTCTATATAGAAATCATAAAAACAGAAATATTATGTACAGAACGCATACTTGTGGCGAACTCCGTCTTGCCGACGCTGGCAAGGAAGTGACTTTGGCAGGCTGGGTGCAGCGCGTGCGCGACAAAGGCTCCCTCGTTTGGATTGACCTCCGCGACCGTTATGGCATCACCCAACTTTTCCTGGATGGCAACAGCGATCCTAAACTCATCGAACAGGCCCGTACCTTCGGCCGTGAATACGTGATTCAGGCCAAGGGTACCGTCATCGAACGTGAATCGAAAAACCCGAATATGCCGACAGGCGACATTGAGTTGAAGGTGAGTGAGTTCAAACTGCTCAACAGCAGCAAGACCCCGCCTTTCACCATCGAAGACGTCAGCGACGGTGGCGATGACCTTCGCATGAAATACCGCTATTTGGATATCCGTCGCAACCCCGTTCGCCAGAACCTCGAACTGCGCCACCGCATGGCCATGTTGGTGCGCAACTATTTGAGTAACCTCAACTTCCTCGAAATCGAGACCCCGATGCTCATCAAGAGCACGCCCGAGGGTGCCCGTGACTTTGTGGTGCCGAGCCGTATGAACCCTGGTGAGTTTTACGCCCTGCCGCAAAGCCCGCAGCAGTACAAGCAGCTGCTGATGGTGGCTGGCATGGACCGCTATTTCCAAATCGTGCGTTGCTTCCGTGATGAGGACCTCCGCGCCGACCGTCAGCCGGAGTTCACGCAAATCGACTGCGAGATGTCGTTTGTGGAACAAGAGGATGTGCTGAACACCTTCGAAGGTCTGGCCAAGCACCTCTTTAAAGAGATGAAAGGGCTCGAATTTGGCCAATTCCCGCGCATGACCTGGCACGACGCCATGAAATACTATGGCTCCGACAAGCCCGACATCCGCTTCGGGATGAAGTTTGTGGAACTCAACGATGTGGTGAAAGGCAAGGGCTTCGGCCTCTTCGACAACGCCGACCTGGTGGTCGGTATCTGCGCCGAGGGCTGCTCGGAATACACCCGCAAGCAACTCGATGCCCTCACTGAGTTCGTGAAGCGTCCGCAGGTGGGTGCTGGCGGCATGGTCTACATCAAATACAACACCGATGGCACCTTCAAGTCGTCCGTCGATAAGTTCTACACGCCCGAAGACCTGAAGGTCATCGCCGCCAAGTTCGGCGCCAAGCCCGGCGACTTGATGCTCATCCTCTGCGGCGAGGCCATGAAGACCCGCGTGCAGTTGAATGCTTTGCGTCTTGAGATGGGCAACCAACTCGGACTGCGCAAGCCTGATGAATATGCACCGCTGTGGGTCATCGACTTCCCGTTGCTCGAATGGGACGAGGAAACGCAACGCTACTATGCTATGCACCATCCCTTCACCGCTCCGAAACCCGAGGACGAGGCTCTGCTCGACGACCCGACGAAGTGGGGTGACATCCGCGCCAACGCTTACGACATCGTGATGAACGGTGTGGAGGTCGGCGGTGGCTCCATCCGTATCCACGACCGCACCTTGCAGAACAAGATGTTCCACACCCTCGGCTTCACCGACGAGAAGGCCCAGGAGCAGTTCGGCTTCCTGATGGGTGCCTTCGAGTATGGTGCTCCGCCTCACGCTGGTCTGGCCTTCGGTTTCGACCGTCTCTGCTCGCTCTTTGGCGGCGCCGACAGCATCCGCGACTTCATCGCCTTCCCGAAGAACAACGCCGGCCGCGATGTGATGAGCGGCTCACCCGCCCCGATTGCCCAAGAGCAGTTAGACGAATTGCAGATTGCGCTGAATTTGAAATGATTAGGATTTAATTGTAGAGACGGTGCATGCACCGTCTCTACATAATCAATAATCAAAGGAAGAAATATAAAAAAAAGTAATAATATGAAAATGAGATATTTGAAATCCATTGTGACGGTAGTATTTCTGTCAATGGCAGTCTTGTTGGTCTTTGATTCTTGCTCGACAAGCAAAAAGACGGCCACTCGAAAAGGCGATGCAAGCATTACCGCAAATACTCCAGATTATAAAAGAATAAAGAAAGAAATCAACACTAAAGGAAGCGAGTTCTATTATCCTGAATTGTTGAGGCGTTTTGAAGCTGCGGATACGACTTTGACTGCGGAACAAATTCATTATTTCTATTATGGTACAGCCACCCGACCTGAATTTGATCCATTCCAGTCTGAACATGTTGCTTATGCTTTGTTGAAGGAGGAACTGAAAGGCGATACTCTTACGGAAGAGAATTGGAAGCAAGCGGCTGAAATAGTGGAAAAATATCTTGATGAAGATCCAACTAATCTTGGGTTCCACATATACAAACAGAATGTGTATTCTGAACTGTATGGGGAAGAATCAGAAGAGGCGTACAATGCTTATATTCAAGTAGTAATGCTGTATTCTGCCATTGCATCTACGGGTGATGGAGAATCGCAAGAAACGGCTTTTCATGTAATTTGTGTTTCGGATGAATATGCTTTGATGAGGATGTTTGGTCTTTCTCCAAAGAGCCAAGCGCTATTGGAGAAGAAAGGTCGGTCTTATGATAGGATGGACTTGGAAGAAAACGAATATGGTTTGGAAGCTTTGTATTTTGATATTACGGTTAGTTTTGAAGCAATGAATAAAATGTTTGGGCATTGAGATGAATCTTAAATCTTTGAATTTTGAATCATAAATAACCTATTGAATATGAAAAGATTACTAGTCCTTACCGGTGGCGGCGATTGCCCAGGCTTGAATGCCGTGATACGCGCCATCGTGAAGCGAGCCGCCCAAGAGAAAGATTGGGAAGTGCTCGGCAGCATACAAGCCTACAACGGCATCCTGTGGGAACCCACCGAGGTCGTCAGGCTGACACCAGAGTCGGTGCGCGGCATCCATTTCCGTGGAGGCACCATCATCGAGACCACCAACAAGGGTGGCCCGTTCAACTGGCCCATCAAGAACGCCGACGGCACTTGGAGCACCGTGGATCGCAGTGACGAGATGCTTCGCAAAATGCAATACATGGGCATCGATGCAGTTATCAGCATCGGCGGCGACGGCTCGCAGCGCATCTCACAGAAGCTCTACGAGAAGGGCTTGAACATCATTGGTGTGCCCAAGACCATCGACAACGACCTTTCGTCGACGGAATGCACCTTCGGTTTCCAGACCGCTGTGCAGATTGCCACCGAGGCCGTCGACAAACTTGTCACCACGGCCGCTTCGCACAACCGTGTCTTTGTACTCGAAGTGATGGGTCGCGACGCTGGTTGGATCGCCTTGCATTCTGCTATCGCAGGTGGCGCAGAGGTGTGCTTGCTGCCTGAGTTCCCTTATGACATTAACATCGTGAAGGAACGCTTGGAGCATCGTTTCAACCATGACCGTGGCTTTGCCGTGGTGGTTGCTTCGGAAGGTGCACGTCCGAAGGATGGCCAGCAGGTGTTTGAGATCAGCACCGAGGTCGGCTATGAGAACAAGAAACTGGGTGGCATCGGTCGTCGTTTCATCGAGGAGATGAAGGCGGCAGGCTTCACCCACGACATGCGTGAGACTACCTTGGGTCACCTGCAGCGCGGTGGCGTGCCGATTGCCTACGACCGTGTCTTGTCAGCCGAGTTTGGCGTGAAGGCTTTTGAGATGGTCCTCAACGGACAGTTCGGCCAGATGGTAGCCTATCATCATCCCGATGTGGTGGCCGTCTCGCTCAAGGAAGCTGTTTCCAAGCCTAACCTCGTTAGCCTCGATAGCGACTTGGTGCGCACCGCCCGTGGCTTGAACATCTCGTTGGGTATTTGATGACTTTGCGACCGCATACATGGCGAAGAACAAGTTTTATGTAGTGTGGATAGGCCACAATCCGGGCGTCTACGACCGATGGGAGGATTGCCAGAAGGAGATCGAGGGGGTCAAGGGGGCCAAATACAAAGGCTTTACTGACCGCACGAGTGCCGAGACCGCTTTCAAAGAAGGCCCCGACAACTATTGGGGTAAGGATGTGGCGCACACTGTCGACCTCTCAAAGGCAAAAGAGCAGCCCATCAGTCCCGCCATTGCCGTGGATGCGGCTTGTGCGGGCAACCCGGGCAAGATGGAATACCAGGGTGTCTTCGTTGACTTCGGCGTGCAGCCAGCCAACGCCTACAACCTGTTTAAGAGCCCCGTCTTCGAGAATGGCACCAACAACATAGGAGAGTTCTTGGCCATTGTCCATGCCCTCGCCCTGCAGAAGAAAAACGGATGGACTTACCCCATTTACAGCGATTCGGTTAATGCGCAGAAGTGGGTACGAGAGAAGAAATGCAAGACCAAGTTGCAGCCCAACGCTAAGAACGCCTACCTTTTCGAACTCGTCGCCCGCGCCGAGAAATGGCTCAACGAAAACGCCATCGAGGTACCTGTGTTGAAATGGAAGACGGAAATATGGGGTGAAATCCCGGCCGATTTTGGTAGGAAATAAAAAAATAGCTACTTTTACCGCCTCAAACTTGACTCGGAATGCTGAAATATGACTCGTTTTATTTCCAATGCCCGCATTGCCAGGCTTGGCTCGAAGGCCGCAACCTGAAAGCCGAGATGGTGAATCAGGCTATTCTGTATTCCGATGGTAAGGTGCTGAACGACAATCTGATCACCACGCCTCAGAAGATGATTATGTGTCCGTCGTGTGGCCATAGCTTCTGGGTCGAGCATCCCGAGGAGCCTTTCATCACCTACGAAAAACCTGATGCCGAGGTCTATTCATGGAACACGTGGCGTTTCTTCGGCATCAGTTTCTCCGACAATAAGGGGAAGATGGCTTTGATCAACCATTACAAGACCTTCCTAAAGAAGAGCCATTATGACCCGAAGAAAGAGATTTACCTTCGCCGTTTCCTGTGGTGGGCTTATAATGACTTGCATCGTAACCACCAACACGTGCGCCTGAAATACCTGCTCAACGGCTTCATGAGTTTCGGCGTCTGGCACTGCAACCGTAAGTTGATCCTGGAAGGCGAGAAGCTATTCCTCAAAAACCATAAGGACTTTACCGAGAATCTGCAACGCCTCTTGGCGCTGCTTGAGAAGCACCCTGATGAGCAGATCGACCTGGAGTTGCCGGAAATCTACCGCGAGTTGCGTCAGTTCGACAAGGTGAAGGAGCTGCTCGAACAGGTGGGTAGCCGAACGCATTTCACCAATGAATTATTACGTCATTCCAAGTGGAAAGACCCAAGGGTCTTTATGGTGTCAGGATAAAAAAGAAAAGGACGGCTAAGGCCGTCCTTTTTCGTTATCGAAGACCGATGCTCAGTCCTTCGTGCGATCGATCAGGAACAAGTCGTTGATCCAGACTTCGATGTTGGAATGGCGTTGGCCCTTGTCGTCGGTCCATTCGTTGTTTCTCAGGCTTCCGTCAACGGCGATTTGCAAGCCTTTCCTGACGTTGTTTTCGACGCGGTCGGCGATTTTACCCCATGCCACGATGGTGAACCACTGTGTGTCGTTGACCCATTCGCGGTTGGCGTTCATGCGGCGTTCGTCGACGGCAAGGCGGAAACGTGCCACTTTACTGTTGTTGCTAAAGCTCTTCACTTCAGGTTCTGCACCTGGGCGGCCAATCAGCATGACCGAATTTCTCATTGTACTCATAGTTGTGTGTGTTTAAAAGGTTATTAATAAGGTGTTTAGTCGTTTTGTTCTTTTCCCCAGTCCAAGAGGATGAAGTTGTTCAGGTGGATCTCTGTCGACTGATGGCGTTGGCCGTTGCTGTCGGTCCATTCGTTGTTGCGCAAGGCACCGTCGATGGCGATCCTTTTGCCTTTCTTCACCGCCAGGGCGACGCGCTCGGCGGTCTTGTCCCATGCCACCACGTTAAACCATTGTGTGTCTTTCACCTGTTCGTGGTTGGCGTTACGGTGTGTCTCGTTCACGGCAAGGCTGAAGCGCGTGACGATGCGGTTGTCGTTGAAGGTTCTCGTTTCAGGTTCTGCACCCGGGCGGCCAATCAGGATGACCGAATTTCTCATTGTACTCATAGTTGTGTGTGTTTAGTAATTAGTAATTAGTTTGTTTAGTTGTGTCGCACCTCGTGGTTGGCGAATTTGCCCTATCAATCGGTTTGACGATGCAAAGTAACAACACTTGTCAAGACTAAGCCGTTGATTAAACGTTTGTAGTCGACAGCAGTCGTTTGTTGTCGTTTGCTGTCGGCTTTATTGTTGATATTTAATAAATTACATTTTTCCGATGTCTTATGACTTTTTTCGATTTTTTTGAGGATTTATGGAGATTTACTATCTTTGCAGTCCAATAATAGGATTAGAAATGACTGCATTACCCAAGAAATATGCTGCTGGAAAAGGTTTTTTTACCCATATCCTTACTGTCCCGTTCTTTGTTTTCGGGATGCTCTTGCTTTTTTCACCTACTAGTTTCGACCGTTTCTCTATTCCCTTCTCGCGCTATTCGTTCCATGTGACGATGATTCTCTGCATCGTCCTCGTGGTGATGATTATCTCCCGATTGTTGTTTATGTTGTTCAATCGGAAAAGACGCGAGATCGATTGGGGAAGGAGTGTCTTGCTCTGCCTGCTTGAAATTGTTTTTTCTTCGGGCTTTACGGCCTTGTATCTCTGGCTGATGTCGAGTAAGGAAGTAGCCTTTTTCTGGTTCTTCGGCATGACGCTGGTCTATCTCTTTGTCCTCATGCTCATCCCTTATGTAATCATCGACTTGTATTTCTTGCTGTTGGCCAAGGATCAGCAGCTCTTCGAGAAAGACCGTGACGCCTCGAAAGAGAAGATCCGCTTTGTGGACGAGCGCGACAACCTCAAGTTGGTGGTGGCCACCGATGCGGTGCTTTATGTGCAGTCGGACGAGAACTATGTGAAGATCTGCTATTTGGAGGACAGCGAAATCAAGTTCTGCAGCATCCGCAACACGATGAAAAGGGTGGAGGACCTTTGTGTCAGAAACGGTTTGGTACGATGCCACCGCTCCTATTTCATCAATAGCAGCAGGGTGCAGGCGCTTCAGAAGGACAAGGAATTCACCTATGCCGTCCTGGATGTGCCTAACGCCAGCCGCGTGCCTGTGAGCAAAAACTATTACGATCAACTTTCGGCACTATTATAATTATGGCTAAGGATCTGAAACCACATATTGGTATCTTCGGTCGCAGAAACTGCGGCAAGAGCAGTCTTATTAACCTGCTGACGGGACAGGACATCGCCATCGTGAGCGACACGGCGGGTACTACCACCGATCCCGTCAAGAAAAGCATTGAAATCTTTGGCATTGGGCCTTGTGTGCTCATCGACACGGCGGGCATCGACGACGTGGGCGAATTGGGCCAGCAGCGTGTGGATAAGACCATGAAAGTGCTGGAGGAGATCGACTGCGCCGTTTTGGTCATCACAGAAAACAACTTCGGTGATCCTGAGAAGCATCTCATCGCGCGCATGAACGAACTGGCGGTACCATTCTTCGTCGTCCACAACAAATCCGACCAAGAGCCGCTTCTCGCCGTTGTGAAGGCAATGATAGAGCAGAACTATGCCACTAAGGTGCTGAATTTCAGCGTTACTAAGAAGGATGACATTGCGCCTTTAGTCGATCTATTGAAAAAGACCATTCCCGAGAGCGCCTATCAGAAAGTGTCGTTGTTGGGCGGCATTATCCAACCTAATGAGGTGGTGGTTTTGGTCTGCCCCGTCGACAGCGAGGCACCCGAAGGCCGTCTTATCCTGCCTCAAGTGATGGCCATCCGCGATGTATTGGACAACGAATGCATCTGTGTTGTGCTGAAGGAAACCCACTTGCAGCAGTACCTCGACACCATGCCTAAGCCCGCCTTGGTGGTCACCGACAGCCAAGTCTTCGGCCAGGTGAGCAAAATTGTCCCCAATGACATTCCTTTGACCAGCTTCAGCATTGTCATGGCGCGCCTGCGCGGCGACTTCGACAACTACGTGAAAGGCACGCCTTATCTCTCACAACTGAAAGACGGCGACACGGTCTTGTTGCTTGAGTCGTGCACCCACCACAGCACCTGCGAAGACATCGGCCGCGTGAAGTTGCCCCGCATGATCCTGAAATACACAGGAAAAGACATTCATTTCGAGTATGTGGCGGGTCTGTCGCCCATCGCCAATCCCGAAAAATACGCCATGGCCATCCAATGCGGTGGCTGCATGAGCACGCGCAAGCAACTGTTGAATCGAACCAATCTGTTTGTCAACCAAGGCATCCCGATCAGTAACTACGGCATGGCCTTGGCCTATATGAAAGGGATTTTTGAGCGGGTGATGGTGCCGTTTTGTAAATAAGTGCTTTTATTTTTCTGTCTCTTCTCCAATACGTGCCTTCATATCTTCAAGGAAAGCGTGCGAATAGTATTGGAAGAAATTGAAATGCATGGAGAGTGAGATACGAAGCAACAAGTCGCCGTCAAGTGAAGGCTTGTTGAAGATCTTGTAGACATGGTTGCGGGTGCAGCCTATCTCACGCGAGAGCCAGCCCACGCTGCGCTTGTCGGCCTTGAGTCGCGCTTGGATGATATGTCCGATGTGAATGTTGCTTGTTGCGTTTTCCATCTGCTCACGTAATCGAATAGCGCAAAAGTAGCCCTTAACAGACCTTCATTTTTCATCCATTTCATCCATTTGCATTTTCTTTCGATTCTTAACATGAAAATGCTTACTTTTGCCCAAAATAAGCGAAACCATGTTATCCCTTCCCATCATAGCAATGATCAAGAAGAAGTCGGGGCTCGACTTCAGCAATGCCAAGGATTTCGAGGTGTTGTCAGGGTCGTTTCCAGCCAGCGACCGTTTGGGAGTCAATACACTGAAACGGCTGATGGGCTATGCCAAGTCGCCCATCGCGCCACGCAAAGCCACCCTTGACGCTTTGGCGCATTATCTCGGTTCGTTTTCATGGGAGGCGCTGACAGGTGCCCAACCTGTTGAGAGTGACTGGATGGAGAAGGCTTTCTTCGCCGACGAGATTCGCGAAGGCACAACGGTGGAGGCATCATGGCTACCCAACCGGCATATCGCATTGCTGTGTATCGGTGAAAACAAATTCCGCGTGACAGAGAGCTTGAACGGCAAATTGCTTGTCAACGATGAAGTGACCATCCTTAGTTTTCGTTTGGAGTATCCTTTGCAGGTGTACCAAGTCATCCGCAATGGCGAGATTGTACGCGATGCTGCGGGCAATGAGTTGGGTTATGTGGCTGGACGCCAAAACGGATTGACTGAACTATTCATCAAGGAGGCTGCCTAATGAGCGTTTCCGATTTCATCAATCCTGTACAACACAATCAAGATGAAGTGTTGTTTGATAGTGGTGGCACCTGTGATTGCTACCGTCTCGTCAAGGACAACCGCGTCTATTGCGTCAAACGGCCCAAGAAGGACATGCGTTCGTCGGAAGTTTATATGAGTTTGTTCCGCAAGGAGTTTGAACTCGGCATAGAGTTGGAGCATCCCAACATTGTGCGTTACTTTGCCTATGATGAGGACGAAAACGGCCCATACATCCGCATGGACTACATCGATGGCGACAGCCTTGAGGCTTTTGTGGCCCAGCATCCTGACTATTTCAAAGAGAAAGGGCACAGGAAACAATTCTGCGACGAGTTGTTTTCGGCTTTGTCCTATCTTCACGACAAGAAGATGCTACATCTCGACCTTAAGCCCAGTAACATACTCATCACCAACAAAGGCCATCATGTAAAGCTTATTGATTTAGGTTTCGGTTGGAGCGAGAGTTACCTTCATGATGTAGGTTTCACTCGTGAGTATTGTGCGCCAGAACAGCAGTTCGCCAAAACCGAGTCGTTTGGTCCCGCCACCGACATCTATGCATTGGGCAAGATTTTGCAGCGTTTCGGTTTGGCCAAGAATTCTATAACGCAATGCTGTCTGAAGGAAGATCCAAGAGCGCGTTACCAAAGCGTAGACGCTTTGCGAAAAGCCATGCAACGTAGCGAAACGATCAGAATTTCCTCGAGAGTGGGTTTGGGGTTGGTTGCGGCAATGCTGATAGGAGCCGTCGTTTGGTTGGTAGGCTTCAGGGAAAAGCCCTTGCCGCCCCGACCACCAGCGCCTGAAGGAGCCATCAACGGGTTGTTTACCATCAACGAGGCAGGCGACCAAGTGTATTTCTCGAAGGGCAACCTGCAATACAAGCCCTCGATCAACACATGGCGTTTTGCCGAAAACCAGTTTGACTATATTGGCGGCGACAATGCCAACCACGGTTCTGCTGAGAAATGCGTCAATTGGCTGGATTTGTTCGCTTGGGGTGCCAGTGGGCGTGACCATGGAGCGATATGTTATCAGCCATGGTGCAGTCGCAACGTTTATGAAGACGAGGCTTGGCAATACAGCGCCTATGGCGTTGACACGCTGAACCTATTTGATGGCGATGGCCAGGCCGATTGGGGCTACAATGCCATCAGCAATGGCGGCAATGAAGAAAACGTATGGCGCACTTTGACCATTGAGGAATGGGATTACATCCTTGAGAAGCGGACTACCGCCACGGGTATCCGTTTTGCGAAGGCAGCTGTTGATGGCGTTTGGGGATTGTTGTTGTTGCCTGACGACTGGGACAGCACCTATTGTTCACTACGGAAATATAACGACGATGATGTCGACTACACCCCCAACAATCTCACCGAGCCTTTCTGGACAGAGAAGGCAGAGGCCCAAGGGGCGGTGTTTCTGCCGGCGGCAGGCATCCGCGACTTCGGTTACGTGGGGTTGGTGGGCAAATACGGTCTGTATTGGTCGTCTTCCTGCCTCAACCCCAAAGAAGCCTTGGGCATCTACTTCAGCAACAGTTTCTTCTATCACTCCATCACCACCGACAAATGCAGTGGCCGCAGTGTGAGGTTGGTGAGGGATAAGGAATAGAATAATACAGAAACCAGCGAAATCTATTTTTTGGGGATTTCGTTGATTTCTGTCTTTTCCTCTTCTTCAATCATCTTCATGAGGCCCAAGTTCTACAAAGCGTTCATAAAAGCCCTGCGTTTGCGTTCTTCACTCGTGTTGTTATGGGGTTCCATACGATTCTTGAAATACAATTCAATCGGCATTATTGTTCTTTCAAATACCCGAAGGCGCATTGGCTACACTTGAAGCCGCCGCTGCTGTATTTGCCTCGGTGATAGGGCTGGCAGAAAGGACAAACGCGATACCCGCATTTGTCACAAACATACCATTTGTTGGTTTGGGGAAACTCTTTCCCGCAGCATTGACAGGGGATATAGACCATAGTTTTACAATTTGAATTTGCTTAAGTCAAATCTTTGTTCGAAACGAAAGCCGGTCTTGTGCAATAAATATTAGCGACTATGGATGTACGTTTTGTTTCTGTCATTATTAGTAATTAACTAATCTGTCGAACCATTCTTTAAATTGTTCAAGCCTTTCATCGTCTAACTTTTCTCCGTTCTTTTGCTTCTTGTATAACTCAAGAACTTTTGCAATTCCGTCTAAAGCATGTTCTGCTAACAATTCTTTTTGTTCCATTTTAATTGTTGAATTAAGGTGTTTAATTGAAGAGGGCGGGCTTTTCCCCGCCCTCGTTTAGTTACATAAACTGAATCAAGCAGGTGTGATAGATAATATCGTTATCTGCTTGTTGCGCGGTACGGTACATTGAGTGTAAAGCTTTTCTTTAGCCTCTCCTTCCGAACCATACTGCAAACCCATAATTCTCATGCTATAAGAATTATCTACTTTGAATTTTACTTCGTACTGCATGACATTGTTGTTTAAATGGCCATTCATTTCATTGGAGCAAAGTACCATGAGCAGTGAGCTTGTTGAGTGAAGTTCACACCACCGGGGTTAGCAACATTGCTAAAGCTTGAAACTTTCAATTCGATTTTCATAGTTTAATGATTTAAAATGTTTAGGTTCGTTTACAGGAAGAACCATTTGTCCTTTTTATTGATGTAATAGTTTTCTCTCAAGTAACGGCGTGTTTATTTTTAGTGATGACAGGGCTTCTTCAAAACTCCTTCCATCTAACATGTCTTCTCCCTTTAGCAAACTCATCTGTAGACGGTACCTTGTTTTTGCCAAATCACAAGTACTTTCGGCAGGTTTGAGATAGTCGCCATGTTCGATGTAATTCAATCCAGCACAGGGCTTGCAACATTTACAATATTCATAATCACCACAATGCTCATATTCTTCCATTGTACAATGACGCCAGCTTTCAAGAAGCGCATTGTTCGCTACAATTTCCTTCCACGTTTTTTCTTTCAGCGAGCCAAATGACATTGGGAAGGCGGCACATGCCTGAACTTCTCCATCTGGGGTTATTGAGAAGTCAACAAAACCGACCGTACAGCAGTTCTGATCCATTTTACATTTTCTTTCAGCAAAAGAATCCAAATCGGAGAGAAGATTATCTGACAATCTCTTGTCCATCCAAACCACTTTGAATTGTTCTTCAGTCAATCGAAGTTGTCTTGAAAGACAATCTCCATCATTGGACTCTCGGATATTAATCTCAAACTGCGGCTCAGCACCATATTGTTTCGCTATGTCGGCTACCAAATAATAACTATGCAAATTGGGCTGCATGATGCAGCATTTCAAGTTCATGGGAATGGCTAAATCGGAAAGTTGTTCTACCACTTTCATTGAACGTTCCCATGATCCTTTCACACGAGTGATGGCATCATGGTCTTCGGCAATGCCGCTGTAGATGCTCACGCCCACCAAGCGAGGATAGTAGTTGACCAATTGTTCTACCTTATCCACAATGCGCTGTCCGTTGGTGAAGACATCAAAAGCAATTTCCTTTTGGTAAAGATAATCAATAATGTCCCAAACGATAGGCTTTGAGAACGGGTCGCCTCCCGAAAGGCAGACTTTCACCAAACCATGTTCGCAAAGGTCATCGATGATACGCTTGTAATCGTCTAAGTCGAGTTCCTCGCGGTCGGCGCGGTGGCTGATTTCATTGTCGTTGCGCGTGGCACCAGGATTGTAGCAATGGATGCACTGCTCGCTGCAGTTGTAGGTCAACTCAAACATCACGGAAGTCACCGTCATGCCATCGTCAACGGCATTGTAGTAATCCTGCTCCGCCGAGGAAGTGTCGAAAGGCAGTTTCTCCTTGGTGGTTTTCTCTGTGGTCATTGCAGTGTTGCGTTTGGCTTCGGCTAACTGAGAACGCAGCCTTTTGATGTCGTCAGTTGAAGGGACAAAATCCGTTAGCAGTCCCACATTAATCAAGGTGTCGAAAAACGCATCTATGGACTCCTCGGCAATGCCTGTTGCTGAGGTTATCTTTTCCACTTCAACTTGGCCATTGCGTGGCACGGCAAGCACCTCTCCGATGACATCAGCGGAATACGACTCAAAGAAATAACTGTAGCCAGTCAAGAGGTTGTACATCAAAGCCACACGTTTTTCGGCGTTGTAGCGGCCACAGGTCCAAATGGGTCTATAGTTCATGCCTTCCTTTTTTAAACAGACAGTATAATTGTCAGACACAGTATCATAAAACAAAACTAAAAAACAAAGCTGCGATTACAGCGGTAGCTATACGAACCCATCCCATAGTTTGATTGTCACGTGTGTTGGGTAATAACAAATTCACAGCTGCTATTATGGATAATAATATTGAATACCATAAAGGTGATTCTGCTATCCAAGCTATCCATAATAAAACGATAGTGCAGACCAACTTGCTGGCTAAAAGCCAAAGACCAATTGCACACCCTTTTGATTGCTCTGTAATTTCATCTCCATCTTCATTTTTTTCAGGGCCGGGGTTAAATGTTTTTATTTCATCATGCAGTTCGTTGAAAAAATTATCACTCATGGCTTTAAATAATACATTTACAACCTGCAAATATACAATAAATCCCAATAATGCAAAATTAATTATTTGATAGTCAACGTTTTAATAATCCAAATCGGATTCATAAACCATATCCAAAATGGATAATTCGAGATAAAAATGGATGAAGTGGATAAAAAACGGGAGAAAAATCTCGTTCCTCTCCCATTGTCTACAAAACGACTTACTTCGCCTGAAGCAAGCGTTCCAAATCCACGATGAGAGAAAACAGGAGTGACAATATAGAGGGTAAAACGATTGGTGGCTTTTTCGCATTGCGTCTTGCGAAACGAAAAATATTATGTACTTTTGCATTGTCAAATACTTGACAATCGTAAATCAAACTTATCATGGAATACTCAGTTATTATACACAAAGACGAGAAAAGCGGTTGGTATACAGGAAAATGTGTCCAAGTGCCTGGCGCAATGAGCCAAGGCCGCACCCTTGACGAACTCATCGAGAATATGAAGGATGCGATAAGTCTGATGCTTGAATGCTACAAAGACGAGGCCCGTCAAGCCTATGCCGGTGAAAAGACCTTCTACAGGAAAGTCGCTTTGGCATGAAACGAAATCTGCTCATACGCTACCTTACTAGTCAGAACTGCGTTCTTTTCAGGGAAGGCGGCAGGCATAGTGTCTTCATTAATAACACGAACCTCAAGAAAGTGGCTATACCTCGCCATCCAGATATCAACGATTATCTCGTCAAGGAAATCTGTAAGGAACTCGGCATTCCCTATCCAGGGAAAAACTAACCAATTAGCAACTACGGCATGGCCTTGGCCTATATGAATGGGATTTTTGAGCGGGTGATGGAGCCGTTTAGGAAGTAAGTGTTTGGCAATAATTAGTTCCTTTTCCGATAATAAGCCCCGCCACCAGCAGCCAGCTTATGCCCGGGCTCGATGTCTATCGTCGTAGAGAAACTCTCTCCCGTCAACTTGTAGGACAGCACATTGCCGTCGACGTGATAGGTGCCGTAGCGGTATTCGCCGTTGGCTTGAAGCTCGGAGCATCGTCCTGAGGTGCCGTCGCCTTCAAAGTTCATCACCACCTTACCGTAAGCGCCCATGTCGCAGTCCCAGGTGCCGACAATCCAAGAATAATCACCGGAATTGGTTGTGGTGTTTGTGGTGTTTGTGGAATTTGTGGTGGAGTTGGGGGTCATGTCGGGCATGGTGATCGTATTGTCGTTCGATGAGGGCGAGTTGCGCTCTTCGTATGAAGTGCCATTGCCGTAATTCAACAAACCGCCGCCACAGGATTTCAATAGGTAGTAGGCAACGAAAGCGACAGCTACAAGAACGATAATCCTTCTGAGGCATCCGCTGTTATTTGTTGGCGTTTTTTGCGTTTTTTGCGTTTGGTTGACATTTGGAAAGTTGATGAGTCCCATATCTGTTTGATTTTATTGGTTGTTGCTGCAAAGATACAATAAAAAGCGAATAATCAATGGATAACCATTATTTATTCTCATTTCCTCCTCTCAAAATGCTGGTAGTCCTTCACGCTACGCCAGCGGCCACCCCAGCGGAAACCGTACGATTCGAACGTCTTTTTGCAAAGGTCGTGGTCGTCGATTTTGTGGGGAAATTGTTTGCTTCGGTCCACATAATCGGTGGCTGTGGAAGGACGGATGCGCGAGCCTTTGACACAGGGATTCTGTAGCGGATTGATGTCGACAGCCATGCCAAAGGCATGTTGCGAGAGCCTCCACGAACCGGCTATGGTGCGGTAGTTGAAGCAAGAACTGTTGTTGGCCTGCATGGAGGCCTCGTCGGAAGCGTCGAAGTCGTCCACCAGTCGGATACTATTGATGGGATAAGCCTCTGCAAACAAGGTCCTGAAGATGCAGAGCAGGTCGTGGGCGATGGCCTTGTTGCACACCATCTCGCCTTGCTGGATGCGACCATCGAAGTCGTAATGATATAGGGTGAGGTAACGGAGCTCGTCGAAACCAATCCTTGCTGACTCAGGCAGCGACTTGCCTTGCATGCGGGTCTTCACGGCTTCGGGGACGGGTTGCGAGAAAAAGACATAGCCTTTATAACATAAGGTGTCGTCGGCACGGGAAATGTCGGGCGGAGTCACCTTCTCAATAGGGGTTGTCCTTGGGGCTTTGGTGTTTGTTCTTCTCTCCGTTTTGTCATGGCGATTGTCATGGCATGCGGCCATGATAAACAAGGCAAGCAGGATCAGGATGATATGGCGGTGTCTCTTCATTTTTCAAACGATGAATGCTTCTCCAAATAAGCCAGCAGTCCTTTGCATCCTTCTAAAACATCCACCCAAGTGGCCTCAAAGTCGCCTGTGTACCACGGATCAGCGACATCACCAGGTCTGTGAGTAAAATCCATTAACAGGCTGATTTTGTGGTCGGTGTCCTCGCCAAACATGCGCTTCAAGTTGTGGAGGTTGTTGTGGTCCATGGCGATGACATAATCGTAATAGGCGTAGTCCTGTCGCGTCATCTGGCGGGCGGTCTTACCCTCGCAGCCAATACCGTGCTCGGCCAACTTACGCCGCGCTGGCGGATAGACGGGATTGCCGATTTCTTCGGTTGAGGTCGCAGCAGATTGTATCTCATATTGGTCACTCAAACCCGCCTCTGCGACGAGGTGTTTCATCACAAACTCGGCCATGGGACTGCGGCAGATGTTACCGTGACAGATGAAGAGGACTTTTATCATGTTTATAGTCTGAATAAGCGTGCAAAGTTAGAAAAGATTCTCGTTTGCAATGCCGATAAATCCATTTCCAACAGATTTGCCGCTGCCTCGTAAATCGTTTCCACTCCGATTTCCGCCATGTCGGTTTCAAGGAAGAGATAATCCAAATCGATGAATTTGAAGGATTTATAAATCTTTCTTTCTGGATACAACAGACTCTCACCCACGGAAAGATAAATTCCCTGCCCGATGAGTTGCCGCACATCTTGCTTCGTCCCGCTGAAGCCATGGACAATCCAAGGTTGTTGGGCTTTGTGCTTTTTCCGCAAGGCGATGATTTCGTTATGGCTGCGCACATCATGCAGAATCATCGGCTTTTGCAAGGCTTCTGAAAGCTCGATTTGTCGCTCGAAAACGGCAACCTGTCGTTCAAAACTCGCCTTGTGTATCTTGTCCAAACCCGCTTCGCCGAGGGCAAGGACATGTGGCAACTTCAGTTTTTCTGCAAGAGCTTGCAATGCTTTTTCTGATTGAAAATCAGTGTTATCCAATGCCCAAGGGTGAATGCCGTAACTGTAATAGCCTTGCTCGAGACAAGGCTGATTCAAGTCCAAGTTGATGATTTGGATACAATTGTCATTGGTCTTTGTTGTATGGCTGTGTATGTCTATGTATTTCGACATCATATCGTACTGTTTTCAAAACCTATATCCAACACCAGCCATAATCATATATCCAAATTCATTGACAAGCCAAGGAAACTTTTGAAAAGGATCCGGCATTAGTTTGTCATCGTTTCCAATGATTTGGGTCGTGTTAAATCCAATCTTCTCAAAAAGATAAAATGATTTCCAAATTTCAACATTGAAGCCTACTCCTATGGTGTTTTGTAACCAAAGAAAAGGCCCGAAAGATTCAGTATATTCTTCAATAGAATAACTCCCGTCATTGAAGTTAATGGTAGGTGAAAAACCATGGTTTCTTGTAGTCGAATATGCGGCTTGAAGCTCATAAAACACAAACGGTTTCAAATGGTCGAGACGGGGAAGAAAACACCAGTTGTAGCCCAATTGCAGCCCAAAGTGTTGGGCAAAACTTGAGGCATACAATCGTCTATAATATATGCTCTGTTGGTCGTCAGGCATAGCCAGCCTATTGATATGGAATCGCAACCCGACCTCAATCTCATGGTTTTGATGGAATGTCCTTGAATAGCCAACGATTATACTCTCCCGAAGTGTCGAGGTGTTGAAGTTGATTTTGGCCGCATTTTGGGCAAATGAACAACAAGCCGTCAACAAGAATACGAACAATGCAATTGCTTTTTTTGACATGGTTTTATAGATTCGTTCAAGTACTTTTCTTTGATTAATAAACGCGAAGCGGAAAGATTTATTACTTTTGTCGCATGGAACAGAACCTGCTGCAAACGAACATTGCCTATCTGAAGGGCGTCGGGCCGAAGAAGGCCGAAGTCCTGAAGAAGGAGTTGGGCGTGTCCACCTATCAGGATATGCTCAACCAGTTTCCGTTCCGCTATATCGACCGCAGCCAGATCCAAAAGGTAGCATACATCAACGACGATACGGTGTATTACCAACTTGTCGGCACCATCTCCAATATCAAGTTGATTGGGGCACCAAGGGCGACACGCGCCACGGGGCTCTTCAGCGACGAGACGGGCAGCATCGAAGTGGTGTGGTTTCGTGGACTGAAATGGATCAAGAACCGCTTCAAGCCGGGCGTAAAATATGTTCTGTTTGGCAAAGCCAGCGAGTTCAACCACAACTTCAACTTCGTCCATCCCGAAATTGAGGAATACGACCCCAAGGACCCGCTCATCGGTGAGGGCTTGCAAGGCGTTTACAACACCACTGAGAAGATGAAAGACCACGGCCTCGGCACGCGCACCATCGCCAAATTGCAGAAACTCATCCTGCAACAAGTCTACGAATATATTCCCGAGACACTACCGAAGTCCCTCATTGAGCAAGAGCAACTGATCCCACGCCGTTACGCCTACTACGAGATCCACCTGCCCTCAAACAACATCGAAATCCAGCAGGCCACGCGCCGACTGAAATACGAGGAGCATTTTTTCTTCCAACTGAAAATGCTGCGCAACAAGATGCACCGCGAGCAGGCCATCAAAGGACATGTTTTCAGTGTGGTGGGCGACTATTTCAATAGTTTTTATAAAGACCACCTGCCTTTTCCGCTGACCAACGCCCAAAAGCGTGTCATCAAGGAAATCCGAAAAGACTTGGGCTCTGGTCATCAGATGAACCGCCTGCTGCAAGGCGATGTGGGTAGCGGCAAAACCATCGTCGCCCTCATGGTGATGCTCCTGGCTTTGGACAACGGCTTCCAAGCCTGCCTCATGGCACCCACTGAAATCCTTGCCACACAGCATTTTGCCACGCTTCAGGAACAACTGAAGGATATGGATGTCAACTTCGCCCTGCTGACAGGCTCCACCAAAATCGCGGAGCGAAAGAAGATTTACGCTGGTCTGGCCGACGGCACCATGCAAATCGTGGTGGGCACCCACGCGCTGATTGAAAGCAAGGTGGTGTTCAAGAACTTGGGCTTGGCCATCATCGACGAGCAACACCGTTTTGGTGTGGAGCAAAGGTCAAAATTCTATGAGAAAACCGAGATACCGCCGCACACTTTGGTGATGACCGCTACGCCCATCCCGCGCACCCTCGCCATGACGCAATACGGTGACCTCGATGTCTCCAAAATCGACGAGTTGCCCCCTGGCAGAAAGCCCGTGCAGACTTATCATGTCTATAGCGACGACCGCTATCGCATCATGATGTTTATGAAGCAGCAAATTGCGCTTGGACGACAGATTTATGTGGTCTATCCCTGCATCAAGGAGTCGGAAAACACGGATATGATCGCATTGCAGGAGGGCTATGAGGCCTTGTTGCATGACTTCCCTGAGCCGCAATACAAACTCTGCGTCTGCCATGGCCGGTTGACTGCCGAGGATAAGGACTTCGAGATGCAACGCTTTATTACTAAAAACGCACAAATCATGGTGGCCACGACAGTCATCGAGGTGGGCGTCAACATCCCCAATGCCACGGTGATGATCATTGAGAATGCCAACCGCTTCGGCTTGTCGCAGTTGCACCAGTTGCGCGGTCGTGTAGGCCGTGGCGCCGACCAATCCTATTGCATCCTCGTCACCGACCATAAATTGACCACCGACGGCAAGACCCGCATGAAAACCATGTGTAGCACCAACGACGGCTTCGAAATCGCCGAGGTAGACCTAGAACTTCGAGGCCCAGGTGAAACGGGCGGCACACGTCAGTCCGGACAAATCGAAATGCTTATTGGCGATTTGCAAAAGGATGGTCCATTAATCCCCCAAGTTCGTGAAGCCGCCATCAAGCTTTTGGCTGACGACCCGAAGCTCATCAAGCCCGAGAACAGGATGCTTCGCGAGCATTACAAGGAATTGTTTGCCCAGACATTTGACTGGAGTCAGATCGGATAGTTATTCCGCCTTCTTTTCTTTTTTGAACGAATAGAACTTATTCGTCAAGTAGCTGAACGTTACGCAGATGATGGAGATGATGACATAGGAAACGGTCGGCCACCATTGGAACACTTCGACGAAGAGTTTCAGGCCGAGGTAGTTGATGAGAATGTTGCCTACGGTGACGAGGAAATACCTGACAATCTGTGTCCTGCCGCGCAAGGTGGAGCCTGAAAAACTGATGTGCCTTGCCATCCAGAAACCCGTCAGGAAAGTGATGGGAAACTTGAACACGAAGGCGGCAATATGAGGTGTGAAAGCTATGAAACCGAGGTCGAAGACCTGACCTTTGAAAACGAAATGATAGAAAACATAGTACAGCACCCATTCCAAAACGAGGTTCAAGCCACCGCAGGCCGCATAGCGGAACAGCTCTAGGCTCATCACCTTGCGGAAAGGCGGATAGAAGAAGTCGATGACCGTAGTCAAAGTGCGTTCTATCCAAGATTCTATGTTCTTCAAGACTGACATTCGGGGCGCAAAAATAGCAATTTAGAGCCAAATAACTTCATAATCATTGAGCAATTTAGAGACTTGTTCCACATCATCCGTGAAGCCTAGCACATAGCCACCACCGCCTGAGCCAGAAATCTTTACGCCAAAGTTGAAGTCGTAATCAGCGGTGAACAAATCCAAAGTGTTGTCGGTGATCATCGGGCGAAGGAACTCCAATTGGCCCTTGGTGAGTTGTTTCAAGGAATTGAAAAACAGCTCTTTATTGCCTGTAATCATCGAATCAATGCAGGAAGTCACGCAAGGCACATACTCCGATTGGAAACGATTCAAAAACCCAGGATTCTCACGCTGGGCCTTGAAATGGTTGACCAAAGGCTTGGTGTTGCTCTTTATTTTCGTGTCAATCAAACAGATGTGAATGTCTTTCTCCAAGAAATCGTCCGAAAGTAGTTGCACTCCTTTAGGCGTGATTTTGAATGGTTGGCCCAGATAGCATTGCAAGGGATCGATGCCGGAACTGCTGCCATGGAAGTGGCTCTCCATCTTGCCAAAGAGTGTTTTCAATTGAAGATAATCTTCGGTTTTCTGCACGGCATAGCGGTCGTAGACGGCGGCCACCAAAGTCCCAGAACTACCTAAGCCATAGCCCGATGGCACATTGGAGGCGAGAAAAAGACCCTCATCCAAATCCCTTCTTAAAGTTAGTAAGTCAAAGAGGTTTGAAAATGCTTCGTTTTCTGAAAGGTATTGGCAAAATCGCTTCAAGCTTTGGTTGGAGGGTAGCGAAGCCGCCCTATTTCGGCTTTGTGGAAACTGCCATTGCGCTGAGAACCGCTTGAGTGGAATCATCAGCGCGGTGGCATCGAAAATCATCGAATACTCACCAAAAAGGATGACTTTGCTATAGTAACGGTCTCTCATCACAGCAGTTTTTTCGGTCCGTCACCGACATAGTCGGCAATCCATTTGTTGTCAACGCAATAGGAAGCCAGGTTTTCTTTTATGAAATGTTCCACTTTTTCGGCTTCGCTCTCGGGATAAAGCAAATGTACATTCGGGCCAGCATCCAAGGTAAAGCAAAGCGGAATCTGGGTCTCGTTTCGGAATGCCCTAATCTCATTGAGAATGCTCAAAGTATTGGGCTTCATTAAGATAAATGACGGGTTGGAGCACATCATCAAAGCGTGAAGTTGCAGGGCTTCCGACTCGGTGATATTAATAAAGGTGTCCAAATCACCCGACTTCAAAGAAGCAAGCAGGTTTTTAATGTTTTCATTGGCTTGTGTATAACGCGCTGAGGCGTAAGGATTTTCCTCCATCAAGGCATGACCTGCACGGCTGGAGACGGATTTGGTCTCGCCGCTGACAATCAAAATACTGTCGTGATAAGTCTTGAAAACGGGATGGATGTATTCGGACAGCGAAACGGCATATTCGTCGGAACTGCCTTCGTAAGCCTCCGTTTTGCCCCAAAGTGCCATTTTGGGAAACACTGAGCGTGCCGCACTACCCGAAGCCAATCGCGAGAAATAGGAGGCTTTGCGCAAATCCATGTCTATGGGTCGGCCCTTCGACAGGCTCAGGGACCTCTCAAGTTCCAGCAAACACATCACAAAGGCACTCATCGACGAAGCCGATGAAGCGATGCCAGAGGAATGTGGGAAGCTATTGCGGCTCTCTACTTTCAGATGCAGTTGGTTGATGAACGGGAAATACACCTGATTATCATGCAGAAATTTTTCGATTTTGGCGCCAAAAGCGGGGTTTTCCTTGCCTTCAAAAAAGAAGCTGAATCCGAATCGGTCGGCTTTTTCATACTCGACAAATGTCTCCGTGCGACATTCCGACAAGGTGAAACTAATTGAAGGATTTTGAGGGAGCTGTTTCCCTTTCTTGCCCCAATATTTCACCAAGGCGATGTTCGACGGACTCCGCCAGCCCACTTTGCCTTGATAGTCGTTCGGCACGACGCCTTTGAAGGCTTCGCTGATCCAGATGTTCTTCATTCTCGATATGTTTCGCGCTGCGAAAATAAGGAATTATTCCTTACCGCCACCCAGGCCACATGGTTTTATGGTCATTCGGCAACTGGGTCAGTTTTCGTGGACAAACATCAAACTCGTTTCAGGTCCAAAGGCGACTTCGAACTGGAAATAGTCAAAGTCGTCTTTTTTGATGTTGACTGTGTAGGTCTGCCCCATCTTCAAGTTCTCGATGGTGAGATCCACATAGTGTCCACATTCGCAGTCGCAGGCAGGCCCCTCGTGCAAAAGGAGGATGGAAATGTTTTGACCCTGCAGGTTGATTTCTTGGTCGAACGACTCGGCGCAGCAGTCGAAAGGTGTGTTGGTGGTATTGATTCTCATCTTCGTGTTGTCAATAGTGGTCACGTATATCGTGTCGATATACGGATAGTCATTATCACGCATGTCATATAGGACAACGTCGTTGCAGCCAGAAATGAAGAAGTCGGAGACTTTGGGTTGTGGATTTTGCTTGTCACATCCTTCCATGGCGAGGAATCCAATGACGAAAAGTGCCATTAAGGCGACGATGGTTTTGCTTAACTTGTTCATAATGTGTTGTTTTTGATTGTTATTTAATGTATTTTAGTTCTTTACGATTTTTCTGACGAAATGTTCTCTGTTTTCCGTGACGATGGAAACGAAGTAAATGCCGCGCTCCAAGTCGCTGATGTTGATTTCATTCGTATTTTGAACCGTTTTTACCAACTGGCCGGCAGCATTAAAAACCTGAAGACCTTCAACGGTTGTGCCTTCTATTCTAACGAAATTCAGTGCGGGGTTGGGATATACCGCTATTTTAGCGGATGGTTCGCACTCGTTAAGGCTGACAAATTCCGTTTCTATGAAATTGGTGAACTCGCACCAATATTCCGCATTCCTGTAATTCTCTATCGTTCCTTGGGGAATATACACAGGGATGTTTCGATTGACCTGTTGGAAGGTGTTTTCCTCTATATAGGGCGGGACGGTCGCTTTCACAGACATTGTCGTCAGGCGGCTCAGATGGCAGAAAGCGTAGTCCAACATGCATTCCATTGTCGATGGGATCTCCAACTCTGTCGGTTTGACTAAAAAGTCCATGGCGTTCCAGTCAAGGTAACCGACACCTTCGGGAATGACGACGGACGTGAAGTTGGAGCACAATTCAAAAGAACCTTCCTGAAGATACCACATCATTGGCGAGAGCGTCAAAGTGCCGTCGAAGCCGCATTGATAAAAGGCGTTGTATTTGACATCGTAAACGGATTCGGGGATGAAAAGGTCGCCCCTGAAGCCAGTGCATACACCAAAGGTGAACTCTTCGATGATGGACAGCGATTCTGACAGGGTTAGACTGGTGAAGTTGATGCAATCCATAAAGGCATGGCTGCCAATTTCGGTAACCGAATTAGGAATGACGAGCGGACCGGTGAAAGTGCAGCCATGGAAGGCTTGTTCGCCAATGCTTCTCACCGTATTGGGAATAGACAATGTGCCAGTGAAATTGGTGCATGAACCACCCATAAAAGCACCTCTGCCAATGGATACGACGGAATAATCCGTTCCGTTGTAGGAAACCGAAGCGGGGATGATGAGACTTCCAGAATAATCCTCCGTGTGATAGATCTCTACCTCTGGCGGGTTTTCGCTGAGGATGGTGTAATCCAAGGTTTGCCCAGTTTCGCAAATTGCAGTAAAACCCACTTGGGCCGGAGCCGAAACACCCAAAAGGAAAAGGGCATACAAAGCAATAAATTTAATGTTTTTCATATTTTTTATTTTATATTGTTGAATATCATTGTTTTAGAAAAAATAGATTGGTTTTGTCCAAATGGGAAAATGATTTATCGGCTTATAACCACTCGCATCACACGATTTTTTCCGTCTTTATCGGTGATGTGGAGCACATAAATCCCTTTAGACAAATCTTCTACTATGATTTCATTCGTGTTTTGAACGGTTTTCACCAACTGGCCAAAGACGTTATAGAGTTGCATTTCTCTAACTGTAATGCCTTTAACATGAACGAATTGCTGTGCAGGGTTGGGAAATACACTGATTATTTCGGCGGTTTCATCTATCCCGTCGCAGTCCTCGATGATGTTGCTGAACACCACGCCCCAATCCGAGTTCCTGTACGTTTCAGTACATCCGCATGGGACAATCAGGCAAGTGTTGCTTGGCACTTCGAAAGAACTACTATTGTAGTACAACGAAGCGGGAATGCCACCCAAGCAAGTCACCGTGTCTATATTTGGGCAGACAAAAGCGTGATCACCGATTTCCGTGACTGTTTCAGGAATGACGGCAGTTTTTAAGGCTTCACAAGCAAAGAAGGCCAAATCCCCAATGGTAACAACTCCTGTCGGAATAGTGATGGACTTTAGGCCACTTTGGTCAAACAATCCCTCTTCAATCTCCGTCAAACCTTCGGGAAGGGTGACGATAGCGAGATTACTACATTCGTCAAACGCATAATTGCCAATCGTAGTGATGGAATTGGGAAGGTCCAAGCGGTACAGACCGTGGCAAGAGGAAAACGCCCAATCTCCAATCTTGGTGGTCGTTTCGGGAAGCGTGAAATCTTCGAGGCGGGTACAACCGTAAAAAGCATCTCTTCCGATTTCTACGATGGATTCGCCGAAATCGACATGCCTCAACTCGGGACAAAACGCAAACGAATGATTTCCCAACGAAACCAATGAATTGGGCAGCGTGACCGTAACAAGTGTCTCGTATTCATAAAACGCGGCATCGGCCACTTTTATGGTTCCTTCGTCGATGACCAAATCCACCAAAGGCATCTTCTCTTTGAAACCCAAGCACCAGCCGTCCAAATAGAGCATCCAGCCGTCGGGTTGGAGGTTGTACCATCCCGTATTGACGAAGGCTCTGGCATTGACACGGGTCACTGTGCTGGGAATGTGGATGTCATACAACGAGGTGCATCCCTCAAACGCCCGTTCACCAATGAAAGTCAGCGTGCTGGGGAAGGAGATGGAGGTCAGTTCCGTGCAGTCCTTGAAGGCCCAAAAGCCGATTTGCGTCACCGTGTAGGTGATGCCGTCGTAGGTCACCGTTTCGGGGATGACCACATCGCCGGCATAGCAGCCCCAACCAGGTTGTGAGCAGTGCCCAACCCTAACTTCCGGGTCTTCGCCGTAGTTGATCCAATAGTAAATGCCGTCCACTTCAAAGTCGTAGGCCAAGGCTTGCATCGCGAAACCAACTAAAAGGGTAAAGGTAATGAATGACTTTTTCATCGTTTTGAGATTTTAATGGTGAGTACTTTTGTGCTTGAATTTTGATGCAAAAGTAGACTCACTAGAAAAATCTGTCAAGAAAAATGGGGTGCGGTTTGGTACGAGTTTTTAAGCAATATACTGAAAATCAGCAAAATTGTTCCTCTGTAGCTAACCCACGAAGGATGGTCGACAGCGGCTCTTCGCTACCGAAAAGGGTCTTCAGTTTGCGGCTACGGTCGCTCACAGTGTTGTAGGCACGCTGCATCAGGGCTGCAATGTCGGCATCGTTCAGGTCGAGCAGGTAGAGGCAGCAATAGTTGAGGTCGGATTTTGTGAGGTCGGGGTAGGCTTTGGCAAGACGGATGGTGAACTGGCCGAAGTGGCGGTCGGCAGCCTCACGCAATGCCGTAATCTGCTCCTTGCTTAACGCATAGTCGCTATAGTCAAGATAGCTCACCTTTGACTTGAACTGTCCTTCGCTCACCCGCTTCATAATCAGGCGACAAATCGGTTCTTCGGTGAAACTTGCAGCTTGTGTTTCGGGCTTTGGTGCGGCATGGTTTTGTTGGCGGATTTGGTCTTTCAGCTCCCGCAGCTCCTCGTTGCTCCGTTTCAGCCTTCCCGACATTGACGCCTTCTCCAGACGATGCGCTTCCCGTTCAGCTTGCATCTGTTGGCTGGCCTCGTCGCTTTGCTTTTTCATCTTGCGCTTGTGCAGCAGCCAGGCCGCCAAGGCCGCCAAAACGATGAAAGCAGCAAGGGAAACGAGTGTTTTGTTTCGTTGCTGGCGAATCTCATTTTGTTTTGCAAGGCGCTCGTGGGCTTCTCTCTGCTGCAAGTAGTCGTTGAACATCCCAGTGAAATCGGCGTCCTCTTGAATCTTTTTCGGATTGAAGATGGGGTGCAAGGCAAGATAATGCATGTGTTCGTGCATTTTTACTGTGTCGCCAAGGGCTTCGTAGACCTTGATGAGATAGTCCGATATTTCTGATTTCAAGCGAGATGGGGCGTCATCATAGATGGGATTCAAATAGGCTAAAGCCGAATCGTATTGCCGCTCTTCTTGATAAATCCATCCGATGGTGGCAAACAAGTCTTGTTTCATTATTTCTGGGCCATACATCAAAATGGACTTTAATATATTGATGGACGTATCTCCATCGTGGTTCAACTTATATAGTCCAATGGCTTGCCGGTCCTTCAATAAATAATACAAGTTGAGCGTGGTGTCGGTCAGCAATTCCAAGGAAAGGTCATAGTAATGCAAAGCGCTATCAATCTGCTCTGTAATGTCAAATTCATATCCAAGAAGAAACAAGTTGCTGGCTACGACTTTGCTGCGCGGTTTCACTTTTTTATTGAGCGCCAAAGCTTTTTTCTGGAAGTAAGTGGCTGGTTCCGTGAGGAATCGAAGGGAATAGTCAAGCGAAAGCTCTTCGGCAGTTTTGGCGGTGAATCGGGCCTTGTGCCAAGTCAATTGCTCATCGGCGAAATGGTTTTCCATGGTTTCCAAAGCTAGATAGAGCTGTTTGCAACGGAACAAAGAGTCATCTTTAACGCTGGCATGGTCATCAGTCATGCCTTTTCTGCTGTAGATGAAATGGGCGCGGGCTTGGAGATATGCCAAATCGTAATTTTTGGGAAAAGCGGGGGCAAGGCTGTCGAAATAAGCAGTCGTCAGTGCCACAGCATCAAAATCTATCTCCTCCATTCGGGGGCTTTTCCATAAAGCCTCGGATTTCATTAGCAGGGCATAATTTATGTCGAAATCCGTAAGGTTTTCAGTATCGAGGCTGTCAGTGAAGGGTTCAATGCGTTCCAAGGCGACTGTATAATCGGTTTGCAGCAGGCTGTCGATGCCAACCAGCGTGTCGTGGAGCGGACTCAATGGCAGTTCAAGAGCTTTATCATCAGGCTTGTGGCAACCCAAAAGCAACGCGCACAGGGCAAACGACAATATGAAAAGACGGAGTTTCATTGCGACAAAGGTACAAATTATTCGTTGAGTACGATTTCTCCGTAACTGAAAACCACGTTCAAGCCTTTTTTCTTGAAGTATTCCTTCACTTGTTTTTCATCCCATTCCGTAGCGGCCAAAATGAAATCACCACCCCAAGCGCCCAAGGATTTCAAGACACCCTCAAAATCGGGGAAACGCTTTTGAACGGGTTCCTGTCCGATACAACGGGCAATGATGCGCTCGTGGCATTGCATGAGCATAGCGAATTCGTCCAAAGTCTCGCATTTCGGCACGGCACGACTGATTTCCGAAATAGCCTCTATATCTTTTTGTAAATCAACGGGATTTGTCTTCTCCAAAAATGCTTTGACTTCTTTTGAAGAGCTTTGTTTTTTGCCTTGATAGATGAAAAACAGATGGTCGGCAAAAGGAGGAGTGAAGTTAATGGGTTCAACCGTTGGTGTTGGCCCTTCGACGGGCTCAACGACCTTAGGTCCCTGAGCCTGTCGAAGGGCCGATTCAGTAGTTGATAGTTGATAATAGATCGGTCCTTCCGCCGTAGCACAAGCGATATCATAACCCGAGCCGCCGAAGGTCAGCTTCAGCAATTCATATGGGTCAATATTAGCCCATCGCGCCAAGTTGGAAATCAAGGTGGAACTGCTGCCGAGACCCCAATTTGGGTCAAAGTCGAGATGGGTGCGGAAACGCATGTCGCAACCTGAAAAGGCATTAGGCTTCAACTGTCTTACAGCCTTCAAAATGCTGGCAAGCTTTTCGGCTTTGGGTGGGTCGTCGGTAGAAAGGGGCCGAAGCGTTTCGCTGTCAAATAAGACGGAAAACCATGGCTTTTCGGGCTGTGAGGCGATCCAATGTAAGCGGTGCGTGTCGGTGTCGGCAAGAGAGACCTGTAGGCTCTGCCCCAATTTCAACGGTATTGCCAAAGCCAAAGCGCCTTTCAAGACGAGGTATTCGCCTGTCAAAAGAAATTTTCCGTGGGCTTGGTAAAGGCTCATTTTTTCAAGGATTCAAGGTATTGTTCAACGCCTGCGTATGACACGGTCTTGTCCTTGAAATACTCGCGAGCCTGCTTCTTTTCTTCGTCAGTGGCATTCAGTTGGTTCAAGATGTTGTTGAGGTGCATCTTCATGTGGCCGGCTTGGATGCCTTTGGTGGTCAGCGAGCGCACTGCGGAGAAGTTGTTGGCCAAGCCCATGGTGGCGGCAATCATCATCAGCTCTTTGGCGGTAGGATTGCCCAAGAGTTCCAACGTCTTCTTGGCCAAAGGATGTAGGCTGGTCAAGCCACCCACGGTGCCCAAGGCCATTGGCACCTCCAACTCAAAATGGAAAATGCCGTTTTCAAGGGTTACGCTCGACAGGCTCTCATATCGTCCGTTGCGCGAGGCAAAGGTATGCCCCGCTGCTTCCACGGCGCGGAAGTCGTTTCCCGTGGCGATGACCACAGCATCGATGCCGTTGTAGATGCCTTTGTTGTGCGTGGTGGCTCGGTCCGTGTCGATGTGGGCGATGTCAACGGCCTTCTTGAATTTCTTGGCGTATTCGGCACCCGAGAGATGTTCGTCGATGCCGTCAAGTTGCTCGACAGGACACTCTACCCAGACTTTCACGCGGCAGTCGGGCGTGTTGTTCGACAGGATGGTCATGATGATCTCCACCTTGCGGAGCTCCTCGGGCAGATCCTGCTGTTCGGCAAAGAAGTCCTGCAGGCTGTGGCCAAACTGCTCCAAGGCGGAGTTGATGAAGTTGGCTCCCATGGCATCGCCTGTGCCAAACTCCACACGAATCTGGTAATAGTCGGGGATTTGCGCAGTGTAGTCGATGAGCCGCATCCCAAGGATGCCGCCGCCACGTTTGCGCATCTTCTCGGTCATGGCATCGGTGTCGTGCAACAACCGTTGCTCGATCTTTGGAAACAGCCCAAAAAGTTTTGTCTTGTCACCACTCCAGCCGAAATGCACTTGTCCGACCTTGCGTACGTCAATGACCTCGGCATGGAAGCCGCCGCGTTCGCCCCAAAACTTGGCCGCAGCCGAGGCTGCCGCCACCACGGAACTCTCCTCGATGACCATGGGAACGATGTAGTCCTTGCCGTTGATGGTCACATTAGGGGAGATGCCGTAAGGGATGAAGAAATTGGTGATGGTGTTCTCGCTGAACTCATCGAAGAGTTGCTGCTGCTTTTTGTCGGGATGCCAATAGCTTTTCAGTAGGTTGACCACCTCGCCAGGGTTCTCAAAATAGTTGGCAATAAGCTTTAGCTTCTCTTCCTTGAGAAGTTTCGAAAACCCTTTCTTTATACGTTCGCGAGTGGCCATAGCCTAGTTTACCATTCCTCTTCTTCGATGACTTTTTCAGGTACGAGTTTCTCCTCAAATTGCTTGCCCCAGTCTTCACCAAATGCTGCAATCTGGTTCAGATAGCTGTCCCAAACAGGCTGATACAAAGGATCTTCCTTGTTCATCCATTCTTCGCAGGGGTGATTGCTTTGGGTCTTCTGCATGAAGTCGGTGAGGGTGTAACGCACACGGCCTTCACGCACTTCGATGGTAAAATAATAGGTGATCCAGGGCCATTTCGACTTCACGGGGTCACCGTTGTCGAGCTGGAACTGATGTTTGCCTTTCAGCGTACGGCCGTCGTTCTGTTGAAGGATGGTCGAAGGGCTCTTGTAATAAGTGTTCATAAACTGGCTGTAGATGCGGTTGAACACCTCATCTTGAGTGCCAACGGTGTTGATGACCTTACGGAAGCAAATCTTCTCTGTTCTAGCGTCGATGGGAAGGTTGGATTGGGCAAAGGTAACGGTCGCAAACAAGATGGCGACGAATAGCAATGCTACTTTTTTCATTTTTCGGTTTTAATTTGGTTACAAAAATAGTAATAATTCATGTTGCTTCGGCGCAACGGGAACGAAAATAGCAAATATCAGGCCAAAAAATTATTATAAAGGAATAATCTCAGAGCTCTCGTCACATTCGATTTGCTTCTGTGGATTTCCCTTGTAATACAGCATAGATGCGTCTTTCAATGTGCCTTCCATGGCGTCACTCACCCAAACTGTGGCTTCCGAGGCGCCCGACAAATCAACATGCATCTCCCTGACTTGTGTTTGAGCCATGTTCAACAGGCTTCCTCCTTGCAACCAAATCATTCCATAGGGTGCTTCTCCACCAAAAGTGATGAAACGGGAAGCTCCTTCCAGGTCGGCGACGAGGTGGAAACTCATGTCAAAGATGCCTTTACACGAGGAAGCGTTGCTTGCTTTGACTTCGCAGTTGTATCCCGACAGATTAAAACCAAGGAAATTTGAGGCGTCTTCAATGGAAATCTCACAAACGTGGCCAGAATAATCCAATCCTGAGCACACCGAGGCGTCATCCAATTCCACATACAAAGTGTCACTGGTGGCAGAGAAATGTCCAACGAAACTTAGTTGAGCGGCTTCGTCAGCCTCGATTTTTTCAACCTTGTTTGTGTGTACAGTGGCTTTAAAGACGGAGTTGATGACCGGGTGGACATTTCCCGTGAAGCCGATTTCGAGTTTGGAGCCTTCCATTCTGACGTTGAGTCCGGGCTCCAAATAGGCAGAATACTCCAACTCCACGTAGGTGTTGCTGTCGGCGATGACGCTCACCTCCCAGGCATCACTGACTTCAATCTGACGGATGTCGGCGTTTTCGAGAACGGTCTTTTGCATCAAGGTCATGTCGACCTCCTTTTTGCAGGAAGAGGCGAAGCAAAGTGCCACGCAAAGGATGAGTATGGTTTTGATTGTTTTCATGTTGTAGTAACGTAATAAGGGGCTGTTTATTATTGATGATGATAGGGTTCGCCCTTCAAAATCGTGAAAGCGCGGTAAAGCTGCTCAACGAAGATCAGCCGCACCATCTGGTGGCTGAAGGTCATGGGTGAGAGCGACATCTTGGCGTTGGCGCGGTCATAGACTTCTTGTGCGAAGCCATAGGGTCCACCGATGATGAACACCAAGCGCTTGGCGCCCGAAGCCAACTGTTTTTCAAGGCTTTCTGAAAACTCAACCGAGGTATATTGCTTGCCGTTCTCGTCCAACAATACGACTTGGTCGCCAGGTTGCAGTTGCTGCAGCAGCAGGAAACTTTCTGCTTTCTTTTGTTGGTCCTCGCTGAGGGTCTTGCGGTTGCGCGGGTCAGGAATTTCTTTCATCTCGAACGAGGCATAATGCCCGATGCGGCCCACATATTTCTTGATGCCGGTGATGAGGTAGTCCTCGTCTGTTTTTCCTATAACTAGAAGTAAAATCTTCATGCTAGGATTTGCTTTGCTTTCTCACGGTCTTGTTCCAACTGTGCTTTCAACTCATCCAGTCCGTCAAACTTCTCCTCATCGCGGATGCGGTCGATGAAGCGCACATGGATTTGCTTGCCATAGAGGTCGCCGTCGAAGTCGAACAGGTTGACCTCGATGATGGGGTTGTCCTCGCTGCGGTCGCCGATGGTGGGGCGGTGCCCGATGTTGGCCATGGCCTTGTAGGTCTTGCCTTCGTAGTCGACGAGACAGGCATACACGCCCCGGTTACTGATGAGCATATATTCCCTTGGCAATTCAAGGTTGGCCGTAGGGAAACCCAAGGTGCGTCCGATCTTGTTGCCCACCACGACCTCCGCAGTGACGGAATAGGTGTAGCCCAACAGTTGGTTGGCTCGTTTCACGTTACCTGTGGCCAAAGCGTTACGGATCTTCGTGGAGCTGATGGCGATGTTCTCAACATCCTGTGCGGCAATGCGTTCTACCTTGAAGCCGTATTTCAGCTTCATGTCGTTGAGCAGGCCGAAGTCGCCCATGCGGTTCTTGCCGAAGTGATGGTCGTAGCCCACCACGATATAATCAGGATGGATGTTATCGATGATGTATTCCTTGATGAACACCTCTGAAGGCGTGCGCGAAAACTCCTTGGTGAAGTTGATGATGACCACGTTGTCGATGCCATACTCCTCAAACTTCTTGAGCTTCTCCTCGGGTGTGCAGAGAAAACGCAGGTTGGAGCTGTCGATGTTAAGCACCTGACGTGGATGCGGACTAAAAGTAACCACAACGGTCTCTCCACCAATGCCTTTTGCCAAGGTCTTCATCTTGTTGAAGATGGCCTGATGGCCGAGATGGACACCGTCGAAAGTGCCGATGGTGACCACGGCGTGGGGAATGTTGCGGGTTTCTATGATGTTATGAAAGACTTTCATTTATTAAAGAACTCACGAATAAGATATTGTGCTATTTGCACGGCGTTGGTGGCGGCGCCTTTGCGGAGGTTGTCGGATACACACCAGAAATTGAGGCCGTTCTCCACCGAGAAGTCGCGGCGGATGCGACCCACAAAGACCTCGTCCTTGCCTTCGGCATAGAGGGGCATCGGATAGACGTTGTTGGCCGGGTCGTCTTGCACCACCACGCCAGGCATGGTTGCCATCAGCTTGCGGATATCCTCGATTTCAAAGGGTCTTTCTGTTTCCACGTTCACGGACTCACTGTGGCCGCCCCACACGGGCACACGAACCGTGGTGGACGAGACGGCGATGTGCTCGTCGCGAAGGATCTTGCGCGTTTCGTTTACCATCTTCATCTCCTCTTTGGTATAACCGTTGTCGAGGAAGGTATCGATATGGGGCAGTATGTTAAGGTCAATCGGGTGGGGATAGCAAGTCGTGCCGCTTGCACCAGCGCGCTCGGCCTTCAGTTGGTTGACACCTTTTTGGCCGCTGCCCGAGACACTTTGGTAGGTGCTGACGACAATGCGTTTGATGCCATAGGCTTTGTGGATGGGGGCTAAAGCCATCACCATCTGGATGGTGGAGCAGTTGGGGTTGGCGATGATATGGGTGTCCTTGGTGATGGTGTCGGCATTGATTTCGGGGACGACCAATGGCACACCTTTTTCCATGCGCCAGGCCGAGCTGTTGTCGACGACGAAGGTGCCTTGTTCGGCAAAACGCGGGGCATATTGCCTCGAAGCTGTTGCTCCTGCCGAAAAGATGGCAATGTCGGGCCTTGCGGCGATGGCCTCGTCAACGCTGACGACTTTATGGGTCTTGCCTTGGAAGACAATCTCTTTGCCCACGGAGCGTTCTGAGGCGGCCACAATCAGTTCTTCTATCCGAACCTTCTGTTCGTCAAGCACTTGAAGCATCTTCGAGCCCACCAGTCCGGTGGCTCCCACCACTGCGATTTTCATTTTTTCTTCCTCCAGAATTTTGCTGCAAAAATAGAGATTTTCTTTCATGTGCCAGTGTATGGCGTCATTATTCTCCTTGGTTTCAAAAATTGGCAAATAAAGACAATTTTTTCTTTGTTTTTTCATTTTTTTCTACCTTTGCCTTTCGTAAAATGCAAATTCACTTAATTAATAACTAAAACTTTTCAAGATGAAAAAGACTGTAATTATGATGGCCGCCCTTTTGTTGGGCTCCATGGCCTTCGCACAGACTGAAGACAAGGCAAAAGCCGTCGACCAGTATGGTAACACAGTGGACGTCAAGACGTTGCAGAGTTCTAGCCGCGACGGCATCTTGGTGTTCGAATCCAAGGAAAAAGACTACAAATTCTGGTTTGACGCCAGAGTCCAGGTCGATTTTGGTCACTATTTCGGTGCCCAGGAATGGGCTGACCCGATTGGCTCAGGTGCCAGCATCCGTCGTGCGCGCTTTGCGGCCAAGGCTCAAATCACACCTGATTGGTATGGTGAGGTCGACATGGAACTCGCCAATGGTTCCTTCGAGCTGAAAGACGCTGTGGTTCGCTACAACGGCTTAAAGAACTGGCAGTTCACTGTCGGTAGCATGAAGCCCGACTTCACCATGTCACGCAACACTTCTTCGCGTTATCTCATGTTCATGGAGCGCCCTATGGTAATCAACGCCTTTGCTCCTAGCCGTCATCTCGGTGTCTTCGCCAAATATACCAACAAGTATTTCTTCGGTAGCGCCAGCGTGCTCTTCCAAGAGATCGAAGGCCAGGAGACCCGTGACTATGTGGAAGCCAACAACAAGGACTATGGCATGGACGAAGGCCTTTCCTACGTCGGTAAGGTCGTGGTGCGTCCCATCAACGAACCTGATCTAGGCATCCATGTCGGTGGCGCAGTCATGTACGACACTCCCAAGACCTCTGATGAGATGGGCGTCTATAGCGCTACCCGTTTCAGCTGCCGCAATACCACCAACATCAGCCGTAAGAAATACATCGACACCGATGATATCAAGAACACCGATCACAATCTCATCGCCACTGCCGAACTCGCCGGTCACTACAATGGCCTGCGCCTCGAAAGTGCCTGGGTGTCGGATTGGACCTACATGAAGCCTGAAGTTGGCATCGACCAGCCTTATCACTTCCAAGGTTGGTATGTTGAAGGTGCCTGCCTCCTCCTCGGTGGCAAGCAGAGCTACGACTCCGACGGCGCCAAGTTCAACCGCGTCCGCGCTGGTCGCAGTTGGGGCGACATCGAACTCGTTGGCAAATATGAGTTCCTCGACATGAACGACTACGAAGGCCGTGGCGAGCAAGCCATCTACGGTGGTTCTGCCGAACTCTATGGTGCTGGTCTCAACTTCTACTTCTCCAAGAACGTGAAGATTGGTCTCAACTACCAGTATGTCAACAACGACCGTTATGCCAATGGTAAAGGCAAACTCTATGTCGGTCTCGATGCCGATGGCAACCCGACCAAGGACTTCACTAAGGTCGCTGCCGCCGATGGCAAGGCTGGTGTGAACTACCACATGCTGCTGGCCCGTTTCCAGGTCGCTTTCTAATCCATCAAAATGTCTAACCTTATAAAATTGAGAATAATATGAAAAAGATAATGTTTGTGGCTTTGGCTCTTTTGATGGGTCTTGCCTCTTGTGTCAAGGATAAGCAATATCCGGGCATCAATATCGCCAATGTTTCTTACGCTCCAACGGCTGTCCAGGCTACCGATGACGTTACTGTGACGGCTACCATCACCAGCTTCAAGGACTTCACTGCCAAGTTAGTGTATTCTACCGATGAAGCTAACAAAGCTGAAGAGCTTGGTATGGTGGCGGGTGAAAACAATCTTTACACCGCTGTCATTCCTGCCCAACCTGATGGAACCAAAGTGAGCTTCTACGTGCAAGCCATGAACGGTGAGGTTACGGCCGTTTCGCCTACCATGGAGTATGAAGTGGGTGCTGTCGCCATCGACTACAGCAAGCTCCGCCTCAACGAGCTCAACGGTAACGACAAGTTCATTGAAATCTACAACGCTGGTGCCGAAGCCATCAATTTGAATGGTGTGTACATCGAGAAGGATGACGCCCAGAACTGGATTGGCGATAACACGGTGAAGATCGATGCCGGTGCCTATCTCGTGCTCTATAGCGAAGATGTCGTTGCCGACCACCCTGAGATTCCTGAATCCCTGATCTTCCACAGCGGTCTCTCCGCCAAGAAAAATGTCCGCATCCAGCTCTTCACGCCTGCTGGCGTTTCCATCGACGACTTCAACCTGACCAACATCGATGCCAACGACCCGGCCTACATCCCGGCTCCTGCTTCCTACAGCCGCAATGCCGATGGCAAATGGTACTATGCAGATGCCACTCCGGGTGCTGTCAATGTTGACGGTACGGTTGCTCTTCTCGGTCTCGAAGGTGGCGACACCCCCGAGCCTCCGACTCCCGAAGAGCCCGACTACACCAACCTCGTCCTCAATGAGCTGAATGGCGACACCAAGTTCATCGAGTTCTACAACAAGGGCAACCTCGACCTCTCCATGGAAGGTATGTACATCACCAAGGATGGCAATGAAGAAGATATCAAGTGGACGGGCGACGCCACTCATGTTGTACCCGCTCATGGTTATCTTGTGCTTTATAGCATTGATACCCAAATCGACCATCCGGAACTGGGTGACAACATGTTCTTCAACAGCGGTCTCTCAGCCAAGAAGACGGTGCGCATTGCCCTCTACATGGCTGACGGCACCGAAAGAGACGTGTTCACCAGAGGTACAACCGGTGAATGGGGACAGACCATCTCCAACGTTGCTCCTCAGTCCTATGCCCGTACCCCCGACGGTGGCGACTGGAAGCTGGCCGACCCGACCCCGGGCGAAGCCAACCCTGCCACAGGCGAAGACATCCCGCAGGAATAAGTTGAAAAATGAGATTCCCCTTCGGGGAATGGAGAATGATTGACTTGTATAAAAGGCGGCGGCTGGTCAGGCTTTATGTAGTGTTAGCTTTACAAGCCGCCGCTTAATAACTCATGAATAGAACTCCATTCCCGAAGGGAATCTCAAACTTAAATTATTGAATTTTAAATCTTAAATCCCCAAAATGGCAAAAGAAGAAATGAAAATCGGCGAAGTGTCAAAGCCGAGATTTGAGTTCCGCTCCTTCGGACAGTGCTTCTGCGAGGCCCACAAACGCATGGCCCGCCTCTCCGCACCCGTCCCCGAGAAGGTTTGGGAGCGCCTCAGCGATGAGATCTATATCATCTCCCGCAAAAACGACATCAACAACACCAAGATACGCGACGGCAAGATGGATATCAAGACCTTCGTGCAGAGCGTCGATGGCCTCGAGCAGTGGAATCCTCTGATGAAGGGCGAGTTCCCCATCAGCCGCGAGGTGCTCGAAAAGGAAGTGTTCCCCGCTTTCATGGTCGAGATGCCCAAGCTGACCAAGGACACCTATACTTATGAAGAGTTCATCGCCATGGTGAAGGCTAACCCTGACCTGGCTGCCGTGCGCGTCCACAAGCGCCGCTTTGGCTATATGGTCAACGACACCATCTGCGAGTTTGGCGAGGTGCTCATCAACGGCGCCAAGGTGGTGACCATCAACTCTGAGTCGACCGAGATTGAGGACATCAAGAAGACCATCAAGGACTGTGGCCTCGAAGGTGTCGAAAACATCAACTATTTACAGGCGATCAAGCGTGTCATCGGCATGTCCGACAAGCCGCTTGCAAACGAATAAACGACTATGGCACAAGAGATTGAAAAAAAGTTTTTGGTAAAGGGTGACTTCAAGGCCGAGGCTTTCAAGGCCACGCGCATCACCCAAGGCTACCTCAGCAGTGTGCCCGAGCGCACCGTCCGCGTGCGTGTGAAGGGCGACAAGGGCTTCATCACCATCAAGGGCATCGGCAACGCCTCTGGCGCCGCCCGTTTTGAGTGGGAGAAGGAGATCCCTGTCGAGGAAGTGCAACAACTCCTTGAGATCTGCGAACCGGGTGTCATCGATAAGACCCGCTATCTCGTCAAGAACACCGACGGCAAGCACACCTGGGAAGTCGACGAGTTCTATGGCGACAATGACGGCCTCATCGTCGCTGAAGTCGAGCTCACCGATGAGAACGAGCCCTTCGACAAGCCCGCCTGGCTCGGCGAAGAGGTCACCGGCGACCCCAAGTACTTCAACTCCATGTTGATGAAGAATCCTTATAAGAACTGGAAATAAATTGTTAAATTGTAGAGACGTAGCGCGCTACGTCTCTACTAGTTTTTTACCTATGAGCACATTCGACCCTTTGGATATGAACAACTACAAAGTGGAAAAACTGCCCAAGATGCAGAAATCCAACTTTGAGATTTGGATGGCTCGCCTCGGCGGCCCCCTGGCCATCATCGCCTTCGTCGTGATTTATTGGTGCTGCCACATCGTTTTCATCGACAACCTGAACACCGAGATGCTGACCGAGAAGGCCTTGAAGCGTTGCAACGACATCGGCTTCGAGGAGTTCCTCCGCACCAACTACGCCATGCTCGCCATCTTCGTTGCGGGTCTCATCCTTTGGATGACGGAAGCCATCCCCAACTACCTGACCTCGCTGTTCATCATCCTGGGTATCGTGCTCTGTAACGTCACCACCCAAAAGGAGGCCTTGGCTCAACTCGGTCACCCTGTGATGTGGCTGAACATCCTTTCCTTTGTCTTGGCGAGTATGTTGGTTAAGACACAATTCGCCAAGCGATTGGCCTTGGCCTTTGTCATCAAGTTCGGCAAGAGCGCCAAAGGTGTGCTTTGGAGTTTCTTGATCATTAACTTGGTGTTGTCGGCCTTTATCTCGGCCACCACGGTGAAGGCCACCATTATGTTGCCCATCTTCATGACGGTGTGTGCCATATATGGTGCCTCCAACGGCAACCGCAACAACTTCGGCCGTAACCTCGTCATCCAGAATCTCTTCCAGGTGAACATCGGTGCCAATGCGTTCTATACGGGTAGCGGCGCCCATCTGTTGGCCATCTCACTCATTGCCGGCTTCGTTGGCAGCTGCGACTTCGGCTATGCCGACTGGCTCGTCTCTTGCGGCCCGATGAGTGCCTTGATTCTTGTGATAGGCTTGTTGCTGGGCACATACGTCTTCTTCCCGATGAAGAAAGAGGAGCAGGTGCCACAAATCGAAGGTGGCTTGGAACGACTGAAAGAAGAGCTTAAGGCCATGGGAAAGATGAAGGCCGAAGAATATAAGGCCGTGGGCATCTTTGTGTTGGTGCTTGTCCTTTGGGTCACGAAGGGCACCTTCCACAACATCGATGAGACCATCGTCGCCCTGTTGGGTGCCGTCCTTGCCTTGTTGCCGGGCATCGGCGTGGTGAAATGGAACGACGTCGACATCCCTTGGCACCTGATGCTTTTCTCGGCTGGTGCGTATACATTAGGCTCGGGCCTCAATGCCACCGACTTGCCCAACACCATGGTCAACGCTGCTTTTGATAGCCTCGGCATCACTTCCAACACGCCTTTCTGGGTGCTGTATGTCATCCTCACCTTCTTGATGATGTATTCGGGCTTGGTCTTCCAAAGTAAGACCATCCGCACCATGGTCTTTGTGCCCATCGCCTTGGGTGTGGAGGCGCGTTTCGGCTTCCCCGTTATGAGCCTCAGCCTGCCCGTGGCCATGCTTATCGAGCACTGCTATGTGCTGCCCTTCAACAGCAAGCCTGCCGCATTGCTTTACAACACCAACCAATACAGCCAGACCGATGCCTTCAAGTTCGGCATCACCATGATGACCATTTCATGGGTGCTCATCCTCGTCTGGGGCGAGACGGTGCTGCATTGGCTGGACATCACGCCAGGGTTGTTTTTGGTGAAGTAAGAATCATTTCTTTACCAACCTGCCCTAAGCGAAACATTAGGCAAAATCCCAAACATCGAGTAAGCATAGGCCCGCATCTCGCCTGATTCTATATCAGTCTCAAATTGATACCCCAACGGATTCAAGCGGTTGTAGGCGTTGAACACTCCGACACTCGCACTCCAGTTGAAGCCGTTCCTGTACTTCGGCGAGTGATAGGCGCACGAAAGGTCGAGGCGATGATAAGCAGGTGTGCGGCTGGCGTTGCGCTCGGTGTAAACCGGGACGGTCTGCCCCATGTATTCATAGAAGCCCACAGGCAAGGTGACGGGATGACCGCTCGAATACTGCCATGCCGCACTTGCGCTCCAACGCGGCGTGAACTGATAGCAGCCATTGATGCGGAAGTCATGCGGGATGTCTGACAAAGCCGAATAGGGATTGCCGTCGTTGATGCCGTCGATGGCGTAAATCACACGCGAATAGGTGTAACTCATGGCTCCCGTGAACTTTCCGGCATTCTTGGAGAGATTCAGCTCCACGCCATAGGCCTTCGAATTGCCGCTTCTCACTTGGTTGATGACATTCGGGTTGCTGATGAGCTGCGCATGGTCGATGAAGTCGATTTGGTTCTGGCCTTTCTTGTAATAGAGTTCAGCCGAGGCAGAATACTGGCCACCGAAATCGAGGAAGCAGCCACCCGAAACCACATCGGCAATGACAGGTTTCAAGCCATTGATTGCCGGGAACCAAGTTTCCAATGACTGATAGTCCAGGGCTGTGTTTTGCAGCACTTGGATATACTGCACATTCCGCGCATAGCCGGCTTTCAGTGAGGTGTTTTCGCTCAGCATGACGTTCATGCTTATGCGAGGCTCGGGATAGACCATCAGTTTCTCGTCGCTGCTCAAAGGCTGGAAGGCCGACAGGTGTACGCCATAGTTGAAGCCCAACCAGCGTAAAGGTTTCCAATCGTTCAACACGTAGGCGGAATATTCCATCGCCTGATAATGCGGCAGGCTCATCCCGATACTGTCGGACTCTCCTGGCATGAAGGCATGGCGGATGGCTCCTGCGCCAATGCGGAGTTCGCAGTCAGGAGCGATATAATAACTCAATGCGGCCTTCAGGTTAAGGTCGGAAATGCCAGTGCGCCAATTGTATTTTCGTCTTTTGTATTGATAATCAATGTCGTTGCTGTAATCGCTGACGATGAAGGCTGTATTGAGGAACCAACGACTGCCGAAGTTGTGCGTCCAGCGCAAGGTGCCCGAGGTGTTGCCCCAAGTGTTGTAGAGGCCATTGGAATGGTCGATGCCGCCCATGGACTCGATGACATCATGGCCACGATAGAACGAGAGATAAATGCGGTCGTTTTGTCCGATTTTGGTATTGATTTTCGCGTTCAGGTCGTAGAATCTCGGCACAAGCGGCATATCTTCGTTGGGGCTAACGAAAAAGTCGATGAAACTCCTACGCGCTGAAATCAGGTAAGAAGCTTTCTCCTTGACGATGGGGCCGTTGGCGGTCAAAGTGGCGGCAAAGGGACTCAACGCCACCGAGAAATCATGGTGGTTCATGTTGCCTTCCTTCATCTTGCAGTCGAGGACGGCAGAGACACGACCGCCGTATTGCGCGGGCATGTTGCTCTTGTAGAGCGTCACCTGGTTCACCGCCTCGGGATTGAAGATGGAGATCATGCCGAAGAGGTGCGAGGGGTTGTAGATGGGAGCCTCGTCGATGAGGATGAGGTTCTGGTCGTTGGTGCCGCCGCGCACGAGCAGTCCCGACGAGGCGTCGCCGATGGTCTTCACGCCCGACTGCATCTGTACCGCTTTGAGAATGTCGGCCTCGCCAAACACACTCGGCAGTTTGCGTATCGAGTTTATGGTCAGCATCTCGGCGTGGAACTCGTTCTGCTTCTGCGGACGCTCCACCGATGCTGCTTCAACGGTGACTTCGCCCAATCCCACGAAGTTTTCCTCCAACTTGATTTCCAAGGTTTGGTCGGCATTGAGTTGGATTTCAATTTCTTTGGTGTTATAGCCCAAATAGGCGCATTGCAACTTGTGTTTTCCAGCGGGCAAACGCAGCGAATAGAAGCCGTAGCCATTGGCCGAGGTCCCAATTTGTGAGGAGGCCTCATATAATGTGGCACCGATAAGCGTCTCTCCCGTGGCGGCATCGGTGATGTGGCCGCTTAAAGTATAGGTCTGTGCCTGAAGACAAACAAAAGAGGCAAAGAATAATATGGTGATGAGGATACGTTTCATGGCTTATTGGTTTTCGGGGGTGAGGGAGTTGTAGATATCGTGGTAAGTAAAGGGTTGGCGTCGCACATCGGAGGCAAAGAAATAGCCATAGCCGTTCTTGACATTGCCTCGCACGTTGCCCGAGATGGTGGCGAACAGGCCCAGGCTCCAGTCGTCTTCGTTGAAGACATCCAACAGGAAGGTGTAGAATTCGGGCGAGACCGAACAAGTGATGAAAGTCTCGTTTTGGTCGAGATAGTCTTCCGTGACGTGATAGGAATACCAGAACAGCCTGGCGGTGAACAGTGCCGAGAGCGACATGTCGTTATGGATGAATGAGACACTTTCGATGCTTTCGATGGGGAAATCCTCAGACTGATAAAAGGTCAGGCCGCAAATCACAGGTTGTTCCCCAACGGTATAGATGTGCTTGTCGAACTGGAATTCATGCGCCATCATGCCCGATTGCATCTGATAACTCCTCACTTTTGTGTGGTCCTGGATGATTTGGAAGTAATCCGTGTTGCCCAAAGGCGTCAGATAGTCCTCGGCGGTGATGTCACCCGTAGGTGTTTCGACGACGAGTTTGTAGGTCTTGCCCGCCTCACCTTTGAAGGGTTGCTCCGAAACAAAAACCATCTTGTTGCGGTCGGCTTCCTTTTCGATATATGGAATGGTGTCGTTTCCGCAAAGCACGAAAACGCGGTTGATTTCCGGTAAAGCTTCTTGATTGTCACCCCATTGATGGACGGGTGAAATGGTCACGCGGTGCTGCCGCATCTCGGTAGTCACATTGCCAAACACGGCGACGGTGCCGTTTAAGACCTCGCCATCTGGCTGATTGAAACTGTTGATGTCAACTTCATCGATTCGGCTGCAGGAAGCAAAAAACATCGCAGCCAAGAAAAACAAAACAAATCTGCAAACTCTCATTATGGTTATTATTTGGTTGTTTATACTTAAATTACTAATACTTTCAACGCTCAAAGGAAAAAAATATTGCCCCACTTCGTTAGCACGATAGTACGATAGCACAAATATCGAAAAAAAAATCACTCCTTAATCCATTTTCCACTTTCCGCTTCCTTGCCATCGGCCATCACCTTCCAAACATAAACTCCTTCAGCCCATCCCCCAGCATCAATCCCCGTCACATTCTCCGTAATATCCTGTCTATGTATAAGTCTCCCATTCACATCATACACTTCCACCCAAGCATCCTGCAACCCCGTGCGGATATTCAGCACATCCTTTCCCGGATTGGGATAAGCGATGGCATTAACGTTCTCGCATTGCTCTTCAATACTGGTCAAGTCATAATCTGCGAAAATGGGTAAACCGTGATTGAAGCCTGTGGTATCTGCACACCAATGGAGATAGTCGTCGCTGTTGGGTTGGCTGTCAATCCAAAGGTTCAGCACCTCGACCAAATCATTTGTTGTTGTACCTCCTATGATGATCGGATTCATAAGTTGCCAATCATCGTTTTCCATGTCAAATTGCGACACATCCTGAAACGTTCCGCCGTGACCAGGACTGTCGTCAAATTGCCAAACTTGTGGCATCCTATTGTAATAACAATTTTTGGCGACACCATAATCATTAAAGTAGGCCACACCATTGCGAGGAGCATAAGGGGCATAGAATGGAAATTCCACCAACTCGCCCCAATAAGAGTAGCAGTTCTCGATTTGCCCAGAATTTTCACTGGCAACACCCGACGGATCCCACAAATAAGGCCATTGCAACGTATCAATAACAGATGCGCAATTGATAATCTTGCCATAATTGAAATCACTGATTCCGCAGCCATAATAACCTTCATACTTGAAATCGTATCGAACCATGCAGTTGGTCACCGACGAGTTCATGTCAACCCCATAAAACAAGCCTCCATGGATTGCTTTGAACTCCAAGCAATGGGCATAGCAGTTTTCAGCCATGGAGTTCTCTTCCAAATGATAGGCGAGAACACCGCACACAGGAGTCCATCCCTCCATTATATTAAACTCTAATCTACAGTTTTCGACAATCACGTTGCGTATTACTCCGTTTTTTACGATTCCAAACAGTCCCATGTGCTCAAGGGGAAAGTCTTTATACAGCAACAGATTATCAATCAAATGTTGTTTCCCGTCGAAAGCACCTTTGAAATAATGGATGTACATATCGCCTGTGGTTTCATCAAAAGTGGCGGCTGCGATCGGAGTCCAGACATGACCTGCCAAATCAATGCTTTCCTCCAAATAGACAGTCCTTTCCTCAAACTCATCCACATCCTGCCCATGAAGGCCGTTACTCAGCACCGAAAGCCAGGCCAAACCCTCAGCGGAATAGATGTGCACGTCACCAAAAGCGTCCACAACATAGCCTTCCGGTTGCTCGGTCACCACATCAGTCCACAGGTCTATTGGCCAATCATGGTTTTGTGCCTGCAATACTCCCACCATCAGCAGGAACGCAAGCAGGGTATAAAATTTCGTCGTTTTCATATTCATATTTGTTTATTAGTCTTATTTGTCTTATTAGTCCCACTGTCGTTAGCACGATAGTACGATAGCACAAATATCGAAAAAAAAATCCAATCCCCCTTCACTTATCCAGTTCCACATCCGGACACAACCCCTCAAACACCCGCATCCGTTCATAATAAGCCTCATCGAATTCCGAGGTGTCAACACTGGCAGGCATTTGCGGCAATTCCTTGTCTCTTCCTTCCCGGCATCCAGCCAAAATCAGAACTGCCATCAGGGCGAATATCCTTGTTGTCTTCATATTACCATTAGTCTTATCTGTCCTATTAGTCCCACCGTCGTTAGCACGATAGCACGCATACCGAAAAAAGCCAAAGAAAGCCTCAAACCACCCCTTGCCGCCGATAGAGTAGCCAAGGCTCTCGATGGCTTTGGTAAGGCTGGAATTTGCTAAGTTACTCTATTTTCTCCCATACAACATCGTGTTCCTGTACTGCTTCCCATTTAGTCAAACTGTAGTTGTGGTAATACTGGTGACTTTCGAAGATCAATTTGTAAGTATGGTCTTTATCAGGTTTGAATTCAACCTCGTAATGGCCAAGCTCGTCGGTGTAAATGGTTTCGCCTAAGGGAATGCTCGGACCCATGAAGGTGCTTGAACACAACAAAACATGAACGTCCACAAAGGGTGGTCCGTCATCATAGGTTACATAGCCACTAACGGTGATTTTTTCCGGTAACACCTTCTCCTTTTTACATGAAGATACGGTCATCATGCCTGCCACAACCAGCAGCATCAGCATTAGTCTAATTGTCTTTTTCATCGTTTTATATTTTACGTTTTATTTGTCTTATCTGTCCTATAAGTCCCACCTCGTTAGCACGATAGTACGTAAGCACGTATAACGCTTCCCCCTCTCAGAGGGGGCCAGGGGGAGTCGAGTCACTCCTTAATCCACTTTCCCGTTTCCGCTAATTTGCCGTCCGCATACACCTTCCAAACATAAACCCCTTCAGCCCAATCCACAGCATCAATTCCCGGCATCCTCTATGAGCGAGAAAATACCTGTTGTTGGTGGGTCAATATCCATCCAAAAGTCATCTACTGTTTGTGCTTGCATCGTCACCCCTCCCGCCATCAGCAGGAGCGCAAGCAGGGTGTAAAATCTTGTCGTTTTCATATTCGTTAGCTTTTAGAATTTTTCGGCAAAACTACACCAAGCCCCAGCGCATGGCAAGCAAAACCATGTACGGGTTTGTACGGGTTTTTCGCTATCGTACCGATAATCAATTAGATGTAGATTCCTCCGCGAAGCCTCGGAGAGTGACCGAAAGAGGCTCTTCAGCACCGAAAATGGATTTCATTTTGCGGCCTCGGTCGTTCACGGTGGTGTAAGCCCGTTGCATCAGGGCAGAGATGTCGGCGTCAGAAAGGCCGAGCAGATAGAGGCAGCAATAGTCGAGGTCGTTCTTGGTGAGGTTGGGATAGGCTTTGGCCAGCCTGACGGTGAACAGATTGAAATGGCGGTCGGCGGCATCGCGCAACGCCGTCACCTGTTCCTTGCTTAAGGCAGCATCCTTATAAAGCTTGCAGTCCATCTGCGCCTTGAACTGTCCTTCATGCACTCGCTCCATGATGAGGCGGCAGATAGGCTCATCGGTGAACGATTCAGCCTGTTGGGGCTTCGCGTTCACCTCCTCTTGCCGTTTGATTTGGTCCTTTAGCTCCCTCACTTCCTGGTTGCTCTTTTTCAATCGACCCGACATCGAGGCTTTCTCCAAACGATGCGCTTCCCTTTCGGCTTTCATTTTGCGCCTATAGAGCAGCCAAGCCGTAAGAGCGGCCAACACCGCAAGGATGCCTGTCGCCACTATCATCCTGTTTCTTTGGACACGGACTTTCCCCTGCCTTTCGGCATCGGCCCGTTCCTGTTCCCATTGCAGATGCTGTTGAAATATGTCATTGAGCTTTGAAACCCGCGCTTGCGATTCGACTTCCTTTGAAGCATCTTTAACAAGAAGTCGGGCATATTGCTCGGTTTTCAGCGTATCGGCTTCGCTTATGGCGATGTCTCGCAAAAAACCTGCTGCTATTTCCGCTTTGTCGGGACTGTTTTCAAGCACAGGCTCCAGATAGACCTTTGCGGAATCATATTGCCCCATGTCATGATAGATGGCGCCAATGGTCAGGAATCTGATCAGCCTTTCCCTTTCTCCTACGGACAGCGTCGCCATCCTTTTTAGGCTATCCAACGAATTCATTGTATCATGGTGGATGCTATACTCATGGTACGCCATCGAGGAAATCAAATCCCTATAAACCAAGCTGTTTCTTCCTGTCATGGCTTTCATAGCCGCCTCATAATAAAAGGCCGCACTGTCCGCTTCTTTCAACATGTCGTAATGAGTTCCAATACGATACAAGACATTGGCGCGGTTGGTCGGTGAAAGAGGCTCGATCGCGTCATAATGTAAGGCCTGCTTGCTACAGATGATGACAGATTCCGGCATGTATTGGTCGGAAAACAAATCCACAAGACGGTTGTAGGTCAAAACCATGAAACGTGCCTTCGTGCCCACCAGTTCGTTCTCGGGATAATGACTCTCCATCGTCCGCAAGGCACAGAGGTATTCCCCACACGCCTCAACCACGCTGTCCTTTTCAGCATACCCCACACCATTAATATAATGTGCCCGAGCATCTAAAAACGCATTCCGATCTTGTTCGGATTCACTGCGTTCGTCTGCAATAATCAACGAATCAAAATAACTCACAGCCTCCAGCAATTCTTCTCTATTGCTCTGCCCATAGTCATTCTTAAACAGCAGCTCCGAAATCAGCACCTGGCAGTAATGCCCGTTAAACTCATCCAGACTATCTGCTGCCGCACTTGAAGCAAACTCCTGAAGCATGGCAAAAGCACTATCCGGCTGCCGCCACATAAGGGTGTCAATGGCTGCCAACTCTTGGGTCGGCCCTGCGACGCTTCGACAAGGTTCAGGGGCCTCAACTTTAGTTGGTTGGGAGCAAGCCACCATTATCGTCAGAACCGCAAAATAGTTCAGTATGTGCATAACTCGTTTCATGCCTCTCAGTTTCCTATTTTTTATTCAGCCAATAATAAAGGAAATAATCATAGATAAAATATCTCCCTTCGCTGTTTGTAACGATGTCTTTTTCCTGCAAGGCATTCAGGCTTCTTTGGACTGAACAATCTAGTCAGCAAAAATAACAAGAATTATTCAATTATACAAATTTGCGTAACGCTTTTTTGTATAACAGCGAACATTTCGATTGTTTTTTTGTCACAATCCACAAAAACCCCTATTTTTGTCCTCTCCTAAATTGCTAATACCATGAAAAAGATACTCTTACTCCTACTTCTGCTGCCTGTTTCCCTCCTCGCCCAAGTCACCGACGACTTCTCCGATGGTGACTTCACCCAAAACCCCACTTGGTCGGGGACGACGGAGCAATATATGGTGAACAACAGCAAACAATTGCAACTCAATGCGGAAGGCGAGGGTACGGCCTATCTTTCCTTGCCCATCACGGAGTACGAGACGATGGAATGGCAGTTTTGGATTCGCGAGGCATTTGCACCCTCGGGTAACAACTATTCCGATGTCTGGCTCAGTGCCGATAACGCTGACTTGCAAAATGTTACACAAGGCTATTTCCTCCGTTTCGGCGAAGGCGGTAGCAGCGATGCCATCACCTTGTTCCGCAAGGATGCCGACGGACAACAGCAAATCTGTCGCGGCACGGAAGGCGCCATCGCGGCCTCGTTCGCAGTCTCCGTCAAAGTCACCTGCGACCGCGAAGGCAATTGGATGATACAGACATGCTATGACAACTCGGGTATTTATCTCATTGAGGCCCAAGGGTCGGATGACACTTACGGTCGCGGAGGCTTTTTCGGCTTCTGGTCCAAGTTCACATCCAGCAACGCCACGAAGATCTATTTCGATAATGTTTATGTCGGTCCTCGCATCGCCGACCACGAGCCACCTCAACTCCTGACCTGCGAGGTGCTGGACTTGACGCATCTGCAACTGGCCTTCAACGAGGCACTGAATGAAACCACGGCACTCAATCCCGACAATTATTCCATCGACAACGGCTTGGGTCATCCAGCTTCCGTCAGTTTCGGCGACAATCCTGCTTTTGTAGTGCTCGAGATGGAACGCGAAATCGGCAATGGTATTAATTACACACTGACCGTCAGTGGCATCAAAGACCTGTGGAACAACATGATGGAGCCGACAACCATGGCCTTTTCCATCTATGAAGCCTCGGAATACGATATTGTCATCAACGAGATTATGGCGGATCCCAACCCCGTGGTGGGTTTGCCCGAATGGGAGTATGTGGAACTCTACAACACCACGGAGTTCGGCATCGACTTGAAAGACTGGCAGATACAAATTGGCTCAAACGATAATACCTTTGGCAACTTTGTCCTTGCCCCGCACGGTTATGTCATCCTTTGCCACAATGATGCCGTTTCCGAACTGCGCCAATACGGTGATTGCATCGGCTTCAGTTCTTTCTCGGTGGGCAACAGCTCTTCGGCGATGTACCTCTACAGCAAGGCGGGCGTTTTGATTTCTCGCGTCAACTTCAGCAACACTTGGTACCACGATCCCGACAAGGCCAACGGCGGCTGGTCGGTAGAGCAAATCGACCCGATGAATCCCTGCGCTGCCGCCTCCAACTGGACAGCCTCGAGGGATGCCTCGGGTGGCACGCCAGGCCGCATTAATTCGGTGAATGGCGAGAACAATGTTTCTCCCAAAGTGGAGCGCGTGAGCATGTTCGGTAACCAAATTGTCCAGCTGTGGTTCGACCAACAAATGAGTCCCGCTGAGCTTCTTGAAACGCAACACTTCCTTGTGGAAGAAACGAACGAACATCCCTCGCAGACGGTCATTAATCCCATGGATGGCACCTACGTGGAACTCCAATTTGATCAAGGCTTTGAACAGGGAATTGTCTATACCTTGATTATTAATGGTGTGACCAACTGCGTGGGCACAACCATTGAAGCCGATACCCGCGTGCAGTTCGGCATCCCGAACGACATCACCGAAGGCGAGATCCTGATAAACGAAATCCTCTTTGACCCTATCGCCCCAGGTGTGGATTATGTGGAGCTTTACAACAACACGGACAAGACCTTTGACCTCAGCAATTTGATGCTCGGCGTCATCAAGGAAAGCTTCCCCAATCCTGCCGATACGACTTTGAAGGAAATCACGGCTGACAGCCGTTTGTTCCTGCCCAAGACCTACGTTTTGCTCTCTACCAACAGCGAAATTGTGGGCCAACAATACGACTGCCTGACCGACAACTTCGTGCAGATGGCGTCCTTCCCAAGCTATGCCAACGCGGGCGGTACGGCCATCTTGATGGGCAAGGACGGTACGGTGGTCGACCAAATGGCCTTCTCCGAAAAGATGCACTATCCGCTGCTCAAGGTCACGAAAGGCGTGGCTTTGGAGCGCGTCGCCTTCGACCAGCCTTCCATGGATTCCAACAACTGGCATTCTGGCGCTGAAAGCGTTCATTTCGGTACGCCAGGCTACGAGAACTCGATGATGCAATCCGCCGATCCTTCCAATGACGAAATCTCCATCAGTCCCGACATCTTCTCGCCCGACGGCGACGGCTTCGATGATGCCTGTTTCATCAACTACCATTTTGATGAGGCGGGCTACACAATGAACATCTACATCTTCAATGTAGCTGGACAATTAATCCGTCACTTGGCCAAAGGCGAGCTGGTGGGGCAGGAGGGCAGCGTCCTCTGGAACGGCCTTGACAACAACGGCAACAAGGTCCCCGTCGGTGTCTACGTCGCCGTGACCGAGGTCTTCAATTTCGAAGGCAAGGTCAAACAATTCAAGAACGCAATTGTCGTCGGAACACGTTAATCTGTAGAGACGTTGCGCGCAACGTCTTTACATATCCATGTTAGATTGCGCCACAAGCTGTTTCGTGTCAGGATTAAAGGCGGTCAAATTTCCTAATCCTGGTCTTTCTGTCACGAAAACGCCGTTGTCCAAGGCAATGAAGTCGTAAGCCGCATTGTTTTCAATGATCAAATTCATGAAGCTGTAGTCGACAGGGATATGGCCGTGGATGATTTTCTTCCCGTGCGATTTGTTGTAGTCGACCTTGAATTTACGGGTCCACATCATGCTTAATGTGTCCTCAAACGGGTCGTCAATGTTGAAGTTCATACCCGCATGCACGAGGATGTATTCCTCCAACTCGATGTAAGGCACGCAAGCATTCATCCAGTCAATGTAAAGCTGGGGTATCTCGCGTGGATGTTTCACGCCGAAGCTCTCCAATGTGGTTTTGGCGCCCACGGATTCCCATTCTTTCTGCTCGATATGCTTGCCTCCGAGGAATTTCTTTTTTTGATCGGCAAGGTATGCCTTCACACACATGTCCTCATGGTTGCCTTTGATGAAGTGCACATTGTACTCTTCTTTCTGCAGATGCATGAGATAGTCGAGGACGCCTTTCCCGTCAGGGCCACGGTCGATGTAGTCACCAAGGAAGTAAAGCTCGTCATGCTTCGTCACTTTGAGCATGTTCTCGAGCAGCACTTTCAAGGTCTTGGTGCAGCCATGGACATCGGGGATAATCCAGCGTTGTGGCATCAGAATAGGTTGTTGAGGTTTAATGCCTTATATTGCTTACGGAGCTTGTCCTTGAAGGTCCAGCGCACATCGGAGATCCAGCGACGACACAGTTCGCAATAGTCCACGAAGAGTGAGTAGGAATAGAAAAGCAGCACAGTGCCAGCCAAGGCCCAATACCAAGGCAGATTGCAGAACAGCAGGATGGTGCCCACAACGAATACGATGGGGAAAAGCACTAGCTTAACGCCAAAGCTGACCGTGTTGCTGAAGGCTTTGTCCTTCAATTTCCCCTTGATAATCAGCGTGGTGAGCCATACGGGCAGGTTGACGGCAGCCGAAGCGACGAAGAAGGGCAGACCGATGAGCAGCACAATAAATTTCCACAAGAAGTTGACCAAAGGATATTTCTTCGCGGTCGACATGACGGAAATCTTCTGCCGTCTCCGCTCTTGCGCAAATGCCATCACGCGCTCAAAGAGGTTTTTGGCTTGCTCGGGTTGTTCTTCCCTGTATTTCAGCACTTTCTCAACGGTGGCACGGTTGCGAAGCATCTTCTTGTAGAGCCCTCCGGCGCGTTTCTCGTTTTTCATTTTCACGATTTCCCAGATGGCATCATAGTCCTCGTCGTCAGGGATGTAGGTGAAGAGCTTCGAGATTTCTTCGCTGAGGATGTCCTTGAGTTGGTTGATGGTAACAGCCTCATTTTCCTCGGTGGTGTTTTTGATGAACTCGGTCACGTTGATGGGTTCGCCGAAGTTGATCATCGCCGTGCTGCGATAACGGAAATAGTCGCCGTATTCGATGGCGGTCGGGATGATATAGACAGGGTTCTTGTCGCCGAATTGCTTGTTGGCATCCAAGGCGATATGGAACAAGCCTTTGCCCATGCGCATCAGCGAGTGTTTGGTGCGGTGGGTGCCCTCAGGGAAGAGGTAGAGGTCGACATGGTCGTGGATGACGTCGACGGCCTTGTTGAGCGAGTCATCGTTTTGGCGCACGGCCGCCACGCCATTGCGGATGCGGAAGATGGGCAGGATACGCAGGAAGTTAAGGATCTTGGCCACGGCAGGGTTCTTGAAGATGTCGCCTCGCGCAATGAACACTTTCCTGATGTTATCGGCCGAAAGCAACACCAGGGCATCCATCAACGTATTGCTGTGGTTGACGCCGAAGATGACGGCACTGTCTTTCGGAAGATGCTCTTTGCCATGCACTTCAAAGCGTCGGTAGGCACGTCGCGTATTCCAATTCACATAGGGGAGTAGAAACGAATACCAAAAGTCAGGATCTTGTATTTTCTTAGCCATTTCATCTGTGGAATAAGGGTGCGAAATTACAAAAAACGTCAAAAACATCGCGTTTTTTTTAATCAAATCATAAAAATAACTACTTTTACCGCTTCAAATCGAACTGAAATGACAAAGCATTTAAAGAAAACAATCCAAATCCTTTTCTTCGTCACGATGCTAATCTCTTTCTCTGCGTGTAATAACCGTGTTGATAATGAGATGGATACGAATGAGGCCCAGGTGGAGGAAGATACTTTGACGGTTTTTGAGCATTTGTTGGAGCGCGGCACATTGGTAGCCGTGACCAATTGTGGCGAGATTAATTACAATGAATTCGGGAAGAAGCCTTCAGGCTTCGAATACGACTTGCTCAGCGATTTCTGCAGTTCCAACGGCCTTGAGCTGGAGATGAAGGTCGAGGACAACCTCGACACCTGTTTCAAGATGCTGGATTCCTGCGAAGTCGACGTGGTGGCGGCCGGCATCGGTCTGACCAAAGCGATGAAGCGGCGTTATATGATGTCGAATCCCATCATCGCCCAACGTTGCGTGTTGGTGCAACGTCTGCCCAAGGGGTGGAATGCGATGTCGACTGACAATGAGGTGGAGAGCCAGTTGCTGCGCTCGCCTCTCGACTTAGCAGGCAAGACCATCCATGTCACCAAAGGCAGCTATGCCGTGAAGGTGCTTGAATACCTTTCGGATTGCATCGGCGACACCATTTATGTGGTCGAATGCGACACGCTGAACGGCATCGAGCTGGTGGAGGCGGTCTCCGACGGTCGTGCCGACTATACCGTCGTCGAGGAATATGTGGCCAAGATGGCTTCGGTGGGCCAGAAAGGACTCGATACCAAATTGGCGGTCAGTGTGGATCAGCCCATAGGCTGGGCTATGCTGAACCAAAACTCCGACTCTTCTCTTGTCAATGCCATCAACACCTGGATTGAAGGTGTGGAGCAGCGCCACCTACGCCGCCTGCTGGCTAAGTATGTCAACAACGGCAGAGCGAACCGTAGCAAGCCTAAGGCCGGACAGCTCTCTGAGTTCGATCCTTTGATCAAGAAGACGGCCAAGAAGATCGGTTGGGACTGGCGTCTGCTGGCCTCGCTCATCTGTCAGGAGTCGCATTTCAAACTTGACCTCGAGAGCGACAAGGGTGCCTTCGGCCTGATGCAACTCATGCCCGTTGTGATGGAGAAGTATGGCATCGACTACGACTCGTCGCCCGAAGAGCAGATCGAAGCGGGTGGCAAGCTGTTGGCTTATCTGGGCGAGTGTTTCGAGAACAGGGTGGCCGACAGCACGGAGCGTGTCAAATTTGTGTTGGCTGCCTATAATGCGGGCCTAGGCCATGTCTATGACGCGCAACGCCTCGCGGCCAAATACGGCAGTGCTCCTGATATTTGGGACGATAATGTGGACTACTATATCCTCAACAAGTCAAAATATCGCAACGACACCTGCTGTCGTGCAGGTTATCTCCGCGGCACCGAGACCTACCGCTTCGTCGAAGAGGTACTCGACCGCTATTACCAGTATCAAGCGAATTATAACTAATCATGAAAAAGCGTTTTGTTTTTCTTGCCCTCAGTTTTTTGTTTGCCATTAATCTAAGCCAGGTCAAAGCACAGTCTTTCAACGCAGGCCTTGTCGTGGGTCCAACGTTTTGTCAGGTGGATGGAGATAAGTATTTTGGCTTTCATAAACTTGGTTTCACAGCAGGTGCATACGCTAATCTTCCTATTGCAGATCATTTTGCTCTTCAGATGGAATTGAAGTATTCTTTGATGGGAGCACATTCCTCTGCCGAGGAAGCAGAATGGTCTGGATACGGTCCATATAACCTAAGCTTGCATTATGCAGAAATACCATTAATGCTTCAATATGATTTTGGACATTTTACGGTTTATGGAAAGTCTTTGGACTTCCTGTGTTTAGAAGCAGGTCTTAGCTTGGATTTCCTTATGCGATACAAAGGTGAATTGGATTATTCCACTCAGCTTTGGAAATTCAACTTTTTCTCTGTTACAGGTAATTATGGTTTACGATTTAACCTAAATGACCATTGGGGAATAGGTGCAAGAATGATGTATTCTATTACTCCAATGCAGACCAATCCATCACCACAATGGCTTTTTGACCATGCCTATAACAAGGTCATTCAGTTCACACTGACCTATAACATCAACTCTCCTTTGAGATAAAGTCGATATTCCGTTTCAATCCCTCATATCCGGCGCGTTGCACGGCGGAATGCTTGAATAATGCATCAAAATCCTCCTTCGATAGACTTTTCCAGTCTTCGTCATGCATGGCTATAAGCCGTTCTGAGGGCTGGAAGTCCGGCTCCCTATTGGGCAAAGCGAAACGGTTGTAGGGACACACGTCCTGGCAGATGTCGCATCCATACATCCAGCCGTTGAAGGTCTTGGGGTCAATGCCTGCAAGGCTGCCTTTGTATTCGATGGTAAGATAGGAGATGCACTTGCGCGCATCGATGTGGAAGGGAGCCTCCAAAGCGCCTGAAGGGCAAGCGTCCAAGCATTTCGTGCAGCGTCCGCAGCGGTTGGTCAAAGGTTTCCCCGTACCCTCCAATTCTATGGGTAAAAAAAGGTGTCCGATAAAGAAGAAAGAGCCTTTCTTGGGATGGATTAAGGTGGTGTTTTTGCCGATAAATCCCAAACCGCAACGCACCGCCCAGGCGCGGTCGAGCACGGGCGCCGAGTCCACAAAAAGACGTGTGCCTTCCAGTTTGCCCGTCTGAGCCTCGATGCCTTCCAAGAGCTGATGCATCTTTCGTTTCAACACATCGTGGTAGTCGGCACCATATGCATATTTGGCGATTTTGAACTTGTCAGAATCGCCAATACGCTGTTTTGGATAGTAGTTGTAAAGTACGGTGACGATGCTTTTGGTGCCTTCCACCAAAAGCCGGGGGTCGTAGCGTTTCTCCTTGTTGCGGGTCAGGTAGCCCATCTCACCTTCGCAGTCGCTCTCAAGCCACTGCTCGACATGGGCCGACTCTTCTTTCAGGGCCGTCGCCTGGGCAATGCCGCAGGCGTCGAAGCCCATGCGTTCGGCCTCGGCTACAATCCACCCCGAATCCATCAGAACGGCGCGAAAGTCAAGCCAACCGACAGCGGGTGAATCTCAGGGGCATTGTGGCCGACAGCGAAGACGGGCGAAATCTGATAGGCGGCAAAGGCACTCACCCATCTCCAACCCACACGCAGCGTGGCCGAATAGGCATAGCGCTCAAGGTTGTTGATGTAACAGTATTTCTCATGTACGATGGAACCGTTGTCGTTGGTCAGCACAGCACCTTCGGTGGGGTCGGGACCCACATATTTCGTCTTGGCTGCCACCATGATGCCAATCTTGAAGCCCACGCCAATCTTCACGGCGTCCTTGATACGGAAACGCAGTTCGAGCGGCACTTCCAAATAGGTCGGGTTGACCTTGGCGCGCTTAAACTTCTCGTTGCCACGGTACGAATCGGAGAGGACCAACGTGTCGGCATAGGGGTTCGAGATACAGTTGTACGAGAAATAGTTGTGCGACGACATACCTGCACCGATGCTGACGGTATGCTTCGTGCTCTCGCCCAAAGGGAAGTTGTAGGTCAGGCCTAGGCCCACGCCTTGGTTGAAGCCACGGGCATCCCAGTTGTCGCTGGTCTTCAGCTGCAAGTCACTGAACAGGTCAATGCCAAGTGTGATTTTGTTGTCCGTCTTGTTGGCAATGAGTTGGGCGAAAGAGGTCATCGAAACGACCATCGCGATAAGTGTGAATAATACTTTCTTCATATGTGATAATGCTTTCAAACTCTAAACTCTAAACCCTCAACTCTTTCATAATGGCTCTTCGCTCATCCAACAAACGGTTGATCTCTTCGTCGGTGAGGTCCGACTGGCGCAACTGCTTGTCGATGGCTTCTATCTTGGCCTCAAGGTTCTCTGTGGTACCAGGGATGTCGGTCAACTGCTTCTCCTTGTTGACAGGCGGCTCCTGGGGTGTGGTTTCCTGCGGTGTGGCAGGCATGCCTTCGCCGGAGAAGTTCTTCAGTTGTCCCATCACCATCTCCATCATTTGCTTGGTGAACGGGTCCAACTTGTAGATCTCCACCTTCATCTCATCCTTCATCTCGTCGAAGTCCTCCAAGAACATCTTCAGCTGCTCTTTCTGTTCTTCGTTGATGCCTGGGATGGCGTCCAAATCCTGATTCTCCATCAGTTTCTTGAACATGTTCAGCAGGTCGTCGAGGCCGTTGTTGAGGTTGTCGTCCATCTTTTTCTGTTTTCGTTTGCAAAGAAACGAATTTTTTGCGGAATGATTGCGCCAGATTGCCAATTTTTCACGAATATTGCATTCTCAACTCCTAACTGAACAACTGAACAACTTCCAACTTAGCAACTGAATTCTATGGATTTCAAAACGATAAAGATACAACTGGGCGAAAGCATGGCCTGGATCAACCTCGACCGCCCCGAGGTGCGCAACGCGTTGAATGCCGAGTTGATACATGAGCTGACCGAGGTCTTTGAATGGCTCAACAGCCGCGACGACATCCGTGTCGTCATCCTCAAAGGCAACGGTAAGGCTTTCTGTGCTGGTGCCGACCTTGAGTATATGAAAGCGATGGCGGGATTCAGCTACAACCAAAATGTCGCTGATGCCGAAAAGCTGTCGAAGCTGTTTCAAACGATTTATTTCTGCAATAAGGCGGTCATCGTCGACGTTCACGGTGCCTGCATCGGTGGGGCCAACGGCATCATTGCTGCCGCCGATATCGTGATTGCCGAGCGACAGACCAAGTTTGCCTTCACCGAGGTGCGCTTGGGTCTAACGCCTGCCACCATCTCGCCTTTCGTGGTAAGCCGCATAGGCAACACCGCCGCCAAAGAGCTGATGCTTACCGGACGACGTTTCACCGCCGAAGAGGCTAAAGCCTTTGGATTAGTGAATGCCGTCGTCGATGAGGCTGAGATGATCGACACCGAAAGGAAGTACATCGAGCATTTCCTGCAGGCCTCGCCCGATGCCATCGCCGAGTGCAAGAATCTGCTTCGATTGGTGAGTGGCACCAATGATCCTTTCAACCCCGTCTTTCACGATACTTCAGTCCTCATCGCCAACCAACGCATCTCCGAGGCAGGTCAGGAGGGCATGAAGGCTTTTTTCGAGAAACGAAAACCCAATTGGGAATAAAAACCGCTCGCATTTTTATCTCAAATTCAAAAAGAACTTCAATAAAATACCTCTAATTCTCTAATTCTTGATAAAAAACCATGAAAAAATTTGCAGTAATACTCGCCGGCTGTGGCCGTAAGGATGGCAGCGAAATCAACGAAGCCATTACCCTTTTGCTCTCCATCGAGCAACACCATTGTGAATACCAGTGTTTTGCGCCCAACCGCCCGCAAACCGAGGTCGTTGACCACCTCACCGAGAAGCAGGTCAAAGAAGAGCGCAACATCCTGACCGAGGCTGCCCGTCTGGCTCGTAGCCGCATCCTTCCCATCGAAGACTACAAAGCCGCCGATTTCGATGGCCTGCTCTTCAGCGGTGGCTACGGTGTGGCTAAAAATCTATGCGACTATGCCTACAAAGGCGCCGACATGGAGGTGAAGCCCGATGTGGCTCGTGCCATCGTCGAGACGCGAGAAGCTGCCAAGCCTCTCGGTGGCATGTGCATCGCCCCCGTGATGTTCGCCAAACTACTGCCCGGTGTTTGTGTCACTTTGGGCAACGAAGGCACACCCGATGCCGAAAACATCCGCAAGATGGGTGCCTTCCATGTGCAGACCGAACACGGTGACGTTTGTGCCGACAACGAGCTGTTGGTCTTTACCACACCCGCCTATATGCTCGACGCAAGACTGAAAGACGTCTATGACGGAGCATATAACTTGGTGGAGTCTATAGTGGATTATCTTGATAAAAAGTAAACCTATTTAAACCCATAAATTTATTAACCTTAAATCCTATTTTTTATGAAAAAGTTATTATTAGTTCTGGCAATAGCTATGATGGCTATTCCTTCTTTGGCTCAAGACTATACTCGTGGGAGAGGCTTCTTCGTCCGTCCCGATTTGTATGGTGGTTTCTTTGCGAATGTGGGCTATCAGATTAGTCCATACGTTCAAGTGTCTGTAGGCCCAGGTGCTCTGTTCCTCTTTAACACCACTGGCAATGATGTTTCTGTTGGTTTTGCAGGGTCAGTACATGGCGGTGTCCGTGTTTATACTCATGGTAATAATCCCTGGTCAGCTTTGATCGACTATCATGTGGGGGCGTTTAGATACAATAGAGACCCCGTTTGGAGGCATTCACTTGTTGGTGGAGCGAGCTATAAAGACTTGGATTTCGGTGCAGGCTTCCAAATCAATTTCGGACCTAATGCCAAGGTTATCGGTTATGGTCCGGTGATTACAGTTGGTTATAACTTCCGCTTCTATAAACATTAAATCTTGTCGCCATAAAATTGATGATGTTCACGGCTTGAAGATTTGAACAAAGGTAGGAAAAAATTGAGGACGGCCTTCCGACCGTCCTCGTTTTTTTTATTGTTTTTCTGTCTTATCTGCGTCCGCTGTTTGCTGAGCCGCTGCGGCTGCTGGTGCCGCTTGAGCTTCTGCTGCTGGAGGAGCTGCTGCGGGTCGTCGAGCTCGTCGAGGTGCCGCTTGAGCGGGAGCTTGAGCTTGAGCTGCTGGCGCGGCTGCTACCGCTGTTGCTGCTGTTGCCGCTGCGGTTGGTGGAGCTGCTTGAGCGGTTCACGTTGCTGTTGCCGGTGCGACCGCTGGTGCTAGTGCCACTGCTGGGACGGCTGCTGTTCGAGTTGTTGTTGACTCGGCTAGAGCCGCTGTTGCCAGTGCGACCGCTGTTGCTGGTGCCAGCGCTCGGGCGGCTGTTGCTCGGGCGACTGACGCTACCGCTGTCGTTGCGCGGGGCGGCGGGGGCGTTGGGCTTGTTGCCGTTGCTGACGCTACCGCTGTTGTTGCCCGTGTTGGCATTGCCAGAACTCATGCTGCCGCTGGTGGCTGAGCCGGTCGAAGAACCGCTGTTGTTGGGTCTGACGGTGGCACTGCTGTTGCTGCTGTTGGGCTTGGGCTCTTCACTGCTCCAGTTGTGGGTGGCAGGATAACCGCCGTTGCTGTGGTGGTAGCCGTAGGTGTGGTGGATCGGGTCCATCGGGGGCATGGGGTGACCGTGAGGCGGCATCGGCGGGCGGAATCCGTCGTAGTAGTAGCGGTAGGTGCCCGGACGGTGGTAGTAGCGCACACGCGGTCCGATGTGGATCACCACCCAAGGCTCAGTGCGCGTGCCATGCCAGCAGAAGCGGATGGGCTCGAAGTACTCGAAGGTGGTGAAGCTGTAGAGCTCGCGGCCTATCGTGTAGTAGGGCATGATCGTGTAGGTGAAGTGACGGTCGATGCTGTAGGAAGGGATCTCGACAGCGATTCTCTTGATGCGACCGGGACGGACCTTCACGTATTTCTCGGCATAGGAGAAGCCGTCATCAGGATCGAGGTAGATGCAGACGTTACCTCTATAGGTGTAGTCGCCAATGTTCTCGACGTCGTAGTAGACCGTGACCGAGTTGTAGTTGTACACCATCACGGGCTGTGAGACCAAGGCGAGTTCGGGCGGGAAACCGCTTGCTTTTGCTGCGATGGCTCCTGTCACTAACAGGAGGGTCATCAGGATGTTCTTGGCTTTCATAGTTGTGATTTTTTAGAGGGTTTGACTTCTGTTTTTGTGTTCACCTTACCACACTACCAAAACCGTGCCAAAATATTTTAGATTCCCCTGCGGGGAATGGAAAACCTGTTATTATGTAAACTGCGGCGGCAAGTAACGCTTACAAATCGTAAACGTCACAAACCGCCGCAATAATACATACGACTTAACTCCATTCCCCGCAGGGGAATCTCTTATTCCACTTCAGTGACTCTATGAGTCGTGCCGTAATCAATCTCTGGATGGCTGGTCAGGTACTCCAGCATCAGCTCGTTGGAGCTGCGGAAGGTGCTGTGGCCATCGTCTTCATGCTCGTAGTCGAACGTGCTCGACATATAGCTGTTCATCACCACGTTGTATTTGGCGTTGGGGTCAATGGGCTTGCCGTTGTCCAAGGTCACCTTGAAGTCGGTGATCTCGCCTTCGTCGCTCACCTTAAAACTATAGGAGCAGCCCGAACAGTAGATGGGACCGTGGTCGCTGATGAAGCATGATTTCATCATATTGACGACCTCCTCGCCGCTGAGGGTGTAGGCGATGATCTCGTTGTCGAAGGGGTCGAGGGCGAAGATGTCCTTCAGTGTCACAGGACGGGCCGAAAGGGTGTCGTAACGTACGCCGCCGGGGTTCTGGAAGCCCATGTCGGCGCCCGTGGTGTAGCGTATGGCGTCGGTCATCAGGCAGCCCAGCGACTCGTAGTTGTCGATAGGCGTGGTGTTGGTGGTGACCACGGTGCGGAAGTAATCGTTGTCGTTGTATTCGTCGACCATAGCCTGCACCTCCTCGTTGCGTTTCGGGAACTCCTTGACGGAGATCAGCTCCATCTGCTTGTCGACGACCTTACCCTTCTTCAAGGTAAAGGTGCTGAGTGTCACGAACTTGACTTTGGCTTCGGCTTGGGTGACGAGTACGCCGTTGACGAGTTGGGTCTCGCTCACACGGGTGTGGCTGTGGCCGCCGAAGATGGCGTCGAGGTCGGGGAACTGCTCGGCCGTCTCGCGGTCTTCCTCGTAGCCGCAGTGGGAGAGGAGGAAGACGAGGTCGCATTCTTCGCGAAGCTTAGGCAGATATTCGGGCAGCACCTCGGTGAGGGGGCGGAAGTGCGAGCCGCCGGCGTTTTTGGGGTGGAAGTCGGGCAGGCCGTTTTCGCCCAGCTGTATGCCTCCGATGACACCGATCTTCAAGCCGTTGCGCTCAAAGACCTCGTAGGGCTTGAAGTTGGGCATCTTCAAGCTGTCGTCGAAGGTGACATTGGCGCAGACGAAGGGGAATTGTGCCCAGGTGAGCACGTTGCGCAAGGCTATCACGCCGCCGTCCCACTCGTGGTTGCCGAAGGTTGAGAGGTCGAAGCCGACCTTGTTCATCAGTTCATACATAGGCCTGGCAGGCTCGGCGTAGCGGTCGTTGATGGGGTTGCCCGAGCGATTGTCGCCCGCACCGAAGAGCAGCAGGTCGGGATGTGCCGTGCGCAGGCTGTCGACGAGGGCAGCCAGCTGTGGGAAGTTATCGATGTTGGCATGCATGTCGTTGGTCGACACGACGTAGATCTTTTGTTCCTTCTCGCATGAGGCAAAGAGGAACATGGCGGCCAAGGCCGTCAAAACGAGTAGACAGCGTTTTTTCATGGCCTTCAGAATTTGACGTAAATTTTTGAGTTGGCGCGCAACGATCCGTCCAGACCGATGATGTTGCCGTAGGCGTCGCGTACCTCGACGTCGTCGAGTTTGAGGGGCAGGTTGTGGGCGCGGCAGTAGGCCAGCACCACCGATTTCACTTTGGCGCCGTAGTAAGTGCGCACTTCGATGTCGTTGACGTAGGCTTTCATGATAGAAATGATTGGTATGTTAAGTAGGGCAAAAATACAGTTTTTTCATAAAAAATCCCTTTTCTTTAGGTTTTTATGTATTTTTGCCCTCAAATTAACCTAAAAATTCGAAAACTATGAAACTTGAAGGACGCAGAGAAAGTACGAACGTAGAAGACCGCCGCGGTAAAAGGGCGGTGGCAACCGCCGGTGGCGTCGGCCTTGGCGGCTTGATTCTTTATTTTGTGTTGAAGAGCTTCTTGGGTGTCGACATCAGCCCCATGCTCGAGCAACAGCAACAGGGTGCTTCAACCGAGTATGTCGACGAGCAGGACTATAGTCAGGTGGATCAGGAACTGATGACCTTCTGCAAGCGTATCTTGGCAGGCACCGAGGACGTCTGGGACCGTGAGTTCAAGAAGATGGGTCGCACCTATCAGCCGCCCAAGATGGTCATCTTCAGCGATGCCGTCAACTCGGCATGTGGCAACGCCACCTCGGCCAGCGGACCGTTCTATTGTTCCGCCGACGAGACCGTTTATCTTGACCTTGAGTTCTTCAAGAGCATGCGTCGTCAGATTGGTGCCGACGGCGACTTCGCCTATGCCTACGTCATCGCTCACGAGGTGGGCCACCATGTGCAGAACCAGCTCGGCATCCTGGGCCAGGCGCACCAGCAGATGGCGCGTTATGGGCAGAACACCAAGCAGTCGAACGAGATCAGCGTGCGTTTAGAGCTGCAGGCCGACTTCTTCGCCGGTGTGTGGGCCAACAACGACAACAAGCTGTTTGGCTCGTTGGAGGACGGCGACATCGAGGAAGCCTTGAACGCTGCTTCGAAGATTGGCGACGACTACCTGCAGAAGCAGGCCTATGGCCGCACCATGCCTGAGACCTTCAACCACGGCACCAGCGCCCAGCGCTCCCGTTGGTTGAGAAAAGGCATTAGCACGGGCGACGTCAGCCTTGGCGACACCTTCTCGCCCGCTTACAACCAACTGTAAGGACGGTATCATGTCAAAACAAAAAAAAAGCGCCCTAGGGCGCTTTTTTTTGTTTCCCTTTTCTCGCAATGAAGGTTTTGGGCTGGAGTGTAGAGGTAAGAGGTTCCCGCTGCGCGGGAATGGAGTTATAGTTATCAGGTATCAGGCGGCGGTTTGAAGCGTTTACGGGTCGTTAACGTTATTGACCGCCGCAGGCCACTTTACACCTAACTCCATTCCCCGCAGGGGAATCTAAAGCACCGTGTGCAGTAACGCCAAAAACCTCTATTAAAACCAATTCTAAAAAGAATAATATTTTAAGAAATCTATCCTCCCAGTACAGTTTTTTTGTACTTTTGCAGCCTTAAAGGGGATAGTGTGCCCAATGGGCACCACACCTTATTAATAAAAGCCTCGCCAGCGAAGGGCAGTTTTTCAATGATTCAGTCCGAGCAGGTGTAGGCAAAAAGTGTTGTTAATAGTTACGAAAATAAATCATAAATTAAAATGAATCAAATAGTTACAAACCCAAAAAACTGTAAAACGATCATGCAAGTGAAGAATCACAAGCTGAAAGCCCGTCTCGTGATGAGAGCGGCTTTCCTGGCGCTTTGCGCCTTGATCTTTGTGGTGCCGGCTAAGGCACAAGTATACATGCACAACGGCAGCTCGTACGTTGGAACCTCTGGTGTGAAGTTCTACGATGCGGGAGGTCCGTCAAAAGGTCCGGACAACTATTGGCTACATTGGTTCTCGAGAAACGAGTTTACCTACACCTTTAATCCCGAAACGGCTGGTAATGCCATTCAAGTGGATTTTGAGTCGTTTACGGCATATACCGATAACAACGGTACCAACAACGCTCATGCCCTTCCTGGTACATACTCCATGCGTCTTAATGATGCTACGCTGAGCGTGTATGAAGGAACAGCAGTAGATCCTACCAAACTCATCACTACGTTGACGGGTACCATCGTTGATGAATTCACCATTATGTCAAACGGCCCGATCACCTTCCATTTCGATGCCGTTAACGCCCATACTGAAGAAGGTTGGGGCGCTACGGTGAAGGCTATTCCTGCTACCTCATATGGATTGCAGAAGCCTGCCATCAGCATGGAAGCGTGCTCCGACTTGATTGTGCTTTATCCCACTACTTTGGGTGCCCAAGTCCGTTATACGACTAATGGCAGCAATCCAGGTACGAGCAGCACGCTCTATGAAGATCCTTTCTCCATCACCTATCCTACGACGGTGAAGGCAATTACTGTTATCGGCAACCAAACATGTGAAGGTTTTGCCGATAAGACCTACAATGCCTCTGACGCCACTCCCGTTCCCAATGCTAACGATGCTTTGATTGAACGTGATGGCAATACCATCATCATTACGCCTCCTGCGGTGCCGGACCATATCAACGAAACTTATGGTGTCATTTATACCCGCGCCTATAATGGCGGCACACCTGAGGATCCTGATTATCTTGGTAATGGTAACCCCAATAATGTGGGTACCTATGTGGCTCCCGATGGATGGAACGGCGCCATGCCTGGTAAGGTGCATTTCGAATGGACTAGCCCCAATACCAACTTCAAGTTCTGTATCGTGGCCCAAACTTGCGCTAAGCAGTCTGCTGTGATTCCATACAACTTCGCAAAGCTGCAAGTACCTGATCCTTCAATTACTATCGAAGATAATGACAATACAGGTACAGCTACCATCACTTGGGGAGAAAACTACGTCATCCGTTATACCACTGATGGCTCTACCCCCAGCACAACCAATGGCACGGAGGTGACAACTGGAACTTCGGTTACAGTGAATGGTCTCGCTCCAGGTACTACGGTAAGAGTGATTGCCTATAAGGTGACTGATGGAGCTGTTGATCCCAACTATGACCCTTCGAATGTGGTGACTGAGATGTATCTGCCTGGCGGTGGCAATAGCGGTACCTATGGTGGCATCGTTATCCTCAACGATTTTGAAGACCATAGCTGGAGTTACTATAGCGATGCTACTAATCCCATCCGCAGCCTCAATCCTGCTGATGTGAAGATTACTTATTATGGTAATGGTAAAATGTACACCTCCACAGGTGCTACACCTTCTGGTAACCTTAGCGATGCTACAGGTGTGAAAGTCGGTCCTTCTGAGAATGAAGACACTTTCATCTATCTGAAGACCCTCGAGCGTGCCAATGGTAATGCCGGTACTGGCAACTTGGCCTATACGCTGATTCCGAACCCCTTCTCGGTGCGTCCTAAATTCACTTCTGGTGGCACGACATACTATACTGGTTTCTATGGTTGGCGTGTGAAGAGCCTCAATGGCGTGACCATTAATGGTTATAATGTGGGTAGCATCATTCCTGCCGAAACGGAAATCCAATTTGTTACCAACAACAGCGAAGGCAATGAAGTGGAATTTGAAGCAGTTTGGGCAAGAGCCTATGTCGTGACAAGTAACACGACCAATGGCCTTGAGGCTTCGGTTGGTTATGAGCGCAACTTTGTTTACCTCTCTTCAAACACGACCCTATACGGAAATGGATTGAACGTTCCTGTTACTTATACTACACTTGATCCTGCAACGGGTGCGGGAACTAAAAGAACTATCACTTTTGGCTATAGCGACAACTATAATAATTATTTCAATTGCCGAGCTAACACAAAGTTTGAGAATGCCACATTGTCTAGAGCAGGTGAAAACACCTACCTTAATGGCCAAGGCAACAGCCTAATCATCGGTCGTGGTATAACTTGTAGCAATGCTATTAGTAGGATTTATGGCTATTATGGCACCATTGGTGGTAATGTCACTATTAATAGTTTTAACTTGCGCATTGAAAGTGGTAGTTTTACCCGAGCTTATATGTTCTATGGATATAGAAATACAAGAACTGGTTCTGCCAACACATGGAAAATGACACTTGGTTGCGACTACGACCGTGCCAAGAAGACGAATACCAATCTTACCATTGCTCAACAAGCGGAGGTGGCTTACAACTTTAACTTGACTTCAGCAAACGGCACTGCTAAAGTCACAGCCATGAGCGGTACATTTGGCTCCACAGGAGACAATACAGAGTTATACATGGGCTATGAAGCCAATAGTAGTTCATACAATACCCAGGCGCCGCGATACCTTGAAGTCTTAGGAGGCGTGTTCCAAGGAGGTATTGCTGGTGGTATTGAAAGAGGAGTAAGTGCCACTACACTCACCTTAAATATGCGCATTAAAGGTGGCACAATCAATCAATATTTATATGGTTCAGGACAGCACTCAACAGCATATGGAAGCAGAAAGACTGTTATTACTGGTGGTACATTTACTGATTGGGTTGCAGGTGGTTGTTATGGTACAGACAATTCCACCGATGAGAATGGTGTGACCGAAGGTAATACCTATATTTATTTTGGTGGTAATGCAAAACAAACTGATAGCGGTGAAGGCGTCTTCGGATCCGGCTATGGTAATTATGCCACTGCAGATAATAGATATACTGTTCAAAAATCTTTCGTTGTCGTAGCAGACGAAGCCCAGATTGCTGGTAATGTGTATGGCGGAGGTAACAACGGTTACTGCACCGATGACACCGAAGTGTGGGTGCTTGGCGGAGGCGCGAATACACTTACCGTGAGTGGTTCCGTGTTCGGCGGTGCCAACCGAGCCCGTAGCGAGGCCAAGACAACGGTTACCATGAAAGGTGGTAAGGTTGTTGGATCACTCTATGGAGGTGCCAACGCATCTGGTGCAGTGGCGGGTCTTGCCACTGTGAATGTCGGAGGCGGTACCGTCACCAATGTGTTCGGTGGTGGATATGGATCTGCTACCAACATGGCTGCAGGCACTTCTGTCAACATCTCTAGTGGCACTATTAATAATAATGTGTATGGTGGTGGCGAAGAAGGTACCGTTGTGGGTAATACCAATGTCAAAGTCAGTGGTGGTACTATGAATGATGTGTATGGTGCTGGCAAGGGTGTTTCTGGGGCAACGGGTTCCAAAGCTACTATCACAGGCCAAACCTTTGTGGAAGTTACTGGCGGAACCATTGCTAATGTGTATGGTGGTGGAGAGAATGGTAATATTGGAGCAGAAAGTGCTGTTGAACCAGGCCTTTTTGGAACGTTAACTTATGATTTTGCTGATGGTACATTGGGCAATTGGACAACAATTGATGCCGATGGTGATAATTACAACTGGCAGGCTAGTACGGATTTCGATGGACATAATGGTACTGGTGTTGCCGCCTCTGCTTCTTTTATTAATAATGTCGGCGCTTTAACACCAGACAACTATTTGGTTTCCCCACGTGTGAATCTAGGTGGCAGTATCAGTTTTTGGGCTTGTGCTCAAGATGGTAATTATTCGCAAGAGCATTTTGGCGTGTTTGTTTCCACTACAGATAACAACGCTTCTTCTTTCGTTTTGGTTAACGAATGGACATTGCCTGCCAATGGAAATAAAGGTCCTGAAGGAGTTTCACGTGGCGGTAATCGTGATCAAGGCACATGGCATCAATTCTCAGTTAATTTAAGTGCCTATTCTGGTAAAGTAGGTTATATTGCCATTCGTCACTTTAATTGTACTGACATGTATTGGCTGCTTATTGATGATATTGAGATAATTGCTCCAGAGCAACAGGAAGTTGCTGTTGCTTCTACGGTTACTATCAATGGTGGTAATATCAGCGAGAATGTATTTGGTGGCGGTGCTTTTGGCACTACTGATGGTAACACTGTCGTCAATGTGAAGAACGGCTCGGTGCATGGCAGCGTGTATGGCGGTGCACTCGGTGAGCAACACCAAGTGTATGTAGCCGGTCGTCACACCGTCAACGTGATGGGCGGCCATGTTTTCGCCAACGTGTATGGCGGCTCGCGTAATGCCGACGATGCTCTCTCGTTTGAGCCTGGCGACTTCGAAACAGCTACCAACGAAGAAACTGTGTGCGTAGTCAACATCAGTGGCGGTCAGATTGACCAGCAAGTGTATGCCGCTGGTTTCTTCGGCAACTGCTTCGGTTCAGTATTTGCCTTTGTGGGTAAGGATGCCATCTATAACGCCCCGAACCATGTGGAAACTTTAGGCAGCGAGTCGGCTGGAGAGGAATACACCATCTCCAAACTGTCGATCACAGGTTCTGTTTGGGCTGGTGGCGACTGGGGTACCTTCGTGGACCAGTTTGGCGCTCCTACCATCTCTGGTAACTCCAACGTCTATGTCGATGGTAAAGACTACATCACCAACACCTCAGACAAGAATACTGTGGGTTACATGGGTATCGACGGCAGCCTTTTCGGCTCAGGTACATCCTGCGATGCTGGTAAGAAAGAACATACCGTGATGCTGCGCAACTATGGTCAATCTCAAAGCCCCTACAATTCCGCTACACGTAACTTTGGTTCTATTCAGCGTGCCGACTACATTGTATTGGATAATGTCCATGTCGATTTCTTAGGCCAAGGCCGTATCAACTCCCTCAATGTCACTGAGGTGTATTCTCTCTATGAGGCTACTGAGGCGGTCATCGTGACTGGTGGTAGCACCCTCATCATGGATGCCCCTGTCGACCAAGTCATGACCTTCTGGAGCGCTTCGTGCAGTGATGTTTACACGGCTGAGTTGCCTACGAAACAAACCAATGGTACCTATAACAATGGTGATTACACAGTTGTCAATCCTTCTACATTGAGTGCCACGCCTAATAAGATTCGTGTGAATGGTGGTAACTACATTAAGGTTTACCATGACAAGCAGATTGCAAGTGGCTCAGGCAACAACATTTCCTATGAGCCTGGCTATGGCATGCTCAACGGCTATGCATATATGATGACTGCCGACAACAACGAAGCCACCTGTGCATACGCTCGTCCGCGTTGGTGCGCCAACGACGATAACTTGTTCCATATCAATGATGTCACCTATGACAACCGCAACGATGGTGGTTGGGTGAGCTATGTCGATAGCGACAATGTGTTTGATTTGGAAGGTAATGAAGGTAATGTTCAGATGGCCTACGAAAACCACACTCCTGGCTCGAAGGTGGGTGAGGCCTACTTCCGTATTTGGCGTACTACAGGCCAGATCCACGAACGTGAAGGCGTTTTCGATGTGGTGGCTTATGGTAATAATGTGTTCAAATATGTGGATGTTGAGATTGAATTACCTGCATGGCGTGGCCATGATTACTATTATGCTTTCCAAACTAAGGGCACTGCGCCTGCTCTTGCTACCACCACTGATTACGGTCCGGAGTTGATGACCTATAATGCGGCTCTTTATGATAATGATGCCTGGATTTATTACAATACCTCTACACATGCACAGGTTCTTGAAGCCAATACTGAGGCTCAAAATGAAATTAGAAGCAACCCTGATGTCAACTACGGTTTGGTCATCCTCAGTGGTGAAGGTGATGCCTTAAGCTCGCCCCAAATTGAAGGTGCCACAGCTCCTGCTCTGATTATCAATAATGATGCCGATGAATTCTTGGTGAAACGTCAGGAGGGTGAACCTATCAATAAGTTCACTTATACTACCAATGACATTATGCCTACTGTGAAATTCCGCTTGACCTACAGTGACTTGTTGAGCTCCAACAAGACTTACGAACCGATGTGGGTTAATCTGGTGCAATGTGACAAGAACGGCAATGTGAAAGACATTGTCAAGATCAAGCTGATTGTCAACACCTCAACCATTGTTGGCCGTAACTTTGAGACTGAGGTTTATGCTGTGATGAACGGTAATGGCTCTACAGCTGAAGAGGCTCATGTACAAGTGGTGTTACCTCGTTTCAACTTGAATGTACCAGGCGTTGATTCCCGTTTCACCGTTGAAAGCATTGACTGGACGCCTGCTACTTTGCCGACCAATGGCGGTGGTTCAGGTACGTTGGTAAATATTGCTGAGGGTGGTTTTGATAAGACCAAGTTTGCCATGGAATTTAGCATTTCCGATAACTACGATGGTACAACGGGTTGGAATGAGCTTACTCCCACAGTTTATGACACTAGGGTGTTGTTAGGCCCGCCAGCGATTACACCTAAAGAAATGGGTACCACGGGTGGCCGTACGCAATTCTCATTTGACTTTAGTTTAAATTACAATGGACAAGAGGAATTAGAAGGAGTTGTCGCTCCTGAACTGATGGGTACTTTGGTATATCACATGAGATTTACCAACTATGGCGAGACCAGTACTCAATATCCGAATGGTTCTAAAGACTTCACGATTACCATCAAGGTGTATCGTCGCGGTATGGGCAACCGCTTCTATTTGGATGGTGTTAACGGTAAGAACTCCTATCCAGGTACGAAACCTGACAGAGCCATGCTTACTTTGGGTGCCATCTTTACCCGTTCGGGCTTCTTGCCTGGCGATGAAGTCTATGTGGTTAACCAAGTGACAGCCGACGATGACCTCGAATGGAATGGTCTTACCCAAGGTGGTCAAGTGAAGATTTACCGTTATAATGGTGGTCATGAATTGTATGATGAAGAAGTCGGTATCATTGGCAACCCTGACAACGCAGCCTATACGGGTGCACTACTCGACGTGCCGAATGGTGGCCATATGATTATACGTGGTATTGATTTGGACGGTTATTATAATGATGGTGGTGAAGAAGGTGTTGAATACAGCACTGTTACTGCTACATCCCCGTTAATCACTGTTCAGAACGGCGGTACCCTTGAGCTGAATCAAGCTGTGCTCTTAGAGCAGAACTACAATACTTATGACGGCGGTGCTGTTTATTTGAATGACGGCGGTACTTTGATGATGAATCAGGATGCCTCTATCACTGACAACAAGACTGACGGCAACGGTGGTGGCGTTTATATGAACGGTACCATGATTGCATCTGACATGGTTAAGGTTTGGGACAACACAAATGGTAACGGCCAAAACAATGTCTACCTTGCCGGTGTAGATAAAAAGCTTCAGATAGGTGAAGATAATGATTCTGAAAACTACAAGGAATTGGCTTACGTTGAAAATGATGCAGCACATTCCGCTTTCATTGGCTTGAGCAAGCCTATTGATTACTTTGTTGCAGGTATTGCTGAGGTGGTCTTTTCCAACGAGCTTGCCTGGCTTGATGAACCTCATGAAACGCAGGCCATTATTGTCCACGATGGCGAAATCTATAAGTTGGAAACGGGTGCCGATCCCAACATCCTGTATTGGATTGACACTTGGGTAACTTGGGTCACTTCGAAGCCCGAAGGCTTCTCCATTGATAACATCGACTCCGAAGAAGACCTTGCTTGGGTGATTTCTTTGGTCAATGGTGAGAATGGCTGTGACCCCGACGACTTTACCAATAAAAAAGTGATCATCAAGAAAGACCTTGACATGCATGAGCATACTTGGGTGCCAATTGGTGAGAGAAATAATGTGTTCAAGGGTGAATTTGAGGGTAATGGCTTTGTGATCGAAGGCCTCGTCAGTTCGCTCTACAGAACCGACCTCGGTATGTTTGGTATCACCCAAAATGCCAATATCCACGATATGGTTGCCGTTGCCAACTTCAATGGTGTGGCCAATAACTATGCTACGGTTATCGGTACCATGAGAGGTGGTACACTCGCCAATGTTGAAGCTGCTGGTAATCTTACTGGCGATGACGAATTTGCCCAGAATATTGGCGGTCTCGTCGCTGTTGCCGAAGAAGGTAGCACCATCCATTCCTCTTTCGCTGTTAACACGATTGTAGCACAGAGAGACGAAACCACAGTTGGCGGTTTGGTTGCCGTCAATGGTGCTGACCTCTACAATAGCTACAGCAATGTGACTGTCACGGGTACGCAAGCTACTAGTATTGGTGGTCTTGTTGGCGTAAACAATGGTCATGTGGAGAACTGCTACGCTGCTATTGGTGAGCAAACCTTCCCAGCTTTTGCTTACGACAATAGCGATGGTGAGATTACCATCTGCTATGCAGACGCTTCAAACGGTTATGTTGGTATTCCTGGTAATGAGACTTCACTCACAGGCCACGGCCTCTATAGCGCACCATTGGATCGCAAAGCTATCGGTTATATGTATGACGACAACAAGATTACTTTTGCTGATGGACAAACCAACAATTGTGTTGCAACTGCGATTTCATACAGTGATGGTAAAATTAACAGATGGCCTGGTATGCTTGACGCTTTGAACCAATGGGTCAAGACGCACACTGGCTATACCAAGTGGTTCCGTCCGACCTCTGGCGACATCAATAGCGACTTGCCGATTTTAGGTTTCGACACCGACAACAGTTTGGCTTCTACTGATGGCAAGTTCTTGCGCTATAGCTCCATTTATGATGGTGCCAACGGCCTCGACAATCTGTTTGCTAGATTTGATGGCAAGTCGGTCAACATGTTCCTCTATGGCAACGCCGTAGACGTGACAAAGGGTAATGGTGACAACATGCTCTTCATCAATGAAGATGCCGTATTGCTGCAGAAGGAAGCCACTAATGGCAATGCTATGGCTACTATCAAAGCTACCGTGGGCGTCACCTTCGATAACTCGAGCAAGAGCGCTCACGACTATTATGGCAACCTGCTCAGCTACGACTGGCACTTGATGTCCACGCCGTTGAGCGATGCTCCGATGGGTACGACTTATGGAGGACAGGCTTTACATGGTGCACCTGCCAATATTTTGACTATGGTTGGAAACTACATGCCAAATGGTTTGCTTGATCAAACTGAAGTTACATGGGATCTTTATACATACTATGAGCCACAGTACCATTGGATTAACTTCAAGCGTGGTTCTGATAGCCACTGGCACTATGATGACCCATATGACCAGATTATGTATACTAATGAAACGACCTTCACTCCTGGCCGTGGCTATATGATGGCTATCAGCAAGGACAGTTACCTGAGCAATAATGGTACGCTGAACAACGGTGAAGTGCCCATGCCGCTGACCGTCTCTGGCACGCTGCCTGAGACGGAGCTTCCTTCGAAGGATTGGGGCAGCAACTTGGTGGGTAACCCCTACCAGGCCTACCTTAACCTTTCAAAGGTTCCTGCCAAGAACGGCTTCTACGTTTATGACGCCGACAATGGAGTATACGGTCCTTATATGACGGGTGCATCTGTCAACCCGGTACTTCCGTCAGAGTTTATCCACCCGCACCAAGGCTTCTTCGTGGTGACGACAGTGGCTGATCCTGACTTCAAATTCACCTATGACATGGCTACTGCTACGCCTAATGAGACGTCTTACTTCCGCGGTGAAGAACAACCCAGATATCCTGTGGTCAACCTCTTTGCTGAGAATGAGACGGGTAACCGTGACCTCGTCATTATCGAGCTCAACCGCTCTGAATTGGATGGTGTCCGCAAGGTGAATAACCTGCGCAACGCCAACTTCAAGATTGCTGCCCACCTTGAGGGCACCAGCTACGGCCTGGTGTTTACGCCCGAAGGTACCGATCGCGTGCCGGTGCGCTTCCAGACCGAAGAGAGCGGCACCTTCACCCTGACCTGGAGCACCTATAACGGCGACTTCAGCAGCTTGCTGCTGGTTGATAATATGACGGGCACGATTACCGACATGCTGCGCAGCGACCACTACACCTTCGATGCCACCACCGACGACTACGCCTCGCGCTTCTACATCACCTTCGCAGTGACCGACGTTGAGGAGTACAACGAGGGCGACAACGACTTCGCCTGGTTCGACGGCTCCGAGTGGGTCATCAACGGCAAGGGCAACCTTGACGTGGTCGACGTGCTGGGTCGTACGATCTACAGCACTCGCTTGACCAACGATCAGAACCGCGTCAACCTGAACAATGTGGCCAAGGGTGTCTATATGCTCCGCATAAGCGAAGGCAACAGCACCAAGGTCCAAAAGGTCGTGGTGAGATAAAACGGTATGGTAATTGTAGGGGCGAACCATGGTTTGCCCCTACAAGAACCCAACATTAACGGAAGAAATAACAAATAAAACCCAAAATACGATGAAAAAAAGAATAATTGCAATCACAACCTTGATGTTGATGGCCGTTGTACCCGCCATGTCACAGGTGTTCGTTCTCGAGGAAGATGATTGGAACAACAACAAACGTGGTCGCATTAGCGAAAACGACTTTGGTGTCATGGTCCCTCGCGAGAATGTTGAGTACGACCAGTGGAAGCAGGCCCCTGCTGGAGAAGGCATCATGCTCCTCGCCGGTCTTGCTGGTGCCTACCTCCTTGGCAAGCGCAAGAAGGAACAAGAATAATTCACTGAACGGTTTACCGTTTTTTGATTCAATGGAGGCCTCCCCATACGGGAGGCCTTTGTTTGTAGTATGGAGTGAGGTTCCCGCCGCGAAGCGGGAACCTCATAAAGTGTTTATTTCTTTTTCCTCTCCTTATACCAAAGCTGCCAGCTGTTGAACAGGTTCTGGAAGACGGAATAAAAGGCCAAGAAGACCGAAGCCAAGGGGTTTAGATAATGGTTGGCCATCCAGATGCCCATGGCGCTGTTTTTCTGCCCAAGCAGTTGCCCACCCGCTATGGTGTCGCCGTATTTGCTGCCTATCCATTTGCCTAAGCCGAATTGGATGATGCAGAACAACAAGGCCGAGACGCCGAGCCATAGGATGCTGCCCCAGTTGCCCTTGCCGTTGAGGAAGATGAAGTGGATGGTCTGACCCAAAGTGAGAAACAAGGCCACCGCCCAGAGGTAGAAGGCCAAGCCCTTGTAACGGCTTAGGAAAGCGTTGGCTTTGGGCAGACAGAGTTGCAAGGCCAAGGCGATGAAGAAGGGCAAGCCGATGACGGTGCCGATGCGCCGTAGGATGTGCAGAAACGATGTGAAGAAAGGCATGTCTTGGTTCACCCCGATGAAGGAGAAGTAGATGGGCGCCACCACGGAGATCACTAGATTGCCGATGACAGAGAAGGAAGTCACCGTGTTGCGGTCGGCACCCAACATGGTACTCACCACCGCCACCGAGGCCGCTACAGGACACAACACTCCGATAAACACACCCTCAGCGATGATCTCGTTGACATGAAAGAGCCGCAGCAAGTAATAGCCACCAAGACTCACCACTACCTGAAACAGGATAATCCAAATGAACAAAGGCTTGAACCGCAGCTTCGTGATGTCGACGGCGGTAAAGGTCAACAGGATGATGGTGAAGATGATATAGGGGACCACTACGCTGAAAGCGGCACAGTAGTCGTGCAGCAACAATCCCAGCACGATGGCGATGGGGAGGACGTAGCTCTTTATTTTTTGCATTGAAATCCTATTTGGGCCTGCAAAATTGCGAAATATATCCGTATCTTTGTCGCCCAAACGCAAATATCATGAAGAGACTCTGCTTTATTTTCGCTTTGGCCGTCTTCGCCGCTGTCAGTTCATGCGGCAACAAGACCACGGAGAGTTCCGATAACCAGAGCAATCTAGAAACTACAAACGAAACGACTATGAATACGACCATGCAAGACCTGCTGACGCGTCGTAGCATCCGCAGCTACACCGACAAGATTCCTCCCAAGGAGGTTATCGAAGAGATCTGCGCGGCGGGCACCTACGCCCCTACAGGCATGAACCGCCAAGCACCTATCATCATCGCCGTCACCAACCGTGAGGTGCGCGACGAGATGAGCCGCCTCAACGCCGCCGTGATGGGTGCCGACAACGACCCCTTCTATGGCGCTCCCGTGGTGCTCGTTGTCTTGGCCGACAGCACTGCCGCCATGACTTGGAAGGAAGATGGCTCGCTCGTCATGGGCAACCTGCTCAACGCCGCTCACGCCAAAGGGCTGGGCTCGTGCTGGATCCACCGTGCCAAAGAGGTCTTTGAGACGGAAGAAGGTAAAGCCATCCTCGCCGGACTGGGCATCGACACCAACAAATATGTCGGCATCGGCAACTGCATCCTCGGCTATGTGAACGGCGACTATCCTGAGGCCCGTCCACGTAAGGAGAATTATGTCTACTGGATCGAATAAATCCACCCTCATAGGGCATTTCGCCTGTTTTGGCGCCTATTGCATCTTCGGCTTCAACATTGTGTGCTGCAAGAACATCTCCAATGCGCACGTGCTGACGCCCATGGATTTGTTTTGTCTCCGTGCAATGGGGGCCACGGCCTTGTTTTGGCTGCTCTCGCTCTTTATGCCCAAGGAGAAGGTCCCGCTGAAGGACATGGGGCAGATCTTCATCGCTTCCATGTTGGGCCTCTTCCTGACCCAAATCAGCTTCCTGAAGGCCATCACCATGACGACCTCTATCGACACGAGCATCACCAACACCTGCACCCCAATCCTAACGATGCTGGTTGCAGCCGTTGCCTTGAAGGAACCCATTACTTTCAAGAAGATTGCAGGCGTGTTGGTGAGTCTGGCTGGCGTGCTCTTCCTGATCTTCAACTCAGTGGGACTAGGTGGTGGAGCCTCGGAAACGAAGCCCATGGGCATCGTCCTGGTCGTCGTCAACGGCCTGACATTTGCCCTCTATCTCGGCATCTTCCGCCCACTCATCTCGCGATACAACGTGGTCACTTTCATGAAGTGGATGTTCCTCTTCTCTATGCTGGTGGCCTTGCCGTTCAACGCGCGTCATCTCGTCCATGTGCCTTTCGCACAGATGGAGAGTAAGATCTTGTGGCAAGTGGCCTTTGTGGTGGTCTTCGCCACCTTCGTGGCCTATTTCCTGATCCCTGTCGGGCAGAAGAGACTGCGTCCCACCTTGGTAAGCATGTACAACTACGTGCAGCCTATCATTGCCACACTCATCAGCATCTATATCGGATTGGACCACCTCACATGGAAGAAACTGGTCGCAATGGCCTTGGTCTTTACAGGTGTGTGGATTGTCAACCAAAGCCGCGCGGCAGCGCAAGCCAATAAATAAACAGGAGCAACGACGTAAAAAACCGACCGTCTATGTCATTCCCTTGGGAATCTATAGACGGTCAGTTTTTTTGGTTTATTAACTTGACTTATTCTTTCACAAACCTTCTGGTTTCAGAGGCCTTGTCATTCGTCATACGGATGAAATAGATGCCGCTTTGAAGTTCGGAGGTGTTGATTTCCACCTTGTTGGTGCAGCCTTTCAGGCTGTAGACCAAGGCACCCATGAGGTTGTAGATCTCGACGGTGCCTAGGGCGGCTTCTGCCTCAATGGTCAGCTTGTCGTTGACGGGGTTGGGGTAGAGGGTGATGTTGTTGCCCATCTGCTCGCCGACGCCTACGGTGTAGATGAGGTTAGCCACCAAGTCGCGGCTGGCAGTGGCGATGAAGGTATAGGTCTTTTCCTCCGACACGACAGTGCCGTTTTCAGTCCAGTTGAGGAAAGCCCAGTCTTCGTTGGTCTCCACGGTGATGGTCACCTCGTCGCCATAGGTGTAGGTGCCGCCGCCAGTGGCGGTGCCGCCTTCGGCCGGCTCAACGGTAGCGGTGATTTCAAGGGTCTGCAACTCAAAGTTGGCAGCGAAGCTGTGGTTGCCGGTCACGTTGAAGCTATAGCTCGGATTGGTGGAAACTGGGATGTTGTTTTCCGTCCAGTTGATGAAATCGTAGCCTTCGTTGGCAGTGGCCGTGATGGTGCAATTCTGGCCATAAGTGTAAGTGCCGCCACCCGTCACGGTGCCGCCATTGGCAGGTTTGGCAACCACTTGGATGTTATAGCTCTGGATCTGGAAATGTGCCACATACGCTCCGGAGCTGGTCACGTTGAAGGTGTAGCTGGCGTTGGTGCTGACCTGCTGGCCGTTCTTAGTCCAGTTGACGAAGGTGTAGCCCGTAGCAGGCGTGGCCGACAGCGTGCAGCTTTGACCGTAGTTGTAGGTGCCACCACCAGTCACCGTGCCTCCGTTGTTCGGGTCGGCCGATGCGGTGATGGAGAAGCTCTGGAGTTGGAATTGAGCCACCAAAGTGCGGTTGCCCGTGACAGTGAAGGTGTAGCTGGCGTTGGTGCTGACCTGCTGGCCGTTTTCGGTCCATCTCACGAAATTGTAACCTGTAGCAGGCGTGGCATTCACGGTGCAGGATTGCCCCTGCTGGTAGGAGCCACCACCTGTGACGGTGCCGCCGTTGGTCGGGTTGGCCGACACGCTGATGGTGTAGTTCTGAGGCTGGGCCTGGAAATTGGCCACCAAGGTACGGTTGCTCGTGACGGTGAAGGTGTAGTTTCTGTTGGTGGAGACCACGTTACCATTCTCGGTCCAGTTAACGAAGGAGTAACTCGCGTTGGCTGCTGCGGTAACCGTGCACGACTGACCTTGGTTGTAGGTGCCGCCACCACTGACGGTGCCACCAATAGTCGGGTTGGCCGACACGCTGATGGTGAATGACTGCGGAGCGCCGCCTACGTTGATGTCTTGGATGTAGGGCTGACGTTGCGGCTTGGTGACCACGATACGCACCTGTCCCGAAGTGATACCTGCTGCGACCGGTACGCTGACCGAACCAGAGGCAGGTACCAAAGCAGCGCCTTTCAGGACGTTATTCTGCGAGATGCCGACATAAGAGCCGGCTTCGGCGCTCACTTGGAACGAGGTGGCACCAGCGGGGAAGGTACTGGCGTGACTGACGGTGTTGGGCGTTGGATTCACACGGTAAGGCATGATGGAGCCGTCACCGAGCACATGGTAAGCTTGCCAATAATAGAGGGGGCTGGAGCTGGTTTGGTAACCACCTGTGCTGGCGTAGCAGACGGCGATGTTGCCAAGGAAAGTAATGGAAGATACCGTATTATAGGTGTCGTCCATCCAGATGCCGTCATAAACGCCAGTGGCTGTGTTTTCAAGCGTGGGGGTTTGGTTCATGACGGTGGTGGCGCCTACGCCGAAGTAGTAGTCCTCATACCAATAGGTGACAGGGCAGGAACCGATATAGGAATAGGCGGCTTTGTTTTCGCCACGGAGCATGGCCTCGCCGAAGCAGGGCTGGCTGTGGCCGAAGTTACCCGTCAAGCAGCAGTTACCCATAGCAAGGAAATATTTGTTGGCATTGGTCAAGGCGTTGACGTTGGAGACCGTGAATTGCGGGTCGGACCAGCTGGTCTCTGAGCCGTGAGCCGTATAGTTGATAAAACCAACACCTGTGTTCAGGGTGTTATAACAACCCGTATATTGACCTTGTTGGAGGTAGGCGTTCACCTGGTTAAAGCCATGGGCTGTATTATAGTAATAGGTGGTGGCATAGTTGATGGTGGGTCGGCCGATACGAGCGTTCCAATAGCTGTCCCAGCCGGCGATGAGGGTCACGTTGCTCAGGTAGCTCGGATCGGGCATGGTGTATTGCTCGTATTGCAGGATCTTGTTGACGATGGCCGTGACTTGGTTGGTGTTCTCTGCCGACATACGGCTGTAGAACATGTCGGGGAAGTAGTCGCCATCGATGGAGCCATAGTACAGGTCGGTCACCTTTTGGGTGGCATTACCACTGGTTTTTCCTGGGACTTGACCCGTGTCGCCCACAAGGATGACGAAGGTCGGCGTGGCACCTTGGTTGACACCCGTGTTGTAGAGGTTCTGAACGTAGGACTGAATGGCGTTGTAGTTGCCACCGGCCTGTGTCGTAGTCACCACATTCACGTCGAAGCCCTTCTGTATTTTCCAGTTGATCCAAGGCTGCAAGGCGGTGATGTAGTCTTCGGGCGTAATCACGATCATGTGTACGGGATAGGCCATCAGGTCGGGGTGGTCGGTGTAGACGTCAAGGATTTGACGATAGTTGAACATCTGCTTGTAGACAATGTCGAAATAGGGGCTGTAGGTGCTGAGCAGCATACGCTCGGTTTCGGTGCGGTCGGCACCGTCGAAGCTGACTTCAACCTCGATGTCGTTGAACACACGCAGGGTGTTGGCGGCGGGGTTGTAGCTGACGGGGTTGATGAGCAGCGAGCCGATGCGGATGCCACGCATGGTGCCTTGCATTTCGATTGTGGCTTCGGGAGCTGTGGCGAGGCTGCGGGTTTGATAGGCAGCGGTGTTGTACACGAACTCTACGTCTTCAGGATTCTGGTCCTTGCGGACAGAAGGTTGATGCGGCAGGATGGTGCTGATGCCATAGTCGGAGAGACGATAATCGGTTGTCGTGTAACTGATGACATTAACGCGAGGTGTGGCACCAAAAGGCACAGCCAGCAGTTGGTGAGAGGCAGGCAGTTCGGGCGTGCCGATTTCGCCAGAGGCATAGGTGCCTTCGATGGCAATTTCGGAGAAAGTGCCTCTTTCGGTAGCAATCTCAATGCTCTCGATGGAGCCATAGCTGAAGGTGGCACGGAGGTTGTTGAACTCGCTGTGCGTGATTTCAGCTTTCGTTTCGTGGCGCAAGTCAATGCGGCCATTTTGTGCCATGGCAAACATTGTGCTCAAGGCAAGAACAAGAAGTAAGGTTATCTTTTTCATTTTGAATATGATTATTTGATATCGATTTGAGTGCAAAAATAGAAAAAACCATCAAAAAATGCGCTTTTTTTGGCTTGAAATGATACAAGTATTGAAAACTTTTCCTACTTTTGCTACAAAATATGAAAAATCATACAAATCAAACTATCATGATATCAGAACAAGGAAAATACATTTTCGGTGTAGTAAAAGTGGGCGACAGGGGACAGATCGTCATTCCGAAAGACGCCCGCGAACTTTATGGCATCAAGGCTGGCGACAGCCTGTTGGTGCTGGGCGACTCAAAAGGCATGGCCATTTTGAAGACGGAGATATTTCAGGACAAAATCGATGAAGTGTTAGGGGAGGGCAAGTGATGGAACGCAAACATTGGATGGATAACCTACGTTGGGTGACGGTGCTCTTGGTACTGTTTTACCACGTTTTTTATTTCTATAACAACAAAGGTGTCTTCGGTGGTGTCGGTGGCTTTGGCGAATACCCTCAGTATAAGCAGTATCAGGATGTCGTCATGTATATCCTCTATCCTTGGTTCATGCCACTATTGTTTTTACTTGCGGGTGCCAGCTCCCAGTATGCACTGCAAAAGCAATCGGGTAAGGAGTGGTTTAAGTCGCGTACGCGCAAATTGTTGGTTCCAGGCACGATAGGCCTCTTTGTGTTCCATTGGATGGTGGGTTATTTCAATACCGTTGTTGCCTCAAGGCAAGGCGTGTTTGATGGCGTGCCCGCAATAGCAAAGTATTTCATGATGGCCATAAGCGGCACGGGACCGTTGTGGTTTATCCAGGTGTTGTGGCTGCTTTGCCTTGTGTTGCTTTTGGTGCGTGCGATAGACAGGAAAGACATGTTCTGGAACTGGTGCGGAAAGGCCAACTTTGTTGTCATCATCCTGCTGGGTGTATTGTTTTGGGTTGGTGAGCAGACGCTCATCAAGAATCCCCGTCCCGAATCGTTGGATGGCCTCTTGAACTTGTATAAGCCCTTGTTCTATCTGGTTCCCTTCCTGCTGGGTTATTTCGTGTTCTCGCACGACGAGGTACAAGAGAAACTCGCGAAGGCTTGGATTCCGTTGTTGGCTTGTGCCGTCGTTGCTGGCGCGGTCCTAATCATCACTACCTTCGGTCAGGACAACACCTCGCCTCAGTATCTGGGTAGCCCACTCAACTGTCTTTATGGTTGGTTGATGTGTCTTGCCATAATGGGTTGGTTTAAGGCGCGTTTCAACCGTACTGGAGCTTTCGCAGGTTATATGACTCGTTCGAGTTACGGTATCTATATCGTTCATTATCTGGTGATTGCCTCTTTGGGCTATATGATGAAATACTACACCTCGTTGGCCCCTTGGATGATGTATGTCATCCTTTTCTTGGCCGTCATGGTTTTGTCGCCAGCGATTTATGAGATCATACGCCGTATTCCGTTTGTCAGATGGTGCGTGTTAGGTATTAAGAAGCAAAAACATGAATTGCAGGCTGTATAACGAAATCCTCGCCCGACAAGATGCCGAGCAAGCCGTCAACCTGTCGCGTTTCTTTAAGACGGGTAAGGGACAATATGGCGAGGGGGATAAGTTCCTTGGCGTCAAAGTGCCTGTCACTCGTGAGGTGGTGAAACAGTGCTGGAAGGAGACCTCTTTCGACGACTTGGAGGCGTGCATTCAATCTGAGTATCACGAAATCCGTTTGGCAGCTTTACTGACTTTGGTGCAGATCTTCAAGCATTCAGGCAAGCGAGTCTCGCCCTCCTCTTCAGTCATTCCGGGCTTGTCAGTCATTCCGGGCTTGACCCGGAATCTCCAACAGCAATGCGTTGACTTTTACCTTTCACATACCCAATACATCAATAATTGGGATTTGGTCGACCTCTCCTGTTACGAACTACTTGGCACTTGGCTCCTGGACAAAGACCGATCCTTGCTCTACGACCTAGCCCGTGATGGAAAGACGATTTGGGAGCAACGCATCGGGATGGTGAGCACCATGCAATTCATTCGTCATGGCGAGTTGGACGACACCTATGCCATTGCTGAACTCTTTTTGGTCAAGCCGAAACCCTTGCATGACCTCCTGCAGAAGGCCGTCGGATGGCTGCTACGTGAGGCGGGGAAACGCGATGAGCAAAGGCTGAAAGACTGGCTAGCGACACGTCATGCAACGATGCCGCGCACCATGCTGAGGTATGCCATTGAGAAGTTTACGGATGAAGAAAGGAAAAAGTATATGTGAATAGATTCCCTTCGGGAATGGAGCTGGGGCATATAGTTGCCAGCGGCGGCTTTTAAAGCTTACGAGTCGTAGACGTTGCTTGCCGCCGCGGTTAACAAAACAAATGCATCTCCATTCCCCGAAGGGGAAACTCAATAAGACAAAAACCTATGGATATCAAACTAAACTATATCGAACAAGGCCAAGGCCAACCGCTCATCTTGCTCCATGGCAACGGTGAAAGCAACGACTACTTTGAGCATCAGATCCCTTTTTTCGCTGGTGATTACCGCGTCATTGCCATCGATACCCGAGGTCACGGGAAGTCTCCTCGTGGTGAAAAGCCTTTCACCATCAAACAATTTGCAGAGGACTTACACGACTTTATGGACGAAAAAGGCATAGAAAAAGCCATACTACTCGGCTTTTCTGACGGTGGCAACATCGCTTTGACCTTTGCATTGAAGTGCCCGGAAAGGGTCGAAAAAATGATTGTGGATGGTGCCAACCTGTTTCCTTCGGGTGTGAAGCCGCTGTATCAATGGCCCATTGAATTTGGCTACCGCATCGCAAGGCTGTTCGCCAAGAAATCCGAAAAAGCCAAACAGAATGCCGAAATGCTCGGCCTGATGGTCAACGAGCCGCATATTGAGCCTTCTGAATTGGCCAGCCTGACGATGCCTGTTTTGGTCGTTGCGGGCAACAAGGACATGATTAAGGAATCGCACACACGGCTTATCTACAAGAGTTTGCCCAATGCCCAACTAGCCATCCTCGAAGGCGACCATTTTGTGGCCAACAAAAACCCTGACGCATTTAATAAGGTGGTGGCGGATTTTTTAAGAAAATAATACTACATTTGCAGGCAATTCGTAGAATCAACGTAGTTAATTAGAACAATTGTCTGTACAATGAAAAAGCTTTTATTATCAGTTTTCATGCTGGTTTTCAGCATAATGGCACTTCAGGCCAAGCCCATCAACAGCGGTCTTGCCTTGACTGCCGCCCAAAAATTTGCCTCGACGCAGTTTGCAATGGAACGCGCCCTGCCCGAACTCGTCTACACGGGTCAGAACGATGCGTTTTACGTCTATAACATCGGCGACCATAATTTCGTCATCATTGCTGGCGACGACGCGCATCGTCCTGTCATCGGTTATTCTGACCAGTCGGCGTTCGATGCTGCCAACATCCCGCCTGCGTTGGCATATTATCTGGATGGCGTGGCTGAGTGTATATCACTATTGCTCAATGCTGTGGCTACCCCCGATGTGGCTGCCGAATGGGCTTCGGTACTTGAGCATGGTCGGCTCGTTTCACGTCATGGTGGTCGTGGTACGGGTTACTTCTGCCAAACCCAATGGAACCAAACCTATCCCTATAACTATTGTTGTCCCGAAGATCCTGCCGGCTCAGGCGGTCACGCCATAGTGGGTTGCCTTGCCACTGCTATGTCGCAGTTGATGCGCTTCTGGGCCTATCCTACCCAAGGTATCGGTAGCCATTGCTACTACCATGAGGATTATGGCCAAATCTGTGCCGACTTTGGCAACACTACCTACGATTGGGACAACATGCCTAATGTACTGAACAACAATTCATCGGAAGCCGAAATGCTGGCCACGGGTACACTGTGTTTCCATTGTGGTGTCACCATCGACATGGGCTATGGACCTGATGGTAGCGGAGGCGCTTCGGGCCCCATCCCTGGTGTGATGCATACCTATTTCAACTACTGCGATGCCATCGTCCAGCTCCGTCGCAACGACTTCGAGACGAAGACCTGGAAGGCCATGGTGCGCGAACAATTCGACATGGGATGGCCTATGTATTACGGTGGCTGCCAAGACGGCGGCTGCCATGCCTTCGTGTGCGACGGCTACGATGATTTCGATATGTTCCACTTCAACTTGGGTTGGGGCGGCGGCTCCGATGGCTGGTATCTCATCGATGACGCTCCTTACACCAGTCCCGCCGATGCCATGTTCAATTTTGTCCCTGCTGAGGTCTATAACCAGACGCCTTCGGAGCCTACCGATTTCACGGCGGTTCCTGTCAGCGACACCGATCTCAAGGTGCGTCTCAACTGGACCAATCCTACTACCACCCTCGACGGCACGACCTTGGAGACCATCGAACAGGTTGTGGTGACGCGCGACAACGAAGTCATCGCCACCCTTACCGATGTAGTCCCCGGTGCTACGCTTGAGTTTGAAGACGCCGGTGTGCCGCGTTACGATGTGTTCCACTATGCCGTGTATGCCATTGCCAATGGTCGTGTTGGAAAACACGCCAATGTCATGAAAGTTTTGGTGGGTCCTTCTTGCACATGGCAAGTCATCATGACCACCACCAGCTATCAAGGCTGGAAGGGTGGTGCCGTTTCGGCGTATTCAGCCACAGGCCGCGAAATAGTGAGTATGACGACCAACACCTCGGCTGGCGTACAGGTCCAGCCTGAATTGCCCCTAGGTCATGTGAGCTTTGGCTGGACTGCCCCTGAAGAAACGGTCAGCCAGATGGCTTTCGTCATCAAGGATGCCACTGGGCAGACGGTGTATTCCTTCTCAGGGTCTTCTGATGACTTGCCTTCGGGCGTCTTCTTCGAGACCAACAACAATTGCGGAAACGAAATGGTTTGCGGAGTCCCACAGAATCTCGTTGCCACGGCCCAAGACGACGCCATCCTGCTCACTTGGGATGCCGTCCAGGATCCTGGTTATGGCTATAACATCTATCGCGACGGTTTGCTGTACCGTCTTGTCCAAGAAGGTACGACCTGCCTTGACGAAAACGCGCCTATGGGTGGACATTGTTATCAGGTGGCTGTGCTTTGCGAAGGCGGCGACAGCGGTGAACGCTCCAACGAGTCGTGTGCCACGGCAGGACCCTGCTATCCGCCTCGCAACCTGGACTATGAATTAACAAGCAATTTCAAGGTTAAACTGATGTGGGAGACGCCACAGCCCAACGATGGTCTTTCGGGCTATTACCTCTATCGTAAGGAAGGCGATGGCGAATACCATCGCATCAAGTCGCTGAATGCTTCAGCGGTTACTTTCACCGACAATTCCGCGAATCAGGAAGGCCATTATTACTACCGTCTCTATGCGTATTACGGTGCTTTGGATTGCACCTCGGCACCCGCTAACCGGCATTATTACGATAATGTCTTCGAGTTGCATGTCTATTATTCGCCCACAGGCATGGATGAGAATGAGGCGCAAATGAAGGTCTATCCTAACCCGACGAAGAGCCTCGTCACCGTCGAAGCCGAAGGTATGACGGATGTGTCGGTCTACAACACATTGGGGCAGTGTGTCTTGCAGAAAGAAGTCGATGGAAATCAAATCACCGTTGACCTGCAACATGCGTCCGAAGGACTCTACATGCTTCGTATCAAGACCGAGCAAGGCATCATCTCCAAACGCATCACCCTAAAGCATTAATCAAAAAAACTCTCAACTCTAAACTCTCAACTCTAAACTATTTCTTACCTTTGCAGGGTAATTTAGAATCATTTTAGAAACGCCATGCTTAATAAAGAAAACGTACAGGAAGTCCTGAAGGACGTCATCTATTTCCCTAAAGGGGATAATATCATCGCATTGAATATGGTTGAGAACCTGATGGTTAGGGACAATGCCATCCGTTTCGACCTTGTCATGGAACACGCCAACGACCCGAAGAACGACATTCTTGTGAATGGTGCCAAGCGCACGCTGACCGAGGTGTTTGGCGAGGATGTCGACATCGAAATCAAGGTAGTGGAGGAGAAGACAGCCCTCTCGAAGGTGAAGCATATCATTGCTGTGGCTTCGGGCAAGGGTGGCGTCGGCAAGTCGACGGTGGCTGCTAACCTGGCCATCGCCTTGGCACGCGCCAACCAACGTGTGGGTTTGATCGATGCCGACATCTATGGCCCTTCCGTCCCGATGATGTTTGGCCTTGGCAACGAACAGCCAGCCGCATTTGAGAAAGACGGCAAGACCGTGATGCTGCCTCTTGAAAGATTTGGCATCAAGTTGATGAGTATAGGTTGCTTTGTCGACGCCAACCGTCCACTCATCTGGCGTGGACCTATGGCTACCAGCGCTTTGAACCAGCTGATGAACGACACCCTTTGGGGCGAGTTGGACTGGATGGTCGTCGACATGCCTCCTGGAACGGGCGACATCCAACTGACATTGGCCCAGCAATACAACGTGTCGGGTGCCCTCATCGTGACGACGCCTCAGAAGGTGGCCTTCGCCGATGTGCTTCGCGCCGCCATGATGTTCAAGGAAGAAGCCTTGCAGATCCCGATTTACGGTCTGGTGGAGAACATGGCCTACTTCACGCCTTCCGACATGCCCGAAAAGAAGTATTACATCTTCGGCAAGGAGACTGGCAAGGAATTTGCTGACCAACTGGGTGTGCCGCTCTTGGGTCAGATCCCGATTACGGAGAAGATAGCCGAGTGCGGTGATGCCGGTATGCCGCTCGCTTTGGACGCTGACTCACCAGTTACCAAGGCCTTCGACCAGATTGCACAAACCATCATTAACGCCTAACTGAACAACTGAACAACTTCCAACTGAACAACTGATGGAAATGGAAAGAGAAACGATATTACGCAAAGTCAAGAACGTCCTCGAACAAGTGCGTCCCTACCTCCAGCAAGACGGCGGCGACGTCAACTTCGTGGAACTCACCGACGATATGGTCGTTCTGGTGCAGCTCACGGGTGCCTGCGGCAATTGCCCTCACAGCAAGATGACCCTTAAAAATGGCATCGAATCCGTGATGAAGAAAGTCATCCCCGAGATCAAGGCAGTGGAACAGGCGGAAACTTTGGATCTATAACTCAATGTCAAACATAAAATCACTCTAAGATGAAAAAAGTTCTATTCTCATTATTGGCACTGCTGCTCCTTTCGGTGAGCGGCTTTGCCCAAACGACCTACACCATGGTCAACTCGGCCGCGCAACTTGAGCCTGGCCAGTACATACTTGTGGGCTACGACAACGAAGGCCAAGCCTTTGTCATGAGCTACCAGAAATCCAATAACCGTCATGCACTCACTATCGACGAGAATGGCGGTGTCATCACGGCTACCGTGGCCACTGACCCCTCGCAACAGGACCTTCCTTTCGAGTTCACCCTTGACGGTGCTCCCGGTGCCTGGACCATTTACGATCCGCTCAACAACGGTTATCTCTATGCCCCTGGCGGTGGCAACTACCTCCGCACGCAAACCGATCTGAACGACAACGGTCGCTGGACCATCACCGATGGTGATGAAGGCGGTATGGTGCCTGTCAGCAACGGTGGTGTGGAGCAGTGCTACATGCGCTACAACATCACTTCCACTTTGTTCGGCTGCTATAAGGAGTCGTCGAATGTGGCCGCTACCGTTTACTTCTTCAAAGCCGGTGGCGCTGCCCAACCCGATCCCGAGCCGAGCAACTATCCGACCCAATTCACGGCTGCGCCTGATGGCGTTGATGTCTACGTCGTGTGGCAGGATGCCACTGGAGCTCAATTGCCTTCCAAGTATTTGGTTTTGGCCTCCACGGGCAATATCACCGTTCCTGTCGACGGCACACCTGTTCCCGATAGCGACCTCGCCAAGAATGTGCCTTATGGCATCAATGGCGTCGTTTTCGAAGGCTTAGAACCCAACACTACCTATCACTTCGCTATCTTCCCCTACACCAACAGTGGTTCCAACATCGACTATAAGACCGATGGCACCTATCCAACCGCAGAGGCCACTACTGAGGAGGTCTACGTTCTGCTCTATGAAGATTTTGATGATGGTCTTGGCGTGTTCTTCACCTTCGATGCCTATGGCGATCAAACCTGGCATCAAGGCACTCATCAAGGCACGACCTATGCCAATATGAATGGTTATGCCGATGGCGCTGCTCATCAGAACGAAGACTGGCTGATTGGCTATGCTGAGATCCCGAATGGCCTCGGTTTTGACGAGATTTGGGTTGAATTCCGCAACGCCATGAAGTTTGAAGGCGACCCGCTGCGTGTGGCCATCTCCACCGACTATGACGGCATCAGCGAACCAAGCGATTTCGAATGGGAAGACATCACCGACGCCTTCGACTATTCGACAGGTAACTACGAATGGGTTGAGTCAGGTGCCTTAGATGTGTCTGACATCGTTGGCAATCACAGCTTCTACATCGCTTTCATCTATACCAGCAGTGACGAAGCTGCCGCTTCATGGGAGATCGACTATGTGAAAGTGACGGGTCAACATCTGACTGCAGTCAACGAGAACGCTGCCACAACGGTTGGTGTCTATCCCAACCCCGCCAGTGCCCAGGTTTCCTTCACACTTGACAGCGACGCCCAAGTCAGCGTCTTCGACATGACGGGCCGCATGGTGCGTGAGATGAATGCCACTGCCGGCGAGGCTCAACTCAATGTGAGCGAGCTCGAAAACGGCGTTTACTTCGTCAACTTCCGCTATGCCAACGGCACGACGGCAGTTGCGAAATTCGTGAAGTTCTAAGAAAGTAACAAGTGTTTTGAATCCCCCCAACCCCCTTTGAAGGGGGAGCAGCTTCTTGAAAAGTAAAAGCTGCTCCCCCTCTGAGAGGGGGATGGGGGGAGTAAATAAAACCTTCCTCTTGAAGAAACTCCTCCTCATAGCATTCTTGTTCCTTGCCAGTTGGGCCTTAGCCCAGCAGGTGGAGCCTGTGCGCTATGAGGTGAGCCGTTGGAACAAGGATCAAGGCTGCCACTTCCAGTCCTTTGGCGACAAGGGCGGCCTCATGGTCTACGAGACCGAGAAGACCGACAAGCAGAAGCACCGCCTTTGGAACTTCGCTTGCGTCGACAGCAGCCTCTACGAGACCCGCAGCGATTTGATTCCCTTGCCCGAAAAACTCAAATTCGTCGACTCGGGTAGCGACGACCGCTTCGCCGCCTTCCTCTTTATGAATGACGGTAATAAAAAGGCCTCGGATTCTTTGGACTTCCTTGTCGTGAGCTTCAATCGGCAAGAAAAGACCTACCAGACCTTCTGGAACAAATGGGCTGAGAAGTCGGTGCCGCTGTCGGTGGAAGTCACCGGTGGCACGATGATGATGGCGCTTAATAACAAAAGCGGTAATGGAGCCTTGTATTTCTATGACCTCACCGACAACCAATGCCGCACGGTGTCGCCTTCCTCTAGCAGTTTCGTGTTGTTTCAGACGGAGGCTTTCGCCAAAGAACGTTGCTTCGTGGTGGCGGCTAAGGAATACGAGAACAAGCATTTTGTCTCGACGTCGTTCTTGGTCTATTCCCCTACGGGCAGCCTTCAGGGCAGCTACCGCTATGAGAACATCCCTAACGCTGCCTTGGGTCGTATGGTGTTTCGTTTCGACCGAAGCCGAAACCTAGTGGTCATCGGTACCTTGGAGCGCGAGACAGGCCGTAAAGTCAACCTTGAAGGTGTGACCGATAACTATGACAAGGAGAGTGTCGGCGTAGTGTGGATGCGGTTTGCCTCGAGTGTGCCCGACAGCAAGGTGTATCTCTTCAAGGACATGCCCGAGATAGAACATGCGCTGACGGCCTCCGACCGTGTGCGTCTGCGCGAGGAGAAGCTGAAGCTGAGCAAGAACCAAAAAGCCGTCAAAGGCGAGATCGCTTTCCAGTTTCTGACGCCGCGTCTGACTGATTTTGGCGACTTGACCGTCTTTGCAGTGGAGGCATTTATGCCCTATTATCATACGGAGACGCGCATGAACTATGGCTATTATGGCTATTATGGCGGCTATCCCTATACCTACACCGTATTCGACGGCTACGACTTCTTCAGTGAGGTGCTGCTGGCTTTCGACCAGGAAGGCCATCTGGAATGGCAGCAATCGTTGAAGTTCGACAACGAGCTGACCTTCGACCTCTTCCCGCATGCTGCCGAAGGCGCCTGCTATGACGAGCTTGTCGTGGCTTCGCCTTATCGCAACAAGCTGCGTTATGCCGCTTTCGACGCCCAGGGTCAGCCTTTGATGAACCTGCAGGAGGAGAAGCTGGCCCCGATCTATGGTGCCGACTATGTGGAAGACGAGTACTTCGCTCAGATGGCGAAATGGTATGGCAGCCGTTTTCTCATCTATGGCTCGCAGATCATCCAGAACGGTAGTCAGCCTAAGCCGAGACGTACGGTATACTATTTGCAAAAGGTTCAATACGATTGAGTTATGGTGTGCAGTTATCTGAAATACCTATGGAAGCGCAAGAGCGAATACAGCATCCATTCGCCTTTTGTCTATGAGTTTAGCCGTAAGGTGCTCAACGACAGCGGCTCCAACCGTGACTACGACACCATATTGCGCATCAGTCGCTTGTTGGATAAGAAGAAGTACATCAACTTCAACCTCCGCAAGCAGAGCCGCTTGCTTTATAGGATGGTGCGATATTTTGAGCCCGATTCGGTGGTATCGTTCGGACACATAAGTGCCTTGAACGCCACTTCGATGGCTTTGGGCCACATGCAGACCAAGGTCTATTTGGAGGAGTCGGAGAGCTTCTTGGAGACGTTGAATTCGATGGGTGTCGTCAACGTCAACCTCATCCAACCGGCCGAGTTCGACTCCGAGCATTTCAAGCGACTCAACACGGGCTTTGTCTTCTTCAGCCGTGACTCCTTTGAGGATGACACTTGGGATTATCTGGCGGATTGTTTGAACCACAAGACCTCCGAGTCAGTGTTTGTCTTCGAGGGCATCCACCATAACCGTGACATGGAGGATGCTTGGGAAGAGATTAAGGCCAACGAGGACGTGTCGGTCACCTTCGACCTCTTCTGTGTGGGTATGGTCTTCTTCCGTGAAGGCATTGAGAAACAGGATTTTGTATTGAAATACTAAGAGATATGAAAAACATCACTTATACCCGTACGGGCGACGAAGGCAAGACCTCGTTGATAGGTGGCTTGCGTGTCGCGAAATATGACGACAGGGTAGAGGCTTATGGTACTGTCGACGAGCTGAGTGCCTTTATCGGGGTGCTATACGACCAGGAAGGCGTCACCGCCGAGATGAAGACTGTGTTGGACACCGTTCAGAACAAGTTGTTCACCATAGAGTCGCACTTCGCCTTGGACGAAAACTCCGAGGTCAAGAAGATGATCCTTGTGTTGGCTCCTGATGATGTAGCTTATTTGGAGCACGAAATCGACGTGATGAACGAGCAGTTACCCGAGTTGAGGAGCTTCGTCATCCCGGGTGGCAATCTCAAGGCGAGTTATGCGCATGTATGCCGCACCGTGTGCCGTCGTGCCGAGCGTCAGGGCTGGCGTTTGGCTGCCCAACATCCTGTCGATGCACTCGATTTGAAATACCTGAACCGTTTGTCGGATTACTTCTTTGTGTTGGCAAGATTTTTTGGCTTTTTAGACAAAGTCGACGAAAACAACTGGGAATCAAATAAATAATAATTCTATATTTTAGAATAAAAACCCCTTGTCAGTTAAGAAAATACTTGTACTTTTGCGCGCTCAAATAAAAAGGAAAAAAGACTATGTATTGGACACTAGAATTAGCCTCAAAATTGGAAGACGCCCCGTGGCCGGCAACCCGTGACGAGCTGTTGGATTGGGCTTTGCGTACGGGCGCGCAGGAAGAGATCATCGAGAACCTTCAGGAAATCGAAGACGAGGGTGAGATATACGAACGCATCGAAGACCTCTGGCCCGATTATCCCACGAAGGACGACTTCTTCTTCCACGAAGATGAGTACTAAATAAGTTAGTAAACAGTAAAAAGACCCTTAGGTGACTGAGGGCCTTTTTTTTGTGACATATAGTGTCACAAACTATTTTCCTTTTGGTGTCGTGCGTATTCCTTTTTCTCGTTACTTTGCAGCAGAAAAAACTATGTGAAACTAAAAATAAAAAAAGATGTCCCGATTATTGGAAGATTTGTTATGCGGAGTTGTGGGTTACGGCTTCGGCAAGCGCAACCGCGAGTTCACCCAAGAAGAGGTAGAGTCCTTAATACGATCTTACTTAAAAGGTGTCCCGTTGGAAGCGGTCATCGGCCATTGGATGGAGGCAAACGACTATGGAATGAGTTCACCCATTATTGCCCATCGCCTGCGCGAGAAGGCGGATGAGATAGAAATGTAAGTATGTACCAAGCTATATCATTACTTCTCTGCCATAAGGTAGCCATATAAAGCATTATTATGGAAAAGCAAACCATTACAAAGGCTAAATTCCAAAAGCTGCTGCGTTCCATCGGTGACGAAACCTACGAAATTGTTCTTGAAGGACTTAATTGGTACGAACAGCTCACCGATGACGAGACTGTATACCAATATAAATTGATGTCGTTACAGGAACAGAATTTTTCTGACTTTTGGAAAAAAGCACAGTTTCCAGGCAAGTTGATTTCGGAGGGTAAGGTGTATGCCTATGCCTATATTGATGTGGACACCATCAAGTATTATCTTGTTCCTGAAAAGGTATTGGAAAGTGAAATCAGAAAGGCAAGAGAGATGGTGATGAACTACGCCAGATGTATAGTTGGAATGAAATCATCGAGGCCGCCTCGTATTACGATAACGGTTCGAGAAGAAGCTTCGAAATGAGATAAAAAAGTTCAAGCGGCTTTTCGTATTGAAAAGATTATTAGTTTTGTAACGAAATATAAAAGCGGATGCCGAAAAGCTATACGAGTAGGTGTAAATACAAAGCAAAGTGACATGACCATACAGGAGTATTACGACAACTATTATAGGACTAAAAAGTTCCCTAAACAACTTCCTAATTCTGTCAAAAGCGACAAAACCGTCAAAGAGTTTTATGACAATTGCATTTTTAAAAACCAATGTTCGAAAAGCGATGTTTTGGCTTGGCATGATATGTTCTTGGAGTATCTAAATCTGCCAGATGCAATTTATTGGATACGATATTATGAAAGTGGTTCTATAATAAATGGTCGGTGGACAAACAGAAGAGCTTGCTATACAGAGTTTAAAGACGGCTTTTCGTATGTTTTTGTCAGCAACTATGATGCGCAAGAAATCTTCAATATGGTATATCAGGGAGTAGCTCCAGATGCTCGGGAATTCTTGAATCTGATGAAGAAATTTCAATATCCTCTTCATTATAACAAAGGGAGAAGTTGTGAAGAATCAGATTTATGTTCATATCCAAACATCGGAAAAGTTCAAGGTGGAGTGCTGACTGAGAATCATTGGTATTTAGCTCATATCAATGCAATAAAAAGTGGCTATAGAAGAATCAATGGATGTGTACAAGTATTAAGCAAACAGGAAGTTAATAGGATTTTTCCACGAGGAATTATCAGCGATTGGAAAATAGACCCAGTTGATGGAATAATAAAAAGAAAGCTTAATTATTGTCTATCCCAAGAGGAAAAAGACTTGGTAAAAGCTCATTTTTTGCGGTTTGTGGATCCGCTTAATTATTTTGTTGTCCCAGGAGTTAATTATGAAATCAATAACATTTATGGCCATAAGAAGAAGAGTATTGGAGAATTTGCTGATGTGATTTCTTATGTTGCATATCAATTTGAGTCATATTATGACAAGCGAGCATTTGCGGATTTCAGAGATAATGCGTTGGTAGCTTCGCCTCATAGCATCAATATTGCCAATATTGCCAATAAGGTAATAAACATTTCATGCAGCAATACTAAACAGAAAACAAGAAAAGGTAGTTCAAACAATAGCCCTACTGTAAAAGTGATTCCGCCCCGCCCTGCTAAGGCAAAAACAATAATTGGGAAAACCCCTAGTAGCGGCAATGTTGTGAAAGTTGGTGAGATTGCAAAAAATGATCTTAGGATTGTTTTGGCTAGTAGCAGTAAAGTGACAAATAAAGACATCTCTGATTTGCAAGACAAGAGTATTAGCAAGGCACTGTTTGGAATCAATTTTCCTGTTTTAGACGTAGCCCCCGCTGATAAAAAACGATATTATGCAAAACCAGTCACGATAAAAGGAAAAGACTACTTTTTGTGCTCACAATGGTATGACCGCCATAGACAAGCTTTGGAAGACTGGATCAATACACATAAATAATACTATAACAATTCAATTCTTACAAGTATGCCTTTGCAAACAATTAACAAAAATGATCTTTTAACAAGATTAGATGCTTATCTAATAGCACATGGTCCAACAACTGTAACAAATCCAGGGAGAACTGCCTTTGAGACATGGCTGATAAATGAATTGGTAACAAATGGTAGAACGGTGGGATCGGGTAATATCTATTTGAATGCACTTAACCGTAATGAATTTGACGCACTTCTCTTGTCATGGAGGATACCAACCGGGATTTATGGATGTACAGATTTGAATGCTATCAAAAGAGCATTTGAAGACGTGGTTAATAACAATACAGCTGCTGCTCAAAATGCCAATGATTATGGTAGGGGAAATACTGTATCTGCATTCCGCTATTTCATAGAGTTCTTGCTTGATCAAAATGGAATTACCATCTGATTTCAGGCGTTCCGAAACTCTATCAGTATTTGATTACCCCATTACCTTCTCATACAGCCTCTCGAGCACCTTCACCATCGCCCAAGTGTCGAGTTCGCAATAGCGTAACAAAGCTTCGCGGGCGGCGGCGGCTTCTTTTGGCCGCATATTTTTGATCTTCGGGAAGACGGTCATTGCTTCGGTGCCTTTCTGTACCCGAACGTCGAGGTTGTGGTAGTTTAGCGACTGGTCGTTGGGGAACAGGGCGGGTAATACACTCTTGATGCTGAACGAGCCTCCCATGGCAGCAACATAATAGTAACCCTTTTGGAATGGGACGAATAAATCCTTGATGTTATTGCTGATATTCAAAAGGTGATTGGCAAGGTCAGGGAAGTCTTCTGCCAGTTTATTGATGATATTGTATTCGGTGCTTTTGTGATATGCCAGCGTGCAGACATCCTTGGGAATGTCCTTGCAGAGCTGCTCCGCCAGCGAACGCCGTGGATCGCTGCCGTCACTTGCGGCGAGGAATTCCTTGTGCTGACATGAAGCCGTCTCGCTCTCTTTGATATGCAGCGAATATTGGAAAGGAATTTGCTGGAAAGGACTGGTGCCTTGGAACTCTGGAATTGCCATTTGCATGGTTTCAAAATCAAGAAAATACAATGGATAGGACAAATTATCAAGAAATGCTTTGATGTTTTTGAGGTCGATGAACGACTTCCCGGTCAGCGCTGATTCTATTTGCATGTTACAAATTTTGCCTAAAGACCTGTCTTTGAGGTCGTCAAAAGTAATGTCCCCTATGTGATAGAGTTCGTGTTTCTTGTTGAATGGGAAACCGACTCCGTAAAGGTCGAACACATTAGGTTGAGGTAAGTTGCGTGTACAATAATTCCAGAAACCGCAATCAAAAGGCTTTTTGCAGTTTTCTGATAGGTCTATGTCGGGCTCTGCCTCGCTGTCGAGAATCTTTCGTGCCTTTTCGACGCGTTCAGGCACAAGATCATACTCGTTTTCAATACTACTGCTCACGTCGATTACTGCAAAAAGCCCAGTCAAATCAAGGGTTTCCTCGCGAACGTAATTGCTGTTGAGACAGACGAGATAAGCGCCAGTGACATTGACTCCACATTGCGTCAGCACCCATTTTTGGTATGCAATGTCTGGATAATACTTTTCTACCTTTTTTCTTTCATCTGAGCTAATGCTTTTCACTTCGTAAATGCTCCAACCCGTGTCAGTTTTCTTAAGAAGGTCAACCGCACAATAATTGCCTTGATAGCTAAACGATGCTTCGCAGATGACATTCGTGCCTTTTATCATCTCCCGCGCGGTCTTATCTATCATAGTGGAAAGGTCAAGTTTGCCATTAGGAAGGAGTGTGGTGACTTCCACATAGTCACCAAAGAGACCCATGGCCAGGTCGCCCACTTCATTGCCTCGTTCAAGAATGGCTTGACGGTTTTCGTCAATCACTTCAGCTTCAGGCTTATATGTTTTCAACCATAAAGCCTTTGGGCATTGGCAAAAGGTCGTGTATTTTGATTTGGATAATCCTCTCATATTCTATTTCTATTTTATTTGCTTGTTTTTATACCTCTCTGTCATCTTCCGAATCTTCGTCTTCATCTTTTTCCTGACATTAGCCGGTGCAAGCACTTCAACGTGTTCGGCCTCGTGAAGAAGGGCTTGGTAGAAGTCGTTGGTGGGGTAAAGGTCGTAGGTGAAGATGGTATATTCTTTGGTGCGCTCTTTCTCCTGCTGGGTGTGGTGCAGCGGTAGCGAACGGAAATACTTGGCCCGGTCTTTCTCGACTTTGATTTCTATGTGTTCAAGATTGATTTTTCCCATCCTTTTGTCATCTATTCCAGTGATGATGCCGAAAAACGGTTTGAAATAAGCCTCGCTGTCAAAGTCTTTAGGAATCTTGAAAGTCTTCTCCGATTTCTCTAGCTTTTGGATTTTGTCGATGGAGAAGGTGCGCATCTGGTCTCGAGTGAGGCAGAAGCCAATGACATACCACCGCCGCTCAAACTGCTTGACGCAATAAGGACATAATTCGTAGAATTCAGGTTCTTCTTCAGGATTGTTGAAATACTTGGTGTATTCAAAAGACACGACATGGTTGCTTTCCATGGCATCAAGAATGTCTTCAAGCGTTTCGTTCCCCGATGGGACTTCTTCCACCAAAATACGGTCTTTGAGCTGTTTGTGTTTGGTAACCGTGTCGCTCACTTCCATTGTCTTGAGTATCCATCTGTTGATGGTATTCCTCTTGATGTCCTCCTTGTCCTCGTCTTCAATGTAGTAGCGGTAACCATCTTTTGTGTCACATTCGATGATGGTATCGAAGTATTTTTCTACTGCGTCTTTCCAGTTTTTGAACGTTTCCCTTGTAAGCGTTTGGCCTGAATAATCGTACCAACGGTCGGTAATTTCTTCGCGAGTAAGCCTAGCGCGCATCAGCTGGTTCAATAGCCATCGGTATTTGTAATCTGCGGGTTTCGACATGGTGGTCAGTGTTGGATTAGTGACATGAAAGTGCAAAAATAATAAATTAGGTAGAACTATGCAAGCAGCATAGTTCTACCTAAAGTCAAGATTCAACTTGCGTTTCTAAAACCAGCCACATGCGATCTTTCTTTGACCAGGTTTTCCTCGTCGCAGAAGGTCTTAAGCATGTCGAAATCGGGAGCTTTACCATTGAGGATGCTCTCAATCTTGCATTTGCGGGCGATGTTCTCGATCTGGCCACCGCTGAACGCATAGCTTTCCACTATCTGGTCGTGGTTCTCAATATCCTTGATTTCAGGAATCATGTCTTCCCAGATGTGCATTCGGGCGTTGGCCTCGGGGTTGTCAAACTTGATTTTGAACAGGAATCGGCGCTCGAAGGCAGGGTCGAGGTTCTCGGTGAGGTTGGTGGTGGCGATGAGGATGCCGTCGAGCTTCTCCATCGCTTCAAGGATGATGTTCTGCATGGTGTTCTCCATCTTCTCAACCGAGCGGTTGACGTTGGTGAAGCGGTTGCCTAACAGGGCGTCGGCTTCGTTGAGGAGCAGGATGGGAGCCACCTCGGAGTGGTTGACCATGTATTGGTATTGGTTAAAAATAGCCTTCACATTCTTTTCGCTTTCACCCACCCATTTACTGCGGATGTTGGCCATGTTGACCTGGTAGACGCCTCTGCCCGTGGCGCGTGCCAGCTGCATAACGGTTTCCGTCTTGCCCGTGCCAGGTGCACCGTAGAAGAGGCAGGCGAAACCCGTGCGCATCCCGTTGCTGGTCAACCGTTCGCGGATTTCGGTGAAATGTTGTTGTTCAAGAAGATCGCTTAATCTATGCACCTGCTCGCTTTCTCTTTTATTGTAGTGGAGCGATTTGGCAATGATGTCTTGAGGCTGTATGATGTCTTTCGTGTATTTGATACGCGAACCACTTGGCTTTAGTTTCACTTCGGATAGTAACTCGTTTTTCGCTTTCTCTGTCAGTTGGTAGGTCTCCATGTCCTCCAAACCGTCGTCACAACAAGGTTCAATCCATCCTTCCTTGATGAGGAGATGGTCGCCGCTCAAGAATTCAGGCCAGCAAGTGGACAGATATCGACGGTCAATAAAACGCGAACAGTCATTGTAATCGAAGCAACATTGGCTGTGGCAGCAAAGCAGAATACATGCGTTGATGAGTAAGGCTTGGTCGTTGCGTATGAATTTTTGGCCTAGAAGTGTTTTTGTGAAAGCAAGATGGGTGTTGTCGCTGAGCAAAAATTGGATTTGATTATGGAGTTCACGGTACGAGAACCTGTTGTCTGACTCGTTTGAAAGCGATTCAATGGCGTAGAGCAACTCCTCGCATGTGTTGTAATAGACCTGAGGTTCATATACTTCATTGTTGCTATACGCGGTCAACATTTCCCATTGAGCCGTGTACGCTTTTGCTTGGTTGTCAAAGGTCTTTTCTTTGGTTAACAGTCTTTTGGCTACCAAATCATCCAGTTCTTTAATGAAAGCGACGGCGTTGAGGTTGGAGCAACCAAAAAAGATGCTGAGTCTATTAGTGGTAACGGCTTCTTCGATGCCGAACTCACAAACGACTGATAACAGCACGGCTTGATTTTCGTTGATTTTGAGTCGTTTGCAAAGATATTGAATAGGCTTCTGCAAATAGAAGAGGAGGTTGTCGGTGAAGCCGGTGTTCTCAGAGTGAGAAACAATGGTGTTCATGGCATCGATGATGTTGGTGGGTTCCGTTTCCAAGGGTAGCAGATAAGGATCTTTGACAACGGGTCTGAGTCTTTTTTGTGAATCTTGCATGATGATAAAGATTTGGCGGTTGAACGAGGCCGCAAAGAAAGCAAAGACATGTGCAATTATTTTTCGCACCTGAAAAATTAAAAAGTTTCATTGGGATTATTATAATTTTATCCTGTGTATTTTAATTGCACACCTTTGTTGTTATTTTGCAGTCCGAAATAAATAGTAGAAATGAAAAAATGTAATATTATTATAAATAATAATATGGGTGGGATCACTATATACTTCAACAACTAAAAAATCAAACGCCAATGGAAGATTTCTTCATTATCTTACTCGTCATCATGTTCGTGGTTGCCTTCATCATCGCCCTTGTCGGAAGCATCCTCAAAGGACTGTTCGAACTGCTTTGCGGTTTTTTCCAACAAGTCGGTGCCCTCTTTGCTGGAGCGGGTATCTATGGCATCATCACCGTCGTGGGTGTCGTAGTGTTCATCATAGCCATTATATACATTATTAATAATTAAGCCAATCAGATAGAAAACAAATACAAAAATCCTATTATTAACTAAAACTTTATAAACATGGAAACTAAAAAGGTAAACAAAACTGAGTTTGTTGAGGTGGCTAAAGCCATCGGTACTGTAACCTATCAAATTGTCAGCAATGGCAACTTCTGGTTCGAGCAACTGACAGACGGCGATGCGGTGTATCAGCACAAGCTGCTGACCCTCCAGAAAATGACGGTTAATGCCTTGCTTGAGAAAGCTCATAATGAGCCTTCCCGCTTGAAGGACTCTTTGGGGAATGTCTGCGCCTTCATCTATGAAAGCAACTCGTTTGTTTACTATTGTCTGATCCCAATCACCAGAAGTGAAAAGACTTACGCTGATCGTCAGGTGAGGTCGTATGCTCGATGTGTGGCATCAAAGAGAGCGACACAGTTACCCCATCTATCGAATGAGAACAAACAGGCTGCCTAAATGTTCACATTGGGTGTCTGCCTAGCAGACACCCAGGAAACCTTTGAAAACTTAAAATCCTATGAAAACAACAAACCCCAACATCACTCCCGAGGGTAATTTCACCCTCACCTATTTCCCATACAATCAGGATGCCGTGCCTCAAACTCCGCTGGAAGAGGCTATCCAGAATTTGAATGACTGCTTGCCGTGTACGGACGAGGAAACATTGCAAAACACACTACGTTATGGTCATCAACGTCGTCCTTTGACAAGAAAGAAGAAGCGACAATTGAAGGCTTTCATCAACAATGTGCTTTTGCCCGCTTGTGAGGAAGGCAACCAAGATGCCATTTACTGGATGTTTATGGCTCATTTGTACGGATTGGGCGTGGAGGAGGATTGCAACAAGGCGCTGGAGTACCTGACGATTATAGCCAACTACGGTTATCCTGACATGCAATGTGAGCTTGGGAAGGAATACGTGACTATCGACTGGTCTTGTATTACGCACGATGAAGAAGAGCTTGAAAACAAGGAACATGAAGCATTCAAATGGTTTGCAAAATCGGTCGAACAAGGAAATGTGGAAGCGATGTTCTGCCTTGGTGAATGTTATCGCGATGGTACGGGGGTGGATCAGGATTATGAAAAAGCATTCGAGTGGTTCGCAAAAGCCGCTGAGCTCGGTTATGAGGAAGCCATGCCGGATCTCGCTTTTCTCTATGAGCGAGGAGCCGGTGTGGAGAAAAACCTCGACGCTGCCGCCGAGTGGTACGACAAAGCTGGCTGGCATGAAAAAGCCACGAGATTAAGAAACGGTGAAGACCTTTGGAAGATGGATGAAAAATGGAAGATGGATGAAGACGGGTTTTGGTACGATAGCTCAATGCCACCAGTATGGTTTCAAGACAAACATTATTAATAAAACAATAAAACCAACAATCATGGAAACAAACGAAACAAACAATCAAACAACGAAAGTGTTAGACTTGTTCAATCGGGGCTGGAGACTGCATAAATCCAGAAGGTATCAGGAGGCTGTGAAATGTTACCAAGAAGCAGCGGCATTGGGCTGTCCGGAGGCATTCTATTTTCTGGCTCTTTTGTACTACGAAGGGAAAGGGGTTGAAAAGAATCTTGAAGAGTCGGCCAAATGCTTCGAAGCCGTTGTTGGAATCGGTGGAAATTTCTGTGAAGAAGCCAAACTTCGTCTTGAAAGGCTTGCAGACATCGATTCAGGGAAAGGCATAGGTATCGTAGGGACCGATTTGGATAATTGGATTGTCGTGGGCGCGGGATTTGGCCCGCAAGATACGGAGGAATATAGGAAAATGTGGACATTGGCCGATCAAGGTGACCTGGAGGCGCAAAAGTATGTGGCGGATACGATATGGCTTCATATAGGTGAAAATGGCTGCCCAGATGGTGACGGCGAAACTATGTTGAGATACCTCCGCAACCTGGCTGATCACGGTGATGCATGGGCCCAATGCAAGATTGCCGAGACCTATATTAACGACACTATTGTCGGTGTCGGGATAGGGGATGTGGATGATCAAGAGGGAATCAAATGGTACAGAAAAGCCGCTCAAAACGGTGATGCGGAGGCTCAATACTTGCTTTCCGATTTTCTGTATCGTGGGGCCCATGTCAAGCAAGACAAAGAAGAGGCGTTTTACTGGTGGATGCATTATATCGAAACCACCGATTATCTTGATAAATCCGACTTGGATATGATAGGTTATCCCTATACATACGAAGACGGAAAGTGGTGGACCACCAAGGAGGCATTCAGGTTGTTCAAGAAATATGCAGAGCAAGGAGATTCTTATGCCCAGTATTGCCTTGGGTACTTCTATTTTGATGGCGAATGTGTTAGAAAGAATCTTAACATAGCTGTCAAATGGTTTACCAAGGCAGCTGAGCAAGGCCATGAGGAAGCACAATTCAAGTTGGGTGAGCTGTATTATCAAGGTGATAAAGTTGAACAAAACAAAGAGGAAGCATTCAAGTGGTATAGGAAATCGGCAGAGCAAGGCCGTGCCCTTTCGCAGTATATGCTGGGTGAGTTTTACACTAAAGGAGAGGGCGTGGCGCAAAACGATCAAGAAGCGGTGAAATGGTATCGGAAATCGGCTCGGCAAACCGATAAAGATCCTTGGCGTATGATACCTAAAGACGCATGGCGTGCATGCAAAAGACTGGGATTGCGTTATCATGAAGGCAAGGGGGTGAAGCAAAGCGACGTGATAGCAGCCCGATGGTATGAGAAGGCAGGACGCATCCTTTTGACCCTCCCAGCTACAGGTGATGAATTGTGTGATATTGCAGAAAGTTATTTCTTCGGAGATGGGATTAGCCAAAACTATCAACAAGCCGTTAAATGGTATAAGAAAGCAGCGCAATTTGGGAATCTTTATGCGATGAGACAACTCGCTGAATTGTATGAACAGGGTGTGGTTGTAAAGCAGGACTATAAAGAAGCTTATAAGTGGTATGCCCAACTTGCTAGTCGAGGTGAAATCGACGCACATTACAAAACAGGTCTTTTCTATCTCGAAGGAAAGGGTGTGAAACAAAACAAAATAGAAGCCCTGACCCGAATTAGGAAAGCAGCATCGTTTGGCTCAAAAGAAGCCAAGGAAAAGCTATTGGAGTTGGGTGAAAAATGAGGGGCGGCATGATGCCACAACCACGATCAGTTGGCTTTTTTTCTTGTCTTTTCATAATGGCATTTTTATTATCTTTGCCCCATGCCAATCACCATCTCAAAACGTCTCAAAACCGCCGCCCAACTCACCCGGGGCCTTTTCTTGACCGACCCCAACCGGTCACCATGGGGCCGTGTGTGGCAACTGTTCTCCAGGTTCACTTGGGAGCTGCCGCAGACCCTTGTGGGGTGGCTGTATTCGGTGGGAAGGGCATTGGCGGGACAGATTGACCATGTCGATACCCTGGGTGGCATCACCTTTGCGACGAAGTCGTCGTGTGCCTACCTCATGGGCGTGTCGTTAGGCACTTTCGTCGACCTGTGGACGGTGCCATGGATGCGTGGCGAAGGGGAGGGCTTTGTCCTCGCCAACCCAATTTGCCAACATGAGTTCGGCCATACCGCCGATAGCCGACACTTCGGTTGGTTCTATCTCCCTTTCATCGGGTTGCCCAGCCTGCTGAGCACCCTCGGCAAAGGCGACCACAACGCGTTTTGGACCGAGATCCGTGCCAACCGCCATGCTAAACGGTATTTTTCGAAATATTATGCCATCGCTTGGGACGAGAAAGGATACCCTACCCAATCCAATCTTGCCTAATACTACTTTCTTGCTAACTCGCTTTTCTTTGCTTTTTTCAGTAAAGATTGGGGTTTGAATGCGTTTTTCTCCTATCTTTGCCGAAAATACCAAATTTATGGACGAAGTTAGAGTTATCGAGATCAAGAAAAGTGTTTTTGAAGATAACGACAAAGATGCCGATGCTTTGCGTAAGGAGCTGAAAACGAAAGGCGTATTCCTCCTTAACTTGATGTCGGCTCCTGGAAGTGGGAAGACGACAACCCTTATTCAAACCCTCAATCGCATCAAGGACAAGGTGCGTGTGGCTGTGATGGAGGCCGACATCGACAGCGACGTGGATGCCGTCAAGATCGTGGAAGCCACGGGTGTCCCGTCGATCCAACTTCATACTGGTGGCATGTGCCACCTCGATGCGGAGATGACTCGTCAAGGTCTCGACAACGTGGCTTTGAAAGAGGTGGATCTGGTCGTTCTCGAAAATGTGGGTAATCTTGTATGTCCCGCTGAATTTGACACAGGAGCCGTTCGCAATGCGATGATCCTCTCCGTTCCAGAGGGTGATGACAAACCGCTGAAATATCCTTTGATGTTCACGGTTTGTGACCTCGTTCTGATCAATAAGACGGATGTTATGCCCTACTTCGACTTCGACCTCGAACGCTGCAAATCCTACATCCACCAGCGTAACCCCCAAGCCCAAGTCATCCCCATCTGCGCCAAGACAGGGGAGGGCGTGGATGCCTTCGTCCAATGGCTCCTCGCAGAGGTCAACGCTTGGAAAAACAACTGATAACTGAACAACTGCAAACTGACAACTCCAAACTGATAATATTATGCCCGAAATGTCAACCAAATTTGTCCCCAAGCACAAAGGCGACAAAAACCCGAACCCGAAACTGTTGAAATTCGTCCGTCACGTCACGGACCGTATCCCTGGAAAAATCAAGATGGACACCGATGCCCCAGAGTATTGGGGTCTCGCCTGCATCTTCGAGGACGAGATGGACGCTACCACCCGCGAGGCCTCGTTGGATTTGCTCTTGGATATGCTTCCTGGCAACTTCTTCAAAGTGAGAGAGCATCACAGCTATGCCGAATTGCATGAGTTGAACGCCAAGAAGCACTATACCCCCGACGACAAGTCATTTGATGAACTTCTGGACAAGCTGGCCTATTTCGGCATGTTGGAGTACGACTACGGCGACAAATACACCAAGGAAGGACCGGTGGCCGGCACTTCGTTTGAACGCGATGCACGCATCTACTGGGTGCCGATGTTTGTCCCAGGTTCAGCAGAATATACCAACATGAACGTGGAGCTGATGGACAAACACCCCGAACTGGCCATGTTTTTCGAACGCATGACCTTCCTGCCTTTGGAAAAGGTTACCCCAATGGTGCCCATGGGCGGTAGCGGTATCGGCATGCACGTGATTCCCGTCGAAAAAGCCATCTCGATGGAAAACGAGACTGCCGACATCGAGCATATCTCCTATTGGCTCAAGCGCTATGAAGGCCACCTGGCAGTGGGTATCTGCAGCTGCCGCTACGGACGCAAAAAACTCGATGAAGGTTGTGCCGACGACTACCGCGACTGGTGTATCGGTGTGGGCGACATGGCCGAATACCTTGCCGAGACGGGCCGCGGACACTTCATCACCTACGACGAGGCGATTGCCATCTTGAAGAAAGCCGAAGACCACGGTTTCGTGCATCAAGTCACTAACATTGACGGTGAAGGAAAGATATTTGCCATTTGTAATTGTAACGTAAAGATATGTAATGCTTTACGTACATCACAGCTTTTCAACACCCCGAACATGTCGCGTAGTGCATACGTGGCTCATGTTGACCCGAAAAACTGTGTGGCTTGTGGTCGTTGCGTGGAATACTGCCCTGCTGGTGCTGTCCGTTTGGGACAGAAACTCTGCACCAAACACGGCGAGCAGACCTATCCCAAGCAGGAGTTACCAGATGCCAAGAAATGGGGGCCGCAAAAGTGGACGGAAGATTACCGCGACAAGAACCGCATCAACTGCTACCCAACGGGTACGGCACCGTGCAAGACCGCTTGTCCTGCCCATATCGCTGTACAAGGCTACCTCAAGAAAGCCGCCGAGGGCAAATATACCGAAGCCTTGGAGCTTATCAAACGCGAGAACCCCTTCCCTGCAGTCTGCGGACGCGTATGCAACCGCCGCTGCGAGGATGCCTGTACTCGTGGCACCATTGACCAGCCCATCGCCATCGACGCGGTGAAGAAGTTCATTGCCGAGCAAGACCTCAACGCTGAGACACGCTTTGTGCCAGAGGTGAATATCTGCTCGAACGTGCAGGAACAATGGGAGGAAAAGATTGCCATCATCGGCGGCGGCCCTGCAGGATTGAGCTGCGCCTATTATCTTGCCACTATGGGCTACAAGCCCACTGTGTTCGAGAAGAGCGAGGAGCCTGGCGGCATGTTACGCTACGGCATTCCTTCCTACAAACTGGATAAAGACGTCATCAAGGCCGAAATCGACATCATGCGCGAGATCGGTGTGGAGATTCGTACGGGCGTAGAGGTCGGCAAGGACATCACCATAGAACAACTCCGCGAACAAGGCTACAAGGGCTTCTATGTGGCTATCGGCTGCCAAGGAGGCAAACTGCCCGGCATTTCGGGTGAAACACTTCCCGGTACCATCACAGCCATCGACTTCCTTCACGACGCCAACTGCGGTAAGATGAAGGTCTCGGGCAACATAGTAGTCGTTGGCGGCGGCAATGTGGCCATCGATGCTGCCCGTGTGGCCAAGCGCAGTGGCGCCGAAACGGTGACAATGCTGTCGTTGGAGACCGAAGACATCATGCCAGCATCGCTTGAAGAGCGCAAAGAAGCTCGCGAAGACGGCGTGGTCATCAACCCAGGTTGGGGACCGAAGGAAGTGCTTGGCGATGGCAGAGTCAGCGGCATTGTCTTCAAGAAATGCACCTCGGTCTATGATGCCGAACATCGTTTCAATCCACAATACGACGAAAATGAACTGATTACGTTGGATGCCGACATGGTTATCTTCGCCATTGGACAGACCGTCATTCTGAAAGATCTGCTCAAGGACACCAAGGTAGAGTTCTTCAGAGGCGTGTATCCCGTTGCCGACAAGCTGACGTATCAAACAGCTGAAGAAGACATCTTCGTAGGCGGCGACGTCTTCACGGGTCCCAAGTTCGCCATTGATGCCATTGCTGCAGGCAAGGAGGCCGCAGAGAGTCTGCACCGTTTTGTGCAACACGGACACATGACTATCGGTCGCAACCGCCGCGACTTCATTGAGTTGGACAAGGACGACATCCTCGTGGAATCATACGACAATAGTTCGCGTCAAGTGGAAGGCCATAAAGCCAACGAGAATCCTTTCAGCGAATATATGGTGACGCTCAGCGAAGAGCAGGTGCGTAAGGAGACGGCCCGCTGCCTCTCGTGCGGCGCATCGGTGGTCGATGAGAACCGCTGCATCGGCTGTGGCATCTGTACCACCAAGTGCGGCTTCGATGCCATACATCTCTTCCGCGACAATCCCGATGCCAGCATCATGCGCACCTCAGAGGACAAGTTCGGTGGCATTCTACCCTACATGCTTAAACGCACGGGAAAAATCATCTTCGGTAAGAAATAATTATCAATTATCAACTATCAATTCTCAATTATCAACAGTGCACGAACTCGGAGTCGTATTTTATATTATCAAGGACGTCAAAGCAGTGGCGGAGGAGAATCACGTGGAGCATGTCTCCAGCGTGGTGATGGACATCGGCGAGGTATCGACTGTGGTTCCGCATCTGCTCACCGACTGCTGGCGCTGGGCCGCCGACAAGGAGGACATCCTTCGGGGCTGTGAGATGAAAGTCAACACCATCCCTGCGGTTACGCTTTGCGGCGACTGCAACAAGGAATACGAAACGGTCAAGTTCGGCAAGACATGTCCTTACTGTAACAGCAAAAACACTTGGCTGTTGCGAGGCAACGAAGTGGAAATCAATAGTATCATTGTTTAGTCATTAATCATAAAATCTTAATAATCATGTCGTGTTTTATCGTCCCTTTAACGCAAGCCATCGCTACTAGCGCTTACCGCAAAACGCATAAGAATTCCATCGAAAGTGCGGAAGCATCGGTGCTCAAACGCAACCTGCCCGCTTTGGAAAAGATGCTTTGGGGTGGCTCGGTGATGCTCATCGTGGATCATATTATCAATGGAGAGGTCACATGGCGCTATCCTTTCTTCACCGCTTTGGAGGAAGCGGGAGGCCTTCAGGTAATGCTTCGTGAGATGCTTACTGTAGGCCTGCCCATGTCGATCGTTCTGACGGCAGTATGGGTGGGCTATGCCATCTTGAAAGAGCGTAAGAATAGAATTACCGTAACAAATGTTAAATAATTAAAAATCATTGCACTATGTTTTTCCAAGTGTATGGGGCTAATGCCCTGTCTCAGTGGGGAATGATGCTCGTTGTCCTCGCTGGTCTTATCTTACTGAACGAGTTTGCCCGTCGCACCAAGTTCGGCGGCATCTTTACATTTTTGGTCGTTCCCGTTGCTTTGACGGCCTACTTCCTCGCCATTTGGCTTGGAGTCCGTAGCGGTGCACAGTGGGCGTTGGAAAACCAGACCCATGTCTATATGCAAGGCTGGTTCCATTATGCCAAGCTTTATGCAGCCACAGCTGGGTGTATCGGCTTTATGATGATTAAGTACAAATGGGGCATCGGTGCCAAGCATTGGTTCAAGCCTTTCCCGTTCATCATCGTGGCCATCAACATCCTGATTGCCTGCGTTTCCGACTTCGAGAGCGCCGTGATGGGATGGAACAAGTGGTGGCTTACCTCCGAAGGCGTTTGGCAATACGGAGGCTGGCACAATGTCTTTAATGGTGTTGCCGGTTTGTTCAACATCTTCTGTATGACCGCTTGGTGGAATGTGTATGGTTCCAAGGACAAGAAAGACATGATTTGGGCCGATATGACCTGGGTCTACATCGTCATCTACGACATCTGGAACTTTGCCTACACCTACAACTGCCTGCCTACGCACAGCTGGTACTGCGGTATCGCCCTGCTGCTGGCTCCTACGGTGGCTGCTCTGCTGTGGAACCGTGGTGGCTGGATCCAGAACCGTGCCAACACCTTGGCCATCTGGTGCATGTTCGCACAGGTGTTCCCGCTCTTCCAGGAGACCTTCAAAGACGGTCGCCAGTGGTTCAGCTGGGCTACGCTTCCCGTTCTCTATCCTGAAGGTGTCACCACCATTGAGAAGTTGTACGCTGCTGGCGGACAAGCTGCCGTTGACGGCGTTGTGGGCACCACAGTTGATCCTTCCATCGTGGCGGCCAATCCTACCATGATGATGGTGATCAGCACACTCGCTCTGATAGTGAACATCGTGGCTCTTTGCTACATCATCTCGGTTTCCAAGAAACGTCACATCAACCCGTACAAGGAAGACGTCTTTGTCAACCAGAAGTACTACAAAGACGCCATGGCTCGTGCCGATGTCGATTGATTCAGAATCTTTATTAAGGCATAAAAGTCCGCAGACAACTGCGGACTTTTTTGTTTGCATCATAATACAATTTGTTTTCTATAATTATGCTTTGATTGATTAATTCCGTATCTTTGCCGTTTGAAACCTAAAACTCGACGGGCTCGATAACCATGCGAAAAGTAGTTACAACATCGGATCTCAAGAACGCTTTGGGCTTAAAAGGCTTCTTCGGCAATTGTGTCGCAGGCTTGGCCTATGGCTATCTCCGTTTGGGAAAAATCAATCGTTTGTTTGATGGAGCTGCTGATTATCAAGGACCTGCGTTTGCCGACCACCTGATCGAGAATATGGGCATTACCATCGACGTCAGTCCAGAACAATTGGAGAACATTCCTAAGGAGGGCGGTTTTGTGGTAGTCAGCAACCATCCCTTTGGTGCCATCGAAGGCGTGATGCTTTTGAGCGTCATCGCCAAGGTGCGTCCCGATTTCAAGGTGATGGCCAACTTCATCCTCTCACACATCCCCAACCTCAAGGAATGTTTCTTTGCCGTCAACCCGTTCGAGAAGAATCCCGAATGGAAGAGCAGCGTAGGGGGCATCAAAGGCGCCATAATGCATCTTGAGGCGGGTAACGGCTTGGGCGTGTTTCCTGCTGGTGAGGTTTCGCGTTATCATGGCCACGACTATCCTGAGGACCTGCCTTGGAGCACTTCCATCGCCCGTATCATCAAGAACGCCAACGTTCCTGTGATTCCCGTATTTTGGGATGGCCGTAACTCAAAGTTGTTTTATGCGGTCGACAAGATCCATCCTATGATGGGCACGGCACGCCTGACCAAGGAACTGATCAACAAGCACGATACCAATTTCAATTTGCAAATCGGCAAGCCGATTCTGCCTTCCGAAGTGGCCTCATACGAGAAGCCGGCTGACTTGGCCGCCTACCTGCGTAGTCGCTCCTATGCCCTCGAAGCCAATATCCCAGGGAAAGTCCTTGAGACGCCATCGGCGAAACAAGCCGAGATTGAAGCTCCGACGGATTTGTCGGCGATGTTGAAAGAGCTGGAGGCTATCAGAGAGAAGTCTTTCTTGTATTCGGCCTCCGATTACGACTGTTATCTCGCGGATTATGAAGACATACCGAACTTGATGCACGAGATCGCCCGCCTGCGTGAGGAGACCTTCCGTGCCATCGGTGAGGGTACTGGCAAGAGCCTCGACCAGGATGAGTTTGACACACATTTCAAGCACCTGATCCTTTGGGACAATGCCAAACAGAAGATAGCAGGTTGCTATCGTTTGGGCATCGGCAGTGATATCATTCCGAGATTTGGAATCAAAGGATTCTATATCAGCACTTTGTTCAATATCAAAGAGGATTTTTCGGAGAAGTTGTCACATACCATAGAATTGGGCCGTTCCTTTGTGGCCCTCGACTATCAAAAGGAGGTACTTCCTTTGGTGTTGCTGTTGCGTGGTTTGTCGGATGTGGTGGTTCGCTATCCTGATATTAACCATTTCATTGGCCCGGTGAGCATCAGTGCATGGTATCCGAAGTTCTATATGAGCATGATCGTGAAGTATGTGTCTGAGAAGCATCCTGTGAGTGAGGATCTGGCCCACATGGTCACGCCGTTGACGCCTTTCCATTCCGATTTCCTGAAGGCGGATCCCGAGGTGCTGATGAATGGCAATATGGAATCGATCGACAAGTTCGACAAGTTCATGTTCCGCTTGAGCAACGGCCAGTATCGTCTTCCCACCTTGTTCAAGAAATACCTGAAGCTGAACGCCAAGTTCCTTTGCTTTAATGTCGATCCCGACTTCAACGACACGCTCGACGCCTTGCTTTTCCTCACCTTCACTGATTTCCCCGAAGACGAAGTCATGCCGCTCTTCCGCGACAGCAGCGACGAGGAGAAGGAAATCGTCAGGAAAAGATTTGGGTATATCTAGTTTCTCACGCAGAAATCGCTGAATGTGCTGAACCTACCGGACGAAAAGTAGGCGTTGCTTTGCGCTTCATAGACTTCTGCGGGTTCTGCGTGCAAAAAAATATCATTCCTCAGATTCCTCTTCGATGGTCTGTGCGAAGAAACTGAAATTCACTTTGCCGTAATGCCTTTGTTCCATGAAATGGGGATGTTCCTCAAAGCTTTGGTATTTGTCGTGCTCCAGCACAAACATCCCGTTTTCCTTCAGTAAGTTGTTGTCAAAAACAAGTTGTACCAACTCGTTGTAATGCTCACAGTCGTAAGGCGGGTCGGCAAAGATGAGGTCATATTGCATCTTGTGGGTGCCGAGGAAGCGAAACACATCGGAACGAACGACAAGCAACTCTTTCATGGAGAGTTTGTTGGCGGTCTCACGGATGAACTTCACACAGCCGAAGTCCTGATCGACAGCCACCACCTTGGGACAACCTCTTGAGACGAGTTCGTACGAGATGTTGCCCGTGCCGGCAAAGAGATCCATGGCCTCGGTCTCTTCAAAGTCATAGTAGTTCTCCAAGATGTTGAACAGGCTTTCCTTGGCCATGTCGGTGGTGGGCCGCACTGGCAGGTTGTTGGGCGCCACAATTTGTCGCCGTTGGTATCTTCCTCTGATGATTCTCATCTCAATGCTTGGTAATGAAGGTAATAATACTGATAAGGCACGTCCTCCAAGGCTTTGCTGACTTTGAGCTCATGACGGTCCTCCACAAAACAGAGGTCCCTCACGTAACGGCCGCATAGGTCAACGATCTCGGAGTCGGGCAGGATGAGTCCAGTGAAACACACAGGTGTATCCATGCCTGAAAGGCCATTCTGCTCCATGGCAAAGACCAAGAAGTAGGCAAAATCGTCTTTGGTGTTGAACCTAAAGTTGTTGAAGAAAGAGAGCTTCCCTTCCCTCTGGATGAGCATGTCGAAATCGCGGTTTCTGACGTTGACGAACACACAATGGTCTTCGGGCTTTTGCATCACACTGTTAATGAACACGCTACTTGAATGGGTGACTTGGGCGTGTTTCCATTTGGCCATGATCTTGTCTTTCAGATCCTTCGACCAGGCGAAGACATTGTAGCATTCCACGCCTTCCAATAGCTCGGCCTGCAACGTGTAACGGTTGGGCACCTGGAAAGCGAAGTCAAGGTACTGGCTTTGGTCGGCTTCGTTGTAAAGTGCTTGGGGGACGAGGACGTTATATCGCTCGTCGATAATGCAAGTCACCGATTTGAACTCCTTGTGGTTCAGATCTTTGGATTCCAGCGCCCGCTCAAGGGCATGGAAGAGGTCGTCGCTGTTGTTCAGCAGTTCTGACTGGTAGTATTCCAAGCCCAAGAGGGTCTTGCTTGCGTCATCGAGAAGGGCAAAAGAAAAACCACCCAACGCACATTGGATGGTCATTCTGTATTGGGATGACTTCTCGACATCAAGTTCCTCGTCAAACTTGGAGATATAAGGATTCAATGATGCCGTCATTCATCAGGCTGGTTTAGAGTTTCTCCCAGTTGCCGTCGGTGGTGGCTTCTTCCATGGAGCCCACTCTCAGACCGGCATAACGGTTGATGCTTTCCTTCTCGGCCTTGACGTTGTCGCGGCGTTGGTTCCATTCCTTCTCATTGAAGTTGGCGCCAGGAGTGGCCAGGTAGACTTCATAAGGCGTACGGGCTTCGAACACTGGGATGTCGATACCGTTACGCTTAATCATGCCGGCTTCCAGTTCAAACTGTTGCTGGTTCTCTGCAAAAGGCACATACTTCAGATCGTTGATGTTGAAGTTCTCTCTGGTCGACTTGATGGAGTCCATCACCTTAACGAAGCCCAAAGTGTCGTTGATGGTGCGGGTGAAGGTGGTGTCGGTCGGGTCGGGAACGATCTTCACGATCGGGATCTCGGCGGTCTGGCAGAATTGGATCAATGAGTCGAAATCGGCCGTGTACTTGTTGTTGGCGTTTTTGTAAAGCACCTCGGCGTTACGGATGTCGATAAGACGTTCGACGACCTTGGTCTCGCGGGCTTTCTGTTCGTTGTTGAACTTAATGGGAGCCTGAATGCTCTTGACCACTTGCCAAGCTAAGAACACGATAACTGCAAACAGCAGGATGTTGATGAGAATTGATAATCCTTTTTTCATTTTTGTATGAGTTTTCTAATTATTATTTCAACGTCTGATTGGCGGCAAAGTTAGGATTTTTTCCTTTACAAAGCGCAACTTTTTTTCAGTCATTTTAAAAATGGATTTTGTGATAATCTAAATATTTGTCATCCAGATATTTACGAATCTTACTGGCGAGAATGAGAAAAACCTGCAATTCGTTTTTCTCCAGCCAATTCAACGCATCGTCGTCACGATTAATGGCTTTTGCAAAGGCGAGGTCGACTTCAAAATGGTTTTTCAAAAGCCATTCGGCGGCTTTTTCTTCCTTGTCGATGACGCTGTCGATGGCGGCCAGTTGGGGGAAGCCGTGATTCATCAGCCAGTCCTTGGCCTCAGTGTCGCCTTGGATAGTCCGGCTCAAGGCGCCGAGTTCGGGATAGCCGTTGCGCATCAGCCAGTCGAAGAACTCGTCGCTCTCGGGGTCGAAAGTGCAGCCGAAGGCCATGAGTATTTTTATGGGGTAGTGTGTCATTTACCTTGCAAAGATACACACAATTCAAATAGAATTCTTATCTTTGCGCAAATATTTGAAAGTAAATGAAGACCAAGCAAGAAATAGTTGAAAACTGGCTGCCTCGCTATACAGGTCTGCCCCTGGATCAGTTTGGTAAATATATTTTGCTGACCAACTTCCAAAATTATGTGGACCGCTTTGCCGAATGGCAGGGTGTTGAAGTCGTTGGGCGTGACCGCTCCATGCCTTGCGCCACCGACGGCGAAATCACCATCATCAACTTCAGCATGGGCAGTGCCAATGCCGCTACCATCATGGACCTGCTGAGTGCCATCCAGCCTAAGGCTGTGTTGTTTCTCGGCAAATGCGGCGGCATCAAGAAAATCAACAAGGTCGGCGACTTGATCCTTCCTATCGCAGCCATCCGTGGCGAAGGTACCTCAAACGACTATTTCCCGCCCGAAGTGCCTGCGCTTCCGGCATTCAGCCTTGAAAAAGCCATATCTACCACCATCCGTGACTACGGTCGCGACTATTGGACAGGAACGGTTTACACCACCAACCGCCGCGTGTGGGAACACGATGATGAGTTTAAGGACTACCTTCGTAGGATCCGTTGTATGGCGGTCGACATGGAGACGGCCACTATTTTCACGGTCGGTTTCCATAACGAAATCCCTACAGGTGCCCTGCTACTGGTGTCCGACAACCCCATGGTGCCCGAAGGCGTGAAGACTGAGGAGAGCGACAAAAAGGTAAGCAAGAACTTTGTCGGCGAGCACCTGCGCATCGGCATTGACTCGTTGCGACAACTCATCAATAATGGCATGACCGTCAAGCACTTGAAGTTCTGATGACCTACGAGCAGATTCTTACTGAGATCCACAAGAAAAACTTCGCTCCCGTCTATTTCCTGACGGGTGAAGAACCCTATTTCATTGACATAATTTCGGACACCATCGAGAACGAGGCCTTGGATGAGGCCGACCGCGCCTTCAACCAAATCGTGCTCTATGGTCGTGACGTGGATGTGGAAACCATAGCCAACCACGCCCGTAGTTTCCCGATGATGGGCGAGCGCATGGTGGTCATCGTCAAGGAAGCACAGGATGTGAAAAACTTGGAAGAGTTTGAGAAGTATCTTGACACGATCCCGGAAACCACCCTTCTCGTCTTTGCCTATAAATACAAGAAGTTCGACAAGCGCAAGACCTTGGCCAAGAAGATTGACAAGAAAGGCGTTTGGTTTGAGTCGAAGAAACTTTACGACAGCAATATTCCTGGTTGGATTCAGAATTACCTGAAAGGTGAAGGCTATTCCATCACGCCAAAAGCCACGCAAATGCTTGCCGATTATCTTGGAACCGACCTGCATAAAGTCGCCAACGAGTTGAAGAAACTCACCATCGCCTTGCCCAAAAACAAGAGCATCGACGACGCGGATGTGGAGCGTAATATCGGCATCTCTAAGGACTATAACATGTTCGAATTGCAAAATGCTATCGGTAGCCGCGATGTACTGAAAGCCAACCGGATCGTGAACTATTTTGGCGACAATACCAAAGAGAACCCCTTGTTGGTCGCCGCCATTTCGCTATATGGCTTCTTCGCCAAACTGATCAAGCTGCACTGCACGCAGGATAAGTCGCAAGGCAATCTGGCGAGCGTGTTGGGCGTGATTCCTTATTTTGTCAAAGACTACTTGGTGGCAGCGCGCAACTATCCCCCTGCGACCTGCATCCGCTGTGTCTCCATCCTTCGCGAGTTCGACTTGAAGTCGAAAGGTTATGAAAGCGGCGAGGTAAGCGAGAAGGATCTCTACCGCGAAATGATATTCAAACTAATGCATTGTTAAGATGAGGATAGTAGCACAACGGGTTACGCACGCTTCCGTCACCATTGACGGAAAGGTGAAATCGGAAATCGGTTTGGGAATGTTGATTTTACTCGGTATTGAAGAGGCCGACAATGAGGAGGACATTGAGTGGCTTTGTACCAAGTTGACGAAACTCCGTATCTTTGGAGATGACAATGACTCCATGAACCTTGATATAAATCAGGTTGGAGGTTCTTTCCTCGTGGTGAGCCAGTTCACTCTCCACGCCCTGACCAAGAAAGGCAATCGCCCGAGTTTCATCCGTGCTGCCCGCCCCGAGCAGGCCATCCCGCTTTATGAACTGTTTTTGAAGCGCTTGGCTGAAATCTCTGGCCGCGAAGTGCAAAGCGGTGAATTTGGTGCTATGATGGCAGTGGAGTTGCTCAATGACGGACCGGTGACGATAATAATGGACTCGAAAAGACGGGAATAACCATTATTCCACCACGATTTTTTGGGTTTTGTCACCCATTTTCACGAAATACATACCTTGGGGCAGTTCCATCTTAGCCTTTCCATTGATTTCCTTGGTCATAATGGTATGGCCAAGGGCATTCGTGAGGGTCACGACGCCAGTGCCTTCAACAATGATATAGCCATTGGCGGGGTTGGGGTAAACCTTGAAGGCATTCCTTTGGATTTCTTCAAGTTGGTCGGGTCTTGTGCCAAACATGGCTGCGGGGCTGGCTGGGGAAGCATAATGCGACCGTGTTTCCCTCTTGCGTTGAGTGAAGGTGTATATAGTTTCTGGCTCCAAACCTTCAAAAACAGGAGAGGGCTGCCACTCGCCACCATCCATATTGTATTCGCCGTCTTCCAGGGTGACCAATGTGATACTTGAGTCCGTGTTGCTCTCCATTTGTGGAGCTTCGGGCATGGGCTGTTCCGCTTTTTTGATAGGGCCAAAAAGAGGTGAAGTTATCGCTCCTGTGCAGTTTTCGGCCGTGACTTGCACACAGACTTTCTCGAAAATGTCATCTTCGGTCAAAGTGTAGGTTGAATAGACAGCTCCTTCGATAGCTGTTGTGTCTCTTCGCCATTGGTAATGCAACTCTCCTAAATCAGGAATGGATGGCGTAGAACCCAAATTTGTTTCGGCGGTCAATGTTTCTCCGAAGAAAGGTTCTCCAGAAATATTGACTTCGCCTGTTAAAGTGGGTATAATGCTGTCATATAAAACACTTTCGATTGCACCGTAGGCATTCAATCGCCTTCCTGCGGCAACCAAACCATCGAGCGAAGGCAAGTGGTCGGCACCGTTAAGAAGGTGATGCCTCACTGAAAGACAGAAATTTGCTGGGTCGTTTTTGCATGCTATCATCATCTCCTCGGGCAGGGCAGCATACATCAGCGCAATGGTTCCAGAAACTTGTGGAGTGGCCATTGAGGTTCCAGTCATATTGCTGTAATTGTTGTTAGGAAGTGTAGAATAGATAGATGTGCCGGGTGCACCAATGTCAATGTTGTTGATGCCATAACCCGCGCCGGTGTACTTCACGTCGTCGGAGGTGGTGTTGGTGATGCCGATGAGGTAGTCACCGGGACAGGTGGACGGAACGTCGCCTACCATATCGACATTCACGTTCAAATTGGGGCCAGCACCGCAACTCAAAATGCCGACAGCTCCCATCTCGTCGTACATCGAACACCAGATAGGATAATCGTCGGGATCGCCGTAATCGACGCCGAAGGAGGAATTGGTGGCCACAATGAAGGCGCCTTCCTCACCGTCGGTCTCATTGTATCTTGCCCGCATTTCCAAAACGTAAGCATAGGCTTCCACGACAATAGACTCTTCGCCTGAACTACCACAGATGGGCATGATTTTTACATTCCAATTCACGCCGCAAACGCCTTTTCCATTGTTTCCGACAGCACCGATGATGCCCGAAACATGAGTGCCATGGTTGTTGCTGCCGACGTATCCGTTATGGTTGTATGCGTTCCAACCGTGATAGTCGTCGATATAACCGTTGCCATCGTCATCGATGTAATTGTTGGGAATCTCATGGGTGTTTACCCAACAATTCAGGTCTTCGTGGGTCCAATCGGCGCCGCCATCGATGACGGCTACCACGATGGTGTCGCCCGTTGACGTGACGCCACCCGTGGTGAATTCCTCCCAGGCTTGCGGCAGGCTCATAATGGCAGGAGCCCATTGTTGGCCAAAGAAAGGATCGTCTGGAATCGATTCGCGTAATGTGATGTTGGTATGGTTGTTTTGGATGACACGCACATCAGCATTGGCGTTTAAGCGGCGCATTTTGTCTTCTCTAAGCTCTTTGTTGTCGTTGATTTCGAAAAGCCAGATATTCAGCCTTTTGGACAGTTGTCTTTTCGGCATGATTCCAGTATTGGACTTGGCGGCAAAGTCTGCGGCATCCACATCTTGCTCTAGCCAGATGATGAATTCGTTTTCCACATATGTGGTTGATTCTTGGCTTTGCTGTGGTTCCTGCGCGTATGAAAACACGGACAAAGCCATTATGGCCAAGATGAATAGTGGTTTAATGATTGATTTCATGGGAATGTAATTATTTATGTTTCAGTTCGCAAAAATAAACATTTTCAGTTTACTGAATGCTATTCCGAAAGATTTCAAAAGAAATGCCTATTTTTGCAAACAAAAAAGAAAACTGAATTATGGAGGGTAAGAGACTAGAAAAAGTAAACAAGCTGTTACTAAAAGAATTAGGCGATATATTCCAGAAGGAACTGAAACCGAAAGTGCCTTCACTGATGATTACTGTGACCCGCGTCAATGTCACTTCTGACCTTTCGTATGCGCGTGTGTATCTGAGCGTGTTCGGTGTGGACGAGAAGAAGAAGGTCGTGGAAGAAGTGGGACAAAACGCCAAGGCCATCCGTGGCTTGTTGGGCAACCGTATCCGTCACCAGATGCGCGTGGTGCCTGAGTTGCGTTTCATCGAGGACGACTCGCTCGACTATATCGAAAACATCGACAACCTGCTGCATCCCGAAAAGTGAGACTGCCGCTGTTCATAGCAAACCGTTACCTACTGGCCAAAAAGAGCCACAACCTCATTAATATCATTACATGGATTTCCATCCTTGGTATTAGTGTCGGCTCGTTTGCGCTCATCGTGGTGCTGTCGGCTTTCAACGGTTTGGAGAAGGTGATTTCCTCGATGAACAACCGCCTCACGCCCGACCTGCAAATCTCACCAGTGAAAGGCAAGACCATCGACTTGACGACTTTCCCTTTGGGCCAACTTAAAGAAATCCAAGGTGTTGAATATGTGATTCCTACGATTACCGAGGACGCATTGTTTCGCGCCAATGACAAGCAACATATTGGTCAAGTGAAAGGTGTAGGTTTGGAGTACCAAAATATTGACCGTTTAAAGGAGATCATTTCCGGTGATGGCGCTTTGGTGCTTTCCGACGAGGACGAGCATGATTTCGCCGTTCCTGGTGCTGGTGTGGCGTGGTATCTTGGCATCAATGCCTATAATCCTTACGCAATGGTGCGCATCTATGTGCCCAAGCGTGGCAACGCCTCACTGATGAGCCTCGAAAACAGCTTTAACTCCGACGTGCTGACCGTGCGTAGTGTGTTCTCCACCGAGCAAGAACAAGATGAGAAATTGGTGCTAGTACCTTTCGATATGCTTTCGGAACTGCTTGAATACGAGGATAAAGCAACAGATGTTGAGATTTTTGTTGCGCCGAATTCGGATATTAAAAAAGTGAAGAAATCTGTGGTTGCCGTCATCGGTGCCGACTACGCTGTGAAGAATCAGCAGGAGCAGCAGGAAACACTTTACCGAATCATGCGTTCCGAGAAGTGGGCGGTTTATGTCATCCTAACTTTCATCCTGATTTTGGCCACATTCAATGTGGTCGGCTCGCTTTCCATGCTGATGATCGACAAGCGCAAGGACACGGAAATCCTGAAATCAATGGGTGCCGACAAGCACTTGATTCAGCGCATCTTTATGAATGAAGGCCTGCTGATTTCCGTGGCTGGCGGCATCATTGGATTGCTGTTGGGCATCATTTTGGTGCTTTTGCAGCAGCAGTTCGGTTTCGTGAAGTTCGGTACGGGCGGCAACTATGTCGTGGATGCCTATCCCGTGCTGTTGAAGTTGAAAGACGTGCTGCTGATTTTTGCCACCATCCTCGTTGTGGGCTGCACTTCGGCTTTCCTCACGGTGAGGCATGCGATGCGGAAAGAGGTCAGAATTTAAGGTTTTGTCCGCCTCAAGAACTATATTTTTCATCCACCCGAATTGTAAAACCTGTTTATTGTCAGATTGATTTTCAGTTATTTATGATTTTTCTACGGAAAAATGCTTGTAAAAACCGAAAAGAAGGCTGTAATTTTGGCAATCGCTTTTTTCCATGCGCTACCTTTGCGCCAAAATTTGGTTTTATGCAACGAGCAAATACATTATTCCGTAATTTTGCCCCAATGAAAATAAGTCATTTGGTTTTTGGTATGTTGCTGGCCTTGGTTGCCTGCAACCCGTCACAACGCGAGGCGAAACGCTTGCTCCGCCAAGCCGAATCCGTTTTGGAAACCCATCCCGATAGTGCCTTGCGCCTCATTGATAGTGTGATGCATTTGGAAATCTATTTCAGTGAAGACGAGCGCATGGAGATGGCCTTGCTGCAAGGCCGCGCCATCTACGGCAATGACCGCGATGCCACTGATCCAACTCAATCAAATGGCAACTTCTTGTTAGATAAGGTAATGAACCACATATACACCTCGCCCGACCTCGACCACGCTTCTGCTTATTTTGCCCAAAAAGGTCAACCCCAGAAGTCGGCTTTGGCCGCGCTTTACAAAGGTTACGACTTGCAGACGATTTATGCCGATAGTTTGGCCTTGCTATCTTTTGAGGAAGCCACGAAATATGGCCTTCGTGCAGGTGACAGTCTGACCATTGCTCGCGCCTTTTTCCAGATGGGACGGCATTTGCACTGGATGGATAAATACGAGGAAGCATCTGTAGTCTTGGACTCCGCCGACTGTTATTTCGGCCATCACCTTTATGAAAGAGCTTTCGTGCAGAATATGTTAGGCTTGAATTACCAGTTTTTGAATGATTTCGACAATGCCACACTCGCTTTTGCCCAAAGCATTGATTTTGCAACAGAAAGCGGCAACGACGATGCTGTGTGGCGGGCTTTGTTCAACTCAGGTATAATGTTGGGCGGCAAGCATTTCGACAATAGAGATGCGGGATTGGAAGTGTTGAGGCTGTTGGAGACTGAAGACACGGGGTTGAAATTGGCAACCAAGGCATACGGCATAAAAAATTTGTTTTTTGATCATAATGTCAGACACGATATTAAGCCATTAAGCGACGATTCGACTGGTTATTATCTCCGAATTTGGGCAAGGGCAAAGTCGCTCAGTCAAAAGTATAAATTTAGTGGTGATGACTTGTTTTCTTGTTATGGCCGTCAACATGATCTTGTCCCTGTTTTTTTGTCGCATCGGATTATATCCGACGAAACATACTATGGTGCGAAATTTGGCGTGGTGCGAAATTATAGCCGTCAGCAACAACGGAACGATTATTTGAACTTGCGTAATGCAATGGCTGAAAAACAACTGCAAAAGCAGCATAAAACATTGGTTTTCTGCATCGTGGCTTTAGTTACACTAATAATAGGTGCTATGCTGTTTTGGCTGAAACGCAAGCCAAAAACGGCAACCATTGAACCCCCAATGGAAGAACCAAAACCGGAAATCCAAGTGACGGAACCAAAGCAGACCGAGGAGAATCCATTTGTGAAACAGGAACTTACGAACCGCCTCCGCCTGATTCTATCCGCCTCCCGCATTGAGAAAAACGCCTACGACCCCAAAATGGAGTGGAAACCTTTGGTGCGACAGGTGATGAACGGGAAGGAGACCGCATTTGAGAGTGCTGTGTCGGTCATCGAGGCGGCCTATCCGGGTTTGCAGGCGATGATTGCCGAACAATTCCCCGACCTGAACGAAACCGATGCTAAGGTGTGTCTGCTTTCTTGCAGCGGCCTCTCCAACGCTGAAATGGGCGACCTGCTCGGTTTGAGCGTCTATTCCATCAACAAAAGCCGCAGCGAATTGCGCAAAAAGTTTGGTTTCGAGCCTGACGAATTGAAGAACCGCTTGTAATCTCACTTCCTTATCTTATTGTGTTTTAGTTGTTTGCAAATCGATCTCGAAGAAAGATTTGTAAGCCGCCAAATCAAAACTATAATCCCGTTGACAGGTCATCGGCTTGGGCTACTTTTGCCACAAAATCAACAATTCAACAGTTAAACAATCAACGATTCAACAATGAAACACATTCCAACCTTAACACTTATGCTAATGCTTTCAATGGCAGGAATAGCCCAGACCCACACATTGAGTGGTACGGTCTGCGACGAACAAGGAACCTTGCCCTACGCCACCGTTATGGTATGGCAAGGCAACGACACGGTGAAAGCCACTTACGGCATCACCAACAAGCAAGGCGACTTCGCCCTACACGGCCTAAAGGAAGGCCAATACAAAGGCTTGGTGAAGTTCACGGGCTTTGCGCATCTGCCTTTCTCGATCAATCTTGACAAAGATGTGCACTTGGACACGTTACGCCTACAGCCCGACGTGCATCAACTGAATGAGGTGCAAGTAACCGCCTCCAAGGTCTTTGAGGACAAGTTCGACAAACTGAAAATGAACATCAGCGAACTGAAACTGCCGCCTGCGGCCACTTACATTGACGCGCTGCAGGAAATCCCCGGCTCGTTCTACAAGGTGAGCGAGAACACGCTGACCGTCCTGAACAAGCCCGTGCTCGTGCTACTTAACGGCAGGCCGCTTCGCGTTTCGTTCAGCCAAATCACCGATATGCTGCAAGGCGAAAAGGCCGAGGACATCGCCGAAGTGGAAATTATGTACGAAACGCCGCCACGTTTCGCGGGTGAGTGGGATGGTCCCGTGGTGAACATCATCACGAAGAAGAACTTGGCCACAGGTTTCTACGGCAGTGTTTCAGGCGACCTGCAACTACGCAAACGCCTTGGTGCGAGGTCGTCGCTCAACCTTAATTTCAGAACCTTGAAAACCAACACCTATCTGTATCTGTCGCAAAACTACAATCCGAGGGAGTATTCCTACCGCTATTGGCAGTATCGCGACGGCGGTGACACGCTGATGCGGCGTGAGGCAAACCATACCAGCAATATGAACTCCTATTATTTGAACACGGGCACAGGCATCCAGTTTGACGACAACAACTCTTTGGACATCAACTTCTTGGGAGACCTCGATTTCGACCACGACAACATTGATGAGTATATCCTCGACCGAGGAACGGCCATCCATTCCACCGACACGGCGCGGAACGACTCGCGTTCTTATTGGGGCGACATCTATTACAAGCACAACTTTAACGACCCCAAGCATTACATCACGGTGGATGCCAACTTGAGCCGCAATCTCAATGCGTCGGGCAACCTGCGCCAATACAACTATTTGCTTGATTCGGTGACTTACAACCGTGATGCTTCGCCCTATTCCGGTTGGCTTTTCTCAACCCGCGCCGACTATACCCGTGAATGGGATAAAATCCGAATCCAATCTGGTCTCTCTTACCACTATTCCGATTTGGAAAATGATTTCAGTTACGAAAACCTCATTGACGGCGTATGGCAACCTGACACTTTGGTAACCAACGTTTTCAATTACAAGGAGAACACCTTCATGGGCTATTTCATTTTTGACCATCAGGTGAGCGAGAAGTTCAGTTATGCCGTCACGCTTACCGACTCGTATGTGCGCACTTTGGGCATTTCGGAAACCACAGGAATCAAGACACCATACAACTACAACGTCTTTCGTCCCAATTTCACCATGCGATTCAAACCCCATGAGGACCATTATTTCACCTTCAACTACAGTCGCAACTATGGGAAGCCCAATTTCACCTATCTGAATCCCTTCCGCAAGTACGAAAGTCCTGTCTATTATGTGGAGGGCAATCCCAACCTGAAACACTCCACACAGAACAGTGTAACATTCAAATATCGCTATCGTTATTGGTTGAACTTTGCTGTTACGTATGGTCATGATGAGGACTATGTGCTACAGGTGCCGCAATTGGATGCTGACGGCGCCATCATCGGCTACACCTACGGCAATTTCGGCAAGAGAGACGAATTGTTGTTCATTATGAATATGTCGAAAAAGTTCTTCGACAATCGGTTGAACATAGGTTTATATGGTCAGGCGAAATATGAGAATTACAACAGCAGTGATGTCCTCGACTACCATAATTCATTGTGGAGTTACTTTGCGAATCTTGATTTCTCGTATGTGCTCGTCAAGAAATACGATGTGGAATTGGGCGGCTATGCTTTGTATTCTTCTTCGCATCTCAGTGGCTATGCCAAGACACAAGGTCATCCCAAAATGGGTTTGGACCTTTCGGCAAGGTTCTTAGACGGCAACCTGCAAACCACCCTCAGCGTGAACGACGTGTTCAATACCGATGTTGGCAACCGAGTGAGCCTGTTGGACGGGGTCGTCTCAAAGAGCGACAACATCATTGATGCGCGCTATATCCGTTTCTCGGTGCGCTACAGCTTCAACCGCAAGAACCTGAAACGATTCGAGAATCATCAAGGGTACAATGGGGATAGCGGTAGGTTGTGATTTAGCCCCCAATCAAATTCGTCAAATCAATAAACTCCTGTACCGAAAGTTGCTCGGGCCGTTTGTTGAACACCTCGTTTTCGATGATTTCAGGGCTGAGCATGGGGCGTAGCGAGTTGCGCATGGTCTTGCGGCGCTGGTTGAAGGCCTGCTTGACGATGCTCACAAACAGCTTCTCGTCGCAGCCCAAGTCGGTTACTGCATTGCGCCGCATTTTGATAACGGCGGACTTCACCTTCGGTGGCGGGTTGAAAACATTCTCGTGAACGGTGAAAAGATAATCGATGTCGTACCAAGCCTGCATCAGCACACTTAGGATGCCGTAGGTCTTGCTGCCTTCCTTGGCGGCCATGCGCTCTGCCATTTCCTTTTGCACCATGCCCACCACTTCAACCACTTGTTCCTTGTATTTCAGCACTTGGAAGAAAATCTGACTACTGATGTTATAAGGGAAGTTGCCAATGATGGCCATGTTTTGTTGGCCAAATTGGCTGAGGTCGGCGCGAAGGAAGTCGCCTTCGATGAGCCGTTCGCCGAGCATCGGGAAATGTTTCTCCAAATAGGCGATAGACTCCTTGTCGATTTCGATGACATGGAACTTGTCGAGGACGCTTTGCACCAAATACTGGGTCAACACACCCGTGCCGGCACCCACTTCGATGACGCTCTCCACGTCGGGCGACAATTGTTCCACGATGCGCTGGGCGATATTCTGGTCGGTCAGAAAATGCTGGCCTAATGCCTTCTTGGGTCTGACTTCGTTCATAACTTTCTATAGTTTTTCTTCGCTTGCGCGGTATAAATGCTCGTCGGGTATTCGTCAATCAGCTTCTCGTAGTGCTCCTTGGCCAGCTCCTTGTTTTTCAAATGGCTTTGTTCAATCAAGGAGGCATGCATCAAGGCGGCATCGGCCATGTAGCTGTCAGGATATTGCTCCACGATTTGCAAATACAATTGCTCGGCGGCTTCAAACTCTTTCCGCTTTTCTGCAATCTCGCCTTTGCGGAAAAGCGCATGTGGCTTGCTGACCTCGTTTCCTGTGGCGATGATGTCGTCAAGCAAAACAACGGCTTCGTCTTCGCGTTGCTGATATATCCTGTAGTCAGCACGGGCAAGACGGTTAAGCTCTACACCGGTAGTATCCGCTTCCAGGTTGTCTTTGATGGCTAGCGATAGCGTCATGGCATCGTTGGCGATGAGTTTGGAGGTGGCGGCTTTCAGCACTTTCAGCTGGCTTTCAGCCCACTCATATTCGCCGATGAAATAGCGTAGTTGCGCGTTCTTGAATCGGGCCTCATGTCCCAGTGGCTCTTCTTTCATGCTCTTGTCGACTTGGCTATAGAGTAGGGTGGCTTCCCATACTTCGTCGACGTGCAGGTAGATGTCGGCCAACTTCAGTTTGAGTTCGGCTTGGCTTTGTCGCGAAGGGGTGTTTTCAAGGTTGCTGTTCAGCAGCTTGATGGCCTGCTCTGGTTCTTCGAGTTGGTAGGCCATGATGTCAGCTTGTATGGTCATGAGTTTCGACAGGTCGTTGGTGCTGACCTCGTCGTAGGCCTCGTCGATACGCTTCGATAGTCTGTCGTATGCTTTCTTGTCGCTGCTGTTGTTAGCCTTCAGCTTCTGATAGTCTGTCTTGATGACGCCCGTGATGGCCTGGCCATAGAAGGGACTGCTTTTCCCCTTTTCGACGATATAGGAATAGCCTTCGTGGGCAACGTCAAACTGTTTGTTGTTGAGGCAGATCCCTGACAGGTTGTTGATCTGTGCATCTTGGTCGTGGGTGCGGCGGTCGATGCTTTGGCTTTGGGCCAATGCGATGTCGTAGTCTTCCTGTTGCAGGGCAAACCATACCAGCAGTTGGGCAAACTCGAGGTTGTCGGGCTCTTCTTGGGTTTGTTGGAGCAAGGCGATGCGCAATTCGTCGGCGATGCTATTGTTCACGTCGTAGAATAGGAGCGTTTGCAGCCTGTTGCGTATGTTGTTGTATTGTCCGGGATGGGTTTTCAACTCAAGGAAATAGTAGCGGAAAGCCTCTTGGTAGTTGACCATCGACTGGTTGAGGTAGGCCAAGTCCATGTAGAAGTTCTCTTCTCCACCAAGGAGTTTGTTGCCTCTCTCAAGGACGGTAACGGCCAGGTTGTTAAGGCCTCGCGACTGGAGGGCGTTGCTGAGGCCTCTGATGACGGGAGCCTTGTCGGGAAGTTCCTTCAAGATGTCGTTGAAGTAACGTTCGGCCTTGTCGTTCTTGCCTTGCAGGGTGTAGACATACACCAAGTCCGCTACGGTCTTGGCCTGAATTGGGTTTTTCTTGGCGAACGACTTGAGCTCTTTCTCGGCGTGGTCGAAGTCCTTCAGCTGGATGAGACACTCTATGTATTGCTGAAAATAATGGATTAGGTTTGTCTTTTGGTATAAGTCGGCATAGAGGTCGCGAGCCTTTTCGTATTCATGGTCACGAAATGCTTGTGAGGCCAGCTGTTCGTCGATCTGTATCTGTTCCTTTTGGCGTGCGTCAACTTTCTTTCCCTTTGGAGACGTAGTCACCTGGGCATTCGTCTGAAAGGCGAAGGCAAAGGAGAGAAGAATTATGGCAATCCAACGTAGCTTCATCTTGAGTGTTACTTCTTTTTCTTGAAGCCGTTAAGGTCTTTGCTGCAGGTGCTGAAACGGTCCTTGAAATACTGGACCTGATTGCTGAGTCGTGCGACGTGTTGGGTCTCAGCCTCAAGGTAGACGGCGGCAAGTGAATCGGAGAGGTAATGGGTCTCGATGTCCGACTTGAGGTTGTCGAGTTGGATCAACGTGGAGTCCATGTCGGCCTGTATCGTGGGTCGGGTTTCTTTAAATTGCTTGATGTAGGCATCCACCAGCTGGAGTTGCTGGAACACCTCGTCGACTTCTTCGGGATGCAGGTATTGCAACATCGAGTCGCAGGCGACGAAGTCGCTTTGGAGTTGGACCACCGTGTTGGCTTCAAGTTCGCCCAGGGTCTTGGCGTCGGCTTGCACCTGTTTCTTCAGGGCGTCGATGCGCTCGACGTCGGTCTTGGGGGCAGGGTTGCAGGCAGAAAAAGCCAAGGCGGCAGCGAACAATAGGGGAGCTATAATGGCTTTGAGTCTCATTTTATCAAAATTGGTTACGACGGCAAAGATACGTATTTTGGTGCAAACGGGTATAAAAAATCCCGATCATCGTAGAGATAATCGGGATAAAACGGTATGCTATGAATACGATTATTCAGTGACTTGACCTTCAACGGGAAGGATGGAAACGAAGGACTTACCTTCGCTCTTCTTCTTGAATTCGACGATGCCGTCACACAATGCATACAAAGTGTGATCCTTGCCCATGCCGACATTCTTGCCAGGATAGTGCTTCGTGCCGCGCTGACGAACGATGATGTTGCCAGCAATGGCAGCTTGTCCACCGAAAAGTTTCACTCCGAGTCGCTTACTAGCTGACTCACGACCGTTCTCGGAACTACCAACGCCTTTTTTGTGTGCCATATCTTATTCTGTTTTTTCGGGTTTTTACTCAGTGATGTTCTCAATCTGGATCTTGCTCAGATACTGACGATGACCGTTAGAAGTCTGATATCCTTTTCTTCTCTTCTTCTTGAAAACGATAATCTTGTTGCCTTTGAGGTGTTGCATCACCGTGGCTTCGACGCTGGCGCCGGCTACCGTCGGGGCTCCTACTTTGGTCGAACCGTCGTTTCCAATCAATAACACTTTGTCGAAAGAAACCTTGCTTCCTTCTTCTTCATGCAGTCTGTTGACGAAGATTTGCTGACCCTTCTCAACTTTGAACTGCTGTCCTGCGATTTCTACTATTGCGTACATTTCTCGATATCTTTTAGTTAGATACTAACTCTCTTTTTTTCGGACTGCAAAAATACACATTTTTTCAATCGGTCAAGATTTTCTTTTCGTTTTTTCGCATTAATTTTCTTCAAAAAGTAGGATGCCACTATCTATATTATTGATTAACATCTTGTTATAATTTTTCATTAATTGAACAAAAGCGACTCTCCCTCTCATTAATTCACGGCTTTCTATTGCCTTAATCTGGAGAAATGTATGACTTTCGTCTCCAAACTGCACTATCTTTGTCTCCAAAATGTGGTTTGTCTCATAAAAATGTGTACTTTTGCCGCCAGTTTTGCCTTTGGCGATAATACCTATATTAATTAATGAACGAAAACGAGCTCAAGGTTCTTATCGACAAGATGAAGGTTGGCGACAGGGAGTCGTTCAACAAGTTGTTCCGTCGCTACTATACCCCGTTGACTCGTTTTTGTGTTCGGTTTGTGGCCGACGGCGACCAAGCCCAAGAAATAGTCCAGGACCTTTTCGTGAAGCTTTGGACCAACCGCGAGAAGCTGACTTTCAACACTTCGTTTGAGTCCTATATGCTTCGCTCGGTGCGCAACGCCGCCATCACCTTTATTAATAAGGAACGCTCGCATGCCGAAGCCAACGAACGGGTTCTTGGTGACGATTCCGACGCCAACGATCCTTCCGAGACGCTTCAATCCAACAATCTCGAGTCGTCGTACAGAGCTATTCTGGCTTCCATGCCCGAAAAACGCCGCGAAGTCTTCCTGGCGAGCCGCTACGATGGGATGAAATACAGCGAGATTGCTGAAAAGATGGATCTTTCGCAAAAAACCGTCGAGTCGCACATGAGCGCTGCCATCAAACAACTGAGGGAAGGGTTGAAAGATTACCTTTGATCAGTAGCGGTAGCTGAACCTGGTGAAGTGCCGCAAAAAATTTTCAAAAAATTTTCATTTTTGACTAAGGGTAAATCCAAAGTTATTAGTCATATAGGTGAATCGATGAGATAAAAACGATTAATAATGTACGCGATCAACGACAAATATGAAGCATTAATCATGAGCTACCTCGACGGGCAGTGCACGTCGGAGGAAGCCCGTGAACTGCTATTGTGGGTCGCCGAGTCGGAAGAGAATCGTCTTTATTTCAACGCGATTAAGGACCAATACGAGGTGTGGAGCCTTACCGATTTCGCCATGCCCGAGCTTGACGAAGCCGATGTGGAGGCCGCTCTCGATGCCGTCAACGCCAAGATTGATGCCGTCGGTGAAGAGGAAACCAAGGTTGTCCAAATGCCTTGGCTCCGCAGAAACTATAAGTATGTCTCTGGTGTTGCCGCTGCATTAATCGTTGCCCTGTTCTTGGGCTTCCTGGTCGTGAAACCGAATTCAACAGTGACCTTGGCCTATGATGGTCAAAACACGGAGTACATCCTTCCGGATGGCACTTCGGTGACTTTCGATGGCGAAGGCACACTCACCTATCCCAAGCATTTCACCAAAACAAGCCGTAACGTCGATTTTGAAGGCGCCGCCTATTTCGATGTTGCCAAAGACGAAACCAAGCCTTTCGTCATCCATTGCAACAATATGGACGTGGAAGTGCTGGGTACGAGCTTCTTGATGAATGCCACTGCCGAGCGTTACACCCTTGACCTCTATACAGGTAAGGTGAAGATGACGGCTTTCGACGACAAGGGTCAGGTGATGTCGCAGACGGAGGTGAATCCCGGCGAGCGTGGCGTATGGAATGTCACCGAAGCCGAGATGAAGACGATGTCTTATCCCGAGGTGAAGGAAGAAGAGCTGCATACCGAACACGTGCTGGTGTTCGACAATGAGAAGCTGTCGAAGATCGTTGAAGCCTTGGAGTACATCTACAAGGTGAATATCGACCTCGCCGAGTCGTGCGCCTTCAAGAAACTCACTGCCCGTTTCTCCGACGACGAGTCCATCGACGATGTGCTCGAAACCATCGCCATCGTGACGGAAGTCACAGTCACGAAGACCGAAGAAGGCTATCAGATCCGATAACCGAAAATCATTTCCAAATAGTCATTTTTTCAATTAAATGAGAGTCCTCTCATTTTTTTGTCGTATCTTAGCGGCCTATTTTGAACTATCTTGGAAATGAAATACCCTAATCCCAATATAGACCTTGACCGACAGAATCATAAAGGGAAAGCCTTGGGCAGATTGCCGCTTCTCCTGCTTTTTGCCGCGTTCTGGGTCTTCTCACCCCGCGCTCTTTCCCAAACCTTCAACCCGCTCATTTCTTTCTCGGTCGAGTCGTGTACCTTGGACCAAGCCCTGGAAAAGCTGTTTGCCGACTATGAACTGAATGTGGCTTTCAGCAAAGCCGAACTGAGTAAAATCCGCATCGAGAGTTACTCCTGCTCCTACAAATCGGTGGAGGAGGTGCTGACCGACCTGCTGAAGGGCACGGGCTATGGCTTCAAGAGAATTGGGAAGCAGTATGTGATCCGCAAGAACCAACTACTTGTCAACGAACCTGACGCAACCATTTCTGCGCCACCCGAGCCGAAAGTGGAGGTGGTCAAGCCCAAACGCGACACGGTGGTCAGCCGCACGGGCGATATCGTACGCATCTATGACACGACGCAGATCATCCGCACGGTGATGCGTTACGACACCATCGTCAAGATACAACATGAGGTGAAGACCGACACGGTGTATACCGTGAAATACCAAGGCTGGCAGATCCCATGGCCCGAGTTCCGAAACAACGGCTGGTTCATCACGCCTTCAGTGACGCTGAGTTCCGCTCAGTTCAAGCACGACAATGGATTGCCGCAACCTGAAAACGGCAGCCTCGATGTGAAGCCGAGTCTGGTGTATGGCATAGGCCTGGATGGCGGCTATAAGCATAACCGCCTGAGTGTGGGCATGAATCTGGGCTACCGCTCGGTGCGTTATCGTTTTTTGTTGGAACAGACGATGTTCTCTGGTGATTATTATGTGAACGACACATTGGATACCTATTATGTGGTACATCCTGCTGGCGATACCACTTTCCAATACGTCCTCGACTCTACCTATGTCCCGCTCACGACGACAAATTATGCATACCGCGATGTCAACCGGCTGGATTATCTGAGTGTAGGCCTGTTTGCCGCTTTTGACTTTGTCAAGCTCGAGCATTTCAGGGCATTCGTCAAAGCGGGCGCATCAGTCGATTTCCTCATCGGCTATGCGGGCTCGCTCAATGCCACGGAAGCGCCTTTCCATGCTCCTATCGCCAAAACGCAGGTGGAGCCGACGCGTATCTCCTATTACGGCGGCTTGGGTTGCGCCTTTAAGGTGGCCCACCGCATCGAACTGGTGCCCGAGGTGCATTACCGCATGACGCACGGCGCCTTGTATCGCGCCGATTTTCCCTTTGATATGAAGATGAGGATGTGGGACTATCGTTTGGGCCTGACTTATTATTTCTAAACCATGAAACCGCTCAAGTTCATAAGGCATCTCTTGGTCCTGTTGCTGATGGCTCAGGGCTTGTCGGTCGAGGCGCAGCATTACGTCCCGATCAACGGTGAACTTGACACGTTGATGGTCCTGCCCAAGCTGGGTGGCGATTCGGTCTATTGGGTGAATGAGTCACTCACGGTTGTTGAAGGCGGCACACTCCGTGTCGAAGGCGGCGTGAAGATGTATTTTGGTCAGTCGGCATATCTCCGCGTTGACGGCGGCAGCCTGCTGCTTGAGGGTCAGCGCAATGACTCCATTTCATTGCTTTGCTATGAGTTCTCCCACGACTGGGCTGGCCTACAGCTGAAAAATATCGACGAAAACGACACGGTAAGGATTTCCTATGTAGAGGTGGTGGGCGCGCTTACGGCTTTGAACGCCTCCACTAGCAGCCATGCCCAAATCAGCCATTGTTCGTTCAATAACTATTATGCGGGTAAGGGCGTTGAATTAATCGATTGCAGCAATTTCTTGATCGATAGTTGTTTCTTCTTCCAATGTGTGTCGGGCATTGAGCTGAAGTCGAGAACGAGCGATAGCGAGGACAATGTGTTTTCGCACAATATCTTCGACCAAGGACAAATCAATATCGAACTCTCCAACGTGGGTTATGGTTTCAAGTGTAACCGCAACCGTATTATAGGCAACTGTTTCCAAGGCGCTTCCACTGCCATCAGCTTTGAGGCCACGGGCGGCATGTCCGACAAGGATGCCACCAACTATATTGAGGACAACTTGATTTCCTCTGAACTGCCCGAAGGCGGTTCTGGCTATTCTTCCTACGGCATCAAGGCAGCCATGGATACGGTGGTCGTACGCAACAATGTGTTCTGGAGCAACGACGAGGCCATCAGGATGATTCGCGTCTGTTATCTAGTCGTCGAACAGAACACTTTCTATGACAACAAACTGACGGTTACCAATTTGATGTCGGCAGGCTACTTGAGTTTTGTGGGCAACACCATCAGTGAAGCCGAAAAGAGGATTGTGAGTTTCCCCTCGGCTAAGTCGCAGATAAACGGCAACAACTTCCTTCATTTCAAGAAAGACGCAATACTTTTTGCCAATGTCTCGACAGAAGATATCGACATGCGCGGCAATTACTGGGATGTTGAAGATACGGCGGAGATCGATGCTGTGATTCTCGACCAGCACGACTCGCCTTCGTTGGGTGAGATCGTTTATGAAAACTATTTGTCGGAATGCGACACCACGATACCTATCGCACCGCCATTTAGGGTAAAGAAACAGTTTGTGAACAACAAGTGGCTGATTTCGTGGGACGAGAACTTGGAGCAGGATGTCGACCATTATGTGCTGTTTTATGGTAATTTCAATTACTACAAGTTCGCCAACCGCATCGATGGTATTGTGGACAATTCCTATGTGCTCACACCGCAGCAGACCGAGAATTTGGCTGTGGCGGCCTGCGACCGTGCTTACGACCCCGATGTGTATGCTTCACCGGGACAGAGTGCCTACGCGTTTGCGACCTACTATCCCTATGCGGGTCCTGACGGTAGCCTTTGTGCCTCCCAATATGGCTATGCACTGAATAAGTCGAACATCCCTTACCAATACAGCAGTTTCGTTTGGCGTTCGTCAGGCACGGGTGCTTTTGCCGACTCGTTGTCGTTACAGACCGTTTATTATCCTTCCGATGACGATTACGAAGCGGGCGAGGTGACACTGACCCTGCGTGTGACGAGCAACGGAACGACCAAGACGGACGCCTTGCAGCTGAATCTGTATAAGGCTCTCGGCGTTTATGCCGGTGAGGATGGCTTCAGCGGCACGAACCGTCCGATTGTCCTCGACCAAGCGGAGGCCTACAATTACGATTCGTTGCGTTGGTATTCCTTGGGTGACGGACGTTTCGAGGATTCACTGGCTTTGCACACGCTCTATTATCCTGGCGCCTTGGACAAGGAACAGGGTTATGTGGAACTGATGCTTGAAGCCTGGTCGTTCTGTGGCCAATCTTCCGATATGGTTCGTTTCGAGTTGTTCAAAGACTATAGCCTTGAGGGTAGGACTTGGTCGAATGGGGCACTGCGGCCTCATACCCAAGTGATTGCAGCCGCCATGGGTGACGACAACCCCTTTGTCTCGGGATTTTATCGCACGCTTTCCGATGATGACGGTTTCTTCCGCTTCGACGCCTTGCTGCCCGACACCTATGTCCTTTATGCCTTCCCCGATACCTTGGATGCCGATGTGAGCGGATGCTATTATCTTGGCGATCTGCAATGGAACGAATCCAATATGATTGAGGTCGACGGCAACGTCTATGATGTAGACCTCTCTTTGCCCGTTTTGATGCAGGGCTTCAATGTGGGCGAAGGCCGTATCACAGGCCTGTTTGATATGCCCGACAGTCCTTTCAAGGCCCGCGATTTCTACTGTCAGCCATGGCTGCGTGAAGGAACGGATGCCGATTATTGCTCTGACGGTCTTTCGAACGTCGGTGTGCTCCTGCTCAATGCCGGGAAGCAAAGGGTGTTGGGTTTTGCACTGACTGACGAGGCTGGCTATTTCAGCTTTAACCACTTGCCTTTCGGCACCTATCAGGTGATGGCCGACTTGCCGCGTTATGGTCGCGGGATGTGTGAGGAAATCACGCTTTCGGCTGAGCAGCCGATCGTATCGGGATTGCATCTGTTTGTCAATGAAGAGGGAAGGGTGCGCATGAGATATGAAGGCGATGCGCCTGAGACGAAGGAGCTTTCTATCTATCCTAACCCTGTCGACACGGAGCTGCTCATTGGCGGAGTGAAAGCGAATACGGATTATCGAGTGACAGTTATGGATGTCTTAGGCTTGATGGTAGTGCCGACGACTTCTTTACACAGCAACCTGTTGGGTGAGATGCCCTTAACGTTAGGCAGGTTGTCATCTGGTATTTATTTCATCCTTGTCGATGATGGTGTGAGACCCGTCATGGCGAAATTTGTGAAACGATGAAAGGAAGGGTTATGAATAGGTTTTTGAGGTTCTTTGCAGCTCTTGCCTTTGTGCTGATGGGGTCAAAATTGTCCTTTGGACGAGTTTTGGTTTATGGCGAGGTGGACGAACAGGATTGGGTCACACCAATTGAGAATGCCACGGTGACCTTTTCGGGTGTTGATGTCGCAGGTGACACGGTGGTCTATCATATCACTACCGACGCCCAAGGTTATTTTGCCGACAGCATCAATGCGGGTATGTATCGGGTGTGGGCTTCGGCCGAAGGCTATGTGACAGACTACCAGCCCGACTCATTGGAGGTCGTAGAGGGTGAGTATTTCTACGGGCTCTATTTCGTTCTTTATGAGATTTACCACCCTGTGCAATATGTCGCAGCGCGGCATTTCACCAACGATTTGGTGCGTGTCAGCTGGTCGATGCATGAGCCTCAGCTGTATGAAGACTTCGAGACGGGCGATTTCAGTCGTTTCAACTGGATAAACAACATCTCCGATTATCCGTGGGTCATCGATTCCCTCCACGCCTACGAAGGTGCCTATTGCATGAAGTCGTCGTGCGAAGGGCAGGGCAATGGCCTCTCTCAGATTGAGGTATCAGTATATGTTCCCATGGAAGGCCAGATGTGTTTCTTCAGCAAGATTTCGTCAGAGAGCCCGTGGGATATGGGCCGTTTCTATCTCGACGGCGTGAAGAAGATGGAATGCTCGGGCGAGGAAGGCTGGACAGAACATCAGTTCGACATTACAGTGGGCGAGCATGTGTTTCGTTGGACCTACCAGAAGGACGCCTCCACCGACTTGGGCGACGACTGCTTCTATGTCGATGGCATCCGTTTCTATCAGGAGGAGGGAGCAAAAGCGGAACGCTCTTTCCAATACTACGACCTGTTTCGCAGTCGTTTCGAGGAAGAGCCTGTGATGATGGCCTCGCATCTGACCGATACGGTGTTCATGGATATGAACTGGAGCAGCCTGCCTTGGGGACAATACCGTTGGGGCGTGAGCTGCTACTATGAAGGCAACCGTGGCCATTCCGATACCATTTGGTCAGCCTATCTTGACAAGGATATGGTCACGACTTTTGAGATTAATGCCACCACCAACGTTGGGTTGGCGCCAGCGGGTGCAGTTGTTATGCTTTCCTCCCAACAAGGCCATGAATACGAAGGCACTTTGGATGCCAACGGGCATTTATTGCTGAATAATGTCTATCGCGACAATTATGATTTGACGGTACATCTTGACGGCTTTGTGGATTATGTCTCGGATTCAACGCTACACGTGTATGGTCCGACCCAAGTCGAAATCGAGCTGATGGAGGTCACCAACATCATCGACAGTCTGTATGTCTCGTCAACGGGATGGGCTATGTGGACCATGGAACCGATGAGGAGCCGTGATTTGCAGCATTTTGAAATCGTGTTGGACGGGACACCGGTGGGCACTTCCACGACGAATGACTTCCAGTTTGACGTGAGTGGCCTAACGGAAGGCGAAACATATATGGCTCAAGTGCGGCCCGTGTATCTCTCTGGACCAGGTGAATGGCGGGCCTGCGAATGGATCTATCGCCCCTGTTCCAACTATTCAGGGAGCGCCACGGGATTAGAATGGTCGCTGCACAACGAGGCGCTCCAGCTTTCGTGGACCTATCCTGAGGGTGAGTTCGTGGGAGCTATCTTGTATCGTGATGGCAGTTATCTTGGTTTCACTGATGCCGATTCATTCTTGGATGAGAGCGTGATGCATGGTGAGGTAACGTATTGCTTGCGTCTGGTGTATGACGGCGCCCTCGATGGCACGTACTACTCCATGTCGTGCGAAGAATGCGTCACGGCAGTCTTCCCCGCCTATTGCGACCCGCCAACGAAGCTTGACGGGATTCGCTATTACGAAAACGAGGAAGATTATGGCGCCTTGATCTCATGGGGTGAGCGTCCCGATCCGATAGAGCAATGGCTGCAATATGACAATGGCATCTACGCCAATTCATTGGGTGGCGATGGTGAGCCGCGTATCTTCTGGGCCATCCGTTTTGGGGCTGACGAGCTGACAGAATACGCGGGTACGTCGCTGAAGAAGGTCTCGTTGTATGACGTGGCAGCCGGCACCTACCAGCTTTGGATCTATGTGGGCGGCGACACGGCACCGGGTACCTTGGTTCGTTCGCAAAATATGGTATTGGATAACGCTCAAGCTTGGCATGAGGAAACCATTAGCCCGGCCTACATAATCCCGGAAAACGAACCGATTTGGATTGTCGTCGGGCAACAAGGCATGGCACGTCCTGCCGCTGCTTGCGAAGACATGGGCGACCCTGATGGGCGTTGGGTGTCGTTGGACGGCACGACTTGGACCGATATGCATACTTTCAACATGCACTACACCTGGATGCTGCGCGCTTTCGTCACCAACCAAGCTGGACGCATGGAAGCACTTGCTAAAGACGGCTACGCCTTGCAGCAATACAACCTGTATCGCTCGTTCGACAACACAGATTATGAGCAAGTGGCATCAATTCCCGCCATAGAAAGCCAGCTATATTATGAATACCAGGACAACCTGGCATCGGATGACCATGACGATGTCTATTATCGGCTGACCGCCTTCTATTTGGCCGACAACGGTGAGACTTGTGAGTCGGATTACGCTGCTACCTTGAACAATCCCGATCAAAACTATGTGGCCATTGACCTGACCGCGACTGATGAATACCAAGCGCTTGATTTCAAGCTCTATCCCAATCCTACGAACGGGCTTATTACCATCGAATTAAAGGGATTACAAAAAGTGATGGTTTACAATGCCTTGGGGCAGGCTTTGTTCAACAAAGAGGTCAACAGCGACGTGTTGCAACTCGATTTGTCAGGCTTTGAGAATGGTTTGTACTGGGTGAAAATCATATCTCAAAACAGAATAGCGGTTAAACCTTTAGTCATTTCAAAATAAGCCATGAAAAAAGGTATTATAGGCATAGTATTGTTATTATCAATACTTGGATTGAACGGAAAAGCAGTTGCTCAATCAAGGCTATCACTTTGTGCCAGGTTTGATGTGACTCCGCAATTGAAAAGCTATTACAATTCCTTGGATAGTATTCTCCAGACTCGTTTAGGAGACGATTTTCTTTTCCGATTCACAACCATGCCATCGTTTGATCCTGAATATGCAATACAAATAGAATCCGTTGAAGAGCAGTATTTCTTAAAGGTAATCTCGTTTGACAAAAACCTATGGTATGCAAAAGACGCTGCAGGCATCAATATAGATGAATGCTTCGTCGAACTGGAAACGGAACTTGCGGAACAAGTGTTGTATTTAAGCAGACAATTCATTGATAATAAAATAGATAGTGTTTCCATAGGAGGTACTACTGATGGAGATTTGTATCAATTTGAGATAAACGAAAATGGGGCGATTTCTTGTGGACAAATCTGGCAGCCTGCTCCCGATAGTCCTTTAGGCCGTTTTTGTTTATTATGTGCTCATTTGAAGGATGGATGTTTGACCGACAACCAGTCTAAAAACCAATAAAAATCCCTATCTTTGCGGCCTAAAATCGGCCACGATGATATCCATCCAAAACCTGAGCATGCACTTCACCGGTGAGGACCTCTTCACCGATATTTCCTTTTTGATTCGCGAGAAGGATCGCATCGGCTTGGTGGGCAAAAATGGCGCGGGAAAGACTACGCTGCTGAAGCTTATCTGCGGATTGGAACAGCCTTCAAAAGGCGATGTCATCATACCCCAAGGCGTTACTATCGGCTATCTGCCTCAGGAGAAGAACGTCAACAGCCCGAAGACCGTTTTGGACGAGGCCCTTTCCGCCTTCGACGAATACCACCAGCTGGAACGCGATGTGGAACGCCTACAACAGGAACTGGCCGACCGCACTGATTATGAGAGCCCACAATACGAGAAGCTCATCGTCAAGCTGAACAACTTGAACGACCGCTTGGCCTTGCTCGGCGGCAACTCCATCGAAGGTGAGGCGGAACGGATTCTGGTCGGTTTGGGCTTCGGTCACGAAGATATGCAGCGCCCCATGCGCGAGTTCAGCAACGGCTGGCAGATGCGCGTAGAACTGGCCAAAATCCTGCTGAAAAAGCCCAACTTGCTTCTCCTCGACGAGCCTACCAACCACCTTGATATCGAGTCCATCCAATGGCTCGAAGGCTTCCTGAAGGCCTATTATGGCGCCATCCTGATGGTCTCGCACGACCGCGCTTTCTTGGACAACATCACTATCCGTACCGTGGAGATCAGCAATGGGAAGATATACGATTATAAGGTGCCGTATTCCGATTATGTCAGCCTGCGCGAAGAGCGTGTCGACATGCAGCGCTCTGCCTACGAGAACCAACAACGCGAGATTAAGAACATCGAAGCTTTCATCGAGCGTTTTCGTTATAAAGCCACCAAGGCCAAACAGGTGCAAAGCCGTGTGAAGCTGCTCGAGAAGATGGATGAGATTGTGGTGGATGACATTGACAGCACGGCCATCCACTTCAAGTTCCCGCCTGCGCCGCATTCCGGTAAGGTTACACTGGAGTTGAACCATGTCGGTAAGTCCTATGGCGACCAAGTCATTCTCAAAGACATCAACCTGCTGATTCCTAGAGGTGAGAAGATTGCCTTTGTCGGGCGCAATGGCGAGGGTAAGTCCACACTGTCGAAAATCATCTGTGGCGTGCTCGATCATGAAGGTGAGGTGAAGCTCGGTCATGAGGTTAAGATAGGGTATTATGCCCAGAACCAGCAGGACATGCTCGACATGAATAAGACTGTCTTTGAGACCTTGGATGATGTCGCCGTGGGCGACATGCGTTTGAAGGTGAAAGCCTTGCTGGGTTCCTTCCTTTTCCGTGGCGACGACATCGACAAGAAGGTGAAGGTGCTCTCGGGTGGCGAGAAAGCCCGCCTATCCTTGGCCAAGATGCTGCTTTTCCCGACCAACTTGTTGGTCCTTGACGAGCCCACCAACCACTTGGACATGCTCTCGAAGGATATCCTAAAGAACGCATTAATCCAATACGACGGCACCCTCATCATCGTCTCCCACGACCGTGACTTCCTTCAAGGCCTGACCAACAAGGTGTATGAGTTCCGTAAGCCCAATATAAAGGAATACATCGGTGACATCTACGACTTCTTGGAGCAGAAGAACCTCAGCCATTTGAAGGAGCTGGAGATGGCAGCCAAGTCACAGCCCAAAGTGGCTGCAGCAGAACCGGTTTCTCAAAACAAGATCAACTACGAACGCAAAAAACAACTTGACGCGAAGTTGCGCAAGGTCGACAAGGAAATCCAACGCTTGGAAGAGGCCATCGGGAAACTCGAAGCCGAGCTAGCCGAGCAAGACGCCATCATGGCCAACCCCGACCAACATCCCGACATCAAGATCGATAACGACTGGTATTGGGTCTATGGGCAGAAGAAAGAGCAACTCCAAGCCCTGATGGACGACTGGGGTGAGAAGCAGATGGAACGCGAAGAAATAGAAAACGGGGCTTAAGCCCCGTTTTTCGTTATTCGATGATCATGTCAAATGGCAACCGCGCTTGGATTCCCGTATTCTGTTGCAGGTTCTCCAAACCTTTCATGTAGCCGTAGTAGGGCCCGAGCTTCTGCTTCATGGCAGCATCGAGTTTGTCGGAGCCACTGTTGCTCATCGATTCCATCATGCGGGTGAAGAAATCCTTGGGTTTGGGCATTTCCACCACTTTGTAGTCGTCGGCGATGTTGGCTTTCTGTGCAGCATAGACGATGGCGTCTTCCATATCGCCCAGTTGGTCGACGAGGCCGAGGCCGATGGCGTCGGCGCCAGCCCACACCCTGCCTTGACCGATGCTGTCGACATAGGTCTGACGCAGGCCACGACCCTCGGCAACACGTTTGGTAAAGTCATCGTAGGTCTTCACCACCATCTCCTGCAGTTTGGCGTATTGGAACTCGGTGAGGGGTTGGGTTATAGAGCCGAAGTCGGCGTTTTCGTTGGTCTTGGCTACATCGAAGGTCAAGCCGATTTTGTCGTTCAAGAAACCTTGTGCGTTCGGGAAGGTGCCAAACACGCCGATGGAACCGGTGAGGGTGGTGGGGTCGGCAAAGATATAGTCGGCATTGGCCGAGATCCAGTAACCGCCCGAAGCGGCATAGTTACCCATCGAGACGATGATGGGCTTCACCTCTTTGGTAAGGTCGAGTTCGCGGCCGATGACGGCAGACGCTAAGGCACTGCCACCAGGTGAGTTGACGCGCAGCACGATGGCTTTCACATTATCGTCCTCGCGGGCCTTGCGGATAATCTTGGAGAGGTTCTCGGAATAGATGGCTTGGTCTTCGTTGCCCTTGCCGTCGAAGATTTGGCCCGAGGCATAAATGACAGCCACCTCGTTCTTACTAGCACTCTTGTTGGTATACGACTTGGCGTAGTTGGCATTGCCAATGGCGTTGATGTTCTTGTTGCTGCCCGTCAGTCCTTTCAGCTCGTCAAGCACTTGGTCTTTGTAATAGAGGTTGTCGACCAAGCCGAAGTCGAGGGCCTTTTGGGCGTTGAACATGGTCTCCAGGTTGTCGGCAATCTGGTTGAGCTGTTCCACGCTGATGTTGCGGCTTTGGCTGATGCTTTGGAGGATCTGTCCCCAAACGGTGCCAAGCAGCTTGTCCATCTGTTCGCGGTTGGCTTCGCTCATCTTGTCGAGGAAGTAAGGCTCCACGGCGCTCTTGAAACGGTTGTTGGGACCGCGCACAATCTGCATCTCGATGTCGAGCTTGTCGAACAGGTGTTTGTAGAACATGATTTGCGAGGCCATGCCGTGCAGGTCGAGCATGCCATCGGGGTTGAGGAAGATCTTATCGGCGACAGAGGCTATGTAGTAAGCGCTTTGGCCGTAGTTCTCGCCATAGGTCACGATGAATTTGCCCGACTCCTTGAACTCGAGGAGTTTGTTTCGGATTTCCTGCAGCGTGGCAGTCGAAGTCGGGATGTTGCTCAAGTCCATATAAATGCCTTTGATGTTCGGGTCGGTCTTGGCATTTTCGATGTTGCGCAAGATGTCGTTCAATCCAGTGGCGTCTTTCGATTCCATAGAGTTGAAGTCGAGATTGCCGAAGGGGTTGTCGACCGTGCGATCCGGGATATCATAGTCAAATTTCATGTAAAGCACTGAATTGGGCTTGACGGTAGCCGTGGTTTCTGCTTCTGATTTCGAGAACTTTGAAATCATGGAAGAGATGACACCAACTTTGATGAAGAAGTTGATCACCAATGCAATCAATGTGCCGAGGAAAGCGGCAAGAACAACTTTTGAGAATTTCATAGTGTTGTGTTTTGTAGGTTTGAAATGCAAAAATACACAAAAAAAACTTACTTTTGCAGAAAATCTCTATGATGGAAAGATGCGTTGTGCTCTTCGGTTCCAACATGGGCGACAAGGAACAGATTTTCATGCAAGCCTGCCTATTAATAAATAATAGGTGTGGTACCATCTTTGATCTGTCGGCAGCCTATGAGTCGGAGCCATGGGGCTTTGAGGCTGAGGAGTGGTTTTTGAACCGTGCCATCGTGTTGGAGACCGAGTTGGCCCCTGAGCCTTTGCTGAAGGAGTTGCTCGACATTGAGAAAGAATTGGGTCGGGTGCGCCATCCGGAGGTGGAGGGCTACTGCTCGCGCACTGTCGATTTGGACCTCTTGTATTATGGAGACCGTGTCGTCTTGACGCCGATGTTGACGATCCCTCATCCGCGGCTGCATCTGAGACGATTCGCCTTGGTTCCGCTTTGCGATGTGATACCCGATTTCAGGCATCCGGTCTTCCAATTGACTCAGTTGGAGCTTTTGCAGCGATGTCCCGATAGCTCTGTCGTAAGAGAATTGTATGTTGAGAAAGAAGATTAGCCATGTATTATAACTATATCGCCATAGAAGGTACGCTGGGTGCGGGCAAGACCACGCTGGCCTCGCGCATCGCCAACGACTTCAACGGAAAGCTGGTGCTGGAGGAGTTTGAAGGCGACAAGAATCCGTTTTTGCCCAAGTTCTATAAGGAACCCGACAAGTATTCGTTTCAGGTGGAGATGACGTTCTTGGCTTTGCGTTATCAGCAGTTGAAGGACAAATTGGGGGCGCTTGATTTGTTTCACGACTTCATCATCTCCGACTATTATGTGGCCAAGTCGTTGATTTTTTCGAAGAATAACTTACAGGACGATGAGTATCAGTTGTTCTCCCGTTTTTTCAACATCATTTTCTCGGATATGCCCAAGCCCGAGCTGTTGGTGTATCTCTATTCCGATGTGGAGCGACTGCAAGCCAACATCCGCAAGCGTGGTCGCAGTTACGAGCAGGAGATCAGTGACGCCTATCTTGAGGACATCCAGCAGGGCTATTTTGATTTCCTGCGTCAGCAGCAGAACAACATGCGCATCTTGTTGATCGACACCAACCATCTTGACTTTGTGGCCAACGAGGGCGACTACCAGCGCATCATTGAGGCCATCGACCAGCCATACGACATCGGGTTGCATCGGGTGTCGTTGTGAGTGCTCGTTGATTCTATCTTATTTATACTTTAATTTATAACCGCCAGCCTCGCCACTGGCGTTTTTTTTGTGTTCTTTGTTCAAAAACACAAGTTATGAAATACAATTCCTGTCTAGTTTTCTCAATAATTGTACAAAAAATGAATATAATGCATATTATCGACTAATTATTTTAAAAATTACCCTATATTTGCGCTTTAATAATGCAAATCACGACATAATATTATGGAAAATCGGGTAAAATGTAACAATTTAAAGAGTAAATGTTCTAGGTTTACTGCTCCGCAGGAAGCACAAGCGAAAGGAATCTATCCGTACTACAAACCAATCGAGTCAGAGCAAGGTACGGTAGTGAAGATTAATGGCAAAGATGTGCTGATGTTCGGCTCAAACAGCTATCTCGGGTTGGCCAATGACTCGCGACTGAAAGAGGCTGCTATTGAAGCCATCAAGAAATACGGAACCAGTTGTTCGGGTTCCCGGTTCCTTAATGGAACACTTGACATTCATGTGGCCTTGGAAAAAAAGTTGGCACAGTTAGTAGGCAAGGAAGCGGCCGTGTGCTTCAGCACGGGGTTCCAAGTGAATTTAGGCGTGGTTTCGGCGCTATGTGGCCGTAACGACTTTCTGTTGCTTGATCGGCTTGACCATGCATCCATTATTGAGGGAAGTCGACTTTCTTTCGCAAAGGTGTGTAAATACAACCATAATGACATGGGGAGTCTGGAGTTGCGGCTAAAACAATGTGATCCTGAATCCGTCAAGTTGATTGTTACTGATGGCGTTTTTTCGATGGAAGGCGATATTGTTGATTTGCCTCGTATGGTGGCCTTGGCAGAACGATACAATGCTGACATCATGATTGACGATGCCCATGCTCTTGGGGTGTTGGGCCGACAAGGTCGCGGCACCGCTGATTATTTCGGTCTCACCGATCAGGTTGGCCTTATCATGGGAACCTTCTCCAAATCGTTCGGCTCGTTGGGCGGTTTCATCGCTGCCGACTTTGACACCATCAATTACCTAAAACACAATGCCCGATCGCTGATTTTCAGTGCCAGCATGCCACCTGCCAATGTGGCGGCGGTGAGTAAGGCCATTGATATCATGCTGAGCGAACCGGAGAGGATCCAGCATCTCTGGAAAGTGAGCAACTACGCACGCCGTGAGTTCAAGGAACGTGGTTTCGATATTGGCCGTAGCGAAACGCCTATTATACCTCTTTTTGTGCGTGATTCGGAGAAAGCATTCTGGTTATGCAACAGACTGTTTGGGGATGGCGTGTTCGTCACTCCCGTCATTGCCCCCGCCGTACCCGAAGACGATGTGCTGATTCGTTTTGCTCTGATGGCCACACATACCTTTGAACAAGTGGATGAAGCCATCGATAAAATCACCAAGGCATTCCAACAAGCAAAAATCATTGAATAATGATAGTATTCATCACAGGCATCTCTTCGGGCTTTGGCTTGGAAACTGCGAAACTGCTCTCGCGACAAGGCTACACCGTCTATGGTACGGTGCGACGCGACGTGGATTTGCCCCCCGACATCTTTTGTCTCAAAGTGGATGTCCGCGACCACGAGGCGGTAGAAGCAGCTGTCGCTGAGATTATTGAAAGAGAAGGCCGCATAGATGTGTTGGTCAACAATGCTGGCATGGGCATCTGCGGCCCGCTGGAGTTTAACTCCGAAGAGGAAATACATTTGCAGATGGACACCAATTTCATGGGTCTTGTGCATTGCGTGGATGTGGTCTTGCCCCACATGCGGAGACAAGGTTCGGGAAAAATCATCGCCATCAGTTCCATTGGCGGTTTGATGGGGCTACCGTTCCAAGGTTATTATTCCGCCAGCAAGTTTGCCGTCGAAGGCTATTGCGAGGCTTTGCGGTTGGAGACGAAACCGTTCGGCATCACTGTGACTGTAATTCGTCCTGGCGACTTCGCCACGAGTTTCACCACCAGTCGAAAAAAGAATACCGATGAGGCTGCCTTTCTGACGTATCCCGCTTATCAGAAGTCGATTGACAAGGTGGAGCACGATGAGGCCAATGGACTGAATCCTCGGTTGCTTGCGCGAAAAATAAGTAAAGTCATTCAAAAAAAACATCCGCGATACGGTTATGTGGTTTCCTCTTGTGAACAACATCTCTCCATTATACTGAAGCGCGTTTTACCCGATAGATGGTTTGCCGCGATTTTGAGAAAATATTATTGCGTGTAGTGTAAACCCTTGCGTTCCTTGGCTTTTTAACGAAAGGGCACGAATCATGCGCCATAGTAAGTAGATGAGCATATTTAGTTTACATATTGACTATTGACGCGAGACCGCGTGACATTGGTTTGTCCCGTGTCCCGAAGTCCCGTGTCAAATGAATAACTGTAGTTTAATTCTGAACACTTGCTTATAAATATAGGCGGGATTAGAGTAGTTCTATTGAATTTCTCAAATAATTTGTAAAAAAATCCACAAAAAGACTTGTATATCGAAAAAATAGTCTAATTTTGCATAATAATACCATACCAAAAGGTATGAATATGCAAATTATGGAGATGGTCTATTCGCCTAAATATCAACTAAAAATTAAGAATCATGAAAAAACTGTTACTCATTATCCTGTCAGCGATGGCTTTCGCTGGCATAGCAATGGCTCAGGATGTATATACCTCGGGCTACTACATGCAAGACGGCAACGCTTCTGCCGCAGTCTATAAGAACGGAGAAAGGCTTTACTCGTGTTCTTCTTCATCCGACCTCACTTCCGATGACGTGCTCTACTTTGATGGCAATGTCTATTGGGTGGACAACTGCCATAATGCGGACGGAACGTACAACTACGGTGACGTCTTTAAGAACGGCGACCGTTGGTTGAGCAATCCAATGAATTCAGGAACCACTATCACTTGCCTGTTCCATGACGACGAGGGCAATGTGTATGCCGCAGGCAGCAAGGATTACGACGGTAACCAAGCGGCCGTGGTGTGGAAAAACGATGACAACACGGTCTATTCCTTGGTGAACTACAACACCTTCATCTCTGATGCCGCCATGGTGGATGGCAAAATCGTGGCTTGTGGCTATTTCACTACATCAGCTCAGGGTTTCGTCTGGTGGGATGTTACATCAACCCAAATTACCAATCTTGGTAATGGGATCATTCCAGGAGGTTTGGCTATCTACAACGGTGACGTGTACACCATTGTCACTGACATAAACAGTAACACCTCTTTAGTTAAGGTGTTGAAAAACGAACAAGTGCTTTACACATTGTCTTCTAACACGTATGGCACGGGCATCAGCATCGACGGGGGAGACATCTATACCGTTGAGAACTCGTATTTTGGTAGTGGTTACCGTGTCTGGAAAAACGACAGCATGATTTACGAGCAGACAGATGAAGTTGGCTGCATCGAGGCCAACAGTGAAGGTGTCTTTTATGCCGGTCTTGAATGGGTGTATAAGAACGGCCAGGCAATTTACGGGCCAGAAGCACAAACTATCTTCACGGGCATTTCCGTCGACCTCGGGTGCACCAATTCCAATGTGCGCACGCTGCCCTACTTCGAGGGATTCGAGACGGGTGAAACCGACTGGAGATGTTGGACGAAGGAAGACCTCGACGGCGACAACGGCATTCGTCCATCCTATTGGCACAGGCTTGGAGGCGTGCTCAACCCAGGACCTTCCATAGTTTCAGGCGACCACTGCGCCTATCATCACTGGAATGCTGACGCCGACCAGGAAGGCCGCCTGACCAGCCCCACCATCGCCATCCCCTCCAATGGCGCCACACTGACGTTCAAGACCTACGAACGATATCCTGGTGACTATCATCATGAAAGTGTGTGGATTTGGACGGGTGGTACGGGCACCCGTGAGTGGATGCAGGATGAGCCTTTCGATGCATGGAAGACCGTCACCATCGACCTCGCCGAATATAAGAATCAAAACATCCAAGTTGAATTTCGCTATATGGGCCAAAACGCCCACGGTTGGTACATCGACGACGTGAGCATCACACAAACCGTTGGCTTTGGCGAGAACGAGGAATCCAGTCTTGCCGTCTATCCCAATCCTGCCCGCGACCGCATTCGCATCGAAGGCCTTGAGGCCAACAGCGAGGTGCAAGTCTTCAACGCCTTGGGTGAGTTGGTGCTGACGGCGAGAATGAGTGCCGACAATGAAATCGGCATTGGCGGATTGTCCTCGGGCCTTTACCTTGTGCGTTGCGGCAATATGACCTGTCGTTTTGTGAAGGAATAAGGAGGGTTTACTAATGGAAACCATATAACTATATATAAAGTATCAATTAACTTATTTATTAACCAAACTAAATTCATTATGATGAAAAAAGTAATTTCATTGATGATGCTCTTGCTTGCCTTTACTGGTTTTGTGAGAGCTGGAGAGATTACCGTCCATGACGGTAATGTCACAAGTTCCTACATCCCTGTTTGGGGTTTGTGGACCGACAACAGTCTCCAACACGAATTCGTGTATCCAGCCAATGAGCTCGGTGCCATGAATGGAGAGGAGATTTCGAAGCTAAAGTTCTATACGAACGTAACCAGTTCTGGCACTTACGCTAACATTTCGTGGAACGGAAGCTTTCGGGTCTATTTGAAAGAAGTTGCTTCTGCATCCATTGCTTCTTTCCTAGGCACCGATGATGCCACACTCGTTTACGAAGGATTGCTTGGCGTTGTTTCGAACGAGATGGAGATCACATTTGCCACTCCCTACACCTACAATGGAGGTAATTTGTGGATCGGTGTTTACTACACTGCCACCACAGGTTATTCCAGTAGTCAATGGGTAGGCGAAACCGTTTCTGGTGCTGCTGTCTATGGCAGAAGCGGTGCCAACTACACCGTCAACACGACGGACTTCCTCCCGAAAACCACCTTTACCCACACGGGTAGTGGCAACGGTGGCGGCGGCTTTGAAGACATGCTGCATGTCAAGTACATGGACGGTGACACCGAAGTCATTGACACGCTGAACCTGGGCGTTCGCCCTGCCGGCTGCTGGATGGAACCTTTCCAATTCACCATGTATAGCGAAGGTCCGACCTATACCGTGACTGTATTGGACTTCACCCCTAGTGACGGCATGTTTAGCGTCAGCGGTCAGGAACTGCCTTTCCAGGTGGCTCCCAATGCCGACGTTGATCTGACCATGGCCATCAATGGCACGCAGCCCGGAATTATCGAGCGTCAGTTCGTGGCCATCACCGAAGGCAACCGCGCTGCCCATATTTGGCCCGTGATGGTGGAGCTTTACAGCCCCGAATGCCCCGACGTGGTAGAGGTGGCCTATGATCTCGGCAACATTACCCCTGGCTTCAGCTATGTGGGCATCCCCGCCGACATCACGCCTACGACCTTGCACGATGACTACACACTGCCCTTCCCCGAGATTCCGGAAGGCGTGGATGGTGTGTACAAACTCACCTTCGAGCAAGACCAGTTGCTGAATGCCTTCGTCAGCCAAGGCGAGAATGGCAAGGTGGCTCTCTACACCGAGGACTTCTATGGTGAAGGCGGCCCGATGGCCCATAACTACTACCAAGGTCCCGGCATAGGCGGAGGAGGTCTCCCCTTCGAGGCCATGATCGGCGACGAGAGCAGTACTACGGTCTCGTCCTACTTCCCGTTCCATGTGTTCTTCCGGTACAGCATTGGCGAGAACCTATTCCTTGCCAGCGAACTTGCGGAAGCCGGTGTGACCACAGCCCCGATGACCAGCCTTAGCTGGTACGTGGACAACACCACCTGCACGCAAGAGCAGAACAACATCAGCATCTGGATGGCCAATGTGGAAGAAAACGAAATTCCGACCATGTCACACATCACAAGTGATATGGCCTTGGTCTATACGGGCAACAACCTGCCGGCTCCTGCCGAGGGCTGGAACGAGTTCGTCCTTAACGGGGACAGCTTCGCCTGGGACGGTGTGAGCAACGTGCTCATCGTGTGCCAGAGGAACAACGGCGAATACCAGGGCAGGGTCAATTGGAGGACCCACAACCCGGGCTTCTATGCCATGGGTTACAAGTGGACCGACGGTTCGGCCTACGACATGCAGAATGAGAGTTATTCGCTCACTCGCTCGAACACCAACCGCGCCAACATCATCATGAAGGGCGGTAACCGTGGCAATCGCGATGCCCTGAGCTTCGATTTTGAAGACGGTATGCTCGGCTGGACCTCCATTGACAACGATGGTGATGGTAACACTTGGTTCCACAGCTCATTGAGTCAGACCTACTCCTGCTATGACTATACGGGATGGGGTAACAACGATTCCGATGGCTTTGCCGTTTCGCAGTCTTACACCGATTGCACCTATGATGCCTATGATGCCGACAACTACCTTGTTTCGCCTCAGAAGTATTCCCTTGAAGCAGGTGCATCCCTGAACTTCTACTTTGACTATGCCAATGACAATTATCCCGATTACTTTGAGGTTTGCGTTGCTACTGCCAACAATCCTACCGCCAATGACTTTACGTCGGTTTGGAATGTTAATATGAGAGGTAATGCCGCAAAGACTCAGGTTCGCCATACGAATAACCGTTATTTTAACTGGCGTGAGGTTAATGTTGACTTGAGCGCATACGTTGGCCAGGAGGTGTGGATTGCTTTCCACCACGAGGATTATGACAATTATGAGATCTTTATTGACGATGTTACGATCAATACTGGTGATACCGTTCCTACTCCTCCAACTCCGACGGTTGGTGACATCAGCGCAGGCCCCGTCATCGAGAACCTGCCTGTAACGCCTGGCACCTATTATTTGGTGGCTTCCTCAACGGACCCCGACTTCGAGGTGACCATTAATGCAGAGAACATCCCCTGCCCAGTTGTTGAGGGCTTTGCCTTCGGCCCAACGCCGGCAGACAACGCGGACGGCATTGAACCCGCTAGTGTTACGCTACGTTGGAATATTCCGGACTACGCCACGGGTTGGCGCCTTATCTTTGGCTCAACCTACTATCCTGAACCAGGTCATCCCCAGACCATCATGTATCCTGCGGATGGCAGTTTCAGCACCGATTTGGCCAACAGCTACACCGTCCGCAACCTATGGAACAACACCAACTATTTCTGGCATGTCGAGTTCAACAACGATGGATGCCCCGATGGAGTGAGTAGCCCGATTTGGGGCTTCACAACCCACCTCAACATCCCGAACAACCTGCATGCGGAGGACGAGACCATCTTCGAGGGTGAGGACGCCGTTCTGTTGTGGGATCCTGTTGTCGACCGTACCTATCGCATGTACAATGTGTATCAGGACGGCCAGCTGATTGGCCACACCACGGTCAATGACATTAGCAACGCCACTTACACTGTCAGCGGCCTGACATACAATATGACTGGTTACACTTTTCAGGTGTCAGCGGTCTACGACGAAGGCGAGAGCGCCCTTTCCGACCCGTGCACAGTGAAGGTCTCCGGATATGGCGACGTGAACGGTCACGTGTACGAGCAGGACGGCACTACTGGCATTGCTGGCGCTACCGTGACGATGGTTGGCCAAGATGAGTTCGGCGTAAGCCACACCTATAACTTCCAGACCAATGCCCAGGGCTACTATACTGGCCACATCTATGTTGGTGTCGCCTATGACGGCCAAGCCGCCAAGGAAGGTTATCAGACCGCTTACGAGCCTGTTCAGGGTGAACCCATCGTGATCAACTACGACGAGACCACCAGCCCGATCGACTACATCCTCGACGAGAACTTCGATCCCGTCTGTCAGGTCATCGCCGAGTACTACCCCGACAGCCTTGATCCGAATAGCCCGTACGTTAAGGTTTACTGGGGCTGTGGCCTGCCCGGTAGCGAAATCATCGAGGACTTCGAAACTGGCGACTTCAGCAAATTCGATTGGCAGATCGATCCCACCTATCCTTGGAGCATCACCACCACCAACCCGTATGAAGGTACCTACTGCATGAAGAGCGGCGGCTCTGGCGTGGCCAATGTCGTCAGCAATATGACCGTGTCGGTGAATATACCCTATGACGGTATCATGAGTTTCTTCGGCAAGATCTCCTCGGAGAACAACTGGGATTATGGCTATTTCTACATCGACGGCGTCCAGAAGGGCAGCTACACTGGTGCTGGCTCATGGGGCGAGAAGAAGTTTGACATCACCGCTGGTGACCACACCTTCCAATGGAGATACACGAAGGATGGTAGCGTCAACAGCAACGACGACTGCTTCTATGTCGACTACATCACCTTCTATAAGAGACCCGAACCTGCACAACCCGGTTGGCACACCTACTGCGAGAGCGAGTTCAACAACGCT
>CADADR010000002.1 GCA_902786745.1 uncultured Bacteroidia bacterium
TTGGCACCAAGGCCTTGGCGATTCCCACACGGTAGGATGGGTAGGCCCCGTCTATACCTTCCGCGCGCCCAAGGTGTTTCAGTTCCAGATAGGAATGGGCTACAAAGCCAACTACGGCCCGGCCGCCACCTCCGAGATGCGCAAGGTCCCTGTTGGCCTAATGTATAGCATTGGCGTGTATTTCCCGATCTAATGACATTTACCAACACCGTGTCGATTATGGACAAGTCGTTGCTGTCTATTTATTAGCGACATCACTTTGTAGCGGGTTGAAGGGATTGCCCAAACGGGACTTCGGCATCCTGACAACCCGAAAAACAAGTCAATCAAGTATAATTAGAGCACCCTCGATATCGCAATGTGATTTGTAGGATTATGTGGCCCTATTGGTTTTGGAATTAGCATGGTATATTTTGTAACCGATCTGGCAACAGACAGTTTTAATGGTTGGGGTAAAATCCAGTATTGAGAATAGAAAGGATTGAATATGAGGTTTCTGGAATATCTCTTTTTCAAATACTACTACTTTCAAGTTAAAGTAGGCAATGCGATTATAGCTGAATATACGGCGATCATTCTTATCTCTATGATTATCGAGTTCATCTATTTAGATATTTTGAGTACATATTTCTTTTTTTTCCCTTCAAGCAAGAATTATTCTGGGCCCGGCATACAGAGTATAATAATCTAATCCTATTTATATTATCTATTATCTTGTTGTATTTTTTGCTTGTCCATAAACATAAATATGTAAAGATATTGGAGAATAATAAAGCAAAGTGGAAAGGAAAAAAGACACTTGGAGCGGTCTTGTTCGCCGTGCTTCCTTTTGTTGTTTTCTTTTTCGAATTATATATAAAAATGCTAATGAACCAAGGAAAATTGTAAAGGCTATGAAGTTTTTAGAATATCTTTTCTTTAAGTATTACAACTGGCAAGTTAAGGTTGGCAACGGTGATATGCCGACCTTTGCATCAACTATATCTATCGCTTTTATAACAATGCTTTATATTGCTGATATTCTCATGACATATATATTCTACTTTTCATCAAGCGACATCGAATTACCAAAATATTGTCTATCATTGATATTTGTTCTTTTGTGTGTGATATTATACTTTTTCTTTTCATACAAAGGAAAGGATATTCAAATTATGGAAGCGCACAAAGGCGAGTGGACCGGGAAGAAGCACTTGGGGGCAATTCTTTTTCCAGTTATTGCTATCGTTTGGTTTGCCGTGGCTATGTACATCAAAATGCTTATTAATGAGGGCAGAATCTGAAAAAAGTTTTTTTATCTGCACACCTTTGGCGGTTTCATAAAAAGCGTTATATTTGCATGTGAAACAACTCGATAACTATGAAATTCCTTGAATATCTTTTCTTCAAGTATTATTACTTCCAGGTAAGGGTGGGAGACGGAGTCGTTGCAGAGTATTCTGCGCTCCTGTTTATTTGTTTCATTATCGAGTTCATCTATTTAGATATTTTGAGTACATATTTCTTTTTTTTCCCTTCAAGCAAGAATTATTCTGGGCCCGGCATACAGAGTATAATAATCAAACACAAATACGAAAGAATCTTAGAGGAAAACGAAGACCGATGGAAGGGAAAGAAGAATCTGGGAGCGGTTTTGTTCGCCGTGTTTCCTTTTGTTGTTTTCTTTTTCGAATTATATATAAAAATGCTAATGAACCAAGGAAAATTGTAAAGGCTATGAAGTTTTTAGAATATCAGTTCTGGCGGATTTGCAATCCGCCAGCCTTGAATATCAGCATTTGTAATGCGAGAAAAAAGGCTTGTGTAATTGTATGAAAACCATTATCTTTGCCACCGAAACAAGAAAAAGCCATGAGAGCCAGTGTTAACATAGGGGATTGCAAATCCCCGAGTTCAGCCCCAGGGTCTTCAAACGGAAGAAAAAAGAAGAAAAAGAAGAATAAAAACAAAAAAGCTCCGAGAAACCTCGGAGCTTTTCTTTTTCGTTGCCAGTGAAGGATTACTTCTTGAGTTCCTTGATCTTGGCCTTCTTGCCGCGCAAACCACGCAGATAGTAGATGCGTGACTTGCGGACTGCACCCTGCTTGTTGAGCTCAATGTTCTCAATCATGGGGGAGGCAATCGGGAAACATCTTTCAACACCGATGTTATTCGAAATCTTACGGATGGTGAAAGTGCCCACCTTACCTTGGCCGCTACGCTTCAGGACGATGCCCTGGAACTTCTGCAGACGCTCTTTTTGTCCTTCAACAATCTTGTAGGTCACCGTGATGGTGTCGCCTGTCTTGAACTTCGGAAAATCTTTTACAACGATCTGATCTTCAACGAATTGAATTAATGCTTGTTTGCTCATTTTATATGATTTTTGTATATTTTTCTCCAAAAAGTGGGTGCAAAAATACAAATAATTTCAATACGTAGCGAAGATTATCAGCTTTTTTTGAAAATTTCGTACATTTCAGGTCGACGTTCCTTGGTGCGCGCTATGGCTTGCTCCAGTCTCCAGTCGTTGATGAGCTTGTCGTTGCCCGACAAAAGCACCTCAGGGACATCCCATCCTTTGTAACTGCGCGGGCGGGTGTAGACGGGTGGCGACACCAAGCCGTCCTGGAAGGAGTCGGAGAGGGCAGAGGTCTCGTCGCCCAAGGCGCCGGGGATGAGGCGCACCAGGCTGTCGACCAAGACGGCCGCACCTAGTTCTCCTCCGGAGAGGACGTAGTTGCCAATGCTGATCTCTTTGGTAATCAGGTGCTCACGGATGCGCTCGTCGATGCCTTTGTAGTGCCCGCAAAGGATGATGATGTTCTCTTTCATGGAGAGTTGGTTGCACAAAGGCTGGTCCAAAAGCTCGCCGTCGGGGCTCATATAGATGACCTCGTCGTAGTCGCGTTGGCTCTTCAGGTGGCTGATGCAGTTGTCGACCGGCTCGATCATCATCACCATGCCGGCTCCTGCGGCAAAGCTGTAGTCGTCCACCTTGTGGTGCTTGTCGGTGCTGTAGTCACGAAGGTTATGAAGCCCGATCTCCACGATGCCTTTGTTGATGGCACGCTTGATGATGGACTCCGTGAAGGGACCTTCAAACATTTCGGGGAAGACGGCAATGATGTCGATGCGCATGGCTTGGCTTTTGGAATTTTTTGCAAAAGTAGGCATTTTGCCTGAAACTACGTTTTGTGTTGGGAAAAATCGTTATTTTTGCCCGATTTTTATCACCTAATTCTGTGTTTATTATCAAAATTCAATAGCAATGAGAAAGCTTTCATTTTTACTGTTGTTTCTAGCGGTCACGATGTTTGCGCAAGCCCAGGTCGCGACCAACATTTATTGGGTGCAGTTCACCGATAAGAACAACTCGCCCTATTCCATCGACAACCCTGAGGCCTATCTGAGCCAAAGGGCTTTGCAACGTCGTGCCAACTTGGGTATCGCCATCGATGAGTACGACATCCCTGTCAACCCGCAATACCTGCAGGCAGTGGCCGATTGCGGTGCCCAGCTGCTCAACCCCTCCAAGTGGTTGAATGGTGTCTCGGTTTACGTCACCGATCCAGCCGTGATCGAGGCCGTCAACGCCCTTGAGTTTGTGCAATCCGTGCGCAACTGCCCCAACGACTTGAAAGCCCAGGAGCAGAAAGAACGTTGGCTGGCCAACGAGATGAAGCCCTCTGCCGAGCCCAATCGTGGCACGAGAGGCTTCTACGGTGGAGCCGAGGCTCAGGCGAAGCAGCTCAATGTCGACATCTTGCATGAGATGGGCTTCGACGGCACTGGCGTCATCATTGCCGTCCTCGACGGTGGCTTTGAAGGCACGCCCGACCAGAACTGCTTCGACAATATGCGCGAAGAAGGTCGTCTGCTCGGCACACGTGAGTTCGTGTACGGTTCCACGACGGTGTATTCACAGAGCACGCACGGCACTTCATGCCTGAGTACCATGGGTGCCTACGACCCCAACCAAATGGTGGGAACGGCTCCTAAGGCCTCCTATTACCTGATTCATACTGAGGATGGCAATAGCGAGAACATCATCGAGGAATACAACTGGGTGTCGGGCGCCGAGTGTGCCGACAGTCTGGGCGTGGATGTGTGTTCCACCTCTTTGGGTTACATCGACTTTGACATGGGACAGTGGAACCACCCCTTTGAGCATTATGATGGACATACCGCCCCGATGTCGATTGGCTGTGAGATTGCCGCTAGCCGTGGCATGATCTGCATGAATGCCGCTGGCAACGAGGGCGATGGCACCTGCACCTTGGGCATCCCTGCCGATGCCGAACACATAGTCACTGTTGGTGCAGTTGATGCCAATGGCGAGCGTGCCTATTTCAGCTCCGTGGGTCCCACCTACGACGGCCGTATCAAGCCTGATGTGATGGCTATGGGACAAGGCACCTACGTGGCTTCGGGTTACGGCAGCTGGTGGCCTTATTACAATGGCGACGGCACTTCGTTTGCCACGCCTGTGTTGGCTGGCGCCGTGGCCTGTCTGCGTCAAGCCCGCCCATATTCTTCGGTTCAGGAGATCTGCGATGCACTCCGTGCTTGCGGCAACCGTGCCGAGAATCCCGATAACTACTATGGCTATGGCATCCCCGACTTTAGCCAGGCCTTGGAAGTGCTGAGTGTCAATGAACCTATAGGGAACACACCTGCCCATATCATTTCGGTGTACCCCAATCCTTCCCACGGTGAGGTGCATGTGGCACTGAATGACCTCCATAAGGCAGATCTTACCGTCTTTGACTTCATGGGTCGCAAGCTGTATTCCTATAGCTTCAATGGTTTGAATCACACTACGTTTGAGCGTTACCTCAACACGCTGGAATCGGGTGTGTATTTCATCAATGCCGTGTCGGAGTCAGGCAGCGAGACGCTGAAGCTGGTGCTGACGAAATAAGGAACATAAAAGAATCAAAAAAGGTGGGTCTCGATAGAGGCTCACCTTTTTTGTTGTCTTGATTTGGCTTTATCTCTTGACGAAGCGCATCGTGTACTTCTCGTCGATGCGGAGGAGGTAGAGGCCAGCCGACAGCTCGTCGATGTGGATCTCGCCCTCGTCCTGCAGCGTGACGGCCATGACCTTCATGCCCATGGCGTTGAAGATGCTGATTTCATGCTCGCCTTCCAGACCCTCTATACGGATCTTGTCGTTGGCGGGGTTGGGGTAGAGGCTGACGTTCTCGAAGCCCTCTTCGTCGACCCCCGTGCCTTCGAAGAAGGCGGCGAGGACGATGTCGTGGTCGACGAGGATTTCTCTGGGATTATCGGTGTTGCCGTCGCCCCATTTCTTAAAGTAGTAGCCGTCGGCAGGGATGGCGGCAAGGGAAGCCGTGGCTCCTGCGTTATAGGTGCCTGCGCCGATGATGAAGCCTTGCGTCTCGTCATAATACACGGTGACGGTGTATGTCACGGTCGGGTTAGTGGAGAACGATGCAACGTATTCGGCATCGCCAGTGACGGTGATGGTGCGCGGGTTGTTCATGTCGCCGTCTTGCCATCCTGAGAAATAGAAGCCCTGGTTGGGCGAGGCTCCGATGTTGATGATGGTGTTGACGGGATAGGTGCCGCCACCGAAGACGGTGCCCATGAGTGGGTTCTCGGACCTGACGGTGATGGTGTAGGTCTCGCCAGGTTGGACGGCCTCAAAGAGCGCGGTGAAGGTCATATCGCCGGTGACGGTGATGCTTCGCGGGTTGTCGGTGTTGCCATCGTCCCAGCTGCGGAAGGCTACGTTCTCGAACGGCGTGGCGCTGATTTCAATGGTGCTGCCTTGCGGATAGGTGCCGCCGCCGGTCACGGTGCCCAAAGCAGGATCGTTGGGCAGGACGGTGATGGTGTATTGTGGCGTGCCTTGGAGGTAGAACAAGGCCTTGTAGTTGGCGTTGCCCGTCACGGTGACGTTACGCGGGTTGCTGACGATGCCGTCGCTCCAGCAGAGGAAGATGTAGTTCTCGTTGGGCGTGGCTGTCAGTGAGGCGACGGTGCCGTAGTCGTAGATGCCTGCACCGGTCACGGTGCCGCCTTCCACGGGATCGCACTCGGTGGTGATTTCATATTGCAAAGGCGTGAAGACGGCGGTATAGGTGGCGTCGCCTTCGACGAAGATGCTACGCGGATTGGTGAGGTTGCCGTCGTTCCATTGGCTGAAGGTATAGCCAGTGTTGCTATGTGCGGTCAGGTGGACGGTAGAGCCGTAGTTATAGGTGCCGCCGCCGTTGACGGTGCCTGAGTTCTCAGGGTAGACCTCCGTGGTGATGACACACTGCCTGATCTCGAATTGGGCGGTGAAGGTGTGGTCTTCGGTGACGATGATGGTGCGCGGGTTGTCCATGATGCCGTCGTCCCAGCCAGCGAAGGCGAAGCCCATATAAGGTGTGGCTTCGATTTGGATGGTGTCGCCATAATAATAGGTGCCGCCGCCAGTCACGGTGCCCCAGCCGGGATGGTCGGAGATGACTTCGATGGTGTATTGGCTGATGGCGAAGAGGGCGATGAAGGTGCTGTCATGGGTGACGACGATGTCGCGCGGGTTGTCGACGAGGCCGTCGTTCCAGGTGAGGAACTCATGGCCAATGTTGGGGATGGCCTCGATTTGGATGGTGTCGCCAAAGGGGTAGGTGCCGCCACCGCTGACGGTGCCCCAGTCGGGGTTGTTGCTTTCGACGGTGATGGTGTAGAGCGTCAAGGATTCATCGACGTTCACATCGTCGATATACCAGTCGTGGCCATGATGGCCGCTGTATTTGAAGGCGAGATAGATGGTGTCGCCTTGGTATTCGGTGAGGTCGATATAGATGGAGTCCCAAGTGTTGGAGGGATTGTCTTGCGACCATATCTCGGTGAAGTCGGAGAGCTCGGTGCCCGTGGTGGAGATCATCACCTGGCTGCTGGTGTAGCTGCTTGGGTTGACTTCCAAGGTCTTGAACGACACCCATGCCGAGTCGGAGTAGGACTGCAGGTAGAGTGGGGGTGTGATCAGCCAGCCTTCCTGGATGTTGTCGAAGGCGAGGTGGCGTGCGCTGTAGTCATCGGTGGCCGCTTCGTCGTCGCTGCGTTCCCAGCCGATGGCGGTGTTGCCGTCGAAGTCGAGGACGGTCCAGTCAGCCCAGGTGCTGTCGGCTTCAAAGCCGTCGAACCAAGGCAATGCCAAAGGTTCCACTTGGGGCTGTGGTGTTTCGGAAGGAAGCACGACGAGGCCCGAGACGATGCATTCTTCGGGCTGATAGAGGACTTCGCCGTCTTTATAAACCGTTTGTGCATCTGTATAATAGACTCCGCTCTCGTTGACGACCAAATTGCTGATTCCAGAGAGTTCGGGCAGGTCGAAGAGTATCTCGCCGTCTTGCCAAATATTGACAATGGTATCCGTCAAGGAAATCCCACTCCAATAGATGCTGCCTTCAAATGCTGCGATATGTCCGAAGTTGGCGTTTTCCAATTGGTAAATGATGGAGTCGTTTTGCCAGATGACACCATAAGTAAGGGAGTCGTTTTCAATCATGAATCCCGCTGCATAGAGGTTGTCGCCATCGAAGCAGATGCTTTGGATGCTCGAAGTGCTATCGGCCATCCAAAGCAGCAAGTCGTTTTTCCAAATGCTGGCATGGTAGAGGGAGTCGCTATTGAAGGCGATGGCACCGCCTGCATAAATGTCGCCCGTCGTTGCGTCGACGGCCAGGCTGTGAATGTGGCACTCGTCTTCGTCGTGGTCGTAGGAATAGAGGAGCTCGCCGTTTTGCCAGATGTTGTTGAAGCCAGCCACTATCCAGTCGTTGCCGTTGAGGGCGATGTGGTCGAAATAGGTGCCATTGTCGGAGACGAACACGCAAGAGTCGTTCATCCAAACACGGCCATAGACGCCATCGGAGTTGAAGGCGGATCCGGCACCATAAACAGTTCCGTCTTCCGCGACTTGTAAGCCTCTCAGCTGGATGTCGAGGCTGTCGGTGAGGCTATATAATAGCGTGTTGTTTTTCAATACCTTGCCAGTGGTAAAGTGATTGCCAGAGACATAAACGTCTTGTGCTTGAGCCAGTCCAAGGCAAAGGAACAAGGCGGCAAAAAGGGTGGTTATTTTTTTCATTGTATGTGTATTTCGAAATACTAATATGGTTTGAGTGGGCAAAAATAGCAACTTTTTCTTGAAGAGTGTATAAATGACAAAGAAAATACCTATCTTTGCGGCCGATAAGCGGTGCCGCGAGGCTCAATAGGGAATCGGGTGCAAATCCCGGACAGTTCCCGCTGCTGTAAGCTCTTCAGGCTGGCCACTATGCCACTGAAAACCTAGTCTTTCGGGAAGGCGGCCAGAACAAAGGAGTAAGTCAGAAGACCTGCCGCCTGTCGCTGAAACAAGGCTTTCGGGACAAGAGCTGGCTTTCCTTATATAGATTAAGGTGTACCCTCATATCCCCAAGCATTTTAATGTAATGGATTGAATGTCAAACCTAAAATTATATTATTATGCGTAAAAACTTTACCCTTTTATTCCTTCTGGGAATCTTTGGTCTGTTTACGACCAACCTGTTCGCACAACAGGACGCTACCATCGACCCTGCCGACATCCGCTATTGGATTGGCGAGGGCGAGAATCAAGCTGTCCTTATCGTCAACTGGGCAGAGCCCGACACGGCTATGGCATGGGGCTATCGCTTCGACGCTGAGACCGTCACGGTCCAAGAGATGATGGACAAGATCACCGACGTAGACACACGTATTTCCTACACGCTGGGTCCCTGGGGTCTTGGCGACATCCTCTACAACGACGGCACCCTCGAAATGGGCATCACCGCTGGAGGCTACTGGATGTTTAACGTCGATGGCGAGATGGCCCAAGTGGGCTTCGACCAGCAGACTATCGGCAACGGCAACTATGTGAAATGGGGCGACACGAACTGCGGCACCATGGTGGATCCTGAGACGTGGGCATACGTCTGGGAAACTCCCGTCGCGGCTGTCTATCCTCTGGCCGACGAGTCCACGATCGATCCTGATCTCATCCGCTATTGGGTTGGAGAAGGCGAGAACGAAGTGGTCTTCGCCGTTAACTGGAACGAACCCGACACCTGCCTGGCATGGGGCTATCGCTTCAGCGAAGAGAACGTGACCGTGAAGCACATCATGGACGCCCTCAAAGACGCCGACCCGCGTTTCGACTATGTCGACATCGGCTGGGGTGTGGGTGACATCTATTTTGCTGATGGCACTCTCGACCTTGCTCTTTACGGCACCTATTGGATGTATAACGTCAACGGCAGCATGGCTATGTTAGGCTTCGACCAACAAACCGTCGAGAACGGCGACTTCATCAAGTGGGGCGACGAGTCATGCGGCACCGAGATCGCTCCTTGGACCTACGTCTGGGAGTCACCCGTGGCTGCTGTGTATCCTTATGCCGAAGAGGCTATGATCGACTTCGCCGATATCGTTTATTGGGTTGGAGAAGGCGCCAACGAAATCATCTTTGCCGTCAACTGGAACGAACCCGACAGATGCCTGGCTTGGGGCTACCGTTTCGTCGAGGAAACGGTAACGGTGAAGGAAGTGATGGATGCCATCGCTATTGCCGACAGACGTTTCTCTTACGTGGCTGGCGATTGGGGTGTCGACGACATCATCTTCAATGTTGATTCGGAAGAACTGCATTATAGTCTCGCTGGTCAATGGTGGCTGTTCAACGTGAACGGCAGCATGGCCATGCTCGGCTACGACCAGCAAACCGTCGAGAACGGTGACTTCATCAAGTGGGGCGACGAGTCATGCGCCACTGAGATTGCCCAATGGTCCTACGTCTGGACGCAAGAAGTCGAGCCCGTTTGGATGAACACGGGCGTCGTGGAGAACCAAGACAACACCTTGAGCGTCTATCCTAACCCTGCTGTCAACGAGACCTTCGTGACCATTGAAAACGCTGGCATGAATACCGTTTCGGTGTATGATATGCAAGGCCGTCTCGTCAACACGATGAGTGTCGATGCCATGGCTGGCGAGCAAGTCCGTCTCAGCACCGAGATGCTGAATAGCGGTGTGTATTTCGTCGCCGTGAGCAACGAGAGCGCTGTGCGTACTGCTAAACTCGTGGTGAAATGATAAAGAGGATTTCCATCCTGCTGTTGGCTTTGGTGCCGACGATGCTTTGGGCTCAATTTGCGCCCGAGGCGGGTTTCGCCGGCACCACGGCCATGCATGCCGACTCGTCGGCTTTTGTGGCCTGGGCCACAGGCTGCACCGTCGTGCGTGGCCCGCAGCGTATCGACAAACCTGAGTCAGGAGTGGCCAATTTCGGTGAGGAAGCCTTGGCAACAGGCGTGCCGGGTGGTACAATGGATGTCATCAGCCTCGGCGATGGCGGAACTGCCACCTTGACCTTTGCTTCGCCGATTTATAACGGTCCAGGTCCCGACTTCGCCGTGTTCGAGAACGGACTCGTCAACGCGCAGGATACCACTATCTGTTTCCTTGAGATTGCCTTTGTGGAGGTCAGCTCCGATGGCGAGAACTTCTTCCGTTTCCCTGCCGTCACCAAGATGCAGGATACCGTACAGTTGAATGGCTTCGCCTGTATGCACGCCTGCCTGATCCATAACTTCGCTGGGAAATACCAGGCCATGTATGGCACGCCCTTCGACCTCGACGAAGTGGAGGACAACGCCCTGTTGGACAAGAACAACATCACCCATGTCAAAGTCGTCGACGTCGTGGGGACGATTGATCCTGAGTACGCCACCTACGATTCTGAAGGCCATAAGGTCAACGACCCATGGCCCACGCCTTTCGGCTCAAGCGGTTTCGACCTCGACGCTGTCGGCGTGATATACGATTTGGCACATTACGACGTTGTTGATAATGAGACGGAAAACGTTGCAGTGTATCCCAATCCTGTGAAGGACCGCCTCACGGTGAAGGCCGATAACCTGCAGTCGGTTGAAGTCTACAATATCGTTGGACAGTTGGTGATGAGTGCATCGTCAGATGTAATCGCAATGGATGATTTGACCCAAGGCATCTATTTCGTTCGTGTCAACGCCGATGGTAAGACGGTGACGAAACGCATTGTGAAACAATAAATACGATAAGAAATGAAAAGAATAAACCTATTTTTGCTGGCTCTTGCCGCCGCTTTGCTGTTCTCCTGCAAGCCCGAAGATCCTGCCACCCCCGTCAATCCAAAGGCACTCAACCTGGGATCGGGCCTGTTTGTGCTCAATGAGGGCAACTTCCAGTTCTCCAACGCATCCCTGTCGTTCTACGACATTGAGGCCGATACGGTGGGCAACAATTTGTTCTACAAGGTGAACGACGCTCCTTTGGGTGATGTGGCCGAGAGCATGGCCTTGGTGGACGGACAACTGTATGTCGTCGTTAACAACACTAACCTCATCTATAAGGTGAATGCCACCACCATGGTGTGCGACACCACGAAGCCTTTCAAGCTGGGCGACTTCTACTCGCCGCGTGAGATGTTCTTCGTGTCGCCCGAGAAAGCATACGTCACCGACCTGATGGGTGCTGGCCTGTGGATCATCAACCCGAAGGACATGAGCCACACTGGCTTTATACAGACGGGCAAGACCACCGAGAAGATGGTGCCTGTGAACAATGAGCTTTATGTCAGCAACTGGTCGAACTACTACCTTCCCGGCATGGAAAAGAACACCGTACAGGTCATCGACATGAACAACGACGTGAAGGTGGCCGAGATCCAGGTAGGGAAGGAGCCTAACACGATGGCTGTCGACAAGAACGGCCATGTGTGGGTGCTCTGCGAAGGCGCCGTTTGGGAAGCTGATGCCGAACAGCCTTCGTTGTGGGAGATCAATCCTATGACGAAGACGGCCGAAAAACGTTACGAGTTTGACGGCACGGCCATGGTGCTGAGAGCCAATCCAACAGGTGATCAGTTGTATCTCTTCCTCAACAACGAAGTGCGCCGTTTCGACATCGCCACGCTGTCGTTGTCGGAGAGCTTCCGCATCGCCGCCCAGGAAGAGGGCATGTTCTATAACATGACCATCGAGCCAAGGACGGGCGATATCTATGTGACCGACGCCAAGAACTATATGATGAACGGCACGGTGTACCGTTATACCAACGACGGCCTGCTGCTCAGCTCGTTCGAGGCGGGTGTCATTCCCAGTGCAATGTTGTTTAAATAATTGATATTCATTTTTTGTTTTGCGAGACCTCCAATGGGGGTCTCGCGTTTTTGACTATGAAAAAGACCTGTCCCCGTTGCGGAAAAACGTTTGAATGCGTGCATTCCATCGACTGCTGGTGCGTGAAAGTGCAGCTCAAAGACAGCACCAAAGCCTATCTGAAGGAACACTACAGCGACTGCCTGTGCAAGGAGTGCCTCGAAAAACTGAATGACCAATGAGAAAGCTATGGATCCTGTTGCTGGTGGCGTTGACGGCATGTAGGTTCAACCACCAAGTCAAGGAAGAGAAGACCGAGGTCGACAACCTCATGCGCTATGCGCATAATGTCGTCGTCAGCGAGAAAGACTACGGCTATCTGATGGAAGTGATTTGTCCGTGGGATACGACCTTGTCGTTGGGCAAGTTCGCCATGGTCAAGGACACGACGAAGGCCATCGACACGGATGTGAAAGGCATCCTTCGCGTCCCCGTGAAATCCGTGATCTCGTTCTCGGCCACGCAATGGGCCGTCTTCCTTCGCTTGGGTGAGATCGACCGCGTGAAAGGCATTCTCGAGGGCCGTTTCGTGACCGACTCCACCATGCGCGCCTTGCTGGAGGAGGAGAAGGTCTACGACATCGGCACGGAAGCCGCAGCCGACATTGAGCGGATGATACAACTGAAGCCCGACGCCTTACTGTATTCCCCTTATTTCGATGGCAACCAAGGCGGTCTCAACGTCACGGGTGCCGTGTTGTTCCCCTTTGCCGATTATATGGAGAACACGCCCTTGGGTCGTGCCGAATGGATTCGTGTCATCGGAATCATGGCGGGCTGCGAGGACAAGGCCAACGCCTGGTTTGACGACATCGAGCGGCGTTACAACGCCCTCTCGGGGCTCTGCGCCGGGGTGGAGCACCGCCCCACGGTGTTTTCCGACTTGGCCTTCAACGGGCAGTGGTATGTGGCGGGTGGTCGCAGCTATATCGCCAAACTTTTCGCTGATGCGGGAGCCGACTACATCTGGAAAGACAACCCCTCGACGGCCAGTGTCCCCATGGATGCCGAGAGCATCCTCGCCAAGGCGCAGCATGCCGACTATTGGCGCGTCATCAACTCCAATCCATTTCCGATGACCTACGAGTCATTATCGAAAGAGAGTCCTGTCTATCCGCTTTTCGACGCCTTCAAAAACCACCAAATCATCGTCTGCGACATCCTCTCGACAGGCTATTTCGAGCAATCGCAGTGCGAGCCCGACCTGTTGCTCGCCGACTTCATCCATTTCTTCCATCCCGAGCTATTGACAGGGGAGTGGGAGGGATACCGGACGAGGTATTATCATTTGATGGAGGAATAGACTGCAAATATGTCTGTTTATAATAGTCGACGCAACCAAAGATTGAGGAAACGGTCGTAAATGATATACCCATCTTTGTCAAGATAGACCAATTCTTTGTCAATCAGTGCGGTAAGGGCTGTTTTCACACTGCTTGCGCTAGCGAGGTTGTATTTCTTGATGAAATCCGCGCTTTGGGGTTTATCGACTTTGCCTTCTTTGGCGATGGCTTTCATCAAGTTGACTTGGTTCGAGGTCAGCAAGGTCATCATGGTTTCGTATTGCGGCGTCAGTGAGTCGACGGCCGCCAGAATGACTTCGTTGGCTTGACTGATGTTTTCCACCCGTTTGGTCGTTTCATAAAGCCGGTTCATGATGAACTGAACATACCATGTGTGCCCGTTAAAAGATGCATAGACATTGTGGAATACATCTATATTCAGTTCTCCTTTTCTCGCCTCGAAAAAGTGGCGCGAGAAATCATAATAGGTTTCTTCGGGCAAAGGTTTCAAATTGATGAATTCCGTACTTTGGTAGAAAGGTCGCTTGGGTGAGTTGAACATTTCAGTCATAAGATGTTGGCGGCTGCCTGAAAAGATAAAACCGGCATGGGAAAACTGGATATGGGAACGCAGCAGTGCTTCTATGCCTTTTTCGGGATAGTTGACGATTTGTTGAAACTCATCAATGGCAATATACACATCTTTTTTCAGGTTTTCCAAGTGTTTGAAGATGCTTTCAAGCGTGTGTTCCTCATGCGAAGGCTCAATGCTGATGGAAACCGAAGGCTGTCCCGTCAGCGAATCGTAGCTTAGCACAGGTCGCCATGCTTTGAAAGCATCAAAGGCTTTTGCCATCAAAGACTTTTCATGTTTTACGGCATTTTCCATGATGGCCGTACCTAAGGCTTGAACGAAATCATTCAAATTTTGGGTTGCAAAAATATCCAAATAGATGCAAATGGCGTTTTTGTTTTGATTATTAATGCAATTAAATACATGTTTTATGAGGCCTGTTTTACCGATTTTTCTGGTAGAAAGTAAGGTTATATTACGCCCATTTTGCAGCGCTCTAACTATATTCTCTGTTTCTATTTCTCTGTCACAGAAATAATTCGGTCCTTCATACCCTTTGTAAATGAATGGGTTAACGGGTTTCTTTTGTGTTCTCTTGGTCATGACTGCATAGTTTGTTGTCAAGTATTATGTATCACGGAAAATCCGTCACGGAAAATCCGTGATGCAAAAGTAGTTATTATTTTGGAAATAGCGGCACAAAAGGGGGAATTATTTTGTTAATAATTGGGTTGTGCGAATTTGAAAAGGTATGATCACCTTCTAAACGGACAATCTACCGTGCAGGTGACACAGCCACTGCGTGAAGTATTTGGTTTGTTGTTTGAAATGAATAATAGCCATTTTGCACTAAAATAGTGCAATTTTTTAATAGTTTTGCACAATAATAGTGCAAAATTGTTTATTTTTGCAGTGTTAATCATTAAGACAACGGTTATGGATAATTCACTCACCGCATTTATGGAAGGGCAACTCCAGCAAACAACATCAACTTTTCATCGTTATATGTATAGTCGAGTCAGTTGGCATTCTCGCATGTTTGGAATAGTCGGACCGCGTGGCGTAGGCAAGTCTACTATGGTGTTGCAATATATCAAGGAGAACATGGATAGTCACCGTATGTTCTATGTCTCTGCTGACCAGTTGTATTTCTCATCACATACTTTGGTGGACTTGGTTGACGAGTTTGCCAAGGAAGGTGGTGAGCAGATTTTCATTGACGAAATCCACAAATATGAGAACTGGTCGCGCGAATTGAAGCAGATATACGACTCGCATCCAGACGTAAAGGTTGGGTTCACAGGATCTTCGGTATTAGACATCTATAAAGGTTATGCCGACCTGAGCCGTCGTGCGCCCATCTTCATGATGCAGGGTTTGTCGTTTAGGGAATATCTGATGATGTTCCACGAAATTGAAGTCCCCGTTTACACACTCAACGATATTTTGGGTCATAAAGCGAAGATTATTAAGGTCAGCCATCCTTTGCCTTTGTTTCGCGATTATCTAGAGCGAGGCTATTATCCTTTTGCTAACGACAGTGATTATGAATTGAGACTAAGACAAGTGGTCAACCAGACGATGGAGGTGGATATACCGCTTTATGCCAACATGAATGCGTCGACGGGAAGGAAATTGAAGAAGCTGTTGGCCGTCATCGCCCAAAGCGTGCCGTTTAAACCGGTGATGGATTCGATAGCGACAGTAGTTGGAGTCAGTAGGAATGTGTTGCCCGATTATTTTCTTTATATGGAACAGGCGGGCATGATAGGACAGTTGCGTGACGACACAGGAGGCATCCGCGGTGTGGGTAAAGTCGACAAAGTATATCTCGACAATACGAGTTTGGCCTATCTTTTGGGTGAAACGGCAACTGACCTCGGCAACATACGCGAGACATTCTTCTATAACCAGATGCGAGTGACGTTTGATGTCATCAGTTCACGATACAGTGATTTTGAGATTGATGGCAAGACCTTTGAAGTTGGAGGCAAGAAAAAAGGAAAAAAGCAACTCTCAGTTGCGAAAGAAGGTTATGTGGTTAAGGACGACATTGAGTTTGGTTCGGGCAACATTATCCCTTTGTGGGCCTTCGGATTAACGTATTAATATACATAACACCAAGCGCCGACAGGGAATCCTACCGGCGCTTGGAATGAATAGCCCTCCCCTCGAAACAGAATCGGAGGGCTTATAAACAACATTAAACTCATTTAGTTTTTATCGTTATTCTTGGCTTTGTTCGGACTATCATTCGTCATCATAATCATCCATCATGCTAAAACTCATTATAAGATCTTCTTTTCTTCTCAACAAGCATTCAACACCGACCCAAAAGAATGTGTAACCTTTACGATATTTCCGCTTGTGAGGCAAACGTTTCTGTTATTAAGTAATCTATAAAGATTAGGATAGTTTTTCAATTGGGGGATACGAGCCATCCATCGGTTCACCATACGCATTGCTATAATAATCTTGTTTTCATTCATGGCATTGATGACAAGTTGGTCCGTATAGTCATAAGACGGCAAATATTCTGGTATGTGGTTAGCGTTTATTGAGTGATATGCGCAGAACTCTACATTAAATAGCCTTGGATTTCTCCCCAACACTTGGCGCAGTTGCTTAGTGTGTTTCATCCACCATTCATAACCTGGATGAGTTATGCCACCAGTTTTAAGTTCATTAAAATACAGAAAATCATCATGATTTTGAGTTGATTTATGCGACATCGAGTTCAGTACGAGTTTTAGAAACACTGGTTCATAAACAAACTTCTCATCCTTGCCTTCCGTAAACCCAGGATTCCCGTTAAGCAGGTAAACCTGTGCATCCGGATTTCCTAGAAACGGTTCAGGCCACAGTTCAAGATGAAATTTTTCATCATTGGCTCCTATTTTATCATTGATTTCCAGTATTTCTGTTTTGTCACAATAGGCCACATGATAACCACATTGAGTCAAATGATTCCACGGGTTCGGGATGGAGCCTTTTATGTGTGCTGCTATCATAGTGTTTGATAACGCGAGGCCGTGTGTGAAACCACCACGGCCTCACTGGTTTTGTCAAAAAACTCTAATATTTGGGTCAATGTTCGCAAATGTCAGTAGTATACGTAGGAGTGAAATGAGCAATACTATTAATAAAATCTTTCTCGCTTAGTTCCACATCCCATCTCTTTTTGCAAATGAAGACAAAATCATCAGTTGTGCCGAAAGGTTTGGTAAGAAAATCAAGCATGCGACGTTGGTCCGATTTTCTAAGCTCCGCTTCTCCTATTGTGTTTCCATTTTCGTCTTCAAGGTCGATTAACAACACTGACATGCACAAGCCTCCACAAAATGCAAAATCTTCAGTAGGATCATATCCCTCGTAATCACTACCTACTAATTCGATTTTTACCTTGAGCTCGATTTGTTCAGTTGGTTTACTAACTTTAGTTATAGTACATGGTTGATCAACCACTTCCACAAGGCTGCCTAAATCTCCACGGAACCGTGTTGCTGTTGGTGTGATGGTTTTTTCACCTCCGCCGCAGGAGACCAAAGCCATCGAAACGACGGCCAACATGATTAATGCTAATTTCTTCATTTTCTTTTCCCTATATTCGTGTCGGGCGCAACTATTAATGGTTTGTTAATTTGTAAGTTTATTTGTTTTTAGTTGTCAAGCAAGGCTTTCTGCATTTTTTCGTTGATTTTAGCCAAACGTTTCAGCTGTGCAGTGGTCAACTCATCCTCTGCATTTTCAAGTTTTGCTGCGAGTTTTTGTGCTTTCTCAGCAAGCTTTGCATATTCAGTCATAGCAGACATATCGCCGCTCATGGCTTTTTTGTATGTCTTAATGTACTGGTCAACGTATTTCTCATACTCGTTGAGAATCTTGTCCCAGTCGTCACCGGCTACGATTTCGCTCTTTGCCGTTTGGTGGGTTTCCATTGCTGAAACCGTGGTGCAAATGCCTCCCATCAAGAAGGCCAACATTGCTACTGTCATAATGGTTTTCTTCATTTTCTTATCCCTTAATACGTGTCGGGCGCAACTTTTTAATGGTTTGTGTTTAGTTGATTAGGTTTTCCGTTGCAAATAAATTAAAAAAAATCCATTATCTGCTGGTCCTTGTTGGTCCTTATTGCTTTGTACTGATTTTCAGTTAGTTGAGAGATACGTGATACGTGACGCGGGACTGCGGGACACTTCGACAGGCTCAGTGACCCCTGAGGGACTGTGGGGTGAAGGAGACGTATCATTAATTTCCGAAAACTATGCGTAAATATGCGAAAAAATCAAATAACAACTCGCGGATTTGAGTTTTATGATTACCTTAGGGTCATGTCCCTAAAATCTGACAAAGAAAAAAGCCAATATTTACAAGACCTGATCAAGAAAACCTATCTGACCGATGTGATTGAGCGTAATCATATCCAAAAGGACATTTCGATATTGGACGACCTATTGAAAATTGTGGCCAGCAGCATTGGCTCGTTGACCAATCCAAAAAAGCTTGAGAACACCTTCGCCTCGGTAAAGCAGACTAAGATAGACGATGCCACCATAAGCATCTATCTTAGTTATTTTGCCGAAGCTTATCTATTACGGAAGGTTGAGCAATATGACATCAAGGGCAAGAAGTACATCAACACCCCACAAAAATACTTACTCCACATCCCGCACCAAACGCACCGAGAGGCCATCGCCACGATGGCCGGTGGCCCTAAGGTAAATGTCGTCGGCGTCGAACAACAACTCGAAAGAGTCTTCGCACCCTACACTCGACGTTTGGAAAGCGCCTAACTCAAAGATGCCTTCGATGGTGCGGGCACCTCCCACAGGCAGAAACACCGCTCCTGCAGGCTCCAACACCTGCTGCCAATCGGCAAGGGAGATGTCATTGTTGGTGTAATTCATTTCCGCCATATTGACAGAATTCAACTGATAGGTGGTCGCTTGCCATTGGTCGGGCAGCAGAACCAACCCGTTTACGCCATTGACGACAGCCTTGATGAAACGGACGCCTGAGGCAGTGTTGCGCACAAAGAGTAGATACAACCATTCCTCCTTCCGAGGCGTGCGCCACAGGCCTTCCTGGTTGCCACCATTCGAGATGGCATTGTAGCCCCAATCGGCTTGGCCCGTCTCATCATACAAGTTGTACGAAGCATCGCCGTAAGCCCAATGCAAGGCATTGCTCTTCGTGTCCTTGTTGCCGCTCCAGGGCTGATAGTTCACCGCGCCATGGTCGTAGCCGCTCGTCGCCCAGCCGAACAGGTCGATCCAACCGCTGTAGGTCTCCGAGATTTTCTCGTTGTCTTTCCCAATCACGTCGTATTGATGCTCGGCAAAACGCCATGTCTTTGTCGTCGCCTGATACTGCAGGTTGCCTTTCGAAAACAATACCTGCTTGCCTTCGCTGACTGAGAACAACTTGGGCAAAGCACCTTCAGGTACCATTCCCACCTTATCGGAAGGCAGTGTGCTGAATGCGACCTCTCGGCTATATATGACACCAACGCTACCCGAAAGATATGCCCTGACGAAATAGGTGGTGTTGGGTTTCAGTCCACTCATCACCCCGACACCCGTCTTGGGCTCGCAACAGGCATGCCGGCTCTTTAACGTGGGGTTGTGGAGCATGCCCCAGCACAATCCCATCTCCATTCCACCATAGTGTTTTCCAGTCACATCCATGTTGCCTTGGGCAGTGGTGTCGCTAATCCCAGTCACAGGCAAAGCCATGATAGTGGGCAAGACCAGCCATTCAAGGCTGTCGTAATCAGCTTGGCTCAAATGATGTTTTTGATAATCATCCTTGTATGACCTACAATGGCTATTGATCTGTTCCGCCGACCACTTTTCAAGATGTTGCTGATGGTAAGCCATCCTTGACGAGAAAGCCAATTGCAGCTGGTCGTCGTTCTGATAAAGGCAGCTCATCTCATTGAGCATGGATTTGATTTCCGCGCTGGTGTTTGATAACCTTGCCAACAACACCTCCCGATACTCTCTTCCTTGTTTGGCTTCATCAGTAATCGGCTTCAGCATGGTGTTGATATACCATTCGGCCTCTTCAAGATATTTCCGCTGATCCGCCGTCATGCCAGTCGCCAAGTCATCAGAAGTTTCGATTGTCGCACCAGGTTTTTTCAGGGCAAGTACGACACATAACGTTGCCAGCAGTAAAAGTCCCACAAAAGGAAGCACCCTTTGCGACCTGTCCCTCCGCATCAAAGCCTTGCGCACCGCCTCCATGTCGGCATAACGCTTTTCAGGTTCCTTACGGGTGCATTGGGCTGCGACATGGCGGTAACGGTGTGGAAACAGGTTGCCCAACATTAAGCCAAAGGCATACATATCAGCACGGCAGTCTATTTTTCGTCCCTGTTCCTTCTGCTCCGGCGCCATATATTTCAAGGTGCCGGCAGATTGTTTCAAGATGGCATAGTCGTCGGCATCAGAGAGACCGAAGTCGATGATTTTCACGTTGTTGCCATTACGTGTGATAAGAATGTTGCTCGGCTTGAGGTCGCGGTGCAGGATCTGCTTGCTGTGGATATAAGCCAAAGCATCTACAAGTTGGTCCGCCACCTTGCGGCGGATTTCTTTGGTGGGGTTGCCTTCCAAGAAAGCATCGAGCGTCACCCCGTCGATGTATTCCATCACGATGCAAGGGCCGAGTTCTTCGTCCACATCTTTGGCGTAGGCTTTCACGATGTTGGGATGGTCGAGTTGCACCATCAACTCGTATTCCTTCTTCAGCATCTCAAGGTAGACGGGCTGTTGTCGAAACTCCGGCTTCAGTCCTTTCAGCAAGAACCACCTCCCTTGCCGCTTCACCTTCACCAGTTGGTTGAAGCCACTGCTGACCATAGGCTCGTAGGAGGTCTGCACCTCGTCGGCCGAGAGAAAAACACCATTGAGGGGTCCCGATGTACTGATGTCGTCCGTCATCGCTTGATTTTGCTGCAAAGATAAGGTTTTATTGCCAGTATTTGACAAAAGAACAAACAAGGACCAAAAAGGACCAATTCTATTTCAGAAAAAGTTTGTTATTTTGCAGTGTTTAAACGTAACCCAATGCAAAAAACCAGCCCTGAAATCGCGGAACTCAAACACCGCATCGAGACCAACTTAAAACGCAAGATGAAGACGCCCACCGACTTCATCTTCCTCAGCGGCGCCGTCTTCGAGCGCACGCGCGAGACCATGAGTCCCACAACACTGAAACGCCTATGGGGCTACCTCGATGGTGCAGATCAAACACGCAACAGCACATTGGAAATCCTTTCACAATTCCTAGGTTTTAGCGGCTGGGACCAGTTTGTTGAGGAGATCGGTAAAGACAGCGGATCCGACAAGGTGCTTTCACCACACATCGATGTCAAGGAATTGAATGTCGGCGACAAGGTGAAAGTATCGTGGCGTCCCGACCGCCGTTGCACCTTCCGTTATCTCGGCGACCAACAGTTTGAGGTGGAAACGGCCGAGAACTCAAAAATCAAGGTGGGCAACACCTTCTATTGCAGCCTTTTCATCCTCGGCGAGCCGCTTTATCTCTCACAACTCGTGCAAGGCAAGAACTCACCTGTCGACTTCGTGGTGGGCAACAAGGATGGGTTGTGCGAATTGGAAAAGGTATGATTACCGTCTAAACGGACAATCCACCGTGCAGCCTTGGCATCCGTTGCAGTTCTCTTCTTTTTTGCCTTTGCCGCCACAAGAGCATGAGCCCTTGCCGCTACGTATTGCCCTGATGGCGACTACGACGAGGGCCAATACGACCAATAGCACTATGACGGTAGGCCAGTTCATGCGATGACGGCGTTGGCGATGAGGTAGGCAAACCAGGCACAGAACCAGGCGACGACGCATTGGAACAGGATGATGAAGAGCATCCACTTGCCGCCCAACTCGCGACGCACGGCGGCCATGGCGGCCACACAAGGCGTGTAGAGCAGGCAGAAGACCAACATGGAGATGCTGGTGACGGTGGTGAACAAAGGCATGGCGTTCAAGACCTCGAGGGTGGCTACCACGCTTTCCTTGGCCATGAAACCGCTCACCAGGGCGGTGACAATCTGCCATTCGCCCAAGCCGATGGGACGGAAGATAGGCGCAATCCAACCGGCTACACTGGCCAGCATGCTGCCTTCGCCGTTCTCGACCATCTGGAAGTGGAAGTCGAAGGTCTGCAAGAGCCAGATCACCAAGGAGGCAATGAAGATGACGGTGAAGGCACGCTGCAGGAAGTCCTTGGTCTTGTCCCACAATAGGTGCGCCACGTTCTTGAGGCTTGGCAGACGGTAGTTGGGCAGCTCCATGACGAAAGGCGCCACGTCGCCCTTGTCGCCAAACCACTTGGTAAACAACGCGGTGACGATGCCGACTATGATACCTAGGAGATACAAGCCTATCAGCACCAACCCGCCATGGTGCGGGAAGAACATGCTGGTGAAGAAGGCATAGATCGGGATCTTGGCCGAACAGCTCATGAAAGGTGTCAGTAGGATGGTGCGCCAACGGTCGTGGGTGGAGTGTAGGGTACGTGTTGCCATCACGGCAGGCACGGTGCAGCCAAAGCCAATGAGCATGGGCACGATGCTGTGGCCGGTGAGGCCGAGCTTACGCAAGAAACTGTCGCTGACGAAGGCCACACGAGCCATATAGCCGCTGTCTTCCAACAGGCTGAGGAAGAAGAACAGCAGGATGATGATAGGCACGAAACTCAACACGCTGCCCACGCCACCGAAGATGCCGTCGACGACGAGCGACTGCACTGCAGGGCTGACGTTCCAGTTGGCCAAGGCGTTGCCTGTCACTCCAGCGAGCCACGAGATGCCTTGGTCGAGCCAGTCCTGCATGGGCGCGCCGAGGGCGTCGATACTGAGCCAGATGATGCCCATCATGACGAGGATGAAGATGGGGATGGCGGTCCATTTGCCCGTCAGGATCTTGTCAATCTTGCGGCTGCGTTGGTATTCCTTGCTTTCCTTGGGTTTCACGACGGTTTTGTCGCACAGCCGCTTGATGAAGGCAAAACGCATCTCGGCCATCGCTGCGGCGCGGTCGAGGCCACGTTCCTCTTCCATCTGCAGGATGAGGTGCTCGAGGGTCTCTTTCTCGTTTTGCGAGAGCTTTAATACCTCCATGACGATGTTGTCGCCTTCGATAAGCTTGGAGGCGGCAAAACGCACAGGGATGTCGGCGCGTTGGGCATGGTCTTCGATAAGGTGCATGATGCTGTGGAGGCAACGGTGCACGGCGCCGCCGTGGTCGTCTTTGTCGCAGAAGTCCTGTCGCACAGGAGCCTCCTGATACTTCGCGATGTGGATGGAGTGGTCGACGAGCTCGTTGATACCTTCGTTCTTGGCGGCCGAGATAGGCACCACGGGCAGACCGAGGATCTGTTCCATCTCGTTCACCAGGATGCTGCCGCCGTTGTTGCGCACTTCGTCCATCATATTGAGGGCCAGTACCATGGGTGTCCCCAGTTCCATGAGTTGCATGGTGAGGTAGAGGTTGCGCTCGATGTTGTTGGCATCCACAATGTTGATGATGGCCTTAGGTTTCTCTTTTATAATGAACTCGCGCGAGACGATTTCCTCGGAGGTGTAAGGCGACAGCGAGTAGATGCCCGGCAGGTCGGTGACGGAGGTCTCGGGATGTCCTTTGATGACGCCGTCTTTGCGGTCGACGGTGACGCCGGGGAAGTTACCCACATGTTGGTTGGCGCCCGTCAGCTGGTTGAAGAGTGTGGTCTTGCCGCAGTTCTGTTGTCCGGCGAGGGCGAAGGTGAGCTTGGTGCCTTTGGGCAGCGGGGTCTCGTGGGTCTTGTCGTGGTAGATGCCTTCCTCACCCAAGCCAGGGTGGGCGTTGTGGTCGGGGAGGGAGGTGATATACAGTTGGTCGAGGTTGCTGTCTTTTTCTTCGCTTTGGGTGTCGTCGCACGCCTCCACTTCGATGAGGGCGGCATCGGCTTTGCGAAGGGTAAGGGCATAGCCATGGATCATCACCTCCATCGGGTCGCCCAGGGGCGCGTATTTCACGATTTTGATGAACGCATCGGGGATAAGGCCCATGTCGAGGAAGTGCTGTCGGCGTTGGCCTTCGCCTCCCACGGCCTTGATGCGTGCGGATTGTCCTATTTCGAGTATATCGAGGGTTGACATTGGATGCTATTGTTTGATGCTGCAAAAATACGAAGACAAACCATACCTTATTATCCTTATTAATGATACTTTTGTCAGGCAGCACTCATTATTAGTGATGAGGAGCGAACCTTTTTGTCGCTTTTTAGTTCTTCCGAGCCAGCTTTTTGGCGTCGCCATGCGTATAATAACGCACGGTCACTTCCGGTTTCTGCCGCTCTTCCATCTTGACCTCGCAACTGAACGTCACTGGGGATATGCCTTCATCCAAGTAAGACTCGCCTTCAGCGGTTACGTTAGCAATCTTGTTGTAATTGAAGTCGGTGATGCAAGCGTGGCCTTCGAAGTCGTAGATGAGATATTGTCCGGCGCGTAAGGTGCATGGGAAAAAGAGCGTCCCATTCGGGGTGGTGATGACCAGGTTGCTGACGCTGCCTTTGCCTTCGGCGGTGATGCTGAGTGCAAAGCGGCCCGTGTAAGGGGAGTTCCATTCCCATTGGTCGTCGCTGAGGTTGCAATAGTAACGGCGTGAGTTATGCTGGGGATAGAGGAGGAAACTGGAGTCTTCGTCACGTTGGATGTGCCAATCGCAATAAGGGTCTTTTAGCGCTTCCTTGATGTCGTCGCCGAAGGCATGTGACAGACGGAGACTCTCCCATATTTTTATGGTGTTGAGCATGATATTGGTGAGCCCATGCTTACGCATGGCTGCCGCGCTAAAGTCGAGGCCGAAGCCGGCGTCGAAGGCGGCGGCTTTGGAGAGGAACCACTCCAGCTCTTCCATCGAGGTCGACTTACGGTTCTTGTCGGCCAGGTGGATTTGGAAGTTGCCGATCATCCAGGGCATCTGTTGCTTGCCATAGTACTCCTGTTTCTCGGCCAGCGTCTCCACAATCTTGGTGCGCATCGACTCGTTCCAGAGTTGGTTCTCGTTGACGCGGCTCAGGTAAGGCCACGAAGCGGGGGTGAGCAGGTCGGCTTGCAGGAGTTTGTCGGGATTGTATTTGTGCATCGTGTCCAGGAAGTGGCCGATGGCCAAGTCGCCTTGGCTGTTGTAGGAATAGCTGATCAGGTCGTTGAAAATGAGCAAGGGATAGCGGGTCTTGGCGCATCTCTTGGCTTCGGTCTGCGCCATCTGGTCCTGCAGCTCGAGGTCGGGCAGCAGGCTGCGTTGTGGCGTGTCCCATAGTTTGTAGACGACGGCGTTTTTGCCATGTGCGACTCTCCTTGTGCCGAAGGCACCGCGAACGCAATGGTAGAACACATGGATGTTGCCCACCTTCTCGACACTGCGGTAGGTGACGAGTTCGTCGTCGATTTGCAGCACGTTGATGTTGGCAGGTTGGTCGAAGAGCTCGGAGTGGTAGACGGCAAACTCGGTCTGCTTGTCGTCGATGGGGAGCTGCAGGTTCAGGACGCCTTGTTTCAGCAGGTGTGTCGAGGGCTTGGGGGCGACATATTTGCTGGTGGTGGGGACACGGTTGGCTAGCACCGACAGGCCTAAGTCCAAGCCTGCCTGACGGCTCTTTACCCTCAAGTAAGCAGTGTCCTTAGGGTTGCCATCGGCGATGAGGTAGGACTTGTTGCTTCGTGGCACGAGCGGCTCTTGCGCGAGGCAAAACACCGCGCCAAGCAACAGGCATAGGGTGGCTAAGGTCTTTTTCATCAGTCGATTCCTCTCAAGTCTTTATAGAGTTGTACGGCATAAAGGTCGGTCATATTGGAGATGAAGTCGATGACCGACTGTAGCTTGGTGTAGGTGTCGTCGGTCTCCACCTTGAACTGTTCGGGGATGAGCGACAGCAGCTTCTTATTATAAGTTGTACCGGGGTTCAGCACGGCGTCAGTGAAGTCTTCCATGAGCGTGCCGATGACGTTGAAGCCCGTCAGTTCGATCTTCACCACCGAGGGATGACGGTAGATGTGTTTCACAGACTCGTCGCGGCAAAGGTCAAGGGCGTTCTTCTCGAATTCGGGCAGATGGGCGATGAGGCTCTTCTCGAAACGGCCTTCCATGATGGCGTCGTAGTGTTTCACGAAGATGTCGCTGGCCAGGTTCACCAACTTGTTGATAAGCATGGCGCGGAGGAAGGCCATCCGCTCGTTCACGTCGTTCACGTCGCGGTAAGCCTCGTCGCGGTGCTTGAAGAATTCCTTGTCTTTGTTGGGGTCGAAGAACGACACGAAGCAGTTCTCGATGGCTTCTGTGCTGATGATGCCGCGCTTGTGGGCGTCTTCCATATCGAGGACGAGGTAGCAGATGTCGTCGGCGGCCTCCATCATATATGACAGCGGATGACGGGCATAGACCAGGTGCTCGTCATCGATCTTTGGAATACCACATTCTTTGACGACCTCCTCAAAGGCGGGGATCTCCGAATAGAACACGTTGTATTTCTTGCGGTTGCCTTTGTCGTAGGAGGGGTAGGGGTATTTCACTAGGGTGGCCAAGGTGGCCGAAGTGAGCGAGAAGCCGCCCGCTCTGCGTCCCGTGAACTGATGGGTCAGCTGACGGAAGGCGTTGGCGTTGCCTTCGAAGGCGATGAGGTCGCTCCATTGCTCGGGCTTCACCTGGCTTTGCAGGGTTTTGCCTTTGCCGTCCTTGAAGAAACTACTGATGGTGTCTTCGCCTGAGTGGCCGAAGGGCGGGTTGCCGAGGTCGTGGGCCAGACAGGCCGAGGCCACGATGGTCTCGATGTCGGACTGACGCTCCTTCAGCTCGGGGTGTTTCTTGGCCAGTTTTTCGACGGTGCGACAGGCGATGGAACGTCCCACGCTGGCCACTTCGAGGCTATGGGTGAGGCGGTTGTGCACCATCTGGGCACCAGGTAGCGGGAAGACTTGGGTCTTGTTCTCCAAACGACGGAAGGGACTGCTGAAGATGATGCGGTCGTAGTCGCGTTGGAACGAGCTGCGGATGTCGGGGCTCTTGTGCGGCTGTGCGTAGCGTTTGTTGGAGAGGAGGTCGGTCCAGTTCATGGTCAGTGGTCGTTTAGTCTTTTAAGCTCTGTCTTGCATAGGGCACCAAATCCTGCGAAGCAAATTCTCCTTTCAGGAACTTGAAATAGCCCGCCACGGCGACCATGGCAGCGTTGTCGGTCGAGTAACTCAGACGCGGGATGAACACTTTCCAATGGTATTTCTCACCCAGGGCAAGCATGGCGTCGTGGAGGCCGCTGTTGGCACTCACGCCGCCTGCGATGGCCACGGTCTTGATGCCGGTCTGCTTGCTGGCCTTCACCAGCTTGTTCATCAGGATGTCGATGATGGTCTTCTGCACCGAGGCGCAGAGGTCTTCCTTGTTCTCCTCGATGAAATTAGGGTTGGTTTTGAGGTTGTCGCGTACGGTGTATAAGATGCTGGTCTTCAGTCCGCTGAAGCTATAGTCCAAGCCAGGGATCTGTGGCTTGGCGAAACTGAAGGCCTCAGGGTTGCCAATCTTTGCCAGCTTATCGATGACGGGACCGCCAGGGTAGGGCAGACCGAGGATCTTGGCCGTCTTGTCGAAGGCCTCACCAGCCGCGTCGTCGATGGTCTTGCCGATGACCTCCATGTCGAAATAGTCCTTCACCACCACGATTTGGGTGTGACCGCCAGAGACGGTGAGGCAAAGGAACGGGAAGTCGGGCACCTCGGTATGGGTGTCGTCGGTGGCAAAATGCACCAGGATATGGGCATTCATGTGGTCAATCTCCACCATGGGGATGTTGAGGGTCTGTGCGAAAGCCTTTGAGAATGAGGTTCCTACGAGCAATGAACCCAAAAGTCCGGGTCCACGCGTAAAAGCGATGGCGGATAACTGATTTTTTTCTATTTTTGCAGTCTTCAAGGCCGTGTCGATGACGGGGATGATATTTTGCTGGTGCGCACGTGATGCGAGCTCGGGGACAACGCCTCCGTATTGCTCGTGAACCTTCTGGCTGGCAATGACATTGGAGAGCACACGGGTGCCCTGAAGCACTGCGGCAGAGGTGTCGTCACACGAAGATTCGATGCCTAATATGTATTCGTTCATAGGTCTCAATTTGGAGGGTCAAAATTATTAAAAAAAAGATTATCCATAGCATTTTGATTGTGATTGTGGTGTTGCTGGCCATCATCACAAGCCTCTTTGTTGCCATACAAGACCCTATCATTCAGAAGTTTGCGGTGCGTTTTGCTGGTGGATATCTTTCTGAAAAAACTGGTGCTGACATCAAGGTGGGCCGTCTGGCCATCACCCCCGATTTTCGTGTCTATTTGGATGATGTCGTTGTCAAAGACTTGAGAAGCAATAACTTGGCTAAAATCGGCTCGTTGCAAACCAAAATCAACATAGCTGACCTGATGTCGGGCGAGTTGCATCTCGAAGAGGTGAAATTGAGCGATACCGAAGCCAATCTGATACAATACGAAGGTGAGGATGCGCTTAACTTCAACTTCATCGTTGAGGCCTTCAAGAGCGACAGGGAGAAGCCCGAAACCGAGCCCGTGCCTATCACCATCGATAAGATCTCGCTGAAGGATGTGGACTTTGTGTTCTGGAATCAAAACCAAGACTATCCTGAGAAGACAGAGCAGCATCTGATGGACTATGCGCATATCGACCTCAAAGGCATCAACTTGGAGGCCAGGGACATGTATGTCCTGGGCGATTCCATCCATGCCAATATAGGCCGTTTGGCGGCTAACGAAATCAGCGGCTTGGAGCTCAAAGACTTCCAGTCGGATGTCGTCGTCTGTTCCCAAGGCATCTTCCTCGACGGAATGAAGATGGAGACCAACAACAGTAAGTTCGACCTCGACCTTCACATGCTCTATGACGACTATACGGCATTCGGCGACTTTGTGAACGACGTGACTTTCGACGCCGTCATTCGTCCCACCGACATCATGCTTTCTGATATCGGCGTCTTCACCCCAGTGATGTACAAGATGCCTGACAGGATCCTGTTTGAAGGTCTTTTCAAGGGACCCATCGAGCATTTCCGTGTAGAAGACATCGACGCACAATTTGGTAATGCGACGAGGATACGTGGTAACATGAGCATGCATCCTTTGGATTTCGAGAATGGTGAGCATACGCTGAACATCAAGAACATGCATTTCTCGTACGACGATTTGACGCATTTCTATATCCCCTCCAATACCGTTACCATACCCTTGCCTGAGTCGCTTCGCGCCATGAACGAAGGCTACATCTCGGTGAATTTCGAAGGCTCATACAACAACTTCGACTCAGAAGTCAATGTGGATTGCGGTATAGGTAGCATCGATGCCAATATCGCCAGGGCGAAAGAGGCCTCGGGCGACAATGTGTTTTCGGGCTACATCAACGGCGAAGGCGTGGATGTCGGTTCGTTGATCAACAACAACAAACTGTTGGGCAGCCTCGACCTGAATGCGGGCTATTCCGTGCGGTTCCCCAAGAAAGGCAACCCCGAGCTGGATGTCAACGGAAAGGTGCTGAACGCCGAACTGCTCGGCACGCAGATCAACATGGTGAACTTGGACGGCAAGATGAAAGAAAACCTCTTCAAGGGTAAGCTTTCGGTCGACGACAATGTGCTTGCTTTCGACTTCAACGGTTTGATTGATTTCGAGAACCGCAAATATCCTAAATCCAACTTCAACGCGGTAATCAAAAAGGCTGACCTCTGTGCACTGAACCTTAACAAGAAGGACTCGATTTCCGAAATCAGCACGAAGGTGTATGTGAACATGAAAGGCTTCGACCTCGACAACTTGGAAGGCGTGGTGAAGATCGACAGCACCGTGTATCGCGACGATCGGGGCCGCTACCGCATGGATAAGTTCACAGCCTCCATCAACAACGATAACCTGATGCAGCGCCGCATCAACATGAATTGCGACTTCTTCGATTTCGAGATGGCTGGCAAGATCAACTTCGCCAGTCTGATGATGTCGCTTAATGAATACGTCGACTCGTTCGTTCATTTCCCGCAATGGGAAAACAAAAGGGAGGACTTCCAGAAATACAGCGCCAAACATGATGTTGACCAGGACTTCATCGTGAGCCTCGAATTGAAAGACACCAAGACCATCAGCCGCCTGTTGATGCCATCGGTGAGCATCGCGAAAAACACCTCGTTGACTGGCACCTTCACCTCGCGTAACAACGCGCTTAACCTGACGCTCCGTTCCAAGAACGTGAGGGTCGGGGAGCTGGACTTCAATGATATAGAGCTGAAGAACTATAGCTTCGGTAATGCCGCGTTTACCTCGCTGAAACTGGACGATATCCTTTATAGCAAAGTCTCTGAGACCGATACGCTGGAGTTGGGTCTGGACAATCTCGCTATCGTTACCCGAATGACGAACGACACTATTTTCGCAAATGTCCTTTGGGATGACGATGACTTGGAAGACCACAACAAGGCAAAGATATCGGCTTATTTCCACCCGCATGAGCAAGGCGGTATCTTCTCCATCACAGAGCTGAACGCCTTGGTCAACGACTCGCTTTGGACGGTCTCTCCCAACAACTTTGTTGACCTCGCCGATGGTCATGTCAACATCTCCAATCTGATGTTCAGCCACAACGAGCAGTCGATCCGCGCCGACGGTTATGTGCCTATGGAAGAAGGCGACACCCTCTCCGTGCAGTTGCGTCGTTTTGACATCTCCAATGTCGATTTCCTCTTCAAGGGCTTCGACATCGATGGCTATGTCTCGGGTGACGGTTTGGTCAGCAATGTGAAGAACAATCCCATGGTCTTGGCCGACCTTACGGTGGAACGCATCGGTGTGAATGGCGAGCCTATCGGCGATGCTTTGGTGGAGAGCGTATGGAACAATGCCAACAAGGCGATAGAAGTCAATGCCCAAATCCTCGACCTGGGTAAGAAGACCCTAAACGCCTACGGCGCCTATTATACGGCCAAGAAGAAGGACAACATCGACTTCACGGTCGAGATGGACTCGTTGCGTTTGGCGGCGTTGAGTCCTTTGCTGACCGGCATTGTGAGTCGTATGCAAGGCTTTGGCAATGGATTGGCGACCATCAAGGGTTCGCCCGATCATCTCGATATTAACGGCAGACTGAAACTGGATGACGGAGGCTGTAAGATTGGCTACCTTAATACCTTCTACACCTTCAGTCCCACTATACTCATCGACAACAATAGTATCCGTTTTGAGGATATGGTTCTGGTCGACACCTTGGGCAACAAAGCCACGGTGGAAGGCGAGATCAAACACAATCATCTGAAAGACTTCTACCTTGATTTGAAGATGCACCCTAGGGACTTCCTCGCCATGGCAACCACGAGCAAGGAAAACGAAACGTTCTACGGCACGGCAGTTGCCAATGGACTGATCACGGTGAAAGGTCCTTTCAACGACATCAAACTCGACATTATGGCTCGTACTCGGAAGGGTACCAACATGACCATCCCGTTGAACCAGACGGCTACAGTGAAGGAAAACGACTTCATCGTGTTTGTGTCGCATGAAGAGGAAGAGGAGGAAGTGGTGGAGGAGACCCCGAAGAAGAAGGAAAAGGCCAAGAGCAATTTCAGTCTCAACCTCGACGTGAGTGCCACCGACGAAGCCTCGCTGAAGATTATCCTCCCCTCCAATATCGGCACCATCGATGCCTCAGGTAACGGCCGAATAAAGCTGGGCACCTCGTCAAAGGAGCCGTTGACCATGTTGGGTGACTATACCATCAAGAATGGACGTTTCCAGCTGACGCTTTTCAACCTGATTTCGCGCACTTTCAACCTGAAGCAGGGTGGCACCATCTCGTGGACGGGCAATCCCACCGACGGCCGTATCAATGCAACGGGTGCCTATACCGTTAAGGCCCCGATCTCAGGCTTGGGCATCCAAGTCGACTCGACGGCGGCCAGCAACAACGTGAACGTGGAATGCCTGATCCATCTTAAAGGCGCGTTGCTGAATCCTACCATCACCTTTGGCATGAACCTGCCTAATGCCACGGAAGATGTCACGCAGACCGTGTTTGCTCTCGTCGACACCACCAACCAAGCGGCGATGACTCAACAGGCCGCCTCGTTGCTGGTGCTGGGCCAGTTTGCCTATGCGGGTGGTAGGGGTGGCTCCGATGCCTTGAACCTGGGCAATATCTTTGGCGCCGGCATGCAACTCGACATTACCGACAACCTCAACTTAGGTGTCAAATACCATTCGGGTAACAATGACTCCTATGACGAGTACCAAGTCGCCATGCGCACCCAGCTCTTCGAGAACCGCCTGACCATCGAGACCAACGTAGGTGTGATGTCGAGCAACAACCCCTCGTCGGGTAATGCCTCCAATATCGTGGGTGAATTCGACATGTACTACAAACTCAGCAAGGACGGTCGATTACTGGGACATTTCTACAACCACTCCAACTACAACTCCAACTTCAACAGCTTTGCTTTCGACAGGCGCGCGCCTTATACGCAAGGCCTTGGCTTGTCGTTCAGCAAGTCGGCCGATACCTTCCCCAACCTCTTCAAGAAACGGAAGACCTTAGGCTCGGGCCAGCCGCTCATCAGGCCTAGAAAACAGGAAAACGATTGATGATGAACACAAACGCCAACTTCAAAGTCTACCAAGCCTCAGCAGGCTCGGGCAAGACTTTTACGCTCATCAAGGAATACCTTAAGCTTTGTTTGAAGGACAAGGCCTCGGTGGGCAACTATCAGAATATCCTCGCCATTACCTTCACCAATGCTACGGCCAACGAGATGAAGGAAAAGATCGTCAACAACCTTTGCGAGATTACGGGACTCAAACCCGCGAAACAAGAGGATATGAAGTTGACCTTGATGAAGGAGCTGGGCATCACTGAAGAGGAGTTGAAAAGCAACGCACAAGCGCTATTGACCTGCATCATGCACGACTATAGCAATTTCTGCGTCAGCACCATCGACGCTTTCGTGCAGAAGCTGTCGCGTAGTTTCGCCCACGACCTGGGCCTGCCTAACCAATATACCGTCAGCATCGACGACGATGAGATGGCCGAAGCAATCATCGAGAACATCGGGCTGAGAATCAACGAAAACGACAAGTATCTTATCGAGCTTCTTGAAGAATTCAGCGAAGACAAATACAACAAGGAACAAAAGACTTCCATCGAAAACGAACTCTCGGTTTTTGCCAAGAAACTGTTGGAAGAAAAGACCTACAAGACGGAAGACAATAACCAGATAACAGATTCTGAGAAATACAAGGAAACACGTGATTATCTTAAGAATAAAGTAAGTTATTTCGAGCAAGAGATTAAGTCGTTTACCCAGCAGTTTAGGGAGGTTGAACATCGTTTTGGCCTAAAGACGGAAGACTATTGGAAAAAAAGTGCTGGTGTAGTGGGCTTTATTGGGAAGTTGGAGAACAAAACCTTTGATTTATTCCCCAAGAATTTTCTAGCAGCGCTTGAGACGCGCAGATGCTTGAGCGATGAGGCCCTGACGGATGCCAATAATGCGGTGCTCGCCGTACTCGATCCACTTAAAGCGTTTTATGAGAAAGAGTATGGTAAGTATTTGTTTTACAATGCGCAGCTTGACTTGCTCTATCTGTATGCGCTCCGTGTCTTGATTCGCGAGGAATTTGCCCATCTGGCCGAGGAGAAAGAGGTGGTGCATATCTCTGAATTCAACAAGTTGCTTAACACGGTGATGGGCGACTTTAGCGTGCCTTTCATCTATGAGCGCCTGGGCGAACGATTCAAACATGTCTTTATAGATGAGTTTCAGGATACCTCAGTGCTGCAGTGGCAGAACATGTTGCCTTTGGTACATAACGGTTTGTCGGAAAACCAGATGAGTATGGTGGTGGGTGACGGCAAGCAGTCCATCTATCGTTTTCGTAGTGGCGAGGTCAAGCAGTTAGCCAACTTGCCAAACATCTATCCCATGCCCCATGACCAACGTGAGACGGCTTTTCAAGAGTATCAGGAGATGCTGGGAAAAAGCTTTGGGTTCGAACGTCTTGACACCAACTACCGGTCTTTCTGGAATGTGGTTGAATTCAATAACACTTTCTTTGACTTTGCCTATAAGCAGCTCTCAGATGAATCGCAGCAGGTATATGTTTCGGAGAAACCGGGTAGCGACGATGGAGTTAAGATTGAACAAAAGAAAAGCATAGAAGAAAAGGGGTTGGTCCAGGTGGAGCTCTATGCCCCTGAGGCTCAAAAGGACTATTGTTTTGAACGTGTGGCGACTCTCATCCATGAGCTTACTGCAAATTGTGGCTACCATTTTGCCGATATCACCCTGTTGGTCCGGAGGACTGAATACGGCTCCCTGATGGCGAATTATCTGAATGCCAAGGGGATTCCTGTCGTATCGAAGGTTTCCATCTTGTTGAAATCCTCTGAAAAGGTGCAGCTGTTGGTTTACACACTTCGCTATCTCCTCCATGATGACAACAAAATCAATCTTGCTAACCTATTGTATTTTTGGAACCGATGCCAGCATCCTGAGTTTAAAGGCGATATCAATGGCTATTTCGACGAGGTGGATGCTGTCATGAATGGGGAGGTCGCCCTTGAAAAGGTTATGGGCATTGGTGAGGAGGGTAGGCTACGTGGGGCGCTTCTCAAAGCGACTTGCTTGTATGATTTTTGTGCCTCGCTGCTTAGGATATACAATATGGACACTATGGACGATGCTTTCTTGAATTACTTTATGGAAGAGGTGTACCAATGGCAGAGTGGTGTCATGGAAGGCATTGAGTCGTTTTTGGATTATTGGGACAAGAAGAAAGGCTCGCTGTCGGTGAAATCGACGAAGGGCGATGCTGTGCAGATCATGACGATACACAAGTCAAAAGGCTTGGAGTTCCCTGTGGTCATCTATCCCGAAGCCATTGTTGATTTGGATGAAAGGTTGGTAAAGAATGACATACCGGAAGATTGGGTACAAGTGGATGACCTTGACGTTGAGCCAATCGAAGGATTGAAACAAGTGCTGTTCAAACTCAACGATAAAGGCATGCTGTTGGGCGAAAAGGCCAAAGCGATTATTGAAAAGGAAAAAGAAAGCAATCGTTTGGATAACCTCAACCTGCTCTATGTGGCTTTTACCAGGGCGGGACAACGCTTGTATATCATTGCCAGACAAGGTAAAGAGGACGCCGCCAATCTGATGCGTGATTTTATGAATTGCGAAAAGGCGAAGGAACTGTTTGAAGTGGAGAAGGGCGATGTGGCCACCACATATCGTTTAGGCTCGCCTGATTTCAGAAATCCGAAAGAGAAAAAGGCAGAAGGGACTCAGCAGAGCATGATGATGGATTCCCGTTCGGCTGAATGGTTCGACCGTGTCGATGTCGAGCCCGACCCGATGAAACTGTGGAAGGCTGAGACTGGCCTCATGCAACCCCGCGAATGGGGAGAGCTGGTTCATGGTATCTTGGCTAAAATAAAAAACGTTGAGGAGACGGATACGGTTCTGATTCCTTATATTCATGAGGGTATCATCACAACGGAAACGGCAGGCGCAATAAAGGACAAGCTCTTGCAGATGTCACAAGATCCGCAGATTGCGGCAGCCTTTGGCACTACTGCCACGGTGAAGACGGAGTGTGAGATCTATTATCCAAAAATAGGTAAGGTCATCCGCCTTGACCGCTATGCCGAGTTGCCCGATGTCATCTATCTCATAGACTACAAGACAGGAAAGAGGGAAGAGGCGCATCAAAAACAGATACGGACCTATTCCGATGCCTTGCGGGAGATGACGGACAAGGAAATACGGGCATATCTGGTGTATCTTGCGGAAGATACGATTGAAGTAGAAAAGGTATAAATGAAAAAAGCCTCCAAATCTTGGAGGCTTTTTTCATTCTGGACGAAATGACCAATTACTTGGCTCTCTCTTCCTCGATAGCGGCTTGGGCAGCAGCCAGACGTGCGACGGGCACGCGGAACGGTGAGCAGCTCACGTAGTTCAAGCCGGTCTTGTAGAAGAAGCGGACCGAAGCGGGGTCGCCGCCGTGTTCGCCGCAGACGCCGCACTTTAGGTTGGCGCGCTGGCTACGGCCACGCTCCACACCGAGTTTCACCAGCTGACCGACACCTTCTTGGTCGAGGGTGTTGAACGGGTCGGCGGGGATGATCTTCTCTTCGATGTAGTCCTTCACGATGGCGTTGACGTCGTCGCGGCTGAAGCCGAAGGTCATCTGGGTGAGGTCGTTGGTACCGAAGCTGAAGAACTGGGCAACGCTGGCGATTTGGTCGGCCACGAGGGTGGCTCTCGGGATCTCGATCATGGTACCATACATGTAATTGATCTTCACACCGAACTTCTTCTCGATTTCAGCCTTCACGCGGTCGGCGATGGCCTTCTGGTGCTCAAGCTCCTTGACGTTGATGGTCAGCGGGACCATGATTTCCAGATGCGGGTCGAAGCCTTCCTTCATCAGCTCAGCGGTGGCCTGGAACAGGGCGCGGAACTGGGTCTCGGTGATCTCGGGATAAACGACGCCGAGGCGGACGCCACGCAGACCCATCATCGGGTTCACTTCGTGGAGGGCGGCGATGCGCTTGACCAATTCCTTCGTGCTCATGCCACGCTCTTTGGCCAAAGCCTTAATCTTGTCTTTCTCTTCAAGTTTCGGAACGAACTCGTGCAAGGGCGGGTCCATCAGACGGAAGGTCAACGGTTTGCCATCCAACACCTTCAGCGTACCCTTGGCGGCCTTTCTGATGTAAGGCTCAAGCTCCTTAAGGGCGGCTTTTCTGTCTTTGGTGTTGTCGGTCAGGATCATATTGCGCAGCTTGGCCAGCGGTTTCTCGCTGTTCTTGCCGTAGAACATGTGCTCGATACGGAACAGGCCAATACCCTCGGCACCGAAGTTGATGGCGTTTTGGGCATCTTCCGGGTTGTCGGCGTTGGTGCGGACACCCATCTTGCGGTACTTGTCGACGAGCTTCATGAACTTCTTGAAGAGCGGGTTCTCGGTGGCGTTGATCATACCCACGGGCTCGGCATAGACCCAACCCTTGGCGCCATTCAGGCTGATGACATCGCCTTCCTTGAACATCTTGTCGCCGATATGGACGATCTTCTTGTCGAAGTCGATCTTCACGGCGTCGCAACCCACGATGCAGCACTTACCCCAGCCACGGGCCACGAGGGCGGCGTGTGAGGTCATGCCGCCACGGGCGGTCAGGATACCGTCGGCGGCGCGCATGCCTTCGACGTCTTCGGGGTTCGTCTCTTCGCGGACCAGCACGTTGGCGATCTTAGCGGAACGATACTCCTTGGCTTTCTCGCTGGTGAGGGCGATGCGACCGACAGCGCCACCAGGACCTGCGGGCAGACCCTTGGCGATGACGGTGTGCTTCTTCTCGTCGGTGCTGTCGAGGATGGGGTGGAGCAGCTCGTCGAGTTGCTCGGGGCTGAGGCGCATGACGACTTCCTTCTCGTCGATGCGGCCTTCCTTCAGCATGTCGAGGGCCATGGTCAAGGCAGCCACGCCAGTGCGCTTGCCGACACGGCACTGCAGCATGTAGAGCTTGCCATCCTGGATGGTGAACTCGATGTCGAGCATGTCGTGATAGTTGTCCTCGAGGATGCGGCGCACCTCGCAGAGTTCCTTATAGGTCTCGGGCATAAGCTTCTGCATGGAAGGCATGTGCTTGTTCTGCTCGTTCTTGGTCTCGTCGTTCAACGGGTTGGGGGTACGGATACCGGCCACCACGTCTTCGCCTTGGGCGTTGATCAGCCATTCACCATAGAATTGGTTGTCGCCAGTGGCAGGGTTACGGGTGAAGGCCACACCAGTAGCGGAGGTGTCGCCCATGTTGCCGAACACCATGGTCTGTACGTTGACAGCGGTGCCCCAGTCATCCGGGATACCTTCGATGCGGCGGTAGGAGACGGCCTTCTTACCGTTCCAGCTCTTGAACACGGCCTTGATGCCGCCTTCGAGTTGAGCCTCGGCGTCATCGGGGAACTCGGTGCGAAGCACTTTCTTGATGCGAGCCTTGAACGACTCGGCCAGCTTCTTCAGGTCATCGGCGGTCAGATCGGTGTCGCTCTTGTAGCCTTTCTTCTCTTTGTAGGCGTCGAGCATATCATCCAACTGCTTGCGAATGCCTTGGCCGTCGGCGGGCTCGATGCCCTCGGCCTTCTCCATGACGACGTCGGCGTACATCATGATAAGACGACGGTAGGAGTCGTACACGAAACGCTCGTTGCCACCCGTCTTCTTGATCAGGCCAGGGATGGTCTTGGAGCAAAGACCGATATTCAAAACGGTGTCCATCATGCCAGGCATCGACTTGCGCGCACCCGAACGGCAGCTGACGAGCAGCGGGTTCTCGGGATCGCCATACTTCATGCCCATGATCTTTTCCATCTTCTTGATGCCAGCATGGACTTCGTCCATCAGGCCTTTCGGAAGTTTGCAGTTGTTCTTGTAATAGTCTGTGCAGCATTCCGTGGTGATGGTCAAGCCAGCGGGTACAGGCAGCTTGAGCAAGCACATTTCGGCGAGGTTAGCACCCTTGCCGCCCAGCTCATTCTTCATCGAAGCATTGCCTTCAGCGGTCTTTCCGCCAAAGGTGTAAACGTACTTTGTCATTGTTTTAATTGATTATTAGTGATTTAACTTCTTTTCTTTCGTTCAAAAATTAAGGTGCAAAAATAGGGATTTGGTAGAAACTATGCAATAATGAGATTGGAATTTTTTAAAAATAGTACAAAAATAGCCTCGAAGCATGAGCTCCGAGGCTTTTTGTTTTTATGTTTTTAGTCGCCTTATTCTTTCACGAACTTCAAGGTGTTGACCGCATTAGCTGACTTTACCTTGACGAAGTACACGCCTTCGTTCAAGCCTTCAAGGTTGAGGGTGGTCAAGCCCTTGGCTTGTTGGCTGTAGACCTGCTGCCCAACGCTGTTGAACACCACGATGTCGCAGTCTTCCTCAGGCAGGTTGATGCTGAACTGGCCGTGGTTCGGATTAGGATAGATGGTCATGCCGTTTGTCACAATCTCTTGCGTGATGGTGATGGTCTCCGCAGGAGGGAAGACGATGTTGTCCAACCAAGCGCAGTCGCTGCCAGAGATCGTATATACGTCCTTGTTATAGGCCCAATAGAGTTGATGTTGTCCAGGGGTGATGGGATACGTTACTTTGCCCCATCCCACTTCACCGGACCATTCTCCTAACAAGTCGGTGTCAATGGAGAAGTATAAAGCATCATAACCCTCTTCCGAGGAGACTTTCCTGTAGAAGCTGATTTCGCCTTGGGTCTGCACGTCAAGAAGGATTTTCAAGACGGAACTCTGGTTGTTGCCGATGTTGCCTGATTTGGCGCAATAGGTGCCTTCATAGGGGTTTTCGGTGACGATGGTCCAAGGCTTGCTGGGGTCGTTCTCCCAGTCGAAATTGCTGAAGTCGCCGCTCTCCCAGTCTTCGATGATGTTGCCTACCGCGAAGACGAAGCTACTATTAGTGAAATAAGCGCCCGAGGTGACAATGAAGCCAATTTCGTAGGCCACACCCAATTCAGCCGTCTCAGAGAGTGTGAAAACGAAGTCGGCAGTGAACTCCTCATCGGCATCCACTGTGCCTTGCGGGAAGCTGCCCTGCTCGAAAGTGATCTCAGGCAGGTCGCAGATGATGTCGAGCATGGTCTCTGGTGCCGCTGCCATACCAGCGTTCTTCACGGTGATGTGAGCGGTGACGGTCTCACCCGGATCGACGTGGCCGTTGCCGTCGCTGTCTTCGATGACGGTGCCAAGCACGGCGAAGTCAGGTGCATAGAGACGGATGGCGAACTTGCTCTGCCAAGTGTCGGTGCCATCGGTGCAAACCAGGGTGAAGTCGGCTTTCATCATATTGGGCACGTCGTTGGCGATGTCCATAGCGAAGGCTTCGGCAAGGTTGATTGTGGCACCACCTGCTATGCTGGCGATGGTCTCAGTGGCGTCAGTGATGGTGATATAATCACAATCAGTGCTTAGCGTGGCAGTGATGTTGTTGGCAGTCACGGTGCCCACGTTCTTAAGCTGCATGTCGAGTGCGATGCTGGTGCCGTAGTCGGGCTGGGCGCCACCGCTGATAGTATAGTCTTGGTAGACGATGTAGGCGCAGTTGCCAGGAATACTGAGCACTGACAGGGATTGCGGCCAAGCGTCGCAGCCAGTGATGACGAGGCTCATCTCGCCAACGAAGTCGATGGGATCGGCAAACTCGATGGTGACATTACCATCTTCATCAGTGTAGCCAACGCCAATCAGGTCTTCTCCATGGATCAAGGCGCAACGGAAGTTCTTCAAGCCATTGCCGTTGCTTACAGTGACATCCATTGTGGCCGTGCCGACGAGGATTTCAGAGGCATAGCTGACTTCAGGCGTGAAAGGCTCGTCGTGCCAGGGGCTGACAGCCACATCGCCCATCAGGTTGAGGTCGTAGAAGTTCCAGCGCAGGGCGCCTTCTTCCCATTGGCCAGGGGCATTGACCCAAGGTGCCGTTTCGATTTTACTTTCTCTCAAGGCCATGCCGCCGTAAGGGATGCGGTCGTTGTAGTAGGCATCTTCTGTTTCGCGAGCCAAGTGGATGGCGGGGCCCTCGGTCTGGCCTTCGTTGAACCAGCCGTAGCGTGAGTTGCCGAAGGTGGCCACAGCGAAGTTAGCGATCTTAGTCATGCGTTCCAGGATGCAGTCGCTGCTGAAGTCACCACAGATGCAGCCCGAGGTGTGGAAGAAGGTGTAGTTGTGATCCACGCCGTTCACGGCACTGAAGTTGTTGTTGGTGATGTCGCCGTTGGTCCATCCAGCCACATAGTTGGTGTTGGCATGACCGTCGTGGTGGACGTACTGTGTGCCTTGATTGATGGCATTGCGAAGCAGTGAACCGCTCCAGTTGCCTTCCTCTTCATAGAGGCGTGTGAAGTTGTAGTCCTCGGGGATGCCCGTGGTGGTATAGCCGTTGTCGTCGTGTGTGCCAATGAGTAGCTCAAGGTATTGGCTACCATTGCTGACAGGATTGTCGTAGAGGTGTTCGCCAGCCATGATGACGTCGTGGAACTCGCCCAGGACGGGTTCGGCCTGATAGGTCATAGCCTTGTGGAGCATGTTGTCAAGCTCGCTCTGGTTGCTGAAGCACATGCGTCCGATGCCAATCTCAGGCAGCAGGTCGTCTTCACCAATCTCGCCCCAACGGTTGTCGTTGTCATCGTTCCAGTTGCCGTCGAGAGCAGCATAATAGAGGTCGGCAGGGATGTCGTTGTCTTCTTTGTCGCCACCTCCGCTGGTTACATAGCAGTATAAGCCACAATGCCGTTCTCTTCGTATTCTTGGATGATGTAGTTACGCAGCTTCTCTGCGTTGTCTTGTCCGCTCATCGTGCTGAGGATGGTCTCGAGGTCGACGACTCGGGTGCGGAGACCACGAGCCAGATAGAAGCTGACGTAGTCGTCAAACGAGGCGACATACTGTTGCTTGGTGACCACCAGGATGTCGTAGCCACCCACGGTGCGACCTCTGTCGTTATAGGTCTGCAGCATCTCGGGGTTCTGGGCGAGGCGCTTGGCACGTTCGGCGTTGCCGCCGTTGAGCCACAGCTTGCGGCTTTGGTCGGCCTTGGAGGCGGTCGTCGTGATGCGAACCGTAGCCTTGGTGGCATAACGCACTTCGCCGGTGCCAGGCACATACTGCACGGGGGTGAAGGCAGAGAAGGCGAAGCCGACGCCGTTCAGGTATTGTGTGCTGAGATTGCCGTAGGCTTGGGCAGGGTAGACGCTCTTCGAGGCATAGAGGGCCTCGTCCTTCTCAAACTGACGGCGCACAGGATCGGAGTAGGTGCGTGCCGACTGGTAAGGGAAGAGGTTGTGGCTGCCTTCCATCGTCTGGAAATCGGAGAGTTCCACTTCGATGCTGGCTGCCTCGGTGCCTTGGGGCAGCATCAGGCTGACGCTCTGCCATGGCAGCGACGGCTGTCCCGCAAGGGCGCTTTGCATGCAGTTCGTGAATTGAACTTGTTCGTAGCCTTGGATTTGGCTAATGCTAGGCTGATCAAAATAATAGGTCTTCTCGATGGTCTGTGCCGAAGCGATCAGGCTGACCATCAATGCTAAAAGGATGAGACTAGTTTTTTTCATCATTATGTAGGTTGATTATTTCTTTGGGTGCAAAAATACTCATTTTCGTAACATTGAAGAGAAAAAACGGATTAGAAATACTTGTTTTTGACAAATTATTGAAATAAAACCATAAAAATGCCGTTTCATCGAAAAATATTCTATTTTTGTGACGATATAATCTCAATGATATGAAACAATACTTCACCCTATTATTACTGGCTCTTTTGGTTCCGGCGTTTTCATTTGGGCAGGAGAAAGAAGGATTTAAATACACCAGCAAGGAAGAAGACGCGTATTACCAGAACTGGCATTACAAGCCGTTTGAGCCAAAAAGCGAGGAAATCATTTCAGGCTACTATGACGACTTCTTCAAGTTTGTAGAGATGGACGATTATACGCCTTATAACGATACCTTGAGTTTTACGCCTTATCAGGATTCGATTCATCGACTTGGTTGGGAATATTGGGCGTCTGACTCTATAGTCGTCCAACATGTTGGAAAGATAGACAAGTATCAGATTCTCAAACAGGAGAAAAAAGGTAATGTGGAAGCTTTCGTATATTATAGTTGGGAATTCGAGAATAGGTCTTTTGGAGAGGAAGGCATTTGGGTCGCTTATTCTCAAGACAATGGGGAAACATGGTCGTATTATTATACGGGCATCGTACAGAAACAACCTTTGTTTGTCAAGTGGTATTCGTCGTATCCTTTGATTAATGAACAAGGTGATTTGCAAATAGAGGCCTGTCTGCTTCGGCAAATGTCGTCTTTTACTCATCCAGGTCCGAAGCCTTCCTATCAACTTGTAAAAGATGGATTGTTGTTGACCTTGGATTTGGAGACCTTGCGCAAGGATTCCGATGGCGATGGTTTGACGGACATTGTCGAAGCCAAGTTCAGCACCGACCCCAACGATGCCGATACCGATGGCGACGGTGTTCCTGACAATTTGGATATGAATCCCCGTTTTGCCCCACAAAGGAACGCAAAAACCCCAGTTTTTGAGGCGATAATTAATAATGAAGGATTGTGTCGGTGGTGGGATGAAGAGGGTTGTGAGGTGCCATTTTTTCAAACGCCCGAACCTCATTGTTTTGACGATAATACGGCTACTGTATTGATTGTGACTGATGATTCAAACCTCCAATGCATTCAGCCGAAAACGTATCGTGTGATTGTTCTTACTACAGAAGAGTATGAAAATGAACCCAGATGTTTTAAAAATGATTTGAATGTTATGCATATCACTCCTCTGTTTAAGGTCGACGGAGAGGATGATACCTATGTTGTTTCGGAAAGCATTGGCACAGGAGGCACTCGGTATATGGTCAAGAAAACGCCGAAAGGCTGGAAAATCGTTGCGATATCATCTTGGATTTCATAATAAGAATTGGCCTAAAACAACAGCCCGCCAGAATTTCCTTCAAGCGGGCTGATTTTTTGTATTGTTTCATAAAGGAGTTACTCCACCACGATTTTCTGCACCTTCACCTCATCGCCGTTGATGAGGCGGAGCATGTAGATGCCAGGGGCGACGTTTACATTGATACTGGCGCAGCCATTGATGCTTTCGCTCTTCAGGATGCGGCCTGTGATGTCGATCACCTGTACCGTGGCCTCGGATTCTGAACCTGTCGAAGGATTGTTGATAATCCAGCTGCCATTGCTATAGAAAGCAAAGGTCCCTGAGCTCGTCGAAGGGCCGTCTTCATGCACATCCAAGACGACCTCCATGGGCGGCAGCACAATGTTGTCCACCCACACGCAGTCCTGCCCGCCAGTGGCGCCACCGTCTTTTTCGTAGCTCCAGGTGAGGTGGTGCGTGCCTTCTGGAATCATGAAACTGATGTAAGTCCAGCCGGTTTGGCCCGACCAACGGCCGTAACGCTCGCCGTCGACATAGAATACGAGGAAGTCATAACCAGTCTCCGTTGAGGTTCTCACATAGAAGGAAATCTCGTTGTCGCAAGCGAAGTCATAGTCGAGACTCATGTCGGCATGGCTGCTGTGCCCCATCGAAGTGGTATGAGCGCAGTATAGGCCTTCGTATGGGCCATGGCTAACGATCTCCCATCCGCCTTGACCTTCAAACTGCCAGTCATATTTGCTAAAGTCGCCCGTCTCAAAGTCTTCCATCTCGCTGTTCACGTTGAGGTAATAGGAATCCATGACGACATAGTGTCCTGAATAGGTGGCCAGGATGAGTTCAAAGGCTTGGGCATTTCTGGCTTCTGCGATGCTCAGTGTGAAGTCGACGCTGAAAGTGTCGTCAACGGCCAATTCACCTATGATGAACATGTTCTGGTCGAAGAGGATCTCGGGGGCAGAACAGTACACGCCGAAGACGGTGTTAGGCGAGAGGCTGTGACCAATGTTCTTGCCCGTGAAGTGCAGAGTGATGGTCTCGCCGCTGTCGGCGTGGCCGTTGCCGTTGCCATCCACTTCTTCCAACTGGGTCAGGATGCGCCCATAGTCGGGTGCATTGACTGTCATATCAAACAGGCTCTCCCACGTCTCATTGCCATTGGTGCAGGTCAAGATGAAGGTGACGACGGTCTGGTCGGGCACGTCATCGCTGACGGTGAAAGAGAAGGCATTGTCGAGGCTGACAGTGGCATGGGAGTCTACAGTTCCAATCGTAGCAGAGCCTTGTGTAACGGTGATATACGGAGCGTTACAACTCAAGGTAGCGGTGACGTTGTTTGCCGCAAGGTTACCCACGTTGCGGAAGCCAACATTGAGAGTTTGGCTCTCGCCGAAGTCGACCTGACCGTCGGGGTCGTTGAGGGCGTAATTGTCGAAGAGCACATGGGCGCAGTTGGCATTGTCGAAACCAAGCTCAAGGTGCTGTGGCCAGCCGTTCATGCCAGTGATGTAGAGGTCGAGGACATCAGTGTTGTTGACGGCGGCAAAGCAGAGTTCTGCCACACCGTTGGCATCGGTGGAAGCCAATGCAATCAGTTCGTCGCCCTTGAAGAGGCGGCATTCGAAGTTATAGACGCCATTGCCGTTTTCATCCTTCACAGTGAAGGGGATGCGGTTGGTGCCCACGGGAAGGGTAGTGGCGCACTCGATTTCGGGTGTGAAAGGCTCGTCGAACCAAGCGCTGAGTCCCACGTCGCCTAAGGCATTGAGGGCATAAAATGACCAGCGCAGCACGCCGATTTCGCCATCCATGGTGATGAAAGGCGAGGTTTGTATCTTACTTTCTTTCAAAGCTTCGCCAAGACTCGCCATGCGTTCGTGGCAGTAGGCATCGATAAGCTCACGGTGGTAATGGTTTGAAGGACCGTCGCCCATCTGGTTGTACCAGCCATAGCGCGAGTTGCCGATGGCGGCCACGGCACCGGTCTCGTTGACGACCATACGTTCAAGGATGCAGTCGTCGGCGAAGTCGCCACAGATGCAGCCTTGGCTCTTGAAGATAAAGTAGTTGTGGTCAGTGCCATTGGCGCCTGCAAACAGGCTTGGGGTGATATCCCAGTTGTACCAACCCGACACGTACTCAGTGTTGGCATGGCCGAAATGGTTCACGTATTGTGTGCCATCGTTGATGGCAGCGGCAAGCTCGTCAGGATTCCAGCTGTGCGTAGGCGTCTCATAGATACGCACAAAGTCGTAGTCTTCGGGATAGCCGAAGGTCGTATAGCCATTGTAGTTGCATTCACCGATGAGGCGTTCGAGGTCGTTGCTGGCATAAACGCCATCGCCGAGGTGCTCTCCAGCCAGGATGGGTCTGCGGAACTCACCCAATACAGGCGAAGTCATATAGCTGAAGGACTTGGAGAGTATGGTCTCCAGTTGGTTGGCATTGGTGAAAGGCAGGCGGGCGATGGATAGTTCGGGAAGCAGGTCATCCTCGCCGATTTCGCCCCATTTGTTGTCGCCGTCGTCGTTGAGGGTGCCGTCGAGGCAGGCGTAATAACTGTCGGAAGGTATGTTGTCGTCATAGCCTTCTTGGGCGTGGCACCAAAGGCTGCGGTAGGGTACCAAATTGACATCGCCGCCGATCATCACCATGGAGATGCCGTGTTTCTCGTATTCATCAATGATGTAGTTGCGGATCTTTTCCTTGTTGTCGCGACCCGTCATGGCATCGTAAATGTCTTGGGTGGTGGCGATACGGACACGGATGCCGCGGCCGGCATAAAGTGCTACATAATCGTCAAATTGTTCAACATAGTTCTCAGGTGTGATGAGCAACATCTCGTATTCTGGCAAGGCGCCGTCGCGGTGGGTGTAGCTGTCAAGCATCTCGGCATTTTGTGCCAAGCGGCTGATGCTGTTTCTCGTCTCGGGACGAAGCCATAGCTTACGGCTGTGGTCGGCACGAGAGGCTTGGTATTCCACGGTGACCGTCACGGTTTGGGCATAGCTGACCTGACCCGAGGCGGGTTTGTATTTCACCGGCGTGAAGCCGCCGAAGGCAAACGAGACGCCATTGAGCACCTGCGTGCTGACCGTGTTGAAGGTCTTGTTGGGATAGGCATCATTGGAGCGGTAAAGCGCTTCGTTCTTCTCAAAGACAAATGGAGTTTCATCTGAGATGGGACGCGACTTTTGCGCAGGCAAGAGGTTATATTGGCCGTCAAGCTCCGCGAAGTCAGTCAACGTCACGGTGATGGCCGTTGCTTCGGTGTTTTGCGGTAGCATCAGGCTGACGCTTTGCCAGGGTAGTTGTGGCTCGCCGACGGTGCCATTTTGTATGGATTGTTCAAACGAGAGCGTTTGGTATTCACCGACTTGCTGAACGATGGGCTTGTTGAAATGATAAGTGTGTGTAATGCTTTGAGCCGAAACAATGATGCTCGTAGCAAGAAGTAATAAGGTTAAAGATAGTCTTTTCATATAATATAATTATTGAGCCGCAAAAGTAAGTAGAAATTCGGAAAATGGGAGGGTTTTGCCTTAAAATCTCATTCGTTAGGATTGCATTGGTGTTATCCTTTGGTGGATTAATGTAGGTCGCAAATTTAAAAATAATTGTTCTTGACTTCTAGATTTTTCCTAATTTTGCCCTTTAAATCTCAAACAAATGAAAAAGATTAGAGCTGCCATCGTTGGCTACGGTAATGTGGGCCGCTTCGCTCTTGAAGCCCTTGAAGCCGCCCCCGACTTCGAAGTGGCGGGTATCGTCCGCCGCAATGCTAACAAAACTATTGAACTCTCTGCCTACGAAGTGGTGAAAGACATCAAGGAACTGAAAGACGTGGATGTGGCCATTTTGGCTTGCCCCACGCGCAGTTGCCCCGAGTACGCCAAACAGATTCTTCCTTTGGGCATCAACACCGTAGATTCCTTTGATATCCATACCTCCATTGTGGACTACCGTCGTGAATTGATGCCTATTAATAAGGAAACGAAGACCGTTAGTGTCATCGCCGCTGGATGGGATCCAGGCTCGGATTCCATCGTCCGTACCTTGATGCAAAGCCTTGCACCTAAGGGTTTGTCCTACACTAATTTCGGTCCTGGTATGTCGATGGGCCACAGTGTCTGTGTGCGCTCCAAGAAAGGTGTGAAGAACGCCCTCTCGGTGACCATCCCGTTGGGTGAAGGCATCCACCGTCGTATGGTGTATGTCGAATTGGAAGACGGTGCCACGCTTGAACAAGTGACCAAGGATATCAAGGCTGATCCGTATTTCGCTAACGACGAGACCCATGTGTTTGCCGTCGACAGTGTCGATGCCGTGCGCGACATGGGACACGGTGTGAACCTCGTGCGCAAGGGCGTTTCGGGCAAGACCCAGAACCAACGCATGGAGTTCAATATGAGCATCAACAACCCCGCTTTGACGGGACAGGTGTTAGTGAATGTGGCCCGCGCCACGATGCGCCTGCAACCGGGATGCTACACGATGGTGGAGATTCCTGTCATCGACATGCTCCCAGGCGATCGCGAGGATTGGATTGGGAAACTAGTGTAACATAAATAAAAAACATGAAAAAGACCCTATTGCTTTTATGTCTTTGTCTTTTTGTGACTTCCATTCAGGCACAAAAAGAGCAAGTTTATCAGAATGAATCAAAAACGCATATTGGATGGCAACCCGATAGGCGTTTGACCAAGGAAGATTATCAGGGTGATTTTAATAATGATCCCAGACATCAAAAATACTGTGATAAAGTAGGGCTATGTGTGAATGCTGCTACAGGTGTCTTTTATAGGGTTGATGCGCGAAAAGGAAGGTATAAGCCTGGCAAGTATTATGAGAAGCTCTATGTTTCTCCTCTTTTTCAAAAGAACATTTCATGCTATTCTTCCACTGCAGATTCCTTGGATTTTGCAAAACAACAATTGGTGTTTGATATTGACGAACTAACGGCTCGTTATATGAAATATCAATTTCATCATTTCTTGGATAGTTTTAACCTTCATTGCGATAATGAATGTACTTTCTTTTTCTTGAGTTTTTATGAAGAAGCCATGGCCATTCGTGATACTGTTATTGCACGATACTCGCATGATGTCTATCTCGTAAATAGAGAAGGAGCGTACGATGAGTGGCGTCAAAGAGTTGACCAATTGTTGGATACTTATAAAGATTATGCCACTACTCCTGAAGAAGTGCAGCGTATTTTGTTTGATAAACCTCTTGATAAGAAATTGAAACTGGCTAAATCTTTGATGCCAAGTTGGTTTGCTAAACAAAAACAAAAGGAAATGCAGCAAGATGAAAAATAGACTTCTGCTTTTTTACATAACGGTCTTTGTGGCGATTGCAACTGTTTCCTGCAATAGGAAAGATCGTGTTTCGGAACTCATTAACCAAATGACCCTCGAGGAGAAATGCGGTCAACTGACCTGCCCGATGGGTTTCAACTTCTATGGGAAGGAAGGCGATTCGCTTTGGCTTGCGGAGGATTTTATTGGCATGATGGACACCATGCCACTCGGATCGTGCTGGGCAGTGCTCCGTGCCGATCCTTGGTCGCGAAAGACGGTGGAAACTGGCTTGAAGCCTCGTGAGTCGGCAAGGCTGCTGAACATGATGCAACGCCATGCGGTGGAAAACACACGGCTCGGCATTCCGTTGCTGTTTTGCGAAGAAACACCTCATGGCCACATGGCCGTTGGAACTACCGTTTTTCCGACGGGAATAGGCCAAGCCAGTACTTGGGACTGCGCCCTCATGGAACAAATGGGTGAGGTGATGGGGCGTGAAGTGCGTTTGCAAGGCGCACAAGTGGGCTATGGCCCCGTCCTTGATATTGCCCGCGATCCAAGGTGGTCAAGGGTGGAAGAGACCATGGGCGAAGACCCGTATCTCTCCGGTGTTTTGGGTGCAGCGATAGTGAAAGGAATGCAGAAAAACGTCTGTGCCACCTTGAAGCATTTAGCCGCTTACGGCATCCCGCAAGGAGGCCACAATGCCGCCACAGCGGATGTCGGCCCCAACAGGCTGATGACGGAGTATCTGCCTTCCTTCGAAAAAGCCATCAAACGAGGCCATGCTAAATCCGTGATGACCTCCTACAACACCATCGACGGTGTGCCTTGCTCGGCCAATGAATGGCTTTTGCAAGACATTCTGCGCAACTCATGGGACTTCAAAGGCGTGGTTTTCTCCGATTTGAATGCTGTGAATGCCATCTATGCCACACAACATGTGGCCGCCGACCCTGCCGAGGCCGCTGCCATGGCTTTGAAAGCCGGTGTCGATATCGACTTGGGCGGTTACAACTATGGCGGTTTCTTGAAAGAGGCCTTGCAGCGAGGTCTCGTCAGCGCGTCCGACATCGACCGCGCCGTACGCCATGTATTACAACTGAAATTCGACCTCGGACTGTTTGACAATCCTTACGTTGACGAGGCTTTGGCCGAAACTGAGGTGGGCACCAAAGAAAATGCCCAGTTGGCCAAGCAAGTGGCTTTGGAATCGGCTGTGCTGCTGAAAAACGATGGCATTTTACCCTTTGGCGAGAACATTAAAAAGGTCGCTGTCATCGGGCCGAATTCCGACAATATTTATAACCAACTTGGCGACTACACTGCGCCGCAGGACCCCGACCGCATCGTGACCATGCTCGAAGGCATCCGCGAAAAGGGCAGGGCAGAGGTGACCTACACCAAAGGCTGTGCTGTGCGCGACGAGAACGACGCCAATATTGATGAGGCGGTGAGAATCTCCAAGGCCGCTGATGTGGTGGTGTTGGTTGTGGGCGGCTCCTCCGCCCGCGACTTCAAGACAAGCTACGAGGATACTGGTGCCGCTATCGTCAATGAATCCATTTCCGACATGGACTGCGGCGAAGGTTACGACCGCTCCACTTTGAGGCTTTTGGGCAAGCAAGAGGAACTGATGCAGCGTATCTACGCGACGGGTAAGCCTGTAGTGACTGTTTATATCCAAGGCCGTCCCTTGGACATGAACCTTGCCGCCGAAAAGTCAAACGCCCTACTGACGATGTGGTATCCTGGCATGGAAGGCGGTTCCGCCTTGGCCGACATCCTTTGGGGCGATTACAATCCTGCTGGTCGTCTGCCGATTTCCATTCCACGTTCCGTGGGGCAAATACCTGTCTATTATTCCCAACCTGTCACGGGGGATTATGTGGAGGAATCGGCAAGACCGTTGTTCATCTTTGGCTATGGTTTGAGCTTTACCCAGTTCGAATACAGCAACTTGCAAGTTGAACAGTTTGAGGCCATAGATTCCAATCGCACAACCTCTGCTAGGAATGACATGGCCTCAACCTATGACATGGCCGACACCTTATGTAGAGTCACTTGCACCGTGAAAAACATCGGCCCCTTTGATGGTGACGAAGTCGCCCAGCTCTACGTCCGTGATGAGGTTGCCAGCATCGCGCCTGCTTCCAAATTACTGAAAGACTTTCAACGTGTGCATATTAATAAAGGTGAAACGAAGGAAGTCAATTTCTACCTCATGCAAGGTGATTTGGCCGTGTATTCAAAGGAAATAGGCTGGCATATAGAGCCTGGCGATTTCACCATTATGGTTGGCGGGAGTTCAGAAAACTGTGCGCTTTCCGCTACTGTTGAAGTAAAGTAATCAGCTCACTTTTACATTCACAATACCGTTTCTGTCGCAACGCACCACAATGCGCTTGTATTCGGTATTGCCTTCGTAGACGCATTGTATGATGATGGTGATGTGGTATACTTTTTTGCCTTCGATGGGCTTGTATTCGTTGTCCTCCCAAGTGCCGGAGAGCGGGAAACTCGGATTGTCCATCTTACGGGTGTATTCCGTGAAGTTATATCTCAGGATGTCGTTGATGCCTCGTAGGGGATAAGGGCTGGCCTTGGCCAATTCTGTCGGCCAGAGTTGTACCTTTTTACGATAAAGCAAAACCTTCTCGTCTTTACCGCTCACCTCAGCGAAGAGCGGATTGCGGCTACGCAACTTGATGACTTCGGGAATGATTTTGTCGCTATCAATGAAGTCGACACTGTCCTTGCTCCATCCGATATATTTCTCCTTGACACGGAAATCGGTGCGGGTGTCAAAGACCTTGTTGCTGACACGCTTTGCAAAGATAAGGCGTAACCAGTCTTTCAAGCGGTCCTTAAACATGTAACTGATCACCAGCGCGATGAGGAAGGGCAGGGTGAAGTTGCCATATCTTTGTTGGAAGAAGAACGACGACAGCGTGGCCACCACCATGGCGGCGCCGGCAGCCAGACTGTACATGATCTGCTCCACCAAGAAGGTGTTCTTTCGTTTGGTAGCGTTGAGGTAGAGGTCGCTTTCAGTGAATTTCTTCAGCAGGCTGGCGCGGAAAACGAAGTCCTCGTTACCTTTCTCGTCGTCGGCCTTCACGCATAGGTAACCCTTTTGTTCCCTGTAGTTCCTTTCGTTGAGGAGCACTTCTTTGAAAAGTGCTTCCAGCTGTGGATACTCTTCGGGATGCTTCAGCCGGATGTTGTCGCGGAGTCTATAAGCATATTTCTCCAAGACATTGCTCAAAAACTCATCGCCATAGGCAAATACTTGTCTTATCCTATCTGTTGCTTTTTTCTTGTTCAACTGACCAATTAGATGACGATAACGCTCCAATATCTTGCGACCGTCTGTCAGATACTGATGGCACGATTCCATGCGGTTTTCAGCATCTTCTTTTTGCGTGATGGCAAAGCAACCGTCACGGAATGCACTCTTTGCAATGGCGCAATACATCTTGATGGCGTGGGTCAGGTCTTGCGTGTCTTTAGGGGCGCTGCTCATGTCGTTGAAGTTGGAGATGAGCGCTTGGCTTGGAAGCAGTTGCTCGTCGTTGGCCAACTCATGCAGGCTATAGGAAGGGGTGATGAGGCGTACACCCGACTTGAGGTCGCGATAGAAGTCCTCTTTGCTGTATTTTGCCGCGTTGATGTCAAGACTGTTAGGGACAAAAATCCATGTATTCATCACATAATCGCGGAATTTTGTCTTTCGTTCTGCTGTCTCTGTGTTGAATCCCACCTTGAACTCCAAGGTGAACTTGTCATGGATTTTTGTCTCTAAGTCAATCATTGCTGTGCGTTTCTGTATTGTTCGTCAAGATTAAAGCCTTCAGGGTGTTTGGCTTTGATGTCTTTGTAGTAGTCCCAAATCTCGGCAAGGTCTTTGTCGTAATCGCCCGTAGGATAGAAGATCCTTTCGATGCCGCAGTATTTCCTCTTGTAGTCAATGAAACCCATGACGATAGGAACATGGGCACCTTCGGCGATAACATAGAAGCCTTTCTTCCAGTGTTTCACCGCCTTCCTCGTCCCTTCGGGGCAGATGAGGAGATGGGTGTCCTTGGTTTTGCTGAACATGTCGACCATCTGGTCTACGAGATGGTTCTGGTGGCCACGGTTGACCGGGATGCCGCCTAACTTCTTCAAGATCCAGCCGATGACGGGCTTGAAGAACTCCTGTTTGATCATCACCTTGAACTTGATGCCGTAGTACCAATAGAATCCAAGGCCGACGAAGAAGTCTTCGATGGCGGTGTGGGGCGCAACGATGCATACCGCATTGCCCAAGTCAGCTGGAGCTTCGTTGACAGTCGTCCAACCGCCAAGACGAAGCCCCAGTTTCGCTATTTGTTTCTTTAAACCCATGATTACCAAATGACGGCACGCTCTTCGGGAGCGATATACATGGCGTTTTCGGGTTGGATGTCGAAGGCTTCGTAGAAGTGCGGCATCGAGCCGAGGGTGCGGTTGACGCGAGCCTCAGCAGGCGAGTGCACGTCGGTCTTCACTTGGCGCTCGATGTATTTGTCGCGCGAGTTGTTGCGCCAGATGGTGCCGTAGCTGATGAAGAAGCGTTGGGCAGGGGTGAAGCCGTCGATGCTTTGGTTGGCCTTGGCTTCTTCAGTCATCTGATAGGCATCCCATGCGACGTTGAGGCCGCCGAGGTCGGCAATGTTCTCGCCAAGGGTCAGCTGGCCGTTGATTTGGTTGCCTCTCACTTGGAACTCGTCAAAGAGTTTCACGAGTTGCTGCGTGCGGTCGGCAAACTTGGTGGCATCTTCTTCAGTCCACCAGTTGTTGAGGTTACCGTTTTCATCATACTTGCAGCCTTGGTCGTCGAAGCCGTGAGTCATTTCATGGCCGATCACCACACCGATGCCACCGTAGTTGACGGCGTCGTCAGCATCCATGTTGAAGAACGGAGGCTGAAGGATGGCGGCGGGGAACACGATTTCGTTCATCTCGGGGCTATAGTAGGCGTTGACGGTCTGAGGTGTCATGAACCATTCGTCCTTGTCGACGGGCTTTCCGATCTTGGCCATTTCTCTCTCGGTCTCGAAGCGGATGGCGCGGTGTACGTTCTCGAAATACGAATCAGGTGTGACCTCATACTTGCTGTAGTCCTTCCACTTGTCAGGATAACCGATCTTCACATTGAAGCAGTCGAGCTTATGCAAGGCCTTGGCTTTGGTCTCGTCGCTCATCCAATCGAGGTTCTTGATGCGTTCGCCCAAGGCGGTGCGCAGGTTGCCAACGAGGTTGAGCATACGCTCTTTTGCCTCTGCTGGGAAGTGCTTTTCAACATAAAGCTGTCCGACGGCTTCACCAAGGCAACCAGAGGTGGCGTCAAGGATGCGGCGCCAACGGGGCTGTTGTACCTCTTGACCATAGAGATAGTTGCCGTAGAAGTTGAAGTTCTCAGCGTCGAGGTCGCTGCTCAGCATCGAAGCGCTGCCGTGGATGACTTTCCAACGCAGGTAGTCCTTGATGGTGCTGAGGTCGGTGTTGAGGATGATCTTGTTCAGGTTGGCGATGAAGTCAGGCATACCAACGTTGAGCGAGTCGAAAGCAGGAGCGCCAGCGGCATCGAAATAGTTGTCCCAGTTGAAAATGGGTGTTGATTTCTGCAACTCGGCACGGCTGCGTTTGTTGTACATGCGGTCGGGGTCACGCATCTCCACACGGCTCAATGAGTTCTTGGCCAACTGGGTCTCAAGGGCGAGGATGCCCTGGGCTTTCTTGGCAGCTTCGATGGAGTCGGTGCCGGTGAGTTGGAACATCTTGGCCACATGCTCGACATACTTGTCGCGCATCTCCTGTGATTCAGCAACAAGGTAGTCGTCGCGATCGGTCAGGCTGAGGCCGCCTTGGTAGAGGTGCATGATGACCATCTCGGCGTTCTTCGGGTCGGAGCTGCCTCCGGCATTGAAGAAGCCCCCGATGCCGTCGCTGTGCAGTTTGCCCATCAGTTCGGCTAAGTCGGCCTTGTCGTTGAGGCCGTCAATCATGTCAAAATAAGGTTGCAATTCGCTGTAACCGCGTGCGTCGATGGCCACGGTGTCCATGCCTGCATTGTAGAAGTCGCGGATCTTTTGGGCGACGCTGCCAATAGTGGCGTTGGTGTCTTTCGAGACCTCGTCGATGATGTCTTGAATCAGGATCTCGTTGTGCTGGTCGATCTCGGTGAAGGCACCATAGGTGGAGTACTCTTCGGGGATGGGATTGTTCTTGATCCAGTTGTTGTTGGCATAACGGAAGAAGTCTTCCGCAGGGTTGATGGTGGTGTCCATGTTGCTCAGGTCGATGGCCGGAACAATTTCTTTCTCGGGTTGAGGTGTTTCGACTGCCTTCTGTGCGCAGCCTGCTGCCATTGTACTTAAAATCATCATGGCTACAATGTGTTTTTTCTTCATTTTGTATTTGGTTTGATATTGGATTGATTCGTATTTATAAATCGCCTTCGAGTTTGAGCTCGGTCTGTAAAGTCCTCAGGTAAGGCCGCTCTTCCACCATTTTCTCGAACTTGTCCTTGTCGGTGTAGGCCTCGATCTCGCCTGGGCGTTCCATCAGCTCGGGCTTGAGTTGGTATTGGTTGTTGTGAAGGCTATTCTTTAGGTGGTTTCTAAGGAAGCGCATGCCGTCGACCTCCTGTTCAAAGAGCATGTTGTCCACGGCGAAATGGATTTCGAAGTTCGGACCAAGTTTGGGAGTGTATTTGCTCAATGCAGCCAAGAAACTGGGCGAGTGTTTTTCATAGTTCTTGTATCGGTTGACGAAGTCGCCCCAAGCCGCAGTGAGTTGCTCCTGTGTGAACGGGGTGTCCCATGTCTCCTCTTTTTCCTCTGCTTTCTGTCCCACCTGTTGCATGGCTTTGTTGATGCTAAAGCTACTGGTGGTGCCGCGGGGTCTCACAACCGGCTGAGCGGACGTTGCGGTGTTAGCGGACGTTGCGCCCGTCGAAACGGGAGCGGCTTGTGGCTGAATTGTTGATTGTTGAGGAGTTGGCTTGTTGGTCGGCCCTTCGACGGGCTCAGGGACCTTAGCAGTAACCACGGGCTCGGGTACCTTTGTAGTAGCGGACGTTGAGCCCGTCGAAACGCCGCTAGGTACGGTAGGGTTTACGTTTTGCGCTGGTCTATTCTGCGGCATCTGCACGGGCTGTGCTTGTGCCGTAGGTATGTTTAAGGCTTGGCTACACAAGGCGCACATCTTCAACAAGGCGATCTCTAGATGCAGGCGTTTGTTGTTGGCGGCGCGGTAGTCGATGTCGCACTTGTTGTTGATCTCCAGTGCCCGTATAAGGAAGGGCATGGGACAGGCCTGCGACTGCGTCACATAACGTTGCCGTAGCTGCTCACTGACTTCCAATAGTTGCACGGTGACAGGGTCCTTACACACCAAAAGGCTTCTCAAGTGATTGCCCAAGCCACTGACGAAGTGCTGGGGCTCGAAGCCCTTGCTGATGATGTCGTTGAGGATAAGTAGGATGTCACTAGTATTGCCGTGCAGGATGTGGTCGACGATTTGGAAGTAGTAGTCGTAATCCAACACGTTCAGGTTGTCGATGACGTCCTTGTAGGTGATGTTTTTGCCTGAGAAGCTCACCATCTGGTCGAAGATGGAGAGTGCGTCGCGCAAGGCGCCGTCGGCTTTCTGTGCGATGATGTTCAAGGCCTCGGGCTCGGCGCTGACGCCTTCGCTCTTGGCCACAAAGGCCAAGTGTTTGGCGATGTCATCCACCGTAATGCGTTTGAAGTCGAAGATCTGGCAACGCGAGAGGATGGTCGGGATGATCTTGTGCTTCTCTGTCGTGGCCAGGATGAACTTGGCATACGCAGGCGGCTCTTCCAAGGTCTTCAGGAAAGCGTTGAAGGCTGCCGCCGAAAGCATGTGGACCTCGTCGATGATGTATACCTTATATTGTCCAATCTGAGGGGGTATGCGCACCTGATCGACGAGACTGCGGATGTCCTCCACCGAGTTGTTGGAAGCTGCGTCAAGCTCATAGATGTTGAATGAGGCGTTGTTATTGAAGGCACGGCACGACTCGCATTCGTTGCAGGCCTCGAGGTTCTCGGTAGGGTGGAGGCAGTTGATGGTCTTGGCCAAGATGCGGGCGCAGGTCGTCTTGCCCACGCCACGCGGACCGCAAAACAAGAAGGCCTGCGCCAAAGTGTTGTTGCGGATGGCGTTTTTCAAGGTGTTGGTGATGGAGCCTTGACCCACGACGGTGTCGAAGGTCATCGGCCTGTATTTTCTAGCGGATACGACGAAATTTTCCATATCGGGTTAGCCTTTGTTCAAAACGACAAAAGTACAACTTTTTCGCGTCGCCTGAGCAAAGTTGCATTATTTTTCACTTATTTAGCCGTCGTAACGAAAATCGTCCTATCTTTGTGCCTATGAAAATGCTTGTCCTTGTACCGAAAGTCACTGGACGTGTGATGTATGCCATGGAGCTGCTGCTCGGTCAGTTGCTGGGACTTGAGTTTGATTGCACGGTCGATGCCGAGCAGTTCAACGCCTACGAAGGTCCCAAGATGCAATATGGCTCACAGCGACAAGGCGAGGCTCCTTTCGTGAAGGCTTTCGACCTGCTTTTTGAGCGTCACATTCACGAACAGAGTTTCCGCACGGTCGACTTTGAAGGCACTGTGGCCCCTTATGCGGTCTACGGTCAAGGCAACCTTTTGCCGTTCGATGTCTTTGCCGCCTCGTTTTTCCTGGTGTCACGCTACGAAGAATACCTCTCACAGGTGCGCGACCAGTACGGCCGTTTTCGCGCCGAGTCGACCTGGATGTTTGAGAACGATATGCTGCAAAAGCCTTTGGTTGACATCTGGACTTTGGCCCTGGGCGCACGTTTGCAAGCTGTCTATCCCGATCTGCCGATCAAAAAAAGGAAATTCACTTTCATCCCGACCTATGATGTGGATGCGGCATGGGCTTATAAAAGCAAAGGCGTGTACCGTACCTTGGGCGGCTTCATCAAGGATTTGTCGTCGGGCGACCGCGAACGCATCCGTGAACGTCATCAAGTGTTGAGGGGCAAGCGCAAAGACCCCTTCGATTCGTTCGAATTCCAGTTTGAGTTGCAGAAGGAGTTCAAACTCAAGCCCATCTATTTCATCCTCTGTGGCGAATACGATACCAACGACAAGAACATCTCCATCCGAAAAGCGGCTTTCCGCTCCCTGATCAAAACCCTGGGCGACCATGCCGACGTGGGCATACATCCTTCGTTTTCGTCATATCTTGACATCGACAAATTGCGGAAGGAGATTAACAGCCTTTCTGAGGTTTTGCATCGGCCGCTGACCAAAAGCCGCCAGCATTTTTTGAGGATGAATCTGCCACGTAGCTATCAGAAACTCATCGAGTTGGACATCAGCGACGACTATACCATGGGCTTCGCCTCACAGGCGGGTTTCCGCGCGGGTATCGCCGACACTTTCCGCTTCTATGACCTGGAAAACGATATGGTCACCAACCTCCGCGTGCATCCCTTCGCCTTGATGGACGGCACCATGCGCGACTACCTCAATTTGGATCTGGAGGCATCCTATGCCTTGACCAAGCAACTCATCGACGAGGTGAAGGCAGTGGGAGGGACCTTTATCTATCTCACACATAATGAAACCCTTGGCGGCGAGCAGCGCTGGGTGGGTTGGCCCGAGATGTACCGTCGAATGTTGGAATATATCACCAAGGCCCCTGAGCCGGTCGAAGGGCCGATTTAATTATGATAAGATATCTCGAAAATAAGGCCATAGACAAACCGAAATGGGATGCCCTCATTGCCGAGTGCGGCAATATCTACGCCTATTCGTGGTATCTCGACATCACCCATCCGGGTTGGGATGCCTTGGTGGACGACGATCATCGGGTCGTGATGCCCTTGACGGGAGGAAAAAAGTTTGGCGTCAATTATCTCTTCCAACCCTTCTTCGTTCAGCAGCTCGGTGTGTTCTCCAAGACTCCAATGACTGACGGGAAGCTAAAGGATTTCTTGGATGCCATCCCCGAGAAATACCGTTTTTGCGAGCTTCGTTTTAATGAAAGTAATACTTTAGATAGTGATATTGAAGAATTTGATTATCATAGAAATATATTACTTGATTTGAATCAAGATATACAATCCTTACGCGCCAATTATCATCAGAACACCAAACGTAACTTGGCTAAGGCAGAGACCCATAATCTGCACCTCTTGGAAACGGTGCAACCTCAACAGGTGGTGGATTTGTTTCGCGACAACCGAGGTGCCTTATTGGAGAAATGGGGCGATGCCGAGTATGGGGTGCTGCTTCGTCTTGTTGAAGAGGCCGAAAAGCATGATGCCGCTTTTGTGTGGGGCGTGTCGGACCAAGAGGGTGGCGACCCATTGTGTGCCGCCATCTTCATGCAAACGAACGACCGTATCACCTTCCTTTTCTCTGGTCTTGACGAAGAGGGAAAACAATGCCAAGCCATGACCTACCTCATCGACCAAGTGATACAACGCTATGCCAACCAACCTATCACCTTTGATTTTGAGGGCTCTGACAACGACAACTTGGCTCGTTTTTATCTGGGTTTTGGAGGCCGTGAGGTGCGCTATCCTGGATACACTTTCAATCGGATGTCACCCATTGGGAAAGCCTTGCTTAAGGTTTGGAAACGCTGTAAATAGGATTTTTTTCCTAAAGTTTTGCGATAGTTTGTTTCTTTTCCCTATTTTTGTGGCATATACCAACACACTATGATTAAAATCATCAACCTTGAGAAAACCGACAGCGTTTTCAACCAATATATGGCTGAACTACGCGATGTCGTCATCCAGCAGGACCGCATGCGTTTTCGCAGCAACCTCGAACGCATTGGTCAAGTCATGGCCTACGAAATCAGCAAGTCATTTGAATATGACGATGAAGAGGTGAACACACCTTTGGGCATCAAGCAGATTCGGACGATGCACGAGCAACCCGTCATCGCCACCATCCTGCGTGCCGGTTTGCCTTTCCATAACGGCATGCTCAGCATGTTCGACCAGGCGGACAGTGCCTTCATCGCGGCCTATCGCAAATACGACAAGAACGAGGAAGACTCTGAGATTCGCGTGGAGTATTTCTCTTCGCCCGATATCGAGGACCGCATCCTCATCCTTTGCGACCCGCTATTGGCCACGGGCGAGTCCATCGTGAAGACATTGAATGGCCTGATGGAGGACATGATGCCTAAGGAGATCCATATCGCTGTGGCCGTGGCATCGCAAGATGGTCTCGACTATGTGGAGCGCACCATGTCGCGCCTGCCCATCACCATTTGGGTGGGCAGCATCGACGAGGAGCTGACGGCCCGTGCCTATGTCGTCCCGGGTATTGGTGATGTGGGTGACCTTGCGTATGGTGAAAAGCGTTAAGCCATGGCCGAAGAAAAAAAGAAACGCGATGGCTTTGGCTCGAAAATAGGCATTATTGCCGCTGCTGCGGGCTCGGCCATCGGATTGGGCAATATCTACCGTTTCCCATGCGAATTGGGCAACAACGGAGGTGCGGCCTTCTTGTTGGTCTATCTCGCCGTGGTCATCTTCCTCGGCATCCCCGTGATGCTGTCGGAGTTGGTCATCGGTCGCCGCTCACAAAGCAACGCCGTCGGGGCTTTCAAGAAACTCGCGCCCAAGTCAGCCTGGCCTATTGTAGGCTATATGGGCGTGTTGTGCGGCTTCATCATCTTTGCCTTCTATTCCACCGTGTCGGGCTGGACGTTGGAATACATCATCAAGGCGGTGAGCAACTCGTTCCAAGGCAAGGATTTGGCTGCCATGGAGCAAGACTTTACCGACTTCCATAACATGGGTTGGCGCAATGTGATGTGGCAGGCTGTCTTCATTTTCCTGACGGGCTTTGTGGTCTTCAAAGGGGTGCAAAACGGCATTGAGAGATATGCTAAAATCCTCATGCCGTTGCTTTTGGTCATCCTTATCGTGCTGGGCATACGCTCTGTGACGCTCCCAGGGGCCAAAGAAGGCTTGTCGTTCCTGTTCCATCCGGATTTCTCCAAAATCGATGCGAATGTCCTCATCAGTGCTTTGGGACAAGGTTTCTTCTCGCTGAGTCTCGGCATGGGGGCGCTCATTACCTACGGCTCATATATCAAGAAAAAAGACAACCTGACTTCCACCGCCTTTTCGGTGGTGCTTGCCGACACTTTGATCGCGCTGTTGGCGGGTCTCGTCATCTTCCCGGCGGCGTTCTCGTTTGGCATCCGTCCAACGGCAGGCATGGGACTGGTGTTCAATACGATACCGATGATCTTCAACCAGATGACAGGAGGCTATGTCTTCTGCATCATCTTCTTCGTGCTGTTGGCTATTGCTGCATTGACCTCCACGATTTCGCTACTTGAGGTCGTGGTGGCTTATCTCTCCGAGGAGCTGCACATCAACCGCAAGTGGTCGACGGTGTGGGCTTGTTTGGCCACGCTATTCATCGGTAGCTTCGCCTCGTTGAGTCTGATGGAAAACACACCTTTTACCATTGGTGACAGGACCGTCTTCGACCTCATGGACTTTGTCTCTTCCAACATCCTCTTGCCCCTCGGCGGCGTGTTGATTGTCATCTTCGTGGGCTGGCGATTGGGCAAGGCCAAGTTCTTCGAGGAAGTGACCAACGAAGGTACTATCAAGGCATCGTTGAAAAAGATTATCTTCTTTATTATTCGATATCTGGCGCCCATTGCCATCACGATTGTGTTCATCAGAGGATTGATTAAGTAACATGGATTCCTTGCGCAAATGGTTTTCCTTCAGCAAAGGCGAGCGCGTTGCCATCATCACGATACTGGCATTGATACTGCTATTGATCTTGGCTTGTCTGTTTCGTCCGTCGCGCAAGTCGCTGAGTGATGAATCATTGCACAATCTGGATTCCCTTTTGGCCTTGCGTCGGGCGGCCATCGAGCAGCAACAGCAACAACAATCCGAGAAGCCCCAAGAGGTGGCCGAGTTGCATCCTTTTCCTTTCAACCCCAATACCCTCACGGAAGAGGAATGGCTGCAAATGGGACTCACCGACCGCCAGGTGCGCAACATCATGAACTACAAGGCCAAAGGCGGCAAGTTTTATTCGAAAAACGATTTGGGCAAGCTTTACACCATCAGCGAAGAGGAGTTTGCACAGCTGGAGCCTTTTATTGTGTTGCCTGAGGTTTCAAGAGGGAAAAACACTGAAACTTCTTCTAAAAGCAGCGTTTCGACCCTTCGACAAGCTCAGGGCTCAACGATCGCACCTACTGAAAAGAAACCCATCCCCATCGTGGACTTGAACACCGTGGACTCGACTACCTTGGTGGAGTTGCCGCAGATTGGGCCTTACACGGCGGTGCGCATCATCGAGTTTCGCGAGAAGTTGGGCGGCTTCGTCGACAAGGAGCAACTCCGCAACGTGAAAGGCATGGACGATGCGCGTTTTGCAGCTATTCAGCCTTATATTAATGTAGGTGTGGTCGAGATTCGGAAAGTCGACGTCAACCGTGCCGATTTCAAGACCTTGGTGCATCATCCTTACCTCAGCTACGAGCAGGTGAAGCGCATCGTCAACCAGCGCGAGAAGCGCGGCATGATCAAGAACTGGGCGCAGCTGGAGGCATTGCTCAAGGAAGAAGGGGAGGTGAACCCGCTTTTGGAGCAATATGTAAAGTATTGAAGTTTTTTCTTATTTTTGCGCCCTATATTAATTGGATTATCCCGCCATGCGCAAACTATATCTTATCCTTCTGCTTTTTGTTTTGGCCCTGCCTTCTAAGGCAGCCTATCTCCTTATCCCCATGGACAATACCCAGACCAACCACCTGAAAGCCTACGGCGTGGCCTATTGGGTGCTGCAACGCGAGGTGGAGATCAGTTGGCTACTGAACTATAGGGGAGGGAGCTACCTCATTCCTTACCACGAGATGTTTGAGCGCGAGTGTAAGATGCGCAACGTGTCGTACAACGTCATCGCCGACACGCAAGCCGATGCCATCCTCGCCGAAATCGCCGACCCTGGCGTGAATATGGATGAGATGAAACTGCAGAAGGTGCCTCGCATCGCGGTCTACGCTCCCAAGAACAACCTGCCTTGGGACGATGCCGTCACCCTTGTGCTGACTTACGCCGAAATCCCTTACGATGTGGTCTACGACGACGAGGTGCTGCAAGGCGTGTTGCCTACCTACGACTGGCTTCACCTGCACCACGAGGACTTCACGGGACAGTACGGCAAGTTCTGGGCACGCTACCGCAACTACCCTTGGTATCAGGAGGATGTGCGCGCACAAGAAGCCACGGCACAACGCTGGGGCTTCAACAAGGTGTCGCAGCTGAAACTCGCTGTAGTGAAGAAGATCCGTGAGTTTGTGGCAGGTGGTGGCTACATGTTCTCCATGTGCTCGGCGCCCGACAGCTTCGACGTGGCCCTCGCCGCCGATGGCCTCGACATCTGCGAATACATGTTCGACGGTGACCCCATCCGCAGTGGCGACCCGCAACGTCTCAACTACGACAACTGCTTTGCCTTCACCGATTTCAAGGTGTCGACCAACCCACAGGAATATGAGATCTCGAACATCGACGTCACCCAAGGCCGCATGCAGCGGGTGAGGGAAGAGAACGACTATTTCCTTCTCTTCGACTTTTCGGCCAAGTGGGATCCTGTGCCTACCATGCTCACGCAATGCCACGAACGTCTGGTGAAAGGCTTCATGGGTCAGACCACGGCCTTCAACAAAGCCACGGTAAAGCCATCGGTCGTGGTACTGGGCGACAACGCCGCATTGAACGAAGACCGTTACATCCATGGTAACTTCGGCAATGGTTTCTGGACCTTCCTCGGTGGCCACGACCCCGAAGACTATCAGCACATCGTAGGCGACCCGCCCACCGAACTCGACATGTATCCCAACTCACCAGGTTATCGCCTCATTTTGAACAATATTTTGTTCCCTGCGGCAAAGAAAAAAGAACAGAAAACCTGAAAATGTTTATATTTGCCGCTCTAAATTGAATTAATGCACAAAAATCATAGACTATGAAACGAAATCTACTTGTAATCCTTGCCTTGATGTTAGGCATGACCACGCTTCAAGCCAAGCCTGTTGAGATCAGTACGGCACAACGTCTAGGCCTCAACTTCATCCAGCATAAGGCCATGTTCGCCAAGTCTGCTGTCAACGCGCTGGATTTGGCTTATACCTTCCGCGCGACTAACGGCATGGCCACGGCCTATGTCTTTAATTTCGATGGCGGTTATGTCGTTGTGGCTGCCGACGACAGCTATTCTCCCATCCTTGGTTATTCCGACCAAGGCCAATTCGACTACGATAACGCTCCCGACGGCTTGCGCTTCATGTTGGGCGAGCTCTCGAACGATATCGAGAAGACCGTGCAGCTGGGTCGACCCGTTCCGAGCGACATACTCTGCCGTTGGAAAAACCTGGATGCCTATGGTAAGATGCATCCTGACCGTAGACAGGTGGTGGTGGAGCCGTTGGTTCAACAACGTTGGAACCAAGACTCACCTTTCAACATGTATGCTCCTGGTGGTTGCCCGACGGGCTGCGTGGCCACGGCTATGGCCCAGATCATGAAATATTGGGAGTGGCCTGTGCAAGGCACTGGTGAGCACAGCTATGTGGCCATGGGTTATGGTGAGCAATACGCCAATTTCGGTGCCACCACTTATGACTGGGACAACATGATTGACAATTACAACTACGGCTCCACTCAAGAACAAAAGGTGGCTGTGGCCACCCTGATGTACCACTGCGGCGTCTCGGTCGACATGATGTATGAGCCCAGCGGCAGCGGTGCCTTTTCTCCTGACGTGCCCGTGGCAATCAGCAATTACTTCTCGTATTCCGACCATGCCACTTATCTCGGCAGAAGCGGTACCTACGACAACTGGATTGCCTTGCTGAAGACCTATATCGACCAACACATCCCGCTGTATTACTCTGGCCAAGGCGAAGACGGTGGTCATGCTTTCATTTGCGACGGCTACGATGAAGACGACTTGTTCAACTTCAACTACGGCTGGGGTGGATCAGGTGGTGGTTTCCTCATGATCGACGGAGAAAACTTTGAATTTTCGGGAAGCCAAGCCATCGTTTACGACTTCGTTCCCGATTATATCTATAACCAGATGCCAAAGGCTCCGGAAAACCTCAGTGTGAATATTGACAGCGACGTCTCGCGTATCGGCCACCTCAGCTGGACCAACCCCACTGAGACCGAGGCAGGGGAGACCTTGACCAATATTGACAAGATCATCGTCAAACGCAACGGCTTTATCGTCCAAGAACTCACCAATGTCGCCCCTGGTCAAGCTATGACTTACGACGATGAGGTGCCTTTCTTCGATCAGTTTGACTACACGGTGCTGGCCGTCAGTGGCAACAACTACGGCCGAACCACACATGTCAAAGGCGTGTTTGGACCTTATTGCGACTGGAAAGTCATCATGACCTCGTCAAGCTTCCAAGGCTGGGACGGCGGTGGCATCACCGTGCAGAATGCTGCCGGTTCCTACATCGACTTCCTAACCACCACACAGGCTACGGCCAGCATACAGACATTCCAGATGGCCTTGGGCAACAACAACCTCTATTGGGTGGAGCCCAATTCCAACATCAGCAATATGTCGTTCAAGATCAGAGACGCCGAGAACCAAATCGTCTATCAGTACGAAGGTCCTTCATCGGGATTGGAAGCCGGCATCTTACGCACTTTGAACAACAGCTGCGGCAACGAGAACACCTGTGAGGCACCTTATAACCTCAAGGCCACCGTCGACCCCGAAAACGACAGAAACATCATCCTCACTTGGGATTCGGACCATGCCCCTGAGTTTGGCTACAACATCTATCGCGACGGCTTCCTCTTCAATATGGCGCACGAGCTTCAGTATATCGACGAAAACACCGACATTGGTGGACACTGCTATTATGTGACTGCCCTCTGCACTGGCGGTGAGACGGCCAACTCCAACGAGTATTGCGCCACCTCGGGCACAGGTTGCGAGCCTCCTGTCGACCTCTATTACACCTACACCACCAATAACAAAGTGCAACTGAACTGGTCGGCTGCTGAAAACGAAAACGTGACGGGTTATGTCGTTTATCGTAAGACCGATGACACCCCGTTCAAGCGTATCAAGAATTTGAATGCGAGTACACTCTCATACAAGGACAACACCGCTGCCGTTGGCACGACCTATCAGTACGCAGTGACTGCCTTTTACCGCGATATCGACTGCAACTCAGCCTATGCCAACGACCGGTTCAATGCTGACAGGTTCTTTGTAGAGGTGGACTGGAGCAACGCCCCGCGTGACCTGCAAGCCGTGCTGAACGACGAAGCCACTGCGGTCAGCCTGCAATGGAGAGTTGCCTACCAAGCCACTTCTTATGACATTATGCGCGATGGCGTGAAGATTGGCGAAGCCACTGAGACCGTTTTTGAGGACCAAAACATAGAGATAGGGAACACTTACTGCTATCAAGTCGTCGCCCATGGCACCGACTTCCAAGAGGTTTCCAACGAAGCCTGTGTCACTACAGCCGAACCGCCCGTCTTGCCTTGCTCGGCACCCGTTAATTTGGCTGGCGAGTTGGACGATTTGAATACTATGCATGTTACATGGGAGGTTCCTGAAGACCGTGTTCCTGATGGTTATGAGCTTACACGTATCGACATGATTGCGCATGATACGTTGCATATAGCGGTTATGAGTAATGCTTGGGAAGAATCTTGTCCGATAGACATGTATGACATGGTTTTTCAGGTGCAAGCCATTTATCCTGAGTGTTTGTCAGAGTTTGCACTCACCGAAAATGGTGAAGACTTTGTCAGGTTCTCCAACTTATCGGTCGGTGAAAACGTGGGAATGGTCGGCCTTTATCCCAATCCCACATCGGGTCTGCTGACCATTGAAGCTGAAAACATGACCATAGTCAGTATATATAACCTTGTCGGCCAATGCCTGATGGAAAAATCAGCAAAAGACGGTGCGGTGAACCTTGATTTGAATAGCCTGCAAAGCGGTGTCTATTTGGTGAAAGTAAGCACTTCAACTAGTTCCGTTATGCAGAAAGTGATTAAAATATAAATAATTTATAATCAATAATTTAATATCAAACTACAATGAAAAAACCTTTATTTCTGATGATGACTTTGGCCCTGTTGATGGGTCAAGCCGTAGCCTCGCCGGTCAGCGTGGATCAAGCACGTCATTTGGGTATGAAGTATGTGCAGAGCCATTCTGCCAGACAGGCCATCGAGCTTAATTTGGCCTACACCGAGGTAGCCGAGAACGGCAACCCCGCCGTCTACGTCTTCAATTTCGACCATGGCTTCGTCCTTGTCTCAGCCGACGATGTGGCTCGTCCTATCCTTGCCTTCTCCGACGAGGAGAGCGTCGACCTGAACAACATGCCTGACGGCTTTGCCTACTACCTGCGCTTCTATGCACGCCAGATCGCCTATGCACAAGCCAATAACTTTGAACCTGAGATGGAAGTGGCTTCCGAATGGATGCATGTGGCTAAGGATGGTTTCGAGAACGACAACCGCAGCACTCGTGGCGACGTCGCCCCATTGCTGACCACGCTTTGGAACCAGGATAGCCCTTACAATGCCTATTGCCCCTCCGGCCATGGTGGTCCTGGCGGCCATGCCTACGCTGGCTGCGTGGCTACCGCCATGTCGATGGTGATGAAATACTGGAATTGGCCCATCCAAGGCAATGGCGAGCACAGCTATACGCCTGAGGGATATCCTATGCAGACGGTCAATTTCGGTGCCACCACATACGATTGGGCTAATATGCCTAACTCCTGCAACAACTCCAACTACCAAGCCGTTGCCACGTTGATGTATCACTGCGGTGTGTCGGTCGACATGATGTATGGTGGCGGTTCATCTGGTGCCTATTCACAGGATGTTCCCCCTGCGATTGCCGAGTATTTCCGCTACACCGACCATGCCACCCGTATGGATCGTGACCTCTACTCCAAGTTCGATTGGGAGGAGATGTTGATTGCCAGTTTGGAAGAAGGCTTCCCGCTGTATTATTCCGGTAGCGACGACTCTGGTGGTCACGCCTTCGCCTGCTGTGGCTATCGTGAGAGCGACCGTAAGTTCTATTTCAACTGGGGCTGGAGTGGATCACTCAATAACTACTATGCCATCGACGCCCTTAACACGGGTTGGAACGGTAGCTTCAACCAAGGTCAAGCCGCCATCTTTGATTATATTCCCGACTATGTTTACAACGGCTTGATTCCCGCTGTGGAAGACCTTGGTGTCTCGGCCGAGAACGCCCATTCCAAGACGGGTATCGTGAGCTGGACCAACCCCACCACTTCTTTGGGGGGCAATACCTTGGAAAACATCGACCAAGTGGTGCTGCTCCGTAACGGCCAGCAGATCTTCACACAAAGCAACCTGGTGCCTGGCGAAGTGATGCAGTTTGAGGACAACGTGCCTGATTTCGACTGCTACACCTATACCTTGTACTTCCTTTCCAATAACGTGAAAGGTCGTTTTGCAAAGTTCCAATATCAATATGGTCCCACCTGCACCTGGAAAGTGGTCGGTCAAACCACCAACTTCCAAGGCTGGAACGGCGGTAAGATCCAAGTGAAGAATTCCTTCGGCACAGTCATTGAGGAAATCACGATGACCACAGCTACGCCTATCAGCCAGCAGATCCGCATGCCCGAGGGTGATGTCACCTTCAGCTGGGTGGCTCCTTCGACCGCAGTACAAAGCCTGACCATCAACATCAAGAACTCCAACAACCAGTCGGTTTATACCTACACCGGTAACTCCAACCAGGTTCCCGCCACGCTTTATGCGGGTGACAACGACTGCGGCGGCTGTCTGCCTCCGACCAATTTGAACGGTGAGTACCAGTGGACGGGCGACGGCTTCGGCACCCTGCTGACTTGGGAGTATGATGGCGAGCCACAGTCCTTCAAGGTGTACCGTAGCGAAGACGGTGTTGACTACACTGAAATCGCCACCGTCGACAAGACCCTCCACGAGTATTTCGACATGACCGATGCTGGCGGCTATTATTATCAAGTGACCGCTTTCCGCAGCTATTGCGAGTCGACGCCCGCTTGGGTCGATGACGAGACCGACTATGTCTACATCGAGGTAACTTCGGTAAGCGAAGATGTCGAAGAAGGCTATAAGGTGTATCCCAACCCCGCCAACACTTTGATGAGTGTTGAGGCAGAAGGCCTGCAGCAGGTCACCATCTGCAATGCCATGGGTCAAGTTGTCATGATGCAACGTTGCAGCGAAGACGGCGTGGTCATCAGCACCTCAAGCCTGGCTTCGGGTGTCTACACCATCAGCATCAAGGCTGCCAATGGCACCGTGACCAAACGTTTTGCTGTGATGCACTGATGCATTTCAGTACAAAATGAACCAAAACAAAGGGAAACATGCGTCGCATGTTTCCTTTTTTTATTATATTTGCCGCTTAAACCAGAAAGGAATTACTATGAGAAAAACCATCTTTACCATGCTGGTTCTGGCGCTTTCAAGCATCGCGCTTCAGGCCCGTCCGGTCGACCAAGCCACCGCAAGCCGCTTGGGTCAGTCATTCGTGAAAGCCAATTTCGAGTTCACCCGTCAGTGTGATCAGCTGAATTTGGTCCAAACCGCCTATTCCGACAGGGGAGACGCTTGCTATTACGTCTTTAACGTTGGCGAGGCTGGCTTTGTCATCCTTGCTGCCGACGACAACTATCGTCCCATCATCGGCTATTCTTATAGCGACACGTTCAATCCAAACGACATGGCTCCGGCTATGGTCGACTTCCTCGAAGTCGTTCGCCAAGGGGTGATGAAGGCCTCCCAAGCCTCGTCAGCACAACCTTCAGTTGCCGCCGACTGGGCTATGCTCGAAAAGACGGGACGTCTTGTCTCGCGTCATGGCGGTAGGGGAGACGACCACCTCGTTCAGACCACGTGGAACCAGAATTATCCTTATAACTATTTCTGCCCGGAAGGCGAAGGTGGCCCTGGCGGTCACTGCTATGCGGGCTGTGTGGCTACGGCGGCCGCCCAGCTGATGAAGTTCTGGAACCATCCCATCCACGGGCAGGGGAGCTACACCTATTATCCCGAGGACCATCCGGAATACGGCCCCTTGACTGTCAATTTCGGCGAGGCCACCTACGACTGGGACAATATGCCTAACGCCATCACCGCCAATTCTCCGATTGAACAGATCGAGGCGGTGGCTCAGCTGATTTATCATGTTGGTGTGAGCGTTGACATGAACTACCGTCCCACCAGCAGCGGCGCGGTGACAGGCAAGCTTTGCCAGACCATGCCTGCCTATTTCTTCTATACCGACCGTATGGACAATCTTTATCGCGAAAACTACACCCACGAAGGCTATATGCGTCTGCTGACGGATGCCATCGACATGGGCTGGCCCATGGTGCATCGTGGTGGCGGTCATGCCTATGTGGTAGATGGTTATAACGATCATGATATGGTTCATATCAACTGGGGCTGGAGCGGCAGCAGCGACGATTGGTTCAACATCGATGAACATGGCTATACCGATGGCGAGAGTGTCATCTATAACTATGTGCCTGCCGAGGTCTATTCAGCTACGCCCAATGCTCCCACCAATATGAATGTGATTCCTTCCCAAGACGGCACGCTGATGGCTTCCATCTCGTGGAAGAATCCTTCAATCACCTTGACCAACGCCACGCTGACGGCTATCGACCAAATCGTCGTGGAACGCGATGGTGAGGTTATTTATACCGAAGATAACGTTGCCCCGGGTGCCGACATGAGTTTTGTGGACGAAAGCGTCCCTTATTATGACGTCTTCGATTATGCTGTCTATGCCGTGTTGGGCGGACAGCGTGGCGCCTCGGCTAAGGTGGAGAAACAGCTGGTGGCCCCGACTTGCGATTGGAAGATCATCATGCAAAGCTCGGCTTTCCAAGGCTGGAATGGCGGTTATCTGTCGCTCTACAGCACCACAGGCAAAGAAATTCAACGTTTTACCATCACTAATTCCGTACCCGCTACGTCAGACTTCCCCATGCCGGTGGGTAAGGCTTGCTTCGGCTGGACAGCACCCAACAACACGGTGAACAACATCTCAATGGTCATCAAGGACGCTCAGGGCAACACGGTTTACACCTATCAAGGAAGTACGACGGGTTTGGACGAAGGCGTTTTGTTTGATGTCAACAATGGCTGTGGCAATACTTTGGTCACGACGGCGCCTTCCCATCTGATGGCAGAGATGGAAGGCGATGATGCGGTCTTGACTTGGGAAAACGACGGTGTCGTTCCTGATTATGGTTTCAACATCTATCGCGACGAGCACTTGTATGGCTTCTCAACAGAGCTCAGATTCGTCGACGAAGGCATCACTGAGGGACATTGCTACACGGTCACGGCATTGAATCACGGTGGCGAGTCCGACCCGTCCAACGAGACCTGCGCCTCGGCGGGCGACTGCCTTGGAGCCTACAACCTCTGGTATGAATACGTGGGTAACAACTATAAAATTAAGCTGACTTGGGACAAACCGGTGAATGCTGATGGCTTGTCGGGTTACTATCTGTTTAGAAAAGACGGTCAAGACGGCACTTACGTTCGCATCAAACTGCTCAATAGCAGTGCCACTTCCTTTACCGACAATACGGCCAACGTACAGGGGGACTATTATTATCGCTTGTACGCGTACTACAGTGCCACCGACTGCACTTCGTCACCCGCTGCTGTCAAGTACGACCCGAACCTGTTCTATCTGCATGTCTATTACTCGCCGACTTCGGTGCCCGAAAACGAGAGTTCGGCCCGTCTCTTCCCCAATCCCGCCGACCACAACCTCCAAATCGAGGCTGAAGGCATGACCCAAGTGTCGGTCTACAATCAGATGGGTCAGCTGGTCTATGATGCAAAATGTGATTCCAATATGTTGAATGTCAGCGTTGAGGGATGGAGTGAGGGCATCTATTTCGTGAAAATGCAGACCTCACAAGGCTTGGTGACACGTCGCGTGGCCATTGTCCATTGATGGCGTTTTTTTCCGCAAACCACACGTTATTAATGGAAAATATCTATATTTGCACGCTTAAACAGAATCTAATTTTAAACCACACTACAATGAAAAAGTATTTAATGACTATGCTTGCCTTGGTTTTCGGCCTCGGTTTGGTGCAAGCCAACCCGGTCGGTGTGAGCCAGGCCAAGTATGTGGGACAACAGTTTGTCCAAGCCAACTTCGAGCAGTCGCGTCAGGCCCAGGAGCTCACCTTGGTCTATACGGGCACTTCCACCCGTGGCGAAGCCTGCTTCTATGTGTTTAATGTAGGCAACGATGGTTTCGTCATGGTCTCGGCCGATGACTTCTATCGTCCTATCATCGGTTATTCAAAGAATCGTAGTTTCGACACTAACATCAACCCTGAGCTGGGCTATATGCTCAACCAGTTGATTGCCAGCCGTACCGGAAAGAATACGGGCAAAGCCACGCCTAAAGTCGCTGCCGAATGGCAGAGTGTGATGAACTCAGGTAAACTGATTTCACGCAATGGCGGCCGTGGTGAGTTCTATCTCGTTCAGACCCAATGGGACCAAGGTTCCCCTTACAACTATTTCTGCCCTCAAGCCGCTGGCGGTCCTGGTGGCCGTGTCTATGCCGGTTGCGTTGCCACTGCCATGAGCCAGGTGATGAAGTATTGGAACCACCCGTTGCAAGGCACAGGTAGCCATACCAACTACAACTCGGGCTTTGGCCCCTTGACGGCCAACTTCGGTGCCACCACTTACGAATGGGACAAGATGCCCAACAAGCTCACCAACAACTCACCTCAAGAAGAGATTGAAGCCGTAGCTCTGCTTATGTATCACTGCGGTATTGCTGTTGACATGCACTATGCCATCGACGGTAGCGGTGCCTATTCTCAGGATGTGCCTTCCAGAATCACCCAGTATTTTGGCTACACCAACCAAGCTGTGCTGAGAGGAAGAGACAACTATACTTACGACAACTGGAGCCAGATGCTGAAGGAATCGTTCGATATGGGATGGCCTCTCTATTATTCTGGCCAAAGTCCTGAAGGTGGCCACGCTTTCGTGTGCGATGGTTATAACGACGAAGGCTTCTTCCACTACAACTGGGGTTGGAGCGGCAGCGGCGACGATTTCTATGATTTCGACCAAATCGACTACAACTCGAGCGATGGCGCTATCTTCAACTTCGTCCCCACTGAAGTCTACAACACGACCGCCCAGGCTCCCGCTAACCTCACTGTGACGCCTGCCGCCAACAACGAGCTGGCTGCCACCGTTTCTTGGACCAATCCTTCCAAGGCTTTGAACAATAGCAACCTCAGCAGCATCGATCAAATCGTGGTCTGCCGCGACGGCCAAGTCATCTACACCGAGGACAACGTGACTCCTGGTGCCAACATGACTATCACCGACAACAGCGTCCCGCGTTTCGATTACTTCATCTACACCGTTTATGCTGTTACCAATGGCAACCACGGTAAGATCGTTTATTCCAACAAGATTGGTTTTGGCCCCACCTGCGGTTGGACCATCAACGTCAGCCAAGCTTCCTTCACCGGCTTCCGTGGTGGCAAGATCCACGTCTACAATGCCGCCGGTACCGAGTTCGCCACGGTGACCACCACGAACTCCTCAGTCCAGAGCTTCCCGGTTGACATGCCGCTGGGCAACGTCTCGTTTGCTTGGACTGCCCCGACTCAAACGGGTAGCTTCAACATGGCTTTCACCATTAAGGATTCGCAGAACAACACCGTATATACTTACAGCGGCAGCTCGGATGACATGCCTGTGGGCGTGTTCTATGAGGGCAGCAACACCTGCGGCAATGCCGTCGGCGATGGCGTTCCTACCAACTGCGTCGCCTTGGTCGATGATGAGAACCCCACCAACATCAATGTCTCTTGGGATCCCATCCGCGACAACGGCTATGGCTATGTCGTTTACCGCGACGGTTTGCTCTATCGCCTGATTCCTGAAGGCACTTCCTTCGTTGACGAGAACGCCACCATTGGCGGCCACTGCTATGTGATCGGTTATCTCTATGATGGCGGCGAGAATGGTCAGTATTCCAACGAGTCATGCGCCACTTCTGGTGCTTGCTATCCTGCCACCAACCTCGACTTCGAATACACTGGCAGCAACTTCAAAATCAAACTGAAATGGGAAAAGCCCGAGCCGTCTGAAGGTCTCTCTGGCTACTACCTCTTCAGAAAGTTCGGTGAGGAAGGCACCTATGAAAGAGTCAAGTCGCTGAGTGCTACTGCCACCAGCTACACCGACAATAGCGCCAACCAAGAAGGCGACTACTATTACAAGCTCTACGCCGTCTATCATAGCCTCGGCGATTGCATTTCGGCTCCTGCTTATTGGATCAACGACCACAACCAGTTCTATCTGCACGCTCCGTATTCCTATGACGGCGTCAACGAACTGGAGGCTGGCAGCGTGGCCATCTTCCCCAATCCTACCACAAGCTCCTTCACAGTCGAGGCCGAAGGCCTGAGCCACGTGACGGTCTACAACCTGGTGGGCCAGAAGGTGTTTGAGCAGAACTGCCAAGACAATAAGGCCGTCATCAACATGAATGTTGAGACTGGCGTTTACATGGTGCGCGTGGCCACCTCACAAGGTGAAATCACCAAACGCATCACCATCATCAAGTAATAAAACTTGATGCCGAAACAAAAACGGTTGCCTCGTTTGGGGCAACCGTTTTTTATTGGTATGTGGATAATACTTTAGGCCTGTTTTCTCTCCCAAACCTCAAAGCGGTAGCTGTAGTCGACTTGTGGGTCGTCGTCAACGACTTCGAGGTCGGCCAGTTCCCATTCGTCGAAATTGATATAAGGGAAGAAAGTGTCAGCCTCAAACTCCTTATCCAGACGGGTCAGATAGAGGCGGTCGGCCTTGGGAAGGAACTGTTCGTAGATGCTTCCACCGCCCATAATGAAGACCTCGTCCTCGTTTTGTGCCATCTCGAGGGCTTGAGGTATGGAGGTGGCCAGTTCATAGCCCTCCGGGGCTTTATCCAAGCGGTCGGAGATGACGATGTTGCGGCGGTTGGGCAATGCCTTCTGTCCGGGCAACGAGAGCCAGGTGTTGTGGCCCATGATGACACAATGTCCCGAGGTCACCTTCTTGAAGTGCTTCAAGTCGTTGCTATTGTGCCAGATGAGCTGGTTGTTGATGCCGATGGCGCGGTTGGCGGCCATGGCGACGATAATGGAAATAGTCATATTATGATCGTTTTTCTTGTTTTGTTATCAATAATCATACCGAAACCTCGCCCTTGATGGCAGGCCAGGGGTCGTAGTTTTCAAGCGTGAAGTCCTCGTATTTGAAATCGAAGATGCTCTTGACCTCCGGGTTGAGGCGCATGGTGGGCAGCTGACGCGGCGTGCGCGAGAGTTGGGTCTTCACCTGCTCGATGAGGTTGTTGTAGATGTGTACGTCGCCAAAGGTATGGACGAAGTCGCCGGGCTGCAAGCCGCACACCTGCGCCATCATCATGGTGAGGAGGGCATAGGAGGCGATGTTGAACGGCACACCGAGGAACACATCGGCACTACGTTGGTAGAGCTGGCACGACAGTTTGCCGTCGGCCACATAGAACTGGAAGAAGGCATGGCAGGGTGGGAGTGCCGCCTTGCCTGCCGCCACATTGGCAGCGAAATTCTTCTCATGCTCGTCGGGCAGCACGCTGGGGTTCCACGCCGTGACGATATGACGACGGCTGTTGGGGTTTTCCTTGATGCTCTTCACCACCTCGGCTATCTGGTCGATGCCTTCGTTGTTCCAATTGCGCCATTGTGCGCCATAGACGGGCCCCAGGTCGCCGTTTTGGTCAGCCCATTCGTCCCAGATGGAGACTTTATGGTCGTGGAGGTATTGGATGTTGGTGTCGCCCTTCAGCAGCCACAGCAGCTCGTAGATGATGCTTTTCAGGTGCACCTTCTTCGTCGTCACCAGAGGGAAACCTTCAGAGAGGTCAAAACGCATCTGATAACCGAACACACTGATGGTGCCGGTACCCGTGCGGTCGCCTTTCTGATGGCCGTGGTCGAGGATATACTGAAGTAAGTCTAGGTATTGTTTCATTGGTTTTGTTCAGGATTGTGCTTGTACTTGAACAACAGGGCAAACAGGATTCCGACCACGAAGGCGAAGGCGGCAAACACATACCATGCGTGTGACCAGCCCGCCATCAGTTCGTTGAAGTTGGTCTTGCCAAGGGTGAAGTGGTTGACGACAGCCTGAGCGCAGAACGAACCGATGGTGGCACCGAGGCCGTTGGTCATCATCATGAACACGCCTTGGGCACTGCTACGGATCTTCTCGTCGGTGTTTTGGTCGACGAAAAGCGAGCCACTGATATTGAAGAAGTCGAAGGCCACGCCGTAGACGATCATTGAGAGGATGAAGAGCACGAGACCGAAGCCCGTGGGACTGCCGGCACCCAAGAAGAAGAAACGCAAAGCCCATGCGCCAAAGGCGATGAGCATCACCTTCTTGATGCCGAACTTCTTTAGGAAGAAGGGAATCAGCAGGATGCAAAGCGTCTCGGAAACCTGTGAGATGGACGACAGGAAGACGTTGTTCTTCACAGCGAAGGCGTTGGCGTATTCCGGCGACTGTCCGAAGGCATCCAGGAAAGGCGTGGCAAAGCCATTGGTCACCTGCAGGCACATGCCCAAGAGGAAGGAGAAGATGAAGAACACAGCCATGCGCGCGTCCTTGAACAAGGCAAAGGCACGCAGACCGAAGGTGTCGACAAACGACTTGCTCTCCACATTCTTGTTGACAGGGCAGTTCGGCAAAGTAAACGAATAAATGGCGAGGACGATACCCCAAGCGGCAGAGACAAACAATTGCTGGTAGCCATCCTTAAAGCCCGTGAAGTTGACAATCCACATCGAGAGGATGAAACCTATGGTGCCGAACACACGGATGGGAGGGAAGGCCTTCACCGTGTCGAGTCCAGCCTGCGTCAAGGCGTTATATGACACCGAGTTGCCCAAGGCAATGGTCGGCATGAAGAATGCCACGCTGATGGCATAATAGGGAAACAGCTGCCCGAAACTGACGGCGCTGCCATATTTATAGCCCATGTAGCCCGCCAAAGCCATGAAGATGGCGGCGAGGAAATGACAGATGCCCAACAGCTTCTGGGCCGGGATCCAACGGTCGGCCACGATACCCATCAAGGCGGGCATGAAAAGGGAAACGATGCCTTGGATGGCGAAGAATTTGCCGATGTTGGCACCCATACCGATCTTGCTGAGATAGATGCCCAATGAACAAAGATAAGCTCCCCATACGGCAAAGATGAGGAAGTTCATCACGATTAAACGAAACTTGATTGCTTTCATTTTTCTATTTTATTTGTTGTATTTCTCTAAACTCTAAACTCTACACTCTCCCATTAATTTCATCGCGGATCTGTGCCGCGCGTTGATAATCTTCGTTGTCGATGGCTTCTTGAAGCAAGTCCTCCAAAGCCTCTATGTCGAGCATGTCGAGGCTAGTGTCTTCGTTACCTTTATTAATAATAACATCGTCCTGCGCTTCGGGTCTTGGCTTCTCAATGTCATCCATAATGATACCAGCTTCCTCCATCACGCTCTCGTAGGCATTGATTTCGCAGCCTAGGCGCACCGCAATGGCGATGGCATCGGAGGGGCGCGCGTCGATCATCGTCAGGTCGTCGCCTTGTTTGCATACCAGCATAGCATAATACACGCCGTCGCGGAAGCGGTTGATGACCACCTCGCTGATCTCGACGCCGAACTCCTTGGCAAACCTCAGGAAGAGGTCGTGGGTGTGGGGACGGCCGTTCTTGTGCTTCTCGATGCCCACGGCGATGGATTCGGCCTCAGCGCTGCCGATGACGATGGGCAGACGACGTTGAGAGTTCTTGTCGCCCAAGATCAAGACATACGCTCCTGTTGAGGATTCGCTGTAGGTCAAACCTATGATTTCCAAACTGACTTTGTTCATTTTTGCTCGTTTTGGGAAGGGTGGGGAAGGCCTGTCCCGCTAAAGAACTGATAATTAGGTTCCTATTTTGAAACAAAACCTTCTTCCTTCAATCGTCAAAAGTAGGGACTTTTTTGGAAACGAGCAAAAAAAGTTGCCTTTCCGAAAAAAACTATGCAAAAAAATTTCATTTCAATATAATTTGTCCTTATTTTTGTCCCCTCTAAAGGTTGTAAATACGACCATGAAGGAATCTTGTTTAGAACAATAATAAGTTTAACTAAATATCAATCTTATGATTAACAGCATTCCTTACATTGTGTTGGTCGCCTCAGTGTTGGCGCTGACATTTGCTTTCATTTTCTACAAACAGATGATGAAAGAAGACGAAGGTACGGACTTAATGAAGAAAATCGCTGCACATGTCCGTAAGGGAGCCATGGCTTACCTGAAGCAGCAGTACAAAGTGGTGATCATCGTGTTCATCATTTTGGCCATCCTTTTCTTCGTAATGAGTTTGTTTGACTTGCAGAACGGCTGGGTATGGTTTGCCTTCCTGACCGGCGGTTTCTTCTCGGGCTTGGCAGGCTTCTTCGGCATGAAGACGGCCACCTATGCCTCGGCTCGTACGGCCAATGCCGCCCGTAAGTCGTTGAACAGCGGTCTGAAAGTCGCCTTCCGTTCAGGTGCCGTCATGGGTCTCGTCGTCGTGGGCCTCGCCTTGCTCGACGTCTCCGTGTGGTTCCTCGTTTTGGATCATTTCATCGGTATTGAAGACCACCTGGTCACCATCACCACGACCATGCTGACCTTCGGTATGGGTGCCTCCACGCAGGCTCTGTTTGCCCGTGTGGGTGGCGGTATCTACACCAAGGCTGCTGACGTGGGTGCCGACCTCGTCGGTAAGACCGAGTACAACATCCCCGAGGATGACCCGCGCAATCCCGCCACCATCGCTGATAACGTTGGCGACAACGTCGGTGACGTGGCTGGTATGGGTGCCGACCTGTATGAATCCTATGCTGGTTCTATCTTGGCTACCATGGCCTTGGGTGCTTCCGCTTTTGCCACCTCCGCTGTCGAAGGCATGCAGTACAGAGCCGTGTTTGCTCCTATGCTGATTGCCGCCGTGGGCGTGCTCCTTTCCATCATCGGTATCTTCCTCGTGAAGACCAAGGAAGGCGCTGGCATGAAGCAACTGCTGGGTGCTTTGAGCCGTGGTACCAACACCGCTGCCATCCTGATTGCTGCCGCCACGTTCGGCATCTTCGCTTGGCTGTTTGGCACCGAGACCAACCAATGGTGGCATGTTTCCATGTCAGTGGTGGTCGGTTTGCTGGCTGGTGTGATTATCGGTAAATCAACGGAATACTATACTTCGCAGAGCTATAAGCCCACTCAAAAGGTGGCCGAAAGCTCCAAGACGGGTCCCGCCACGGTCATCATCTCTGGTTTGGGCCTTGGTATGCTCTCCACCGCCATCCCGGTGGTCACCGTGGGCTGCGCCATCATCCTTGCTTATCTCTGCGCTAATGGCTTCCATGTCGCTCTGACGCCTGAGAATCTGTCGTTAGGTCTTTATGGTATCGGTATCGCCGCCGTGGGTATGCTCTCCACCTTGGGCATCACCTTGGCTACCGACGCTTACGGTCCCATCGCCGACAACGCTGGCGGTAACGCCGAAATGAGTGGCCTCGATCCTGAAGTGCGTCACCGCACCGACGCTCTCGACGCCCTCGGCAACACCACCGCTGCCACCGGTAAGGGCTTCGCTATCGGTTCTGCCGCTCTGACGGCTCTCGCCCTGTTGGCCTCTTACGTTGAGGAAATCAAGCTGGCCCTCATCCGTGTGGGTCAAGCCTTGCCGAATGGCGTTGAAGCCGCCAAAGCCACTTTGGTCGACTTCATGAATGCCTATAACGTCAACCTGATGAACCCCGTCGTTCTTGTGGGTGTGTTCATCGGTGCCATGATGGCCTTCGTGTTCTGCGGCATGACGATGAATGCCGTGGGCCGTGCCGCCCAGAAGATGGTGGAGGAAGTCCGCCGTCAGTTCAGCACCATCAAGGGCATCCTCCAAGGTGAGGCCGAACCCGACTATGAGCGTTGCGTGGCCATCTCCACGAAGGGTGCACAACATGAAATGCTGGTACCTTCCATCCTCGCCATCCTCGTCCCGATCCTGACGGGTGTCATCCTGGGTGTTCCCGGTGTCCTCGGTCTGTTGATCGGTGGCTTGAGCACGGGCTTCGTCCTGGCTGTCTTCATGGCCAACTCGGGCGGTGCTTGGGACAACGCCAAGAAGTATGTCGAAGAAGGTAACTTCGGCGGAAAGGGTTCTGACAACCACAAGGCCACCGTCGTGGGCGACACCGTCGGCGACCCGTTCAAGGATACGTCAGGTCCTTCGTTGAACATCCTCATCAAGCTGATGAGCATGGTGAGCATCGTGATGGCCGGTCTGACTGTTACTTGCCACCTGCTGTAAAATCAAAGCTCTTTCTGCCCATGTCATACCGAGGCACAGCCAAGTGTATCTATGGACAGAGAGGACTGAGCTAAAAAGTATGGCAATCCCTCAAGATTTTCTTGGGGGATTGTTTTTTGGTACGGTTTTTGAGAAAGGTAAAAATTGTTGGAAAAAATGGCATAATTGAACAACGAACAACAATAATTACTAATTTTGCAACAATTTTAAAATCATAAGCAATGAAGAAAGTGATTTACCTGCTTGGTATCATGCTCCTTATGGCTGGCGTGGCCAAGGCTCAAGACAAGAAAGCAACGATGGGTCCTGAAATCGAGTTCGAGAAAGTCGTTCACGATTACGGCGATGTGCCTTACAACGGCAATGGCGAATGCGAGTTCCGTTTCACCAACACTGGCACCGAGCCTCTGCTCGTGCAAAAGCCCAAGTCAAGCTGTGGTTGCACCATCCCTTCGTGGCCCAATGAGCCCATCCTTCCTGGCGAATCTGATGTCATCAAGGTGACCTACCGTACCAATCGAGCTGGAAATATCAACAAGACTGTTACCGTCACCTCCAATGCCGTTAAGAACTCGACCGTGGTGCTGCGCATCAAGGGTCGCGTGCTCGACCAACCTACAGAGGCATTGCCGGAGAAGAAAAGCAGCTTCAGCAACGGTTCACCCGTCAACAACCATTAATTGAATGTAATAACAACGTATGTATCATAAAAGCCGTCTAATCTCGTATTAGATGGCTTTTTATTCAAAAACAACAACTTATGCCACAAATTTCCAATAAAGGTATGGAATTGCCACAGTCGGCAATTCGTAAACTTGTCCCGTTCGCCGATGCCGCCAAAGAGCGTGGCATCCATGTGTATCACCTCAACATCGGACAACCCGACATTGAGACGCCTAAAGACGCACTTGCTGCTTTGGCCGATACCGCCCGCGAACTCCCTGCCACCCACGGTGTGCTGGAATACAGCCATTCCGCCGGTATTCCTTCCTACCGCCGTGCACTCTGCAACTACTACCACCGTCATGGCATCGACGTGACGCCCAACCAGATTATCGTCACCACAGGTGGCAGCGAAGCCCTTCAGATGGCTTTCACCGTGTGCCTGAACCCTGGCGACGAAATCATCATCCCAGAACCTTATTACACCAACTATAACACCTTCGCCAAGCTGTGTGATGCCAAGATCGTCACCATCCCGAGCGACATCAGGACGGGCTTTGCCCTGCCGCCTATCGAGGAGTTCGAGAAGGCCATCACGCCGCGCACCAGAGCCATCATGATCTGTAACCCCAACAACCCCACGGGTTATCTTTACACCCATGAGGAACTGCTGAAGGTGGCCGGTCTGGTCAAGAAATATGACCTGTATCTCTTCGCCGACGAGGTGTATCGTGAGTTCTGCTACGATGGTCACAAGCATTTCAGCGTGATGCAGCTCGAGGGTTTGGAGCGTAACACCATCCTGTTCGACTCCGTCTCGAAGCGTTACAGCGCCTGCGGTGCACGTGTGGGCTGCATGGTGACTCGTAACAGTGAGGTCTACGCCATCGCCATGCGTCTGGCTCAGGCCCGTCTGTCACCGCCGAGCTTCGGTCAGATCTTTGCCGAGGCTGCCGTCAACACGCCGCAGTCGTATTTCGACGGTGTGTATAACGAGTACATTGCCCGCCGTAACGTCATCGTCGAAGGCGTCAACAAAATCCCGGGCTGCTTCTGCCCGATGCCCAAGGGTGCTTTCTACACCGTCATCGACCTGCCCATCGACGACAGCGACAAGTTCTGCCAGTGGCTGCTCACCGACTTCAGCTACAACGGTGCCACGGTGATGTTGGCTCCCGCCACAGGCTTCTATGCCGATCCCGAGAAGGGACGTCATCAGGCCCGTATCACCTATTGCATCTGCATCGACGACATGAAGGCCGCTATCAAGTGCCTCGAAGAAGCCTTGAGGGTGTATCCTGGAAGAACGAGAAAATAAAGCTTTATTTGAAATGAAAAAATGCCGCCGAGAGTTTTCTTGGCGGCATTTTTTATGTGTTGTTTGATCAGTACATCAAGTATTTTTCCCTCATAGCCTTGAACGATTCAAGGTCGTTTTCCCACGAAGCGCGGATCTCGTCTGCACTTTTTCCGTTTTCTATATCGCGGCGCAGTTGCTTGTCGCCCGCGAGCAGACGGAAATAGTCGATGAAGAAGTCCTTGCCCTTCAGCTGTTGATAGGCCTCTATGATCCATTCGATATGGAGCTCGTTGGCATTGTGGACATAGTCGTGGGCATATTCCACAAGGCTCTCGCCTCGGCAGCGTTGGCCTTCCAAGAGGGGTTTGGAAGCGCCACTGGTGCTCTTGGGCGTGAAGGTATAGCTGCCTCGCATATCAGGATGACCATAGACCTGGAAAGGTGTCTCGGTGCCGCGCCCAAGGCTGACGATGCTGCCCTCAAAGAAACACAAGGTGGGGTAGAGGTAGACCGACTCCCAGTTGGGCAGGTTGGGCGAGGGTTTCACGGGGAGTTCATAGATGGCGTTGCGGTTGTAGTCTTTAATGGGTATCACCGTGAGGTCACAGTTGATGCCGCCTTTCAGCCAGCCTTCGCCATTCACCATCATGGCATATTCGCCAATAGTCATGCCGTAGACGACAGGCACCCGGTGCATGCCCACAAAGGACTTGTTCTCCGTTTTCAACACCGGACCATCCACATAGAAACCGTTGGGGTTGGGGCGGTCGAGGATGATGACGGGAAGTCCGTTTTCGGCGGCGGCTTCCATCACATAGCTCATGGTGGAGATATAAGTATAGAAACGCACACCTACATCCTGCAAATCAAAGAGGATGACGTCGATGCCTTGCAGCATCTCAGACGTGGGCTTTTTGTTTTTGCCATATAGCGAAACGATGGGTAGGCCCGTCTTCTCGTCCTTGCTGCTGTTGACCTTGGCACCAGCATCGGCCTTGCCACGGAAGCCATGCTCGGGCGTATAAATCTTACGGATATCGACACCCAAGGATAGCAAACTGTCCACCAGATGCGTCTCGCCGATGATGCTGGTCTGGTTGCCGACCACACCGACGCGCTTGCCTTCAAGCATCGGCAGATAGTCGTCGAGCTGCATGGCGGCGCTGACATAGTGGTCTTTATCGACAAAGGCGATGGAAGTGTCTTCTTCGACGGTGGTCTTTGGCGACTCGGTGTCCGTCTTTTGGATTTGGGCGTGACATTGCGGAAGCAGCGCACAAAAGAGCAGGGCTATGGCAAAGATTTGGCGTTTCATTTCGGTTTTATTTTTACTTTTGCAAAATTATTGAAATTCCTACAAATGTCGGGCCCAAAATTCATAGCTGACCGTATTTTTTCGCTGTCGAAGGAAAATTTGTCTTCGACGGTGATGCGATTGGCCGTCACGAGCGTGGCCCTGGCCATCATCGTGATGCTTATCGCTTGGGCGGTTGTGGTGGGTTTCAAGAACCAGATTCGCGACAAGGTGATCGGCTTTGTGGCCCCAATCCATGTGCAGGCGCTCGACAAGAACGAGTCGGTGGAGGAGACACCTTTCCAATTAGATTCCGTGTTGGTCAGTAGGCTGAACTCCGTCGATGGCATTACCCATTACCAAATGGTGGCCGACAAGGCGGGCATGATCAAAACCGACGATGAGATACAAGGCGTGGTACTGAAGGGCGTGGATGAAAGTTACGACTGGAGCTATTTCAGCAAGTGCATGTTGGAAGGGGAGACGCCTCAATACCAAGCTGGAGAACGCTCCAACGATGTGATCGTCTCCAAGGTGATAGCCGACAAAATGCTGCTCAATGTGGGCGACGATGTGCGGGTATGGTTCATCGACAAGGACCAGCAGGCGAGAGGCCGTAAATTCACGGTTAAGGGCATCTTCGAAACTGGGCTCTATGAATTTGACGAGCGCTTTGTCTTTGCCGACCTCAACCAAATACGCAAGCTGAATGGATGGGAAGACAACGAGGCTGGACTGCTTGAGATTGCATTAGACAAGGATGCCAATGTCGATCAAGTCAACGAGAAACTCTATTATGCCTTGCCCTCCGAGTTGGCCTCTTATACCGCCCGCGAGAGCAACCCACAAATCTTCGATTGGCTCGATTTGCTCGATACCAACGTATGGCTCATCATGGCCTTGATGTTGCTTGTGGCAGGCATCACGGTCATCAGCATGCTGCTGATCATCATCATTGAACGAACCTCGACCATAGGTCTGCTGAAGGCCATGGGCGCGAGCAACAAATTCGTTCGCGAGGTGTTTCTGCGCCGTTCCTTGCGCATCCTGCTCCTCGGCATGTTGATTGGCAACGTCATTGGCTTGGGCTTCTGTTTCCTGCAGCAACACACGGGCCTCATCAAGCTTGACGCTGCAACCTATTACCTCTCCGCCGTGCCCATTGAGTTGCATCTCAGCACGGTGGTCCTCATCAACTTGGGTACCTTCTTGCTATGGGTTCTGATGTTGCTGATCCCCACTTCGGTCATCAACCGCATCAGCCCCACCAAGTCGATTCGCTTTGAATAAACGAAAAAAACGCGTTTTTTGCTTGGCGTTCCAATAATTTGCCTATCTTAGCCGCCGAATCAACAAAGCTATGAAAGACTTTACTATTATGCCGTTGAAAGGCTACGGCGAAATACCTTTCGGAATGTCGCTTGACGAGACGGTCAAGCTGCTGAATATGCCCGACTTTTATGAGGAGTTGAGCGACATGGAGGAGACGGGCAACCGCTCCATCTATTACGAGTACGATGCCATCCAGACGAACATCTATTTTGAGGGCGTCACCAAGTCGGTGGTGGCCTGCTTCGAAACGGAGAATGAAGCGGCTACGCTGTACGGCAAGAAAGTGTTCGACCTCAAGAAAGACGAAGTCATCAAGCTGATGAAAGACAATGGCTTCAAGGAGCTGGAGGAAGAGACCGAAGACGGAGAGCTTCGTGTGTCCTTCGAGGATGCCATGATCGACTTCTTCTTTGAGGGCGACAGCATCAGTGCTGTGAGCTGGGGCGTGCTTGTCGACGAACAAGGAGACATCATTTGATGAAAACCAAGTTACAACAGAAATACGACGCATTTGTAGCCCATTTTGAGGAACACATGCCTGTCGCCGAGACGGAGTTGGAGTACAAAGACCCGTATCAGTTGCTGGTGGCGGTCATCCTCTCGGCACAGTGCACCGACAAGCGTGTGAACATGACCACGCCTGCCTTGTTCCAGCGTTTCCCCACAGCACGCGACATGGCGGATTCGACAGCTGAAGAGATCTACACCTATATCAAAAGCATCTCTTATCCCAACAACAAGGCCAAAAACCTGTTGGGCATGGCAAAAACCCTGGTCAGCGATTTCAATGGCATCGTTCCGAATAACATGGAGGACTTGCAGAAGCTTCCCGGTGTGGGACGCAAGACCGCCAATGTGATGATGGCCGTGGCCTTCGACCAGCCAGCCATGCCGGTCGACACGCATGTGTTCCGTGTCTCAAACCGCATCGGCCTGACCAAGAACTCGAAGAATGTGTTGGCAACGGAGAAGACCTTGGTGGCACATCTGCCCGAAGAAGTGATGGCTAAGGCGCACCATTGGCTCATTCTACACGGTCGCTATGTATGTCTGGCCCGCAAGCCCAAGTGTGGCGAATGCGGCATCACTGAGATTTGCGATTATTATCAAAAGAAACAAAAACAACAATAAAATGGAAGAATATTCAGAAGAAACCAAACAACCCAAGAAAAAGAGAGTGGGTTGCAGAATCTTTGCCATATTGGGCTTCATCCTGCTTTTGGCCGCCGCAGGCTTTGTGTTCTTTAAGTTTTACTTCGTTTTCGGTAGCGGCGTGAAGGCTGGCGAATTGAATCTATTCGTCTACAAAGGCTATGTCTTCAAGACCTACGAAGGCCGCCTCATCCAAGCCGGTTACAACTCCAAGAACAGCAATGCCACCATCCAGTCGAACGAGTTCAACTTCTCGGTAAAAGACGAGAATGTAGCCAAGCAGCTGGAACGCAGTGCAGGCAAGTTTGTGGAGTTGCATTACAAGGAATACCTCGGAGCCCTGCCTTGGCGTGGCATGAGCAAGTACGTGGTCGACAGCGTCTATTCTATTAGTGCCGTTAAAGAAGCGGAAGAATTGCCGTTGTCGATACCAGGCGAGGTATTGTAAAGGTTTTAGTTGCTTCTCGAAACCTCCAGTTTCCCGATTTCCACTTCGTTGTTCTCGGAGATGATCTCAATCCAGGTGTTGTCTTCGCTGAACCACTTGTACTGTGAGCCGATGCGGAAGATGAAGGTCTTTTCTTCTTCAGTGGAAGCGATGGGCAGCACGAAACCACCATTCTTACCGCCGGCGCCGCCGAAGGAGACGATCATCGGGAAGGTCTTCTCAGGATGCGGGTTGCGCACCTTAATGATGATGTAGTTGGAACGACGCACTGCCACATCAATCTTGTTGAACTCAAAGCGCTTGGCTTCGCCAGCAGCCAACATCAAAGGCTCGCTGTTCAGCTCATACAGCTTGTTTTGTTCGATGATCTCGCTGATGCGGGCAATCATCTCGGTGGGGTAGGTCTCCAGACCAAGTTCCTCTGCCTTGGTGTAGGCCTCGATGGCTTTGTCGAAGGTGTTGGTCTTGAAGTTGGCGTCGCCTTCCTTGACAAACTTCTCGTATTGGCTACGAAGTGCGGCGATACGGTCGCTCTCCGACTTTTGTGCAATGGCAAGCTGTGCAGCGGCAGTGGGGTCTTCGGGCTTGTAGGCCAAGGCCGTCTGATATTGTGCGATGGCCTCGGCGAAGTTTTCCGCAGTCATGGCACTGTTGCCGGCACTCATGGCTTTGTTGTAATTGGCTTCCAACTCAGCCGCCATCTGGGCGAAGATGCCATCGATCTCCTGGATCTTGGCGGTGGCAACGGGGTTGCCCGCATCGAAGGCCACAACCTCTTGGTATTTCACCTTAGCAGTGGCATATTCCTGTTGGTCGAACAAGGCATCGGCAGCATCCAGCATGGTCTTGATGGTGGCCTGGCGCTCAGCCTCAGCAGCGGCGAGTGCGGCCTGACGGGCGGCTTCCTCTTCGGCAGCGATACGCGCGGCCTCAGCCTCGGCTGCCAAGCGTGCTGCTTCTTCCTCCGCTGCGATGCGGGCGGCCTCCTCAGCAGCCAAACGGGCAGCTTCTTGCTCAGCGGCAAGGCGTGCGGCCTCTTGTTCTGCAGCGATACGGGCGGCTTCAGCCTCGGCAGCTAACCTTGCAGCTTCGGCTTCAGCAGCCAGACGTGCCGCCTCTTGTTCCGCTGCGATACGCGCAGCCTCGGCCTCGGCGGCCAGACGAGCGGCTTCCTGTTCGGCAGCGATGCGTGCGGCCTCATCGGCGTCTTGTTGTGCGATGAGCGGGTCGAGACGGGCGATCATGTCGGTGGCGTAAGCGTCACCTTTCACCACGGCTAGAGCGCTTTGGTATTGCACCTTGGCCTCTTTATAGGCCTTGTTCTCATAGAGTTGGTCGGCCACGGCGATGATGCCGTTGTATTGGTCAGCCACACCCTTTGCGCTAAGGTATTCGTTACGTTTGGCATTGGCTTCCATATCGTCGGGGAAGAGCTCTAAGGCTTGGTCGAGCTTGCCGATGGCAGCCTCGTAGTTCTTGCGCAACCCAAACTGACGGGCTTCCTCCATGAGGTTGTCGAAACGGGCGACCTTTTCGGTATAGAGTTGTTTCTTCTGTTTGGCTTCAGCGATTTTCTCCTTAGGCAGCTTGTCGTTGGGGAAGATCCCCTTGGCGGTTTCAAACTGCATAATGGCTGCGTCGAAGTTGTCCTCGGCCAACAAAGCCTCGCCTTGGCTCATGGCCAAATCGTAGGCGTCTTGTTTGTCTTGGCGCTCCTGCAGGATGGCACGTACCGCACTGGCTTGGCCACCAACGTATTTATCCTCGGGAAAGACTTTCAGAGCGGCTTCATATTCCGTCAAGGCCTCCTCGTATTTCTGTTGGCCATAGTATTGGTCGCCGGCATCCAGGTGGGCATAGAACACCTCCTGACGGGCACCGTCTTCCTGGATCTTCTTCACGGTCTCAGTCAGTTTCTGCTTGGCGGTGGGGTCGCCCGACTTCTGTTTCAGTGCCATCTCGTAATAGGTCTTGGCGCTGATGAAGTCCTTGGCGTTGAATTTCTCGTTGCCTTTACGCATCAACGACTCGTAGGACTCGGCATTTTGGGCTTGAACAACGTTGGCACCCAATGCGAGCGCAGTGCCAAACAACAAGGAGAAGAGTATCTGTCTTTTCATTTTTCGTTCTTATAACTATGAGTTAACGAAAACCGTGCTTTTTTATTATAGGTGAAGGTTAAATTTTTCCGTCTTTTATGGTAATGGTGCGATCCGACATCTGGGCCAGGGTGGGGTTGTGGGTGACGATGACGAAAGTTTGGTTCATCTCGTCGCGAAGGCGGAAGAAGAGCTTGTGCAATTCCTCAGCCGATTTCGAGTCGAGGTTGCCCGAGGGCTCGTCGGCCAACACCACGGCAGGCTGGTTGATGAGGGCACGGGCCACAGCCACACGCTGCTGCTCGCCGCCCGACAGTTGTGAGGGCTTGTGGTCCTTTCTGTCGCTTAGGTTCAGATAATCGAGCAGCTGTTCGGCCCTTTCCGTGGCCTCTTTTTTGCCCATGCCGCCGATGTAGGCGGGGATGCAGACATTCTCCAAGGCGGTAAACTCGGGCAAGAGGTGGTGGAATTGGAATACGAAGCCGATCTTTTGGTTCCGGAAGGCGGCTAAATCCGTGTCGTTCAGCTTGCCGACTTCGGTGCCGTCGATGATGAGTTGTCCGCGATCGGCCTTGTCCAAGGTGCCAATGATGTGGAGTAGGGTGGACTTGCCCGCGCCCGAAGCCCCAACGATGCTCACTATCTCGCGCTTGGCGATGTGAAGGTCGATGCCTTTGAGCACTTCAAGGCTGCCGTAGGATTTGTATATGCCTGTCGCTTGGATCATGATGGGGTAATTTGGCTGCAAAAATACGGAAATTTTTCATGTGAACGGGAAAAGAAAAAGGACTTCGTTAGAAGTCCTTTCCAAATGGTGATCCGGTTGGGATTCGAACCCAAGACCCACAGCTTAGAAGGCTGTTGCTCTATCCAGCTGAGCTACCAGACCATCTTTTTAGCTACGCTGAAATCTCTGATTCGGCGCAAGCCAATCTTGCGATTTGCGGCTGCAAAGATACGGCTTTTTTTCGAAACGCGTATCTTCTTTGTCTAAAAAAATACAAATGTCGCCTTATTCTTCTTGTACCGGCGGCACATACGGGTGGTGCGGACGTCTCGGACGGGCAGGCTTTTCGGGTTTGGGAGGCGTGGCGGGTTGGGGACGCGACTTCTTGACCTGCAACTCGTTACCCATAAAGACGGTCTCGTCGGTCTCCACGATGGCCTTGTAAGCCTCATCGTCGTTGGGCATCTCAACAAAGCCGTAACATTTCGAACGGCCAGTTTCGTGATCCATGATGACCTTGCATGACTCCACCTCGCCGAATTGTTCGAACAAGGCTCTCAGGTCTTCCGCAGTGGTCTTAAAAGCTAGTTTGGCGACAAAAATTTTCATAAAATGCTTATTTATAGTGCAAAGATATACAAATATTTTAATGTTGCGACAAAAAGCCCGACTTTTTTTGAAAAAAGCGGTAATGTCACAAAAAAAAGCGAAGCCGTAGCCTCGCCTTTGCGTGGGGGAAGGTGGACTCGAACCACCGAACGGATACCCGGACAGATTTACAGTCTGTTGCAATTGCCACTATGCGACTCCCCCAAGAAATGAATGAACCATTTGTCTGTTTTGACGCCGCAAAATTACATCTTTTTTCCTTAGCCACGGCAAAAACCGCGAAATTTTTCGCAACTTTGCCGCATTAAAACTGACATACCATGAAATACGATTTTGATAGAATTATCAATCGCGCTGATACTAACTGCGTAAAGTATGATTTGAGGAAGCAAGTGTTCGGCAATCCCGACGTGCTGCCCATGTGGGTGGCCGACATGGACTTTGAGACGCCCGACTTCGTACGCAAAGCCGTCATCAAACGTGCCGAGCATCCCGTCTACGGCTATCATTTCAAGGACGAGCCCTATTTCCAATCTATCGCGGGATGGCTGAAACGACGCCATCAATGGGAAGTGCCTACGGAATGGATGTCGTATACCCCTGGTGTGGTCTGTGGCTTTACCATGGCGGTGATGGCTTTTACGCAGCCCGGTAACGAGATCATCATACAACCGCCCGTTTATCCACCATTCCACCACGCCGTGAGCAGCCACGGGCGTAAACTGGTGTACAACACCTTGGTTGACAGAGGAGATGGTTATGAAATCAATTTCGATCAGTTGGCCGAACAAGCCAAGACCGCCAAGATGCTGATCCTCTGCAATCCACATAATCCCGTAGGCCGCAGCTGGACACGCAATGAGCTTCTTCTGTTGGGCGAGATATGCCTGAAAAACAATGTGCTGGTGATTTCAGATGAAATCCACTGCGATTTGGTCCTTCCTGGCTATAAGCATACGCCTTTTGCAACATTGGGCCATCAATATGCCATGAATAGCATCACCTTCCATGCGGCCTCAAAGACCTTCAACTTGGCGGGATTGGCCACTTCCACCGCTATCGTGCCCAACGAGACAATACGCAAGACGTATGTCGCCTATGTCGAGGACATGGAGGCGCATCTTGGCAATATCTTCGGCAAGGTCTCAACCCAAGCTGCCATGACCTATGGTGACGAGTGGCTGGGGCAACTCCTGGACTATGTGCAAGGCAACATCGACTATGTCGCAGAATACCTGTCCGTCCATCTGTCCAAGGTGAAATTCCACAAACCTCAGGCCACCTATATGATGTGGCTCGACTTCAACGGCTATGGTCTTTCGGAAGAGGAACTGTGGCATAAGATGACCCAAGAGGCGAATCTTGGCTTCAACCGAGGCAAGGACTTCGGTGAGGCAGGCAGCGGTTTCTTCCGCATCAACCTGGCTTGTCCTAGGGCGACGGTGGAGGAGGCCATGCGGCGCTTGAAAAGTGTGTTCTAAAAAAGAAGACCTGTAGTCTCCGCTTCGCGTTTCACCCCAATCATAGCCTCAAACTCGGCCTCGGTGATGATGGGAATGCCCAGCGACTCAGCCTTTTTGCGTTTCTCGGGACCCATCTTGTCGCCCGCCAACACATAGTCAGTCTTACCCGAAATACTGCCAACGTTTTTGCCGCCATAAGCCTCGATGGTTTCCTTTATACCGTCGCGGGAATAATGCTCAAACACACCGCTGACCACAAACGACTTACCCGCCAGCACCTGTTCCTTGTCGGAAGCGGCTTGTTCGGCCATGGCAAACTGCAGCCCTGCCTGCTTTAGGCGGTTGACGATTTCAAGGTTGCGCTCGTCGTCGAAGAAATTATGTACCGAAAGGGCGATCTTTTCGCCGATTTCGTTGATCTCGGTCATCTCCTCGACACTCGCACCGATGATGTGGTCGATGTCGTGAAGTGCTTTGGCTAACACCTTGGCCACCGACTCGCCGACGAACTTGATGCCCAAGGCAAAGAGCACCCGCTCAAACGGCACCGACTTCGATTTCTCCAAGGCATCCAAGATGTTTTGGGCGGTCTTTTCCTTGAAACTGACCTTGCGTGTAGCCACGGGCAACAGGCTGAACTCATCTTCGATGGTGATGACTTTCTCCAGACCGAAAAGCTTGTCGTAGGTGAGGTCGTAGAGGTCAGCGACATTACGGACAAGACCTTCTTCATAGAGCAGTTCAACCTTGCCTTCACCGAGACTCTCGATATTCATGGCCTTGCGTCCGATGAAATGCTCGATGCGGCCTCGGATCTGCGGTGAACATCCTGAGCTGTTGGGACAATACCATGCCGCTTCGCCTTCGTTCTGAATAAGGTGACTACCGCATATCGGGCAGGTCTTGACAAACTCCACAGGTTGAGCGCCTGCTTGCCGTTTGTCGAGGTTGACGCCAATGATTTTAGGGATGATTTCACCGCCTTTCACCACGGTGACCGTGTCGCCATAATGCAGGTCGAATTGGCGGATGAAGTCTTCATTATTTAAGGTGGCACGTTTCACCGTTGTACCTGCCAATTGCACAGGAGCGAGGTTGGCCACCGGCGTGATGGTGCCGTGACGTCCCACCTGGAAATCGACACTTTGCAGCTCGGTCTCCACCTCTTCCGCCTTGAACTTGTATGCGATAGCCCATTTCGGCGACTTGGCCGTAAACCCCAATGCCTGTTGCTGTGCATAACTATTGACCTTCAGCACGATGCCGTCGATGGCAAAAGGCAGCTGGTGACGGGCCTCATCCCAGTAGTCGATGAACTCGAAGATCTCGTCGATGGTCTTGCAAAGCGCCATGAAATTGGAGATGTTGAAGCCCCATTTGCGGGCAGCTTGCAGGCTTTGGTAATGCGTTTGATAGCGGTCTTCGAGGCCGTCCATCATCATATAGTAACAGTAGTTGTCCAAACGGCGTCGGGCCACTTCTTTGGAGTCTTGCAACTTCAGCGTTCCTGCAGCCGCATTACGTGGATTGGCGAAGAGGTCGTCGCCAGCCTCGGCACGAGCCTCATTCAGACGGTTGAAACTCTCGAAAGGCATCACAATCTCGCCACGCATCTCGAAAAACTCAGGATAGTCGCCATGCAGTTTCAGCGGCACGGTGCGAATGGTGCGCACGTTGGTCGTCACATCGTCGCCCTGGGCACCGTCACCACGGGTCACGGCACGGACCAACAAGCCTTTATCATACTGTAGGCTGATGCTGAGTCCGTCAAACTTCAGCTCGCAGCAAAACTCCACTTCCTCATCGATGGTCTTCTTGATACGGCTGATAAACTCGGCTATCTCCTCACGGCTGTAGGAATTGGCCAGCGACAGCATGGGATAACGATGTTGCACGCTCTGGAATTCCTTGGTGACACCGCCGCCCACACGTTGGGTGGGAGAGGCAGGGGAGAGGAACTCGGGAAACGACTTCTCAAGCCTCGAAAGCTCCTCGAGTTTCATGTCGAATTCGTAGTCGCTGATGGTGGGCTTGGCGAGGATATAATAATTGTAGTTGTGCTGCTCCAATTCTTCGCTGAGGGCAGCAATGCGTTGACGGGCTTCCTCCTTGGTCATAGCTTGATGTAATTCATTGGGTTGACATGGAGCGCCATGAGCAACAATCCGACAGCGACGATGGATACCAGCACGCCAATAAGCGTCATCAATGCGCCTTTAGGATTACGCCTGACGCAGAGGATCAAAAGGATGCTGAACACGATGAAAACGCTTTCGTACCACACGCAGATTCCCAAACCGAGCATGATGCCTGCGATCAGGAAAGAGGTGCGATGCACGTTGTCGTTAAGGTTGTTTTGCCTCAACACTTCTTGTCTCAGTACCACGTTGGCACCGTATAGCAATAAAGGAAGGCCCAAAAATGCACTGGCATTCTCGATGATGCCAAAAGCAGGCATCACACAGCTGAAGGCGGGGATGAGCGCCAAAAGCCAGGCATTCTGTTTGTTGGAAAACAGGTCGCAGATGCGGTAGACCATAGATACGGTGAACAACGAGACCATGGCATAGAGGGCACGGCTCAATAACATGAGACCAGGCCCTGATGATTCGCCAATGCCAAAAATGGATTTCATCTTTTCGAGGAAACCCATGAAGAGTGTAGTATGTTGCAGTTCACGGTTAGAGCCAAAGCCAGGCACAAAGATGACAACGATGATTCTCACCGCAATGGCTACCAGCATCAATGAGGTGAAAGGGTGTCTTTCTTTGAATTGTTTGAGTTTTTGGAACATATGGAAAACGTTTATTGTGCAAAAATACGAAAGTTTTACTAATTTTGCAGCGTTTTAGTTGAGTCTTAACAACAAAAATAACCTAAAAATATCAAAATAATGAAGAAATTAGCAAGAATTTTCGCTTTGGTCGCCATGATGGTTATCGGTGGCCAGGCAATGGCACAAACCAATGGTGCCTTGTACTTGGGTGCTTCTTTCCCGATGAAGGACTTTGCCAGATACGATGGCATCAATCAGTTCGCCTTGCAGACGGTTGACGCAACTCAAGCTGGCGCTGCCATCGGCTTCAACGCCGGTCTAAAATGGTACTTCAACGTGGGCGTCAAAGGTCTGGGCGTGATGCTCTCCCTCGATGGCTTCTACAATGGTCCGAACTCTGACTTGAAGGCCGACTATCGTAACGGCCAATGGGGTGGACAGTATGTCAGCGGCAGCTTCTCCTACAACGCCACACCTAAGTATATCAACGTGCCGGCTATGTTGGGTTTGAACTACCTCTACAGCATCAACCCTCAGTTGGGTATCTATGCTGAGGCTGGTGTCGGTGGCAACATGCGTTTCATCACCGAAATGGAAAGCGTTGGCACGCTGAATACTTTTGGAATCGAATCAAGCGTGAAGACCACGCAAAAGTATGACAATGCCTTTAGCTTTGCCTTCCAAGCCGGTTTGGGCTTCGAGATCGCCAAGAACCTGCGCATCGGTTGCAGCATCTACAACCTGGGCAAGGCTGACGTGAAGGGCGAAGAGACGGTGAAGACCACCACGCTCAACAACAATGTCTCGAACACGGAGACCACCTACCGCACCTTCGGTTCCATTCAGCCGATCATGGTGCTGGGCCGCGTTGGTTTCAGCTTCTAAACGCGATTATTCATCAAACACTGAAAGGCGAAGCGTCGGGTTGACCGGCGTTTCGCTTTTTACGTTATGACAGGCGGCTTTGAGGCCATAGTTGACGGCTTTTTCTCCAGTCATACCTATGGCATGGGCATGGATCACCCCTGCAAAAAAGGCATCGCCCGACCCCGTCACATTGACGGCTTCCGCTTCAATGGCTTCAAAATGGCGGATCCCTTTTTTGGAACAGAACACCACACCGTCTCCGCCAAGCGTGAGATAAACCTCCTTAATGCCTTTGTCAACCAGGCGTCGAGCGGCTTCATCCACTTCTTGGGCTCCTGTCATGGCCCGAGCTTCGGCGAGGTTACACTTCAGCACAGACACCGACTTTTTCCATGAATTGTTGAAAGCCTCGTTGAGCATCAAGGCGCGGTTGGCCGACACGGTGTCGACGTAAAGCGGAACCAGGCAATGGTCGATGAGGAAGGTAAGGGCATCGTCGCTCAATAGGGTGTCGGCCACCACCATATCCGATCGGTTGATGGCATCGATTCTGTCGCGAAGCCAATCCAAATCCAAGTATTTGTTGAGCTTGATATCCGACACAGCCGACTGCATGTTACCCATCTCGTCGTTGAAACTGAGGAAGAGGGGACTCTTTGCGTCATTGTATTGCGATGAAAGCGACAGGTCGATACCCGATCGTTCACAGTCCTCCATCATGCTATGTGCGAAGCTGTCGTCGCCAAACACACTGGCCAGATGCACTTCATGCCCTAAAAGGGCAAGGTTTTGAGCGATGTTGCGTGCCACCCCACCATGATGAAAGGCGATATCGGCAGGCGTACAGCCTCCTTGTATCGGATCGGCATGAGGCCTAACCGCGATGTCAATATTGGATTCTCCTATAACGGTGATGTTCATTTCATTTCCGCTTTATGGGTCGACAAAGGTAGAAAAAAATGCGTTTATTTGCTTTTTACGAATTATTTTCGTTATTTCGTGCCATCAAATCAATGGGTTATGGGACAAAACAAGAAAAGAAAACGCCGCAATTACAAATACCACGCGATTACGTTCAAATTGTCGGCGGGTCAATACCGTTCCTTGCGTAACTACTGCAAGGCGCGTCGTACGACTCCCATTAAGCTGATCAAGAAAAACATTGAACGGTTCATCACGGCATACGAATACGAGGTGCCGCAAGACTTGTACCTCACGGAGAACCAATTGGATCTGTTTGACCAGACCTTATAAACCTTTGTTTTGTCCTTGAACGGCTATTATTTCTTCTTCACGTAGTCGTTCATCTTGGCTTTGCCCCAAATCACTTCCATGATTTTCAAGGATTCCTGCACGTCCATATTACCACGGGCTTCGAGGTTGCGTTGGATGAAGACGCAGTCGGTGAGTTCGGCATTGTCGCACACGATGTCGCGGGCCAAGGCGTCGCAGGTGGGCGCGCCGCAGATGCCACAGTCGGTCTGAGGCAGACGGGCACGGTATTCGTCGATCTTCTTCATCTTCTCTAAGGCAACAGCAATATTGTCATCCAAAACGAGCATGGAACGTGGATGGATATCGCCAACCTTCATGTGGCGCATTAGATAGTTGCGCTCTTCTTCCAACTCGTGGTCTTTGGTCTGTTCGCCCTTACGCTCACGGTCGGCGATCTTACGGGCGCGACCGAACACTCGTTCGCAGATGAGGAAACGGTTGTCGCAGGTGAGGATGCCGCCCGGGCAACTTTGGTCGCAGGCACGCAGCTCAAGGAAGTCGACGTCTTCAATCTCTTCGTTTTCCACCTTCTCCAGAAACTCGATGACATTATGGATCTCGTCAATGGAGTAGGAGTGGTGGGCATCCGAGAGACGACGCTCACCATTGGTCAATGAGGTCAGCACGCCATCGGCTGAGAGCTGCGACACGGGCAGTTTCTGTTCCTTGTAGCCATGGCCTTGCTTCTTGATTTCATGGTACACACGGTTGTAGAGCGAGTCCATGTTGATAACACCGTCGACCAGCGACTTCTCTTCACCCACAGGGTTTTTCACAGCGGCGATCTTGGCCGCACAAGGGGTGATGTAGAAGATGCCGATTTGGTCGTCCTTCAAATCCATCTCCTCTTTGATTTTACGGCGGATATACATGGCCGTGATGTCGAGCGGTGCCCGCAAGGGGATAAGGTTGTCGGTCAACCCTGGGAACTTCACCTGGATGAGGCGCACTATGGCTGGACAGAAGGTCGAGATGAGCGGCCTGATGTCGGGGTTTTCGGCGGCATATTTGTTCTTGGCAGCCGTATAAATGGGTATGGAAGACTCGGTTTCCAACACATGGGTGAAGCCCAGATCCTTGAGAATGCCGTAGATGCGCGACACGGTGATGTCGTTCGGGAACTGACCCATGAAGACGGCAGGCACCAAAGCGACTCGGATGGGGAAGTTGAAGATATTCTCGAAGTCGTCTTGCTCAATGTAGATGGAACGAGTGGGACACACCTTAAAGCAATTGCCGCAGTCGATACAACGATCGGGTATTAGGACGGCCTTGCCATCGCGCACACGCAATGCCTCTGTGGGGCAGATCTTCATGCAGCGTGAACAACCTATACAGGTGTCTTCGTCTATCTTTAGGGCGTGGAAGAAAGGAGTCTTTTCCATAATTGAGAATTGATAGTTGAAAATTGATAATTGTTTACACGAAGTTGACTTCCATTTCGACGGTGGTGCCAACGCCCACGGTGGAGGTCACATTCAGTTTGTCGACATTCTTCTGTATGTTCGGCAGACCCATGCCTGCACCGAAGCCCATGTTGCGTACCTCGGGCGAGGCTGTGGAATTGCCTTCCTGCATGGCCCAGTCGATGTCGGGGATGCCCGGACCTTTGTCTTCCACCTTCAATACAATTTTGTCAGGTTCTATGTCGGCGTAAATCATGCCGCCATAGGCGTGAGCGATGGCGTTAACCTCGGCCTCGTATAAGGCGACGACCACCCGCTTGATGATCTGTGGGCTGACGTTGAGCTGCTTCAAGGTCTTCTTGATGGCGCTCGATGCGGCTCCCGCGTTGACGAAGTCCGCTTCATATACTTGATATTCTAAGTGCATGACGTGGTGTTTTGGTTTGACATCGGTTAGAAAATGGGGAGCATACCCGCCTTGAAGAGCAGTCCGCATGCCTTGAACATGGAGTAGTCACATTCCATGACCACCATGCCTTCATCCTCGGCCTCTTCAATCATCTCCTCGGAGGCTTTCTTTTTCCTCACCAGGACGATGATGTCGAGGTTGCCCATCTCGCAGGTGCGGATGGTCTGCATGTTGCTGAGACCCGTCAGGATGACGGGGTTGTAGTCGCCGAGGGTGAGCACGTCGCTCATCAGGTCGGAGGCGAAGGCGGTCTCGTGTTCTTCGTCCAAACGGTCTTCACCGCAACGCACTGTGGCGTTCAAAAGTTCTGAAATCTCTCTGAGTTTCATTGTATTAATCGTTATAATGTATTTCTTCCAAATTCTCCTGAATCATCTCCTTCAGGTATTTCATAATGCTGACGTCGTTCATCGACATGCCGTCAAGGGCTTCCTTGATCTCGTCGGTGTCGAAGACGAACTCGCCGTCGTCAGTGATGTGCTTATAGATGAAATGGATGTCCTCGTGGGCAGCAAAGAGCATCACCAGCGAGCCGGCCAAGTCGCCCATAGGTGGACGGTCGAGGTGGTCGTGCTGAAACCAAAAGTTGAGCACGGTGCCTTTGCCGACTTCGCTCTCAATCTTCATGCCACCACCGGCGTTTTCGGTGTTCATTTTGATGAGCGGCAGGCCGAGGCCGACCTTACGTGTTGTGCGTGAGGTTGTCCAAGGGTCGGTCACCTTGGCCAAAAACTCGGGCGTCATGCCTTTGCCGTTGTCCTTGATGGTGAAGGCGTATATGTTGTCTTTCAGGCTGTCCTTGATGGTCAGTTCGACGAGGGTGGAGTTGGCCGCCGTCGAGTTTTCCATCAGGTCGTAAACATGCATTGATAGTTCTTTCATCCGAATAAGAGTTGTAGTTTTTCCTTGGGTTCAGTGTCGATGTAGCGTCCGTCCTCGCCGTGCAGGGTCTTGCGGAACTCGTCGAAGGTCTTGTCGTACATGTGCAGCACGCAATGCACCTCGCCGATGATGTGCAGGAAGTGGGCGTCGCTGCTCTTGGTGAAGTTGAACTTCTTCAAATAGGCGTATTTCTTCAGGAAATCGGGCTTGGTGACATGCTTCGAGATTTCCAAAGCATCCGCCTTGATGTCGGGCGGCACAAAGCCCAACTGACTCACCAAACTGCTCGCGGGCTTGTTGACATGCGCTGGAACAAACAGCCCTCCAATTCCGTGCACCACATCATAAAGTTGGTCCAAATCGGCATCCAGAGCCGACCAAAGCAGCCATTCCTCTTCGCCCACCACTTCCTCGTTCTCATCAACGATGAGCTGATAGCCAAATTTTTCCTCATCAAGTGGGATGTGGGGGAGGTGTGCGTCAAGGAACTCTTGAAATTTGTCCAACTGCTCATCATTCTCGAAATAGGCGAGGGCATGGGCTTCTTCCTGCGTTGTGATTTCGACGCCGCCGATAACGAAGATGCCGTTTTCACGCCCGATTTTTTGCGTCACCTTCACCTGCCGTGTGGTGTTGTGGTCGCAGATTGCAATGACATCCAAATGGAGTTTCTTGGCCTGCTCGACGATGGCGGAGGGACTCATATAGAGGTCACCGCACGGCGAAAGCACCGTGTGCATGTGGAGGTCGGCTCTATATGATTGGAGTTCCATAAATCATGGTCGGCGTTTCGACGGGCTCAACGACCTTAGCTTTTGCAGGTCCCTGAGCCTGTCGAAGGGCCGTTTTATTCGTGTAACAAGTTATACACCAATCCGGCGATTTCGTAAGTCGGCAGCGAGGTCTGCAAAATCGGCAGATCCTCGTCGTTACTCTGCTCGATGGTCTCATCGTTGGGCATGAGGTTTTTCACGAGGATGATGCACGACATTTCCTTCAGCGAGGCCACGGCCATCACATTCTTGTGGGTTTGCAGCGTGATCCAGATGTTGCCTTCCATGGCGTTGCCCATCACATCGCTCAAAAGGTCGCTAATGTAGCAGCCATCTATCTCTCTGTCAAGGCCATTCTCGCCCGAGAGGACCTTCAGGTTGAGTTTTTCGACTAATTCTTTTACTTTCATTGTTTATCGTTTTAAATCTTGTGTTTCGTTACTATTGGACTGCAAATTTATGAATTATTTTAGAAATAGCGAAAAACATAAAAAAATAACGGCGCCACTTGAAGCGACACCGTTATTCAAAGCAATTATTCTATTCCTATAATTTAATGTCGATGGGCTTGAGCATGTTCTCGGGACGGAGAATCTTGTCGAGTTGTTCCTTGGTGAGCAGGTTGTGCTCGAGGACCAATTCATAGACACCGCGACCGGTTTCGCTGGCTTCCTTGGCAATTTTGGTGGATTGCTTGTAGCCAATGATGGGGTTGAGCATGGTGACGATGCCGATGCTGCCTTCGACCAGTTTGCGGCAACGCTCTTCGTTGGCAACGATGCCTTCGATGCAGTACTTACGCAGGGTGTCAAGGCCGTTGGTGAGCAGGTGGATGGACTCGAAGAGGCTGTAGGCAATGACGGGCTCCATCACATTCAGTTCGAGCTGACCGTTGTCGGAGGCGAAGGTGATGGTCATGTCGTTGCCGATCACCTTATAGCATACTTGGTTCATCACTTCGGGGATGACCGGGTTGACCTTACCAGGCATGATGGAAGAACCGGGCTGGCGTTCGGGCAGATGGATCTCGTTGAAGCCGCAACGAGGACCGGAACTCATCAGACGGAGGTCGTTACACATCTTATTGATCTTGATGCAGAGACGCTTCATGGCCGCGCTGTATTGGATCATGCAGCTCGTTGCACTGGTGGCTTCGATGAGGTTGTCGGCCAAATGGATGCTCCATCCCGTAATCTCGCGCAAGGCCTTGATGCAAGCCATGCTATAACCTGGCTTGGAGCAGATGCCCGTACCGATGGCGGTGGCACCCATGTTGACGGTGAGGAACTCGCGGGCGGCGCTGTTCAAAGTGCGCAGTTCGCCACGAAGCGAAGCGGCAAAGCCACTGAATGTCTGTCCCAAAGTCATGGGGACAGCATCCTGCAATTGGGTACGGCCCATCTTGATGACTTCGGCAAACTCTTTGGCTTTCTTCTCCAAGGCGTCGATCATTTGGGTCAGATGGGGGAGGAACTCCTCATGTTCAAGGAACATGGCCATGTGGATGGCGCAAGGATAAGCGTCGTTGGTGGATTGCGAGGCGTTCACCACATCGTTGGGCGAGCAGAACTCGTATTGTCCGCGTTTGTACCCCATGATTTCAAGGGCGCGGTTGGCAATCACCTCGTTGGCGCACATATTGGTTGAGGTACCGGCACCCCCTTGGATCATGTCGATCGGGAATTGGTCGTGATGCTGTCCGGCAATCAGTTCGTCGCAGGCCTGGCAGATGGCGTTGGCTTGTTGGACCGTGATCATGCCCACTTCATAGTTGGCAAGAGCTGCTGCTTTCTTCGTGATGGCCATTCCTTTGATGAAATTTGGGTAACTGACCATCAGATTGCCACTGATATGGAAGTTTTCAATGGCGCGGGTTGTCTGTACACCATAGAGGGCCTCTTCTGGCACTTCTTTGCTACCGAGAAGGTCGCTCTCGGTACGGAATTTACTTGTTGTCTTGGTTGTCATCGTTTCAAGTGTTTTGATTTTCAATTAATTATAATAATTACTATTTTGTATTCGATACATTTTTATCGTTTGCAAAAGTACAAATAAATCATATACTTCAACCAAAAAAATGAAATATTTGTAGACTATTCTTCGAAATATAGTTTAATCGGTTGAAATATAAATAATTATAAATGATATATGAACTTAAAACATAACTAAAAATACAATTTTGAATTTTTTTTCTTTTTTTTCGCGGAAATCAAAATATTTGTCGTAATTTTGCAGCGAGATATAGATACGATAAAAACATATCGAATTGGTAGATAAGTAGCTTGATTGTCTAAATAAGGTATTTAAATGCAATGGAAGTGTCAATAAAGACAAGGTATAATATATAAATCAATGTAATGATGATAATAAAGATTTGTACTGGAAGTTCGTGTCACCTCAATGGTTCTTACGACGTGATTCAGGAATTCAAGGGTTTGCTTAAGAAATATGATGTCGAAGACTTGATTGAACTGAAAGCTAGTTTTTGCTTCAACGAGTGCATCAATGGCGTGAATGTAAAGTGCGAGACTGGATCCATGATGAACCAGGAGATGCCGAACATGACGCTTTGTGACGACGGTTTTCTCCTGCATCATGTCACCAAGGAGAATGCCGAGGATCTTTTTGTGAAGCAGATCTATCCCTTGCTTAACCTCAAATAAAATGTCTGAGACCATAACGATACGGAAAGGTCTTGACCTGCCCATCAGCGGAGCGGCTGAGAAACGCCTCACCGATGCGCGCAGCGTCTCGACCTATGCCATGAAGCCCACTGACTTTGTGGGTCTCACGCCGCGATTGCTGGTCGAGGAAGGCGATTTGGTGGATGTCGGCGACGCCTTGTTTTGCGACAAGAACGACGAACGCATCCGCTTCACTTCTCCCGTGAGCGGTCAAGTGAAAGCAATTGTGAGAGGTGAGAAACGCAAGCTTTTGGAGGTGGTTGTGGAAGCAGATTTCAAATCCACTGGTTCGGCAGCCTCGGATGGCAAATCCTCGCCGATTCCGATGGATGCAGATGCAATCAAAGCAGCCATGCTGCATTGCGGCCTTTGGACCCAACTGCGCCAACGACCTTTTGGCACAGTGGCCAACCCTGACGACAAGCCCAAGGCCATTTTCATCAGCGGCTTCAGTAGTGCACCTCTGGCACCTGATTATGATTTCGTCATGCGGGGTAGGGAAGAGGCATTCAAAAAAGGCCTTGAGGCATTGGCAAAATTGACGGATGGAATGGTACATGTTTGCTTTAGGCCGGGACAGAAGCTTGCGAGTCTGGATTGTTTCGTTCCTCGCAATGACGCGAAGCGACAAATAGAAAATCACCACGTGAAGGGTCCCCACCCATCGGGAAACATCGGCACCCAAATCGCCCACATTGACCCTATTAATAAAGGAGAAATCGTCTGGACGATGAACCTGCAAGACGTTGCCGTGTTGGGTGAATTGGTTGCAACAGGTATTTACAAGCCTGAGCGTGTCGTCGCCGTAGCCGGACCCAATATCAAGAACCCACATTATTACCGAGTAAGGTTCGGGGCTTGTTTGGCTGAGATTACCAAAGCGCAACTATTAAATAATGAATATCCTAAGATGGACGCCAACGATGCCTCGAAGGAAAACCGCGTCATTTCGGGCGACATCCTGAGTGGCACACAAATCGCCGCTGATGGTTTTCTGAGTGCCTACGACGACTTGGTGAGCATCCTGCCCGAAGGCGACTATTACGACTTCATGGGCTGGCTGATGCCTGGTTTCAGGAAGTTCAGCTTCTCGCGTACCTTCCTCAGCGGCTTCATACCGAAAAGCACCGTCAAGCCCATGGGCATCGAGCTTCCACGCTTCGAAAACTTCTGGAAATTCGACACCAATACCCATGGTGATGAGCGTCCTTTGGTCTTCACGGGCAATTTCGAGCGGGTTTTCCCCTTCGACATTTATCCCACTCAACTCATCAAGGCCTGCATCATCAGTGACATCGAGCTGATGGAGAACCTGGGCATTTACGAGGTCGAGCCCGAAGACTTCGCCCTTTGCGAGTTCATCGACACATCCAAAACCGACATCCAAGCCATTATCCGAGAGGCTTTGGAGAAACTGAGAAAGGAGGGATTGTAATGTTCAATAACCTACGTCGTTTTGTTGACAAAATCAAGCCGAACTATGTGGAGGGCGGAAAATTCGCATGGCTTCAGAGCACTTTTGAGGCCTTTGAAACCTTTGCCTTCACACCCAATCGGGTCACCAAGCGCGGCAGCCACGTTCGCGACGCCATCGATTTGAAACGCGCCATGATCATGGTTGTCATCGCCCTCGTTCCTGCCATGCTCTTTGGCATGTGGAACATCGGCTACCAGACTTCGCTCCACGCCACGGATTGGCCTTACGAATTGGGTTCAGCAGCCAGTTGGTGGTACTGCCTTTGGTTTGGCTTCTTGAGAATGCTGCCCATGTTGGCAGTGTCGTATATTGTCGGTTTGGGCATCGAATTCACCTTCGCGCAGATACGTCACCATGAGGTGAACGAAGGCTTTTTGGTCACTGGTTTTATCATCCCGATGATTGTGCCAGTCACCACACCTTTGTGGCAACTCGCTCTTGCCGTTGCCTTTGCTGTCATCATCGGCAAGGAGGTCTTCGGCGGCACAGGCATGAATTTCCTTAACCCCGCCTTGGTGGCGCGCGCCTTCCTCTTCTTTGCTTATCCCACTCGGATGTCGGGCGACAACGTATGGATTGCCACCGACCTCTGGGGCACCGACGCCATCACGAGTGCCACGCCTTTGGCTGAACTGGCCGCTGGCGTGCATCCTTCGGCTTCCGCCTTGGATATGCTGATTGGAACCATTCCTGGCTCTACCTGTGAAACATCGGTGATAGCGGTCGCACTCGGTGCGACCCTACTCTTGATAACGGGTATCGCCAGTTGGCGTGTCATGCTCTCTGTCGTCCTTGGTGGTGGTCTCATGGGCTTGTTATTCAATGCCATTGGCGCCAACGAATACATGCAAGTGCCGTTCTACTACCATTACCTGATGGGCGGCTTCATGTTCGGTGCGGTCTTTATGGCCACCGACCCTGTCACAGCGGCTCAGACCAACACAGGCAAGTGGATCTATGGCCTGCTCATCGGCATTTTCGCCGTGATGCTCCGTGTCATCAACCCGGCCTATCCAGAGGGTATGATGCTCAGCATCCTGCTCATGAACTGCTTCGCCCCGCTCATCGACCATTGCGTGGTGGCCAGGAATATCAAAATGCGCCAACATCGTGCCTTAAAACTCTCAAAAACCGTTAAGTCATGAAGAAAGATGTCAATAGTAATCGATATATCTTCTTGTACGCCACTATTTTAATCGTTATTGTGGCGGTGTTGCTCACGGTGACGGCCTTGTGGCTACAGCCCTTCCAAGACCGTAACAAGAAGAACGAGAAACGCATTAGCATCCTTACGGCGGCGGGCATCCCCAACGTGAATGCCAAAAATGCCCCCTTGCTTTTCGAGAAGCATTGCACAGGCTCATTCCTTTTGGATGAGAGCGGCAATATCTCTGACGACGGCACCCTTCCTTTATTTGTCATCGATCGCCAAATCAGCGTCATTCCCATGCAAGGCAACGGACTTTGGGGTCCCATTTGGGGCTATCTCGCCATTGCTGCCGATGGCAGGACCATCTTGGGCGCCAACTTCGACCACAAGTCGGAAACCCCTGGTTTGGGCGGTGAAATCACAACCGAGAAATTCCAAGGTCAATTCTCTGGCAAACAAATACTTGAAAATGGGAACATAGTTCCTATTCAATTTGATGCCATTACAGGAGCAACCAAGACCTCGAATGGAGTTAAAGAAATGATTGACAATACTTTGGAGAAGTATTCGGCATTTTTAACGAGAATTGCAGAGAGAGGAGAATAACTATGGCTAACTTGAAGAAACTCATTATAGAACCTCTGCGCAAGACCAATCCCGTCACAGTGTTGGTGCTGGGTATCTGCTCTTGCCTTGCCGTGACCGCCCAACTCAAGCCTGCCTTGGTGATGGGCGCCTCTGTGACCGTGGTGACAGCCCTGTCGAACTTCATCATCTCGCTGCTACGAAAGGGCATCCCCAACCGTATCCGTATCATCGTGCAGCTTGTTGTCGTGGCCACCTTGGTCATCTTGATTGACCAATTCCTGAAGGCCTTCGCCTACGATGTAAGCAAGCAATTATCTGTTTATGTTGGACTTATCATCACAAACTGCATTATCATGGGCCGTTTGGAGGCTTTTGCCTTGTCGCATGGGCCTGGAGAGTCGTTCTTGGACGGCTTAGGCAACGGCCTAGGTTACAGCTTGATACTCGTCATCGTAGCCTTCTTCCGTGAATTGTTTGGGTCAGGAACGCTTTTAGGCTACCAGGTTATACCCCAATCATTCTATGAAGCTGGCTACCAAAATAATGGTTTAATGATATTGCCTCCCATGGCACTTATTGTGGTAGGTGTCATCATTTGGATTCAGCGTACCCGTAACCCCGAAATGCAAGAGAACAACCAAAACTAAAAGGCCATGGTATTTTTCAGACTATTTATTAAATCCGTCTTCGTCGACAATATGATCTTTGCCTATTTCTTGGGCATGTGCTCTTATCTTGCTGTGTCGAAGACCGTCAAGACCAGTGCCGGTTTGGGTTTGGCCGTGACTTTCGTGTTGGTCGTCACCGTTCCAGTCAACTATCTGATCAACAAGTATCTACTTTTGTCTGGTGCTTTGTCGTGGATCAGCCCCAAATTGGCTTCTGTAGATTTGAGCTTCCTGACCTATATCCTCTTTATTGCCATCATCGCTGCCATCGTGCAGATTCTGGAGATGGTGATAGAGACCTTTACTCCGTCGCTCTATTCTGCCTTGGGCATTTTCCTTCCGCTGATTGCGGTGAACTGTGCCATTTTGGGTTGCTCGCTCTTCATGCAGGAGCGCAACTTCAGCAACGTGGGTGAGGCCGCCGTGTTTGGTCTAGGCTCAGGCATTGGTTGGCTGCTGGCCATTGTGGCCATCGCCGCCATCCGAGAGAAACTGCGCTATTCCAAAGTACCCAAAGGTCTGCAGGGTGTAGGCATTTCATTTATCATCACTGGCTTGATGGGTATCGCTTTCATGGCCTTTATGGGTATAAAAATTTGATATTATGGATTTTACAACCAATATATTACTTAGCATTATTGTTTTTTTAGGCATCGTCTTGCTGCTTGTTGCCCTATTGTTATGGGTGCGCAACAAACTCATGCCCAAAGGTGAGGTGAAAATCACCATCAATGACGACAAAGTGCTGACCGTCCCGACGGGCAACACGTTGATTGCCACGCTGGCCGAGCAGAAAGTGTATCTGCCTTCTGCCTGCGGCGGCAAAGGCTCGTGCGGTCAGTGCAAATGCCGTGTAGTGGAAGGCGGCGGAACGATTCTGCCCACCGAAGTAGGATTCTTCACCCGCAAGCAGATTCAGGACCACTGGCGCTTGGGGTGCCAGGTGAAGGTAAAGGAAAACCTGAAAATCGTGGTGCCGCAGTCGATTCTGAACGTGAAGGAATACGAATGCACGGTGGTCAGCAACCGCAACGTGGCCACTTTTATCAAGGAGTTCAAGGTGCAGCTGCCCGCTGGCGAGCACATGGACTTCGTGCCTGGCTCATACGCCCAAATCAAGATACCGAAGTTCGACATCAACTATGCCGACTTCGACAAGGAACTGATAGGGGAGGAATACCTTTCTTCGTGGGAGAAATTCAAGATGTTTGACCTGCGATGCGTCAACACTGAACCCACCATCCGTGCCTATTCGATGGCCAACTATCCCGCCGAGGGCGATGTCTTCATGCTGACGGTGCGCATCGCAACGCCTCCTTTCAAACCTGATCGTTCGGGATTCATGAATGTCAATCCTGGCATTGCCTCATCGTATATCTTCTCGTTGAAACCTGGCGATAAGGTGATCATGTCAGGCCCTTATGGCGAGTTCCATGTGAAAGAACATGCTAGTGTTGAGGCCTGCCCTTCGACCCTTCGAGGGACCTCAGGGACCGCAGGCTCAGGAACCTCGCTCCCAGAGATGATATGGGTAGGCGGTGGCGCTGGTATGGCGCCTTTGAGGGCACAAATTATGCACTTGACCCGTACCTTGAATGTAAGGGACCGCGAGATGCATTATTTCTATGGCGCTCGCGCCTTGAACGAGGTCTTCTATTTGCAAGACTTCCTGCAACTCGAGAAAGACTTCCCCAACTTCCATTTCCACTTGGCTTTGGACCGTCCTGACCCTGCTGCCGATGCACAGGGTGTGAAATATACCGCAGGTTTTGTGCATAATGTGATGTACGACACCTACCTGAAAGACCACAAAGCTCCCGAGGACATCGAATACTACATGTGCGGTCCCGGACCGATGAGCGCTGCCGTAGTCAACATGCTTGACAATTTGGGTGTGGCGCCCGAGAACATCTTGTATGATGACTTCGGTGGAGGAGCACCTAAGAAATAATTAACTGAAAATACTTATTATCATGAATTTACCAAAGATACATTCCATTTCCAAGAAGATTCTCGTTGGCGCCTTGGGCGCTTTCTTGAGTTTCTTCCTCCTGTTTCACGCCAGCGCCAATCTCCTCATTTTGAGGCATGACGGTGGTGAATGGTACAACGCTTTCTGCCACTTTATGGGCACCTACCTCATCGTTAAGGTGATGGAAATAGGCCTGTTTGCCATACTGCTGCTGCATGTGGTTCTGGCCATTTGGCTGGCTGTCACCAACAAGATGGCCCGACCCAAAGGCTACCATAAGCCGCAACGCTCCAAAACACACACTGGTTCCAAACTGCAAGTATGGACGGGCATCCTCATCTTCGCCTGCCTCATCATGCACTTCACCGACTTTTATTTCGTGAAAATGGGTTTGGTAAAAGGGAAATATATGGTCAAAACAGAAGATGTCGTAGCCTTGAAAACAACGCAACCCGATGCTGTCAACTATGCCGAACAGCACGGTGAATATTCCGCCAGGGAGAACTGGCTTACCAACTTCGACAAAGAAGACAAGGCTGTTCTTGAGGCCGCCAGACTTGAAGTCGAGCCTGACTTCTACCACCAAGCCCGCGAGAAATTCAAGATCTTGCACATCATCATTGCCTACTTGGTGTTCTTTACCGTCGTTTGGTTCCACCTGCGGCATGGTTTCGCTGCCGTGTTCCAGACCTTCGGACTGTATAACTACAAATACGGCAAAGCCATAGAGGTGCTTGGCCAAATCTATACCTGGGTAGTGTGCCTGATGTTCGCTGTCGTGGTCATCGGGGTGTATTTCGGACTATAATAATAATGCTGAATTATGAATGCTGAATTATGAATGAACAAGGATTGAGAATTCTGCATTCCGCATTCCTAATTAAAAGACATACAATGATATGAAATTAGACTCTAAGATACCTGCTGGTCCGCTTTCTGAAAAGTGGACGAATTATAAAGCTTCGCAGAAGCTGGTCAACCCGGCCAACAAGCGCAAACTCGACATCATCGTGGTCGGCACAGGACTGGCTGGTGCCTCGGCAGCCGCCTCGCTTGGTTCCATGGGTTTCAATGTCGACATCTTCTGCATCCAAGACTCACCGCGCCGTGCCCACAGCATCGCTGCCCAAGGCGGCATCAATGCGGCCAAGAACTACCAGAACGACGGCGACAGCGTGGAACGCCTCTTCCGCGACACCATCAAGGGAGGCGACTACCGTGCCCGTGAGGCCAATGTGTACCGTTTGGCAGAAGTCAGCGGTGCCATCATCGACCAATGTGTGGCGCAAGGCGTGCCTTTCGCCCGCGACTACGGCGGCCTGCTCGACAACCGCTCCTTCGGCGGTGCACAAGTGAGCCGTACCTTCTACGCCAAAGGCCAGACGGGACAGCAACTGCTGCTCGGCGCATACGGCGCCTTGAGCCGTGAGATCGCCCGAGGCACAGTGAAACTCCACACGCGCTGCGAAATGATGGACCTCGTCGTGGTGGAAGGCCGCGCCCGCGGTATCATCGTGCGTAACCTCGTCACTGGCGACTTGGAGCGCTATGCCGCCCATGCTGTGGTACTCGCTACTGGCGGATATGGCAACCTTTATTACCTCTCCACTAACGCCATGAACAGCAACGGCAGCGCAGCCTGGGTGTGCCACCGCAAGGGAGCCGCCTTCGCCAACCCCTGCTATGTGCAGATCCATCCGACTTGCATCCCGGTCCACGGCGACTACCAGAGCAAACTCACACTGATGAGCGAGAGCCTCCGCAACGATGGACGCATCTGGGTGCCTAAGAAAAAGGAAGATGCCGAGGCTATCCGTGCCGGGAAGTTGAAACCTACAGAGATACCTGAAGAAAACCGCGACTATTACTTGGAGCGTCGTTATCCCGCCTTCGGCAACCTTGTGCCCCGCGACGTGGCCAGCCGTGCCGCCAAGGAACGCTGCGATGCAGGCTATGGCGTAGGCACAGGCTATGCCGTTTACCTCGACTTCGCTGATGCCATCCAACGCCTGGGCAAGGATGTCGTTGAACAGAAATACGGCAACCTCTTCCAGATGTACCAAAAGATCACGGACGAGAACCCTTACGAGACTCCGATGATGATCTATCCTGCCATCCATTATACCATGGGTGGACTTTGGGTCGACTACGAACTGCAGACTACTATCCCAGGACTCTTCGCTGCTGGCGAAGCCAACTTCAGCGACCATGGTGCCAACCGTCTCGGTGCCTCAGCCCTGATGCAGGGACTGGCAGATGGCTATTTCGTCTTGCCCTACACCATGCAAAACTATCTCGCCGACCAGATCTATGTAGGGAAGATTTCGGCCACAACACTAGAATTCGACAAAGCAGAAGTGGCTGTACGCGAACGTCTCAACAAATTGATAACGATTGGTGGCGACAAGACTGTGGATCATTTCCACAAGGCTTTAGGCAAGATCATGTGGGAATACTGCGGCATGGCGCGCAACATCGAAAGCCTCACCAAAGCGAAGAAGCTCGTCTCAGAATTGGAAGATGAGTTCTGGAAATCTGTCTTCATTCCAGGCAACGCCAATGAGTTCAATCCAGAGTTGGAGAAAGCCTACCGACTTGAAGATTATTTCGAGCTGGCACAACTCGTCATCGACGACGCCATGCACCGCGAGGAATCGTGCGGCGGACATTTCCGCACCGAGCACCAGACCCAAGACGGGGAGACCCTACGCGACGACGAGCGTTTCATGTATGTCGCCGCATGGGAATACCAAGGTCACGGTCATCCCGAGACCATGGAGAAAGAGCCGCTAGTCTATGAACACATCCAAATCGCAAACCGTAATTACAAGTAAGCCATGAAGTTCACATTACATATTTGGCGTCAGGAGAACGCCCGCGCCAAGGGTCATTTTGAGACCTATCCTTTGGAAGGCATCTCGCCCGACTGTTCTTTCCTTGAGATGCTTGACATCCTGAACGAGCAGCTCATCAACGACCATATTGCCCATCCCGTGTGCTTCGACAACGACTGTCGCGAGGGCATCTGCGGCATGTGTGGACTCTATATCAACGGTCGCCCGCATGGTAACGATGACGGCATCACCACCTGTCAGCTGCACATGCGCAAGTTCCATGATGGCGATGACATTTGGATTGAACCCTGGCGCGCCAAGCCGTTCCCTGTCATACGCGACCTCGTGGTAGACCGTTCGGCCTTCGACAAGATCATCCAAGCGGGAGGCTACATCAGCACCACCACGGGTGGTGTTCCTGATGCCAACACGATTCCAATTCCAAAACATAAAGCCGACATGGCCATGGATGCAGCATCCTGCATCGGTTGCGGTGCCTGTGTGGCGGCTTGTAAGAATGCCAGTGCCATGCTGTTTGTAGGTGCCAAGGTCAGCCATTTGGCCTTGTTGCCGCAAGGGCAAATCGAGGCCGCTGACCGCGTACACAAAATGGTCTGCAAGATGGACGAATTGGGCTTTGGCAGTTGCACCAACACCTACGCCTGCGAGGCCGAGTGTCCGAAGCTCATCAAGCGGCAGAACATCTCAAGGCTCAATCGGCAATGGATTGGAGCGTTGTTTGGGAGAGACAGGAAATAAAACAATGAGAATCGCGCTTTTTTGAGGCGCGATTTTTTTTGTAATAAAAACTATTGCTGTCTGCTAAAGTCTTTTAGCGGACAGCAATAAATAAGTTCACCAACAGCAACAAACGACAATACCTCGCCAAACTTACTTCTTCTGAAGAAACTTTTCCAATACAAGGTGCGATTGGAGTCGGTAAAAACTCCTCGGCAAACAGAGGGTGATTTCTGTGAAAACATGTATTTTCTACGGAGATTGTTAAAATTCTCCGTTTAAAAGTAACGAAATAAAGGAAAATACACTACCTTTGCAGCCGAAGAATGCTTGTATATGGAAACAGTCTCTGAACGAATAGCATCAAAAGGAGGTGTCATCTCCACAAAGGATTTGGAGGGGAGGGCAGAGTATGAGCGGCTGCGCAGAGCGGTCAGTAAAGGTGACATAGTGCGACTGCGGCATGGCGTATATGCCGAGCCGTCGGCTATGCTTAATACCATGATCGATGTAGAGCGCATCGTGCCTGGTGGCATCGTGTGTCTCTATTCCGCATGGATGCACCATCGGCTTTGCACCACCGTTCCGCCAGCCTTTTGCATCGCCATCGAAGCCAAGAGAAAAGTGGTGCTTCCCGAGGAATTGCCTATCACCCTCTATTATTGGAAGAAAGAAAACCTAGAGTTTGGCATTGAACAGAAAGAGATTTCTGGTTTTCAGGTGCGCATGACTGATTTGGAGCGGAGTGTATGCGATGCTGTGAAATACCGCAATAAAGTTGGACTGGATGTGTGTGCCGAAGTAATCCGAAGCTATGCCCACCTGAAGGAACGCAACCTCAGCCGTCTTTCCGAATATGCGCAAAAGCTGCGACTAACAAAAGTGATGAATAACTACCTTGAAATTGCAATAGGATGACGAAACCTATCAAGAACTACGGCAAGTCAGTCAAGACCAAGTTGCTCAATTTGATGAACTCATCAGGTTACAAATATATGTATCTGTTGGCTCGTTATTTCAATGAGCGTCTGTTATACCGTGTGTCGGTAAGTCCTTATCGCGAAAACTTCCTTTTGAAGGGCGGTTCACTTCTCTATGCGCTCAACGGTTTGGAAACCCGACCGACCATCGACATCGACTTCATGGCTCAGCGCATCAGTCGTGACCGTGAGCATTTGGAAAAGGTCTTTCGTGAAATATTGAGTATCGAATGCTTGGAAGATGGTGTTACTTTTGATGTTGATAAACTTCGTTCAGAGCCGATTACTGTCGAAAAGGATTATCCTGGGTCTCGTTTTTTCGTCACTGCTAAGATGGATACCATCGTCTATCCCATGTCGATGGATATTGGATTCGGCGATGTAGTGACTCCTGGTCCCGTTACAATTGATTTCCCCTTATTGCTTCAGGATGCCCCCAGCATTAACATCCAAGCCTATTCGCTGGAGACTATTGTCGCTGAGAAGTTCCACGCCATGGTGGAGCGCGATGTCAACAACAGCCGCATGAAGGACTTCTTCGATTGCTACCAGATTCTCACCACGAAGGAAATTGATGATGAAATGCTATATGAGGCAATTAAAGCCACCTTCGACAATCGTGAGCTTGCATATAATGCCAATCTACAATTGTTCAATGATGACTTTTGCACCGATGAAGTGCGCCTGAAGCGATGGGAAGTGTTCCTTAAGAAGATCCAGTGGAAGGAGTCACTTTCGTTTGCCGATGTGACGGCTGTTATTACTGAGAGGTTGGAAGGCCTGTATGATAGGTATTGGGAAGAGAAATAATATTACTGCATTTTTTCAAAAGTGCAGTAGATATGAAGGACGTTTTTTGCATCTTCACCTTCGAATCCTCAAATTCAGTTTGACTACTTTTCCCTGCAAAACACAAAACATCTTCGTTTCAATCACCAAGTCCAAAGAGCTTCCCAAGCAACACAAAAATCATGAGATCGATTAAAAACAGTAGTGTTCCTCCTCGACGTATTTCAAAAATATCATTGGCGATTAGGATGATGTCAACAATTACAATAACTACTATTATCAAAACGATTCTAAACACACCCCAAAACTCATTACCACCTTTGTCTTTACTATTAGCTCCATTATTACCGTTTTGCACTTTGTTTGAATTTGTGCTGACTGTTTGAAAAATAATCGTTCCAGTAGAAGCACTTTTTGACTTGACAACATTCGATTCATCCAAGACTTCAATACCCTCTCGTGCTTTCTCATTATTTGGTTCTACTGCAAGTAACGCATATAATGTTGCCTTTGCTTTATCCTTTTTCCCTTGCTTTTCGTATGCAGAAGCCAACAGAAAGTATGCTTTTTCAAAACGTTTGTCAGCTTCTATAGCTGCCTGAAAATACTCCATTGCCTCAACATACTTGCCTGCATCTAAGGACTTTTTCCCTTGCTTGCAATAATCCGCTGCCGTAGTCATAGGCTTTGGTGCAGTAGAGGCCTCTGAAGGCTGCTGCTCATCTTTGTAAAACAGATTTGAAAGCCAACTCATTGTCAGAATCCTCCTCCCTTCAAATCAATGGCTTCTACTTCCGTGAGCAACCCACTGGTGCCGCATTTAGGGCAAACCACTTCTCTTTCTCCATGCCAGCACACAATGCTACCACATTTTCCGCATGTGTAGAAACGCCTTTCCTCGCAATACGGACAGCCAGGATATTCATCATCAAGCGCAACGGAGCCATGAACACTCTTTGTGTCATACCCCTCTCGATGGGCTTGCTCCGCATTGATCTTAAACGACCACACAAACACGTATTCGTTGTGCCTTGTGTCGGCTCTATCTACTGTGATACCGAAAGGCTTCTTGCACTTCGAGCAAACGCCCATCGTCACAAATGCTTCGTCTGATAGTTTTCGCATAATATGTTATATCTGCTTTTTATTTCTTCAGTTTAATTCTCCCATTTTCCTTAACCGCTACGTCTCTTTCCAAAGCTTTTTCTAAGCCTCGAAGCATGGAAAGCATGACATTATCGCCCATCCGTGAGAAATTGAAACATTTCGCCGTCTGTCGCAACAAGTCCTCTTCAGGCAAAGCTCCTTGCTGTTCCAGCACTTCACATACCGCCACCATTACTTCCTCGGGAGCAATATCCAGAGCTTCTCGATCAGAATAGATTCGATAAACATTGTACGAATTTGGGTCTTGCTCCTTATTCCAATAGAAAATGTCGCCATCTGCAACGGTGTACGGATAGCCCTGGCTTTTCAAAAGAGCATTAAAGTATGAGGCCAGTCTCGAACCAGTTCGAGCGATGCCCACGGCAGCCGTAGTTCGTCTGTACAATACGCCTCGGCTCACAGGAGCCTCAGCTTGTATGACGGTGTCGAAGAGACCGCGAAGCATATAGGCACGATATCCCGAAACAATCTCTTCTGGTGTCATTTTCATAGATGATGGCAAATATGCTTGCTGATACGGCACGGCATGTGTCGCTTCCGTCTCGGGCTCTGGCTCAAACTCCACATCTTCGTCCTCGGTCATAATTGGCAGCTCAACTATAGGCTCCCTCCAATCCCAATCACCATTCTTGGCAACATCGATGGCCGAGAGCAATCTCTTCATGGTGAGCTCAGAGTTCTCCCACCATTCCATCGCCCAGACGCGACAAATCCGCCACCCAAGTTGCTTCAACACCTCGCAGCGTGTAATCTCTCGGTCACGGGCAGATTTGGCCGTGCTATAGTTATAGCCATCGCAAAGGATGCCAATCAAATACTTTCCTTTGTTATCAGGGTCAACCACTCCAATATCGACACGATACCCAGAGGTTCCAATGTTCGTCTTAACCTCGTAACCTTTCTCGCGCAATTTTTCTGCAACCGTCAAAACCAAATGGTCGTTGGTCGACTTGCTTGTCATTGCTTCGTATGCCAAGGCGAGACGGCCATGAATGGCATATTCCAAGAATGCCTTCAGGCCGGCAACACCTTCTGCCGAAGTACGGCTAAGATCAATTTGGTCAGGTGTCAGTGTTGAGAACACCTTCATTTCGTAGCGTGCACGCGATACAGCCACGTTTAAGCGGCGCCATCCACCTTCACGGTTTAAGGGACCAAAGTTCATTGATACCTTACCCGTCTTATCAGGGCCATAGCCAACAGAAAACAGGATGACATCACGCTCATCACCTTGGACATTCTCTAGATTCTTGACGAAAATCGGTTCTTCGCTCGACTCCGCCACTTGCTCCAAGTCGGGCTCATGGTCAAACAAGTCGCCAAGCAAATCCTCGATGAGCGATTGCTGGTTGGTGTTGAAAGTCACCACACCAATACTTTGCTTGGACAATTCAGGATCCGACAGCCGTCTTTTGATTTCCTCAACGACTGCCACAGCCTCTTCCTTGTTTTGCCTTGAACGACCTTTGTCGTAAACGCCAGGTATATATTGGAAAGCCACCTTTGAAGTCAAATCGTCGGGCGATGGGAAAGTCAGCAACCTGTTTTCATAGTATTTCATGTTGCTGAAGGCAATCAGGCTTTCATGTTTGCTGCGGTAATGCCATTGCAGGTATTTCGATGGCATCGAAAGTGCCAGACAGTCGTCAAGGATACTCTCCAAATCCTCTTTGTCGACGTTGTCTTCATCGAAAGCGTTTTTCTCAAAGAAAGTGGTCGGGGGCAACTGTTTGGGGTCTCCAACGACAATGACGTTCTTTCCTCTGGCAATAGCACCAACCGCCTCACACGTAGGCATCTGGGAAGCCTCGTCAAATATGACATAATCGAACTTGGTACCCTTAGCATTGATGTATTGAGCTACTGAAATAGGGCTCATCAACATACATGGACAAATGCGGGTGAGCAAGTCGGGAATCTTGTCAAAAAGAGTCCTTAACGAAACACCTCTAGCACCATTTCTAATGTTGCGCTGTAAGATGCCCACTTCGGAATTGCTCGATGCCTCAATTTGGAAATTAGGCATATTGGAAGCTAGCTTGGCATACAATTCCTCGCGTGTCAAACGCTCAAAGCGGTCGCAAAGCTTACGGTATTGGTTAATTTTCTCCTCAAACATTTGCCCATGGAAACCATTTAGCGACGGCTCGCAGGTCAAGATGTATTCCGCGTAGGTGCGGGCAAAGCACTTTTTGTAATACAAGCCGAGAAGCACACTGTCGACCTTACCACTTTCCACCTTGTCGACGAGCAACCGCAACGCCTCAAATGGCATACTCCCTACAATCTGATTGTATTTACAAATGTCCTTAAGCTCGTTCAAATGGTCTAGAACGAAACGAGACCTTTGGACAAACCTTTCAAGATAAGGCTCAACATCGCCAACTATCATCTTTCCACATAACACATTGTCAATAGCCTCACCTTGCGATGTCAACACAGGAAGCAAACTTCTCAGTTTTACCAAATCGTCTCTATTATCTGCTTTTTCAGTCCAGCCTTCACTATACGATTCGGCAATTATCTCTGATGTCTTCTTTTGCTTTTCTGAATCCTGTTCTAGCTGGATGATATGGGAGTGCACATTCCGTGTCCGTATAAGTGCCTCTTCCATTGCATCCCATTGATGCTCATCTGGATGCCATAACACACCGAAAAGACGCATTCCTTCCTCATTATTTGAGGAAATCCGTCTATTCATCTCTTGGTAGTTGTCCACTACATCCAAGATCCCTTTTGAAGACACGCCATGACATACATACTCTCGGTAGGATGACACCAACTCGTTGAAAGCTTCGACGAAACACATAAACTTGGTATCATTCAATACATGGAAATTGCTGACATCGCCTCCAATATGCTCTAACAGCGTCTTCTCCATAGAATAAGCATTTTGCTTGTTTTGGGTCATAGCAAGCAATTCGCAATGGATGACAGCATGATGTTCAATGGCTTGACGTACAGCCGTCACATCGATGCGACCTTCTTGCCATTCCTTACCAAGGTATTCCTTGCCTAAGGTTGCTCTCTGATTTACAAATTCTAACTCTTTCTTGTAGTTGCAGAGTTGCATCAACACATCAGGAACCTCAGAGTAACCTACCGCGTTGATAGCGTGAAGATTCAGTAACTTTGCCACCTTTCTTTTGCCCAACCACTTAGAAATGAAAGACTTCACCGAAGCCTCATTCCATTGTTTCTGTAGGTTGTTGCAATCCAAGTCGAAGACCGAAGGCCTAAACCGCTTAACAAGATTGTTGTAACAGATGTCGCGTTGTTCCACATGCTCAACCAATCCCAATAACTCAGCCTCGTTTTCACTTCTTTCAGCCTGAGCCAGCAACTTCGGCACGACCATTTTCAACTCAAGCATTGTCTTGCAAATGGTCTCAAGATGTTCTGATTCTCGCGCTTTCGTTCCACACGGCATCCCAAGCAAGGCAACAATATCATCCTTGGCTTTTATGCACTTGTCATGCAACTTGGGGACTTCCAAGAAACAATGCGCCAAATTCTGTCCGTCGGTGTGAGCTGTGCCGTTGTCATAGCCGGACATGAAAGCCTCAACAGCTTCCCAGTCAAGTGTTGATTGTGCAACATCTATGTTGAGCAAGGAATTGTCCCACTGAGAACTTATCTCTTCATGCGCTTCATCACGCATTCTGCCCCAGGCAATAAGATTGCGAGCTAATTCAGAATTGGCATCGTATGCTTTCGATGACAAGACACCGGGAAGCAGTGTCTCTCCATCGAGAAGGAAGGAAAGCATTTCGCTCAGCGTTGTAAGCCAACTTGGATTATCAACAAGGGAAAGACTCCATTGCGAACATAACGCCTCAGCAGTTTTCAGGCAGTGGCCAGCGTTATTATTCAACTCTGTCAACAATGTTTGTAGCTGTGTTCGCAACCCAGGCTGGAAATCGGAATTCTTGCAGGGAAGCAAAGGCGCTTTGGGCACTTCACCAATGATATCACAGATGGCCATATAGTCCTGCACCCAAGCATCGATGGCGTGAACCTCGTCTTCGCCGAGCTTATCGATGGCCTCAAAAGTCAGTGCTGGCACCGAACTAAACTCTATCACAGAGCAATAGTCGGAGAAACAATCGTAGAGTGATCTTCCAGCAGGATACGTCTTATGGAGTGCCGTCACATATCCGTTCAATTCATTGCGAAGTGCATTTAATTGCGCCGCTTCTTTTTGGAATTGTTGACCAGTTTTCTTTTTCGTTACTTCAACGGTGTGCCTCAACTGTTCAATAACGGAGCTTTTTTTTGCCTTGTTGGAGTGCAGCTCCAAGCAAAACGGTGCCAAACCGATGGAATCCAATCTACGCTGAACCACTTGCAAAGCCGCCATCTTCTCGGCAACAAAAAGCACTTTCTTGCCACGATACAACGCATTGGCTATGATATTGGTGATGGTTTGTGATTTTCCAGTTCCTGGTGGGCCATGCAAAACAAAACTCTTTTCACTCAAAGCAGCAGAAATAGCCTCAACCTGAGAAGAGTCGGCGGGCATAGGCAAGGCCAAGTCACCAACCGAGAAAGTTTGGTCTAAATCGATACTCTCCTCTTGTATGTCGCTGCCCCAATTGATGGTGCCAGTCACCATGCCATTGACAATCTTGTTTTGGCGGAGCACATCAACATTGTAATGGATGTCATTCCACATTAAGAACTTGTTGAACGAGAAACTGCCAATAATAGACAGTTCTTCAACGTCCCAGCGTGGCTGTTCCATGATGGCCTTACGGATGATGTTAAAGACCTTCACCACGTCGACACCTGAACTATCGGTTGGCAATGTTTCAAGTCCACTGACATTGATGCCAAACTTTTGTCGCAGCAATTCAAGAAGAGTGATATTGACCGTCGTGTCCTCGCCACGGCTTCTAATGACATAGCCGCGCGTAATCGATTTCCTAACGATTTCTATCGGCAACAAAAGAATAGGTGCAAACCTTGGAACGGTGCTGGTCGGAGTCTCATACCATCGCATCAACCCAATTGCCAAAAACAAGGTGTTGGCTCCGTTTTCCTCAATCGACAACCGTGATTGTCTGTATAAGCGTGTCAGTACCTGATGCAGCTCATCCTCCTTTAGATAGGAATAAAGCCTTCCATGTCGCATTTCCTGTTTAAGCAAATCTGAAACAGGATCTGCATCGCCTGGTGTCTGATAAAGACCTGCAATCTCCACCAAGTTGGTGAGTTCGTCAGGACGAGGTAAAACGGTAAACTCCTGCCCATCAGCCAAGGCATCCTCAATCTCATGCAGTTTGAATGACACAATCTGAAGCGTTCTCTTGCTGATTCGTGTGCTCAAAAGATTGTTCCTTAGGCTCAAATCAAGCAGCCTTCGTTCCCAGATGGTTTGTTTGGTAACATCAGTCTGGTCGGCATCCCAAATTAAGTCGTCTGCCGAAACCTGAACTGGTCGCTCAGCTTCAACCTCATCTTCATTTACGACAATTTCATAACCCTGATCGCCCATAATGCGCATCGGCAATGGCCGGATATGCGACATTCTTGCGCGACAAACATCAAGCACCATCTGGAACTTTTCAGGGTTCGACAAAACGGATGTTGCATCCGCGCCTGCTTTGTCAAAAGAAGTGTAACTGTTGGCAAACAACCGCTTTGTATTGATAAAGGCAAGTTCCTCAATTCCCTTGGCCAGCCGCTTCGATAACAATGAAACGTCATCGCTCGTCACATCAACAAAAGTATCGGGAATCAACCAACTGCCTACCATAACCGAACCTTCGGAAAATGCTATCAATACATGTAAGCCTATCGCTTCTAAAAGTGATGCGAAAAGCAAGGCCAAATCGAGTTCTGTCGCCATCTTCAATGATAGCACCTCATCTGGGAAACGCACCCTTTCGCCCGTTTTGGCGTAATCAACTGAAGAAACAGAATTGATCACGTTCGATTCGGCCAAAGCCTCATAAACCGCAGCCATTTGCAGCTTCGCACGATTAGGGTCTCGCGTCTGATAATCATCGAAAGTAGCATTGCCTGTCCATTTCTCCAACAATGCTGAAGCTTTGTTGATAATTGGTGGCAAAGCAGGATGACGTGGAAAAACGAAAGAAGCCAAAACCTTTGGCTCCATAGAAAGTCCGCACCAATAGTCGTATGCATCCAAGTTAACTGGAAGAGCGAAATCAAAAAGCGTGGTTTGCGTCGTACTGATTTGAAACCTCAAATGGCCCGATATACCATCTGATATGTTTGCCAGGAAGGAGGGCGACACCAAAAGAGGTACAGATGACAAACGCACTTCTTGCAAAGGCTGTAACTCGGCAATGCTTCCCACCCAAGTTTGCAAGAATTCAGGGTCGGAAGTGATTTCAACTGCGAGATCTTTATACACCTCTGCCGAGGTATTCTTAATAGTCAAAGAGTTGATGAGCGGCACGAAGTTCTGCTGCATCGCAAAGTTCACCGAAGGATTCATGTCAATATCCAACGATATTTTACTGCTCCGATACAACGAAGACTTGGACTCCTTGGCTGGGTCACCAACAAACTGGCCATTCCACTGAGCATCCGTATAATCCGCAACCGTATCCACCCAACCTAAGCCATACGCTATGCTCATGAAAACATAAACCACGAGATCCTCTTTGTATGCATGCTTTTGAATGAACCCAGCAAGATAATTGGGCATTTTGTCTTGCCAGTTTTCGTTGGCCACTACTATTGCATAAAACTTGCTGCAATAGTCTTCAGCTATCATTTCACGAATGACATGCCTTGCCGCTGGCACTTCAGAAAAGCCCTGAAAGTCATTTAAGGCATTGACAAACAAATCTTTCTCGATAGCCTCTGCTCCGAGTGAGCCAATTACCAATTTTGCAGCATCATAGAGTTTCATGGTCTAATGTTTTATTTCTCAACCCAAACCAGCCTCACCCTAAACGGATGCTCTTCCATCTTCCAAACAAGCACCCGTTCTTTTTCTGCAATGCCCACCTCGTCCTGATAAGGTACAAAGGCATCACCGTGGTATTCCTTCAGAAGAATATCCATCTTCTTCACTAACTGAAGCTTTTCTGAATAACCTCTATCGATGTCGTTTTGGGCGTAGCGAAGTTCAATTCTGCTCTTCTCAGTATAACTTCCAGAAAGCTCTAAGCTGCTGCGTCTATCCTTGGCATCCATGATCTTTTTGTTGACGGAAAGAATCTCTGCCTTGGTCATAGCAATCTGCCAAAGAATAAACTTGGGCAAAGCTTCCTTCAGCCTGGCCTCGTCATATACGCAAGCAACCGACATGTCATCCTGACTGCCGCGCTTGCTCAACACCGGCAACGTGTCTTGAATGTCAGCGAAGGTGGCATCATGGCCATTAGTCACCAACGATTTTGCCACTTTCACATAGAAGTTCACCAAATTGGTTTCCTCGCCAAACGAATCATCCATGCCGTCTGAGCCAAGGAAAACAGCAATAGGGAAGCCTCCGTCACCTTGGTAAGTGTAGCGGAACTCATTTAAGGCATCAGAGTCGCAAATTGAAGTGGTTTTGTTGAGGAAACAACGGTCGTCCCACAGCACAGGCTCCTTCCATTGGGCATCCTGGTCGAATGAAATCATCTTACCGTCGCCCAGATGGAATGCAAACCAATACTTCGGCGTACTGACGTAGGCCATCAATGTGCAGCCATAGATTTTCTCCAGCTTGTAGCCCTCTTGAAATTCTTTCCTGTATTGCTCTTCAACCTGCGTGTTTTCCTTATCGGTCAAAGGATTCTCTGCGGCATGTTGTTCAATCCTCTGCTGCCATTGTCCTATAATGGAAGCGAACAGCTGCCGGAAAGCGACATCAATAGGCTTTTCCTTTCGGAAATCCTGACGGTCTATTTCCGTCTGAATGGCCGCTTGTTGGGTGAATGGCTGGCCGACAAACAGAGTCTCGTCAATGTTATTGACAAACTCTTTCGCATTGTTCGCGATAATCTCAGTGGCAAACCGTGCTCCAACGTCGCTACGGAAATAGTGCTTGCCTCCGTGTCCATCACAAACAACAGCAATAGCCAGACCATTCTCGTCGATATGACTGTAGGAATAGTCTTGGCACACCTTATCGGTTGCCTTATGGCTCTCGCCTTGGCAATGAAAGTCAAAACACTTCATGGGATATGTTCTTAATCCCAATCGTCAGAATATGAGCTGCCGTCAACTTTCGTTGCGACTTCGGCACCGTCAATGTTATCCACGGCGTTCTGCACCTCGCTGATAACCTGGTCTTGCTTGGTGGCATCTCCAGCTGCGCTGCTCTTACTACCAATCTGCGACGAGGTGACGGCCACCACACGGATGATCTGCTTCAACGCATCGATGTTGTGAACCGTGAACACGGCTTCATTGGTGCCTGTGAACTTGGCCAATACTTCTTTGTCGGCATCGTCACCGATGGCAATGGCAACCTTGATGGCCGACTTAAACCAGTTGTTGGCTTTCAGCTTGGCCAGACCAGCCTCAAAATTATCGGTGGGGGCTCCATCCGACAGCAGAATGATAGCAGGGGCAAACGAGCCGCTGGCCGACTGCATGAAGCCCTTGCTGCGCGAAAGCTTGTTTTCCAACTCTTCGCAAGCCGCACCTAACGAAGTCAGGCCATTGGCTTGAACATCTTGCCAAACAAACTCGCTGGCCAGTTTTGGTTCATTGTAGAGCCAGTTGCAGCCCGTTGAGAACTCCAGGGCAGCTACTTTGATTTCAGCATCAGGATTGGTGACAGAAATCTCGTCCAACATGGGCAACACATTGACAACCGCATCATTGACAGCTCCGATTTTACTTCCGGCCATACTGCCTGAGGTGTCAATCATGAAGAAGAGCGTCATGGTTCTGCGCGGTACACTTACAGTTTCGTCTAATAGTGACATGATAATGCAGTTTTATTGATTATTGATAATGATTTCTCCTTTATACTGGGCATTAAACCCTATCTTGATTCCGTGCTTGACGGGCATGAACTCATTCGGCTCAACCGATTTCACTTTGCCACTTGCGGTCTCGGCTGTCCATTTATCTTTGGTGAGGTTTTGCAATAAAAGCATATTCCTGTCTTGTGGATTCACCGCAACACGCGCATCTGGTGTGTTGTCAAAGTCCACAAATAGGCGAGTGCCATTCGTCATCAGCAATGTCCTCATTCCTAACTTTAGTTTCCTGCTGACATCCACATTGCGCCCGCAATTCATGCATTGTGGGTTCGCCTCATCGATGAAAGTCTCTTCACCACAATGCGGACATATAACTAATCTGTCGCGCAACGAAGCAATCAGCTTCTCCCAATTCTGTTCAATCATTCGCTTTTGCGGATTCTTCAGCATCTCTGGGCTAAACTCTCTGATAAAAGTCTCACGCAACTCCGCTGGCATGACCGGCCAACGTCTTATCACATTCTGATGAATGCCTCTCACTGGCAAATTGGTCTTGTTATTAGGGTCATAAATGAAAACCGCTTCGCTGCCATAGAACTTCTTTTCGTATGCCTCAGTCATGCAAGGGCAGGCTACCACCTTTGCACCCTCAAACGGATGGTTGGCATAGAAGAGCATGAAGAGAATGACCGACAACGAGAAACGGTCGCTGTACTTGTCGGGAATGCCACCTGCAACAATCTCAGGAGCCATATAGCGGGCTTTGCCCATGATGCCCGACTTTTCGCCTTGCGGCATTACATTGTCGTTGTCACAAATCAGCACATCGCCTGTCATGGGGTCGATGAAGAAATTGCCGTCGTTCAGGTCTTGGTAGCTGTAACCGAACCGGTGCAGCATCATAAAGCCATTGCAGATTTTCATTGCTGCAGCCATCATCGCCTGAAACGATTTGAAGCTTTTCTTAGCCAACAGGAAATTGCCAAACTCATAATAGTTTTGAGGGCGTAAGGCCATCACATAGCCGAAGCTTCCTTTTTGTCGCTCAGTGATGCGCTCGGGCCAAAGAAAGGCTGAGCTTGGAGCACCATTCATCACATTGCTCGCCAAATTGTTATAAAAGCTTTGATCAAGGCTGTTGTGATACCATTTCAATGCTTTGGGTTGGCCATTCATGTCAACCAGATACACAATGCCTTGGCCACCTCGCCCAAGTTCTTTTTTTATAGTGACATAGCCACCATTGAGGAGGCTTATTTTCTCTCCTGTTCTCAGTTCGCTCATTTTTTCATTTTTGTTAGTGACCGCAAAAATACATATTTCTATTCACTATTGAAAGTCAAAACCAAATCTCATCATTAACAGCACTCTCCATTTCGTTTTCCAACTTGTCAGGCAAAGTGTAGAAGAAATCAATGCCTGTCAACGCTTCAATCTCATCGATGGTCTTTGTATATACCGACAAAGGTTTGTGTCCGGCGACATTCTCAAAGTAAAAGCCAACGCCTTCATATTTGCCGTCTTTGCAAACCAACAACACTTTATAGAAAGCATCAGGAACCACAACCAGATTGTTTCCAATCACACCGTTTTTGTTTTCTCCCTTAATAGGACCGGCAGCGATGTAAACATTGCCATATCGACGTGCATAATCACGACATTTTTCCTCCAAGGTCCGCCAGTCACCACCATTTAGATTGTGGTTTTGCGGACAAATGTTAGTGAAATAGCAACTCTCCAACATCGCCTGGTCATCCCACTTCATATCACCAGCTGGAGCAATATGACCTTTATCCCAACCAGTGTTACGATAATCGTCGTTATCAGCTTGCCTGCCTTCAACTTCTGGATCAGGATAGAAACGACCAATTCGCTTGCTGGTTCCATTCACTTCCTCAGCAGTCAACTCGTAAGCCACCCAATTCGGCAACTTCGTGTCCTTGTTATACGACACAGAATAGCCCTTATGAACAATGACCTGATTCTCTCTGTCATCCATTACCTTAGGCGTTTCAATTGGAATAGTTGAAACCGCATCGACCTTCTTCCCACTACCACAAGAAACCTGGAGTAAGGTGAAAATCGTGATGATAAGATGTACTATAGAGAATGTGTTCATATCCCATTATCTTTATTATACAAATTCCTTAAAATCTGTTCCAAAGCAGCCTCTGAATACACTTTCACCTCTCGTGACTTGCTTCCTCCAAATGGTCCAACAATACCAGCGGCTTCCAACTGATCAAGAATACGCCCTGCCCTATTATAGCCAAGTTTCAGTTTGCGTTGAATCATTGACGTGGAACCTTGTTGGGTTTGAACAACAATACGCGCTGCTTCTTCAAAAAGTGAGTCACGTTCTCCATCATCATCGAAGTCGTAACTAAAGCCATCATCATCGGGTACTCCAGGAAGCAGGTAAGGCTCTGAATAACCTCGTTGATTACCTATGAAATCGGTAATGCCAGCAATCTCATAACTTGTCGCATACATTCCATGCACCTTCTCGATGGGAGAACCTGGTAGTCTCACAAACATTTCTCCATATTCTTTTAGAAGATTGGCACCAACAACATCAAGCAATGCTTTTGATTCACTTGCAGAATTTACCCTGAAAACAAATCGTGCCGGTAGGCATGATTTCATTTGTGCTGTGACCACATCGGTTGTCATCCTTGAAGTTCCGACAATGGCATGTATACCTACCAATTTTCCAGCTCCAAGTATTTTTTCCAATGAGGTCAAAACCTCCTTGCCGCCAAGCGAAGACAGCAGCGCAAAGTCATCAATCACAATTACGATGTAGGGAAGATACCGATGTCCTTCGGTTGGCAATAGCTTCCTTGATTTGAACACTTCGTTGTATTCCTCAACATTCCGACACATTGCGTTTTTCAGAAGATCTGTTCTCTGATCCAACTCAATGCATAGCGAAGCCAGTGTCCTTTTTGCGTTTTCTGGGCTATTGACAACAGCATCTTCTATATCTGGCAATTTAGCCAAATAATGACGCTCTATTCTAGTGTAAAAATTGAACTCCAACCCCTTTGGGTCAAGGAGCACAAATTTCATTTCCGAAGGATGTTTTTGCATCAAAAGGGAAAGAATCATGGAATGACACAGTGTTGATTTTCCTGTCCCAGTAGCACCCGCAACAAGCACGTGTGGCATTTTTGCAAGGTCAATCATGACTGGGTTATTAAAATCATTTACACCCAACAAACACGGTAACGCAAAATTCGAGTTTTGAAACCCTGCAGTGCACATAAGGCTTCTGCAAGAAACAGTCTTGACAAATTCATGCGGCACCTCAATGGTGAAACCAGTGCAGATACTTGAATTGGCTACAATCACATGAACGCCATAGGAAACCAATCCACGTGCTATCACATCTTCCAAGTCCTTGATTTTTGTTGTTTTTGTAGCTTCTTCAAGACCTATCTCGTAATAAACCGAAGAATAACCTATGGTAGCTTTGATTTTGTTAAGGGCGATGCCGTAGTTGCCTAAGGTCTCGACTATTTTTGTTTTGGCATTTTCCAAATCCATTGGGTCGATTTCAGACTTTTTGTCATCTTGGTTAAGCAAATCGAAAGTTGGAAACTTGTAATCTTTCAACTCATAATGTGGATCAAAAGGCCCATTTATTACACTTGACCCACCTTTCGTTACTTTTATTGCTGCCTTAACCTTTTCCCTTATTTCCTCCTCGGAGTATTTTGTCTGATGTTGTGCTTCAGTAACTTTTTCCAACTCGTTTCTGCGTCCCTTTATTTTATCCAATTGTTCCAGCGCTTTTTTGCAGTCCAGGTCAATTGCTAATAGTTGGTATATTGTTCTTTCTGCATCATTCGTCTTACCTTGTGCTAAATATGCCTCGCTTAACCCTATGTAAGCTCTTTCATCATGCTTATTCGCTTCAATTGCCGCTTGAAAATACTCCAACGACATGATGTAGTTCCCTGCTTCCAGCTGTTTTTGTCCTTCTTCACAGTAGTTGACAACTGCTTCCTGAGAGGCAGAAACAGCTTGCTCTATTATAGGTTCATCAGGAACCGCTTCATCCTGCTGTTTCTTGCTGGAAAACCATTTTGAAAAAATAGACATGATTCCTTGTTTTTGACAATACTAAAATCAAACTGTTACCATGGAAAGCAGATTCACAACAAACCAGCTGTCAAATCCTTGAAACGCCATCCGCTTTGAATTACCATCCTTCAGGACCTCTATACCATCGGAATATGGTGTGATACCAACCAATTTCTTGTATGGTATTTTCATACCTTTTTCCGCTGAATAGAATATGAGGTTTTGATTAGTCACATACAAGTCGCCAACGGCTACTTTTTCCATATACTTGTGCTCAATGGGATGCCCTTTTGACCTACCAGTGTGATAATAAACCCCTTTCATCACCTTAAAGCTGAACCCTCCGCTGTTCCTGACAAATTCTTTCTCTATCTTTTCCTGATAGAAAGTCACATTGTTGTATGTCCACAACAATGATTCATTTTTCCCTAAAAGTACAGGAAGTTGAACAAATGTGGAAGGCATTATGCCTTTGGAAAAATTCTTCAAGACCGTCATTTGACCCAGTTTTGCCAAATCTGTGTCCTGGTATTTCACAGGCAAATTATCAATGGGAAGCGAAAAAGCAGAAGCATAGGAACGAATCAAGCTTTCTTCTGTATCGGTAAGGATACCGTCTTTCATAAAATTCTCAGCAGCTTTGTTCAGCACATACAAATAGGCTTCATTTTGTTCCTCGTGATTCAAAGGAAGCACTGCCATTACCTCACGAATATTGCGCTTAACCTCGTTTTCGGTAGCTCCATCTGTGAAATACGCCACCAAATGCCCTTTCACTACCTTTTGAGCCAATTTGCTTAATGAGTTATCCTTGTTCAAAATAATGTATGAAACATTCAACAGCTTCATCAAGCGACTAACATTTTGTTCAACGGCGTGAGTAAATGGCCTATGTATGGAATCGGTAAACTTGTCCAAGGCTTTTATTGCACAACCCGTCCACTCATTAACTATTATATAGCCCTTATTCTGAATCCCATTAAAGCGTTCAATAAAGTCTTTGTCCGTTAGAGGTTTACATAAATATGAAAACATGAAATCCACCATTTCTTGGATTCCGTTTTCATGTTGCTCTTCACATTCTTTGTGCTTTGATGAGAACAAGCCAACATCTTTTCCGCAGTACTTACATTTTCCCATGAGCAATGATTAATCTTCATTAAATAATGCCGCAAAGGTACATAATCTTTTTCACAAATCGAAATCAATACTTAACCCCAAACCTCCAAATTGAAACGGGATTGCACTTCCAGAAGTGCAATCTGACCCAATCGTCACGCCTCGCTTCTGTTTCCCGTTCCCAAAAACAAGAGGGCACACCCATTGGATGTGCCCTCAAACAACGTCTTTAAAACTATTTCCAATTATAAAGTTTCCATCAGCTTGACGGAGTTGAAGATAGTCTTCTCCTGTGCCTCGTTGCCGTATTTGTCAACATCGACTACATTGCGCGGGCTGTGGGTGATGCACACAGGACCGTTCAAGCAGCCACCGTCGCAGGCCATGCCTTCGAAGAAGTTTTCGGTGGCTTTGTTGAATTTCAACTTTGTCAAAGCGGCCTTACACTCGGCGATGCCGTTCATGGCGATGGGCTTCACGCCTTCCACGCCCATTTCCTTGGCCACATCAGCGATGCCTTTGGCAATGCCACCCGACTTGGCGAAGATACGACCGTAGTACGAAGCGTTGTTCAGCTCGGAGTCCTCCATCTGCGTAGTGTCGATGCCACGGGCGTCAACGAAGGCTTGCAGCTCTTCAAACGACATGACACTGTCGATGGCACCGCCGGTCTTTTCAAGCCTGTATTCCAACTTTTTCGAGGTGCAGGGGCCAATGAAGACGACCTTGGCCGTCGGATCGGATTTCTTGATGAGGCGTGCGGTTTCCACCATAGGCGACACCGAAGAGGAGATGTATTGCTTTAGTTCGGGGAAGTTTTTCTCCACGAAACTGACAAACGAAGGACAACACGAGGTGGTCATCAGTTTCTTCTCGTTCCATTCCTGGGCCTCACGATAGAGGGTGATGTCGGCACCAAGTGCGGCTTCCACAACATGATGGAACCCCAATTTCTTGATAGCCGTAACGACTTGCGTGACGCGCCCGAAGCGGCATTGGCTGACGATGGCCGGCGCAATGACGGCATACACCTTATATTTCGTGTTGTTCTCCGATTTCTTCAGAATGTCGATGATGTCGAGGATGAGCGACTTGTCCGAAATGGCACCGAAGGGGCATTTATAGACGCAGGCACCGCAAGAGATGCACTTTTCGTTGTCGATTTTGGCTTTCTTGTTCTCGTCGATGGAGATGGCCTTCACCTTGCAACTCACCATACACGGGCGGTGTTGCAGAATGATGGCGGAGTAGGGGCAGGCTTGGGTGCATTTGCCACACTCGATGCACTTGTCCTTATCGACGGTGGCACGATGGTTCACAATGGTGATGGCATCCTTGGGGCACACTTCTTTACAACTGTGCACCATGCAGCCGCGGCAGGCGGGCGTGACATAGATGCCGTCAATGGGACATTCGTCGCAAGCGCTGTCGATGACCTCGATGACGTTGGGGTTGCTCTTGTCGCCGCCCATGGCCATCTGGATGCGGTCTTGCAGGATGGCGCGTTCCTTATAGATGCAGCAGCGTGTTTCGGCTTTCGGACCGGGGCTGAGCAGCTTGGGCACTTCCATGTAAGCTTCCTCCAATCCGCCTTCGTAGGCGCGTCGGATGATTTCTTTCAGCACTTTGTATTTGACGAGTTGTACGTCGGTGTCAAAAATCCTTTGTGAGTTCATCTTGTTTGGGGTATTGTGGGATGATCAATAATAATTCAGTTCGACGATTTTGCCTATCTTGCGTAGGTCGTTGGCAATTTTCTCCACGATTTTCATCTTCATGGTCGTGTCGATGGGTAGCCCTTGGTGGGCCACATTGACGCTTTGCCCGACGAAGAAGGTGATGTGGGTGGCACGCTCGAAGAGGTAGTCCGCGAGGAGCGAGGCACCGTCTTTCTTGGTGAAGGTCTTAGGGGTGAGGTCAGAGATGGAGATGTATTTCTCCAACATTTGCATCAGGCGGCGCAAGGTGAGCACGCCTTCGGTAGTCAGGTCGATGCCTTTGATGTAGCCGATGGGAGGCACTTCCTTGTCAGGGAAATCGAAACTAGTTTTCAACTCGGTTTTCAGGTGGCGCGCCACGATGGTGGAGCTGGTGCCACCGCAAACGATTTTCTTCGAAGGTCCAGCCAAGAACTGCTCAATGTAGAAGTCATCCTTTTCCTTGTCGACGGGCGGACCAACCATAATGTTGACGTCGAGGCGCTTGCGAATCTTGACGGCGGCCACGGTGGTATCATCGCCAGGCTTGTCGGCGTAGAGGTCGTTGCAGGCCGATGCCAAGAGGCAAGCCACGGCACGGGCCGACATGGAGCGCGTGATGTTAGCATTGAGGTGCTCCATGATTTGGTCGCGTTCCCAGCCGAAGTTGAGGATTTGTCCGATGCCCGCATGAATGGTGCCGTCGGACATGACGATGATGATATCGTCTTCCTCAAGGTTTAGTTCGGTGCGATATACCTTCTTGCCACACACATCGAGTTCGATACGCTCGAAGTTCTGGCATTGGCCACGATGGTAATAGATAGCCTCGGGGTTGTCGAACTCGAACATGATGCCTTTGCCCTCGGTGTTCACATGGATGATGGAGAAGGTGGAGTAGGCCACACCACGCTCCGAGCACACCGGAAGGGTTTGGATGATGGTCTCCACACATTCGTAGATGTCGATGTCGTTGGCGGCCATCGTGCAGAGGATCTTGGAGGTGAGCGTGGAAAGGATGTTGGCCTTCACGCCGCTACCCAAACCGTCAGCCAAGACGAGGGTGGTGAAGCCGTCCTTAACGGTGCAGGCCACATTGTCGCCGCATAATTCCTCGCCGACATGGTTCAGCGAGGTGCATCCCGTTTCTAAGCAGAGTTCCATCAGTTCTTCTTGTTTTCTTCGGTTAGGGTTTTCTTGAGTTTCAGCAAGGCCACCTTGGTTTCGGCTGTGGTTTCGCCCAATAGCGACGCAATCTCTTGAGCCACACGCATTTGCTTCTTGATGACCTCATCAGTCGTGGTCAAGGTTTCCATCTTCACCTTCATGATGCGGTTTTCGTAATCGACCGAATCAGTGACATCTTTCAGGATGCCGAAGATGACATTTTGCCCATCCAGGTAATTGATTGACATGTCGATGTATTTACCAGTGGCGGGGATGTGCGTCTGCTCGCAGGTGATGTGCTTCTTCTGTGTGTAGGCGTTGTAGAATTCAATGGGACTGAAGAAGTCCGAGGCGGGACGACCTTTGGCGTTGGGATCGTCGATACCCAAAAGTTCCCTGCCTTTATTGTTAATTTCCAAGATATTGAGATCGGAGTCAAGCACGATGATGCCTTCAGGGCTGTTTTGGATGACCTCGAAGGAGAGTGATTCGGCACGCTGGCGCATGTAAGGCAGGCAGATTTCGATGTCGGCATAGCCGTTGTACACCGCCCAAGCTTTCTCGCGGCAAGTGGCATAGCCGCATGAACCGCAATTCAGTTCATCTTCGGGTTTCATCTTACCGGTCTGGTGCAGGATGGCCTCAATGTCGCGTTCGCTGGCAGCCATGCTGTGGCTGCGGAGGCGCGGATGTGCGGCAGCCAGGCTTAAGTCGAGCGGGCTGTCGTCTTGCGGTCCGGTCAGGGCTTGTTTCTCGCGGCTGACATATTTGCGCACATCGGCAGTGGCCTTGATGGAGCCACCTTCTTTAACCAACGAGCAAGGTCCATTCACACAGGCGTCAACGCAAAGGTTGATTTCCATCACCACATGGTCGAGATGCTCAATGTGTTCCAAAGCCTCGACACACTTCTTCGGGCCGTCGACGGCGATATATTCGTAGCCCTCGGGTAGCACGGGGAAGGAGTTGATGATACCTTGTGGTATCGGGTATTCCTTGGCGAGGTTGGGCGTTCCGTTTTTCTTGTTGAGGCTGAGGTTGGTGATTTCGTCGAGTTTGATGTTCCTCTCGTCGAAGAGTGCCACCACATCCTCGAAGGTCAGCACGTGGTCAATCAAATGACATTCATCGGCTTCACGCTTCTTGGCGATGCAGGGACCGATAAAGACGATTCGGGCATCGGGGTGTTGCTTCTTGATGATTTTGGCATGGGCCACCATTGGTGAGTCAACAGGAGCAAGGTATTTGAGTGCCTTCGGATAGTATTCCTGAATCATGCGGCAAGCGGCAGGGCAGGCCGAGGTGATGAAGTTGGTGAATTCGCCCGTCTTGAGCAGACGTGCATATTCCTTGGTGACAGCTTGTGCGCCAACGGCAGTTTCTTCTGCATCGGCGAAACCCAACTTGGCTAAGGCCAATTTCATCACGCCAAAGTCGGTGAGGCCGAAGCTTGATATGAACGATGGGGCAACGCTGGCAATCACCTTTTCGGTGCCAGCCAACATTTGTTTCACTTCTTCCAGTTCGCTGTGAACGATCTTCGCATTTTGGGGACAAGCCAGCGTGCAGTGGCCGCACAAGATGCAGCGGTCTTCAATGATTTCGGCCTGATGGCCCTTGACGTCGATGGCTTTTACCGGGCATTCGCGAAGGCATTTGTAGCAATCCTTGCATCTCGCATTGCGAAACTCTAAATATTTCGACATATCGTTCTTTTTTAGATTTCAATCAGCGGATAGATTTCCTTAACAAAAAGCTCTTCTGCGTTGTCTTTGGTGACATTGTGCAAAAGCAAGAAGCCGTCTTCGGTGCTGATGCTGGCTTTTTTCATCATGTTTTCAGGGATGTCGTCGGTTTTTATGTTCACGCCTTGGGCGCAATGGCCGAGGCAGAAACTGGCTTGCAGTTCGACCAGGTCTTCAACGTCATACTTCTTGAGGATGTCTTTCATAGCTAGAATGACATCGTAGGAACCTTTTAGGTGGCATGAACTGCCAACGCATACTTTAATATTCATTTTGGGTTAGTTTTAAAGGGTTGTTTTGTTTTTGAACGATTATTTCTTGCTTTTGTTGTAGTGCCGTTTAATAATTTTAGTACGGGTGGCCACTATTTTTGTGGTCACCCGTAAGTTTAAATGTTATATCAACTCAAAAATTAACTTCGGTATCGTAGTAGCAGCACTTCAGCAGTTCTTCCATCTCCTTTTGCGTCGGGATGCGCGGGTTGGAACCTGTGCAGGCGTCGCCGATGGCGTTCTTGGCGATTTCGGGCAGCCTTTCAAGGAACACATTTTCAGGCACAAAGCCTTGTTCGCAAGGGTAGGAGTCTGCACCATAGTTCTTGATGCAGTGTGGGATGTTGAGGTCGTCGTTCATCTTGCGCAGAGCGGCGATGAGCAGGGCCACCTTCTCGTCGTCGTTGCTTCCTCCAAGGTTCATATTGTCGGCGATGACACCGTAGCGTTGCTTGGCCTCAGGATTCTTGGCGTTGAAGGCGATTACCTTGGGCAGATACATGGCGTTGGCGGCGCCGTGGATGATGTGGGCACCAAAGTCAGCGAACGCGGCACCTGTCTTGTGAGCCATTGAGTGGACAATACCTAATAGAGCGTTGGAGAAGGCCATGCCGGCGAGGCACTGGGCGTTGTGCATCTCGTTGCGGGCGGTCACGTCGCCATTGTACGAGTTCACCAGATCTCTTTGGATCATTTTGATGGCATGCATGGCCAACGGGTCGGTGTAGTCGCAGTGGGCGGTCGAGACGTAGGCTTCGATGGCGTGAGTCATGGCGTCCATACCTGTGTGGGCGACCAGTTTCTTGGGCATGGTCTGTGCCAAGGCCGGGTCAACGATAGCCACATCGGGCGTGATTTCAAAGTCGGCGATGGGGTACTTGATGCCCTTGGCATAGTCGGTGATGATGGAGAAAGCGGTCACTTCGGTGGCTGTGCCTGAGGTGGACGAAACGGCGCAGAAGTGAGCCTTGGTTCTCAGTTTGGGCAGGCCGAACACTTTGCACATGTCTTCGAAAGTGGTCTCAGGGTATTCATATTTAATCCACATGGCTTTGGCTGCATCGATGGGTGAACCACCGCCAATGGCCACAATCCAGTCAGGTTGGAACTCACGCATCACGGCGGCACCGTTCATCACGGTTTCCACCGACGGGTCAGGCTCGATGCCGTCAATCACTTTCACTTCCATGCCGGCTTCTTGCAGGTAGGCAATGGCCTTGTCCAAAAAACCAAAGCGTTTCATGCTTCCTCCGCCAACGCAGATAACAGCGCGTTTTCCAGTGAAGGTCTTCAATGCTTCTAAAGCGTTCTCACCATGATAAAGGTCTCTCGGTAATGTGAATCTATTCATTTTTATGGGTTTTAATTTGGTTAATAAATTTATATCTGTTTTGTCGGTTTGTGTTTGATTGTTTGTTTTTCTGAATCTATCCGATAATTGTTTATCTATTTAAAAAAATCTACTTTAGCATTTACGTATTATTGCTCGTTGAAAGAAAAACATGTTGTTTACTTGTTGTTGTTCAATTTGTTTGCAAGCTGCTGTGATAGTACCGCCAAAGAGGAGGGGAGGTTCTCGTTTTTCACGAGGATGCCTTTTGGCACGTTGAGTAGGGTGAAGGCAAAGTTCCAGATGGCAAGGATGCCGCATTCCACCATTTGGTCGCACACGCTTTGGGCTTGGTCGGCGGGCACGGTGATGATGCCGATTTTGACGCCAGTGCGTTTGATGTAGCTCTCCATCTTTTCCATAGGAAGGATATATTTACTCCCAATTTGGAGACCAACTAGGTTGGGGTCTTTGTCGAATCCAACAGTGATGTCCAAACCCATGCTCGAAAACTCCTTGTTGGTCAGGATGAGACGACCGAGGCTACCCACACCCACCAATATGGCTTCGTCAACTTTATTATACCCCAAAAACTCACTTAAATCCTTTAATAAGGTATCGATTTCAAAACCTGCGCGAGGCTTTCCTTCCACGCTACTCACACCCGACAAGTCTTTGCGAACCAAAACAGGGTTGAGGTTGAGGCTTTGTGCAATGGCTGCGGCAGAAACATATTTCTCGCCAATCTGCTGCAGCTTGTTGATATGGCTGTAGTAGAGCGGCAATCGGCTTAAAGTCGATTTGGGAACCACTAGGGAGGTGTTGTGTTGCGTTGCCATTACGATAAATATTTATCTATTTGTTTGATGGTGCAAAAATAGTGCATTATCTGATATGTAGTATCAAAAAAATGCACTATTTTTGAATTATTTTATATGTTGTTGAGTTTCTGCTTGATATATAATCAAGGTACCAACTCAAGTTCAATGCCAACACTCCAAGGTGAGGGTTGGTTGTTAGTGCTGCCAATCAAGAAGTCGTCTTTTGTGATGACGGGCGACAAGCGATAGCTGCCATAAACGCCGATATTGAGCATGTTGGCGATGCTGTAGCTAACGCGAGTTGTGGCACCATATTCGAAGAGGTTCATGGCTTTGCAGCGTCTAAAGTCGGTATAGACTTTATTATCATAAGGTTGAGGGGCGAGTACCTGTCCATTGTCATCAAGCCAGGTTACATTGTCGATAAGCAACACACGCCGTGTGATGTTAATGCCTCCGTATGCACCCAAATCCCAATTGATGCCAATCCGACGAAACATAATTCGCTGAAGTGCTTCAACACGGAACTGCATTTGTTTTATTTGAGTCTCTCTATTGTCAATGCCTAAACTGTTTCTGGAATAAAACCTATTAAAATCCAGTCCATATCCAAATCCAATTTTATATGTTTTGCCATATAATGCTCGGCGACCGAATGCAAAGTGTTCATTGAAGCCTGTTTTTATATTGTTGCCAAGGATACTAGTTCCATTCCAAATGTCAGTGCCGTAATTGAGGTCATATTGGAAATAGGTAGTTTTCTGCCATCCTTCATTTTTCACCTTTTTAAATGTGCCGTTTTGGCTGTTTCTGTATTGGGTCAGCAAGTTAATATCGTCACCGTTGCCCGAGATGGGACAGGCATCGTAGAAACCATTATAGCTGACGTTGAGTTTTTTGCCTAGACCAAAGTCCTTGTTGTTCAGTTTGATGCCTGTTGAGTCGGGATGCACCTTATAATAACCGAGCAGCACGCCATCGGCACCTTCCACGTTGATGAAAACATCCTGGTTTTCGATGACCTTCGGGACGACAATCTTCACGCCGTCCTTCTCCTGCACGAGGTTGAAGGAACGCTCGGCGGGGTTCAGGTCACCCGTGAAATAGGCGGCTTGAGGAACGCCGTAGCCAAAGGCATAATCATAATAAGGATAGAGATCGCACGATTTTTGGATTTCAGCCTTCATCTGTAAGGCGGTCAAGTCGCGTTTGGTCTGCCAGGCACAGGCGCAGAAACCCGCCGTCAGAGGGCTAGCAAACGAAGTGCCAAAAGCAGAGGTAAAGCCTCCGCTGGGTTTGGCCACTTGGGCTTCGCCGAAGGCCACCACATCGGGTTTGCGGCGCTTGTCGGCAGTGGGGCCATAAGAGCTGAAAGATATATGGCGATATTCTTTTAGGTTGGCATCAATGCCACCCACGCAAATCACGTTTTCAGCATCGGCAGGGGTGATGATGGTCATCCAACGGCTGTCGTCGCCTTCGTTGCCGGCGGAGTTGCAGATCAGGATGCCTTTCTCAACAGCTTTGTTGGCGGCTTTAGCCACGTAAGAAGTGCCGTCCATGTCCTTGGTCCAGTGGCGGTCCTTGCCATAGCCCAGTGAGCTATTGATGATGTCGGCACCATTCTTGTCGGCCCATTCGGCGCCTTGTGCCCACCACACCTCTTCCTTAAAAGGCTCCGGTTCGATTTCGGTGCGGGCCAGCAGGAACTCGGCGCCTGTGGCCAGACCGAGCTTCTGACCATCCTCATTGATGCCTGCAATGCAGCTCAACACCATAGTGCCATGCGTGTTCCAGCCGTATACGTCCTCCTTTTTGTTGGGGAAGTTGTAGGTCTTGATAATCTGATGGTTATCGCGGAGATGCTGGAAAGCGGGGTGGGTGTTCACCTTCGGAAAGCCACCGTCCATGACGCAGATACGCAGGCCCTTGCCATCGATGCCTTTGTCGATGAAATGCTGTCCTCCAAAACGCTTCACTTGGTCGGTGAGGATATCCTTATTGTCTTCCTCCATCTCCTTGAACTCGGTCTTAACGTTGGCAACCGTCCCGTTGGAAACGATTTCCTGTACACGAGCCACGAAAGGCAGTTGGGCGATCAAGGCGGCATTGTCGTCGGTAGCTTCGATGCCGATAGCATTGAGCCAGCGCGACTCGCCGAAGACCTCAGTGGAGTAGGAGCCTACTGTGCCGACATAGCTGTCGTTCAGTGGGTAGTTGCTGATGTCATAAAGGTCGGCGCCGCATTTCTGATAGCGTTCGATGGCCTTAGCATCGAAGTAGGAATAGGGGTCGAATTGGGTGTCGTTTTTGTCGGTGAAGAACACCCAGAAACACTTGTCTTGTGCCATAGCCACGCTGGAAATCAGGGCAAAAATGGCGATGAATAAATTTTTTCTCATAAAAAAATCAAATTTGCTGCAAAGATATGGTTTTATTTTCTATTTTTGTGGCAAATAACGCTTAAACTAATACGACTATGGAAAACTTGACCAAAGAAAAATTCGAAATTTTCATGATGCTCTGTGCATCTGGAATTGACGGCAACATTTCCATGAACGAGTTGGAACGCATCTGTTTGCAGTTCGACGAAAAGAGTTACAATGAGGTCTTCGAGGCTTGGAAGTCGATGACGAGTCCGGCATGGCTCAGCTTCTTCAAGGAGCACAAGGACAAGTTCCTGAAGACGGAAGAAGATAAAGCCGCATTTTTGGCCGACCTCAACGACATTGTTTCCGCTGATGATGGCGAGACCAACCTCAAGGAGAAGAACTTCATGAAAGTGCTTGAGATGCTCATCAACGACGAGCTTTAAGCCCATTCTCAGCCTCAAAACGCCCTTTTCTAAATTAGAACGATTCTAATTTACGATAAGGGCGTTTTTTTGTTTTGTAAAGGACTATAAAACAAAGTGGTAGAAAAAAGAAAAACCCGAAAAAATCTTTCCTTATTATTTGGAATGAGCACTTATTTTTCCTAAATTTGCAGCGTTTTTTGAGAGGCGTGTCCTTTTGGAAGACAAACGAGAGAAATCAACTCAATAAAATAACCATAAAAATAATCATTCTATGGCAAAAGTTAAGTCTTTAGCAGAACTGAAAGCTATGAGAGAAAAGCTTCAGTCCACCCTTGACCTTCGCGAGAAGAGCAACGATCCCGACTCTTTGGTGCAAATTAAGGTCGCAATGGCTACCTGCGGTATCGCCGCCGGTGCAAAACAAGTTATGGAACACATGATGGAGAAGGCCGATGAGCTGAAGCTCGGCATCGTCTTCACCCAGACCGGCTGCATGGGCTACTGCCACGCCGAGCCGACCATCGAGGTGAAGTGCCCTGGCAAGGACCCGATCGTCTTCGGTCATGTCGACAACAACCGCGCTGACGAAATCCTCACCAAGTATGTGATGAACAACGAAATGGTGGAAGGCGTCATCCCCGTGAATTACGAAACTATCTAATAATTTAATTCGGAGGAATTTATATGGCAAAAATCAAGATGCACGTGCTGGTGTGCGGCGGTACTGGCTGCCAGGCTTCGGCAAGTGCTCAAATCATCAAGAACTTCGAGGACATCCTTGCCGCGAAGGGCTTGCAGGATGAAGTTCAGGTGGTCAGAACGGGTTGCTTCGGCTTCTGCGAGAAGGGCCCCATCGTCAAGATCATGCCTGACAACACTTTCTACACTCAGGTGAAGCCTGAAGACGTCGAGAAGATCGTGAACGAGCACATCATCAAGGGCCGTAAGGTCACTGACCTGCTCTACATGGATCCCGAGAACAAGGAACACGTTGCCGACTCGAAGCACATGGGCTTCTATCGTAAGCAACTCCGTATCGCCCTGCGTAACTGCGGTTTCATCAACCCCGAAAACATCGACGAGTGCATCTCGCGTGGTGGTTATGAAGCTCTGGGTAAGGTGCTGTCCGAGATGACTCCCCAACAGGTGGTCGACGAAATCACCAAGTCAGGCCTCCGCGGCCGTGGCGGTGCTGGTTTCCCCACCGGCGTGAAATGGGGTCTCTGCGCAAAGAACAAGTGCGATGAGATGTACGTCATCTGCAACGCCGACGAGGGTGACCCGGGTGCGTTCATGGACCGTTCCATCATGGAAGGTGACCCGCACAGCATCGTCGAGGCTATGGCCATCTGCGGCTATGCCATCGGCGCCACCCACGGCTTGGTTTACATCCGTGCTGAATACCCGCTGGCTATCCACCGTCTGCAAGTCGCCATCGCCCAGGCCCGCGAATACGGCCTGCTCGGTAAAGACATCCTCGGCTCGGGCTTCGATTTCGATATCGAACTCCGCTACGGTGCCGGTGCTTTCGTCTGCGGTGAAGAGACTGCTCTGATCCACTCGATGGAAGGTATGCGTGGTGAGCCTACGCTGAAACCCCCGTTCCCGGCTGTTCATGGCTACAAGGGCCAACCCTCCAACGTGAACAACGTGGAGACCTTCGCCAACATCCCGATCATCATCACCAAGGGCGCCGACTGGTTTGCCAGCATCGGCTCCGAGAAGTCGAAGGGCACGAAGGTGTTCGCTCTGGCCGGTCAGATCAACAACGTCGGTCTGATCGAGGTCCCGATGGGCACCACGCTGCGCGACATCATCTACGAAATCGGTGGTGGTATCAAGGGTGGCCGTAAGTTCAAGGCCGTCCAAACCGGTGGTCCTTCAGGCGGCTGCTTGACGGAGAAACACCTCGATACTCCTATCGACTATGAAAGCCTTGCCGCTGCTGGCTCCATGATGGGCTCTGGCGGTATGGTGGTCATGGACGACACCTCCTGCATGGTGGCCATCGCCAAGTTCTACTTGGAGTTCACCTGCGAAGAGAGCTGCGGTAAGTGCTCGCCCTGCCGTATCGGTAACAAACGTATGCTCGAAATCCTCACCAAGATCACGGAAGGCAGAGGCACCATGGACGACCTCCAGGAACTCCGCAACCTCGCCGCTGTGATTAAGGATACCGCCCTCTGCGGTCTGGGTCAGACCTCACCGAACCCGGTGCTTTCGACCTTGGACAACTTCTGGGACGAGTATGTTGAGCACGTTGTTGACAAGAAATGCCGCGCTGGCGTCTGCAAGAAGCTCATGCGTTATGAAATCGACAAGGAGAAGTGCATTGGCTGTGGCGCTTGTAAGAAGAACTGCCCCGCCGAGGCTATCTCGAAGACCGACTACATCGCTCCCGGCCACAAGCTGCCTTCGATGACGATCGATCCTTCCAAGTGTATCAAGTGCGGTGCCTGTATCTCAACTTGTAAGTTCAGTGCCATTTCTGTCAAATAATAAAAGAGGAGGAAACAAATATGATTAACGTAACAATTGATAACAAACAGATCCAGGTCCCGGAAGGCACTACTATCCTGAAAGCCGCCCGCATGGCTGGTATCCATATTCCTACCCTTTGCTATTTTGAACTGGCAGGAATGAAATTTGAAAACAAACCCGGTGGCTGCCGCGTTTGTGTCGTCGAAGTGACTAAGGACTTCAACGGACGTCCGCGTCGTAACCTGGCCCCGGCTTGCGCCACCGACTGCGTGGAAGGCATGGAAGTGCTGACCCACAGCGCCCGCGTCATCAACGCCCGTCGTACCGTGGTCGAACTCATCCTTTCCGACCACCCGACCGACTGCTTGACCTGCGCCAAGAGCGGCAACTGCGAGCTCCAGAGCCTGGCCCAGTACCTCGGCATCCGCGACATCCCGTTCAAGGGTGAACAGAGCCACTATCGCCAAGACATGTCGCCCAGCATCGTGCGCGACATGGACAAGTGCATCATGTGCCGCCGCTGCGAGAACATGTGTAACAACGTCCAGACCGTTGGTGCCTTGAGCGCCATCAACCGTGGCTTCAGCGCCGTCGTGGCTCCTGCCTTCGAGCAAGACCTCGTCGACTCGCCTTGCGTCATGTGCGGTCAGTGCGTCCAGGTTTGCCCTGTTGGTGCTTTGACTGAGGTGGACGACACCCGCAATGTCATGGCTGCCATCAACAATCCTAAGAAGACCGTCATCGTCAACACGGCTCCTGCCACGCGTGTGGCCCTCGGTGAAGAGTTTGGCATGCCCGCCGGCACCATCGTCACCGGTCAGATGGCCGCTGCCCTGCGTCGTCTCGGTTTCGACTATGTGTTCGACACCGACTTCACTGCTGACCTTACCATCATGGAGGAAGGCACTGAGCTCCTCGGCCGTATCAAGAAGTTCATGGCTGGCGACAAGAGTGTCCGCCTGCCTATCCTGACTTCCTGCTGCCCAGGTTGGGTCAACTTCTTCGAGCACAACTTCCCCGACATGCTGGATGTGCCTTCAACCGCCAAGTCGCCTATGCAGATGTTCGGCGCTGTCGCCAAGAACTACTGGGCCGAAAAGATGGGCATCAAGAGAGAAGACCTCGTCGTCGTTTCCATCATGCCTTGCTTGGCCAAGAAGTACGAAAGCAAGCGTAAGGAATTCTACAAGGACGGTAACCCAGATATCGACTACGTTCTGACGACCCGTGAGTTGGCCCGCTTGATCAAGCAGTTCAACCTCGACCTGAAGGACATGCCGAGCGAGGACTATGACGACCCGCTGGGCGAATCCACGGGTGCCGCCGTCATCTTCGGCGCCACTGGTGGTGTGATCGAAGCTGCCACCCGTACCGCTTACGAAGTGTTCACTGGCAAGCCGCTGCCTAAGATTGACTTCACTGAACTTCGTGGTATGGAAGGCATCCGTGACGCTTGGGTTGACTTTGATGGTACGCCCATCCACATTGGTATCGCCCACGGTCTGTCCAACGCCCGCAAGCTCCTCGAGAGAGTGCGTGAAGGCAAGGAACAGTTCCACGCCATCGAGGTCATGGCCTGCCCCGGCGGTTGCGTCGGCGGTGCTGGTCAGCCCTACCACCACGGCAACAGCGAGATCATCAAGAAACGTACGGAGGCTATCTATCGTGAAGACCTCGGTAAACCGATCCGTAAGTCACACGAGAATCCGTCCATCAAGAAGATCTACGAAGAGTACTTTGGTGAGCCTTGTGGCCACAAGTCACACGAACTGCTGCACACCCACTATTTCGACAAGTCAGAACACGTCGAGATCAGCGAGTAATTCAATAACCAGTAAATAATAGAAAGGAAATAAATATGGCAGTTATTAAATTATCAGAAGCTAAGGTTAACTTCATCAAGGAGGTTTGCAAGTCGTATGGCAACAAGCCGGGTGAGGTCATCAATGTGCTGCACAAGGTTCAGGGCGAGTATGGCTATCTGCCTGCTGAGGTCCAGGAGCTGGTGGCTAAGGAACTGGGTATCCCGGTTTCGAGAGTCTACGGCATCGTTTCGTTCTATTCCTTCTTCACCATGACGCCTAAAGGCGAGCACCCGATCAGCGTTTGCTTGGGTACCGCTTGCTACGTGCGTGGTGCCGAGAAGGTGCTGGACGAGCTGAAACGTCAGCTGGGCATCAACGTCGGTGAGGTCACTCCCGACGGCAAGTTCTCTCTGACCTGCCTCCGCTGCGTCGGTGCTTGCGGTCTGGCCCCCGTCATCGAAGTCGGTGACAAGGTCTACGGCCGTATGACGCCTGACCGCGTGAAGGACGTGCTTGCTGAGTACAAATAATCTTTACACCTATTTATTAATAGGTTCAAGAAAAAATCCCCGCCTGAAAAGGTGGGGATTTTTTTATCTAATAAAAGGGTAGGGGCTTAGCCTTTCACCGCCTCGGCCACAGCCTTTCCGAGGTTGTAGAGTTTGTCCCAATCCTCTTCGCGAATGGGAGCACCTTTCACCTCGACGTTATCAGCTACGAGGTTCCATTGGCCTTCCTCAGCATATTTGGCAAGCGTCTTCACGCCACCACCGCTCCAGCTCATACCTCCAAAGAGAGCATAGCATTTGTTTTTAGGCTTGAACTCATTGATTTCGTGGACGAGCAGGGTCATGTTGGGGAACATGTTGCCATAGTGGGCGCAGGCGCCGATGATGACGCCCTTGTATTTCCAGATGTCGCTCATGATGAAACTGACCTCGGTCTTGGCGATGTCATAAACCTTCACCTCCTTGATGCCGGCTTCGGCGGCGCCACGGGCTATGATGTCGGCCATTACCCCAGTGTTGCCATGCATCGAACCGTAGACGACGACCACGCCTTCTTCGGGCTCCTGCTTGCTCCATTGGGTGTATTTGCCCAAGACCCAAGGCAGGTTGCTGCGCCAAATCAAACCATGTGAAGGAGCAATCATCTTGATTTCCAAGGCGCTGAGTTTTTCGATGGCTTTCACAACTTGCATAGCCACCTTTCCGATGATGTTGGCATAATAACGGCGCATCTCATCTTCATAGAAGGCAAGATTGACTTGGTCGTCGAAGATGCCACCGTTCAGGGCACCGAAGCCGCCAAAGGCGTCGTTGCTGAAGACGATGCCGCTTGTTTGCTCATAGGTCACCATCGACTCGGGCCAATGCACCATAGGTAGCATGAAAAACTGCAAGGTATGATTGCCGAGGCTTAAGGTCTCGCCTTCAGCCACGACCTTCTTGTTTCCAATAGGGCCATAGAAAGCCTCTAAGGGAGCAAAGGTCTTGGCGTTGCCCACAACCTGTATTTCAGGCCACTCTCTCAACACGGCAGCGATGCTGCTGCTGTGGTCGGGTTCGTCGTGGTTGACGATAAGGTAGTCGACCTTTCGGCCTTGCAGCGCTGACTTGACTTTAAAGAGGTATTCCTCTATGAAACCAGCCTCGACGGGGTCAATGAGAGCCACCTTGTCATCCACAATGAGATAAGAGTTATAGGAGACGCCGTTAGGCAGCTCCATGTGGTTCTCAAACATGTCGGTGCGGCGGTCGTTGACGCCGACATAATAAATATTTTCGGTTAATTGTATTTGTTGCATAGATGATGATGTTATTTCGTTTTGTAGAGACGGTGTGCACACCGTCTCTACAGCTAAAAAACCTCCTCGAAATCCTCCACGCCGTGTTTGCACAGCGGGCATTCGAAGTCGGGTGGGAGGGAGTCGCCTTCGTAGACGTAGCCGCACACCTTGCACACCCAACGGCGTTTGCCGTCCTTGGGTTTCTCGGCTGGTTGCGGTTTGGGCTTTATGTTTTTCTGATAATAGTCGTATGTCACTGAGGGTTTGTCGGAAAGGACTTGGGCATCCAGCACATCGGCGATGAACATCGTGTGCGTGCCGAAGTCGATGCTCTTGGTGACACGACTGGCCAAGTAAGCATTGGTGTATTTCGGGATATAGAGCACATGGTTGACGGCACGGTGCTCAGCCTCGCAGTTGGCGAATTTGTTCACCTTGCGTCCCGACTGGAAACCGAAGTGTTCGAAGACCTTCATCGGGGTCTCCGTGGTCAGCATCGAGACGTTGAACACGCATGAATCCTTGATGAGGTCGTGGGTGTAGTTGCCTTTGTTGACCGTCACGGCGACCTGCAACGGGTTGCTCGTGACTTGAATCACTGTGTTCACGATGCAGCCATTGTCGATGTTGTCGTAATTGGTGGTCAGCACGTATAGGCCATAACCAATGTTGAATAATGCCTTTGTATCCATTTTGTTTCGATAAAACATGTAGAGACGCGCCATGGCACGTCTCTACAAATCGTTAATTATTCCATGACAGAGAAGCTGTCCTTGCCGATGCCGCAAAGCGGGCAGGACCAATTGTCGGGAATCATTTCAAAAGGAGTGCCAGGGGCAATGCCGCTATCGGGATCGCCTTTTTCCGGGTCATAGATATAACCACAGACGTCGCAAACGTACTTTTTCATAGTTGAAAGTTATTAGTTAATAGTTAAAAGTTAATAATTCTCTGCTTTGATCTGGAAGTAGGACTGCGGATGATTGCAGACAGGACAGATTTGCGGGGCCTTCTTGCCGATGACAATATGTCCACAGTTCGAGCACTGCCACACCATGTCGCCTTCGCGAGAGAAGACCAGGCCTTCCTCAATGTTTTTCAGAAGCTTACGGTAGCGTTCTTCGTGTTCCTTCTCGATTTTGGCCACCAATTCGAAGAGCACGGCGATTTTTGTGAAGCCTTCCTCGCGGGCGGTCTTGGCCATACCGGCGTACATGTCGGTCCATTCGTAGTTCTCGCCGTCGGCGGCATCCTTCAGATTGGTCTTGGTGTCGGGCACCTCACCATCATGGAGGAGCTTAAACCAAATCTTGGCATGTTCCTGTTCGTTACGAGCCGTCTCCTCAAAGAGGTCGGCAATTTGGTTGTAGCCTTCTTTACGGGCTTTTGAAGCATAATAAGTGTACTTGTTGCGGGCCTGTGATTCGCCAGCAAAAGCAGCCATCAGGTTGGCTTCGGTCTTAGAACCTTTTAGATCCATATTAGTTGGTTTTAAAGATTGATAATGAATTATTTACAACAAATCATCAAAAGGGGAGGGGCTTAACCTCCAATTTTTGGCAAAGTTAGCATTATTTTTCGGATTTGCAATGTAAAAGCCTATTTTCAAGAAAATAATCCTATCTAAGCCAAGATTCCGTATTTTTGCATTCGATATGTTTTGGAACCACCATAAAAAGATAAGAATAAAGGGCGACTGGCCTGATGACGAGTGGCCTTCGTATATACCCAAATACCATTTGTATGATTTTGCCGCCATCGACTTCGAAGGGGCTAATGGAGAAGTGACGAGTGCCTGCAGCATGGGTCTTGTCATAGTCCATGACGACGAAATTGTTGAGCGTTTCTATAGCCTTATCAAGCCGGTGCCGAACAGATATGACTTTTGGACCACCAAGGTTCATGGCATCACATACAAGGACACCAACCACGCGCCATTGTTTCCTGAGGTATGGGAACAAGTGGCCGGCAAGGTGCAAGGGCTGCCCATGGTGGCGCACGGCATTTCGTTTGACGAGCGTGTGCTAAAGGCGCTGCATGAGTTATATCACATACCATATCCGAATTTCAAGTTTTACTGTACGCATTTAGGGTCGGAGAAGCTCGTACCAGATTTGGAGAATCACAAACTGCAGACGGTTGCCAAGCATTTCGGGTATGACTTGGCGAAAAACCACCATAATGCTGTTGCCGATGCGGAGGCTTGTGCAGTTATCGCGATGAATATCTTCTGATCATATTTCCTATTATTTACCATGTTGGGGGATGGCTTTATATTTACTATTTAACATAATATGTATTATTTTCCGAAAGAGCCAAAAACAAAAAAGAGCAGAAAAATGGCTGTTTTGAGCAATTTTCCACTTGCCAAAACCAAAATGATGACTATATTTGCATTTTTGGAGTTTTAAAGAAAGACATCAATTAAATCATTTAATAATAACTAATTAAAACCCCCACCTAATATGGAAATTACCGGAAAAGTGGTCAGACTCGGTGCTCTGACCGAAGGAACCAGCGCCCGCGGACCTTGGCGTAAACAAGACCTCATCATTGAAACTGAAGAACAGTTTCCCAAGACTGTCTGCTTAACCTGCTGGTCGAATCAGATTGACGAGATCCAGAAATTTGCGCCTGGACAAGCCATTAAGGCACAGATCGATTTGTCGTCGCGTGAATTCAACGGCAAATGGTACACGGATGTGCGTGTATGGCGTTTTGATCCTGTTGGCATCGCTGCTGCCCCCGCTGCAGCACCTGCACAACCTGCCCAGCAGCCTACAATGCATCAAACTCCGCCTGCTGCTGCCCCCACACAGGAGTTCTATGCCCCTAGTGAAGACAGTGTAGACGATCTCCCCTTCTGATATTATGTTAAATCGGGCTTTTGATAACGACACCATTTGCGCCATTTCCACGCCCCACGGCATGGGCGCCATAGCCGTGATTCGTGTCTCAGGCAGCCATGCTTTTGCTGCAGTAACCTCTGTGTTTCAGCGCAATGGCAAGACAATGCCTATTGAAGACATCATCTCGCACAAGGCTTTTTACGGGCATATTATATATAAAGGTGAAATGCTCGATGAGGTGTTGGTGACGTTTTTCAAAAGCCCCCACTCTTTCACGGGAGAAGACTCAGCCGAAATCAGTGTGCATGGCTCAGTGTATGTGCAACAACGCCTCCTTCAGGTGCTGATTGCCCAAGGTTGTCGTATGGCTGAAGCCGGCGAGTTCACCCGCCGTGCATTTGTCAACCGCAAGTTCGACCTTGCCCAAGCCGAAGCCATCGCCGACCTCATCGAATCGGAGAGCGAAGCCACCCACCGTGTGGCTGTCAACCAACTCAAAGGTGGATTTTCTAAAGAACTTCAAATGATGCGTTCCAAATTATTGGAAATGACTTCATTAATAGAACTTGAATTAGACTTCTCCGAAGAAGATGTCGAGTTTGCTGACCGCAGCCAACTGAAAGCCTTGCTGCATGAAACCTTGGCGCATGTTGACAAATTGAAAGACTCATTCCGTCTCGGCAATGCCATAAAAAACGGTATCCCAGTGGCCATTGTTGGCCAAACCAACACAGGAAAAAGTACGTTGCTTAACGCCCTTTTGGGCGAAGACCGGGCCATTGTGAGCGACATTGCCGGTACGACACGCGACACTATCGAGGAAACCTTGAATATCAATGGAATACTCTATCGCTTCATCGATACGGCAGGACTGCGCAACACCGATGAAACCATTGAGAAGATCGGCATTGAGCGCTCATATAGGAAAATTCAGGAAGCCACGATTGTTATAGGCATGTTGGATGCAACAAAAGACTATGAATCAACGCTTTCTGCTGCAAAAGAGATCCTTTCCAAGGTTGACCTCGAGCACCAACAACTCATCCTTTGTATCAATAAGGTGGACACATTGGATGATCAAGGCGAAGCGCTTTTGGGTTTACTTCGTCAGGATCTAGACGACGATGACATCTTGGTCATCTGTCTCTCTGCAAAAAGTCGTTTTGGATTGAGCGATCTCTATAATACCTTGAAACACTACCAGCCTCTCTCCTATCCTGACGCCACTTTGGTGACGAATGTGCGGCATTATGAGGCTTTGTTGCATGCTTCAGAGAGCTTGAAACAAGTTCAACAAGGACTTGAAATGAACATCCCTACCGACTTGATATCACAAGACTTGCGTCAAGCATTGCATTACCTTGGAAGCATCACTGGCGAGATCACCACAGACGAGGTCTTAGGCTCTATCTTCTCACGTTTTTGCATCGGGAAATGATGGATTATTATTGCACGCAAAATATTTAAAACTAACGACCTATGAAACACTATTTCAACCAATTTACAAAGTTGTATTGCTTGGTTTTAGCCTTGCTGTGTTCATTTGGATTGAAAGCACAGGAAGCCGACAATGTTTTCAATCTGGATGCCCAATTGATGACACGTGGTGAGTTGCGTGCAGGTGGCTTCAAAGCCGACAGCCTTGACAGTGAACGCGTCTCACATTTTGCCTTGGGTAGATATCGCATCATAGCAGACTATCAGCGTTCATGGCTCAATGTGAGGCTGACTCCTCAATATACAGGCGTTTGGGGCCAAGGTAGCGCTGGAGTGGTTTTGTATGAAGGATGGGCAAAAATGCAGTCAAAGAAAGGCCTGTTCGTGAAGATCGGTCGCCAGGAACTCACTTACGATGACGGACGTATTATCGGCAACGACGATTGGACCATGACTGCCCCTACCCACGATGTGTTGAAGCTGGGCTATGATGGTGAAAGCCATAAAGTACACCTGCTTGCAGCCTACAACCAAAACGCGGAAAACATTGATAATGGTGTTATCTACTATTCAGGTGGACTACAGCCCTACAAAACCATGCAAACGCTTTGGTATCACTATGATACACCCAAGAAATCGTTTGGCATTTCGTTATTAGGCATGAACATTGGGATGCAAAATACCGATCAAGAGCACCCCATCACCTATTACCAGCAGTTGGTGGGTACCTATATGTCTTTCCGTCCTAAATACTGGTCACTTGAAGGGGCTTTCTACTATCAAATGGGCAAGGAAGAACACGGAATGAACATCGATGCCTTTATGGCCAGTGCTAAACTCAATGTGAAGCCCAGTGAGAACTACAATCTTTTTGCTGGCTACGACTATTTGAGCGGTGATAAGTACTTCAATGTTCCGCCTGATGGTGGCATTGGCCTTGTGTTTCACGATAAAGCAAGAGGCTTCAACGCCATTTTTGGCTCACACCACGAGTTTTACGGAGCAATGGATTTCTTTTATCTGAGCAATTACGTTGGTGGGTTCACCCCCGGACTTCAGAATCTTTATTTCGGAGGTAACATTAAACCTGTTAGTGGCCTAAGCATCAATGCGGCATACCATTATTATGCTATTGCAACCGATCTTGATTATGTGAATACAAAAACCTTAGGTCACTCAGTTGAATTGGCCAGCTCGTATGCTTTCAACAAGGCCGTATCTGTTTCGGCAGGCTACACCTTTATGAAAGGCAGCGAAACGATGGAACTACTCAATAAAGTATCAGAAAAACGGCAACTGCATTGGGCTTGGCTCATGATGACCATCACGCCCAAACTATTCACTTCCACTTGGCAGGATAAGAACTAACTAGAGGTTTTATCCTCTTCTTTCCTCTTTCAGTGGCTTTTCCCAAAGGACAGCCCCTTGGATTCCTTGTGCAAGTTCGTCAATATGTTGCTGAAACTCTTGCAGCAATGCCTCTTCCCTCTTCTTCGAACGACGCCCCTTGGCTTCATAAACCACCTTGCTGAAATAAGCATCGTATGAAACGGCATAGTCCTCTTCATCGCGATGCGGGAAAAAGGTCACAGCCGCCTCATAGCGGATGTTGCCTTCCTCAGAAGTGGCAATGAGCATCACCAACGCACCACGACGTGGTACGCCATTGAACTCAGCTTCGGCAGCATAATACCGTTCGTATACATTGACAGTTGCCATGCTTGTGATTTTTATCGCTTATCAACAATCTTCACACCAGGATAATCCTTTTCATTGAAAGTGACTTGACTCTCAGTCACGCCAAAGGAGATGTCGCGCATGGTCACCGATGCGGCAGTGACGCTTGTGGTCAGGCTGACAGGCCAATAGGTTCCCTTGGCAACGACCAAGTCCATCCTTTTTGGAGCATCCTTGTCGGGGTTTGACTTCGATCTCTTGCAACGGATGTGCCATTCGGTAGCGGTTTCCTTGTCGATTCTAACGTCATAACCCTCCGTGACATCTTTGAACATCTTCGTGTTGCTATCCTTATCAGATTTTTCCCTGGGTTTTGCGTTTGTGATTTCGATTTCATTCGTTTCGGAATCGTAGCTCCATTCCGTTTTTCCGTCGCTCCAAGTGACAAAATCCTTGCCATCCTTATTTGCCTCGATACGCATCTTATCACCCAAGATATAGCTTCTGGAACTTATCGTGCCAACGAGGATTATCTTCATGTCCATCGTTATGGCAAAGCCTTCACTTTCGTTGTGTTTGCTTATCTCGGCATTCATACGCGAGACGATTTCCTCTGCAGTTTGCGCCATGGCCGTGGTAGCCAAAGCAATAAAGCTAATGATAGTGAGTAGTCTTTTCATATTAGTATGTTGTTTAGATTGATTTGCATTTTATTTGAGCTTGCAAAGTAAAGCCTTTCTTTTGTTTCAGCGAACACTTATTTCTTCTTTTTGAACCATTTCCCTATCCTACCCTTTCCGTTGAGTTCCATGATTACAAGGATTCCGAAGGCGATGGCGACGGTGGCCTTGAGTGCTGCAAAACCCGTGTTGAGTGCTTCGGGAAGTTGGTTGGAGACGATGTTGTAGCTTGTCCAAAAGATGCCTGCGCCGGGCACCAAGGGGAAGATGCCACTAATCAGGAATACCGTAATGGGGCACTTCCGCCCAATTGATTGTAGCAGGGCAATCAAAGTGACCAAGGCCGTGGCGCAAAACATCACCTCGACAGCGGAAAAAGCGCTATAACGCGTCAGGATGAGATAAAGCAGCCAACCCATCATGCCACAGAAACCCGCATCGAAATAGAAATTGCGAGGCACGCCAAACAACACGGCAAATGCCATTGTTCCGAGGAATGCTGCAATGAGTTGTACAAGAAAGTTGGATGTCTGCGGGTCGGCGATAAGCGGATCGAGTTTCAAAAATGAGCCGAAGAGGTTTTCGTCGAGCATAAAAGCCAAAGCCACGCCCAACGAGATACAGAAGAACGTCAGCATGGCATCCAAGAGTCGTGTGGTACCAGCAAGGTAGTCCTCGTTAGCCATGTCACGGATCCCGTTGGTGAATGCCACACCGGGAATCAGCGGGATGATGGCACCGATGATCATGTTGCTCAAATGTGAGCCCAACCCCATACGATACAAACTAAAGCAAATCATGGACGACAACAACCCACCGGTGACGGTGTTCACGATACGTGAAAGGTGTTTTGAACCGATGAAAAGCACAAAGACCCAAAGCAAGAGACCGGCGACAAATGAGACTAAACAGTCGGCGAAGCCTCCGCCAAAGAGGATGCAGAAAGCGGCACTGCCCACACCCGAGGCTAAAATCTGCTCCCAGGCACGCTTGGGTTTCATGGCGCGGATTTGCTGCAGCCGTTCCTCGATTTGCTCCAAAGTGCATTGTCCAGCCGCCACCTCGCGCGAAAGCTGGTTGACGGCCACTACCTTATCCAAACTCGCTCCTCGAATAGGGATGAATTTCGAGCGAGCATAACCATCACCTGCAGCGATGATGCCGTTGCTGAGCACAAAGAAACTCTCGTCCTCCACACCGAAATGTCCGGCAATGCGCCGCATGGTTCCTTCCACGCGCGAAATCTCCGCGCCGTTCTCCAACAGAATGGCACCGGCTTCGTAAGTGAGGTCTAGGATTTTTTGGTTGTCGGTCATGAAATAATCAATTAAAAGAGCAGAGGCACCGAATGGTGCCTCTGCTGAATGTGATAGTAATAAATTACTTCTCGATTTCCTTCTTCAGTCTCTCCGTCAGCATGGGGACAATCTTATGCAGGTCTCCAACGATACCGAGGTCGGCGACGCTGAAGATGGGCGCGAACTTGTCCTTGTTGATGGCGATGATGAAGTCGGATTCTTCCATACCGGCCAAGTGCTGGATGGCACCGCTGATACCACAAGCCATATAGAGGTTCGGGCGGACGGTCTTACCCGTCTGACCCACCTGACGCTCGTGAGGCATCACGCCGTTGTCGACCATGGCACGGCTCGACGAAACCTGTCCGCCAAGCACATCGGCCAAAGCCTGTAACTTATCGAAGCCTTCCTTGTTGTGGACACCACGACCGCCGGAGACCAAGATCTTGGCATCGGCGATGTCGACCATGGCTTTGTCTTCCTTAATGGTCTCAACGAGTTTCACCTTGAACTTGCTGGTGTCGAACTTCGGCACGAAGGCGGTGACAACGCCTTGACGGCCTTCTTGACGCTGACGCTTCTGCATCACGCCAGGACGCACGGTCGACATCTGCGGACGGGTGTTCGGGCAAATGATGGTGGCCATCAGGTTGCCGCCGAAGGCGGGACGGGTCATGCGGAACTGCGGTTCACCGTTGCTCTTCTCGTCGCTGACGACTTCGAGTTTGGTGCAGTCTGCGGTCAGACCGGTCTTCAGACGCGAAGCGATACGCGGAGCCATGTCACGGCCAATGGTGGTGGCACCATAGAGCACGATGTTGGGGCAGCGCTCCTTGACAATCTGGTCGACGACCTGCGAGTATTGCTCACTCAAGTAGTCTTTCAGTTCGGGGCAGTCGGCGACGATGACCTCGTCAGCACCGAATTCAATCAGCTTCTGGGCCTGGTCTTTCACATTGTAACCCAGCAGCATGGCAACGACTTTCTCACCAAGGGCATCGGCGAGATCGCGGGCCTTTCCTAAAAGTTCGAAAGCAACGGATTGGATGTTACCTTCACGCTGTTCAGCGAAAACAAATACGTTCTTATAATCTTTCAATTCCATGGCTGTAACTTTTAGATGATGTGTTTTTCTTTCAGTTTATTGACAATCAGCTCGACGGCTTCTTCTTCGCTCACTTCGTGGACCTCGCCCGGGGCCTTCATGGCCTTCGGGAACGACTGGAACACCTTGGTGGGTGAGCCAGAGAGACCCAGCTTCGTTTCGTCGTAGTCGATCTTGTCGGCACCCCAAACCTCAACCTCTCTGTTGTAGGCATCGACGATGCCGCTCACGGTCATGTAACGAGGCTCAAAGGCGGAAGCGAGGACGGTCAGCAGGCACTTGCCTTCCACTTCGAGAACCTGGACACTGTCCTCATTCTCCTTGTGGACTTGCAGGTTGCCGTTGGGCAACAGCTTGGCGTCGCAGACGTAAGTGACCTGAGGCAGACCGAGGTGTTCGGCCATTTCAGGACCCACTTGTGCGGTGTCGCCATCGATGGCCTGACGGCCGGCGATGATCAAATCATAGTCCAAAGAGCGACAGAGTCCGGCGATGGCATACGAGGTAGCCAACGTGTCGGAGCCTGCGAACTTACGGTCAGAGAGAAGGATGGCGCGGTCGGCACCCATGGCGAAGGCTTCGCGCATGATGACATCGGCTTGAGGAGGTCCCATCGAGATGACAGTGACCTTGGCGCCGAACTGGTCTTTCAGACGCAGGGCGAGTTCGAGGCCGCCCTTGTCGTCGGGGTTCATGATGCTCGGAACGCCTTCACGAATCAGCGTACCCTTTACCGGATCAATCTTGATTTCGGTGGTATCCGGAACTTGCTTGATACAAACGATAATATTCATACTGCTTCCCTCCTATTATTTGAACAAATGACCGGCAATGACCATGCGCTGGACTTCCGATGTACCTTCGTAAATCTCTGTAATCTTGGCGTCGCGCATCATGCGCTCCACAGGATACTCGCGGGTGTAGCCATAACCGCCGTGGAACTGGACGGCCTTGGTCGTGACTTCCATAGCCGTTTCAGCGGCAAAGAGCTTTGCCATGGCTGCATCGGCCGAATACGGGATGCCATTGTCTTTCTTCCATGCGGCGCTGCGCACGAGGAAACGGGCAGCCTCGACCTTCGTCTTAAGGTCGGCCATCTGGAATTGGGTGTTCTGGAACTGGGCGATGGCCTTGCCAAACTGCTTACGTTCCTTCGTATACTTAACGGTCTCATCCATAGCACCTTGAGCGATACCCAAAGCCTGCGAGGCGATACCGATACGGCCGCCGTCCAAGGTCTTCATGGCGATGCTGAAGCCCTTGCCGAGTTGGCCAAGGAGGTTCTCCTTCGGCACTTCGCAGTTTTCGAAAATCAACTCGCAGGTCGCGCTGCCGCGGATACCCATCTTCAGCTCTTTCTTGCCGATGCTGAAGCCAGGCATGCCCTTCTCGACGATGAAGGCAGAGATGCCCTTCGTGCCCTTCGACTTGTCCGTCATGGCCATGACGATGAACACATTGGCGTAGGATGCGTTGGTGATGAAGATCTTCGTGCCGTTCAGGATCCACTTGTCGCCAGCGTCGACGGCGGTCGTCTGCTGCATGGCGGCGTCGGTGCCGGCGTTGGGCTCGGTCAAGCCGAAAGCGCCAATCCATTCACCCGAGGCGAGTTTGGGCAGGTACTTCATCTTCTGTTCCTCGGTGCCGTTCTCCAGGATGGGAGCCATGCACAAAGAGGTGTGGGCCGAGAGGACGACGCCTGTGGTGGCGCACACTCTCGACAGTTCTTCGACGGCCATGATGTACATCTGGACCGTGCCGCCTGCGCCACCGTATTGCTTCGGGATCGGAATGCCCATCAGTCCGAGTTTGCCCATCTTTTCGACGGTCTCCATCGGGAAGCGCTCCTGCTCATCGACTTCGGCAGCCAAAGGCTTTACTTCATTCTCCGCAAACGAACGGATCATCTGCAGGAAGAGTTGTTCTGTCTTTGAATAACTAAAATCCATTTTTCTTTTTTGGCTATTGGCAATTGGCTATTGGCAATTGGCAGCTTGTTGAAAACCAAGTGAAGCAGCCAAAAGCCAATGGCCAAAAGCCGGAATTAATACTTATAGAATCCTTCACCCGTTTTACGACCGAGCAAGCCGGCTCTCACCATCTTGCGGAGCAAGGGATGAGGACGGTACTTCGGGTCGCCGAACTCTTTGTACAACACTTCCATGATGGCGAGGTTGACGTCGTTACCGATAAGGTCGGCCAAAGCCAGAGGACCCATCGGGTGGTTGGCGCCCAGCATCATGCACTTGTCGATGTCCTCAGCGCTGGCGATGCCATCGGCAAGGATGCCGACAGCCTCGTTGATCATCGGGATGAGGATGCGGTTGACGACGAAGCCGGGGGCTTCCTTCACTTCCACGGGCTGTTTGCCGATGGAGGTGGCGAGGTCAACGATGCACTTGGTCACTTCGTCGCTGGTCAGCTGGCCTTTGATGACTTCAACGAGGGCCATGCGGTCGGCAGGGTTAAAGAAGTGCATGCCGATGAATTGGGCGGGACGGCTCGTGCAGGCAGCAATCTCGGTGATCGACAGCGAGGATGAGTTGGTGGCAAAGACGGTCTCAGGCTTGCAGATCTTGTCAAGCTCCATGAAGACGTCTTTCTTCAGTTGCATCTCCTCGACGGCGGCCTCGATGACGAGGTCGGCATCGGCGAAGGTGGCGTAGTCGGTAGTGGTGGTGATGTTCTTCAGCAAAGCATCGACGGCCTCTTGGGTCATCTTACCCTTTTCCACCAGCTTACCGTAACCTTTTGCGATGGAAGCCATGGCCTTATCAAGGCTGGCTTGCGTGCGGCTCTTCATGACGACGGGCATCTTGGCGGCGAATGCCTTCACGATACCTTTAGCCATGGTGCCGGTTCCGATAACACAGATTTTCATGATTAGATTGTTTATTGTTGATTTGATTGATTGTTATTTTGCTTTGAATGTGGCAGGCCTCTTCTCCAGAAACGCCGTCATGCCTTCCTTTTGGTCCTCAGTGGCGAAGCACTTGCCGAAGGCGGTGTTCTCCAACTCGATGGCGTCGGCGGCAATCAGGTCGTAACTCTCGTTGATGCACTGCTTGGCATAAGCGATGGCCAAAGGCGCGTTGGCGACCATCTTTTGGGCGGTCTCCATCACCTTTTCCATCAATTCCTCTGGTTCATAGACGGCGTTCACCAAGCCGATGCGCAGGGCTTCGTCGGCGCGGATGGCCTTGCCCGTGTAGATCATCTCCTTGGCGTAGCCTTGTCCGATGAGTTTAGCCAGACGGTAGGTGCCGCTGAAACCAGGCGTGATGCCCAGTCCCACTTCGGGCTGACCGAACTTGGCCTTCGAGGAGGCATAACGGAAGTCGCAAGCCATGGCCAACTCGCAGCCACCGCCGAGGCAGAAACCGTTGACGGCAGCGATGACGGGTATCGGCAGCGTCTCAATCTTGCGGAAAGCGATGGCGCCGAGTTTGCTGAACTCGTAGCCTTCCTTCTCATAGAGATGCACCATCTCCGAGATGTCTGCACCGGCCACGAAGGCCTTCTCGCCGTCGCCCGTGATGATGAGCACGCGCGTCTGCTTCGTGTCGAGATTGCTCACGAAGTCGTCGATTTCCTTCAGGACTGTCGAGTTGAGCGCGTTCAACGACTTGGGCGCCGACACTTTCATGACGGTGATCTGGTCGTGCTGCTCAATCTTCAAGAAACTGTAGTCCATGTCCGCAGGGATTAGATGTCCATGGGTTTCCAATTGGGGTCAAGGATGAGCTTGGCCTCAGTGGCAGCTTGCATCTGCTCGAAGGTGAACTCGGGGTGGATCTCACGCACCACGATGCCTTCGGGAGTGATGTCCATGACACCCATCTCGGTGATGATCATGTTCACCTGTCCGGCAGCGGTCAGGGGCAGCGTGCACTCCTTCAGGATCTTGGGAGCACCCTTCTGGGTGTGTTCCATAGTGAGGATCACGCGCTTGGCACCCACGACGAGGTCCATAGCGCCGCCCATACCGGGAGCCATCTTGCCTGGGATAATCCAGTTGGCGAGGTTGCCCTTCTCATCCACTTGCAGGGCACCGAGGAACGACACGTTCACATGGCCGCCACGGATGATGGCGAACGAAGTGGCCGAGTCGAAAGTGCAGGCGCCGGGCAACAGCGTGATGGCGCCACCACCAGCGTTGATGAGGTTCTTGTCTTCCTTGCCTTCTTCAGGGGTCGGGCCCATGCCCATGGCACCGTTTTCGGTCTGGAGGGTCACGGTGACACCTTCAGGAAGGTAGTTGGGGATCAAAGTCGGAATGCCAATACCAAGATTGACAACATCGCCGTCGTGCAATTCTTTTGCAGCACGCTTGGCGATCACTTCTCTCATTTCATTTTTGTCCATAGTGTGTTGTTATTTAAAGATTTAAGATTTATAATTTAAGATTATTACTCTTATTTCATACCTCTCTTTACCATTTCTTGAACCACAAACGAAGCCACATCGTCGGCGTAGGTGTTCATGCCGAAGCCGGCATCGAAGCCGAGTTCCTTGGCCAGTTCGTGCGTGATACGGGCACCACCACAGCAGCAGATCATCTTGTCGCGCAGGCCCTCGGCCTCCATCAACTCGATGAAGTTGGTCATGTTGTGGATGTGGACATCCTTCTGCGTCACGGTCTGCGAGACGAGCAGCGCGTCGGCATGCAGTTCGATGCCTTTGGCGATGAACTCCTCGTTGGGCACCTGCGAGCCGAGGTTGTAAGCCTCGATCATCTCGTAGCGTTCCAGTCCGTAGTGGCCGGCATAGCCCTTCATGTTCATGATGGCGTCGATACCCACGGTGTGGGCGTCGGTACCCGTCGAGGCGCCGACGATGACGATCTTGCGGCCGATGTTCTCCTTGATGTACTTGTCGGTCTCGTACATGTCCATCGTCGTGGATTCCACCTTCGGCACATAGATGGTCGAATAGTCGACGGTGTGCGTGCAACTACCGTAGCAGTTGACGAAGGTGAAACCGGGCGTCAGTTCCCTGTAATACACCACGCTGGGGTTTTCCAGTCCCATCTTCTTCAGCAGCAGTTTGGCCGCTTCGATGGCTTCTGCACCGCATGGCACAGGCAAGGTGAAGCTCAACTGCATCTTGCCGTCGTTCATGGTGTCGCCGTAGGGCTTTATCTTGGTGAGGTCTAGGGTTTTGTCGTAATCCTTGGCCTCCATTGAATACAAACCTTCACTCATTATTTCTTCCCTTTCATTAGTTCAACAAACGGATTCAAATAATTCTCGCTCTTCAGCGTCACGCCAGCCAAGCCCTTGCCGCCGTTCTTCGGACGTTTCACGTCGCCGAAGATACCTTTCTCCAAGGCGGTGAACAGGCCTTCTTTGACGAGTTCTTCAAGCAGCTTGATGGTGTTGTCGAGCACCAAGTGGGCGCGCTGACGGCAGATGCCGCCTTCTTTGAACTCCATCTCCTCGCCGATATCCTTCATGTTGTTGAAGATGTAGCGGGCGTTCTCGATGGAGAGGTAACGGTCGCTCATGAACGGCGTGTGGATGGCCTCGGTAGGCATACCCAGCAGTTGCAGGCCCTGGTGCGTCCAGATGCCGATGATGTTGAACAAGGCATCCTGGATGTGGCCACGGAAGATGTTGCCCGTCATGAACTTGGTGGGCGGCATGTATTTCAGCGGCGCGTTGGGGAAAATCTCGCGGGTCATCTGTGCCTGGGCGAGTTCCATGAGGAAGCCGTTCTCAAGCATCGGGTCCATCTCGAAGGCGTGACCCAAGCCCATCTGCTCTTCGGGCAGACCGGCAATCTTGGCCAGTTGTTCGTTGATGAGGTCGGAGGCCAACACAGTGTGTGCGGCTTCCACAGCGTCGGCGGTGGTCAGGTAGTTGTCCTCACCCGTGTTGATGATGACGCCCGCGAAGCCGTTGATGATACGGCTCATGTATTGGTCGATGAGGGTGCGCTGCATGTTGATGTCGCGGAACAAGATGCCGTAGAGGGCGTCGTTCAGCATGACATCGAGGCCTTCGAAAGCGCCCATGATGGCGATTTCGGGCATGCAGAGACCCGAACAGTAGTTGCAGAGGCGGATGTAACGGCCTACCTCCTCGCCCACTTCGTCCAAGGCCTTACGCATGATGCGGAAGTTCTCCTGCGTGGCGAAGGTGCCGCCGAAGCCCTCGGTGGTGGCGCCGTAAGGCACATAGTCCAAGAGGCTCTGACCCGTGGTACGGATCACGGCGATGATGTCGGCTCCCTGACGGGCACCGGCCTGGGCTTGCACCACATCCTCGTAGATGTTACCCGTGGCTACAATAATATAAAGGTATGGCTTGGGGCCTTCGCCGATGGTTTCGAGGTAATGCTCGCGGCGGGCGCGGCGGGTGCGGATGCGCGTCAGGCTCTCGTCGATGACGGGCTGCAGCGTGGCGGCAATCTGTTTCTGGTCGCGCGTCACCACCTTGGTGATGTCGAGTTCGCCTTTGGCCACCTTCTCGGCGATTTGTTGCGGGTTGAGGCCCGTCTGGATCATGGCGTTGGCGATGAAGAACAGGATGCCCTCGCCGAGCACGCCCTTGTCCTTGATGGCGTCCACCACCACATTGGGCAGCGGCACATCGCTTTCGTCCACCCCGTCGATGCCCATCAGTCGGGCGAGGGTGCGCTCCACGGCCACCGTGGTGTATTGCTCGCAGAAGGCCTGCACATCGTCAGCGATGTTCTTCGCCAGCCCCCTGGCATACTCCACTTTCTTAAAATCAAGTCCTAATTTACTTTCCATATTTTTCGTTTATGTTGTTTAAATAATTGATAATTTGTTCTTTACTTCTTAATGATTTGTTTCGTAATGGTTTCCGATGGTGTAATCACCTTTATAATATAAGTACCTGAGTTTTGATCTGAAAAGTCAAGAATACCGTCTTGCGTTTCTTTTACCAACTGTCCAAGTGAGTTAAAAACATGTACTTTAAATGCTTCAACGCCTTCAATTATCACGATGTCCTTTACTGGATTAGGATAAATGGATATTTCAGAATCCTTATTTTCCTCAACGACATCATAAGTGCAATAACCGTATTCCGGGTTTTGCCAAATGAGATCTCCGTTTTGATGGAAACATAAACCAACATTATAACCTCCTACAATGTCCTCGGTTCCACTATATAACAAGCCAAAATTGCTACCTATGCCTTCTATCCAAGTTTCAATGGCATTAGGTTCTCCAATAAAACCATATTCCAGTCCAAACCAATACATTTTCCTGTCAATTCCTCCAATTTGCTCTATACTAATGGAATCAACAATAAGTTCTTCTTCAAAATATCCAATTCTCAAAGTATCTCCAACATTGGCATTAAAATCATAGAGTAATCTCTCAGTTTGATTATTCAATCTTACCCATAATTTACCGTCCTCTTCCCTAAGCAATGTGAACAAGTGAGGGTTGTCTCCGTCTTTAGTTCCCATGAGTTTCGTATATTGAACACCGCCAATGAGGGTGTCACCCGAACACCAATTGACATAATTGGAATATCCTTCAATAAACAAACCAGCCGACACAACGCTGAGTGTGTTCCATTCATTACCTTCCTGGAGGAAAGGCACATAATCTTGCGCTTTTATTGTCACCCTTCCTGCCATCAGCATGAGCGAAAGCAAAACAAATAATTTTATGTTTTTCATTTCAACATCCTCCTTTCTTCCACGCCCTCCAGCACCTTCATCTGCTGAATGGCGATTTTGTTCAGTTCAATCAGTCTATCGCGTTGCGGCATACCTTTCATCACGCATTTCCTCCTTTCTCATTCAAAGGGGTCGATTTCGACCCCTTTGGGTCTAACCCTATCGAATTCGATAGGGTAAATTGTGTCGAATTCGACATAATTAAAATCTCTCTCGCCTCGGCAATCCACTCCTTATCAATCCCCAAACTCTCGGCGATGTTCAGCGCCTCGTGCGGCACTTCGCCGTCTTGCACCTCGACGAGTTCGTAGTTCATCGTGCCGTTCTCGAAGCCCTTCACGCGGAGGCAACGGGCATCGGTCGGCTCTATATCGTAATGCGTGGTCATGACGAGGCTCACATTGTCGCCCCTCAACACCTTCACCAAGGCCGACACCAAAGCCGTTCCCTCGGTGGGATTGGTGGTGCGGGCCGGCTCGTCAATCAACGCCACTATCTTTCTGTTTTCACGCGATGCCTTGATGACGGCATCGATGTTCTTCATCTCTGCGGCAAACGACGACAGCCCCTTTTCGATGGACTGCTCGTCACCGATGCAGAAGAAAACCTCATCCTTGACGGCAATGTCAGCCGATTGGGCCGGAATGCCGAACCCGTATTGGAACAGGTACTGGCACAGCGTCAAGGTCTTCAAGACCACGGTCTTGCCACCCATGTTGGCGCCCGTGATCAAGGTGGGCTTCTGCCCAAAGGTGAGGCTCACCGGCTGGAAAGCGCGTTTGCGCTGCGCCAAGGCGTCCTTCACCTGCGGATGGAACATCGCCTCGTAACGGCTGATGTCATCCTTCGAAATGGTCGGGAAGCAAAGTCCCAACTGCTTTATCTGCAAGGCTTTGGCGAGGTTCATGTCAATCTTCGCCATCGCGATTTGGGCTTCTTCCAAAGCCTTCGCGAAAGGAACCAACTGCTTGCTCAAATCCCTACGCACACCTTCTTCAATCTCGGCACACTCGGCCAAGAGTTCCTCTTGCCGGCTTGGATTCTGGCGCATCTGCGCACGCAGGTCACGCAGTTCCTGACAGTAGGAGTCATAGACATAGAAGGTCGCCATCTTCAGCCCGTCGGGGTCGAGGATGGTGATGACCTCGTTCAAGTCAGGCACGGCGATGGCCTTATCCAAGCCATGGGCTTTCATCCGCTCCGCCACATCGACGGCCAAGATGGCCAGATGCTTCACCTCGAAGAGTTCGATGTCGTCCAAGACGGCCTGTTGCCCGAGGTTCTTGATGGTCGTGCGGATGTCCTTCAGTCCCTGGAGGCGGAACTGGAGCGTATTAATATAAGGTGTATCGACCTCCTCCACGAAACGCACGAACTGCCTTAGCACCTCATACGATTGGGCAATCTCCTCCCCCGTCCGCATCATCGGCATGTCGAGCATCCAACGGCGCGTATAGCCCGCTTGCAGTTCGAGTTGCTCGAACACATAACGCAGGCCGCAGGGCGATTCTATGTGGTCTCTCAATTGCATTCCTTTTTCATTAAATCATACACCGGAAGTTGTATCGCTTCCGAAAGCCTGTTGCACAGCGTGTCGGAGTCCAAGGTCACGCCCAAGGGCGAGGTCGGATTCACCGTCACGGCGATGAGTTTGCTCTTTTGCAGCACGCGGATCTTTCCGCCTGCCTTCAAGAACAGTCGGTACTGCTGCGGGCTGACGAAGATCTTGGTGAAGTCGCGCACCACCAGTTCGCAGGTCTTCAGTTTCGGGTTCTTCCTCACCTTCTCGAGGAAGCCGTCCACCAAGGCGCCGGCCACATAGAGGGTCTTGCAGCGGTCCATGCCCTCGAAGCGGAAGTCTTGCGACAGCGAGGAGATGTGGCTCAACTCGTGCAACGCGCCTTCGTCATCGATATACCACACGCCTTTCTCGATGGGCATCAGCAGGTTAAGATTGGCCTCCTCCGTCAGCGGGATCTTGATCAGGTCCACCACGAAGGCGGTCTGTTGCACCAGCGTATTCATGTTGGTTGAATACGCAGCGCCCGTGGCCAGTATCATGCTCTGGCTCACGGCGGGCGAAGCGAGGCTCATGCGCGACAAGGCCCCGTCGATGATAACGAGTTCGATGCCCACGCGGTGCATGTCCTTCATCCAGCGCTTCAGTCCACTCGACGACGAAGGCCCCGACAGGAGTATCTTGCCCCCTGTCAAGGCTTTGGCCGTCACCACACGACCCAAAGAGGTGTTTTCGTCGCTCACGTCAATGAGTTCGGAGACGATGCGTTTCTGGCGGTAGTGCATCTCGGAAGTGCCGAAATACATGCCTTGGCGAAGATAGATCTCCGGCTTCTGGGTGCGCGTCACCTGGTCGGTGGTCTCTCCATCAATGCCTATTGAAGTCACGGCAATACGCTTCCTCTCGACGGGCAGGCGGTCGAGCACATAGTTCAGACTGACGGTCTTCCCCGTGTTCTTCTGCAAGCCGACTATCGAGAGGCTGTCGTAGTTCAATATTTCGTTGATGAAGGACATCTTGTTTAATTATGAATTCTGAATGCGGAATGCTGAATTTCGCGATGCGATGCTGGGCTTCGCCCAATTCCGCATTCCACATTCATCATTCCGCATTTTTATCTGTTTTCGTTCCTCTCGTGTCTTTTCAACGCCTTCGGCTCGATGTTCATTCTCTCGCCTTCAAGCAATGAGATGACGCCGTCAACAGCCTTGTCGGCAGCCACTTGTTCCTTGGCGCGTGCAGCCTGGCACTCAGGACAGTTGCACTCGCTGTGGTACTCGGTCGGCTCGGTGTAGGTCGTGATGACGCCTTCAAAGTTGCGCAGCACCACTTTGCCAGGGGCTTGCGAGATGACATACTGGGGCATGACCGGGGTCTTGCCGCCGCCACCAGGAGCATCGACGACGAAGGTCGGGATGCAGAAGCCGCTGGTGTGGCCGCGCAGTCCTTCGATGATCTCAATACCCTTCGAGACGGGCGTACGGAAATGCTCCAGACCCATCGAGAGGTCGCACTGGTAGATGTAGTACGGGCGCACGCGCATTTTGACGAGTTCGTGGACGAGGTTCTTCATCACATGGACGCAGTCGTTGACGCCACGCAGCAGCACGCTCTGGTTGCCCAACGGGATACCGGCGTTGGCTAGCATTTCGCATGCACGACGCGACTCGGCGGTCACCTCGTTCGGGTGGTTGAAGTGCGTGTTGATCCACACGGGGTGGTATTTCTTCAGCATGTCACAGAGTTCGGGGGTAATACGCTGCGGGCAGACCACGGGGGTGCGGGTGCCCAAGCGGACGATCTCCACATGCGGGATCTGGCGCAGGCGCGAGATGATGTATTCCAGTTTCTTGTCGCTCACCATCAGGGCGTCGCCACCCGACAGCAGCACGTCGCGCACGCTTTCGGTCTTCTCGATGTATTCGAGGGCTTTCTCGATACGGTCGGGGCCGCATTCGTTGTCGGTTTGGCCGGCAAAACGACGGCGCGTGCAGTGACGGCAGTACATGGAGCACATATCGGTGATGAGGAACAACACGCGGTCCGGATAACGGTGCGTCAAGCCGGGGGTCGGCGAGTCTTCATCCTCGTGCAGCGGGTCGAGCAAGTCGGCAGCTGCCTGATGGGTCTCTAAGGCGGTAGGGATGCACTGACGGCGGACGGGGTCATGCGGGTCGTTCGGGTCGATGAGGCTCAAATAATAAGGAGTGATGGCCATACGGAGGGTCGAGAGGGTCTTTCTTACGCCTTCTTCCTCTTCGGCGGTCAGCTTCACATATTTCTTCAAGTCCTCAAGGGTCTCGATGCGGTTCTTCACCTGCCATTTCCAGTCGTTCCACTGCTCGTCGGTGACTTCCGGGAACAATTGTTTTCTTCTTGATTCTGCCATAGTAGTCTTTTTTTGACTTCGGGACTTCGGGACACGGGACTTCGGGACATCCAACCCGTCCCGTAGTCTCGCAGTCCCGCAGTCTCGTAGTCCTCAATTACGCATACAATTCCTCAAAGATCTTACGCAGTTTCGGGCTTTCGCGGAGTTCCTGCAGGGTGAATTCGGCGTGGCCTTTGGTGTAGCCGTTACCCATGATCATGTTCACGTCGCTGCCGATACCTTCAGCACCCAAGGAAGCCTTGGTGAAGCTGGTGGCCATCGAGAAGAAGTAGACGATACCGTCGTCCTTCGTGCAGAGCACAGCGGTCATTTCCTGATCCGGAACGTTGACGCAGTTGATGGTCACGTCTGCCATCTTGCCGTTGGTCAGGCGTTCAACGAGTTCGTAAACCTGCACGGGGGTCATGCCGGCAGCGCTTTCCACGATGTCGCAGAAACCGAGGTCCTTGATACGCTGGGTCGACTTGGGGCTGTTGGCGATACCGATCACCTTACCCGTGACGCCGACGCGCTTCTTGGCTTCGTAGGCGCAGAGCATACCGCTCTTACCACCGGCGCCGAGGATGACGACGGTCTGGCCGTATTGGCACAACTTGGCGGTCTGGGCGGGAGCACCAGCCACGTCGAGGGCGCTCAAAGCGAGTTTCTCGGGCATGTCGGTCGGGATCTTGGCATAGATGCCGCTTTCAAACAGGATGGCCTTACCCTTGATGTCCACTTGGTCAACATCGGGACGGATGGCGAGGATCTCGTCGATGCGGAGCGGGGTCAGCGAGAGGCTGACGAGGGTGGCGATGCGGTCGCCTTCCTTCAGGTCGATTTTGCCTTTCAGGGCGTCACCGATCTTCTCGACCTTGCCGAGGAGCATACCGCCAGAGCCGGTACGACGGTTGCGGTGCTTGCCTTGCAGTTCCACGTTGAGGAACATTTCCTTCTTCACCTCTTCCATGATCTTCTCTTCGCTTGCGCCAGGACCAGCCTGTTGCTTGGCGTAGTTGTGGATGTCGGTGAACGAAGCCGAGTCGATATTCAGGGTCTGCACGTCGATGAGGATCTCGTTGTCCCAAATCTCGTCCATGTTGTTGTTCAGTTTGTTAGCGGGTTGCGGCAGCACGCCGACGGGTTCGATTACACGGTGAGTACCGTATTTGTTACCATGTTTTTGCATTGATTTGTAATTTAATGATTTAATGATTATTAGATTGATTCGTTATTACTTCAATATAGGACATTTAATTAAGTCTAATCTTTGTTTCAACGGGATTTAATTGAATAAAATCACCATCATTCCATCCCGCCTTTGACAAAACTGAAATCAGGTTACTTGATATTTCATGACTTTCCAAACTTAATTCAAAAGCACGATTCGACAAAGGGCCAGAAAACCCACAAAGATAAGAGCCTAGATAATACTTCTTATTTGGTTCAATAACTATTGTACCAAAAAACTCTTTTAATTCTTGCGACCAGTTCATAAACTTTATATCCCCAACAGGTACCTCAATACGAACCACATTATAGGTTCCTGCAGGTAGATTGGGAATGACTGCGTCCTTTGAAAATCCTGATAGAGATTTGGAATCATATTGTTGATGCGTTTCAATATTTTCAATTCTAATCATTATTCCATAACCAGTCATACCAGTTCCTTTTGACATAGCAGAGATGGCAAGAACAGAAGAATTAGGTTGATTCGGATCTTTGGCCACCTTTGAAGCGGCACAAGACGACAATACCAAGATTATCAACGCGAAATACAAGACCTTTTTCATAGTTGCCGAATTAAAGATTCAATTCTCCTTTATTAATTACGCGGTTTCAATCCCAGAATTTCGCGAGCTTCGTCGGAGGTAGCAATCGGGCGACCGAGTTCGTTGGCGAGGCGAACGACCTTGGCGACCAATTCACCATTCGATTGAGCGAGAACGCCCTTCGAGAGGTAGAGGTTGTCCTCGAAGCCCACGCGGACGTTACCGCCCATGGCGATGGCAGCGGCAGCCATCGGGAAGGCATGACGACCTACGCCGGTGACGGTCCAAGTGGAGCCAGCGGGGATGCCGTTGACGAGCCAGCAGAGGTTGGCGACGGTGGCGGGAGTGCAGCCGGGCACGCCCAACACGAAGTTGAACTGCATGGGAGCGCCAGGGGCCTGACCCTTCTTGGCCATGTTGAGGATGGTGTCGAGGTGACCCATCTCGAAGCATTCGTATTCGGGCTTGATGCCGCGTTCCATCATGCGTTTGCCGAAGGCGCGCATGGTCGGCATGGTGTTGTCGAAGATCTCGTCGCCGAAGTTGCAGGTACCGCAGTCGAGGGTAGCCATCTCGGGCAACGGGTTGGTGTCGGTCGATTGGAGACGCTCGTCGGGAGTCATGCCGACGGCACCGCCGGTCGAAGGGATGAGGATGACGTTGGGGCACACCTTCAGGATGGCCTCTTCGCACTCTTGGAAACGGCCACGGTCTTGGGTGGGCGTGCCGTCGTCCCAGCGGACATGCAGGTGCACGATGGCGGCACCAGCATCGACGGCTGACTTGGCCTCGCGCACGATTTCCTCAACGGTATAAGGCACATTGGGATTCTGTTCCTTGGTGACTTCTGCGCCGCAGATGGCGGCAGTGATGATCAGCTTTTCCATTTGTTGAATTGTTGATTGTTGAATTGTTTAATTGTTGAATCCAACTGGACTTACTTTTTACGTTGGCAGTCTTTAGGAGTCACGCAGGTACCCGAAGCACGGCAAACGAGGATGGGCTCATCCAGTTCGTCGGCAGCAGAGGGTGAAATGTCGGGGCGGGCCACGGCCACCTTGCGGGCCTCAAACATCATGTGGCGCGAGGTGTTGCCTTCGCGGTCGATCCAGCCTTCGGCTTCGATGAAGTCGCCTGCATAGACAGGGGCCTTGAATTCAATCATGTCGTATGCGCAGAAGAGGCCTTCGTCGCCGTCGCGCATAATCAAAAGTTCGGTAGCCACGTCACCGAAGAGGTGAACCATGTGGGCGCCGTCAACCAAATTGCCACCGTAGTGGGCATCCTTTGCGCTCATGCGCAGTCTGATCTTTGTTCTGTATTCCATATTTGTCAGTTGTTCAGTTGTTAGTTATTCAGTTGTTCAGTTGTCGCTTTGCGTCATTGCGAGGAACGAAGCAATCCAGACAACCAGTTATCAATTATTTTTCGACATAAATTGCATCGACATAAATGCCAGAGGCATGCACGCACTCGGGCTTGATCTCGCCGACCTTCACCAGTTTCTCGGCTTCGACGACGACATAGTCGGCGGCGGTGGCCATCAGCGGGTTGAAGTTGTTGGTCGTGCCCAGGAACACCATGTTGCCGAACTCGTCGACGATGTTGGCGCGCAGGAAGGCGATGTCGGCCTTCAGGGGCTTCTCAAGGAGGTAGTCCTTGCCATCAACATTCACAATCTGCTTGCCGTCGGCCATGATGGTGCCAAGACCCGTGGGAGTCAGCACGCCGCCGAGACCTGCACCGTAGGCGCGGATGCGCTCTGCGAGGGTGCCTTGCGGGACGTATTCCACGATAAGGGTGCCTTCGTTCTTCTGGATGGCAGTCTGCTTGTTGGTGCCGGTATGCGACACGATGGCTTTCTTCACCTGGTGGTTGCTGACCAGTTTGCCGTGGGCCACTTCGTCGTAGGCCGTGTCGTTGGCAATGATAGTGAGGTCTTTAACGCCTTTTGCAACAATAGCGTCAATGATTTGTGTGGCGCTTCCAACACCGAGGAAACCGCCGAACATGATCGTCATGCCGTCATGAACCTTTTCGACGGCCTGCTCTAATGTAATCTGCTTGTTCATAATGTGTTATGTTTTAGATTCTAGATTTGTAACTCGTATAAAAGTCTGCAAATTTACTGAGATTTCCAGCACTTTCCAAACAAATTAATATTTATTTTATAAAGAGGTGTGTAACCCTATTAGGTTCAAGGTTTTATCCCGCAGGTTATGAAAAGCATGTCATTCCTGCGTTGGGCGTGCGAGGGCATGGAATCTATGCTTTTTAAAACCGTCAAAATATTGTTTTTTGCCCTGCCTACTATAGATTCCATCCTACCCCACTTGCCAGCGTTGGAATGACATAGCAGGCAGGGCAAAAAAAAACCGCTGAGCATTCAGCGGCTTTTTGTCTTCATCATCCGTAAAACTTAGTTGTTCATGTAGGCGACCTGCCCCATCAGTCCGGTGTTCACCGTGTCGTAGGCAGCGGCATAACCCAAAAGGAACTGCATGACATTGCGGCTAGGTCTTTGATTCTCGCTCTCTCTCTCGAAAACGCTTTTGATTTGTGATACTAATATGTCGTCTTCAACGGATGAAAGGTAAGAGGTGTAGCTATTTCTCATAGGCGTTTTTTAGGTTTGACTTTACCTTAGAACGCTACCTTTCCGATATTATTATGTGTTGGAGAAATATTTTTTTCTTCTGGCTTTTTGGCTCGGCTGGCTATTAGCTTTTAGCTGTTAGCAATTAGCCAATTCATGGCAGGCTAACAGCTAATGGCTAATAGCTAACAGCCACTTGCCTTTAAGCCAAAAGCCGACTAATACGTCAGCGTCATATTATTAGCCACCATCATCTTACGCAAGTTGATCAAGGCGTAGCGCATGCGGCCCAGCGCCGTGTTGATGCTCACGTTGGTGATGTCGGCAATGTCTTTGAAACTCATGTCGTCGAAGATACGCATCCTGAGCACCTCGCGCTGCTCGTCGGGCAGGAAGGCGATCATGCGGTGCAGGTCGCTGTGGACCTGGTCGACGATCATGCCCTGTTCGACGGAATGGTCGGTAATCGGGACATTGTCAATGTAGTTGTAGTCCTCGCTCGACGACTCCACCGTGGGAATGCGGTTCTCCTTGCGGAAATGGTCGATGACAAGGTTATGGGCGATGCGCATGGCAAACTGCACGAAGCGTCCGTCGTCCTTGTAGCCCTTCGACTTGATGGTCTGGATAACCTTGACAAAGGTATCCTGAAAGACATCATCAGCCAACTGCTTGTCTTTCACGAGCGTGAGTATGTAGGAATAAACTTGTTTCTGGTATCTACCAATCAATAATTCAAAACTGTGAACATCACCGTCTTGGTAGCGTTCAATCAGTTCTTTGTCGCTTTTCACTATGTTGGACATCAGGTCCCCCTTTCTTTGTGCACTCAACTTAAGTGCTTGTTAATAAAGGGTATAAATCTTTCGATAGCGTCTCTCCTATTGATTAGTTAGTGAATTTTTACACCGCAAAGATACGGATTTTTTGAATTTGCAAGCAAAAATAGTACTTTTTTTTCGTTTTGGGACAATAATTTTCGGGAAAAGGAGTAGTAAAATGCTTCGAAACACGACAGGACAAGCAAGTATTTAGTATATTTGCACCGTAGTAAAAATGAATCAGATATGAGCAGAGGTACACATTATTACATTGAGGTCAAAAGCAAAGACAAATGGGAGCTTTTGCAATGCTTCACAGAGGAGCACTTATTTGGTGGATATAGAAAAAAGAACGATGCCGATTTGGAGATTGGAAGTATAAAACTGATGAGAATGGATGGCGGTTATGTTCAAGGTATTGTCAGAGATGAATTAGACACGAATGGTGATTCGCCATTTACCGAAAGAGGGTTCCCTGCGGACATGAGCGATGCTCTCAGGCAAAGAATTGGTGACCTCGAATATGGTTGGGGAAGGTCTTGGTGCCTAATAAGTGAGTTCAGCTCATACGCACAAAAAAAGATTGACGAATTGCTGAACGAACTAATAGAAGCCAAAAGGTCTATTGAGTTCAAGAGACTTGAAAACAAGGTGGATTTCCTTATCAAATCAGTTACAAAAGAATCCATGCCAAATCAAACTGACGAAGACAATGATTACGAAGAAAATGCACATTGGTTAAAGGAGGAGCTTGACGATTACATTTATCTCTCTGGATTTGTGATGAGCATAAAGGAAATCGCTTCTTTCATCACTGATGACTGGTGCAACGAAGAAGATGTCAGGTTAGTGTTTTATACCTGCTGATTTTGAAGTTATTAGCGTCAATATCTTGGATTTTATTGTCTATGGACAACAAAATTCGTGTTTTGATGGGTTTTGTAATGTGTGGACAATAAAAATAACAATTCATCCTCGCTTTATCCGCCAAGGAAAGGTGTCATGTAAACAGGTAGCAAGATGGTTCCCTTATCCGTTTTTAAATCCTTTGTGTAAATCAGATAACGCCGTTCGACAATATGAGCGTATTTCTCGCAAAACACATCAAGCGACTTATGGGTGTTGTAACCGGAAGACTTCACTTCTATCGGCTGAAGCTTGGTCCCGTGTGAGAGCAGAAAGTCAATCTCATAATTATGCGTCTCATCCTTTGGCCAAGTGTAATAGAAAAGTTTATTGCCCGATGTGGCAAGCATTTGTGCTATCATGTTTTCATAAACATAACCGAGATTTGTGCTTAGTTTGTCGTTCAACAGCTTTTGATATATGACATTCTCTGTATAGTCCTTGTCCCAAAAGGCAAGGGTGACGAACAATCCCGTGTCGGCACAGAAAATCTTGAATTTGGAAATGTCTTTTGTCAATGACATGCCTACGTTGGGGTCGTTCGAATGGTATGCGAATAGAGTTGTCTTGCTGTCTTCAAGGTCTTTCAGGAACTCCATCAATTTGTCTTCGTCCACGTCACCAAGCACGGCATACGGCTTGAAACGGTTGTTGGTTTGGCTCAGTTGTGATGGAATATTCATAAAGAGGGTCTCCAAACGACCTGTAGAGTCAAGCTTTTGGAAATCATCCTGATAGATTCTGATTACGCCTCGCTTTGCAAGGTCTACCATGCTGAAATTGTTGGTTTCTATATAGGCTTCGACAGCTTGAGGCATACCGCCCACCAACAAATAGAGACGAAAGTTGCGCATGGCTTCACGGTGAGCCTGGGCAAGAGGTAATTTGTTGTCGTAGAAAGTACGCAGCAAAGGGATAGTGGCTTCGTCGCCCATGGCCCATCGGAACTCCTCGTAATCCATCGGATAAAGCGTAACACGCTCCTCTTCGCTTGGAATCGTGATGTTCTTCGTATTCTTTTTGATACTGATGAGCGAGCCGGTTTCAATATAGTCGTAGCGACCATCTTTAACCAGATACTTTATGGCTTGACGAGCGCGAGGACAATTCTGCACCTCATCAAAGATGATGACAGATTTTCGCTTTTTGAGGACTACATTATAAATGGATTGTAGTTGCAGAAATATATAGTCCATGTTCATCAAGTTGTTGAACAAAGCCGTCACTTCTTCGGATGCCTCGTTGAAATCAATAAGTATGTATGAGTCATACTCGTTTTTAGCAAACTGCTCAACAAGTGTTGACTTGCCGACCCGTCGTGCGCCTTCTATCAAAATTGCGGTCTTTCCATTCTGGACATGTTTCCATTCGAGAAGTCGGTCATATAGTTTTCGCTTGAATATCCTTTTCATCATCTAAAGTGTCTGATTTCGCGTGCAAAAATAGGCTTTTTATTTGAGTTACGCAAATCTTTTTAGTCATTTTATCCAAAAATACCGAAATGTTTTTCTTTGATTTCTCCAAAAATACGTAAATCCTATTATTTTCTTCTTTCCCCTCTCCTATTTCCCCGCTTTTCCGTACCTTTGCAAATTCAATTTTTCCGAACCTTGAAAGAGCAAACAACTTCTTATATCACCATCCGCAATGCGAAGGTCAACAACCTGAAAAGCATTAGTTTGCAGATTCCGAAGAACGAGCTGGTGGTCATCACAGGCCTGTCGGGATCGGGCAAGTCGTCCTTGGCGTTCGACACCTTGTATGCTGAAGGCCAACGCCGCTATGTGGAGAGTCTCAGCTCGTATGCACGGCAGTTCATGGGCAGACTCAACAAGCCCGACGTGGAGAGCATCACTGGCCTCTCGCCCGCCATCGCCATTGAGCAGAAGGTGAACTCGCACAACCCGCGCTCCACCGTGGGCACCAGCACCGAGATCTACGAATACCTGAAACTCCTTTACGCCCGCATCGGCAAGACCTACTCCCCTGCCTCGGGCAAGCTGGTCAAGAAGCACCAGGTGATGGATGTGGTGAACCATATCCTCGGCCTGCCAACGGGCAGCACGGCCTACATTGTCGCGCCGATTCATCTGCCCGAAGGCCGCAGCCTTGAAGAGCACCTCAACATCCTCATGCAGCAGGGCTTCTACCGTATTTTATATAACGGTGAGATCATCAAAATCGAGGATTTCCTCGACCAGAAGAAAAAGGTCAGCGAGAAGAAGGTGAAGCTGCTCATCGACCGCATCAAGGTCAGCGAGAGCATGGATGACGCCATTGGGCGCATCTCCGACTCGGTGCAGACGGCCTTCTACGAGGGCAAGGAGACATGCCAGGTAATTAGTGATTTAGACGGCGAGCGCAAGGAAGCTGACTTCTCGTCGCGTTTCGAGGCCGACGGCATCACCTTCGAGCCGCCTACGGCCAATATGTTTGCCTTCAACAACCCCTACGGCGCCTGCCCCACCTGTCAAGGCTTCGGCAGCGTCATCGGCATCGACCCCGACCTGGTGGTGCCCAACAAGAGCCTGTCGATCTACGAGAACGCCATCGCCTGCTGGCGCGGTGAGAAGATGAGCGAGTGGAAAGACGCCCTCATCCGCGTGGCCGACAAGGTGGGCATCCCCATCTTCAAGCCGTTCTACGAACTCACCGACGAACAGGTGAGCCTTCTCTGGACCGGTAACCAGTACTTTGAAGGCATCGTGGACTTCTTCAACTATGTTGAGACACAGTCCTATAAGATACAATACCGCGTGATGCTGTCGCGCTATCGCGGCAAGACGGTCTGCCCCGAATGCCACGGCACACGCCTGCGCCGACAAGCGCAATATGTGAAGGTGGGCGGCAAGAGCATCACCGACCTCGTGCTGATGCCCTTGGACGAGCTGAAGGCCTTCTTCGACCACCTCAAACTCGACGAGACCGACAGCAAAATCGCCTCTCGCCTGCTCGTGGAAATCAACAACCGCCTGGATTTCATCATCGAGGTAGGTTTGGGTTACCTGACCCTGAACCGTCTCTCCAACACGCTCTCCGGTGGCGAGTCGCAGCGCATCAACCTCGCAACTTCGTTGGGCAGCAGCTTGGTCGGCTCCACCTACATCTTGGACGAGCCCAGCATCGGCTTGCATTCCCGCGACACCGAGCAACTCATCAAGGTGCTGAAACGCCTGCGCGACATCGGCAACACCGTCATCGTGGTGGAACACGACGAGGAGATCATCCGTGCCGCCGACTACATCATCGACATCGGGCCTATGGCGGGTGCCTTTGGCGGCGAAGTCGTGTTTGAGGGCGAGATTAAGGACCTCGTCCACTGCGAGAAGAGCCTCACCACGCAATACCTCACGGGCAAGATGAGCATCCCCGTGCCCACCCGCCGACGCAAGAGCGCCAACGCCATCGTCATCAAGGGTGCGACGCAAAACAACCTCAAGAACCTCACCGTGCGCTTCCCGCTCAACATGATGACCGTCATCACGGGCGTGAGCGGCTCGGGCAAGTCGACCTTGGTGAAGGATGTGCTCTACCCCGCCATGAAACGGCAACTAGGCGAGAACGCCGAGAAATGTGGCAGCTACGGTGCCTTGGAGGGCGACCTGCGCCTCATCCAAGCCGTCGAGTTCATCGACCAGAACCCCATCGGCAAGTCATCGCGCTCCAACCCAGCCACTTACCTGAAAGCCTACGACGAGATACGAACGCTGTTCTCCGAGCAGAAACTGGCCAAACTGCGTGGCATCAAGCCTGCCTTCTTCTCGTTCAACGTGCCTGGCGGTCGCTGCGAGGAATGTGAGGGCGAGGGCGTGCAAAAGATCGAGATGCAGTTCATGGCCGATGTCTACCTGCCTTGCGAGGCCTGTCACGGCACGCGTTTCAAGGAAGAGGTACTGGAGATCAAATATGACGGTAAGCACATTTCCGACATCCTCAACATGAGCATCGAGGAGGCCATCGACTTCTTCGAGCACTCCTCCGAGCGGCAGACCCCTATTGTCGGGCGCATCGTCAACCGCTTGAAGCCCTTGCAGGAGGTCGGTTTGGGCTACCTGAAGCTTGGGCAGTCGTCGAGCTCGCTCTCGGGCGGCGAGGCGCAACGCGTGAAGTTGGCCTATTTCCTCATCAAGGGACAGGTGGAGAAGCCCACGCTCTTCATCTTCGACGAGCCGACCACTGGACTTCATTTCCACGATGTGAACAAGCTGTTGGAGTCGTTCAACGCCTTGATTGCCAACGGCCACAGCGTCATCATCATCGAACACAACATGGATGTCATCAAGTCGGCCGACTGGGTCATCGACCTGGGTCCCGAGAGCGGCAACAAGGGCGGTGAGATCGTCTTTGAAGGCACGCCCGAGGACTTGGTGAAGTGTAAGACATCATATACGGGTAAAGCACTGAAGAATAAGTTGTAATTATGTCACAAAACCGACAAAACATACAAAACCATCTTTTGGCGTGGGCGGCTGCGCAACCGCGTCGCCGCCGGAAAGCGGGCCGGTTGGCCGCTTTCCCCTACCATGGAAAAAGGTTTTGTCGGGTTTTGCAAGTTTTGTGATTAAAAACAAGAAAATGAAACCATCAGAGATAAACCAACCCTTGAGTGAGCGGCAGCAGAAGGTAGTGGACACCCTGCTCGGCCTCGGCATCGACTTCGACATCAAGTTCCACCCGCCATTGGGCTCCATTGAGGAGTCGTTGGCTTACTGGGGTAAGTTCGAGGCCACGCATTGCAAGAACCTGTTTTTCAGGAATCACAAGGGCAACAAGCACTACCTCGTCATCTTCGAGTGCATGCACCAGATGGACATCCACGACCTTGAGCAGCGTCTGCACCAAGGCAAGCTGACCTTCGCCTCGGAGGCCCGCATGGAGAAATACCTCGGCCTAAAGCCCGGCAGCGTCTCCCCCTTCGGCCTCATCAACGACGAGAACCACGAGGTACACCTCTTCATCGACAAAAACCTCTTGAATGCCCCTCGCCTGAGCTTCCATCCCAATGACAACACGGGGACGATTATCATTAGCCAGGAGGACTTTATCAAGTTTTTGGAGGCGATGGGGAATTCTTATGAGTTTATTGAACTGTATGATTGAAAATGAGCAAAAACCGAAATGAATTTGGTTATTTGGCGTAATTTTGTTTGGTTATTTGGCGCAAACCCCAATGACAACACCGGGACGATTATCATTAGCCAGGAGGATTTTATCAAATTCTTGGAGGCGATGGGGAATAGTTATGAGTTTGTGGAGCTGTATGATTAATGAATCTTTTTTTGCTATTTTTGCCCTCAAAAGTACACCATGAATGCAAATCAAGAAAACTTAGGGCAGATTCTACTCTATCAGACTCCTGACGGGGTGTCACGAATAGAGGTGCATTTGCAGGGAGAGACGGTTTGGCTCAACCTTGACCAGATGGCAGAGCTTTTCCAACGCAACAAGTCCACCATCTCAAGACATATCAAGAACGTTTTTGAAGAAGGTGAATTGAATAAAGAAGTGGTTGTTGCATATTTTGCAACAACCACTCAACACGGAGCCATTGACGGAAAATGGCAGACGCACATGGTTGAATACTACAACCTTGACATGATTATCAGCGTCGGGTATCGTGTACATTCCTATCGCGGTGTCCAATTTCGCATGTGGGCCACAGGCGTGCTGAAAGAATACCTTGTGAAGGGATTTGCGATGAATGACGACCTGCTGAAACAGGCTGGAGGAGGCAATTACTTCGATGAACTTTTGGCTCGTATCCGCGATATACGCTCATCCGAAAAGGTTTTTTATCGGAAGGTGCTTGAAATCTATGCCCTTAGCATCGACTACGACCCACGAGTTGAGATGACACAGGAGTTTTTCAAGACGGTACAGAACAAGATGCATTATGCGGTACATGGACATACGGCAGCGGAAATCATCTTTGACCGCGCCGATGCCCAAAAAGATTTCATGGGATTGACTTCTTGGACAGGTGCCCTACCAAAGAAGACAGATGCAGAAGTGGCAAAGAACTATCTCTCCCAAGAAGAAATCGCCACTCTCAACCGCATTGTAAGTCTTTATCTTGACTTTGCCGAACTGCAGGCCGAGGAACACCGGCCAATGTACATGAAAGACTGGATAGCTATTCTGGATGACTTCCTACGCATTTCCAGAAAAGACATTTTATCACATGCAGGACGTGTTACAGCGCAACTGGCAAAGGCCAAGGCTGACGCCGAATACGACAAGTTCAAGGAACGGACAAAGAATGAGTTGACGCCCGTAGAAATACATTTTATCGAGCAATTTGAGCGTGAGCAGAAGCTCATCGAGAGCCAGGTAAAAGGAAAAGAATAGCTTCTTCGAGGAGGATTTTATCAAGTTCTTGGAGGCGATGGGGAATACTTACGAATATATCGAACTATATGATTGAAAATGAGCAAAAACCAAAATGAATTTGGTTATTTGGCGCACTTTTGTTTGGTTATTTGGCGAAAATCCCAATGACAACACGGGGACGATTATCATTAGCCAGGAGGACTTTATTAAGTTTTGGAGGCTATGGGGAATTCTTATGAGTTTGTGGAGTTGTATGATTGAGGGAATGGTGTTTTATAATTAGTACCCCATTACTTCGTCTACCACATGTTGTGGATAATACATAATGAGAATGCTTGGCACTTCATCAGTCATAGCCATAAATGTCCAGTTTTTACCGGCATTATGTGATATGCCAAGAGTTACATCGGATTCCGTAGAATGCAAATAGGTAAGTGTATCATGTTTATACCCTTCCAAGCGACTACAGATTCCAAATACATATAAATAGTCATTCCCATATTCTATTTCTCTCAAAACATCATCAACATATAGATTATAGGAAATATCTGATTTCTCATATTCCATCAACGCATTGACAAAACCGCTTGACATTTCCAAGAAAAACTCGTCAAGAATTTCATCATCGCTATAATCTGGATAATACTTTTTGTAATAGTCCAATGATTCTTTATAGAAAAAGCGTTTCATTTCCTCAATATTACCACATAATAAAGCCCTGATATAGGTGTTGTTTTGGGCAATCAAATTCTGCTCTGCTTTTGTTTTTGGTACAAATTCATTTCCTTTCCCCAATACCCATCCATCAGGAAGATTGGAACTATTGACAATCAATCCACCAATAGTATCTAATGTTTCTATTTTGCTTTTTGTTGTATTATTGTTGCATGCTTGGAATAACAATAAAAAAGCAATTAGCGTGATGTACATTGTTTTCATAAACTATCAATTTTGAAATGCGTTCAACAACAACAACTAGTCTATAAAAATCTTTTTCTTATCGTATGGAATTGTCTTATCAATCTCATAAAAGGCTTCTTCCTTCTCCAAAATTGATCCCACGAATTCTTTTACATCATAAGTGACACTACTAAGGAAACCTATGATTTTGCCATAAGTCATCATATTTGCTTGCAACCATGACAATTTCGTGAGACGACCGTCAATATTAGCATAACAGATGTTGGCTACATTGTATCCACTTTTCTCGAATGTGTCAAGAACTGCCAAACGGGTAATATATGCAGCCATGATGAGATAGTCATCATCCTTGCTCAATTCATAATCATGCAACAATCGTTGTACATTTGAAACGCCTTCGGCAATATGCTGATTATCCTTGGTTCCACCAATTATTTTGCCAAAAATACCCATATTATTTTCTGATGTATTGGTAAATTGTATCAATTACAGTTTGCGTAGATGCTGATTGCTCAAAAGTCCATTTTTGAATAACTTCTTTTTGCCTGATGTAAATAACAGACAACCGTCCCATATCTTGACCAATATAAACTTGTATAGTATTTGCATCACCCAAAATTACAGCATCATTGCGCTCTTTTTTAATGGATAAGCCAGATATGGATTCTACTTGTTCAACAACATTAGGCCAATGCGTTCTAATATATGTTGCATTTCCGTCTTGCTTGAGGTAATCTTCGTGCTCTTTGTCTAACCTTTCAAAGGCTTTTCTTTTCCAAATTATTAGTATTACAACAACTGCAATTATTAGTAACCATTTCATAACATATCATTTTAAAAACCAATTAGAAACTTTATCAGATGTATTGGAAATAACAATAAGGCAACTATGCATCCGCTTGAATTGTTAGCAGGATTAACAGAAACGCGTTTTCCTCTATTTGCACAATTTTGACATATTTGAAAATGACATTCGGAATCATATCCGCTAGTAAAGCGCCCAGGATTTCCTATTATTGGCTTACCACACATTGGGCAGCGTCCATTATTGAGAAGTCCCAATGTCTTGAGATAATTAATCTCATTCTTTTCACTAACTTCCCCTAAAATGAACATTTCTGGTTCATCACCTGCCTCATGAGGATGTTCCCATTGTGTACCTGGACGCGATACATAACCTGCTTCGTTTAATTCGTCCGCCATGACTTCATTCCATTCTTGCCATGACATGTTGTTGATTTGTTGAGATGAGTATTTCATTATCAATGCTGTTTTGTCGCCTACTCTTTGATACAGTTTTCGGCTTCCCTGCTATCCTTATTTAACAGTATGCTTTTATTCATAAAAAGCGTGGACTTTGTCTTATCCACACTCTGAGGCCCTGAGAATTGCCCGCATCATTGATAAGTTGCTGTCCACGCTACACGCAGACATTTGCAAACTTATTCGCAATGATGCATTCCAAAATTTCTCAGGTTTCAGAGTCATGCCGAATAAAATAGCAAACGCTATAATTATATGTTAGTTTATTTCTATCTTTTTGTACTTCAATATTTTAAGTTTAATTCTATATTTGTTATTTTCTTGATTTCATCTGCAAATATACAACTTTTTCATTCTTCGCCACTCTCCAATAGCAATTCCCCTTCTCCCTGCGCAATCTGTTTGGCGTTCATGGTTGATACCACCGGCTGGCCTGTTTCCTTCTCTACGGCTTTGCGGGCGTCATTGGCCACGGCACCACCGCGTCGGGCAATGCCAGCACTTTCAGCCATGCCTTTCGGGTTTTCATTCTTTGAGATTTGTGTCGTGGTGGCCTCCGCTAGCATGTTGATGGCAATCTCAAGGTCGGTCATGTTGTCGCGCAGGTTTTCTTTCTTCAAGCCCTTCAGCTGTTTGTATTCTTTGGCGGAGAGGCCGCTCCACTGGCGATAGATGATGTCGGTGAGCGAGGCAAACTGCTGTCCCTCCTCCAATCCGGCACGCTTCCACTCGTCGGTCAGGTGCTTCCTCACCTCTATCGACCTCATCCGTTGGTTAATCCAGGCTTCCGAATAGCCTAACCTGCGGTAGTCTGCCACCGCCTGCTCAAAGGACAGTTCGGGGTCCTGCATCTGGTCAATACGTTTGGCCGCCACCTGCGCCATCCACTGCTTGAAAGGCTCTGCCTTCGGCGACGGAATGGATTGGATGAGACGAAAAATGCCTTCTGTATCAGAAGCATCCACCAACCTTAACTTACCGTCTGCCGCTCTCATTCGAACCGGGGTACAAATTGTACCCCAGTTGGTTTGAAGCCCAGTGTCACGGTTTCGGATTTTTTTTAGATACTGCTTGGGGTCCGCACTATCCGTAAGTACAGCTATAATATCCACTATAGAGAAATACCATTTCTCCTTTTCAGTATCCCAAACAGTACGAACTTTTTTCTGTTCAAACAGTTGTATAGCTTGCTTTTGCGTCATAGCGATTTGATATTCATCTAGTTTGCAAATATACGCATTTTCGGATAATTCTGCAAGGTTTTTTGTATAACTTTGCATCGAAAAAGGATTCCTTTATGCTAATACCTCACTTGACCTTAAAACGTCATTCCGGACTTGATCCGGAATCTCCTAAACGATAGAGACACCCTTCTGCCCAGGAGATGGCGGATGTTCCTCCGCCATGACGGTAAAAGGCGTTAGCGTAGTGAACCCCATTCTCGCGCCTCACGCCAATAAGAAACTAACAATCAATATAATACCAACATGAATAACGAAGAAAAAATCAAGCAAGCCGCCGAAATCCTCTCCAAGGCGAAGAACATCGTGGGATTCACCGGCGCCGGCACTTCCGCTGAGAGCGGCATCCCGCCTTTCCGTGGCGAGGGCGGCATCTGGAACCAGTACGACCCTAATTCACTCGACATCGACTTCTATTACCGCCATACCAAGGAGTCGTGGAAGATCATCCGCGAGGTGTTCTATAACTTTTTCAGCAACAAGGACATCAAGCCCAATCCCGGACACCTTGTTCTGGCCAAATGGGAGAAGGAAGGCCGCCTGAGCAGCGTCATCACACAGAACATCGACGACCTGCACACCGTGGCGGGCAACAGCGTGGTGTATGAATTCCACGGCAACATGTCGCGCTTCGTGTGCACCAAATGCGGCCACAAGGTCGACGCCAAGAGCCTGACACTCACCGAGGAACCTCCCCGTTGCGCCCAATGCGGCGGACTGATGAAGCCCGACTTCATCTTCTTCGGCGAGGGCATCCCTGAAGACGCTTATTATGGCTCGGTGCGCGCTGCCGAGAACTGCGACGCTTTCGTCATCATCGGCACTTCGGGACAGGTCAGCCCAGCCAATATGATTCCTGGCATCGCCAAGCGCAACGGCGCCAAGATCATCGAAATCAACATGGAACCTTCGACCTATACGAACTACATCACGGATATCTATCTCGAAGGCAAGTCGGGGGAGATTCTGCCCGCAATCGATGCCTTGATGACTAGGTAAACACCGCCTCAAACATCCTGCGGTATGCTTCAACCTTTTTGTCAAATGCCAAAGGATAAGCGCGTGAAGATGAGGGTAATCGATATAGAGTTAATCCTTCTCTAAGTGTAACCTGATTATTCGGTGAAGGAACCGAATCAGTCTTGTAATAGGCACATACTTCGGTGGTGGCTTTCTCGCCCGTCGTGGCAATGGCGTGGCATTGTGGCATCTGTTTCAGAAGGGCTTCTATGTCGGTATGTTCCACAATTTCCAAAAAGGCGTCCGAGGCATTGTCTTTCAGTCGATTGACTGCCGTAGCCGTATCGAAAAATGCTATACCTTTTTCATTCAGAAACACCATTATTTCATTCATCTTGAAGCATTTACGCTCGGTATCCACAAAATGATTCTTATCGCCGAACCAGATTTGCCCTTCGATGCGCCAATGGTCGTTGATGAAGTTGGGGTAGAAAAAGTCCATGCACCAACGCTTCTTCGGTGGCGGGAAACTACCGAGAAACAACACCTTGGCATTGGCGGGCAGAAACGGTTTCAAAGGGTGATACTCAACCATAGCCTATTTTTTCACTCCCGGAAAGGCATCTACAATCTTGACCTTGATATCAGGAAAGCTATTGACAATCTGAACCTTAACATCGGGAAAATGTTCCACAAGCTTCACTTTGCCGCACTGGTCAGGAAAATGCTCGACAACCTTGACATCGAGGTCCTCAAAGGAATCCACAATCTGCACTTTGATGTCCGGAAAATGCTCTACGATCTTAACTTTACCGTAAAGGTTGAAGGTTTTTCCGTCCTTGTTGGTGAACGTGCAATTCTCTTTGTTGATGCCCGGTTTCTTGTTCCCCGTCTGAGCCACCATCGGCAAGGCGAAGAGTACAAATAATGCTAATACCAATGCTTTTTTCATAACGCTATGTTTTAACTATTTTTCAACCATAAAAGCCCCCACTCGATTGATGCACAAAGGCCCCTTAAACACCTTAAACCTAATTCTCAACTTATCGGCCTTAACGGTCTGGAAACGAAGAAGTCGCTTGTGACCGATTGTCGTAGTAGGTTCATTGGTTTCAATAGGCAACCATTTGCCATTAAAGTAATAGTCTAAATAAAATGCATCAACATTCTGTCCTAAAGGAATATATTCTTGTAAAAGTAATCGATTAAAGGCGGTAGTTTGCGGGAATTCGAAGATGAGTTCAGCCTGTTGCACGTCATCGTGGGTTGCCCAATAATGGGTGTACTCGTCGCACAGCACATGCTTGGCCTTGAATCGCCAGCCTCTTGTGTCGCTGGCGATCACTTTACAGGATTTCAGCAAATCGTTAGCGAAGTCCTTTTGCAACTTCTGGTACCATTGGACGGCATTGGCCGAGTCTATACTAGGTATCATACCCTCTTGATTCACAGGAAAATTAAGCAAGAGATTGGTGTTATGGCCCACACTTTGGTAATACAAGTCCATCAGTTGTTCCACAGTCTTCACTTGGGCATCCTCGCTCTCATGATAGAACCATCCAGGACGGATAGAGACATCCACCTCCGCAGGCAGCCATGCCTCACCGTCACGATAGCCTTGTTGCAAGGCTTTTTCATCGTTAAGCGATTCAAAATCAGTCTTATACATACACCACTGCGTGGCATTGGCCTTGCCTTCCTCGTTGCCGATCCAGCGCAAGGTCGGGACAGTGCCGCCAAAGATGCTCGCTTCGGGGCTGTATTTCCAAACAATATCCCTCGCCTTCTCATAGTCGTAGTATTGCTCGGCAACGATGGAACGCATCTCGTCGGCGCCTCCATACCATCCTGTACCGCCATTGGCACCGTCGAACCAGAACTCAAACAAGGGCCCGTAGTTGCTCACAAGTTCCTCAATCTGTTGATGATAGATGTCGACGTAACCCTTGTACCCATACTCGGGTTGGCTGCGGTCCCAGGGCGAGAGATACAGCCCAAACTTCAAGCCGTGTTTCTTGCAGGCTTCCGAAAGCTCGCGCACCAAGTCTCCCTCCCCATTCTTATAATAGGTGTTTTTGATGGAGTACTCCGTAGTTTCGGTCGGCCATAGGCAGAATCCGTCGTGGTGTTTTGCCGTGAGGATCACGCCTTTCATGCCTGCTGCCTTCAAGGTCAAGACCCACTGTTCGCAGTCCAAATTGGTGGGGTTAAAGGTATGGGATGGTGTGTTGCCATAGCCCCATTCCATGTTATTAAACGTGTTTAAGCCAAAGTGTATAAACGCATAGTTTTCAAGCTGTTGCCATTCCAATTGTTGTTGGGTCGGGATGGGATAGCTGCACTCCGGTCGGCGGACACAGGAAGCCATCAGAAGACCGCCTATGAACGCCCATATAAGATATTTACCATTCATTGTTTTACGAATTTACGAGCCTCGCCATTAACACGAAGAACATAAAGCCCCTTGGGAAGTTCGCTGATGACCACCCTATTCACCTCACTGTCGAGTTTGACGTTCATCACGGTTTTTCCGTTAATGTCGATGATTTCCGCTTGACCATCTGCTTGGTTTACAAAGACATCGATAAAATCAGTGGCAGGATTGGGGCACACACGAAGCGACGACTCAGGCAGCACATTATCAGATTTTACTGAAACCGGATGATCGGAATGCGCTTCTATCATGTCTTCAAGCGTCCTGTAGCACACGGCACAGAAAGGCGCATAATTGCGCATCATGCAGTTGCGTTGTGGCCTATACATGCCATGCGACAGATAGCCGCCACCCTCAAAGGCGCCTACCGTGTTGTTATACTGATTGTTGTTTGGCGTAGGAATAGGTGTTTCAGGCGAGACCAGGTCCGCCCATTTCGAGTCAAAGTCGACCAAGGTGGTCAGGTTAGGCTCCCAGGGCTCAACATCAAGATTATAAAGCAAAGCCAAAGGATTGCCAGGCTCCTCGTATTCGTCGGCCAGACCTCCGAAAGCATGGCCAAACTCGTGAACAATGACATCGGAAGCCGAAATATTGCCCGCCGTGCTCATCGAATAGAAGTTGTAGAATCCACCGCCGCCATATTGGCTGCTGTTCACCAAAATGTAGATCTGGTCATAAGGTGCGTTCGCTGCTACATCCTTGACCGAGAAATAGTTGCGCGTGGTGCAATAGCGGTCAATATAAAAGGTGTAGAAATGTGCGTTGAGGATGGTACGAACCCAGGTATGGGAAGCAGGAATGTCGATGCCGCTCTCCTCAGAAGGAGCAAGTACAGCGCGGAAATTGAACTCGTCGATATGGCTTGCAAACGGCTCCGCTTGGGCAAACACATTGGCCAAGTTCTGGCAATGTTGTATGAACTGCGGCATCTCATCAGCCGTGTAACCTTCAGGCAAAATCACGATGTCGACCTTACTATCGGCGGCACCGTTGACCATAATATTCTGAACAGGAAACACATAGCGTTGCTCGGTAGTGTTGAACATCTCATCGGGTTCATAAAGCTTTGAGAACACTTCTTCAAACTCACCATCGAAATTCCTGATTTCGAGAATGACATACACCTCATTACGTGGCAACGGAATACTCACCGATTCCTCATAGCAGCGTTCCATCTCCCTGGCTTCGTCGGTGGTTTGCCATTCGCGGAACAAGGTGTTGTAGCCTCTCGAATAGATAAGCGTATTGGTTTGTGCGTCAATTACTTTCACTCGGTTGGTTCCATAATTGAACGGATCAATCAGGTTGACCTTGGAGCCACCAAAATACGGCTCGATGACAAATCGCTCAAACACATAGTGCGAGCCTTCGGAGTTGCCGCATTGGAAAACATCCATACGCAACGAGCCCTCGTCAAGGAAATACTGCTCAAAGTTAATGCTTTGCGCGCTCAATAACAGCGAAAGCATACATAAAAACAGGGTAACACAGGTCTTTTTCATCGATAATGCGTTTTTATTAGAAATCGGAAGGTTTGGATGTGCAAATATAAAGAATTCTCCCACAATTGGCGTCCGATATCGTTTTTTTTACTAATTTGCGCCCAAATTGAAAACACCACTGTAATGATCAAGAAAGAACTACAAAACATTTTCATGCAACGTTTTGGCTCAGAGGGCGTTGTATACACTTCCCCTGGTCGTATCAACCTCATCGGCGAGCACACCGACTATAACGGAGGCTTCGTCTTTCCTGGTGCCATCGACAAGGGCATCTACGCATGCATCAGTCTCAATGGGACGGATAAAGTTCGCGCCTACTCCATTGATTATGACGAATATACCGAATTCGGCATGAACGAAGAAGACAAGCCTGCCCAACATTGGGCTTGTTATATCTTTGGTGTCTGCCGCGAGATACAGAAGCGCGGGTATGCCGTCAAAGGCTTCGACACGGCCTTCTATGGCAATGTGCCGCTTGGCGCCGGAATGTCGTCGTCCGCTGCTTTGGAGAGCACTTTTGCTTTCGCGCTCAACGACTTGCTGGGTCTCGGCATAGGCAAGTTTGAACTGGCACGTATTGGACAGTCTACCGAGCACAACTACTGCGGCGTGAAGTGCGGCATTATGGACCAGTTTGCCTCCCTCTTTGGCAAAGCCGGCAACCTAATGCGACTCAACTGCGCCACGATGGAATTTGAATACTTCCCATTTAACCCCATGGGTTACAAGCTGGTGCTTTTGGACACCGTCGTAAAACACGAGCTGGCCTCATCGGCCTACAACCGTCGTCGCGAGTCGTGCGAAAATGCCTGCGCCCATATTGCCGCCAAGCATCCAGAGGTGAAGTACCTCAGCGATGCCACCATGGCCATGCTCAACGAAGTGGATACAGAGATTCCTGCCGAGGACTACATGCGCGCAGAGTACGTCATCGGTGAGAAGCAGCGCGTCCTCGACGTGTGCGACGCCTTGGAGAAAGGTGATTACGAGACTGTTGGCGACCGTATGTACGGCACCCACTACGGCATGAGCAAACTCTACGAGGTGAGTTGCGAGGAATTGGACTACCTCAACGACATCGCCAAGGAATGTGGCGTGACGGGTTCACGCGTGATGGGTGGCGGCTTCGGCGGCTGCACCATCAATCTGGTGAAGGAAGACCTTTACGATGCCTTCATCGCCACGGCGAAAGAAAAATTCGCCGTTAAATTCGGGCATGAACCGAAAATCTACGATGTGGTCATCTCTGATGGTGCCCGCAGACTGTATTAATCATGAAAAAGTCCATAGTCATAGTATTCGCGCTTTTCGTCTCTCTGAGTCTTCTGGCCCAAGAGCCGCCGCGCGAGCTTGGCGTTTGCGAAACAGGGTTCGCCAGCCACACACCACCTCGACCCGTGACCAATTTTCACTATGAAATCAAAGGCAGCAATCAGGTTCGTTTTACATGGGATTACCCCGAAAACTACACGCCAAATCTGCATCCTATCACATGGTCAGACTGCGAATACTATAGTCTCATCGGGGCGGGAACCCATATCAACTGGCCCTGTGCCCATCGTTTTGACACTGAAGATTTGCAGGATTATGTAGGCTGGCGCATCAAGGCGGTCGGATTCATGCCCACGCAAGATAGGACGAATTATTCCATCAGGGTTTGGAAAGGCGAAGATGAGCCGGAGCTTTGCTACAATGCTCCTGTCGGCAGTGACACAGTACTCTTTGTGATGAACGACTACGGATTGTCAGAAGATATTTATATCGAAGAAGGAAAGCAATTATGGATAGGCTTCAACACGGACGATCCCTACGGACGCTATCCTTGGGCTGTTGATGATGGACCTGCGGTGGTTGGAAAAGGCGACCTGATTTGGGCGAATGATGGATTTTCATCTTTGGGATATCCTTATAACTTTATTATCAGAGCCTATATTGAAGGCCCTAATGGAGAACAAAAGGTGTTAGGATGGGAATCGAAACCCATGGAAAACGAACTTATTACAGCATTCAACATATACCTTGACGGACAGCTTTTCGATGTCATACATGGCGATATACACTTGGCCTATGATTACAGTTGCTTTGAGGACTGGAATATGGATTTCGCTGTGACAGCGGTCTACGGCGACCAAGAATCCGAACCCGTTTCCGTTCATCTGTCATGGCCCGATGATGAGCGTTGGTTCTGGAAAGTCATTTCACAACCTGATGGTTATGAGACCGATTCCCTAGGTAATATCACCATTAGCACTACTGAAGGTATGGCTTGGCTCCTCTCGGTGGTGAACGGCTATAATTGCAATCCGGGAACCTCACTAAATAATAAGACCATAAGCATTGTCAACGATATTGACCTTTCCGATGGTCTATGGTCTTCGCTCCATGACCCCATTTGGAACGGCTTTAAAGCCACTATAGAAGGCAACGGTTTCACTATCAGCGGACTACATGGCACCAATGCCTTTATTTCCCGTACTGATGGCATCGTGCGAAATCTGTATTTCTCTGACTGTGAATTCATCAATTCAAGCACGGGATATTTCAGTCGTGTTGGATGCATTGCCAGCCATATATGGGAACATGCAGAGATTGACAACTGTCATGTGCGAAACTCTATTTGTGCTTCCGAAAACTATTGCGGTGGTCTTGTCGGAGAAGCGGTATGTAGTACTATCAGGAATTGCTCTTTTTCTGATGGGATTGTGACCTCGAATGGTACCTGTTGCGGCGGTTTAGTGGGTAGCGGGACAGGTGTTGTCGTCGAAAACAGTTATTTCGTCGGCGACCTGATGAGGGTCTCGGGAAACTCCACATCGTTAGGCGGTATTATAGGAGAATCTAATTACGATGCTTGGAATGGAAGATGTCGCATACGCAATTGCTATTCGACATTGTTGGAATCCAATGTTCCTGAAATCGTGTCTGGAATTGTAGGTGTCAATAAAGAAAACAATATCATTACGAACTGCTACTCCATCTACCCTCAAGAGATTAGTCTTGACAATCAAGGAACGATTGAAAACAGCGCCATGTTTGATGGTAGCGGTACCTTTTGGACTTTGACGGAACCCGTCATGGTGGGAGGATTGCAAACAGACGACCTGCTGACTGCTCTAGACCATTGGGTGACCGACCAAACCGCACCTGATACCTATTTCCATTGGGTAGAAGACACTCAGATGACCAACTCGGGATTACCGATATTTGGCGAGCTTTACGATGGTTTGGAAGACCTTTCTAACGACTTTGGAACTATCATTTACCCCAATCCAACCACAGGCCTTTTGAGTATTACCACGGATGATTTTGGCCATGCTGAAATCTACGACCTCACAGGCCGCCTAATGAAGCAAAGCAAGCAAACCACCATAGACCTCGGAAGATTACCGCAAGGCCTCTACGTGGTGAAGATATTCGACCATTCAGGAAACAGCATTATCAGAAAAGTTATCAAACAATAAACACTATGAAACCAACCCTTTTAGTTTTAGCCGCAGGCATGGGCTCACGTTACGGTGCCCTGAAGCAGATGGATGGCGTCGGCCCTAACAACGAAGCCATTCTCGACTATTCCATTTACGACGCCAAGCGCGCCGGTTTCGGCAAGGTGGTCTTCGTCATCCGCGAGGACTTCGCCGAGGCCTTCAAGAAAGTCAACAACGAAGAAAAATACGGCATCCCCGTAGAATATGTCTACCAATCCCTCGACAAGCTGCCGGAAGGCTTCAGTGTTCCCGAAGGGCGTGTGAAACCTTGGGGTACCTGCCACGCCGTTTTGATGGCCAAGGATGTGATCCACGAACCTTTCGCCGCCATCAACGCCGACGACTTTTATGGCAAGGAAGCTTACGAGGTATTAGCAAAGTATTTAATGGAATGTGAAGGCGAGAAAGGCGCTTACAGCATGGTCGCCTACAAACTGCGCAACACCATGTCGGACTTCGGCACGGTGAGTCGTGGCATCTGCACCGCTGATGAGGAAGACTACCTGCAGACCATCGTAGAGCGCACCGCCATCGGTCACACCGAAGACGGCGGCGCTGCCTACACCGACGAGACTGGCTCGCATCCGCTGGATATGGATTCGCTTGTTTCCATGAATTTCTTCGGCTTCACACCCGACTTCTTCGCCTATTCAGAAAAGGGGTTTGTTGAGTTCCTGAAAGGACCGGCCCAGACCAACATCAAAGCCGAATTCTTCATCCCGCTGATGGTGAACCAAAGCATCCACGACGGTTCGGCCAAGCTGAAGGTACTGTCGAGCAACGCCTCCTGGTTTGGCGTCACCTACAAGGAAGACAAACCCGACGTGATGCGCAAAATCCGCGAGCTGATCGAAAAAGGCGTTTATCCTAACAACTTATGGCAATGAACATAGACGTTAAAGTCTGGGGCAAGACCCCTGATGGCAAAGACATCAAGCTTTACACCCTTACCAACGCCAACGGCGTCAAGGTGCAGCTGAGCGACATCGGTGCGGGCATCGTGAGCATCATAACACCCGACCGCAACGGCCACATGGACGACATTGTGTTGGGCTACCCCAACGCCACGGATTACTATGGCGATGGCCCCTGCGCGGGTAAGACGCCTGGCCGTTTCGCCAACCGCATCGCTAACGGCCGATTCCAGATTGACGACAAGGAATACCAGCTTGAAATCAATACTGGCGACGGCAAGCATCACCTCCACGGCGGTAGCATCGGCTTCGCCAACCAGAAATGGGCCAGCCGTATCAACGGCGACAGCGTGGTGTTCACCTACCTCAGCGCCGACGGCGAGGCGGGCTATCCCGCCGAACTGGTGTCGAAGGTGTATTACACCCTCAACGATGAGAACGAGCTGAACATCCGCCTCTGTGCCTATTCATCGGACACCACCATCGTCAACCTCACCAATCACACCTATTTCAACCTGAAAGGCGAAGGCAACGGCGACATCCTCGACCACAAGTTGCGCCTGAACGCTTCGCGTTTCTTGCCTGCCACTAACGAGTTGATCACCACAGGTGAGATGGCTTCAGTGACAGATACTCCTATGGATTTCACACAAGCCAAACTCATAGGTCGCGACATCAAAGAGCCTTTCCCGGACCTTATTAATGGCAAAGGTTACGACAGCTGCTGGGTCATCGACGGTGTGGCGAAGGATAAGATAACGCTTGCCGCCGAGCTTTCACACGAGGGCGTGGGCCGCATGGTGAAGATCTACACCACCCAACCAGGCGTACAGGTCTACACTGGCAACTGGCTCTCAGGTTGTCCCAAGGGCAAGAATGGCCACATCTACGAGGACTATTCAGGCGTTGCCTTGGAGTGTCAAGCCCTCCCCGACTCGCCCAACAAACCCAACTTCCCCAACACTTTCCTGCGTTCGGGCGAAGAGTATAATGAAACGATCATCTTTAAATTCTTAAATATCTAAATCTATGGAAACAACCGTTAAAAAACAGAACTACACCATCCCGATCATAGTGATGATTCTCTTGTTCGGTATGATTTCGTTCGTCACCAACCTGGCCTCGCCTATGGGCGATATCCTGAAGAACCAGTTCAACATCCCCAACTGGCAAGGTACATTGGGTGTGTTCGCCAACTTCATTGCCTACGCTGTGATGGGTATCCCTTCGGGCAACCTACTCCAGAAGAAAGGCTACAAGAAGACCGCTTTGATTGCTGTCATCGTGGGCTTCATCGGCGTCGGCATCCAGACATTGTCAGGTGTATTTGGCAGTTTCGCCATCTACCTCCTCGGCGCTTTTGTGGCCGGCTTCAGCATGTGCCTGCTCAACACCGTCGTCAACCCGATGCTGAACCGCTTGGGTGGTGGTGGCAATAAGGGCAACCAGCTCATCCAGATTGGTGGATCCTTCAACTCGTTGTGTGGCACGGCCGTCATCATCATCACTGGCTTGCTCATCCCCAGCATCGTGGATGCCAAGATCAGCGATGTCTTCCCGCTGATGTATACGGCTATGGGCATCTTCGCTTTTGCTTTCCTTGTCATCTTGTTGACCAAGATTCCGGAAAATGAGCAAAAGCAAGAGACCGTTGCCGAGGTCAAGGGCGGCAAAGGTCCCATGGCCTTCCGTCACTTCGTGCTCGGCGCCATCGCCATCTTCATCTATGTCGGTGTCGAAGTGGGCATCCCGAATGTCTTGAACAAATGGCTCCAGAATCCAGAGCTTAACGTGCTGGGCAGCGGCGTCAACGCTGAAGCAGTAGCCGGCTCGGTGGCAGCCACCTATTGGTTCCTGATGCTGATCGGTCGTCTGATCGGTGGTATCATCGGCAGCAAAGTGTCGGCCAAAGCAATGCTTACCACAGTGTCGATAATCGGTATCATCCTCACTTTGTTGGCCATGTTCGGTCCTTCCACTATGGTCAAGTTCCCCGCTTTCAATGGCGCTCACGGCTTCGGCATGGAAAACATCCCGCTCAATGCTGCCTTCTTGGTCTGCATCGGGCTCTGCACCTCTGTGATGTGGGGCGGCATCTTCAACCTCGCTGTTGAAGGTCTTGGCAAGTACACCGAAAAGGCTTCGGGCATCTTCATGGCCTTGGTCTGTGGTGGCGGCATTCTGCCTCTGCTCCAGAACGCCATCGTCGACGGTCTGGGCGGTGTTGGTTACCTCCAGAGCTACTGGGTGATTGTCATCGGCCTCGCCTTCCTGCTCTTCTACGCCCTCTGGGGTTCGAAGAACGTCAACAAGGACATCCCGGTGGAATAAACCATCAGTCATAAAAACAAAAACAGCCCGCCATAATGGTGGGCTGTTTTTGTTTTTCTATCGAATCACTTTACCCTGATTCTCCTTCCAGCCCACAACTTATCGGTTTTCTTCATCTTGTTGAGCTTGCAAAGAATGGAAACCGTGGTATCGTTCTCAACGGCGATTTTGCTTAAGGTGTCGCCTTTCTTTACGGTGTAATACTTCTTCTCGGCGAATGTCGTCGAGCCGTTACCGTCGACGACCTTCAGGTCATGATTCCTACTCAGATTCGAGTAGGCGTTCCTCAAGATGCCGTCGTTCATGGTATACTTCTTGTTGGTCATCCTCGCCGAGTCGGAAAGTGAATGCGAGAACAGCCAATCGTAGGTTTGGTCAAGATAGAAGACACGTGCCAACCTGGTGTGGTTGACGCCTTTCATCTTGTGGAAAATCAGCCTGCTGGTGTCGCCACAAGCGCACATCTCATCCACAACCCTTTGCGAGCAACTCACAGGGACGGCATTGTCGGCCGTGCCATGAATGATCCATAGCGGCATCTCATTCAATCCGCAAAGCGAGGGCACGGTGGCCCCACCACACATCGCCATTGCTGCGGCCACTTCGTTAGGATAAGTGGCGGCATAATCCAGCGTCCCATAACCGCCCATACTCATGCCTATCACATACACTCGACGCGTATTGATGCTGTAATGCGACTTCACCCAACTGTACAACTCATGCACCTTCTTTGGATCCCAACCGTTGTTGGTCTGCGGAGCCATCACCAAGGCATCAATTTTAACGCCCCGCTCGATGGCATTGATACAGCCATAGTAGCGCACCATCGACAAGTCATTGCCACTCAAGCTCTTGCCATGGAGGAATATAACCAAGGGTTTCGTATGCTCATTGGGGTTGTAATCGTCGGGGACATATAGCCAGAAGTCGTAGCCGTCAGGAATGCAATCGCGATAGGCGATTAATTGAGCAGAGGCAAACAACGGCATCAGACACAACAAAAACATCCAGAATTTTTTCATAAAATGTTTAACGCATTGTCTATATAAATATTGCATCTGCCTTCTTATATTTGGTGCAAAGATAAAGCCTTTTTTTGTATTTTTGCAATTGATATGGGACGACAAGGCATTTTCCATAAAATCCTAGGAACGGGAGCCGCTAGGGCCGTCAACGTGTTGACGCAGTTGGCCACCCTCATCATGGGCACCAGATGTCTAGGTGCCGCTGAATGGGGTACGGCCTTCATTGCACAGACCGACATCACCTTCTTATTAATAGGCATCGAACTTATCGCTGGCAGCGGTTTAGTGTACTTCACGCCTCGAAAGAAACTATCCACCCTGATGACTATCTCATACGGCTGGATCGCCATTGTCATGCTGTTTTACACCGTGTTGTTCAACCTTCTACACCTCTTCCCATGGGTCTACGACATTATTCCACAGCACTACTCCACCCTTATCTTGGTGATGACCTTTGTCTACAGCTTACATGAGTTCAACCTGAACCATTTCCTCGGAAAAGAGAAGGTTGCCACCTTCAATTGGCTGTTTCTCACCCAGATACTGACCCAAGTCACGATGATGGCTGTGTTTATTTTCGTTCTGAATCTGAGAACGGCCAAAGCCTTGCTCTATTCACAGCTGTGCGGTTACACGCTGGCTACACTTGTCGGATGGATCCTTTTGTTCCCCACCTTAAAGCATGAAGGCCGTGAGCCTTTGCGAAACAGCCTCAAGGAAATGTTGCATTATGGAGCATTCATGCAACTCTCCACCTTGGTCAGCACGCTCAACAAACGTTTGAGCCTTTACCTGTTGAACACACACTGCGACGAGAGGTCGATCGGCGTTTATGCCTCGGGCACACAGGTCACGGAAGGCGTGAACATCGTGGGGCAAAGCATTGGCCTGGTGGCATTTTCCTCGTTGAGCAACACCGAAAAGGAAGAACGCGCCTCACTGCTCACCTTGCGTTTCATGAAAATCGCCATTTCGTTGACCTTCACGGCTTTGCTGGTGATTTGTCTGCTCCCGACCGCCCTATTCGAATGGCTGTTTTCAGGCGAGTTTGCCGGCATCCGTCCCGTCATCCTGCTGATGGCACCCGGCATCGTGTTTTTCTCCGCGCACACCGTTTTGGCCAACTATTTTTCTGGCATGGGCAAACCGAAATATAACCTTTATGCCTCGCTTATCGGCCTTTCTGTGACGCTTGTCTCTGCCTTCGTTTTGATACCCATGTTGGGCATCAGAGGTGCGGCCGTCACCACCACGTTGACCTATGCGACATTGTTTGTCTATCATTGGATTATATTCCATAAACACACGAATTGCCGTTTGCGTCAGCTGGTACCCAACCGCGATGATTGGGAATGGATGAAAACCACAATGAAGAGTATTTTCTGACGTTTTTTTTGTAACTTTGCAGCAAATCATTTTTTATGAGCGAAATCATCGACGACGACATCTTTACACAAAACGAAGACCCCACTCCTACAGTAGAAAACTATAATGACGACAGCATCGTCCACCTTGAGGACATGGAACACATCCGTCGCCGCCCGGGTATGTATATCGGCAAGCTCGGCGACGGCGCCTCGCAGGACGACGGCATCTATGTGCTCATCAAAGAGGTGATCGACAACTCCATCGACGAGTTCACCTCTGGCTTCGGCAAAAAGATTGAGGTAACGGTCGACAAGACCGCCAAAAAAGTAAGTATACGCGACTATGGCCGCGGCATTCCGCTCGGCAAACTGGCCGAAGCCGTCTCGAAGCTCAACACGGGCGCCAAATACGATAGCAAGGTATTCCAAAAGTCAGTCGGCTTGAACGGTGTAGGTACCAAGGCCGTAAACGCGCTTTCGTCCTATTTTAAGGTGCAGGCCATTCGTGAGGGCAAGACAAGGATCGTGGAGTTTGCGCAAGGCAAGATGGTCAGCGACTCTGGCATCATCCCTTCCGATGGCGACACGGGCACTTTAACCGAGTTCATCCCCGACTCCGCCTTGTTCGGCAACTACCATTATGTGGATGAATACATCGAGAAGCGCATCTGGAACTATGCCTACCTCAACCGTGGCTTGAGCTTGATTTATAACGACAAACGCTACTATTCCAAGAACGGCCTCCTCGACCTGTTGCAGAACAACATGGAAGGCGAAGGCCTCTACCCCATCATCCACATCAAGGACGGCGACTTTGAAGCCGCTTTCACCCATGTGAATGGGCAGTCGAGCGACTATTTCTATTCATTTGTCAACGGACAGCACACCACCGAAGGCGGCACACACCAGTCCGCTTTCCGCGAAGGCTATGCCCGCGTGGTGCGCGAGTTCTACCAAAAGGAATACGAACCTGCCGACATCCGCCAAGGCCTGATTTGTGCCTTGTGCGTGAGGATTCAAGAGCCTGTGTTTGAGGCACAGACCAAGACCAAACTCGGCTCCACCCACCTTGCGCCTAACAATCCTGACGGTACCAACGACAGCCCCTTCCTCAAGACATACGTCTTCGACATCCTTAAGCGCCATTTGGACAACTACCTGCACAAGAACCCTGAGACCGTCAGCGTGTTGCAGGCTAAGATCCAAGCCAACGAAAAGGAGCGCAAGGAGATTGCCGGCATCAAGAAGGCTGCACGCGAGAGCGCCAAGAAGGTCAGCCTGAACAACCGCAAACTCCGCGACTGCCGCATCCACCTCAACACCAACCACGAGAAACGCCTTGAAAGCACCATCTTCATCACCGAGGGTGACTCCGCTTCGGGAAGCATCACCAAGAGCCGCGACGTGCAGACACAGGCCGTGTTCAGCCTGCGCGGTAAGCCGCTCAACTGCTTGGGCATGACCAAGAAAGTGTGTTACGAGAACGAGGAGTTCAACCTGCTGCAAGCCGCCTTGAACATCGATGAGGACATCGAGAACCTGCGTTACAACAACATCGTCATCGCTACCGATGCCGATGTCGACGGCATGCACATCCGCCTGTTGATGCTCACCTTCTTCCTCCAGTTCTACCCCGACCTGGTGCGCAACGGCCATGTCTACATCCTGCAGACGCCTTTGTTCCGTGTACGCAACAAAAAGGAGACATACTATTGTTACACCGATGAGGAACGCATCGCCGCCAAGGAGAAATGCGGCAAGCAGGCCGAGATCACGCGATTCAAAGGCTTGGGTGAAATCTCCCCCGACGAATTCCGAGGCTTCATTGGCCCCAACATGCGCCTCGAGCCTGTCATCCTTCGCTATGACTTCGGCATCAAGGAGCTATTAGAATACTATATGGGCAAGAATACCATGGAGCGCCAGAAGTTCATCATCGACAACTTGAGGATCGAGGATGACTCGGAGATGGATAAGATGTGATAACTAATTCAATTTCAATTTATAATGAAAGCAAAATCTTGTTTACTGATTATGGGCAGTATTATTACCCTCTTCGGCTGCAACCAACAGCCGCAACGCTATTCCGTCAAGGCTTACCCCGAGACGAGAAAAGACACCACTGTCGTTGACGACTACTTCGGAACAAAGGTCGCCGACCCGTACCGTTGGCTCGAAAACGACACTTCCGCCGAGACCGCGAAATGGGTCAAGGAGCAGAACGAAGTCACCCAAGACTACCTGAGCCACATCCCCTTCCGCAGCGCCCTCAAGGACCGCCTCACGCAACTCGTGGACTACGAACGTTACGGCATGCCTTCGAAGGAACACGGCCGTTACATCTACTCGAAGAACGACGGCCTCCAGAACCAAAGCGTCATCTATATGCAGGAGACCCTCGACGGCGAGCCTACTGTCTTGTTAGATCCCAACAAACTCTCCGACGACGGCACCGTCTCGTTGGGCGGCATCAGCTTCTCCAACGACGGCAAATACATGGCCTACACCATCCAACGCAGCGGCTCCGACTGGGTCGAGATCTACGTGAAGGACATGGACACCCTCGAGCTCCTCCCCGACCACATCGAATGGGCCAAGTTCACTGGCGCCTCTTGGTACAAGGACGGCTTCTTCTACGCCGCCTACGACCGCCCCGAAGCCGGCAAGGAGTTCAGCAACGTGAACGAGAACCATAAAATCTACTACCACAGACTCGGCACGCCACAAGAACAAGACGAGCTCTTCTACTCCAACCCTGCCCAGCCGCGCTATTTCCACCAAGTGGACCTCACCGAAGACGAGCATTACATGTTCCTCTTCGAGAGCGGTCAAGGCGCAGGCAGCACGCTGTGGATCCGCGACATGCAAGACCCGAAGGGCAAGTTCGTCCAAATCGCCGATGACATGGACTACCAGTACGGTCCCATCGATGTCATCAACGACACGCTGTATATCTTCACCAACTACAACGCGCCCAAGGGCCGCATCTGCCGCGTGCCGGCTAAGACCCCGCAGATGGAGAACTGGGTCGACGTGATTCCCGAAAGCGATAACGTCATTGCTGGCATCAGCCTCGCCAATGGCAAGATGATTGTCACCTATGACAAGGATGCCGCCAACCACGCCTACGTCTACACCATGGATGGCCAGCAGCTCCACGAGATCGCCCTGCCCACCTATGGCGCCGTCGGTTTCAGCAGCAAATACGAAGAGCCCGAAGTGTTCTACGCCTTCACCTCCTTCGCCTTCCCGACCACGATTTACCAATACAATATTGACGACAACACCTCGACTGTGTTCCGCGCTCCCGCCATCGACTTCAAGTCGGATGACTACATCACCGAGCAGGTCTTCGTCACCTCGAAGGACGGCACCAAGGTCCCGATGTTCCTGACCTACAAGAAAGGCTTGCAGAAAGACGGCACCAACCCGACCTTCCTGTATGGCTACGGTGGCTTCAACATCACCCTCAATCCCGGCTTCAGCACCTCGCGTCTGCCCTTCATCGAGAATGGTGGCATCTACGCCCAGATGAACCTGCGCGGCGGCAACGAGTACGGTGAGGAATGGCACCTTGCCGGCACCAAGCTGCAGAAGCAGAATGTCTTCGACGACTGCATCGCCTGTGCCGAATACCTTATCAATAATGGCTACACCTCGCCGAAGTACTTGGCTCTGAATGGTGGCTCCAACGGCGGTCTGCTTGTCGGTGCTGTCGTCAACCAGCGTCCCGACCTCTTCGCTGTGGCCGTGCCGCAAGTCGGCGTGATGGACATGCTGCGCTACCACCTCTTCACCATCGGTTGGAACTGGGCCAGCGACTACGGCACCAGTGAGGACGACGAGGCTATGTTCAAGGCCTTGTATGCCTACTCGCCGTTGCACACCATCAAGAGTGGCGAAGATGTGCACTATCCCGCCATCATGGTCACCACGGCCGACCACGACGACCGTGTGGTGCCTGCCCACTCGTTCAAGTATGCGGCCACCTTGCAGGCTGCCCAGACTGGCGACCAGCCCAAGATCATCCGCATCGACACCAAGGCCGGTCACGGCGGTGGCAAGCCCATCTCCAAGGTCCTTGAAGAGCAGGCTGACATCTATTCGTTTATCCTGTACAACATGGGATTGACTTATCCTACCGAGAAGAAATAAGCCTCATATTTCCGTAAAAGAAAATCGCCCGCTGGAAGCTTCCGGCGGGCGATTGTTGTTTTAGCGATCCATTACCAACAATACTTCACCGCATACCAAATGGCCACAAATTGCTCGATGGTGACATTATCGGAAAGGGTGAACTCAACATCCGAAGAATAGCTGGAGTTGTTTTTATACACTTTGAGACCTTGCTTGTTGGCAAAAACGTCGGATGAATAACCCGAATTGCCTTGGTAGAGCTTGCCGTCCCTGATCGTGAAGACCACATCGGAAGAATACGATGACGACCCTCGATAGACTTTCCCATCCCTGATGGTGAACAGGATATCACTGCTGTAGGAGGAATTGCCCTTGTACACTTTGTTGTCGTCAATTCGGCAAAGGACATCAGACGAGTACAAGGAATTACCCCTATACACTTTATTGTCCTTCACATTGCAAATCACGTCGCTACTGTAGGAGGAATTTCCTTTATACACTTTCACTTGGGCGAAACTGCTGATAAAAGCCCAACAGAAGCATACGGTCAACAGGGTTCTCTGATAGTGTTTTTTCATGATAGTCGAACATGCATTTTACTCTGCAAAAGTAGCTAATACAAAAGTATCTCGCCACTTTGAGGAAGATTATTTTTCTGCCGTCCCCAAAACAAACTCTTCAATGTTCCCTCTGGCCTCGGTCATACCCAACTTCTTGCGGATACTGGTGCGTGCTTTACCGATCATCGCGGATGATACATCCAAAATGTCAGCCACTTCCTTCACTGAAAATGGCATCATCGATAATATGCAGACCTTGAATTCACTATCGGTCATAGCAGGTTGGTTACTCTTGATGCGTTGAACCACATCGGGATAAACCTTGTTGTATTCTTCAAAGATAACATCATAGGCAGAGTCGGCTTGTCCGCAGACACATGATTTCAGCTTTTGGAAGGACGGCTTGTCAATATCCTTGTTCTCGCCAATCAAGAAAATCTTGTAAACCATCATTACCTTTCGGAAGAGGTTGTCACGATTGGTCTCAGCTAATGCCTCTGATTCTTGTTGCAAACGGGTAATATCCAGGTTCAACTCAGCTATCGTAGCACGTTTTTGAGTGGCACGATACAAGAGGAAAAACACCAACGCGACCGCCACAACCAATACCAACGAAATGATGAAAAGCATTTTGCGCCGGCGCAGAAAAACTGAAATCATATTTTCGCTATGGTCCAGGTCGCCATTCAAGGTTGAAATGGTGGTCTGTACTTTTTCCATCAGTTTGATGTTCTCACTCGACCTTGCCGTGACAATGGCCTCATTCAAAGCCGCCATGGCCGAGTCGAAGTTGTTTTGCTGCCAATAGACGCAACCGCTGTAAAGGGCCGACAAGGTTTTCATCTCGGCATCGTCAGTGAGATTGAAATAACGCCGTGCCTGAAAAATGGAGGTGTCCTGCGAGATGTCCTCTCCCCTGCTGAATTTGCCTTCGATCTCCAACACCGTCCGTTCCATGTTGTCCATGTCGGACTTCACATTGCAAGCTGCCAATAGGCATATCAGCACAAAGGCCAACCAACATCTTGATTTGTATAGCAAATTCAGCATCGTCTCAACAATTAAACAATTGACTTCGTCGAATTATCATTTCAACAACGCAACAATTCAACAATTATTGCCCCGCCGCTTCCCCACCATTTTGGGCCTCATTCTCCAGTTCGATGTTACCGAAACGCAATGTAAAACCTGCACACACACAAGAAGAATTGTATCTTGATGTTTCTGAAACCGTTACCGTTGGGCTATCAATATATGTGTCTTGCTTCAACAAACCAAACAAATCGTAGCCGTTGACAAACACCGACAACTTATGATCGAAGAAATCGGCACGCATACCGCAGTCGACGGAATAATTGGCACCCTTCTTCCAAAACAGCGTCTGAGTCGGAGAGTTGTAGTAAGCCGAGGCATGCACTTCCAGACGGTCCCATAGCTTGGTCCAAAGGTTCAGTCGAAAACTGTAGCAAAGCATCTCACTCGGTTCCAAAGCATCATCGGTCTTGATGTAAGATTCATAAAGGTTGGCATAAAACCGCAAATTGAACATCCCGTTCGGACGATACATCATGTTGAACTCACCACCCGCATTATACGACCTGCCTACATTGACCGGCCAGTTGAAAGAGACCACCCTGCCATAATGCTCATGGTAAGCCGCATCAGTTATCTTGTTGATTTCATTTTGTTTTCCTTTATAATATCCCGTCAAACCAACAGAACCAAAATCGTCCCAATACTTCGTCCAACTTGCCTCAATGTTGTGGGTGAAAACTTGTTTCAGCTTAGGATTGCCCGTAGCATAGGATTCCTCATCGAATTTGATAAAAGGACTCAGTTGCTCCGCGTAAGGATTCTGGATCCTCATGGAATAACTCAACTTGAAGTTGTGCATCGACTGGGTGTGATACGACAGATGCAGCGATGGCAAAGGATAGAAATAATAAGCTGTAGAATCATAATTTGGAGCGTCGGGATATACGATGCCCGTCCTATAATACCTTAAACTCAAAGTAGGCTGCACAGTAAAATTGCCGAAACGGTGCCGCACCTGGAAATAGCCGCCCAAATGATGATCGACCTGACGGAATCGATACGACATTACCGAGTCGTGCACATATACGCCATTGGCCAGACTGTCCAATGGGCTGCACTCGTTTTTTCCTTCCCAACCGGCATTGATGCCCATGCCAAATTCGCCATTCTTGGAATAAGGTAAATTGTAATCCACGCGTGCGTTGATGGGGATGTTGGTCGAGACATAGTCCATCACGAATGCCCTTTCATACGGAGACGGCAAGGTGTAAATCTTGTGATAATCAATAGGAAGCGCCGAACGGGTAATACTTCCATTCATGCGTAAAGTAAGGTTATGTCCTTCTTCATCGAATTTGTGCTGATAGTTCAACCCGTAAGGCAAGAAGAGATAGTTTGAATTCGATTTGTTCTCGATGGAGTATTTGTACTCGCCCGATTGTTCAATGTATTCAACGCGTTCGCGCTCCTGTCTAACCTCCGAAGGCCCAAATGAATCCCAAAACATGGCATACAAAGAGAATGTGTTCATCTTGTCAGGCGTGTAAGTCATGTTCAGGTTGACCCCTGGACTGTAAGTAGTGTAATTGTTGTACATGCTACTCTTCAAATGGCTGGTCAAGACTTGGTTTCCTTCTTCATCTTCACCATACAAATCCTTCTCAGAATGCGCTTCGCCTTTACCATGATACCAATAGGTGTTCGCGTAGGCATTCACCGTCCACTTATCGTTTTTCCAGACGTAGGAAGCCCAAGGCATCACGTAGGGTTGCGAAGAAACATTGGTGCCAAAGCAAAAGAACTCGTTCCGCTTGATTTTGGTGTTCATCACGATGTTGATGATGCCATCGGCGGTGGTGGCATAACGCGCCGATGGGTTAGTGATGACTTCGATGCGGTCGATGGCGTTGGCGGGCAAGGTCTGGATGTAGGCCTTGAGGTTTTCTTCCGTGAGGTTGGAAGGCTGGTCATTGATCCAAATTTCAACGGAAGAAGTCCCGCGCAAGGTGATGTTGCCTTCCACATCGACGCTCACTCCGGGCGCATTCTGCAAGGCATCGGAGGCCACGCCGCCTTGCACGGTCGGGTCGTCTGAAACTTGATACAACGTCTTCTCTCCTTCTACCGAAAACAAAGGTCTTTCTGCCGTGATGGTGATGCCTTCAAGCAGCAAAGTGTCTACCGCCATCTGCAGGCTGTCGGCTTTCGGTTTGACTTCAGGAATTTCGACTTGGGCAAAGACCGCCACGCTGAGCATCACAAAGGCGGCTGTGGGGAATAGGATTCTTGTGTTCATCGCATGGTACAATTTTAGGTTTGACCATGCAAAAGTATAGTGAAAAAACAGGCTTTCCGCAATCCTAAGCCTCGTGTAGAGATATTTGCGGAAAGCCAAAAATCAACTATTTGTAATTCAATGCGTTGAAAAGTGAATGGTAGAGACCTTTTTACTCCATCTCCAGCTCTTCATACGCATATCTGACCTTCTCCCCGACCGTCACCACCAGATAACTTGGCGTCACCTTATCTTCGTTGAGGTTGTCGGTCATCACATATTGCACACCGCCAAACTGACGCTGCTCGCGCATGTGGAAATGTCCCATGATGACCAGTTCCACGTTGTTGTTGCTCATCAAGTCCATGAAAGCATACTGCTCGTCTTGTGGCAGGTTGGCTGCCGGCGTGGTGGTGTAATTATAAGAAGTGCGGAACAACCAGTTGTGGCTGACTACGAAGCAGTGACGATAGTCCTCGCGATGCGAGAGCTTCTCCTCCAGCCATTTCAACTGCCGCTTGCCATGGGTACCGTTACCCGAATCAAGGAAGATGAACAAATCCTTATAGCCACTGACGGTATTCACCGTAACGGTATAGGTTGAGGTATGGAAATACTGCTTGAAGAACGGGGCGCAATCGAAGTAAACGTCATGGTTGCCAATGACCAAGAAACAGGGATCGTTTTTGACCTGATTCACGGAATCGTAAACCAAAGCGTCATAGGTCATCCTGAAGCCAGATTCCCCACTCTCGTTGACCATGTCGCCGGCATGGATGGCAAAAACGGCCATCGGGTCGTTGCGCTCGGCAGTGATGTACTTGTAGAGACGGTCGTTCTCGCCCTGCGGAACGATGCTGTCGCGCTCGGAATAGTGCGAATCGGAACAGGAATAAATGTGGTACTCGTCAGGGGCATTCTCAATGACGGGTTCGCCGTTCTGTGCGTTGTAGTCGAGCCAGTCGGCCACGCGTTCCTCAGTGTCGCTGCGGTTGATGACCATGCCTGCGACATCCAAGCGGTTGCAGGAGGACAGCCCCAATCCAATGGTAAGTGAGATTACAAATAGAATATGCAGTCGTTTTTTCATAATTAATCAAAATTATAGGTGAAACCAACATTGATAAAGAATCCGTTGTATTGCGATGATAGGTTCAGGACACCGGCAGGATGCAGTCCTGCTTCGCCCAACACGCGCCATTTTTCGTTGATATTGTAATAGCCGTTGAGGGTATAGTAGAATAAGGTCACACGCTCGACGATGAACTCGCGACTATTGGATATGCCGCAACCGATATTCCACGAATGCATTTCGTCAAATCTAGAAGTTGGATTCTTCACTGGCGCATTGGGGAACAAATAGTATTCGAGGTCAAACACCACATTCATCGGTTCGAAGATGGTACCCATGCCTCCGTCAAGGCGCAGTGGAATCGCGGCTATATAGCGATTGCATAAACCCAACTTAAAGTTCCAATGGATGTTGCGATAGCCTATGCAGAACATACTAGTGAATTCCTGAATGCCAAACGCCTTGAAACGGCGATAGAGATAACGGTTTTCAAGATAAAGCAGGCCTTCATTCCTCCAACTCGTATTGATTCCGAATTGATAGGCCACATTAAAAAAGTGCTTGTCTGGACCAGCTTTATATCCAAAGGTATAAGCAAACTCGGAATAATTAGGAGAAGAACAAAACTCGTGCCTATTCCTGAAATCAATGGCGAGCACCGCCGATGGCTCGAAGCCCGATGTACGGGTGTAATCGCCCTCCATAAGAAACCTTCCCCTCGTATAGCCTTGGGCTTGTGCTGCCATCGATGCCAGAATAAGGCTACAGAATAATACAATCTTTTTCACGACCAATTATTTAAATGAATAATGATTTTAAATTCGTTCTCATTTGGTTTACAAAAGTACGGAAAAGAGTGAAATCTTTATGGCCTCAAGTTCCTTTTTCTTTAATTTCGCAAACATTATTAACCACAGATCCTATGAAACGCAGCAGTATTTTTATTACCAGTCTATTCTTTTTCAGTTTCTTAAGCATCAATCTTACTGCCCAATACGGTCCTCAGTTCGACAATCGTGGCTTCGAGCAATGGACCAATCGCGTCAGCGAGCCTACACATTGGCATTCGGGTGGAACAGCCACCGGAACGTTTTCCAGCTGGGTAGATAGCCAAATCGAACAGTCCACTCAAACGCGTCCTGGCTCTTCAGGAACCAAGAGCGTTAGGCTCTATCCAGAAAGTATTTTGGGTGTCACTGCCAATGGCAACATCACTAACGGGCGCATGAATGCCGGAAGCATGTCGGCCACGGGTTCAGGCAACTACAATTATACTCAACGCAGTCAGACGGCATTCAACACTCCTATCACCCAACTCCCTGACTCACTCACGCTATGGGTTTGCTTCCGCAGCCAAAGCACCTCTGCTAAAGCGCAGGTGAAGGCGGTCGTCCATGGTAATGCGGATTATAAGATCATCGCCGACGGCACTGAAGAGCCAATGAACATGCACGTGGCTACTGCTCTTAGTTCTTTCACCCGCACTTCGGCAGCAAATGGCGCCTACACTTGGCGTCGCCTGAGCATCCCGTTCAACAACAATGGTCCTTGCACCGACGTGCGCTATATCCTCATGACTGCCACCACCAACGAAACACCAGGATCGGGCAGCACCAGTGACGACCTGTTTCTCGACGACCTCCTGTTAGTGTATACCCCTACGCTAACCTTGAACAACTTGGAACAAACCCAATTTGAACCCAACGAATACTTCACTATAAATTTCACCATCACGGGAACGATGTCGCCCGATAACCTCAACGCTGAGGCCAACGTGGTCATCGCACAACTCTCCGATGCCAATGGCAACTTCAACAATCCCGTTGAGTTAGGTCGTACGACCACCAACACAAGCGGTGTGATGACGGCAAGAACGCCAGACGTACCTGCGGGGACAAATTACCGCATTCGCGTCATCTCCACCAACTATCCCTTGGTCGGAGGTAATATTCAAACGGTTGCCATCGCTCCAAGCGCCTATACCATCGCGGTGACTGCCAATCCAAGCAACGCCGGAAGCGTCACTGGCGGCGGCACCTACAACCAAGGCCAATCGTGCACGGTCACAGCTACAGCCAACACGGGTTTCACCTTCACCAACTGGACCGAGAACGGCAATGTGGTGTCATCTAACACCAGCTACACCTTCAACGTGGAAGGCAACCGCAGTTTGGTGGCCAACTTCAGCCTCAACTCCTATACCATCACTGCCACGGCCAATCCAAGCGATGGCGGCACGGTGAGCGGCGCTGGCAACTACAACTACGGAGCTTCGTGCACCTTGACTGCTACTGCAGCCACGGGCTACACCTTTACCAACTGGACCGAAAATGGCAGCGTGGTCTCAAGCGATGCCAACTATACCTTCACCGTGGAAGGCAACAGGAATCTTGTCGCCAACTTTTCGGCCATTACGTATACCATCACAGTCTCCGCCAACCCCAGCAACAGTGGCACGACTTCAGGAGGAGGCACCTACAATCATGGTCAATCTTGTACCGTCATCGCCACATCGGCAGATGGTTACACTTTCATGAATTGGACAGAAAATGGCACTGTGGTCTCTACTGACGCCAACTATACCTTCGTCGTGACAAGCAACCGCTCGTTGGTGGCCAATTTCGAGGAACAACTGCCCGACACTTATAACATTAACGTCTCGCCCAATCCGAATATCGGCGGTACAGTGACTGGCGGCGGCACTTATGCAGGAGGTCAGCAATGCACTGTGACAGCAACTGCCAACACGGGCTACACCTTTATCAATTGGATCGAAAATGGAGAAGTGGTCACCACGAATGCAAGCTACACCTTCATTGTTGAAGGCAACCGCACCCTTGTGGCTAACTTCACGCTCAACAACTACACAATCAGCGTGACTGCCGACCCCGCCGACGGTGGCATGGTAACGGGCGCAGGCAACTACAATCACGGCACCACCTGCACGCTGACGGCAACTGCCAATGAGAACTATGAATTCATCAATTGGACCAAGGACGGCATCGAGGTCTCCACTGATGCCACCTACACTTTCATGGTCACAGCATCAGAGGAGTATGTGGCGCATTTCTATTTCGATGACCTTGTCGGCGAAAACGCCACGACCTGCCAAATCTTCCCCAACCCGTTCACCTCGTCGTTGAGTATCACAACTGAGAACGCCGCACAAAGCGTCAGCGTATACGACCTCAACGGCCGCTTATTGATGAAGCAAAACATAAACGAGTTACAGTTTGAAATTGACTTGAGCCAACTAACTCATGGTACTTATCTGCTGCAAATCGACTATGGCAACAGACGAAGCGTGCATCGGATCATGAAAGCCGAATAAAACAGAAATCGCGACGAGGTCATCCCCGCCGCGATTTTTGTTTTCAGATGTCCTGTCGTTTACAGGCGCTCGTTCACCACATCCCAATTGATGATCTGCCACAAGGCATTCAGATGGTCGGGACGACGGTTCTGGTAGTCGATGTAATAGGCATGCTCCCACACATCGAAGGTCAGCAGAGGCCTATAGCCGCGCTGCACGGGGTTGCCGGCGTTGGTCTCTTGCGTGATCTGGAGCTTACCGTCTTTGTCGACGGAGAGCCACACCCATCCCGAGCCGAACAAGGTGGCACCTTTCTTCGTGAATTCTTCCTTGAATTTTTCAAATGAACCAAACTGTTGGTCGATCCACTCGGCAATCACCCCCGTGGGCTTATTGTCAGCCTTCGGCGCACGGAATTGCGTGAAATACAGGTTGTGGTTCAGGATCTGTCCTGCGTTATTGAACACACCACCATCGGCGGTTTTCACGATTTCCTCCAACGGCATCTCCGCATATTTTGTGCCTTCAATGGCAGCATTCAGGTTGTTGACATAGGCTTGCAAGTGTTTGCCATGGTGGAATCCCAACGTCTCCTTGCTGATGACGGGTTCCAAAGCATTTGCCTCATAAGGCAATTTGATGAGTTCGTATTTCATAAGGTTATGTATTAGATGTTTGTGGCTGCAAAAATAATAAAAAGTCAAAATAAAAAATGACCGCCTATAGATTCCCGAGGGAATGGCATAGGCAGTCATTTTTCATTGGTTCATATACATCTGATAAAGCGGAGAGTTAGGCTCCGACTTCAAACGTTTCAACGCACGGTCGCGGATCTGGCGGGTGCGCTCACGCGAGATGTCGAGTTTCATGGCGATCTCCTCCAAGGAATACTCACGCGTGGTACCCAGACCGAAATACATGCGGATGATAGTGCGTTCTTTCTCGTTAAGCAGGTCGAGCGAGTTATGGATGGCCTTGCTGGCCGACTCCTGCTCCACCGCTGCGTCGGTTTGCTTCTCATCTTCAGCGATGTAGACATCCAAGAAGTTGGCATCGTCTTCATCGTCGAGCGGTGCGTCGGTCGACACGGCACGCGAGTTGAGGCTGAGCAGTTGTTCCACCTTGTCTTCGGGCATGCCGATCTCGTCGGCAATCTCTTTCACTGTGGGACGGCGTTCCAGTTTCTGCTCAAGCAACGACACGGCTTTCTTAACCTTGGCCATAGCGCCAACCTGGTTCATGGGAAGACGGATGATACGCGCCTGCTCGGCCACGGCTTGAAGGATGCTCTGACGGATCCACCACACGGCATACGAGATAAACTTGAAGCCGCGGGTCTCATCAAAACGCTGAGCGGCCTTGACCAAACCCAGGTTACCCTCGTCGATGAGGTCTTGCAGGCTCAGGCCTTGGTTCTGATACTGTTTGGCCACCGAAACGACGAAGCGCAGGTTGGCCTTTACCAGTTTGTCCAAAGCTGCCTTGTCGCCCGCCTTGATGCGCTGCGCCAATTCGACTTCCTCGTCGGTGGTCAGCAACGCCTCCTTCGCAATGTCGGCAAGGTACTTGTCCAAGGTACCTGAATTGCGGTTGGTGATTTGCTTTGAAATTTTCAGTTGTCTCATTTCTTCGTAATCTTATTATTGTTTAATTGTTTCACATTCAAAATCTTACTCTTCATATCTCTCTCCACATGATTTTTTGCATAATCCGCTCTTCGAGGGAGGCTGCAGGGCGCAGTCTCCCCGAATCACGAAGTTTAATACTATCAAAAACCGTACCGAAGTCTTTGATTTTCAGAAAATTCTTTTGACTACTTAGTAGTAGAACGTCGCGTTCATGCCGTTGGGATAGACACCCTCAATGGTGGTGCGGCGCGAACGTTTGTTCTTCAGCGCATTCTCAAGTTCGGTCTTGTCGTTGACGGCGACACCGTTCACCTTGGTGATGACGAAATCGACCGGCACACCGGAGTTCATGAAACGGCCTTGACGAATCTCGACGATCTTCAAGCCGTTCTTGATGTTCAGACGGCTCATGTCGTTCTGATCGATGGGTTGCAGCATCAGTCCGAACTCGGAGTTGTAGAAGCTGTCGCCTTTCTTAACCACATTCACATTGCCGGCTTCGTTGAGCAGGGTCAGGTCATAGTGATGATGATGACCGTTACGGTTCACTTCCACGTCGATCTTGTCGCCCGGACGGTATTGTCCGACGCTCTCCTTGAGTTGGGTCGTGGAGTTCACCTTCTTGCCGTTGATTGAGGTAATCACATCGCCCGATTTCAGCCCTGCCAATTTGGCAGCGCCGCCATCAGTGACTTCTGCAACATACACGCCTTCAATGTTTTCCAAGCCTTCCTTATCGGCAATTTCTTGCGTAAGTTCGGCAATCTGCACGCCGAGATAGCCACGCTGGGCGGTGCCATACAGCAACAGGTCGTCGACCACCTTACGAACGATATTGGAAGGGATGGCGAAGGAATAACCTTCGTAGGAACCCGTATGCGAGGCAATGGCCGCGTTGATGCCGACCAACTCGCCCTTGGTGTTCACCAAAGCACCACCACTGTTACCGGGGTTGACGGCGGCATCGGTCTGGATGAAGGACTCCACCGAAGTGCCTTCGCCCAAGATGCTGAGGTTACGCGCCTTGGCACTCACGATACCCGCAGTGACGGTGGAGGTCAAGTTGAAGGGGTTACCAACAGCCAGCACCCATTCGCCGATGCGAACGTTATCGGAGTCACCAAAAGTAAGATAAGCCAAATCAGAGGCTTCCACCTTGATCAAAGCCAGGTCGGTGGTCGGGTCGGTTCCAATAATAGTAGCGGTCTTCTTCACCTTATTATTAAAGGTGACCTCCACCTCATCGGCGCCTTCCACGACGTGGTTGTTGGTGACAATGTAGCCATCAGGCGTGAGCACCACGCCAGAGCCGTAAGCCACCATAGTGTTGTTGCGGGTTTGACCCGGATAACCGTAGATCTGGCCAAGCAAGGCACCAAAGAAGTCTTCATAGGTATTGCTCTGTCTGACCACCTTCGTCATGATATGGACCACTGCGTCGACGCTGCGTTCGGCGGCATCAACGAAGTCGGGTGTGCCTTGCGTCGGCATGAATGCCGCACGCTGCACTTGGGGTTGCTGCACCTGTTCCACCTGTGAAACGGGTTGCTGCTCAGTTTGATTTTCGCTGTCGTTAGCGTTTTGGGATTGATTAGCACAAGAAGCGGCCATCAGTAAAGCCGCCAGCATCAATGTCATACTCACTTTTCTCATCTTATCTCAAATTATAGTTTCTTTTTCCTTTTATAGTCTCATTAATGCATTTTTTCAACCTTTATTGCACCGAAATGCGTATTTTTGTCGAAAATTTAGCGGGATAAGGCAATCAAAATATGTGCCAATTTCCACGCTTCGTGCAGTTTTTCATGAATTGCGACAATCATGTTTATCAAGGACAAAACGATAACCCTTCGTTGCGCCGAGCCTGACGACGCCGAGCTTATCTTCCGATGGGAGAACGACCGCGACATCTGGCGGGTCAGCGGGACACACGTTCCCTATAGCCGTTTTCAGATTGAGCAGTTTTTGCTGGGCAACAACGACTTGGTCACCGCCAAGCAACTCCGCCTGATGATTGACCTGAACGAGACGGGCGAATCCATTGGCTGCGTCGACATCTTCGACTACGACGGCATCAACCAACGCGCCGGATTGGGCATCTTAATTGACAAAGAGCATCGCCAACAAGGCTATGCCCAGGCCGCTTTGGCCCTGTGTATAGAGTATCTTTTCCATGATGTAATGTTGCATCAGGTGTTTTGCTCCATCGACGAAACCAATACTGAGAGCCTACGATTGTTCGAAAGCCTTGGATTTGTGCCATGCGGAAGGCGTAAGAGCTGGTTGAAAACCTCTAAGGGATTCCTGGATGTACTTGAGTATCAATTGATGTCCCCAAAAAATATTAAAGCGACTCCCCCTTTAAAGGGGGTTGGGGGGATTAAACCCGCCCCAACCGACCGATTCTCAGTTTTCACTCCAGATTATCTTCAACAAAACGGGATACACACAGATAACCTGTTATTTGTACCATATAATCTTCCTTACAATCCAAATCTCAAACAACGAAGTCGTAATTTGCGCAATGATTGTCAGCTGTCGGAAAAGCTATTATGGAATCAATTGAAAGGTAAACAAACTGGCTATACTTTTAATCGACAGAAACCCATACTAAACTATATAGCAGATTTTTATTGCAAAGAACTTGACTTAGTTATTGAGATAGATGGAGCATCACACTTTAATGAAGAGGCTCAAAAATATGACAAGGAAAGGGATCGACAAATGCAAGTATTAGGATTGAAGGTTGTTAGAGTGTTGGACAGCGAAGTGAGAAAGGATTCTGAACATGTTGCTAAGAGTATTATGACTCAAGTTTTATCAATGACAAAATGAGGAGAAGGAATCTTTGAATCCCCCTATCCCCCTTTCAAGGGGGAACAACTTTTACGGAATTTGAAACATCATATAAGAACAAAAACACAAATGGTCAAAATAGAAACAAAGCTTCCCAATGAGAGAAAACCGCGCAAAAGCGGGAAAAAGAAAAACAGCAAGCGTTCACGGTTCACCTTACTTTTGGTGCTTGCCATCCTGCTGATCTTTGCCTTGACCTTCGCTTATTGGCTCTACTGCAGCCTCATGTCACCCAATGTGAAAACCGCCGGTGGCAAAGACGTCGAGTTGTTCATCCCCACAGGCGCCGACTACGAACAAGTGCAGAGCCTCATCAATAATGCCGGCTTCTTGGTCAACGAGAAGAGCTTCAATTGGATAGCGCAAAAAAAGGAATACCCCGAGAACATCCACCCCGGTCGCTACATCGTGAAAGACGGCATGAGCAACAATCGCCTGGTCAACATGCTGCGTGGCGGCCTTCAGAGTCCCGTGAAAGTCACCTTCAACAACATGCGCAATGTCGACCAGTTGGCGTGCCGCATCGCCTCCCAGATTGAAGCCGACTCCTCCTCTATCGCCAACTTGCTTCACAACCAGGATTACATCAGCCAATTGGGGTTCAACAAATACACCATCCCTGCACTATTCCTGCCCGACACCTACGAGTTCTACTGGAACACCGACGCCGAAGGCTATGTAAACCGTATGTTTCAGGAATACAACAAATTCTGGAATGAGGAACGCAAGCAGCAAGCCCAATCCAAAGGCTTGACGCCCGTTCAAGTCAGCACCCTGGCTTCGATTGTCAACAAAGAGACCAATATGAGCGACGAGATGCCTCGGGTGGCTGGCGTCTACCTCAACCGACTGAAGAGCAACTGGCTGTTGCAGGCCGACCCCACCCTCATCTTCGCTTGGAACGACTACAGCATCCGCCGTGTGCTCGACTACCACAAACAAATCGACTCGCCCTACAACACCTATAAACACCAAGGTCTTCCCCCGGGACCCATCTGCATCCCTTCCATCGCCGCCGTCAAAGCCGTGCTGAATGCCGAAGACCACCATTACTACTACTTCTGCGCCAAGGAAGACTTCTCGGGCTACCATAACTTTGCCAAGACCCTCGACGAGCACAACCGCAACGCTACAAGATACCAGCAGGCACTTAACCAACGTGGAATCAAGAAATAACCAGACCTATGAAAATGAAAGCTTTTAAGGCATACGATATTAGAGGCGAGTGGGGCACCGACCTCAACGAAGACATCGCCTACCGCATCGGGTATTTCCTGCCCGAGGTCCTCGACATCGACACCTATCTCGTGGGACGCGACATGCGACTCTCATCCGACACCCTGTTTGACGCCCTCACCCGTGGCCTCACCGACCGCGGCAGGAACGTGGATGCCATAGGCCTTTCCACTACGCCTATGGTATACTGGTCGACGGCCAAATACGGCTACGGCGCCTCTATCCAGATCACGGCATCGCACAACCCTAAGAACCATAACGGCCTTAAGATCTCGGCTAAAGACGCCCTGCCCGTGGGCTACGACACCGGTTTGAACCGCCTGGAGGCATTGGTGGCAAGCGACAAGGCCACCGTGCCTTGCGAGAAGAAAGGCCTCATCCGCGAAAAAGATGTCAACGCTGACTATTTGGCTTTCCAGCGCCAATTTGTGGGTCCTCACGACAACCTCAACATCGCCGTGGACTGCAGCAACGGTATGGCCTCGTTCTTCGTCCACGAGCTCATCGGCAAGGCGCATTACATCAACGACACCTTGGATGGCAACTTCCCCAACCACGAGCCCAACCCGTTGGAAGCCAACGCACAAGAGCAAATCAAGGCCTTGGTAAAGAAAGAGAAATGCGACATCGGCCTGCTTTTCGACGGCGACGCCGACCGCATCACCTTCATCGACGAGAAAGGCCGTTTCATCAGCCCCGACCTCATCATCGCATTCTTGGGCGACTACTTCATCGGCGAGCAAAGACAGAAAGGCATCGTGCTGCAAGACATCCGCAGCTCACGAGCCATCCAGGAATACCTGAACAAATACAAAGCCAAGGTGGAGACCTGGCGCGTGGGTCGCGCCTACGCTGCACTGAAACTCAGAGAGTTGGACGGATGCTATGGCGGCGAACTGGCCGGACATTACTATTTCCGCGACTTCTACTACTCCGACTCCGCCCTGCTAGCGGCTTCCATAGTGCTCCGACTTCTGGCCGAACGCAAGAAGGAAGGCATCACGATGAGCCAAATCATCGACGGCATCACGCCCTATTCCAACTCGGGCGAAATCAACTTCAAGATCGAGCGAAAGCAAGAGGCCATGGACGCCGTCAGAGACCACTTCATGCAGATCGAAAAGCCTGAGCGCTTCCTCGATTTCGACGGTTACCGTCTCGATTATCCTGACTGGTGGCTCAACATCAGGCCTTCCAACACCGAGCCTTATCTCCGTTTCCTCTGCGAAGCCAAAAGCGAGAAGAAGCTGCAGGAGCTCATCACCACGGTAAAGGCCATCGTTGCCTTATTCGCATAACAGAAAAAAGCGTATCTTTGCAAAAAATTGAAGCGATGAAAAGACTGACACTACTGTTCGCCATCATAACCCTTTTCGCCCTGACCGGTTGCGAAAACCCCGCCAAATCACGCCTTTACACCGAAGAGGGCTCCAAGCAGTTGCTACGTTACAGCGACTTCCAAAAGGCCGAGGAAACCCTCAGCAAGGCCATCAGATACGACAAAAGCAACTTCGAGGCCTATTATTATCGCGGCTGCGCCAAAGTCAATGCATTGAACTATCAAGGCGCCATTGAAGACTTCCAGAAAGCCATTGAGCTGAAGCCCGACTACGCCGATGCCTATTTCAACCTTGGCAGGACATACTATCTGATGAATGACGCTGACAAGGCCTGCGAATACTACAAATTGGCTGACAAATATGGCCGTCCCAACTTGGAGGACTACATCAAAAACTGCCAATAAGCCTTATTGGATCTCCTGCTCGCCAAAGGCCTCTTCGGCGATGACATCGCCTTCCTCGTTGTAGGTCTTCCACTTCCCCACCTTTTGGCCTTTTTCATATTGCCCCTCCTCCTTCAGAAGCGAGCTGGGATAATAGGTCTTTGCTGGACCTTCCAATAATCCGTTATGGTATTGGCATTCCATAATCATGACTCCGGTATCCGAATACTTGCGGCATGGACCTTCAGGTTGACCTTCAACAAACTGGGTCTCTTCGGCAAGCACGCCATTCTGAGGATTGTAGAGCCGCGACCAGCCGTGCACCTTGCCTTCCTTATTGTCTTCAACCATGCGCAGTTGGCCCGAAGAAGCGTCATAATACTTCCACTCACCATCTTTCTTCTGGTTCAGGTAGGTGCCCGTGGCCACCACCCTGCCGTTGGGCGCATAGGTCTTGTTTAAGGCCCGCTCACCCGATTTGTCAAACTCGTTGGTGGCTTTCAAGTTGCCCTGCTCGTCATAATAGCGGAATATGCCCTTGCACTTGTCGTTCTTGAACTCGCCTTCGTAACGCAGCTGACCGTTGGGATAGTAGTCGTGCCACCGACCTTGCCTACGACCTTTGGCGTCGGTTTGGTTGAAGTCTTGAGCCATCAGTGAGGTGACGGCGAACAACAAGGTAGCGAGGATAAGGGCATATCTTTTCATGATTTCTTCGTTTTTGAGGCTGCAAATTTAAGGAAATAACTTAATTTTGCCGCGATTATTGTATGGCAGAGTATTCATCCATATTGTTAGAGAATGCCGTCGAGGCGCTTTCCAAGTTGCCAGGTGTCGGCAAGAAGACAGCCTTGAGGTTGGCCTTGCACCTGCTCAACGAAGACAGTCTTGAGACCGAGCAGCTCGCCGATGCGTTGCTGAAGATGAAGCACAACATCATGTTGTGTGAGCGGTGCTACAACATCAGCGACACTAAGGTTTGTTCCATCTGTGGCAACCCGCGTCGCGACGAGAACACGCTTTGCGTGGTGGCCGACATGCGCGATGTGCTGGCCATTGAAAGGACCGCCTCCTATAACGGGCTATACCATGTCTTGGGCGGTGTCATCAGCCCTATCGAAGGCATCTCGCCTAACGACCTGAAGATCGCCCAGCTGGTGCAGCGCACCCAGAAAGAGGACATCAAGGAAATCATCTTGGCCTTACCTGCCACCATCGAGGGCGACACGACCAATTTCTACATCTTCAGGCAGCTGAAGGACTTCGAAGGCAAGGTCTCGGTCATCTCGAAGGGCATCGCCGTTGGCGACGCATTGGAATACGTCGACGAGGTCACCTTGGGCCGCTCGATACAAAACCGCATCCCATTCCATCAGAAATAAGACAATGACATAAAACAAAAACGGCCATCCTCGATGAGGACGGCCGTTTTTTCGTTGTCACAAGGAATGAGGATTATTCGCCTTGTTGAGCTTTTTCTTGCTTCTCAAGGTTTTCCTTCAGACCAGCCAGGACTTCGAGGTCACCGAGGGTGCTGTGCTCAATGTTGTCATTGATTTGCTTCACAGTACGCTTGGCTTGCTTGGCGGCCTTGTCGGCGGCCTTTTCCTCTGCGCTCTTGACTTCCTTCTCTTCCTCTACCTTAGGCAGGGCGAGAATGATCTTCTTACTTTCCTTGTTGAACTCAAGGACCTTGAACTCGAGGGTGTCGTCAACCTTGGCGTTGGTGCCGTCTTCCTTCTTCATGTAACGGCTGGGGCAGAAGCCTTCCACGCCGTAAGGCAGGCTGACCACGGCGCCCTTGTCGTTAGCGCTGATGACGGTGCCTTGGTGCATGGAACCGACGGTGAAGACGGTTTCAAACACGTCCCAAGGATTCTCTTCGAGTTGTTTGTGGCCGAGGCTGAGGCGGCGGTTCTCCTGGTCGACGTCGAGAACGACGACATCGATGGTCTCGCCAACCTTGGTGAATTCGGCCGGGTGCTTGATCTTCTTCGACCAGCTGAGGTCGCTGATGTGGATCAGGCCGTCGACGCCTTCTTCGAGTTCGACGAAGATACCGAAGTTGGTGAAGTTACGCACGGTGGCGGTGTGCTTCGAGCCAATCGGATAGCGGTCGGTGATGTTGGCCCACGGGTCGGGCATGAGTTGCTTCATACCCAGCGACATCTTGCGCTCCTCGCGGTCGAGGGTAAGGACCTTGGCTTCCACCTCGTCGCCAACCTTCAGGAAGTCCTGAGCGCTGCGGAGATGCTGTGACCATGACATCTCGGACACATGGATGAGGCCTTCGACGCCAGGGGCGATCTCAACGAACGCACCGTAGTCGGCGATGACGACGACTTTACCCTTGACGGTGTCGCCCACCTTGAGGTTCTCATCGAGAGCATCCCACGGATGAGGAGTGAGTTGCTTCAGGCCGAGAGCAATACGTTTCTTGTTGTCGTCGAAGTCGAGGATGACGACCTTGATCTTCTCGTCCAACTTGACCACCTCTTCGGGGTGCGTGATGCGGCCCCAGCTGAGGTCGGTGATGTGGATGAGACCGTCGACGCCACCGAGGTCGATGAACACACCGTAGCTGGTGATGTTCTTGACCACGCCTTCGAGGATCTGACCCTTCTCGAGCTTGCTGATGATCTCGGCCTTCTGGGCTTCGAGTTCGTCCTCGATGAGGGCTTTGTGAGACACAACCACGTTCTTGAACTCTTGGTTGATCTTCACGACTTTGAATTCCATCACGCTGTCAACAAACACGTCGTAGTCACGAATGGGCTTGACGTCGATTTGGCTGCCGGGCAGGAAGGCTTCGAGGCCGAACACTTCGACGATGAGGCCACCCTTGGTGCGGCTCTTGACGTAACCGTTGACGATTTCGCCACTTTCGTAGGCTTCGTTGACGCGATCCCAAGACTTGAGCAGTTGGGCTTTCTTGTGAGAGAGGATGAGTTGGCCGTTGGGACCTTCTTGGTTCTCAACGTAGACTTCAACCTTGTCGCCCACCTTCAGGTTGGGGTTGGTACGGAATTCAGCAACAGGGATAACACCATCCGACTTGAAGCCGATGTTGACCACGACCTCGCGGTCGGTGATGGCCACCACGGTGCCTTCGATGACCTCGTGGTCGGCGATCTGGTTCATAGTGCCAGCATACTTCTCTTCGAGCTTGGCGCGTTCGTCAGCTGAGTAGTTGTCGAACTTCTTGTGAGATGAGGTCCAGTCGAAATCCTCGGCGGGAACGGGTTTCTGCTTCGGAGCTTTAGGAGCCTTCTTAGCGGGGGCTTCCATGACTGGGGTTTCTTCAACGGCCTTTTCTTCTACCGGCATGGCTTCGTTGATGATGTTTTCGTTTTCTGCCATTGTAATAATTGTAAAAAATTGTACCCGCAAGCGTTCCAGAAACCCACCCGCGAGGAGGTTAAACTTTTGATTTTCAACTCAGACCGCTGATTTTACAATCAATCTGGACTGCGGTTTGAATTGGGCTGCAAAGATAGGAATTATTTTTATACGAAATGCTTTCTAACGAATTATTTTTCAATCCCTTTCACAAACCCCACCACCATCTCCAACACCTCGGGCGAGATGGTCTCCTCGATTTCGAAGTATTCGTTGGGCGAACCCGTCTCGCAATGCTGGAAGAGATGGTTCAAATCGGGCAACTCACGCAAGGTGAGGTTGGTCTTGCCGTGTTCGGCGATGATCTTCTCATAGCCGGGGAGATTCTGCGAGGCAATCACTTGCAGGTCCTTGGAGCCGTTGAGCAACAAGGCCGGACAATTGGTCTTCACGATGGCATCGGTGGGGTCGTATCTCAGGAAATAGTACATCCACGGTGATGCCATCTGCCCCACCGTCTGCTCGGTCAGCTCTTCGTTGTAGCCCCAGCCTTTCAACAGCTGGCGCAACAGGGTGTCGGCCTCTTCCCAATCGTTTGACGTTTCGATGATGTCGAACATCTGTGCATTGGCATTGCCATTAAACTGCACCATCTCTTCCGACATACCCGAAGCCCTTAGGATGGCGGCTTGTTGCTCTTTTAGCACCTCTATGCCGTTCACAGAGGGTCCGGCCAAAGAGACCAAAAAAGCCACCTCGGGACGACGCGACGACACCATGAAGTTGATGACGCCGCCCTCGCTGTGTCCCAAGATACCGACCTTCGTGGCGTTGATTTCCTTGCGGTTGCGGAGATAGTCGAAAGCGGCCTCGGCATCGTAGGAGAAATCCATGGAGGTGGCGTTCTTCACTTCGCCATCAGAGCCACCCACGCCACGGTCGTCGTAACGCAACACGGCAATGCCATGACGGGCGCAATAATCCGCGATGACCCAGAAGGGACGGTGGTTCATCAGCTCCTCGTCGCGGTTCTGCTGTCCACTGCCCGAGACGAGCACCATGGCTGGGAATGGACCTTCACCTTCAGGGATGGTCAACGTGCCAGCCAATTTGTTGCCTTCTTTTTCATTGACGAAAGTCACCTCCTCAATTTGATATTTGAACGGTGGTTGTGGGTCCTGGGGACGAGTCTTTTTCTGTTCCTTCATCTCCGACCTGGCAAGGTTAAGCGTAAAGGTCATGCCGTTTTGGGTGAATTCGCCTTCGATGACATTGTCTTTCAGCGTTCCTAAATAGCGGGCACCCATCGCCGACATCGCCAATTGCAGATGTCCGTCTTGGAATATCGTTTCATCAACAGGAATATCGTACGCACCTTGGGCCGGCACGTCAAAAGTGGCAGCATAGCCGTTTTCAACAGCCTTGATATCGAAAGCCGTCTCCAGCTTTTGTACACCTACGTTCATCTCGCCTTTCCAATAGCCCTCGATTTGTGCCATTGCAGTTGGGGCTGTTAAGAAAGTAAACAATAAGATTATAAAACAGTATTTTGCTTTCATTACTTTTAGTTTTATGATTTAGATGATTATATCGTCATCACGCGTGTAAAGCAACATGGCGATGAAACCTATCGGGAAAATTATCATGAAAGTCACGGCAAACCAAAACCAGAATGATTTGCCGCGTTTTCTGGCGATCATCCCGCCAACAACGGCTTGTAGAACATACAAGAATACCGACAGAATAATGATCCAAGTTTCTATGTCCATAATGATGCTTATTGTTGGTTATTTCTTTTTACGTCCACTCTTCTTCAAAGCCTCGGCGATAATCCATTGCAGCTGTCCGTTGACGGAGCGGAACTCGTCGGCAGCCCATTTCTCCACCGCTTCCATGGTCTCGGCATCGACACGGAGCAGGAAGGTCTTGTTGTTGGTGCTATTATCTTTCTCTTTCGCCATCGTTCACCTCCTCTTTGATTTCACTTTGGCAATCATCTCCAGTGTTTCCTCTTCTGTGGCGCAGTTGAGGTAATACAACCCACCGTCGGAAGTGCGAAGTTCAAGCACTGGACCACCGTCTTCATGAATAAACATCATGCAGTTTTCGCCGTTCTTCAGGCGGAAATGCCCCATGTTCACCTTATTGGTTGACATGCCGTTGGTACGCATGGATATTTTCGGCCAATGTTCCCAAATGCTGTCGGAGGTGATGTCGGCAACGGGAATTGTAACATGATATCCCCCACCCTTCACCTTGACGCATTCGCTTGAAATGTCATACTTAGGCCCTTTGTTGCCCCAGAGAACCAAAGCCAAAAACAAGCCCATGCATAATATGGGCAGAATGACGACAGTCCATAATGTAATTTTGGTCTTCTTTTCCTCCGATAGCCCTTTCTTTTCTTGGTGTTCGGCGAATTCAACACCATCAAGTTCTCCTCTTCTACGCCCGAAGCCATTGTATTTCCACATGGCGATAAACAAGGGAATCATCATGGCTAAAACCAGTGCTATCATTACATTTGCAGTCATCATCTCGTCAATGACTTTGGTCATGGAGAGCGTGGCTGTGACAATCAACAGGAAACCCGTCACGCCAAAGGTGATGGCCACAGCTTTTTTCAGGCCTTCGATGTCGACTAAGGCTTTCCGCTCAGGCGACATGCCCCCGTATGGATTAATCAGATTCGGATAACGGTAGCACAGCAAGCCTGACACGATCAGGAGCAAGCCCATGCCTAAATTGATATAATCAATGATTTCCATTGTTTCTATTGTTTTTTTGCCTTAACCGTCATTGCGAGGAGGAACGACGAAGCAATCTAGGGCATTGGCTTTTTCTGGATTGCTTCGTTCCTCGCAATGACGTCAAGCGGCACATTAATAGAGACTTCCAGTATTCACCACCGGCTGGGCCGACTCGTCGGCGCAGAGCACCACCATGAGGTTGCTCACCATCGAGGCCTTGCGTTCCTCGTCGAGTTCGACGACGCCTTCGTCCTTCAGCTTGTCCAAAGCCATCTTGACCATCGAGACAGCGCCCTCCACAATCTTCTCACGAGCCGAGATGATGGCGGCAGCCTGCTGACGGCGTAGCATCACGGCAGCAATCTCAGGCGAATAAGCCAAGTAGTTAATGCGTGCCTCAAGCACTTCCAGACCCGACATGCTCAGACGCTCGTTGAGTTTGGACAGCAACACCTCATTAATCTCGGCACCGCCCGAACGCAGGGTCAGCTCATCGGCTTCGGCCTCGTTCTCGTCGTAGGCATACATGCCTGCCACCTCGCGCAAGGCAGCGTCGCTCTGCACCTTAATAAAGCTTTCAAAAGCCTTCATGCGGCTAGAGACCGCCACGGGAGCCGTACCCGAGCCGCCACTTGCCATCGTCTGTGAGTCGATCTCGAACATGGCTTTGTAGGTATCCTTCAAACGCCACACCAAAATCTGTCCAATCATGATGGGGTTACCCGTCTTGTCGTTCACCTTGATGTTGTCAGGATTGAGGTTACGGGCACGCAGCGAGACCTTCTTGGAGGTCATGAAGGGGTTGACCCAGTGGAAACCCGTCTTGGTGAAGGTGCCTTTGTATTTTCCAAAGAACAACATCACCATGGCCTCGTTGGGCTCCAACTTACGGAAACCGATGGGCAGGATGCAGGCCAACAATATGCCAATGACGAAAAGCAGTGGCGAAGCAAATACGCCTTGTGCAAAAGCAATTAAGCCCCAAATGCTCAGGGCAATGATAGCTAATTCAACGAACAACGCGACGAAACCATTCATCGCAAAACCTTTAAATTCAAATTCTTTGTTTTCCATAGTACTTAATTTTATGATATTATTTTGATATCGTTTTGATGTGGCAAAAATACATTAATTTTGGAACATGCAAGAAAAAAATGCACTTTTTTTGAAAAAATTTCTTTTTATGCACTATTTTTGCAGTGATAATAACGGAATCAATCATTAAACCTATTCAATATGAAGAAATTAGCATTATTTTGTGCAGTTGTCCTTGCCATGGCAAGCTGCAGTTCCATGAAAGTCGTTGACCCGAATGCGGCCGTGAATGCCGGCGCAGCCGCAGTCCAGGCACTTACCATCAGCGATGCGCAGGTTGCCCAGCTGTGTGCCCAATACATGACCGAGAGCGACGGGCAGAACACTGTGTTGCCTGCTAGCAATGACTACTCCCAGCGCCTCGACCGCATCATGGCTCGTTTCCACAACATCAAGGACCTGAACCTGAACTACAAGGTGTATCAGTCGAACACGGTCAACGCCTTCGCCAGTGGCGACGGTAGCGTCCGCGTCTACACCGGACTGATGGATGCCATGAACGACGACGAAGTCTTTGCCGTCATTGGCCACGAGCTGGGTCACCTTATTAATAAAGACGTGCGCGACGCTTACCGTGCCGCCTACCTCGTGGTGGCTGCCCGATATGGCATCGCCGCCGTCAACACCACCGCAGGAGCCCTCTCGACCGGCTTCCTTGGCGACCTCGGACAACAGCTGGCCCAAAACGCCTACTCGCGCCGTCAAGAGACCCAAGCCGACGAGACCGCTTTCCAGTTCTGCATCGCCAACGGCGTGGATCCATATGCCATGTATCACGCACTGAACGTGCTCATCAGACTGAGCGGAGAAAACGCCCAGCAAGGCAAGTTGGCCGAGCTGCTCTCCACCCACCCCAACACCCACAAACGCGCTGCCCACGTCAAAGAGATGTGCGAGGCGGCAGGTTACAAGATGACGACCACGGGAACGACAGGTACCAAGCCTGCAGGCACCACCTCTTCGGGTACCACCAAACCCAAGACCGTCACTCCTAAAACCACTAGCGGCACCAACAACACCGGCACCAACACTGGTAATGCAAAGCCCAAGACGATCACGCCCAAGAAAGGTTAAACCGCGACAACCACAAAACAAAAAGCGCGAGAGTCTCACTCCCGCGCTTTTTTCATTTTCCAAACGTCGCAGCCAACCGCTTGAACTTGGCCCCGCGTTCCTCGAAGTTCTTGTATTGGTCGTAGCTTGACGCCGCAGGCGACAGCAGGCAGACATCGCCTGGCTTGGCATGAGCGGCGAGGTAGGCAAAGGCTTCTTCCATGTTGGCATAATAATATAAGGCCGGCCCTTCGACAGGCTCAGGGACCTTGACGTTGCAGGTCGTTGAGCCTGTCGAAACGCCGTCTAATAATTCCATCATCCTCTCCCCTGCTTTCCCTGTGAAAAGAAGGTGCGGAACGGGATGCATCTTAAGGAAATCGGCCAAAGGTTGGTAGTCGATGCCGCGGTCGAAGCCACCGAGCAGCAGGAAGTCGACACGCCCCAAGGCCTTACACGCCTGAATGGCCGCCTGCGGGATGGTGGAGATGCTGTCGTTGACAAACGTCACACCGTCAAAGGTGCCCACGGGCTCCAAACGGTGCTCCAATGGCGAAAACGTATAGAGATAGGGTATCAGCTGCTCGGGGTCAACGCCATCATAGGCATGGCAGGCCAGCAAAGCAGCCTTAACATTCAACAGGTTATGCTCGCCTTTCAAAGGAAGTCGGGCTTTATCAATGAGTTTATCAATATCGAATGGGGAGAACACGATATGGTTGACAAGCAGTTTCCTTGCATCATCCAACAAATCCTCATGGACGACAGCGATGTCATCTCCCCCCATATGGCGCATGATACGGAGTTTGGCTTCTTTATAGCGCAGCATCGACCCGAAATGGTCGAGATGCTCTTCAAATACGTTGAGTAGCACACCCACACGAGGGGTATTGTGAACATACTCCAGCTGATGTGCCGAGAGTTCATACACCACGACGCTCTCCGGTTTGATATCCTCCATGATGTCGAAACATGGAATGCCGATGTTGCCCGTCAGGATGGCATCGCTGCCCGAGGATTTCAGCAGATGATAGATCAGGCTGGTCGCGGTGCTCTTTCCCTTCGTCCCCGTGATGCCTATGGTTTGATTGTGGAACTGGCCGAGGAAGAGATCGGTTTGCGATGTGACCTCCACCCCTTTCGTGTCGAAGTCCTTCAAGGAGATACCCGGCGTCTTGATGACGATGTCGTAGTCATACATGGCCTCAAGATAGCCTGTGCCAAAATATTGCACAGCCTCCATCTCGTTTTTGTCGGCCACCGCAACGACGGCCTCGGGCAGGTATTTCTGCAAGAAACGCAGCGTCGACTTGCCCTCGCGACCGAAGCCGAGGATCAAGATGCGCTTACCACGTAATCGATTCAGTATCAAGTCAAACATGGAGACGGGTTTTTAGGATTTGTTCAAACCGTGGGGGTAAAAAATGATGGGTGTTGAAACGACGGAGGATGTCTTCAACGGTCGGCCCTTCGACAGGCTCAGGGACCTTAGCAAAAGCAGCGGTCATTGAGCCTGTCAAAATGCCCGCGTCCTTCATACATGCCCTCACCTCCTCTACCGTTCCTACACACTCAAAGGGTTTCACGGCCGCAGTGCCATCAAGCTCTTCCAGAATGGGACGCAGGCTCTCGTCGGCCATCAGGTCCTTGCCGAAAATGGCGACGAGCTTTTCCCTTGAGAGGAAAGGTGAGAGAATAATCCAGGTGAACAGGCACTTGGGGCATTTGCCGCACCACGAGTCGGTCTTGCTGCCCGCGTTGCAGCTGCGGAACACGGGATGATAGGCCTCGCATTCCGAGAACAGCTTGGCAATCTGCAGCTCGCTCAAAGGACGCAAGAAGCTGAAATACTGCACCTCCTGGTTCAAGTTCTCAGCCACATAGTTTCTGAAATCACTCTCAAACTCTATGGACTTGCTGTATTGGTGATTGATGTTCGTCCCAGGCACGGTCGACTCGTTGGCGCTGTTTTCGTTCGACAGGGCGATATATTTTGAGCGGCTACCAAAGGCCACCAAAATGCTGATGAAAGCCAGCAAAGCAGAGAAAGGTGTGTGTCCATTCAAATAGCCCTCAGCATTGAGCTTCAGCATGGTCGGGTCGAGCGTGCGGTTGATGACGATGAACTCGTCGTCATTGTAACCCGCCGTCTTCACGCAGTTCAGTGTAGCACCTCGAGGATTCACAATCAACGGCGTAACAGGCATCGCATTGCGCAGGCATTCCAGTGTAACTACAGAGTCCTTGCCACCGCCGATGGGAACAAGTGTCTTTTCTTCAAACCAGCTGCCCATGTCATTCCCAGGCAGGATGTGCGATGGCATGGAATCTATGGGCAGCGTCTCAATATCCATCAACTCCGCTTCCGAAACCGTGATGCTATTCAAATACAGAAACTCACCCAATCCATTGTAATACAACTTCTTCCAAAACGCTTTTTGCTTCTCTGTCAAGGCAAAAGGCTTCACCACCACCTTTTTCGGGCATGCGATTTTCCAATAGCTCACCAGTTCGGTCATACCGATCTGAAAGGCCAAGGCCTGCAGCTGATCCTCGGGGATGCCGTCCCAATCGAAGAACGGCCTGGCAGGGATCTCAAGGGTCGGCCTGAAGTGGTAGCGGTCGTCGAGGTTGAAGTCGAAGGCCAGCGACAAGGTGCCGCCCGCACGTTTCACCGTCTGGCTTTCAAAGGTGAAGGTCGAAAACGCCTCACGCAGCGCGTCGAATTTGGATTGATTGTCAGTTCTTTTCAAGATAAGCGTGTTTTATGGCACAAAATTACAAATAATGCAGTGAATATCATCCAAAAATCCTAATTTTGCGGTATGGATTTAGGAGAAAAGTTTGTCATTAGGAGCAATTCGTTGGAGCCGAAGCAGGGTAAAATCCTGATTTCCGAGCCTTTAATGAACGACTTCCACTTCGGAAGGGCGGTCATCCTGCTCATCGACCACGTGGAGTCGGAAGGCAGCTTTGGCATCATCATCAACAAAAAGCTCGATGTGCAAGTCAACCATATCGTCGACGAGTTCCCCGACTTCGAGGCGCCCGTCTATCTTGGCGGTCCCGTGGCCGACGACCAGCTTTTCTTTATCCACACCTTGGGCGAGATGATACCCGAGTCCTACCCTATCGTCGACGGCCTTTATTGGGGCGGCGACCATGAAACACTGGCCACCTTAATCCATACGGGCATCGCCAACGAGGACAATGTGCGTTTCTATCTGGGCTATTCAGGCTGGGATGCCGGGCAGTTGGTCGGAGAGCTGGTGCGCAACTCGTGGCTCATCGGCGACATCACCGCTGAGGAATACCTGAGCACGCCCCCCGACAAAATGTGGCAGACCTTTGTGGACAGGATGGGCAATCCCTACGAGATGTGGAAACGCTTTCCGAAAGACTTTCAGGACAACTAAATAATTATTCAACTTAATACATTTGAAATGAGAAACTTAAACAAATTCTTCTCAACGAGCGTGCTGTTTGCCGCAGCACTGCTCATGTTGCTTGTTGGCTGCAAGAAAAAAGCCGACAACAAGTACAAGTATGAAACCGTGAAGGGCGACCTCACCGAAGCCCGTATCTACACGCTCGACAACGGCTTGACCGTCTACTTGAGCGTCAACAATGAAGAGCCCCGCATCCAGACCTATATCGCGGTGCGCACGGGTTCGAAGAACGACCCTGCCGAGACCACGGGACTGGCACACTACCTCGAACACATCATGTTCAAGGGCACGACCCATTTTGGTACTACTGACTATGAAGCCGAGAAACCTTTCTTGGACGACATCGAGGCGCGTTATGAGAAATACCGCACCCTCACCGACCCCGAAGAGCGTCGCATCGCCTACCACGAAATCGACTCGGTGAGTCAGTTGGCCGCCCAGTACTTCATTCCCAACGAGTACGACAAGCTCATGTCGACCATCGGAGCGGAAGGCACCAACGCCTACACTTCCGAAGATGTGACCTGTTATGTCGAGGACATCCCCTCGAACGAAATCGAGAACTGGGCCAAGATCCAGGCCGACCGTTTCCAGAACATGGTCATCCGTGGTTTCCACACCGAGTTGGAAGCCGTTTATGAGGAATACAACATCGGCATCGCACAGGACAGCCGCAAGGTTTGGGAAGCCTTGAACACCATGCTCTTCCCCACTCACCCCTACGGCACACAGACCACCATCGGCACGCAGGAACACTTAAAGAATCCTTCGATTACCAACATCAAGAACTACTTCAACAAGTGGTATCGTCCGAACAACGTGGCCATCTGCATGGCAGGCGACTTCAACCCTGACGAGGTCATCGCCATCATCGACAAATACTTTGGTAGCTGGCAGCCTGGCGAGGATGTGAAACAGCCCGAGTTTGCCCCGCTGGAGCCCATCACCGCTCCCAAAGACACCACCGTCTATGGTCTCGAAGCCGAGAACCTGATGATTGGCTGGCGCTTCGACCGTGGCAACTCGATGCAAGCCGATACACTTGAGATGATTGGCACCATGCTGAGCAACGGCACTGCCGGCCTCATCGACCTCGACATCAATCAACAGATGCAGATGCTCTATGCTTTTGGTGGCTCAAGCGCCAACCGCGACTACACTAGCTTCCTCATCGGTGGCTCGCCGCGTCCGGGACAAACCCTCGAAGAAGCCAAAGACCTTTTGCTGGCCGAGGTTGAGAAACTGAAGAAGGGCGACTTCCCCGACGACTTGATGCCTTCTGTAGTCAACAACATGAAGCTCAACCACTACAATTCAATGGAGAGCAACCAGGCCCGCGCCAATATGTTTGTCAACTCGTTCATCCTCGAGAGACCTTGGAAACAAGACGTGGAATACCTCGACCGCATGGAAGGCATGACTAAGGAGCAAATCGTGGCCTTCGCCAACAAGCACTTCAACGACAACTATGTGGTGGTCTACAAGCGTCAAGGCGCTGACGAAAACCAGAAGAAAATCGACAAGCCTGCCATCACGCCCATCCCGACCAACCGTGACCTGGTCAGCGACTTCGTGACTGTGGTGCAGAACACCGTTGTGCCTCCCATTCAACCCCGCTTCGTCGACTTCAAGAAAGACCTCACCTTTGGTAAGACCGAGGCTGGATTGCCTTACATTTACGTTCAGAACAAGGAAAATGGCCGCTTCAATTTGAGCTTCCGTTATGAGTTTGGCGACGAGGCCGACCTTCGTTATGGTGCTGCCGCCGATTACTTGGAATACCTCGGCACCGACGAGATGAGCAACGAGGAAATCAAGCAGCAGTTCTACAAGCTTGCATGCGACTATTACATCAGCGTTGGCGCACGTAACATCACCGTCACTTTGCGCGGTCTTGGCGAGAATATGCCCGAGGCCTTGGCTTTGCTTGAAAACGTGATGCAAAACGCCAAAGCCGACCCGATGGTGGCCGAGATGTGTATCCAACAGTTGGAAAAAGGCCGTATGGACGCAAAACTGAACCAGCGCAGCAACTTCAACGCCTTGGTGCAGTACGGCCTTTACGGTCCCTACAACTCGCAGCGCAACCAACTCTCACCAGATCAGATCCGCCAACTCGACCCGCAGGAGATGCTCGACTTGTTGAAGGACCTCAAGAACTATGAGCATACCGTGCTGTATTATGGCCCCATGACTGCTGAAGAGATGGCTAAAGCCGTCACCGAGAACCATCAGACTGTAGCCGAGTTGCAGGCCGTCCCGGAAGGCAAGCACTATGAACTGCAAGCCACACCCGAGAACGAAGTGCTCATCGCCCCTTACGATGCCAAGAACATCTACATGCGCATGATCCACAACGAAAACCGCGAGTGGAACCCCGAAGAGGCTGCCATTACCGCCATGTTCAACGAATACTACGGCGGTGGCATGAACACCATCGTCTTCCAAGAGATGCGTGAGGCTCGCGGCTTGGCCTACAACGCCTATGCCGCCTACATGACCCCGAGCTACAAGGATCAGAAGGAATACTTCTTCACGCACATCATCACGCAAAACGACAAGATGATGGATGCCGTGAATCATTTCCTTGAAATCCTCAACGAAATGCCCGAGAGCGAACAAGCTTTCAACATCGCCAAAGAGTCGGTGACGAAACGCCTCGCCAGCACGCGCACCACGAAGTTCGGTCTCATCAACGCCTGGCTCAACGCCCAAATGAAGGGCATTGACTACGACCTCAACGAGCGCATCTACAACGCCCTGCCCAATGTCACCTTGCAAGACATCGTGAAGTTTGAGCAGGAGCAGATGGCCAACAAGCCCTACCGCTACGTCATCCTCGGCGACGAGAAGGAACTCGACATGAAGGCCCTAGAGCAACTTGGACCCGTCAAGCGCGTAAGCACTGAGGAGATCTTTGGGTATTGATATTCTTTACTGGGCCGTCAGTCGGCCCGACTGACGATAATACAAGTCGGGCCGACTGACGATTGTCCAGCCAATCATACATCTATATCATTTTACAATTGAGCAACTTGCTGCCCTAGACTGCACCATGGCCACTTGTGTGCCTCATCCACTAATCCTGCTTTGACCGGATTGTTATCTATGTAATTGATGACAGTTTCCAAGTGTTTCTCATCTCGGATATAACGATCAAAATACTCTTCCATCCAGAGATCACCTGTGCGTTCAAGAATTTTATTGGCTTGATGAGCCGTGTATGAACGCCATCCGTGCATGATGGTACTTAGTGTCCAGCCTTCCATGACTTCAATTAATACATGTACATGATTAGGCATAATGCACCACCTCAAGACATTATATCTGATTCCGTTGAAATGGAAAAGATTCTCTTGAACCATTGAAGCTATTCGTGAGTCTTTGAGAAAACATTGGCCGTACCCAACATCTTCGTATTTGTCAATGCGATTACGGAGCAACTCTACCCTGGGATCATTTGACATGGTCATTTCCGTCACCTTCAGTTCCTCCTTCCATGCATCAATGAGCTTTTGTGGAACAGAATCATACAAACGATAAGTGATGAACTGTAACGGTTTGTATTCGCGATGAGGAAACTTACCGCGACAATGCCAATTTGGCATTTGACGTTTATCAGATGGTTCTATCGTTGGCATAATTGTTGTTTTTTCTGCAATTTGACCGATTACATGCCCTGTTTAGTTTTTCTGCAATCGGGCCGATTGCAGGCCCGCTGTAAAAACCATCACTCCAAGCTATCGCCTGTCTCGCTATCGCCTTCCTTCGCCCTTTGTTCGAGTTCCAGCTTACCGAAACGCAACGTGAAGCCTGCCGAGATATAGCGGCTGTTGAGCATCTTGCGCGTGCTGTCGCTGAGATAATACGGGTTGGTGTTGCTCGAGCCAGAACCGATTCTGGCACCCCAGTTGAAGATGTCCTGCACATTGACGAACACCGACAGACGACGGTTGAAGAAGTCGCTGCGCATACCCATATTGAGGAAATAGCGTGCCTTGCGCTCGCTCATCAGGCTGATGGTCGGCGAGTTGTAGTTGGCCGAAGCCGTGACTTGGAGCTGATTGAAGAGCTTCGCCCAAGCGTTGACGCGCACACTCCACGACCACTTGTCGCGTTGGTCAATCTGATGCACACCGTTACGGTCGTATTCCATGCGATAGCCATAGTCATACAGGTTGGCATACAAGCGTACGTTGAAGAATCCCGTGGGACGGTAGGTCATATTGAGCGAAGTGCCATAACGCCATGAGGTGCCCATGTTGTAAGGCATCGAATAGCTGACGATACGATCCAGATAGTCGTCATATTCGGCGTCGGTCAGCCTGCTGATCTCGTTGGTGCTCCAGCGACCGTAGGCTTCGAGACCGATGTTGCCAAAACGCTCAAAGAACTTCTGCCATCCTGCTTCCACATTATGTGTATAGGCATTTTTGAGTCCGAAAGGATTACCCGTCGAATAGCTGTCATCGCCATACCTGCGGAAGGTGCTGATTTGGTCTTCACCAGGATGCGACATACGCATCGAATAGTTAAGTTTCCAATTGTGCATCGACTCCGTACGATAGGTCAGGTGAATGGAAGGACGTATATTGAGGAAATACAAGGTGCTGTCGTCGGCAAACGGCATATCGCTCTGGTAGTTGTAGCCAATGCGGTCGCCACCAATGCCCATACCCGTGCTTAAGGTGAAACCACCCCAACGATGCGTCCAGTTGACATCGCCGTTGACACCAGTTTCATTGCCATTGAAATGGTAGGTGCGAAGCACATCGATGCTGTCATAAGTGATGCCGCCATCTTTGGAATAGAAACGTTTATAATCACTATTGTCCAGCTGATTGTCGACGCGCAATCCATAGCTGAGTTCGCCGTCCTCACTATAAGGTCGGTTGTAGCGCGCATCGAGATTAATGCCATAGCCCTTCTGATTACTCAAAAGATATCGGTTTTCATCGAAGTCGGTGTAGACATCATAGAAACGGTTGTTGTAATAGTCGGAAGCGTTCCTGTTGAATCTGCCATTCAAACCGATTCGGAGATTGTGTCCCTTGTCGTCAAACTTCTTGGTGTAGTCCGCTCCAAAATGACCAAAGCCGGATTGTGAAACAGTCGTATCGCCCATGCTGTAGGCCAGAATGCTATCCACAGGCTGCAAATAGAAAGTCTGTACTTCGCGACGGCTACCGTTGTTGCGGTTGATATTATAGAAGCCTCCTCCATCGAAGGAGATGTCGCTCGTCGAGTCAATCTCGTAGTCGATATTCATGAAGACATTGCCGCTAATGCTACGGTTGTCCTCTTTTTGTGAAGTCGTCTTGTACCACACGGAGTCATACAGCCCCTCGGTAGCGGCATCCTCGCGTTTCAGCTCCCAGCTGTCAGTGGTGTTGAGTCTGTTACTATAACGTCCAGAAGCAAACAGGTTGACGCTAAGCTTCTCTTTCTTCCACATGTAACTCACCCAAGGCGAGACGAAAGGCTGGTTGGAGCCGTTCACGCCAAAGCTGATGAATTGGTTGCTCTTGATATGAGCTGAAGTCACGATATTGATGACCGCTTCAGCATCGGTGGCATATTTGGCCGAAGGGTTGGTGATGGTCTCGATGCGTGCGATGGCATTGGCGGGCAAGGTCTGGAGGTAGGTCTTCAGGTTCTCCTCGGTGAGTTTCGAGGGCTTGTCGTTGACCCAAATCTCCACGCTCGAAACGCCACGCAAAGTGATGTTGCCCTCCACGTCGACCTCCACGCCAGGCGCGTTCTGCAAGGCATCTTCGGTGGTACCCGTCTGGATGGACGGGTCCTCGCTGACATTATAAATCAGCTTCTCGCCCTCCATGGCATAAAGCGGTCGTTCCGCCGAAACGGTGACCTCACCCAAAGAGGTCACGCCTGGGTTGAGACGTAAGGTGCCTAAATTGGTGTTGTTGGTCACGTTGAACGGTAACGAATAGCTCTCATAACCGATGGCGGAGACACGAAGCACAAACGCACCTTGCGGCACGCCATTGATTTCAAAAACGCCATCCATATTGCTCACGCCACCTTTGACGAATTCGTTGTCGACAGAATCGAGCACGGCGAGGTTGACAAACGGCAAAAACTCGTTCGTCTTGGCATCGCGCAACACGCCAACCACCTGGAAAGTGTCACCTTCACGTACTTTCTTTTTCGGCTTCACGGTAGGCATGTTACCCTCGGTCTGGCCCCACTGACGATCGCCACCACCAAATGGAGGACGTCCCCCTGGAGGACGGCCGCCGCCCCCGGGAGGTCTACCGCCTGGAGGTTGAGCAACACATAATATCGTTGACAATGCTAATGTCGTGAAAAACAAGAATTTCAAAAATAGGGATTTTCTCATCATAGGATAATTTTAGGCTGCAAAGGTAAAAAAATGTACCTTTGCAAAATCAGTTATTAACAATAATTATACCATTTCACATGATGAAAAAGTATGTTTTTACCTTGATATTGGCCCTTTGTGCGATTCCCGCTTTGGCCTGTACAAACCTCATTGTAGGCAAGAATGCTTCCACCGACGGCAGCGTGATGTGCACCTACAACTGCGACGGCTTCGGCTTCTCTGGATCGCTGTTCTATAGCCCAGCGGGGCGGCACGAACCCGGTGAGCTTATTGAGATTCGCGGCTGGGGGCCTGCACATGCCGGACAATACGTGAAACAGGTGGAATACACCTATAACGTCGTAGGCTTGATGAACGAGAAGCAGGTAACCATCGTAGAGACCACCTTCGACGGACGACTGGAACTCGTCAACCAGGAAGGCCTGCTCGACTATTTCTCCTTGATGCGACTGGCCTTGCAACGTTGCTCCACTGCCCGCGAAGCCATCCGTTGCATGGCTGAACTCGTCGAAGAATATGGTTACAACAGCAGTGGCGAGACCCTCACCGTCTGCGATCCCAACGAGGCTTGGATTATGGAGATCATCGGCAAGGGTCCTGGTCGCAAGGGAGCCGTGTGGGTGGCCCTGCGTATCCCCGACGACTGCATCTGCGCCCACGCCAACCTGAGCCGCATCCGTCAGTTCCCCTTGGAGAAGCGTTCCAAAAACAGCATCAGCAGCAAGAACCTCAAGAAGATCAACAACCCCGAGATCGAATGCGTCTATGCCAACGACGTGATCAGTTTCGCCAAGGAATGGGGCTATTTCAACGGCAAGGACGAGGACTTCTCGTTCCGCGACGCCTACTGTCCCATCGACTTTGAGAACGTTCGCTATGCCGATGCCCGCGTGTGGAGTTTCTTCCGCCATCACTTCGACCATGCAGAGATGGACCAATACCTGCCCTACATCAACGGTGATTTCGAGGCTTGCGACCATCTTCCGCTATGGATCAAGCCTGACAAACCCTTGTCATTACGCGACCTGCAGAACGATATGCGCGACCATTTTGAGGGCACACCTTTGGATATGACCTCCGACATGACCGCTGGCCCTTGGGGTATGCCCATCCGTCCCCTACCCATGCACTTCCGCGACAACGACAGCGTCGACTACTACCGTGAGCGTCCCATCGCCACGCAGCAAAGCGGTTTCACCATGACCTGCCAGATGCGTTCGTGGCTGCCCAACGATGTGGGTGGCGTCACCTGGTTCAATTGCGACGATGCCAATATGGTGGCATACGTGCCGCTCTACTGCTGCATCACCCAGGTACCCGACTGCTTCCGTCCCGAGAACAACCCTCGCAATGAGTTCAGCAACGAGTCGGCCTTCTGGATGAACAACTGGGTGGCCAACATGGTCTACCCGCGCTATTCCATGATGATTGGCGACCTCCGGAAGGCACAAAACGAGTTGGAAGACTATTACTTCGCCGACCAAGACAGCGTGCTCAACGCCATCGAAAAAATGATGCCCGCCGACCGCCGCAGCTACCTCAACAACAAAAGCATTGCCTATGCCGACAAGATGATGCAGCGTTGGGATAAGTTGGCCAAATACCTCATTGTGAAATACAACGACCAAGTGGTGAAGCGTGTCGACGAGGAAGGTAACTTCCAACGCTGGGGCTACGAGACACCTGGCTACGACCAACAATTCATCGACGCCATTGGCAAATCCACTGGCGACAGGTATAAATTGAAGAAGGTGATTGAACGCAGGGAACGTTAATCCTTTGCAAAACGCTTCAGCGCCTCCTCATCGAGGCGTTGCACCGTCCATTCATCCATGGGCACGGCGCCGATGCTACGATAGACCGTTAAAGCGGGTTTGTTCCAGTCGAGGCAGATCCATTCCATGCGGCCGCAGTTGCGTTCAACGGCCAGCTTGGCGAGGTATTTCAGCAAGGCCTTGCCATAGCCCAAACCCCGTTTCTCAGGAAGGATAAACAGGTCTTCGAGATACAACCCCTTACGTCCCACAAAGGTGGAGAAATTGTGGAAGAACAAGGCGAAGCCCACTATAGTGCTTCCCTCTTCGGCGAAGACCACCTCGGCTGATTTCTCCACAAACATCGAATGATACAAGGTAGCCTCGTCGGCCACCACCTCGTCGGCGCATTTCTCGTATACGGCGAGTTTCTTGATGAATTCAAGGACAAGGCCGGCCTCTTCTGGCCTTGCAGGGCGGATATTCAACTGGGCTTTTTCCATCTTATTAAGCTTTTGATTCACTTTCTTTCGGTTCCACATGCACGGCCACATGGGTCTCTTCGCCATAACGCTGGCGGAGCAGGTCTTCCACCTCCGAGGCTTTGTCATGCGCTTCTTTGAGGGTTATATCGCCATCCATAAGGATGTGCATCTCAATGGCGTAATGATTGCCGATGCGTCGGGTGCGCAAGGCATGAGGTTCGGTGACACCCGGCAGCTCCGAAACCATCCGGATGATTTCGTCTTCCACCTCATCGGGCAGCGACTGCTCCATCAGGTCACCGATGCCATTTCTGAGCAAGTCGAAGGCCACCTTGACGATGAAGGCACCCACCACAACCGAGGCAATGGGGTCAAGGATGGTCCAGCGCTCACCCAAAAAGATGGCGCCGCCGATACCGACAGCCGTACCTATCGACGATAGGGCATCGCTACGATGGTGCCAAGCGTTGGCCTCCACAGCCTTCGAGTTCAGCTTCCTTGCCTTGATGATGGAATAACGGTACACCGCCTCCTTGAGCACTATCGAAACGACAGCCGCCCAAAAAGCCAGCATCCCAGGTGCCTCAAGCACCTCGCCATTGGCCCACCCTGCAATCTTCACTGCGCCTTTGACGATGATACTGATAGCTACCGCCATCAAGGCGACACCGATAAGCGTCAAGGCAAGGGTCTCATATTTCCCGTGGCCATAGTCGTGCGACTTGTCCTGCGGCTTATTGCTGATCTTGACAAACACCAAGACGATGATGTCAGTCACGAAATCCGACAACGAATGCGCCGCATCTGCAATCATGGCCGAGCTGTGTCCCACGATACCCGCCACAAACTTGAAGAGCAACAGTACCACATTCACTGCCCCGCCCACGAGCGTCACCTTGTATATTTCTTTTTCCCTTTGCATGTCATAAATCAATCGACCTGCAAATGTAGAGATTTATGCGCAATTAGGACGATGATTAGAAAATAAAAACACCCTGCCCTATAGAAAAAGAAAAAACCTATATTTGCAAATTCAATTCAACAAAACCTGAACACAAATAAAACTCTCTAATATGAAGAAAACACTATCGATACTCTTTGGTCTCATCATGGGCTTGATGATGCATACTTATGCCCAACCCGTCAAACTCCAAAGCCCCGACGGAAAACTGGAACTGAGTTTTGAGCTAAGGGACGGCGTGCCCTACTACGCCCTCAGCCGCACCGGAACCCCGGTGGTGCTACCCTCACGCTTGGGCTTCATCATGGAATGGCGCGACGACATGAAGGACCATTTCGTGCTGAAAGACACACAATATGGCACCTCCGACGAGACATGGGAACCCGTCTGGGGCGAAGAGTCAAAGATCCGCAACCATTACAACGAAATGCTGGTGACCCTCGAGCAACCCATAGGCTCCGTGGCAAGTATGGACCACTCCACCGAGACCAAAGCCACCGTCATGCAGGTGCGTTTCCGCCTCTACGACGACGGACTCGGCTTCCGCTATGAGTTCCCCATCGAGAACGCCTTGGTCTGCTTCTGGTTCAAGGAAGAGCTGACCGAGTTTGCCATGGCGGGCGATCACAAGGCATGGTGGATTCCCGGCGACTTGGACACGCAGGAATACAACTACACCGAGTCGCGGCTGTCGCAAATACGCGACTTATGGGAAGCGAGCCACAAAGATGGCGGCTGGCCTTGGACTTCGTTCTCCAACACCGGCGTTCAGACTGCTTTGCAGATGAAGACCGACGACGGGCTATACATCAACATCCACGAGGCCGCCACGCTCGACTATCCTACAATGCACCTCGATTTTGACGACAAGAATATGGTATTTCATGCCTTCCTCTGCCCCGATGCCACAGGTTACAAAGGCCGCATGCAAGCCCCTTGCCATACGCCTTGGCGCACCGTCATGGTGACCACCTCGGCCACCGAGGCCTTGGCTTCGCGCCTCATCCTCAACCTCAACGAGCCATGCGCCCTGCAGGACGTGTCGTGGATTCACCCTGTCAAGTATATGGGTGTTTGGTGGGAGATGATTTCGGGTAAGAGCACCTGGGCATACACCAACGACTATCCTTCCGTCATCCTCGGCCAGACCGACTACGTGCACGCCAAACCCAACGGCACCCATGGCGCCAACAACGCCAACGTGCGTCGTTATATCGACTTCGCCGCCGCCAATGGCTTCGACGCCCTCCTCATCGAAGGCTGGAACATCGGCTGGGAGGATTGGTATGGCAAACAGAAAGAGTTCGTCTTCGACTTCCTCACGCCCTATCCTGACTTCGACTTGCCGGCCTTGAATAAATACGCCCACCAAAAAGGCATCCGCCTCATCATGCACCACGAGAGCTCAGCATCAACGGTGAATTACGAGCGTTGGATGGAGAAGGCCTATAACCTGATGAACCAATACGGTTACGACGCCGTCAAGAGTGGCTACGTGGGCACCATCATTCCCTTTGGCGAAGGCCACTACAGCCAACCCATCAACAACCACTACCATTATGCCATCGTGGAGGCTGCCAAACACCATATCATGGTCAACGCCCACGAGGCTGTGCGCCCGACAGGCTTGTGCCGCACCTGGCCCAACATGATCGGTAACGAGAGCGCCATGGGCACCGAGTTCCGCGAGCGCATCAAGCCCGGCCACACCACCATCCTGCCTTTCACCCGTCTGCAAGGCGGACCGATGGACTACACCCCAGGCATCTTCGAACCCGACATGGGCAAGATCGTCCCCTGGGGCGGCAAGATGCAGCACACCATCTGCAACCAACTGGGCCTCTATGTGACCTTCTACTCGCCCCTGCAGATGGCTGCCGACTTCCCCGAACACTACGAGCCTTATATGGACGCCTTCCAGTTCATCAAGGACGTGGCGGTCGACTGGGACAAGAGCCTCTATCTTGAAGCCGAGCCTGGCGACTATATCGTCACCGCCCGCCATCCTAAGTTGTCATCACTGAACAAGGCCGCTGAGGGTGTCGGCAAGCTGCCCGACGGCAAGAAAGGTGTTATCGCAAATGCGACTAAGTTCGTATACGACCTGCCCGAGGACGCCACAATAGAAGACCTTTGGCACACCGCGCCGCACGACGTATGGTACGTGGGCGGCATCACCGACGAGAACGCACGCGAGGTAAAGGTGAAACTTGACTTCCTGAAGCCCGGCGTCACCTACGATGCCACCATCTATGCCGATGCCGACAACGCCGACGGCCTCCCCGGTGACAGCTACAATCCCCAAGCCTATACCATCTCACACCAGAAAGTCACTTCCAAATCCGTGATCAAAGTCAAGATGGCCCGCTGCGGCGGCTTCGCTATCTCACTCCGTTCAAGATAAATCCAGTTTTGCACGGTTTTTGCAAATACATCATACCAAACGACAAAACAAACCTACAATCATGAAGAAGATATTCACTTTTATCCTGTTGATGGCTTCCGTGATGGGAACGGCCTTCGCTCAAAACGCCTTGAATGAAAAGGGCGACAACATCATCGGCATCTACCTTGGAACTCAAGGTGAGGATCAGTTCAAGGCCCAATTCACCAAGCAAAACGACGGCACCTACCAGTGTCAGATCATCTGGCTGGAGAAGGACCGCGACGCCAATGGCAACAAATTACTCGACGTCAAGAACCCCGACAAGAGCCTGCGCAACGTCCCCTGCGACCAAATCGTCGTTATTTCGGGACTGAAATACGACGCCGAAAAACAACGTTGGGGCGACACCAAAATCTATGACCCCCAGCGTGGCATCAAAGCGAAAGTCACTGGCGAATTCACCAAGGACGGCCAGCTGAAACTCAGAGGCTCGGTGCTGGGCATCGGCGAGAGCGTCTATTGGAAGAAAATCAAGTAAACATGCCATCGATGAACCCTTACAGACACGAAGTCAAATACTACGAATGCGACCGCATGGGCGTGACGCATCACTCCAACTATATCCGTTTCATGGAAGAAGCCCGCGTCGACTGGCTCGACCAACTGGGCTTCGGATTCGAGAAGATCGAAGCCGAGAACGTCTTCTCCCCTGTCATCTCCGTCACTTGTGAATACAAGCGTCCCACCACTTTCAAGGACGTCATCGAGATCGAAGTGAACATCAGTAAGATGACGGAGATGAAGTTTGACTTCAGCTACGTCATGCGTGTCGACGGCAAAGTGGTGTGCAATGCCCAGAGCACCCACTGCTTCATAGAAAACAACCGCCCTGTAGCCCTCTCGAAGCGACTGCCCGAGTTCTACAAGGCGGTTGGCGAACAGCTTCAGAAATAAAGCCTTTATTCCCCTATCGGATAAGCTTCATACAGGATGTCGTGCAAAGCAGTCCTGACACCGGTCTTGACCAATTTGTTAGGATCCGGATAAGGATGCACGCGGTTCGACAGGAAGATGAAGACCGTCTTGTTGGCAGGGTCAGCCCAGACGAAAGTACCCGTAAATCCCGTATGGCCGTAGCCCTTCATCGAGCCCAGCTTCGACTCGGTGCATGAGCCTTTCTTGTCGATGGGAAGCTTGTCGAAGCCTATACCTCTACGGTTGTTATTGCTTGAGGCGAAATGCGCCTTAGTGAAATAGCGCACCGTCTGGGGCTTCAGATACTGGACACCTTCATAGGTGCCTTCGTCAAGCAGCATCTGCATGATGGCCGCCAAATCACGGGCATTGGAGAACAGTCCTGCATGGCCTGCGACGCCACCAAACATGGCTGCCGCCTGGTCGTGGACGTCGCCCCAAACCAGCTGCTGACGGAACACCGTGTCGTTTTCCGTCGGGGCAATCTGGTCACGGGTGAAGTGATTCAAAGGCTGATAGCAGATATGCGATAGGTTCATGGGATAATAGAACTTCTCATTCAGGTAGTCTTCGATACTCTGGTTGGTGATCAGCTTCACGAGTTTAGGCATGTAATAGAAGCCCATGTCGCTATATAGGTATTTCTTCTTCCCCAAGGGCGTCTTCGAAACGGAGTCGAAGATACGGTCAGGATAGTCGCTGATAAGGAATAGGTTCTCGGCCACACGGATATTATGGTTTTCATCCATCTCGTCACTGTAGAACTCCTCCATAGGCTGCCCGTTCTCGTCCACCGTCACCTTATAGAACGGCACCCAAGCCTTCAATCCCGCCTGGTGCGTCATGATGTCGATGAGTTTCAGCTTGCCATGTGCCTTGCCCTTCAGATACGGGAAGAAATCGGCCAAAGTCTTGTTGAGGTCAATCATCCCATCGTCATACAACTTCATGATGGCCAAGGTCGAAGCGAAAATCTTGGTGCAAGAGGCGATGTCATACAAATCGTCAGGCTGCACCCTATGTCCACCGCCATAGGTAAAGGTGCCAAAGCACTTGTCGTACACCACGTTACCGTCTTTCATCGCCACGATCTGACAACCCGGATAAGCCCCTTTCCTTATACCCATCTTGGCCACCGAGTCCAACTTGTAGGCCGCTCGTTCCGGCAATGGCTCAAAGGCTTTTGGGGCGGGCTTTTGCATCAAAGGGTCGACATTAGGCATAGCCTTTGAAGGCTGTTCCTTCGAAGGAAGGATATGGTTCATCTTCATTGGCGCGTCAGCCACGATGCCATCGCCACAGCTGAACTTCGTCACCGAAACCGGCAATGTGCCATGGGCTTCAAGTTCGCCAGCAAGCAGTCGCACCACAGCATCAACGGCAGGAACCTCGTCTTGGTAGGCCACCACCAAACCCTTCACACTATTGTTGATGCGGAACATATCCAAGGCGTAAGGACAGGCGAACAGGTTGAGGATCACATCGTTTTGGGCCACAAGACGGTTGAAGAACTTAACCGTCTCGGCATTGATGCCGTAATTGCTATTGGCGAACATGGAAGTCTTCTCAATGCTGACCACCACCAAATCGTAGGCCTCCAGCTTCTTCAGCCAATCAGCGGACTTGGCAGCAATGTCCTCTTTTTTCGTCACGAACGAAGTGGTGGCAAAGCCTCTTTCCGTCAAGCCGTTATTCACATCGTTTTTGGTGTTTCCAATCGTCACAACGGCAATCTTCTTGTTGTTGGCCAATGGGATCACATCGCCTTCATTACGCAGCAACGTGATGGCCTCATCATAAAGCAGCTGACGCAGCTCGGTATAGGCGGGCTTCTTCAGGTCGGTCATCAGATTGGCAGCCGACACCGGTTTATAATGGTTGAGGCCCACACGGTATTTGTAACGCAAGATCTTCTTACAGCTCTCCTCAAGCCTTGCAGCGGCCTGCTCGTCGCGTTCAGCTGCTGCTTTGATGGTCTTGATGGCAAAAGGCACGTTGGAAGGCAGGATCAAGACATCATTACCAGCCATAAAAGCCACGTAAGGCACGCTGTCCTGACGCACTTTCTCCGAAACGCCTTTCATGTCGAGGCCGTCGGTGAAGATCAGGCCTTCGAAGCCCATCTCTTCTTTCAGGAGGTCGGTGACCACGCCTCGTGAAAGCGAAGACGAGGTGTTCTTCACCGTTTCGATGGCGGGGAAATACAGATGGCCTACCATGGCACCGTTGGCACCAGAGGCAATCATCTTACGGAAAGGCGCCAACTCGATGTCGCGGACCTCATCCATTGTGCGAGTCACGGTGGGCAGGGTCAGATGCGAATCGGTAGAGGTGTTGCCATGTCCAGGGAAGTGTTTCATCGTGGTTATCAAACCATTGCTCTGCATACCCAAGGCGTAGGCCGATGCCATATCCCCAACTTTTTCGGGATTCTCGCCAAAGCTGCGCATGCCGATGATGGGATTTGACGGGTTGGAATTGACGTCGGCGACAGGGGCAAAATTCACATGGATGCCCATGCGTTGGCACTGTTCGGCCACCTGCTGTCCCATCTCATAAACGAGTTGGTCGTCAGCGATGGCGCCCAGGGTCATCTGATAAGGATAGGCCAAGGTCTTGTTCACACGCATGGCCAGACCCCACTCAGCATCGATGGAGACCATCAGTGGCGTCTGAGCCAGGGCCTGCCATTCGTTGGTCTGCTTCACTTGAGCCTCAGCGTCGGCACGGAAGAAGCAAACACCACCGATGTTGTACTTCTTGATGTAGGTCGCCACCTCCGGAAAGAAAGGCTTGCTCGGATTGTTGGCGCGCATGCATATCAATTGGGCCACGCGCTGCTCCATGGTCAAACTGTTATACACCGAATCCACCCAGCGCGTCTCAGCATCCTGGGCAAGGCATTGACTGGCGGAAACAGCCAATAAAAATAATCCTAAAACATACTTTTTAATATTCATATAATTAAATTATTTTCAATATTTTATATTATTTGATTTCAACCAATACTTCAACTCGTTCCAATCGTAGGGTTTGCAAACGATTTTCTTCTCCGAATCCAACAAAAACACTGTTGGCGTTGAGGTGACATGGTAATCCAGAAACGCCTTGCTTTCCCAACGCAATTCGTCATAGAAATGGTATCCAGGAAGACGCATCTTTTTCACCGCATCGGCCACTTCACCTTGATCTTCAGCCAAGGCGAAAGTCAGCAGTTCAAAACCTGACTTCAGGTCTAAGTGTTTCCTGATTTGCTCCAGAAAATCATGGCAATACTCACAATCGGTCGACCAAAACACCACGATAATCCACTCAGCCTTAGAGGCATACAGGTCATAGTCGCGTCCATCTATGGTAACTCCAGTATAGCCAGGTGCCTTGACGCCCACTTTCACCAATTGATAAGGCTCAGTAATCGAATCCAACCGAGCACCTTCCGATTCAGAGATGTCACCTTCCCGCAACATAGGATAATTCAACAGATAATCAACGACTTGCGTCCTTCCCATATTGGTAAATCCTTTCAACATGAACTCCAGCACATACTCGTATACCCTCATATTGGCTTTTGACTTTTCCAAGAGGGTCGCGATGCTCACCATCGACAGGCTGTCGAACTGTGCCATGTCATCGACAATGGTGTTCAGATACAACTCATTCACCATCCTTGCACTGAATGCATCCGACGTGATTAAAGCCGTATCACTAAAATCCACATCGCTCCAATCCTCCATTATAGGCCTTTCTTGAGCATGCAAGTCCAGCGCCATAAAGAGGCATATCAACGAAAAAAGGATTCTATGTATAATTTTGACAACCAATTTATTTAATATCGTTAATTAAAGTCTAACTTTAATTGTATAGCCATATTGAAAGTCATGCGATGCAACGGCGTTGTACCATAGTCGGCGATGGCCTGTTTGTGTTCGGGGGTCGGATAGCCTTTGTTCTTTTTCCAATTGTAAACGGGAAATTGCTCGTCGTATTGTTCCATCATCATATCCCTCGTGGTCTTGGCCAAAATCGACGCCGCCGCGATGGATTGGTACTTGGCGTCGCCACCCACAACACAGACGTGTTTCACCTTCTTATAGGGATTAAAACGGTTACCATCGATAAGCAGCAACTCTGGGCGTATCTTCAGTTGGTCCAAAGCCCTATGCATGGCCAGGAAAGAAGCATTGAGGATATTGATTTCGTCAATCTCCTGGGCGGTGACAATACCCACGCCATAAGCCAGGGCTTCTTTCATCACCAGTTCTCTCAGCTGCATCCTCTTCTTCTCCGTAAGTTGCTTTGAATCATTAAGTTCCGCATAGTCCTTGTCTTTATCCAAGATGACAGCAGCAGCCACCACGGGACCCGCCAAACATCCCCGGCCAGCCTCGTCGCAGCCCGCTTCTATCACATCCGAATAATGGGTTAGCAACGACATGGCTTACAAGAGCTTAAAGTAATAATGGTTGGCGAAGATCAAAATCATAAACAGGATCAGGAATAGGTTTGCCCATCCTGTATTGTTGATGTAGGAAAAGGCATAGGAGATGAGTATGGCCAACACGATGAACACCAATCCATTCCTCAAAACGTTGCTCCCCATAAACAGGAACAGTACGGCAAAAGCCGCCAGGATGTAGGTCATCGATATCTTGGTCCTCACTGCCACGGTCTTCTCAAAGTTGGCATTGCTGCTTCCGAAAAGCAGGAAGATGGTGGACACCATAAGCACAGCCAACAGCAGGATAACCTTCAGGTTAAAACCTGATACCGAGAAAGGTAGCGTGCTGAAATAGTCACGATAGCCAGCCCAAACGGATGGCAAGTCGCCAAACAGGTATATGCAGACAAAGTAAACGAAATAGACAAACAGGAAGCCGAAAATAGGAATCAGTTGCAGCCTCAACGAGCCTTTCTTAGCCACGGGAAGCACCACAAACACCCACACTATCAAGAACATAGCGGGAAAATAGCACATGGACGCCAATGCGACACATACACCGGTTTTCAGTAGGTTCATCTCCGGATTCTGTATCTGATAAACATCAAACAAGTTGTTGATCATCAGCAGGATAAACACCGAAGACAAAATGAAGGGATAGAACTGGGTCTGTGTCCGTGTCAAGCTCATCAATAGCAAAAACACAAAAGCACCCATGGTGCTGACCTTGCCCACGATCTGGTTTTTCACCAGCATCGCGTTGAAAAACAAGGTCTCGAGTACCAATAGCACAAACACAAGCACATGTTGCAGTATGGGTGAAAAGCCGATCAGACGGTCGATCACATTAAACAACGGTGTCACGGGTTCATCCAATCCCATGGTCATCTTGCCCGAGATGAATGCGGGAATCCACAAGGCGATAGCCAGCAAGGCAATCACCACATACTGAATGGCATAGCTCTGTCTGAAAAACTTTATCATTGCATTCTCATCAAGTCAAGTCCAATGTCGTGGCGGTAGTTGACACCCTCAAAATGGATCTTCTCCACCTCGCGATAAGCGATACCCCTCGCCTCTTCTATCGAATCGCCATGGGCCGTCACTGCGATGACACGACCGCCAGCCGTGACCACCTTATTATCAGCATCAAATGCCGTGCCAGCATGGAAGGCGACGACATCTTTCAAGCTGTCTAACCCGCTCATTACCATGCCTTTCTTATAGGCCTCGGGATAGCCGCCCGACACCATCATCACCGTCACCGCGGTCTTGGCGCTCTTAGCATAATGCACCTCGTCGAGGCGCCCGTCAGCACAAGCCATGAGCAGGTCGGCAAAGTCACCCTCAATGCGGGTCATCACGGCCTCGGTCTCGGGATCGCCCATGCGAACGTTGTACTCGATGACGTAAGGATTGCCGCCATCATTCATCAATCCCAAGAAAATGAAGCCCTTATAATCGATACCTTCGGCTTTCAATCCCTTGAGCGTGGGCTTCACGATGCGTTCCTCTACCCTGTTCAGGAAGTCGGGCGTGCAGAAAGGAACCGGCGAGACGGCACCCATGCCGCCTGTGTTCAGTCCTTGGTCGCCGTCGCCAATGCGCTTGTAGTCCTTGGCTTCGGGCAACAAAACATAATGCTCGCCATCGGTCAGCACAAACACCGACACCTCGATGCCTTTCAGAAACTCCTCTATGACCACGGTGGCCGAAGCCGCACCAAATTTGCCGTCGAGCATCTTACCGAGTTCGTCTTTTGCCTCCTGTAAGTCGTTGAGAATCAGTACACCTTTTCCTGCTGCAAGACCGTCGGCCTTCAACACGTAAGGGGCTTTCACGCTCTCAAGGAAACGGCATCCGGCCTCGACGTTGTCCTTGTTGACCTTGAAACATTTGGCCGTCGGTACGCCGTACTTCTCCATGAAGTCCTTTGCGAAAGCCTTACTGCCTTCAAGCTGTGCACCGCGCTGGTCGGGACCGATAATCTTCACGCCTTTCAGCTCGGCATCACCTTTGAAGAAATCGACGATGCCGTCCACCAGAGGTTGCTCAGGACCGACCACAACGAGGTGAATCTCCTGATTCAGGCAAAAATCCTTTACTGCCTTGAAATCAGAGGGCTTAATATTGACATTTGTACCCACCGTTGCCGTGCCAGCATTGCCTGGAGCGATGAAGACATGAGCGCCTTCGCTCTGGGCCAGCTTCCATGCCAAGGCATGTTCGCGGCCACCCGATCCGAGCACCAAAATATTGCGTTTCACTGCGGTGATATGCTGTCCTTGAACGGCTTTCCAATCCATAGTATCTTTTTGGACTTCACCAGGATACATTACTATTTTTTCCATATTCTATTCTTTTATTGCTTGCATTAATGAATTCCAGATATCGTCGGCGGCTTTGTCCCATGAGAAGTCTTTGGCACGTTCTCTGCCCTTCTCTATAAGAGCCTCGCGCACGTTCTCGTCGAGCATCTCCGTCATGCCTTCGGCGATGGAGGCTTCGCTGAACGGGTCGACGAGTAATGCCGCATCGTCGGCCACCTCGGGCATGGAAGTGACATTGGAGGTGATGACAGGCGTGTCGCAACGGAAAGCTTCCAAAATCGGGATGCCGAAGCCCTCGAAATACGAAACATACACCGAGGCGAGAGCCGCCGCCGTAACCAAGTGCAATTCTTCGGCACTCAGACGACCTGCAAAGACCACCTCGTCCTTGAAACGCATCTGACTGTAGGCTTGTTCTATCGGCTTCGACCACCAGCGTTTCTCACCCACAATCAGCAACTTGACGTTGGAGGGCGTCTGGCTCTTGAACAAATCGAAAGCCGTGAACAAACGCGCCAAGTTCTTGCGCGGATGCAGTGAGCCGACAAACATGAAATAAGGGTTACCGTTGGTGTATTTGGCCCTGATTCTCTCCTGTTTCTCATCGGAGATAGGTGCAAACCTCTCATTCACACCGTTATAGGCCACGTCGATCTTCTCGGGTTCGATGCCATAGCAGTCAACGATGTCCTGTTTCGAAAACTCCGATACCGTCACGATGCGTTTGGCCTTACGGGCAAACTTAGGGAAGTATTTCCTATAATGCCACAGATGTATCTTCGGCATGTCCTTGGGGAAATGCTCGAAGTTAAGGTCGTGGAACTGCGCCACTTGTGGCACATCGGAGCGAAGGCTGAGATAGCCGTCGGGCGAGAAGAACAGGTCAGGTTGGATCTGCTTCAAGGCCTTCTTTACCGAAAACTCGAAGAACCAGATGAAGAGGAAGGGATGCCGTGCCTGAGGGAACAGCACTATGGGTTTCACATTGTCGCCAAAGACAAACATAGGGTCTGGCTCGCGGTCGAAGAGGAAATAAAACTCCACCTCTGGATGGTCCTTCACCATGCGACGCAAGGTCTCATAGGCCACCCAGCCGATGCCTTCCAGCTTGTCTTTCAGCAACAAGCGTGTATTTACAGCGATTTTCATGACGGGAGATCCATCAATAACGATAGATGTCCGACTTAAACGGTCCGTTGACCGGAACGCCGATATAGTCGGCCTGCTTCTGCGTGAGCTTGGTCAGCTTCACACCGATCTTCTCAAGGTGCAGACGGGCCACTTCCTCGTCCAAATACTTGGGCAGGCAGTAGACGCCGACCTTGTATTGACCGCGCTTCTCCCAGAGGTCCATCTGTGCCAAGGTCTGGTTAGTGAACGAGTTGCTCATCACGAAGCTGGCGTGACCCGTGGCGCAGCCCAGGTTGACCAAACGGCCTGAGGCCAGCAGGAAGATGCAATGACCATCGTCGAAGACGTACTTGTCGACCTGCGGCTTGATGTTGATCTTCTCCTTCAGGTGCTCGGTCTTCTCGAGGCGGTCCACTTGGATCTCGTTGTCGAAGTGACCGATGTTGCACACAATGGCCTGGTCTTTCATCTGCAGGATGTGTTCCAGCGTGATGACATCGCAGTTACCCGTCGTGGTGACGAAGATGTTGCCTTCCTTGACGGCCTCCTCCATCGTGGTGACCTCGAAGCCTTCCATGGCGGCTTGCAGGGCGCAGATGGGGTCGATCTCGGTGACGAGCACACGGGCACCATAGCTCTTCATGGAGTGAGAGCAGCCCTTACCCACTTCGCCGTAGCCACAAACGACGACCACCTTACCGGCAATCATCACGTCGGTGGCGCGCTTGATGCCGTCGGCAAGCGACTCGCGGCAGCCATAGAGGTTGTCGAACTTCGACTTGGTCACCGAGTCGTTCACGTTGATGGCAGGAACGAGCAGTTCGCCGCGCTCGTGCATCTGATAGAGACGGTGCACACCCGTGGTGGTCTCTTCCGAGACGCCCTTCCAACCCGCCACTACGGTATGCCAGAAGGTAGGATTCTCTTTATAGGTGGCCTTGATGACGCTCATGAGTGCCCTTTCCTCTTCACTGCCCGTAGGCGCGTCAAGGAGTTTGGGATCATTCTCGCAAGCATAGCCCTTGTGAATCAACAAGGTGGCATCGCCGCCATCGTCTACGATAAGGTCTGGACCTGTGCCATCGGGGAAGGTGATGGCGCGTTTGGTGCACCACCAATAATCCTCCAAGGTCTCGCCTTTCCATGCGAAGACGGCGGTACCCGTCTCGGCGATGGCAGCAGCAGCGTGGTCCTGCGTGGAATAGATGTTGCACGAGCACCAACGCACCGTGGCACCCAACTTGACGAGGGTCTCAATCAAACATGCCGTCTGTATGGTCATATGGAGCGAGCCCATGATCTTAGCCCCCTTCAGCGGCTTCGTGTCGCCGTACTTCTTGCGAAGCGACATCAATCCGGGCATTTCGTGTTCCGATACTTCAATTTCCTTGCGTCCCCAAGCGGCCAAACCCATGTCAGCCACCAAATAGGGTAATTTGTTGTCTAAAAGTCTGTTATCCATTGAGTTAAGATTTATATTTCTTTGTAGATATGAAAAGGCAAATATACAATATTTCTTGCATATCTAACGCAAAAAAGCACACATTTTGCCTATTTGCCTCGATTTACAATTTTTCCCTTCTAAACTCAATACTTGTAATTCAACATCACCTCAAAACTCCTACCCGGCATGGCACGCCAGATGACGTTTTGATAGTCTTTGTTGGTGAGGTTGTTGCAACGCAACTCAACGCGGAATTTCTTGATCTGCTTACCAATGGCAATGTGATGGAGGCAATAGGCCCGCAAGGGATAGGTCTCCTCGTCGGCATACGAGGTGCTACGGCTGCCAGTGGCTTCCAGCGTGTAACTCATGCTCCAGGTCTTCCATCGAGTATCGATGAACATATTGCCGTGATGCTGCGGGATGTAAATCAGCTGCTTGCCATTGACACCCTGCATCTGTGCGGCCTCGCTCTCATCGGTGGTGACGGTGAACACATAATTGCCCGACAGACTGACCTTCCAGTCGCCCTCGACAAACGAGGCGTCGACATGGTTCTCAATGCCCCGGGCGAAGACCATCGCCACATTCTCGGGCTCCCAATAACGATAGAAACTGGGTTTCCACTGGATCCAGTTCTTGACCCACGAGAGGTAACCACCCGTGCGCAAGTCGAGCTTGAATGGTCCCTTCTGCAAACCGTATTTCAAGGCAAGGTCGGCCGTACGACCATTCTCCGGCAACAGGTCGGGGTTGCCGCCTGGATACCAATAGAGGTCATTTAAAGACGGGTTGCGATAGTTATGGCTGTAGCCCAAGGTGAAGCTGACTGCCTTATAGAAGGGCAGTTGGTACGAAAAGGTCGCCGTCGGGAACAGGCCCATGGGTTTGCCATCGGTCCAATCATAGCGCGCCGTTAGGTTGAGCTTGGCGCAACTGAACGGTTCACCGTCAACAGCGGCATAGGCCGAGATCATATTGCGTAGCTTCTGTCCTTCGTAGTTGTTCGACCGCACGCGCTCGTTGTCCCATTGCAACTTGGCCTTCAAAGTCCAGCTCTGGTAGAGTTGCTGCTCGAGGTTGGCAATCTGGTGCAGCACCAAGGCATGGTTTTCCGAGTTGATACCCGTCACAAAGCCGTTCGTCTCCGGATTTCGCACCTCAAGGAAATAGCGTTGGTTCTCAATAAAGGCCGCCGACTTCAGCTGCAGGTTACCCGTATTCCAGTAGGTTTTGAACGACAAAAAGTTACGCGAGAAACTGTCTTTGGTCCACTCTTCGAAGTTCTTGTTGTTAGCATTGGTCATGATGGGTGGCAGGTTGCGGTCGTTCCACTGGTTCCACGAAGAGGCGCTTATAACGCTGTTTTTCAGCATGAAACTGACCTCGGGCATCACCCCGTAGTCAACGAAATCTGCGTTACGCTGCTTCATGCGCTGCGCAGGAAACACGCCTGTGTTGTTGTATTCGAAGTCGTTGTCCGACGAGTTGCGATAGGCCTTCACACGAAACGAGAACTTCTTACCGTAGTGACCCACCGTCACGAAGCTACCCAAGGTGTTGAAGCTACCATAGGTCTGCTTCAGGTCGAGCAGAAATCCATCGCCAAAGTGGTGAGTATTGTCGATATTGACAGTGCCGCCCAAGCCACCACTGTTGTTGGAGGTGCCACTGCCCCAGTTAAGGCTGACATCGTCGACAAGGAATACGGGGATGGTGCTGAAGTCGACTTGCCCGAGGGTGGGCGCGTTAAGCTGAAATCCATTCCAAAGCACCAAGGTATGACTGGCCGTAGTGCCACGAAACGAGGCTGTGGAGGTACCGCCAGGACCATAAGTCTTGATGAAGACAGGACTATGCTGAATGAGCAGATCCGAAAGGCTCGAGGTGCTTTTTGACTGTAGCACAAGCGTATCCAACTTGCGCGCCACCAATGGCTTCAAAGTCTCAACGGTCTCTTTGTCACCGATCACCTCGACAGATTGGAGCATAATGGTGTCCTGAGCATGAAGTCGCAACGACATCATACCAGCACAGAAAAGAAAGAGAATTAGGAATTTACGTTTCAATGCTTTTTGGTATCCTTTTCTTTATCAACGGGCATCGGCTTCTGTTTCTCGGCATAGGTCTTCTTCTTGCCTTTCAATGCGCCGTCCTTATAGGTAGCCTCGCTCTTCATGGAGCCGTCGGGATAAAAGCTCTCCTGCTTGCCATTGAATTGTCCTTTGGTGTACTCGATGGTCATTTTCTTTTGGCCACTCTCGTAGTACCACGTCGTCAGGCCATCGCGCATGCCGTCCTTGTATTCCGACACCTCAAGGTTGCCACCCTTCTCATAGCACAGGATCTGACGGCCGTCAAGCTTCCCGTTCTTGTAGGTGTTCACCTTCGAGAGGCGTCCGCCACGGAACCACTCGCTGACCTGTCCTTCAAGCACATCATTCTTATACTCGGCCTTCTTCGTGATGGAGCCGGTCTTGTCAATCTCAATAAAAACACCGTTTCTCTTGCCATTTTGGTAATTCACAATTTTCTTGGGGAGATAGGTATTGCTCGAAAAGTATTCAATCCACGTGCCCTCTTTCAAGCCGTTTTTCACCACACCTTCAATGGTGTAATCGTAAGCGGCAGCGGTGAACTTACCATTGGGAGCCTTCGACACATCGACCGTCTCGATGGTTTGTGCAAACAAAGGCATGGCAAACAAAGCCATTGCAAAGATAATCAAAGATTTACGCATTTCTTATTTCGTTTTTGATTGTACAAAATTATAAAATTCACCCCAATAGGCTGCAATTTTCATGCAAATTCTTCAAAATTCGTTTTTTTTTCGCAATTTCGCAGCAACAAAACCTCAACGCCATGAAAAAGATAGAAGTCAAGAACTTTAAGCTTTACACCACGGCTGTCATCAGCATCGAGTGGAAACAGGAGCTGCTCAACGTCAACCTCGACCTCGCCATGATGCTGAAGATGATGCACATGGAAGGCCTCACCGAAGCCGACATCGAGCGCTACAGCAAAAACGGTCAACCCATCCCCTTCAAGAAGGTGACGCTCATCCTCTTCCAGGACGACGGCAAGCCCGGACAATACTACACCGACGAGTCATTCGACGAAGACGATGACCCGACGGTGTTCTACGTTGAAATCAAGGAATAAAAACCATGGCCCATGGCTTATGGCCTATGGCCTGCCTTTACGTTGGGGCAGCCATAGGCCATTGGCTATAGGCCATAGTCATATTAATGTAAGCTCTTAATGTATTCATCAATCGCCTTGGCGGACTTCTTACCTGCGCCCATGGCGAGGATGACCGTGGCGGCACCACTCACCGCATCGCCACCAGCGAAGATGCCGGGACGTGAGGTCGTGCCCACCTCGTCGGCTACGATGCAACCCTTCTTGTTGAGGTCGAGGTTACGGGTCGTGCTGCCGATGAGCGGGTTCGGCGAGGTACCGAGAGCCATGATGATCATATCGACATCGAGGACAAACTCCGAGTCTTTGATCGGCACAGGGCTGCGACGACCTGAGGCATCGGGCTCGCCCAGTTCGCATTTCACGCACTTGAAGCCTTTCACCCAGCCATTTTCGTCGCCCAACACCTCGACAGGAGCCGTCAGCAGGTCGAAGATGACGCCTTCTTCCTTGGCATGGTGCACCTCCTCCACTCTCGCAGGCAACTCGGCCTCGGAACGACGGTAGACGATATGCACCTCGGCACCGAGACGCAAGGCGGTACGTGCGGCGTCCATAGCCACATTGCCACCACCAACCACAGCGACTTTCTTACCGACGTAGTTCGGGGTCTGATAGCCCTCCTTATAGGCAAAGAGCAGGTTGTTACGGGTCAGGAACTCGTTAGCCGAGACCACACCGCAGAGATTCTCGCCAGGCACGTTCATCATCATCGGGAAGCCAGCGCCTGAGCCGACGAAGACAGCCTCAAAGCCTTCACGTTTCATCAACTCGTCGATGGTGATGGTGCGACCGACGACCACGTCCTTCTCGAACTTGGCGCCCAACTTACGCACGCTCTCCACCTCTTTCTTCACGACGGTGTCCTTCGGCAGACGGAACGACGGGATACCATACATCAACACGCCGCCCAGCTCGTGCAAGGCCTCGAAGATGGTGACATCGTAACCCATCGAGAGCAGGTCTTTGGCGCAGGTGAGGCCTGAAGGGCCACTACCGATGATGGCTACCTTGTGGCCATTCGGGATGCTCTGGCTGCTGAAGTGCAGGTCGTGTTCGATGGCATAGTCACCGACGAAACGCTCCAGCTTACCGATGGCGATAGGCTCAAACTTCTTGCCCATCACGCAAGCGCCTTCACACTGGGTCTCCTGCGGACACACACGACCGCAGACGGCGGGCAGCGCCGAGTCGCAGCTGATGACACCTGCAGCACCTGCGAAGTCACCTTGCGCCACACGAGCGATGAAGTCCGGGATGTTGACGCTGACAGGACAATGCTCCACACATTGCGGGTTCTTGCAGTGCAGGCAGCGCTGGGCCTCCATGATGGCCATGTCAGCCGAATAGCCGAGGCACACCTCGTCGAAGTTATGGGCGCGAATCTCAGGCTTCTGCTCCGGCACAGGAACACGTTTTTTCTTGTCGAAGCTCTCTTCAGAGATGCCTCCGATGTGGCACTTGTGGCCTTCGGCTTTCTCCTCAGCCTCAAGTTGTTTGCGGGTCACCACATTATTATACATAGCCTGACGTTTCATGGCCTCGTCGAAGTCGACGTCCTTACCCAGGAACTCGGGGCCATCGATGCAGGTGAACTTGGTCTTTCCACCGATGCTCACACGACAGGCACCGCACATACCCGTACCGTCGACCATAATCGAGTTGAGCGACACTGTGCAACGGATACCCAATTCCTCGCATGTCTTGGTGGCAAACTTCATCATGATCATGGGGCCGATGGCTACGGCTTCGTCATACTGCTTGCCGCTGGCCACCAACTGGCGCAACACGTCGGTCACCAAGCCCTTGCGGCCTGTAGAGCCATCGTCGGAGGTGACATAAAGGTTACTGACCTCTGCCAATTCCTTTTCGAAGATAAGCAGGTCCTTGGTGCGGGCACCGATGATGCAGTCGGCCGTGGCGCCGTGGTCGTTCAGCCACTTCACCTGAGGATAGATCGGGGCGATACCCACGCCGCCACCAATGAAGACGAAGGAACGCTTGCGCAGTTCCTCTGCGGTCATCGTGGCAAACTCAGAAGGCTTGCCCAAGGGACCGACGATGTCGGCAAAGCGGTCGCCTTCCTTATATTGTGCCATCTTCTTGGTGGATTCGCCGATGGCCTTGAAGACGATGGTCACCGTACCTCTGACGCGATGGTAGTCGCTAATGGTCAACGGGATACGCTCTGAGTTCTCCTCCATCTTGACGATGAGAAACTGGCCAGGCAAGGCCGAATGGGCGATTCTCGGCGCGTAGACATCCATGAGGTAGGTCTCGGCCGCGAAGGTTTCTTTATGAATGATTTCAAACATAATGTATGGAATAAGAGTTAGTTTTCAGGATTTATGCTCCGCAAAGATAGTAATTTTCATAAAAGAAAAGAAAAAACATGTTATTTATAACAAAAAAAGCCCCGAGTTTCCTCGAGGCCTTTTTCTCATTTAAGGATGGGCTTATTCAGCGTCCAAAGCCTTGGCTTCTTCATTCATCTTGAGCTGCACATACATGGTCTTCAAGACGCTCTTGACTTCGGGCGTGGGTTGGGTCTCGTAGGCCTTCTTCACATAAGGAAGACCGGTGCGGACCAGATCCTCAGCCTGCTTGACCAAGTCATTGTATTCCTTCACCTTGTTCAGGGGGAGTTCGTTGGCTTCGGTCTTCAGTTTGTTCGACATGGTGATGTAGAGGGCACCGAGGTTGTAGATGGCATCGTAGTAGTCAGGGTTGATCTCGATGGCATCCTCATAGTACTTCTTGGCTTTTTCGGTGTCGTACACATCTTTGTTGTTCTCATCACCGTAGATGGTGCCAAGCACGAAGAGCAGCTGAGCGTTCTGGGGGTCGAGAGCCAGAAGCTTGTTGATGTCTTCGACAGCTTCAACAGTCTTGCCTTCCTTCATATAAGCATTCACCTTTTCGACGATAAGGCTGGCATCGCTGGGGTCTTTCTCCAAACCGGCATTGATCATAGCCATGGCGTTCTCGCTGTCGCCCATGCCATTGTAGCAGGCGGCAAGGTGCTTGTAGACGTCGACACCATCAACGCCGTTGTTCTTCAACTCATTGAAGTAACCCAGGGCGGTGGCATAGTCTTCAGCTCTCAGAGCAGAGGTGGCTGCGAAGTTAAGCATGTCGTTGGCGTCGCTGCTGCCCAGGCTCTTGGCGATATCATATGCCTTCTTGAACATGGGAGCGGCCTCAGCAAACTTACCGGTGTTGTAATCATCAGCACCTTTAGTATAATAGGTGTTCATGACATTACCCACACGCTGGTAGATTTCCTGCTTGTTGTCGTTGAGATACTCAGGATTCTTCATGCAGTTCATCAGCGACTCGTAAACAATCTCGAGGGCATTGGGAGCTTGGGCCATCAGAGCCTCATCACCCGATTGAATAATGTTCTGATAGATAGCAGCACGATACAGCCAAGCTTGAGCCTGGTCGTTGGGCTTCATACCTGCAAACTGTTCGTGGTTGACGCACTTTTCAATGGAGGCCATAGCCTTGGCATATTGGCCGTTCTTGTTGTACATGAAGGCATCGGTTCTGTCTTTCTTTTGGGCCATCATCACGTTGGCGGTGAGGAGGACGGCCAGCAAAATCATTACTTTTTTCATTTTCTCTATTATTTAAAGTTTGACAATTTTCGTTTGTTATCTTGTTCCCTTACAATTATTGTTCCAAAGTGGTTTCACCTTCTTCAGTCGGCGTTTCGACAGGCTCAACGACCTCGGTTCCATCGGGGGTCGGCCCTTCGACGGGCTCAACGGCCTCAACTTCTTCTTCGTCCTCATGCTCGGTCTTGGTGACGGCGGCAATCTCGTCGGTGCCGCGCAGGTCGATGAGCTTCACGCCCTGGGTGGCACGACCCATCACACGCAGCTTGCTCACGGCCATGCGAATCACGATGCCCGACTTGTTGATAATCATCAGGTCTTCGTCGTCGGTCACAGCCTTGATGGCGATGAGGTCGCCGGTCTTGTCGGTGATGTTCAAGGTCTTAACGCCCTTGGCGCCACGGTTGGTGATGCGGTAGTCTTCAATGTCGGAACGCTTGCCGAAGCCCTTCTCGGAGACCACCAAGACGGTCTGTTGCGGGTCGTTGATGCACACCATACCGATGACTTCGTCGTCGGGCGAACCCAAGGTAATGGCTTTCACACCCGTAGCGGTGCGGCCCATCGGGCGGACAGTCTGCTCGTTGAAGCGGACGGCCTTGCCCGAACGCACAGCCATCAGCACCTCGTCGTTGCCGCTGGTGAGGCAAGCCTCAAGCAGCTGGTCGTCCTCGCGGATGTTGACGGCGATGATGCCATTTTGGCGCACGTTCTTATAGGCAGCCAAGTTGGTCTTCTTGATGATACCCTTCTTGGTGCAGAGGATGATGTAATTGTTCTCGAGGTATTCCTCATCGGTCATGCTCTTCACGTTGAGGTAGGCCATCACCTTATTATCCTTATCTAAAGGCAACAGGTTCTGGATGGCGCGACCCTTGCTGTTCTTGCCCTCTTCAGGAATCTCGAAGGCACGCAGCTTGTAGCACTTGCCTTGCTCGGTGAAGAAGAGCAGGTGGTTGTGGTTGGTGGCCGTGAAGATGTGTTCGATGAAGTCGGTGTCGCGAGTGGCGGAGCCCTTCGAGCCCTTGCCACCGCGGCTCTGCACGCGGTATTCGGTCAGCGGGGTACGCTTGATGTAACCGAGGTGCGAGATGGTGATGACCACAGCATCGTCGGCGATGATGTCCTCCATGCGGAACTCACCGGCGGCGGGCACGATTTGGGTGCGGCGGGCATCGCCATATTTTTCTTTTATGACCAGCAGTTCGTCCTTGATGATCTGGAACTGCAATTCCTCATTTTGTAGAATATCGTGGAAATGCTTGATGCGTTCGTGGATTTCGTCCAACTCATCCATGATCTTCTTGATCTCGAGGCCGGCCAACTGACCGAGGCGGTAGGCCACGATGGCGCTGGCTTGCGGGTCATCGAAGCCGAACTTGTCCATGATGGCTTGTTTGGCTTCAGGCGTGCCGCCCTTACAGGCACGGATGGTGGCGATGATCTCGTCGACGATGTCGATGGCGCGGGCCAGACCTTCCAAGATATGGGCGCGGTCTTCGGCTTTCTTCAGCTCGAAACGCGTACGGCGCAGGATGATCTCGTGACGGTGGGCCACGAAGTGCTCAATCAGCTGCTTGAGGTTCAAGGTGTAGGGACGGCCGTTAACCAGAGCTACATTGTTCACGTTGAACGAGCTCTGCAGAGGAGTCATCATGAACAGCTTGTTCAGTACGATGTCGGGGTTGGCGTCGCGCTTCAGCTCGTACACCACGCGGATACCTTTTCTGTCTGACTCATCGCGGATGTCGGCCAGACCTTCCAGCTTCTTCTCGTTGACGAGGTCTGCGGTCTTCTTGATCATCTCGGCCTTGTTGACCTGATAAGGAATGGAGGTGGCGATGATGCGTTCATGGCCATTGTGTTCCTCGAAGTGGGTCTCGCCGCGGAGGACGATGCGTCCCCTACCCGTCTCAAACGCTTCGCGCACGCCTTCGTATCCGTAGATGACGCCAGCGGTCGGGAAGTCGGGAGCCTTGATGTATTGCATCAGCTCCTGCGTGGTGATTTCGCGGTTGTCGATATAGGCGATGATGCCGTCGACGCATTCGCTGAGGTTATGGGGAGCCATGTTGGTGGCCATACCCACGGCGATACCGTTGGTACCGTTCACTAATAAGGTAGGAATCTGCGTAGGAAGCACGGTAGGCTCTTGCAGCGAGTCGTCGAAGTTGTTCTGGAAGTCGACGGTATCCTTGTCGAGGTCGTCGAGCATCTCTTCTGCGATCTTCTGGAGACGTGCCTCGGTGTAACGCATGGCGGCGGGGCTGTCGCCGTCAACCGAGCCGAAGTTACCTTGGCCGTCGACCAAAGGATAGCGCAAAGACCAACTCTGGGCCATACGCACCATGGCGTCGTAGACTGACGAGTCGCCGTGCGGGTGGTACTTACCGAGCACCTCACCGACGATACGGGCTGATTTCTTGTAGCCGCTACGCGAGGTGACGCCCAATTCTTTCATGCCGTAGAGCACACGACGGTGCACGGGCTTGAGGCCGTCGCGCACGTCAGGCAAGGCACGCGAGATGATGACCGACATCGAATAGTCGATGTAAGCCGACTTCATCTGGTTTTCAAGATTAACCTTGATAATTTTTTCTCCTGAGAGTTCTTCAGGCATTTCTTCCTGATTTTCAGGATTGTTGATATTGTTTTCGTCCATTTTCTGGTTCTATTTTTCGCTTTTACAAATAAGGGTGCAAAGATACAAAATAATCCGATAGGTTCGACAAAAAAGAGGCAAAAACTTCCCTTCCGTTTCCGCTATTGTTCCAGCGGATTTGCAATCCGCTGGCATTGAATATCAGGATTTGTAATCCGAAAACGACAAAAAGGCGCGGATTACAAATCCGCTGGTTCCACTCGGTCGGATTGCAAATCCGACCGAACGAAAGAACAAAAGCCTTTACAAGATTTGGTAATATAAAACCGCCTTACCATTTGTAATGTCAAAAACAAAATATTTGAATTCATCAGGATTGTCTTCATTCTCATGGAAAATATAATAACCTTGATGATTATCACCACAAATGTCTCTTCGCATGCGATGGTGTCTTCTGATAGTGTCTGGAATAGGAAACTCCTTTGCCCCAGCATTAACAATGGCATCAATATTATTTTGAGATATGTTATTTATGGAGTAAACAATACGACAATGTCCTTCACCATGTGGGGTATACCATTGATCATCAAAGGATTCAATTTTATAATCAAAAGTGGAAATATCAATTCCAAATTGAAGTTTCAATATGTTTTCTGGTGTTCTTCGGACACAAGAATTGCATATTAGAGACATCATAATAAATAAAGAAAAAGTCAATAATTTCCTCATATTAGAATAACGTTTTATTGTAATAAATACTAAAATCTGTGCCGTTTGAAATAATATTATATGTTCTTGTAATTACCTCATTTTTAAAGCTTCTAACACCCCAAGGTTTTGGGTCAAAATTGTAAGTATCTTTAAAACCCAAATACATAATCTTATTATCATCTAATACCTTATACTTTACTGTTGCAGTTCCAAACGAATAATGTAAATCATCATTGGTTTCATAAAAGCTAATAGATGTAGTATAATAACCATCTTCTCCTAATTCTGCATTAGCATAGTCTATTTTCCCATGAATTATTAATTCCGTAAATTGCTCCTTTGTAAGAAAAACATCTTCACCTTCACCTTTTAAATAGTGATTCTTAAGTTCCCAAAAGAATTTTTTACCTATCAACCTTTTGAAACCATTGTTCTGTTGTTTTGGCTCTTGTTGCGGTGGTTCATCTTGTCCTTCCAAAGTCTCGTAAGCCAAATGCATCGCATGGTTCAACCCCGCACAAATCAAGCCGTTGCAAACCCCGTCCCAGAAGTCGCCGCCCGCCATGGTGGCGGTTACGACGCCTGAGAGGCAACCTGCGGCTACCATGCAGGTCACCTGCCATGCCTCGGACAGGTTTTGGGTAAGCATGCCTGCGGTCGTGGTCATAAACGAGGCCACCGTGCCCGAGGCGAAACCAATGCTGAAGTTGCCGCCGCGGGCTCAAGTGGAAACACCGCCTAAGATGCCGTGGGCATCGTAGGCAATCGTGATTCTTGATGGCCGATAATATGTTTGGCACGTGTACATTAGTCTATCAGTTGTTCCTCCCGAAAGAACGCTTCCATATCAGCCACAAACCTGTCTTTGTCGAAATCGGTCACTTTTTTTGGCATTTTCAAGACGTGAAGAAACTCAATGATGGATTGAGCGACGATTTTCTTTGCCTCTTCTTCCGTAGCCTTACTCATTATTGAGTAATCTAGCTTTAGCTCGCATTCAAAAGTTCTTTCGAACTTACATAGACGGCCATCGATTATCGTTTCTTCGTATTCGATATATTTAGGTCTTCTCGGTTTGAGAAAAGACTCAAAGTCTGGTAATACACAAATAAAGCTAATATAGAACGTATAAATAGAGGTACCATAATCATGCTCTTTGATACGACAATTCAGGTTATCCGAAAACAATTTAAGTGTTGTGGTATTATTAATTGATAAATTTGTGGCAATATAACCAATTGAAATATTCATATTTTTTTGTTTATTGTTTCTATTCTATCTGAAAATGCGGTTCCCAGGGGGAAGATGTCCGTTATTTATGAAATAGGCATTTATCATTAGCTTTTCTTGAGTTAGTATTTGTTTTTGAGTTCCTTGATAGATATTATAACTATTGTTTTTTTCATTTTTCATTCCTGCTTATAGTTTTGGGGTATATTATATCGTGGAGGAGAAATATGGTTTTTTTTTCATTTCCAAGCAAGTCCAAAGACTCCAATTAGTATTCCGATGGAAAATAGAGAAGCCAATGAAAACACTATGCACCAGAATGCTCTCCTATATCTTTGGTCATCGTTTTCATCCTTATACATTTCTATGATTGTTAAATAGCGTCTTTTGTGGTAAAACAAGATAAAATTAAAGCCGATAGAAATTATAGCTAATATGACGTATAGAAAAATTGAGGGACGAGGAATAGGAACTATGAACCTAGACACCAGGTACAACACGGATAATAAGTCGATGAAACATATGAGACAAAGCGGTGCCAAGGCCATAAGAGTAGCAGATTTGTCAGTTTCTTCATAGCCTTGAGAGTTCTTTTTTTCTATTCTGAAAAAGAAAAAGAACAATCTATAATAAGCCTTAAATAGTTTTTTAATCATTCTCATAATACAATCTTTAAATATTGTCCAAACTGTCTTAATTCAATAATAACTTTGATAGCTTGGAGTATAATGATAGTATGTAGGCGCATAATCATATTTTATGTATTGGGATTTGTCATAAAGCCAAGCGTCATTGTACAATGTACGATCAAAAACTCCTGTGACATCGAGATAAAACAACCCCACCCCTACAAAAGGACCTACAAATGGAATTTTAAACGATGCATATTCGGCTACTGACATAATGGTTCTCATAATTGCTGAAGTAGCAGTTATATCTCCATTATAAGCACGCACACCATTTGCAAAACCATTTAAGACCAAACACCATCTTCCAGCTTTATCTGCTATATTTGATATTCTATTCAGTCCTATTGCCTTGCCTTCTCTTTTTATAGTCAATTTTGCCGCTTCATCAATTATAGTTGCTTCAGCGCCAACAACAGTAGGAGCGTTTCCTGCTCTTTTTGCAAGTCGTTGAACTTCGTTCTTCTTGTTTCCCGGCGGGTCATCAGGCCCAGAGATTTTCTCGCAAGTCAAATGCAACGCATGGTTCAGCCCCGAGCAAATGAGCCCGTTGCACACGCCGTCCCAGAAGCTGCCGCCAGCCATGCTTGCGGTTACGCCGCCAGAGAGCGTGCCTGCTGCTACCATGCAGGTCACCTGCCACGCCTCGCACAGGTTTTGGGTCAACACGTCTGCGGTTGTGGTCATAAACGAGGCCACCGCGCCTGAGGAGAAACCAATGCTGAAGTTGCCGCCACGGGCCCAAGTGAATGCACCGCCTAAGGTGCCGTGGGCATCGTAAGCAATCGTGATGCTTGATGGCTGATAATATGTTTGGCGTGTGTACATTAGTCTATTAGATGTTCCCTGCGAAAGAAGGTCTCGAGGTCGGTGATGAACCTTGCCTTGTCGAAATCCGTAACTTTCTTGGGCATCTTGAGTTCGTGTAGATAATCCATGATGGACTGTGCCACAATCTTCTTCACTTCTTCCTCCGTGGCCTCAAGCACCTTTTCATAGTCGAGTTTTATCTCACAAACAAAAGTCTTTTCGATAGTAAAAGGACTCCATCCGTCAAACTTACCCTCTTTGTATTCGGTGTATTTTGGTCGACGAGGCTTAAAAAGTGAATCCACCTCTGGTTTTACACAAATTGGACCGATTAGGAATGTTTTTATACTTTCTCCATAATTAACGCCTGTAATAAATTGAGTTATTAATTCTGACAATGGCTGTTCGAATGCAATTTTTTTGTCAAGATCTTTATCTATATATGATCCAATTGAAAACTCCATATTCATCTAATTTGAAATTTTTATATCAATTCTTTTGCGCAGTAATAAACTATTTATCTTCCACTCGGTCGGATTTAATCCGACCGAACAGAGTTTATTTCATCATTTATATTTATTTATGGGACTTTGTTTGTTTGACATCAAGAAGATCTTCGTAACTGAACACAAATTGATGTGTTTTTTCCCCCGATACATTTACCTTTCTAATGTCTATAATAAGATCGTTATATCTCCTTGGGTTGCACCCATTCACTATTCTTTCCGCTATCGGCTTCAACTCTTCTTCAAGGCTATCCCGTAAGTGTATCTCATCATCGAGCTTATCAAGTTCCTTCATAGTCTTGTCCAGTGTCTTGAAATCCAGCGACTTCATTCGTGGGTTGAGAATCTCAACCACAGGAGCTTTTATCAAGGGCAAATAGGGTTCCATCCTGAATCTTCGATAGGTTATGCTTACCGAATCGGCGTCATACTCCTGCTTGATTTCCGAAACAAGCTGCTCTGGCTCAAAGGAGCAACCTTTCAACTTTGAAATCCTACCTTTGTAACAACCAGTAAAAGTGATGAATAAGACGAGAGGAATCAAAATCAACAATCTGTTTCTCATATTCTTTTCAATTATTCAATAGATAGAATTAATACATTACTAAAACGTAATAGGACATAGATTTATTATATTCTTCAAAAATATGGCGCGGCGCGGTTTTTGTTTGTACCTTTGCACTTTGAACGAATCAGACAAGTGAAAAGTAGGGTATTTTATTAAAGTATTGAAAATTAAAGAATTATAACTATATGGATGCAAAATTCTCTCCCCGCGTTCGTGCCATTTTGTCACTTAGTCATCAAGAGGCACAACGCTTAGGGAATGCATACGTCGGGTTGGAGCACCTTTTTTTGGGTATGTTGAAGGAAGGTGGCAGCAGCGCCATCAAGATTTTGGAGAACCTCAACCTGAACATCGAAGTATTCTCGAAGAAACTGGAAGCCTCGGTGCGCACCGCTACTAGCAACACCAGCCAAGTGCTGGCATTGCCGCTGACCAAGCAGGCCGAGCGCGTGCTGAAGTTCACCTATATCATCGCCAAGGAGTTCCATTCTGACATCGTCCGCTCCGAACACCTCATGCTGGCCATCCTGCACGAGAAGAACAACATCATCTCGCAAAACCTCGAGTTTGAAGGCATCAACTACGATAACTTCAAGCAAGAGTTGCTGCGCTTTACGGCTGAGAACAGCGACCCGCATGAATCGGCGCCCGAAGAGCAACAAGGCTACGCTTCCAACATCTTCAATGATGATGACGAGGAGGAAGAAGACGACCTGATGAACGAAATCCGGCCGCAACCCGAGAAGCCTAAGAAGACAAGCAACATCAAGAGCAAGACCCCGGTGCTCGACAACTTCGGCCGCGACCTCACCAAAGCCGCCGAAGAAAACCGCCTCGACCCCATCGTGGGCCGTGAGCGCGAACTCGAGCGCATCGCCCAAATCCTTAGCCGTCGCAAGAAGAACAACCCCATCCTCATCGGTGAGCCTGGTGTGGGCAAGTCGGCCATCGCCGAAGGCCTGGCCATACGCATCGTGCAGCACCGCGTGCCGCGCACCTTATTTAATAAGCGCGTTGTGATGCTCGACATCGGCTCCATCGTGGCCGGCACCAAATACCGTGGCCAGTTTGAGGAACGCATCAAGGCCATCCTCAACGAGTTGGAGAACAACCGCGACATCATCCTCTTCGTCGATGAGATCCACACCCTCGTCGGCGCAGGCAACGCCAACGGCTCGCTCGACGCCAGCAACATGTTCAAGCCCGCTTTGGCGCGCGGCGAGTTGCAGTGCATCGGCTCCACCACCTTGGACGAATACCGCCAGTACATCGAGAAAGACGGCGCCTTGGAACGCCGCTTCCAGAAGATCCTCGTCGAGCCTACCACGCCCGCCGAGACCATCGAGATTTTGAACAACATCAAACCGAGATACGAAGACCATCACTTGGTCACCTACACTCCCGAGGCCATCGAAGCCTGCGTGAAACTCACCGACCGTTACCTCAGCGACCGTCACCTGCCCGACAAGGCCATCGATGCCTTGGACGAAGCCGGCGCGCGCGTACACATCAAGAACATCGACGTGCCGAGCGAGATCACCGAGTTGGAAAGCCGTCTCGACGCCGTGCGCAAGGACAAGAAAGCCGCCATCGCCGAGCAGAAGTTCGAGGAGGCGGGCATGTACCGCAACGAAGAGGTGAAGCTCATGGCCCAACTCGAGGATGCCAAGAAGGCATGGGAGGACAACGCCGTGGCGCACCGTCAACCTGTGACCGAGCAAAACGTTGCCGAGGTGGTGGCCATGATGACGGGCGTGCCCGTGCAGCGCATCGCCAAGAACGAAGGCGACCGCCTGATGCACATGGAGACCGAATTGGCAGGCACCGTCATCGGTCAGGACGAGGCCATCAAGAAGGTGACCCGCGCCATCCGCCGCAACCGTGCCGGACTGAAAGACCCGAACAAGCCCATAGGCTCGTTCATCTTCCTCGGCCCCACGGGCGTCGGTAAGACCTACCTCGCCAAGGTGCTGGCCAAGTTCCTCTTCGACAGCGAAGACGCCCTTATCCGCATCGACATGAGCGAATACATGGAGAAGTTCGCCGTGTCGCGCCTCGTGGGAGCGCCTCCTGGCTATGTGGGCTACGAAGAAGGCGGCCAACTCACCGAAAAGGTGCGTCGCAAGCCCTACTCCATCGTCTTGCTTGACGAGATCGAGAAGGCCCACCCCGATGTGTTCAACCTGTTGCTCCAAGTCCTCGACGACGGCCAGCTGACCGACAGCCTCGGTCGCAAGGTCGACTTCAAGAACACCATCATCATCATGACCTCAAACATCGGCTCACGCCAGCTGAAGGACTTCGGTCAGGGTGTGGGCTTCGGCACACAAGCTAAGCTCAACAGCAAGAACGAGTACTCGCAGAGCGTCATCGACAATGCCTTGAAGCGCACCTTCGCGCCCGAGTTCCTCAACCGCGTCGACGACGTGGTGATGTTCAACGCCTTGGACAAGAACGACATCCGGAAGATCATCGGCATCGAGATCCGTGAGGTGGTCAAGCGTGTTGAAGAGATGGGCTACAAGATCGAGATCACCGAGAAGGCCATGGACTTCCTTGCCGAGAAGGGCTGGGACGAACAGTATGGCGCCCGCCCGCTGAAGCGTGCCGTCCAGAAGTACGTGGAAGACGTGCTGGCCGAAGCCATCATCTCGTCCAACCTCCACATCGGCGACACCATCAGCATCGACATGGCGGAAAACGGCGAGGAGACCATCGTCAACATCATCCCGAACGATAAGAAAGTCCTAAACGAAGCCAAAGAAGAAGCCAAAGTCTGATGAACTACGACTTCAAGAAACATATCAGCAGCAAAATCTTTAAGGTCATCGCATACGCCAGCGCGGAGTTGGGCTACAAGACCTACGTCATCGGCGGCTACGTGCGCGACATCCTGTTGCACCGGCCATCGAACGACATCGACGTGGTCACCGTGGGCAGCGGCATCACGCTGGCCAAGAAGGTCGCCTCCCTCCTACCCGGCCACAAGGAAGCCAAATACTACGGCGCCTTTGGCACGGCCATGATCCGTTTCGATGGCATGGAAGTCGAGTTTGTGGGCGCTAGGAAAGAGTCGTACGACCGCAACAGCCGCAAACCCGTGGTGGAGAACGGCACTTTGGAGGACGACATCAGCCGCCGCGACTTCACCATCAATGCCATGGCCATCAGCCTCAACGCAGAGGACTTCGGCACCCTCATCGACCGCTACAACGGCATGGGCGACATGGAAGAGCTGCTGCTGAGAACCCCTTTGGACCCCGACATCACCTACAGCGACGACCCGCTTCGCATGATGCGCGCCGTGCGCTTCGCCTCACAGCTGAAGTTCTACATCGAGCCTGAGTCGTTCGAGGCCATCAAACGCAATGCCCACCGCATCAAGATCGTCTCCATGGAGCGTGTCACCGAGGAGCTGAACAAGATCATCCTCTCGCCGAAGCCTTCCATCGGCTTCAAGCTGTTGGACGAGAGCGGGCTGTTGAAGCTCATCTTCCCACAACTCTCCCAGCTGAAAGGCGTCGAGGTGGTGCAAGGCCGAGGCCACAAGGACAACTTCCTGCACACGCTTCAAGTCCTTGATCAGGTGGCCGAAAAGAGCGACGACCTCTGGCTGCGTTGGGCCGCCTTGCTGCACGACATCGCCAAACCCCAGACCAAGCGCTGGGAAGATGGCACGGGCTGGACCTTCCACGGCCACGAGTTCAAAGGCTCCAAGATGGTGCCCAAGATCTTCGCTGCCATGAAGCTGCCCTTGAATGAGAAGATGAAATATGTGGAGAAGCTCGTGCTCCTTCACCTCCGCCCCATCGTGTTGGCTGAAGACATCGTCACCGACAGCGCAGTAAGACGGCTCTTGTTTGACGCTGGCGACGACATCGACGACCTCATGTTGCTTTGCCACGCCGACATCACCTCGAAGAACGAAGAGAAGGTGAAGAAATTCCACCATAACTTTGAAATCGTTCAGGAGAAGCTGAAAGAAATCGAGGCCAAGGACCACCTTCGCAATTGGCAGCCGCCCATCGACGGCATCGCCATTATGGAGACCTTCGGCATCCCTGAGGGCCGTGAAGTCGGCGTCATCAAGAACGCCATCCGCGAGGCCATCCTCGATGGCATCATCGGAAACAACTTCAGCGAGGCGTATGCCTTTATGAAGGAAGAGGGACAAAAGCTCGGTCTCAGCGTGATGAAGGAAATCCAAGAACCTATCGTAGTGGCTAATAACGGGCCCGTGCCGAATAAAGTATGAAAACCTTAATTGTCATCGCTGGCCCCACCGCCTCAGGCAAGACCGCTTTCGCCATTAAAGTGGCCAAGGCCTTGAACACGGTCATTCTCTCCGCCGATAGCCGTCAGTTCTACAAGGAGATGAGCATCGGCACTGCGGCACCCACCGAGGATGAGCTGAGTCAAGCCAAGCATTACTTCGTGCACCACATCAGCATCGAGGACAAATACGACGTGGCCGACTACGAGCATGATGCCATACAACTCTTGGATGAGCTCTTCAAGACCCATGACGCCGTCGTCATGACGGGTGGGTCGGGTCTCTTCATTGATGCCGTCTGCAATGGCATCGACGCCATGCCCGACGTGGAACCTAAAATCAGGGAAAAAGTCGAAAAGCTATACCATGACGAAGGCTTGCATGGCATGCAAGAGGCCTTGCAGCGTCTCGACCCCGACTATTACGCCATCGTCGACCAGCAGAATCCACGCCGCCTGCAACGCGCTTTGGAGGTGTGCTACCAAACCGGAAAGCCATTTTCCTCTTTCCGCAGCGGCAACACCGCCAAGCGCGACTTCGACATCAAGAAATACGCTTTGCTTTGGGATCGTCAGCAACTTATCGAGCGCATCGACCATCGTGTGGACATGATGATGGAACAAGGGTTGTTGGACGAAGCCAAAGCCTTGTATCCCCAACGACATCTAAACGCTCTCAACACCGTTGGATATAAAGAGCTATTTGCCTATTTCGACGGACAATGCACGCTCAAGGAAGCCGTGGAGCAAATCAAGATTCACACGCGGCAATATGCCAAACGGCAGATGACGTGGTTAAGGAAAGATACGGGGTATCAATGGATCATGCCAGAAGACATCGACGAAGTCGTTGGTCAGACCAAACCGTTCAAAAAGGCATAATTCACCATTTCGGTGGTAGTGTTGCAACCAATTTTCTGAAAAACCTTGCGCTTGTGTCCCTCTACGGTACGGTCGCTGATAAACAGCTCCTCAGCGATCTGTTTTGACGACTTGCCAAGGGCACACAAACGAATGATTTCTATTTCCCTTTCGGTCAACGGGTCAACCAAAGGATCCTCTTCCTCTTCGGCCAGTGATTCCTTATCGAACACATCCTCTCCTCGGAAGATGGACCGAATGGTTGTGGCCAGCCCCTGGGGCGTGACGTCCTTGGTGGTAAAGCCATTAAGCCCAGCTTCCCTCAGTTTGGGCATATTGGGATTATCTTCTTCACCCGTAACGAGGAGCACTTTCACTTGGGGGCAAACCTGTTTTGAGGTTTTCAGCACATCCATTCCGGTGCCATCAGACAGGTAATAGTCGAGCAGAATCAAGTCGATGTCATTGGGATGGTCCCTTATAAACGTCACTGCCTGACTCACATTCTCGGCCTCTCCTACCACGGCACAGTCAAGTCCCGAATACGACAATGCCATGCGAAGCCCTACCCTATAGAGCGGATGGTCTTCAACCATCAAAATCCTAATTTTCTTGCTTTGTTTCATACTTTTGCCTTTTTGACATTGAAACAAATTGTCGTGCCTTGGCCCTCAGCGCTTTCGATAATCAGTTGACCACCGTTTTTCACCATCAATTGGCGGCTGACGAAAAGCCCGATACCTGATCCGCGCTCACCCTGCGTACCCTGGGAAGGAGTCACCGTATCGTGAGTCAATTGTTGCAAGCGCTCTTGGCCGATGCCTATGCCCGTGTCGGCCACTTCGACCCACACCCGGTCGCCATCGTCGATGCTACTCACCTTAATGGTGCCTCCTTGCGGAGTGAACTTGATGGCATTGGAGAACAGATTCTGGAAGACAATATCGACGACATTCTTCTTGTCGAAGCACACGCACGACTTGGGGATGTTATTTTCGACACTCAACTTCTTGTATTTCAGCTCTTCGGAATGCAGGCTAATGCCCTTGCCGATAAAGTCAGACAGATTGAACTCTTCTGATGGGACGGCATCCTTGCCCATCTCACCGCTGATCCAATGCAAGATATTGTAGAGTTTGTCCTTCAGTTCGTCGGAACCCTTCTTAAGCATAGACAGTTTTTCCTTCAGCTCTTCGTGGTCCAGGTTTTCGTAATGCTCGTTGACCATTTTCAGCACCATGTTTTGCGCCAAAACCGAAGTCTTAACGTCGTGCGAAGCTACCGAGAGGATCCTCTGCTGCGTTTGATTGAGACGTTCCAAAATCTCACTTTGTTTCTTTCTGGCACGAACCAAGCGGACCAAAATGACCACGATGGCTACCAACAATCCCGAAAGAAGAATCAAAGCCAAGATCTCGCGAGCCTTCAGCTTGTTGTTTCGTTGCTGAATGTCGAGTTCGTGTTCCATCTGGGCCATGTCGTATTTCACCTGATAGTCACGAATCAAGGCCTGTTGCTTCTCATTGAAAATGGAATCTTTGTAGGCGACACTTTGTTCAAGATAGTCTAAAGCTTTGTTAGGGTCGAACATACGAGAAGCTTCATATGCCCCAAGATAAGACTGGCGCAGACATTCATCGTAGCCGTTTTCTTTAGCCAAAGCCATCGCCTTTTGGTAGTGTGCTTCCGATTCCTGGTATTTCTCTTGCTTAAAAGCGAATTTTCCGAACAGGATTTCGATTTCGGCCTCTCTGAAACTCTCTTCTTCGTCTTTGGCCATTTGTAAGGCCTCATTGAGCAGACCGACAGCATTATCGGCTTGCCCATTGGCGAAATACGCCCGCGACAACACGATTTTGCGCTGAATCACCTTGCCGGGTCTGTCGCCGTGATTGACTGAATAGTCATAGGCTTGCTCCATGAGACTGACAGCCTTTTCCACCTTCTCCTTGCGAGGTTCACCCTCCATACCCTCGGCTTGCGTCAAATAAACATCCGCCAGGTTATGAAGATAGGTGGCCAAATCCAAATAATCATCGTCCTCTTGGGGTTCGCCTACCATGTCGATACACCTCATAAACATCTCCTCGGCCTTGTCATTCTCGCCCATCGAACTATAGATATTCGCCATATTGTTTGTGGTATAACGGATGTTCTTCTCGTAGAACGGGTTAGGTTCCTGCTCGTTAAGCAAGGTCATGGCGGCATTGCATTGGTTATAGCTTTCGATGGCTTCATTCATCTGCCCCAAACGCTGGTAAGCCACACCCAGAAGGTTGTAACATCCAGCGGCATCGAAGAGGTCGCCGCGTTTTTCGTAACTATCGATGGCTATTTTGGCATAGTTGACGACTTCTGTCATTTCGCTACGGTCAAAATGCCAGTAAATAAGCTTCTTCAATACGGCTTCGTTCATCTGTTCAGCACTTATATCTTCGGTGAAACAAACCGTGTCGCCGGTCATGACTGCAATCTCGTTGGCCACGTTAATCGCCATCTCTCCTTTGCTGGCCAAGAATACATTGTAGAGACTATCTATTTCGCTTGCAAGCAACGAGACGTTGGCAAGCAAAAACAAAACCATAAACGAAAGACAACGCATAACAATCCATTTTTGGCACAAAAATATCGCTTTTTTGTTCCCCGAAAACCATTGCTTCAAACAAACACACAAAAACGCGTAATTTTACCTATAGCCAAGCCATTTTTTTGTTATATTTTTGCCCCAACGGATATAAAAAAAGAATAATTACGATTATTCAACCATAAGTTCAACTTAAATTCAAAGCATTATGAAAAGACTTCTACTAACAATTCTGTCGGTGATAGCTTTCGCTGGCGCGAGCAAAGCCCAGCATGTGTATTCGGCAGGCTACTTCTCGGATGGCGGCCAAAGACGTGCCGCAGTTTATATGGACGCTACGTTGTTGTATAGTTCATCTATAGGTAATGGCAACAACGAATCCTCCTCTGTGGTGGTGAACCCCAGCAACCAAGATGTATATTGGGTACGAAACAGTACTGTTCCTTCGTATGGTGACATCATGAAAAACGATGAAGTATTCCTTAATAACTATACGACGGGTACCAAAATCAACAAATTGTATTGGCATGACAATAATTCTTCCAATGACCCAGAGTATTGTTTGTTCTCTGCTGGCTACACATACACCAGTCAAGAAAGTGCATATGCTGCTGTTTGGCGTGGTTCATCAGATGCCGAATTCTTATGCCCGGATTTTGGGAACGGTTATCAATCGATGGCGAATGGCATCTGTGTTTCGGGAAATGCCGCCTACCCTGACGTATGGTATTGTGGTGTCAAGTACACTAACCAAGGGGGTGTCGGACCTGGTTATGGTCCCCGAGCCACTGTATGGAAAAACAATTCACTCATGTACACACTCTCCGACATCAACTCTACTGCCAATGATATTGCTTACTATAACGGAGATGTCTATACATGCGGTTATGAGATCGTTGGCGAATACCATGTCGCAAAGGTGTGGAAAAACGGCTCAGTACTATACACACTCGGCGACGGTTCTGACAACTCAAATGCCTTTAAGATTAAGGTTGATGGCGGAGATGTATATGTCAGCGGTTTTGTTTCTGGCAGTCGCATCATCTGGAAAAACGGAGAGATCCTCTATGATAGCCCTTGGTTGCTTGCTGGCATCGTGGTAAATTCTGAAGGAGTGTATTATAGTAGCAATTCAAGTGCTGGATCGACTAGCTGCCGAATCTTTAAGGATAATCAAATTATTTTTACTGTTCAAAATTGCGAAGGTATCAATGACATCTTTCTGACTCCAGAAGAATGTACCAATCCGCAGCCCCGCCAGTTGCCATATTTCGAAGGTTTCGAGATGGGCACTACCGAATGGGCGTGTTGGGCTACCACTGATGAGGGAAACAATCTTGACGATCAAGGGACAGAAAGAGTTTCATATTGGCACCGCCTTGGTGTTATGGGAGATTATTTGCCCTACACAGGAGCCCACTGTGCCTACCACCGCTACGGAAAACAGGCACAGGAAGGCTGGCTTATCAGCCCGCCCCTAATTATACCTTCTAACAAAAATGTAGAACTGACTTTCCAAACATTAGAGGAATACGGCTATGACATGGATTTTGAAGGCGTTATGGTGTCTACTACCAATCCGAATCCTAACGCCTTCCAACAAGTATGGTCACAATCCGACCCGAGCAACAGCTGGAAGGAAGTGACTATTGACCTGTCTGCTTATCAGGGTCAAACTATTTATATTGCCTTTGCTTATATTGGCACCAATGCCCATGACTGGTATCTTGACGATGTGAGAGTAGAAGCGACTGGCGAAAACGAATATACCATTACAACAAACGTGAACCCTGTTGGTGCTGGCACAGTGGATGGCGCAGGCACCTATCCCGCAGGCGAGACAGTTTACCTCACCGCCTCCGCCAACCCAGGCTGGCAATTCAGCCATTGGAACGACGGCATTACTACCAACCCGCGCAGCATCATCGTAAATGGTAACGCCACCTACACTGCCAATTTCTTGCAACAGAATTACACACTCACCGTCAATGCCAGCCCTGCTGAAGGTGGCACGGTGACTGGTGGCGGCAGCTACCATTATGGCGATGTGGCCACACTTACAGCAACGGCTAACAATGGCTTCACCTTCATTAGCTGGAGCGACGGTAACACCAATGCTACACGAACAGTCACGGTGACAGGCAATGCGACATACACGGCACTCTTCAACGCCGCTGGCACTACCATGTACACGGTCACAGTGCTCTCCGACAACCCGCTGCTAGGCTCAGTGAGTGGCGGCGGCACCTATCCCGAAGGCGCTGTCATCCAAATTACAGCCACACCTAATCTAAACGCCCGCTTCGTCAGCTGGGACGACGGCAACACAGACAACCCACGCGATGTGATAGTAACAGGCAACATGACCTTCCACGCCATATTTGCCGCATTACAGCATTATACCATTACCGTTGAGTCGGCCAACCCAACCATGGGAACGGCCACAGGTGGCGGTTCCTTCCTTGAAGGCACTACCATCACCATCAGCGCTACGCCATACTCTGGCTACTACTTCACTAGTTGGGACGACGGCAATGCCGACAACCCACGCACCATTACCGTCACTCAAAATGCCACTTACAAGGCACAGTTCTCGGCAAATGCCGTGGTCACCTACACACTGACTGTGATATGCAACAACGCCGAAGGCACCGTCATTGGCGGCGGCACATATACTGCAGGCGCCACTGCCACCATCGCCGCCATTCCCAACAGCGGCTATGAATTTGACAAGTGGAGCGATGGCAGTTCACACAACCCACGTCAAGTGATCGTTAACGACAATATGGTTTTCGTGGCCTTCTTCAAGGGCACAGGCGTCGACGAGGGCGAACTCAACCCGATGACGCTCTACCCCAACCCTGCCAAGGAGAGCATCCGCATCCTCGGCATCGAAGCCAACAGCACCATCGAGATCTATAACAGCCTCGGCGAGCGAGTGAGGACGGTCAACGCCGGCCCCGACCAGGAGATCGGCGTCAGCGACTTAGCCTCAGGCCTCTACCTCGTGCGCTGCGGCAACCGCATCCTGCGCTTCATAAAGCAACAATAAGACGTTTGTGATTGTTATCCCGGTTTCCGTGGCTGGCTTGCCCGCCACGGAAACCAATTTTCGAATCTTATAACCCTTGACCGCCACACCAACCATGAAAAGAAAAACATTACTCCTCTTCCTGCTCCTTGCTCTCCTTGCTCCCTGGTCAGCCAAGGCGCAACAATACGTGACCATTGGCAATTCGCAAAGTCCGTTCAGCACAGGTCTTTTTCCTGTTGCAACAGGGTGGTATTATTCTTTGTCACAGCAAATTTATACCTCCGACGAAATCGGGATGGCAGGCTACATCTCTTCCATCGCCTTCGATTATATAGTCAACGAATCATTCTCCATGGAAGGCGTGCAAGTGTATATGAAGAATGTAAGCAAGTCGTACTTCGAGTCGAATACTGACATGGTGTCCCTCGATGGTGCCACCAAGGTGTTTGAAGGCACTTTTACGGTTCAGGGGCCTGGCTGGGTGACGATTCAATTTGATACGCCTTTCTTCTACGATGGCACAAGCAATCTCTTGCTTTGCTGTTATGACCCCACAGAAGGCCTTATACAATGGAACTCGGAGTTATGGTTCCGTACAACAAAGGCTAATAGTAATAGAAGTATATGCTACTACAGTAATGAGTATTGTCCCGACATTAATGATTTGTCGAATTATCAAGGCTATTACGGAAATTGCGATTATAATACCAGCAACATCCAACTTGTAATCTTTCCCAATATCTATTTCGAAGACCAATTACTGGAAGACATCTGCTTACAGCATTGGGACAGCAACGGAGACAACTCACTGAGCTACCCCGAAGCTGCTCAAGTGAGTAGCTTAAGCCTAGCATTCAATGGCACTGGCATTAGCACATTCGACGAATTGCAGTATTTCACTGGGCTAGCCACTCTTAATCGATATGAATTCCAAAACTGCAATTCACTTGAGCGCATAACCGTCCCTCGGTCGGTCAACCTGATTCAACCCAGCATTTTTCAGGGATGCAACTCGTTGCGGCATATCACCGTAGACCCAGACAACCCGACCTTCGATTCGCGCGACAATTGCAATGCCATCATCGAGACAGCTACCAACAAGTTGGTCGCGGGTTGCAAAAGCACCATCATCCCCGAGGGCGTCACCGCCATTGGCGAAGGAGCACTCGAGAATTTGCCTATGAGCACACTCACTTTGCCGTCAACGCTTCAGACGATTGAAAGCTATGGCATACACCTCATCGATGGTTTGGAAAGCCTAACGGTTAACGCCGTCACGCCACCCACAATCACCGAGCATTTCCTCTATGGCACTCCAAGGACCATCCCCGTCATCGTGCCTGTGGAAAGCCTCGCAGCCTATCATAATTACAACAACACCGGACAACCTTGGGGCGGCTTCACCAACATCATTGCCGATGGCAACATCTCCTTCGTTGACCCCGCCGTGAAGGCCATCTGCGTGGCCAACTGGGACACCAACGGAGACGGCGAACTGAGCTATGCCGAAGCCGCCGCAGTGACCACCTTGAATCCTTCGGGACTATTCAACGGCAACGTGTTCTTTAATAATACCGAAATCACCTCGTTCAATGAATTGGAGTACTTCACCGGACTGACGAGCATCAATGATTACGCCTTCTATGGATGCAATAACTTGACTTCCGTCACCCTCCCGCATAGGGTTACCTCGATCGGAAACTCTGCGTTCTATAATTGCAGTGGCCTAACCTCGGTGACCATCGGCAACTCCGTGACCTCGATCGGAGATTCGGCGTTCAATCATTGCACCAGCCTAACCTCGGTCACCATCGGCAACTCCGTGACCTCAATAGGCAGCTATGCTTTCGGTTCGTGTAGCGGACTTACCTCTGTGAACATCCCCGACTCCGTGACCTCGATCGGAAGCACTGCGTTCTATAATTGCAGCGGCCTAACCTCGGTCACCATCGGCAACTCCGTGACCTCAATTGACAGCTTTGCGTTTGAGGGATGCTCTAGCCTGACCTCGGTGACCATCCCTGCCTCGGTAACAAGCATAGGCAGTAATCCATTCGCTTATTGCGACCTACTTGAATCCATCACGGTGGATCCAGGCAACACAGTGTACAGCTCGCCCAACGGTTGCAACGCCATAATCAAGACTGCTGACCACCTGCTGGTTTTGGGCTGCAAGAACACCGTTATTCCTAACGATGTCACAACCATCTATGGTCATGCTTTCTATGGTTGTATTGGACTAACTTCCATTGAGATTCCTGCTTCTGTATCGAACATTTACACAAGCGCTTTCAACAGGTGTTCCAATCTCGAGGAAATAAGAGTTTGGGCTGTAACGCCACCCACCGCCTTCACACTTTGTTTTAACTATGTCCCTACCGACATTCCCGTTTATGTACCCTGCAACACGAAAACCGCCTATCAACAAGCGAGTGGTTGGAGTGTCTTCACCAATTACATCGACCCGTGCGCCAACATCGACTTCGCCTATGAGGCAGTGAAAGCCATCTGCGTGGAATACTTTGACGCCAACCAAGACGACGAATTGAGCTACAGCGAAGCCGCAGCTGTGCTGAGTTTGGGTACGGTATTTCAAAATGCTTTCCAAGATGAAGGAACAAGTGTTTCTTTCAACGAGTTGCGATACTTCACCGGACTGACGAGCATCGATGATGATGCTTTTTCAAGCTGTTGGTCTCTGACTGCGTTAACGCTTCCTCCCTCAGTGCTAACCATCGGTGAGTTTTCCTTCTATGGCTGCAACTTTTCCTCAATCGTGATCCCCAATTCGGTAACCTCCATCGGTAGCCATGCCTTCCGCAGTTGCGACGCCCTCACCTCGATAACGATTCCGAGCTCGGTGACCTCCATCAGCGAGAATCCGTTTTTTTATTGCCCCGCATTGGCAAGCATCACGGTGGAGGCAGGCAACACGGTGTACAGCTCACCCGAGGGCTCTAATGCCATTATCAAGACTGAGGAACACAAACTGGTTTCGGGCTGCAAGAACACGGTCATCCCTGAAGGCGTGACCACCATCGGAGCATCCGCCTTCGGTGGCTGTTCGAGTCTCACTGAGATACACATCCCTAGCTCCGTGACGCTTATTGATGCTTGGGCATTCATGGATTGTTCAGGCCTCATCACCGTCACTATTCCCAGCTCGGTGTCTTTCATCGGCAATGTTGCCTTCAATGGATGCACAGGCCTTTCTTCCATCACTGTGGAACGCGAGACACCGCCCACGTTAGACAATGGTGTCTTCGATAATACTAGCATCCCCGTCTACGTGCCCTGCGGCAGCCTTGAGGCCTACCAAAACTACAACAACACGGGCACGCCCTGGGGCGGCTTCACCAATATCCACGACCTCTGCGAGAACCCGCTTTGCGTGGCCCCAACCAATGTGGAGGTGACCAGCACCGAGCCACAAAATGGCTACAACGGTTTTACTTTCAGCTTCACGCCTGGGCATGAGGAACAGACTTTATGGTCCTTCTACGTGAGCGAGGATTACGAGTTGCCCGCAACCTATCAGGAGATGGTCGCCAATGGCTGGTTAGGTAGCACGAATCAAACCGTGGGCAGTTATTATCCCACGGATGAGGACGAATTGGCGATGGAAGGCACGACCTACTACCTTTGGGTGGGCTACAACTGCGGCACTGAAGGAGACCCCGACATCGTTTGGAGCGAAGGTCCCGCCACGGTCACCATACCTTCGGAAATTGTGTATAATCTTACATCTGGCGTCAACTGGTGGGCTCCTCTATCACCAATAACCTTGGGAGAACTTAAGTCCCAACTATACGGCATACCTGTTGTCATCAACTCGCAAAACGAAGGATTCTTATACGGTGAGAACGACTGGAGTGGTACGCTCAGCAAAAGCGACGACTACATCATCCAGCCCGGAGAGATGTACAAGATTGTGATCAAAGACGATAGCAGTAAAGATGTCTACGTATTTGCTGTGCCACAAACTTGGGCCAATGTCGAACTACAGCATGGCTACAACTGGTTCGGCTATACTGGAAACACAAAGCCCATCGCCAACGCCATCGGGCTCAACAGCCCGCCAACTAACGGTGACAAGATCATCGACGAAAACGGCCACGAGGCTACCTACCAAGACGGCAGTTGGACTGGCGATTTGACCCACTTGTATAAAGGTCGTGGCTACGTCTACTATTCCGCCGCCGATTACACCAGACCGCTTTATCTGCAATAAAGCTGCGAAGTAGCTCAGCCAAACGGCAGATGACGTGGTTAAGGAAAGACAATAGCTATGGATGGATTATGCCGGAAGACTTTGATAATACCGTATCAGTCCTTCGGCAGGTGCTTGCATGATTTCGCCTATGGCGAGGCCATAATCGGCAAGGCTTTCCTTCAGGATGTCCTGGAAATGGAAAGCCACTGAGCCGATAAAGCTTACCTTTAATGAACTACTGGCGTTGTCACGAATGACAAAAGCCTCGATAAAAGCGTTGAAACAACGTTTCACCAAGTCATGCATAAAAGGATACGCTTGGTTTTCGCCCGCGAACTTGGCGAAGGTGGCCAGATACTTCGATGGCTGTCCCTCGTGATACAGCCGTTGGACGAATGCCTTCAAATCCAAATGATACTCCGCTTCGAATCTCATTCGCAATTCCTCGGGCATGAAGCCATAGAAATAGGTACGCACCACTTCCCTTCCAATGTGCATCCCACTGCCCTCGTCGCCAACAAGATAGCCCAGCGACACTGCCTTTTCCGTAATATGCTCGCCATCGTAAAGACAAGCGTTAGAACCCGTCCCGAGGATACAGGCGATACCTTTATCATGGCCTAACACAGCATGACAGGCCGCCATCAAATCATGGGTGACATGGATTTCGGCAAAAGGAAAACGTTCTTGAAAGACTTCCTTGATCAGAAGGCAATTCTGCTCATTGCCACAGCCCGTGCCGTAATAATGAATAAAATGGATTCCGTCGGGTAGTGACACGCCATGACACATGTCTACCAAGCATTGCCTCTCAGCGTAATTTGGGTTGAAGCCTTCGGTATAGAAACGCTGCTTGACAGTGTTTCCGTCAAGGAGAATCCATTCCATTTTGGTCGAACCGGCGTCGATAATGAGCCTCATAGGTGCATAATTTTGTGCAAAAATAAGGAAAACTGCGTAAAACCGAATATTTTTAATAGTTTTGCAGCCCATTTATAATCCATTAAAACCTGTAGCAATGAGAAAATGGCGCATCGAAGACTCCGAAGACCTTTACAACGTAAAAGGCTGGGGAGGAAACTATTTTTCCATTAATGAAAAGGGACATATGGTCGTGACACCCAAGGAAGGCTGTGCCTCGGTCGACCTACCCGAACTCGTTGACGAGCTGTCATTGAGAGACGTCTCGGCTCCTATGCTGATCCGTTTCCCCGACATTCTCGACGACCGCATCAACAAGATCGACTCCTGCTTCAAGGAGGCCGCCAAGGAATACGAATTCCATGGACAGAACTTCGTGGTGATGCCCATCAAGGTGAACCAGATGCGTCCTGTGGTCGAAGAGATCGTGAGCCATGGCAAGAAGTGCAACATCGGTCTGGAAGCCGGCTCCAAGCCCGAGCTCCATGCCATCATCGCCCTGGGCACCGACTCTGACTCTCTCATCGTTTGCAATGGCTACAAAGACGAGGAATTCATCGAACTCGCCTTGCTCGCCCAAAAGATGGGTCGTAAGATCATTATTGTCATCGAGAAACTCAACGAGCTGAAAACCACAGCCAAGATTGCCCGTCGCCTGAAGGTCACACCCAACCTTGGCGTGCGCATCAAATTGGCCAGCTCAGGTGCAGGCAAATGGGAAGAATCGGGTGGCGACGGCAGCAAGTTCGGCCTTACCTCTTCCGAGCTTCTCGAAGCCCTCGATTTCCTCGAGGAACACGACATGAAAGACTGCCTGAAGCTCGTGCACTACCACATCGGCAGCCAAGTCAGCAAAATCAAGAAAATCAACGTGGCCTTGCGTGAAGCGGCCCAGTTCTACGTGCAGCTCTACAAGATGGGCTACCATATCGAATACGTCGACATGGGCGGTGGTCTCGGCGTCGACTACGACGGCACCAGCTCAAGCAGCGCCAGCTCAGTCAACTACAGCATCCAGGAGTATGCCAATAACGCCATCTACACCATCGTGGATGCCTGCGACAAAAACGAGCTCCCCCACCCCAACGTCATCTGTGAGTCGGGTCGTGCCCTGACGGCGCACCACTCCGTGCTCATCTTCGAGGTGTTGGAGAAGACCTCGCTGCCCGAATGGGACGACGACGAAGAGCCCGAGGAAAACGACCACGAGCTCATCAAGGAACTCTACGATTCGTGGGACGAACTTACCAAGAGTTCTTCGCTCGAGATCTGGCACGATGCCCAAGAGATCCGCGAGGAAGCTCTCAACCTGTTCAGCCTCGGCCTGCTCGACCTTAAGTCGCGCGCCAAGATCGAGCGTCTGTTCTGGAGCATCGCCCGCGAGGTGAACCACATCGCCAACAGCCTGAAGCGCGTGCCTGAGGACTTCACCTCATTGCCGAAGCTCTTGGCCGACAAATACTTCTGCAACTTCTCACTGTTCCAGTCACTGCCCGACCTCTGGGCCATCGACCAGCTCTTCCCCATCATCCCCATCCAACGTTTGGATGAGAACCCGACGCATTTGGCCACGCTGCAAGACATCACCTGCGACAGCGACGGTAAAATCACCAACTTTGTTGCCAAGTCGACCCAGCACACCATCCCGCTGCATGGCTTCAGCGACAAGGAGCATTACTACATCGGAGTGTTCCTGGTGGGAGCCTATCAAGAGATCCTTGGCGACCTGCACAACCTGTTTGGCGACACCAATGCCGTGCACGTCTCGGTTGACGAAAAAGGCTACTACATCGACCAAGTCATCGACGGCGAGACCGTGGCTGACGTGCTGGAATACGTGCAGTACAGCCCAAAGAAGCTCGTCCGCACGGTGGAGACCTGGGTCACCAAGTGCGTCAAGGAAGGCAAGATCTCCGTTGAGGAGGGCAAGGAATTCCTCTCCAACTACCGATCGGGTCTATACGGCTATACCTATTTGGAGTAATCGTAGTTTTACTATGGCATATGACAATGGCCTATGGCTGCCTCGATGTAAAGGCAAGCCATAGGCCATTTGCTATGAGCCATAGTCATTAGGCGAACATCTTCTCGATGACGTCCTTGTACTTGTTGGTAATGACCTTACGTTTGGCTTTCAGCGTCGGCGTGAGCAAGCCATTGGCAATGCTCCATTCGTCGGCGAGCAGCACGTGTTTCTTGATCTTCTCGGTCTCGCCCAAGCCCTTGTTCAGCTCGTTGACTTCCTTGGCGAAGCGCTTGAGCACTTCAGGATTTTGGATCATCTCCTCATTGGTGGTGTAAGGAATCTTCTCCTCGGCACACCAGGCCTTCAGGTCGGAGAAGCTCGGGATGATGAGGGCTCCAGCAAACTTCTGGTTCTCACCCACCACCAGGATCTGCTCGATCAGTTTGGAGGAACAGAACTTGGCCTCGATGACATCGGGATTGATGTATTTACCACCCGAGGTCTTGAAGAGGCTCTTGATACGTCCCGTAATCTTCAAGCGGTTGTATTGGTCGATCTCACCCATGTCGCCCGTGTGGAACCAACCCTCCTCGTCGATGACTTCCTTGGTCAACTCAGGGTGTTTGTAATAACCCATCATCACGTTATGGCCACGGCAACAGATCTCACCATTGTCGGCAATCTTCACCTCGGTGCCAGGCAGCGGCTGACCCACATAGCCCACTTCGCGGCCATGGGGATTGCGGTTACTGACGGCGATGACAGGTGATGTCTCGGTAAGGCCATAGCCTTCGAAGACCGGCATCTTGATGGCCGAGAAGAAGCCTGCAATCTTTTGCGAGATGGCGGCAGCGCCCGACACGATGATATCGAAGTTCTCGGCACCGATGTTGGATCTGATCTTGCTATAGACCAACTTGTCGGCGATGCTCAACTTCCAGTCGTAGAACCAATGGCGATTCACTGAGTCAATCTTATAGCGTTCACCGAGATGCAAGGCCCAGAAGAAAATAGCCCTAGCTATACCTTTCTGTTTCTTACCGGATTGGTAGATGGCGTCATAGAAACGTTCGAGCACACGGGGAACGGCACACATCATCGTGGGATGAATCTCACGCATGTCGTTGGCGATGGTGGCCAGGCTCTCGGCATAATAGATGGACATGCCACGATACTGGTAGCAGTAGATCAGTGCGCGTTCGTAGGCGTGGCATACGGGCAAGAAGCTGAAAGCCTTGTCAGAGCCATCGCTGATCGTGTATTGGAAGTTCGGGAATTGGTTCATCAGGTTATGGTGTGAGAGCATCACGCCCTTAGGCGTTCCTGTCGTGCCAGAAGTATAGATAATGGTGGCGCACTCCATCTCGTCGACAGCGGCCTTGCGGGCTGCCACTTCTTCGGGGTGCGGATGTTCCTTTCCTAGTTGGAGCAACTGGTCGAAATAAGGATACTTCTCTCTGTCGACCATGGTATAGACCAATTTCACATTCGGTGCATCCGGCAGGATGTTGGTCACTTTGTTCATCACGGAGAGGCCGTCGATGATCACCATCTTGGCGTCGCAGTCGGCCAAAATGAAACGGTAATCCTCCTCGCTGATGGTGGGATAAACCGGCACGGTGATGGCGCCGACTTGGCTGATAGCCATGTCGAGCATGTTCCATTCGGGGCGGTTGGTAAGGATCATGGCAACCTTGTCACCCTTCTCAATGCCTAACTCGATAAGGGCATAGCTCAGGATGTCGGATTGTTCCTTATAGGACTTGGAGCTGTAGTGCACCCATTGTCCGTTCTTTTTGCCTGCAAGGGCAATTTGCTGGTTGGGATACTTCTCCACATAATTGTCGAGAAGATCAAAAACTCTTTTAATTTCCATATCCAAAGAATTCTTGTTTCAATAAAGTTGCAAATATAAGAAAAATCTATTTGTGCAACTTTTTTCACACTGAAAACAAGCAATTTTTCACTTCATTTAAATGCACAGGCAAACCAAGGCCGCCAGCACCATCAGCAAGGGGATAATCTTGCTGCGGATGTTCTGCTCCTTGAACCCGAAGATGCCGTAGACGAACGACACGACGAGACGCACGCCATAAAGGATGAGCGGGATGAGCACCACCACGGCAGCTTCTTGCTTGAGGCCGGTAAGATAGATGACATCGGCCACGGTGACGAAGACAGCCATCGCCACGATGCCCCAACGCCATTCAAAGGGTTGCTCTTTGCGTTTCGGCATCCAGAACAGGAGGAACAGCACGGCCATCATAAGGAAGTCATAGATGGTGTACCAAGCCTGAATGGTAGAAGGCGAGATACTCTCCTTGCTGAGCAGGAACTTGTCATAGACGCCACTCAATGCCACGAGAACGGCAGAGCCAAGCAGCATATAGACCCATTTGTTCGACTTGAATTGAATGCCTTCGAGTTTGCCCGATCGGTTCATGAAGTAGAACGAAATGATGGCCAAAACCACACCCGTACCCTGCAGCCATGTCAGGCTCTCACGGAAAACGCAAAACATCAAGATAACCGTAATGGCAGGACGAAGCTGGTTGACGGGTCCCACCACGGTGATGGGCAGGTGTTTCATGGCCGAATAGCTGAACATCCACGAGCACAGGATAAGCGCGGTCTTGCCCATAATGAGCAGATGCTGCCTCGCCGTCAGCGGCTCGATATAGAGCTTCGACATAAAGTCACCCTCAAAGATGAAAGGCTTGAAATGTGACAACAGCACAAACGGCACGAACATGAGTCCGCTGATCAAGGTGCTATAGAAAAGGACGGGGATGATGGCATTATTGACGACGGTCTGTTTCTTAAAGATGTCGTAAAAGCCCAGCAGGAAGGCTGAAATCAATGATAATACTACCCACATGGTAATTTGGTTTTGCGCGGCAAAAGTAGCATTTTTTGTTGAATTAGCGAACCAAATCGATGTAGACTGGTAAATGGTCGCTGAAGCCACCGAAATAGCGCGGCCCGATGTAGGTACGGAAGAGCTTCTTGCCGTGGTAGGTCTCGTCATCCTCAAGCATGAAGTCGGCGTGGAAGATACGCGCACTCCCCTCTTTATAATGAAGGCCTTCTCCCGTCATCACACCATCGGTGACGATGATCTGGTCGAAGATCTGCCAGTCGGTTTGGTGCTTCAGCGTGCCTTCAAAGCCAAGGCCTTCGTTCTTGCCAAATAGGTTGGTGAAGCAGCCCTCCTCTTTTTCACTAGGATGGCGGGCACGCAGCACATCGTAGACGCTTGGATCGGTGGGACAATCGTTCAGGTCGCCCATCATGATGACCTTAGGCTGGTAGTCCGGAGGTGCTGCCGCCACAATCGAGTCGACCTTGGCGCGCAGAATCGCTGCCGAGCAGGAGCGCGAGCCCACCGTCTCTAGTTCACCACTGTAACGCGACGGCCAATGGTTGACAAAGACATGGATGGTGTCGGCTTTATGGGTCAGCCCTTCGACAGGCTCAGGGACCTCAACGGCCACGAATTTAGCATAAAGGATATCCCTCGAATGATACGCCGTGTCCTCGGGGTTGTAATAGGGTATCACGGCACTCTCCACCAATTGGAAATGGTCAAGTGAATACACGATGGCGGGGTCGATGCCGCGCTTGTCGGGGCCTTCGTAAAGCACCCAACGGTAGTTGTGCTTCTTCAAAGGCGTCTGCTCGAAAAGAGCGCTCAACACATACTCGTTCTCCACCTCGCACATGCCAAGGATGCCCAAAGGACGGTTCTCCGACATGGCCAGGATGGCCTTATACATGTTGTTGCGCTTGCGATAGAAACGGTTTTTCGTCCAGTGTTGCATGCCGTCCTCAGTAAAGGCGTTGTAGGTCTTGGTGCTGTCCACATAAGGGTCGAAGAAGTTCTCCATGTTCCAAAAGGCAATGCGAACAGGAACATCCTGGGGAAAAACCATGTTTGTAATCACAAAACAGACAAAACAAAGCAAAACCATCCTTTTCATACGGCACACATTTTGTTTCCGCTGCAAATGTAAGAAATTGTTTCTATTTTTGCGCCATGAAACCGAAGATCGTCATCATCATGCTCTCCTTGTTTTTGGGCTTTTGTTCCATGCATGCCATGGGCCAAAACGCCCATTTCTGGGACGGCATCGAAGCCTTTGACGGGCCTACGGACGAAAACCCCATTCTAGCTGCACAGTTGGATTTCTATTTCGACAAAATGGTGGCTCCCCTACCCGATTCCATCACTATGGAAATTGACAAATTGGTAGAAAGAGCCATCTTCAGTTCCGACCTCCGTGACTTCATCCTTTGGCACCTGTTGGAGAAATACCGCCATCCCGAATACATGAGCCAAGACCAAGTGTTTGTCTACTTATATGACAACTATTTCTCCCGATTGGAAATCAATAATCTGAATGCCGATAATTTGGCATTGATTCGCGACAAAGCCGAGACACTACGACGACTCGCCTTATTCCACCTCGCGCCCGATTTCGCAATCAATGACTCTGTTGACTTACATTCCGTTGAAAATGAATACACGGTATTGTTTTTCTTCGACCATGACTGTGATGTTTGCCAAAAAGAAATGCAGGACTTGGATTCAATTTGCACAATGCATCCTGAAATCAAAGTACAGGCCATTGACATGAACACAAACGACGTTAGCGTTGACGCATTGTACGGCCTTTATGACATCGAGGCCACACCATTGCTTTACGTCTTGGATGGCGAGAAACGGATTATTGCCAAAAAGATCCGTGCTAAGCAAATTCCTCTAGTACTGCCTTCATTTCTGGAAGGGCAGCCGTAGCCTCCTCGTATAGTTTCCATTGTGCCCGCGTGCGCACCATGTTGTGTTCGGGATACCTTATCTTATAATAGGTGTCGCCGTTGATGTAATCCGCGAAGAAACGTACCGCCTGCATGTAAGGGAACAAGGTGGCCGCATAAGGCAGGTTTTCTTTCTCTATCGGCAACAGAAATGACTGAGTGCCTTCCAGATAGCCTTTCGCAAAGGCCTTGAAGACCTCCATGTTGAAATGGATGTGGTCCAAATCGGGGTCATCCTCGGCACCTGTATTGGCGGCCGAACGCAGGAAGTCGCCGAAGTCAGAGAAGACAAAACTCGGCATGATGGTATCCAAATCAATGATGCACAACACATTGCCTTCTTTATCAAAAAGCATGTTGTTTACCTTGGTGTCGCAATGGCAGATGCGTTTCGGCAATTTGCCCTCTCGATAGAGCCGCTCACCCAAGCACATCTCATCTGCCACCGCCTTTATTTTGGCCACATAAGCCTGCACTTCAGGGTCGTTCAAACGCCCCACCTTATCCTCTGCAACGGCCTCGCCCAGTTGTTTCAAACGAAACTCGATGTTATGGAAATTAGGGATGATCTCCCCTATCGACGCCTCCAAATCCGTCAGCAGCGACTCAAAGTCACCGAAGGAACGGCCCGCATAGTAGGCATACTCCGGCGTAACGGCCTCGTAGGTGTAGCTGTCGGTAATGAAGTCCATCACACGCCAATATTTCTCGTTTTCTAAGATGTAGGTCTTCCCCATATCGGCTTTCAAAAAGTGCAAAACCCTGCGATTGATGTCAGCCATGCCTTGACTTTCATACTTTTTCCGAATATGATTGGTCACGGCATCGATGTTGTTTTGGAGCATGTCCACATCAGTGAAAACAGCGTTATTGATGCGTTGCAAGACGTATTTCGGCTTGGCCTCGCCTTTGACCATAATCTTATAGGTGTCGTTGATGAGGCCGTTGCCCAAAGGCATAATGTCTTCGATGGTGTTCGGATCGATGAAATGACCCGCTATGGCAAAAAGTTCGTTCATGGGTGGAATTTTTTGGCGAAGATAGGGGTTTTTACGGACAAATTCATATTTTTGCCCGCAAAATCAATCCACATCGTATGAAAAACAAGGTTTTACACTTCATCCTCGGCCTGGTCCTGTTGACCATGGTCACCTCTTGCAACGACAAGAAAGAAACGACAGAGGTCCGCAAGGGCAACTACCGCATCGTTGACAACACCATCGTTTTCGACGAGCCACAACGCATTGAAGGACAGAAAAGCGTCCTTCAGTTCACTGTCGACCCCATCGAGAATGTCCGCATCGGCTTCATCGGCCTCGGTATGCGCGGTCCTGATGCCGTCGACCGCATGACCTATATTGACGGCGTGACCGTCGTCGCCTTATGCGACATCGAGCCCGACCGTGTGGAAGCCGTGCAAACCAATATCCTTGAGGCCAAGGGACTGCCCCGTGCCGAGGCCTACACTGGTCGTGAGGCATGGAAAGAACTCTGTGAGCGCGACGACATCGACCTCGTCTACATCTGCACCGACTGGAAGACCCACGTCCCCATGGCCGTCTACGCCATGCAACACGGCAAACACGTAGCCGTTGAAGTGCCTGCCGCCACCTCCATCGAAGAGTGCTGGCAACTCGTCGACGTGGCCGAACAGACCCAACGCCACTGCATGATGCTCGAGAACTGCTGTTACGACTTCTTCGAACTCACCGCCCTCAACATGGCCCAGCAAGGCATGCTCGGCGAGCTCATCCACGGTGAAGGTGCTTACATCCACAACCTGGAGCCATTCTGGCACGAATACTACGAGAACTGGCGCCTTGAGTTCAACCAGAACCATGCGGGTGACGTCTATCCCACCCACGGCCTCGGACCCCTCTGCCAAGCCTTCAACATCCACCGCGGCGACCGCATGAAGACCCTGGTCTCCATGAGCACACCTTCATACAACGGCAAAAAAGTCGCTAAGGAGATGATGAATGTCGACGACTTCGCCAATGGCGACATGACCACTACGATGATCCAAACCGAGAAAGGCAAGACCCTGCTCATCGAGCATGACGTCTACACCTATCGTCCCTACAACCGCCTGTATCAACTCACGGGCACGGAAGGCTTCGCCAACAAATACCCGACGGCTGGCTTCACCATCCTCGAGGACAAACTCCCCGCCGGTTTCCTTGCTGAAGGCCAACACCTCGACCCGCACGGCTTCATCCCTGCCGATGTGCGCGACAAGATCATGAAGGAATACCTCCACCCCATCGCCGTAGAGATTGAAGAAAAAGCCAAAGAGGTCGGTGGTCACGGCGGCATGGACTTCGTCATGGACTACCGCTTGATCTACTGCCTGCATCACGGCTTGCCGCTCGACCAAGACGTCTACGATGCCGCCGAATGGTCGTGCCTCGGTGAACTGACCGCAGCCTCCATTGCCAACGGCGGAATGCCAGTGCAGATGCCCGACTTCACGCGTGGTGATTGGGACAAGGTGAAAGGCTACAAACACGCGGAATAACCGCAAAGAAAGAAACCAACAAAAAAGAGACGCGTTTGCGTCTCTTTTTTTATTTCATCGCAACCGACTTAAAGAAAATCTCGGCGTCTTTCCAAACCGTGTAGTCGCGGGCATAAAGCAGATTCATCTGGTTGAGGACATCGGCTTCGACCTCTTTCTCCATAAAGGAGGCGGGGGTGTAGATGCCCTTGCGAATCTTGGGCAACTTCTGCGCCTCATCGGCAGGCGAGCAATAGCCCACCCAAGTACGACGACCGAGCAGGACCAACACTGCATTTTTCAAGAATCGGACGGGCTGTTTCACCACCAAGGCCAGAGGTAGCCAGAAGATGATGCTGAACAGGCTCATCACCACGTCGAAGAGGCGTTTGTTGCGGCGGTTGGCCACCGTATCAATGGCTTTGATATCGACAGTGTAGAGGTCACCACGGGTGTTGATGCTGTTGCTGCCGATGATGGACAGACTGTCCTCGGGCGCAATCTTGTAATCCACATTGGTGGCATGCCAGTCCACCATCTTGTCGATGATGACCTGATGCGGCACATCCTTGGAGCAGAAGATGACTTCCGTGATCTTGTAAATCTCGATGATATCGGGCACCTGCGAGAGGTTGCCGATGAAGCCTTCAGGAGCCTCGCCTTGCGTCTCCGAGCTCACTAAACCGATGAAATCAGGTTTGATGGAGGTGCTCTCCAAAATGGAGTTGACCCTTTGCGTTTCCTCAGGACTGCCGATGACGAGGAAGCGTTTCTTTTCCGTCTTCTTCGACTGGAAGTTCTCGTTGCCCAACAGAATGCCGACAAAACGAGTGAGGCTCATCTCCAAGGCCAGCCATAGCATACCGAAGAGGATCAAAGCGCGAGAGAAACGCAGGCTCTCGGGCAATAAAGCATAAAGAACCAAAATGACGGCACTACCGAAGGCCACACCCAAGATAGCCTTACCGATGTTATAGGGTTTGTCGTAGCCTCCCGCAAAATAGGTACAGGCAAGCCAAATCAAGATATAGGCTGGCAACACGGCAGCGAACAAGAGCGTGGGATAACTCCCTGCCCCGCTATAGATGGTGCCATGTCCCCAGAAATAACTGATGGCCGCCAAACCTCCATAGCCCAACACGGCATCCAGGAAAGGCACAGCCGCCTTGTGGAAGAACTGCGACACCAAGGCAAAGAAAGCCTTGATGTAGATGGCCATATTAATAAGGAATGAGAACGACTTGGCCCAGGAGTTGCCGAAATGCTTCTTGGCAAAGATCTCCATGGCGCGATAGAAGACAAACACGTAGTTGACACTAGTCTTCTTCGTGCTCTCGCCCTTGTAGTGGATGATACGCGTCTCAGGAAAGTAGTAGTTTTTGTATCCCCCCTGGGTGATGCGGTACGACAGGTCGATGTCCTCGCCATACATGAAGAAGGTCTCATCTAAGAGGCCCACCTTGTCGAGCGTCTCCTTACGCATCAACATAAAGGCACCAGCCAAGATTTCAACTTCGTTGGTCTCGTCGTCAGAGAGATGACCCATGTAATACCGTGCAAAGCGCTTGCTGTGTGGGAAGAGCTTGCAGAGGCCAAACATCTTGTAGAATGCCGTCGCAGGCGTTGGCAGACCGCGCTTCGATTCGGGAAGGAACTGTCCCTTGCCGTCCACCATCTTCACGCCGAGACCACCCGCATCGGGATGACTGTCCATGAAGGCGAGGCATTTCGAGAAAGTGTCGTCCTCCACCACCGTGTCGGGGTTGAGGAGCAGCACATACTCGCCTGTCGACATTCGGATGGCTTGGTTGTTGGCACGGCTGAAGCCCACGTTCTCCTTGTTGGCGATGACCTTCACCTCGGGAAACTTCTGCGCCAGCATCCTCAACGAGCCGTCGACGGAGTTGTTGTCGACGACAAACACCTCCCCCTCGATGCCTTGCATGGCGCGACGCACCGAGTAGAGGCATTGCTCGAGGAAGTACTCGACGTTGTAGTTGACGATGACGACAGAGAGTTTCATTGGGTCAGCAATCAGTTGTTACGGTTCGAATCAAGGTTCACCTTGACGGCCTTGAAGTGTTTGCCACCGTCTTTCTCCACAAGGCTGTCGCTGACATTCTCCAAGCCGCAAGCGTTCATTATCTTGGCTTTCAAGTCTCTATTCTGCATCCAACCCGTGAATTGTTCGGCGCCAGGGCCATAGGCATAAACTAAAACGGGCAAGCAGGTATGGCTACCCGTTGAATAGTTGAACACGACATTGGTGTATTTGCCTTGGGGGTCGGGCAAGGTAAGGCCGCCTGTCTCATGGTCGGCGGTGACGACGACAAGCGTATTGCCTTTCTCTTTGGCGTAGTCGAGGGCAACCTGAACAGCATAGTTGAAATCCATCATCTCGTCTATCATCCAAGTGGAGTCGTGACCATGGCAGGCGAAGTCGATCTGCGAGCCTTCCACCATAAGGAAGAACCCCTTCTCGGCGTCGTCAAGGGTCTTCAAGGCCGTTTTCACGGCACGGGGAAGGAAGTCGCCACGATCGGCCGCCGTAGGCATATGACCGTCATCGGCAATAACGGCGTATTTCTTGCAGTCATAGTCAATGTTGTCCAAGGTGTCATACACCTTCCAGCCAAGCTCGTTCTCCATCTTCTCGATGAGGTTGAGGCTGTCATTGCGTTGGTTGAAGTGCTTACGGCCACCACCGATAATCAGGTTGATGTTGTCGGATTCCGCCAATTGCATAGCGATATCCTCATACTGACGACGATGCGGCACCTCGGCATAGAAGGCGGCAGGCGTGGCGTGTGTGACATAACTCGTCACTACGATGCCTGTCTCCTTGCCTTGTTCATGCAATGTCTCAAGCACCGTCTTCACCGGAACGGTATCGGGATTCATGCCCAGCATGGCATTGTTGGTCTTATGGTCGCTGGCCAAAGCCGTTCCACCTGCAGCCGAGTCAGTGATCTCGTTGCTGGCGGAGTGTGTGTCAACCACGCCAATGTATGGGAATTGTTCGAAGGACATCTCCTCGCCTGTGGCGAGCATGGCTGCATACACCTGAGGCAAGGCCATACCGTCGCCTATCATATAGATGACGTTCATGGCTTTAGGCTGTTCTTCTTCTTTTTGTTTCTTGTTGCATGCCGTCATCATGCCAAGCATGACTATGGCGAGAAGGGATAGATAAGTTAGTTTTTTCATATTCAGATTGTAATTTACTTGTTGAGATTCCCTTCGGGAATGGAGGGCAACAAAAAGCGCCCAGCGGCGGCCTATTCCAATTCACGGCAAGTAACGGTCACAAACCGCCGCGTGGTACCTAAGAAACAAGCCACCATTCCCGAAGGGAATCTATATTACGTTATTAAATCGTTCATTCTTGTCCTTTATTGTTTGCGGGCAACAACTTTTTTCACCGCCTCCACGATGTCGGGCGTGTCGAGATGATAGGCTTTCAGCAGCTCATCGGGTGTGCCGCTTTGGCCGAACACGTCGTTGACAGCCACCATCTCCATCGGGCAAGGATCGTTCATGGCCAACACCTGTGCGATGCTGTCGCCAAGGCCTCCATTACGCTGATGTTCCTCGGCGGTGACCACACAACGGGTCTTCTTCACCGACTTCAGCACGGCCTCCACGTCCAACGGCTTGATGGTATGGATATTGATCAATTCCGCGTCGATGCCCATCATCTTCAAGATAGGAAGTGCTAACACGGCCTTCCAAACAAGGTGACCACAAGCGAATATGGTCACATCCTTGCCTTCCTGCAGCATCTGGGCCTTGCCGATGACGAACTTCTCGTCCACCGGGGTGAAGTTCGGCACTTTCGGGCGACCGAAACGCAGGTACACGGGACCGTCGTATTCGGCGGCGGCAATGGTAGCATTCTTGGTCTGGTTGAAGTCGCAAGGCACGATAACGGTCATGTTGGGCAACATCTTCATCAGACCGATGTCTTCGAGGATCTGGTGCGTGGCACCGTCTTCGCCGAGGGTGACACCTGCATGCGATGCTGCAATCTTCACGTTCTTGTTGGAATAGGCCACGCTCTGACGGATCTGGTCGTAGACACGTCCCGTCGAGAAGGCCGCGAAGGTGCCCGTGAACGGCACGAAGCCGCTCAAAGCCATACCTGCCGCCATGTTGATCATATTGGCTTCGGCGATGCCTGTCTGGAAGAAACGCTCAGGGAACTCCTTGGCGAAGTCGCCCATCTTCAATGAGCCTGTGAGGTCGGCGCAGAAAGCCACCACCTTGGGGTTGCGGCGACCTGCCTCGAGCAGACCTTCACCGAATCCCGATCTAGTATCTTTGTTGTTCTGTATCGTAAAGTCCATATCAATAATCTCCTAAAGTTTCGGTTAATTGTGACAATGCATTGGCGGCTTGTTCGTCGTTAGGTGCCGAGCCGTGCCATTTGTGGGTACCCATCATGAAATCGACACCCATGCCCATCTCGGTGTGGGCGAGGATGAGCTGAGGCTTGCCTTGGAAAGCGTTCTCGCGAGCGAACTGCAGGGTGTTCACCACGGCCTGCATATTGTTTCCGCTCATCTCAAGCACGTTCCAGCCGAAGGCTTCGTATTTGGCACGAAGATCACCGAGGTTAAGCACGTCGTCGGTGGAGCCATCGATCTGTTTCTTGTTGTAGTCGACGATGGCAACGAGGTTGTCGACGCCCTTGGCGGGGGCATACATGGCAGCTTCCCAAATTTGGCCTTCCTCCTGCTCGCCATCACCCATGAGGACGAAGACGAGGTGCTTGTCGCCATTGAGGCGCTTAGCCTGGGCAGCGCCAACAGCGACAGAGAGCCCTTGGCCGAGCGAGCCAGAGGCGATGCGGACGCCAGGCAGCCCTTCAGCCGTGGTAGGATGGCCTTGAAGACGGGTGCCGAGACGACGGAAGGTAGCCAACTCGCTGACGGGGAAATAGCCTCGACGCGCCAAGATGCTGTAGAACATCGGGCTGATATGGCCGTTGGAAAGGAAAAACATATCCTCGCCGTTGCCGTCCATGCGGAACTTGGCGGGGTCGATCTGCATCTGATCGAAATAAAGCGCTGTGACAATGTCAGTTGCGCCCAACGAACCGCCCGGGTGGCCCGACTGGCAGCCATGCACCATACGAATGATGTCGCGGCGCACCTGAGTCGCGATTCTTTCTAATTCATTGATAGTCATATTCTTTATTATTATAGATTTCTGTTTGCAAAGGTATGTAAAAAAACCAATTAAACTTTCCCGATTTTTATTATTTTTGCACCAAATTTCCGACAGGCTATGTTTGACGACGAAGATATCGACGATTATTACGAAGAGGAGCAAGACCGACAGGCGGCGTTGGAGCGGTATGAGGACATGCTGAAGCAAAACAATTCGTCCTATTTCGACAGCGAAGAGTTTGAATTCATCATCGACCACTACACGCAGCACAACGACCTGCGGCATTCGCGTCAAGCGGTGGAGATGGCCCTCGAGCAGCACCCAGAGAGCAACATGCTGAAAATCAAGTATGCACGCCAATATCTGCTCGAAAACGACGCCCAACGCGCCTTCGATATCATGCAACACGTGGAGCGCGACGAGGACGACGACCCCGACTATTTCCTCACCCTAGGCTCCTGCTTGGCCGCCTTGGGCAAATCGAAAGAAGCCCTGGAGAACTACTTCAGCGCCCTTCCTTACTTCGACGAGGACGAGAAATACGACCTCTACAACGCCATAGCCTACGAATACCAGCGCATGCAGAAATACGACCTCGCCCTGGAGTTCTACAACAAGGCATTGCCTTACACTGACGAGATCGACACCATCTACCACGAGATCCGCTGCTGCTACCTCAGCGCTGGACGAAAAGAAGAAGCCATCGCCTACTTCCAACGTCTGGTCGACAAAGACCCATACAACAGCAAGGCCTGGACCAACATCGGCGACGTCTATCGCATGATGGGACAATACGAAGACTCCATCGACCCATATGAGTTCGCCCTGTCCATCGACCCGCAAGACCTATGGACCAACATGCATCTGGCCGATATCTATTACGACCTCGGACGCTACAAGGAAGCCATCGACACCCTCGAGGAAGCCCTGCGCAACGGCATAGAGACCTCCATGATACACACCACCATCGGCGACTGTTATTATCGCATCAACGACTTGCAGACTGCCGAAGAGCATTTCCACAAAGCCCTTGAGATCAACCCGATGATAGGGGCCGGCTATGCCGGACTCGGTTATGTGTACAGCGACCGCGGTTATAGTAACAAAGCCATCCGTTTCTTCGAGAAAGCCTATCAGCTGGAGCCATGGGAGACCGACCACCTCTACTCCATCGCGGCCGACTACCGCAAGCTGAATGACTTCGACAAAGCCATGGAATACCTGCGCAAGATACAGGAGCAGACTCCCAACGACGCCGACGCCTATTATTATATTGCCGACCTCTATGGCGAGCAGGACAAAATTGACGAGGCCATCAACACCATCAACTTCGGACTGCTGCAAACCGACAACGATCCGTCGCTGCTCTATCTTTTGGCTTATGCCTTCTTTGTCAAAGGCAGCCGTCAAGATGGATTGGAAGCCTTAGAACGGGCACTCGTTGCCGACTTTGAGGGCTATGCCGACTTCATCGAGTTTGACCGCGAGCTGCTGGCCAACGACACAGAGATCCTTGAGCTGATTGCCGAGCACAAGAAGAGCCAAGAAAACCTTCCCGACACCCCAATCTCATGAAGAACTACATATACATCTTCCTCATCGCCATGGTACCGCTGATCGAGTTGCGCGGCGCATTGCCCGTAGCCTATGGCATCCACACCGCAAACCCCGACTTCAGCCTGCTTTGGTCGTATATCATCATTGCCATCGGCAACATGCTGCCAGTGCCTTTCATCTATTTCTTTGCCCGCAAGGTGCTGGAATGGGGCAAGAACGTCAACGTACGTTGGTTCAATAGATTCTGCAACTGGTGCCTCGAGAAAGGCGAGAAAGGCGGTCAAAAACTACAAGCTAAGGCGGGTCGCGGACTGTATTGGGCCTTGCTGCTCTTCGTCGGCATCCCCTTGCCCGGCACAGGGGCCTGGACGGGCACCCTTGCCGCCAGCTTCCTCGACATGGACTTCAAGAAGAGCGTTCTCGCCGTCATCGGCGGCGTGGTGCTGGCCAGTGTCATCGTCGGCGTGGTGTGCACCTTGGGATTTGGAGCAATTTTCGGAATCAAATAAAGATAACCATGCAACGCTACGGACTCATTGGACATCCCTTAAAACACTCGCAGTCGCGCCACCTCTTCAACGCGAAATTCGAATACGAGGGCTTGGACTGCGTTTACCAGCACTTCGACCTCAAGTCGGTGGATGAAATCCACGAGGTGATGGCCACCTACCCTGACCTATGCGGGTTCAACGTGACCATACCCTACAAAGAAGCCATCATCCCTTTGCTTGACGAAATCGATGACATGGCTAAGGAAGTCGGCGCCGTCAACGTGGTGAAGATCACAGCAGGCAAGCTGAAAGGCTTCAACACCGACGTCTACGGCTTCGAGCAGCTGCTCAACCGCGCCATCAACGGCAAGGCTATTGGGCATGCGCTGGTTTTGGGCACAGGAGGCGCCTCCAAAGCGGTGCAGTATGTGCTGAGGCAGAAAGGCATCCCATATTCCACCGTCAGCCGTAGCGCTGAGAGAGGCGACTACACCTACGACACCCTGACCGACGAGATCATAAGGCAGAACTTGCTCATCATCAACACGACGCCCTTGGGCATGGCACCACGTACCGAGGATTTCCCCAACCTGCACTACCAAGCCTTGAGCAACAAACACGTCCTCATCGACCTGATATACAACCCAAAAGAGACCTCTTTCATGGAATTGGGCAAGACCTGGGGCGCCAAGGTGTATAACGGCATGCAGCTGTTTGAGGAACAGGCGAAGAAAACCTGGGAGATATTTAGTGGCCAATAGCCTATGGCCTATGGCCGCTCTAACGTATCGTAAAGGCGGCCATAGGCCATGAGCTATCGGCCATAGGCAATAAACAAATAAAAAATGGTTAGAAGCAAAATAAAACGAGAACCCGAATACATCGAAGACGTTGAAATCATCGACGCTGGTGCCGAAGGTATGTCGGTGGCCAAGCCCGAAGGGCGCGTAGTCTTCATCCCCTATGGTGTGCCTGGCGATGTGGTCGACATCGAGGTCTACAAGCGCAAGAAGAACTTCTTCGGAGGTAAGATCTTGAACTTCAAGAAACTGTCGGACAAGCGCGTGGAACCCGTATGCCAGCACTTCGGCCTCTGCGGCGGCTGCAAGTGGCAGCACATGGCCTATGAGTGGCAGACCTACTACAAGCAGAAGCAGGTGAAGGACAACTTCGACCGCATCGGCAAGATAGAATATCCCGAGATACGGCCTATCCTTGGCTGCGAGAAGCAGTTCCAATACCGCAACAAGTTGGAATACACCTTCTCGAACCGCAAGTGGCTCACCGACGGCGCGCCCACAGGCACCCACGACGAAGACGCCTGCAAGGGCCTCGGCTTCCACCTGCCCCAGCTCTTCGACCGCGTCGTCGACATCGAGCAATGCCACCTGCAGGCCGACCCGTCGAACGACATTCGTTTGTTCGTCCGTCGCTTCACGATGGAACGCCACCTCCCCTATTATAACTTCCGCGCCCACGAGGGCCTGATGCGCAACCTCGTCGTCCGCTGCAACTCGAAAGGTGAGTTTATGGTCATCCTCGTCATCAGCGAGGAGAACGAGGTGATACGCCACGAACTCATCCCCGCCTTGGAGATGGCCTTCCCGCAGATCGTGTCGCTACTCCTGGTCATCAACCCGAAGCTGAACGACATCATCAACGACCTGCCGTTCGAGTGCCTCAAAGGCGAGCCATACCTCATCGAGACTATGAAATCACCGCGCCCGGGATTCGACGACCTGAAGTTCCGCATCGGACCGGTGTCGTTCTTCCAGACCAATGTCTACCAAGCCGAAAGATTGTATAAGACCGCCTTCGACCTCGCCGACGTGCAGGGCGACGAGTTGATGTACGACCTCTACACGGGCACGGGCACCATCGCCCAGTATTTCTCAAGGTTCGTGAACAAAGTTGTCGGCATCGAATATGTGCAGGCCGCCATCGACGACGCCAAGGTCAACGCCGACATCAACGGCATCAAGAACTGCACCTTCTATGCAGGTGACATGGCCAAGGTGTTCACCGACGACTTCATCGCCAGCAATGGCCGTCCCGACTTCATCGTCACCGACCCGCCCCGTGCGGGCATGGCCGAGAAGGTGGTGGAACAGCTGCTGAAGATCCGCGCCAAGAAGATCGTCTACGTCAGCTGCAACCCCGCCACGCAGGCCCGCGACCTGCAGTTGCTTGACACGGCCTACAAGGTGATGGCGGTACAGCCCGTCGACATGTTCCCGCACACGCAGCATGTGGAGAACGTCTGTTTGTTGGAACTGAGATAAACGAAAAAAGGCCGCCTGCGGGCGGCCTTTTTGTTGAAATAACTATCTATTAAAACGTTATCGTCTTCGTCTCGTTGGCTACCGAATGGTAGAGATACCCCTTGCCAGGGTTGAGGCTCGTAAAGTTACCCTCCCAGTTCTCGCCATCGTAATAGACCGAATCGCCGTTTTCGTCGATAATCTCGTCTCCATCGCTTGGCTCGAAGCTACCCAAAGCCTCGGCGATGCTGAGGCCAGCCGGACCCGTGTAGCCAATCCAGTTGAAGCCAGGCTCGATGGTAACGGCAGTGCCTGACGACAAACCTCCTTCGACTTCGAAAAGCACAGGATCGCCTGCCGTGAGTTGAATCTTGTACATCTTCCCTAGTCCAACCTCACTCAGCGTGCCGCTCCAAGCATTTTCATAGCGTGCGAAGCCTTCGTTTTGCGAGAGGATAAGGATGCCTCTGTTGCCCAGGTTCGTTTCAATGTCGCCCAATTCCATCTCAATTGTGGGAGCCCACCAGTTCCAGCCTCCGTTCAAGGTTATTGTCTGCAAGCATCCCTCACTAACGATGTTGGTGAAGCCACCCCAAGGCGAGCCATTGCAGTTTTGATAATCCCCAAAGGACGCGCAAGGAACATAGACGGGGATGGTTTTGTCGACACCATAGAAAGAGTCTTGATCACCCGTGACGATTTTGGGAGGATTTGTGGCTTCGACGGTAATGGATTGCAATCCCGTGCAGTTGCAGAACCCTCTCTCGCCAATTGAATCCAACGATGCGGGTAGCGTGATATCCATCAGAGACGAACACCCGTAGAAAGCAGCACCATTAATCGTAGTAATGCTTTCAGGCAAGTCTATGAATGTCAGTGCCTTGTTTTCACGGAACGCATTCGGACCAATGGAAGTCACCGTATTGGGGATAATCGTGCTTTTGCAACCTATACGCAATTGGTTAGAGCTTGTCGCGATGATGGCATTGCAGTCGTCGCGAGAATCGTAGATAGTGTTACCTGGCGCAACGCTGACATATTCCAGACCCGAACAGCCTAGGAAAGCATGACTCGGAATAGAGATAACCGAAGCAGGAATAAAGAGGTAGGTCAAACTGGAGCAATGATCGAAGGTTTGAGCACCGATAATTCTTAAGCTTTCAGGGAAAACGAAATCGGTCAGATGAGTGTCGTACATGAAAGCATAACTACCAATAGTGGTCAGGCCCTCTGGTACGATGACCGTCGTAAGATTGGGGCAATAACTAAAGGCGCTTGTACCGATGCTGGTTACTCCGACTGGGATGACGACGGAAGTCAGATTGCCACAACCACCAAATGCATGATCAACGATGCTTGTCAAACCCGTGAAATACTGCAACTCGTTGAATGTTGTGATGTCATCATTGTTCTTGAACACTTCGCCTAATGTTGTCACTGCGGCGGCCTCTGTATAGCTCAGCTCGCCGTCGCCACTGGTGTCCCAACCTGTGGATGAAGCAACGCAGAGGGCCTTCACGTTTTGGTCTTCAAAGACGATGTTGTTAGTATTGAAAGTGACAGTATTGCTCCAAGCGAACACCTCGCCTTCGCAGATGGGCCGCACCCGCACAGTATAGGTTTTGCCAGGCTCGAGATAGGGCGCACCCAAGACATAGGGATGGTGATAGGTGGCAAAACCAAGTTCATTCTCGCCTGCTGCCGCATAGGCTATCCCCCATTCGGTGGCATCGCCATTCTCGGTCCAATCCAACTCAACGGTGAGGTTGTCTATCACTTCGACGGTGAGATTGGTCGGAGCCGGGCATGGCGACAGCGTTGTGAATTCCACACCCTCCGACCAACTACTGAAGTGGTCAGTGCCGTTCACCACAAAATGCGAGCGAATGCGGGCATAGTAAGACGAATTCGGCTCAAGATACTCGTAGTCATCCCACACGAAGAAATAGTCTGGCAGATCGCTAAGAAGCTGGTCTTCCGCTTCGTCGAAGTCGGGGCTCCATGAGACCTCAATGTCATAGGATATGGCTCCGTCAACCTGCTCCCACCAGAAGAAGACCTCGTTACTACCTTGAGCATAGGCAATGAACTCGGTGGGCGGCTTGTAAGGGTCGGGCTCGTATGCAAAAGTAACTTGGGGAAGGAACTCTTCACATTGTACGCCCGCAAGTTGCGTATTATAAAGGGCCTGCGTGGTATTGGTGTTCACGCCATGCCATTCCAAGCCTTGATGACAATCGCCTGTTTGGTTTTGTCTGATTCCAACCACCAAGTTGCCGTTGGTATAATAGAATCCGCCACCGAAAGAAGGAGTGATCGTCATCACATGGTGTTCAATGCTAAGTGTGCCATTATAAAACTGTGTCATGTAGTTCCAATTCACGAAATCGACTGTATTGGCCTCACATTTATTTACGAAGTCAGATGTGTTAACCTCCGTTATGAAGATCTGGAAGGATGCATCATCCCATTCTTCACTATCTGATTCGCTATAGAAACTCAATTTTTTGATGGTGCTATATTGCATATCAGTCAGCATATCAGCCGGGATGACAAATTGTGTCTGTGACATGGGGTTGGACATGCAGCAATAATCGCCCATAATAACCACATTTTCATTTGTCTCGTTACCTTCGTTCACTGTAAGACGATCATAGTCGTCGGTCGAGAACTCCACCCAGATGGATTCACTACCACCGTCGCCTCCCGTGCAAGAGCCGCTAATCTGGGCCTGAAACTCCGAACCAGGTGTAAGTCCTGTCATTGTAAAAGAAGGCGAGGTGAGATCGTGACCATACATATCATCATAGCCGTACACATAGATATACCAACTGGTCTGGTTGGGCTGTCCAGGCTCCCAGGTGATGGTGGCGGTGGTTTGCGTGGTCACCACTTGGGGATTCTTGGGCGGGGCGCAAAGCGAAGTGGTTTGGAAATATGTGGTTGGGGTCCAACTGCTTTCGGTTCCAAAGACCGGATCACGATGACGCACCCAGACACGGTAGTATGAAGCGGCTTCCAGCCCATTGATGACCTGTTCATGGGTGTTACCAGAGACAAAGAAATATCGGCCTGAATTGTTCAGCCATTCCATCGTAAAGAAAGAAGGATAGTTATATGGATCGGGCAAACTACTTCCATTGACATCATAATAAACATCCCAATCTTGTTGCCATGGGTTGGCCGGTTCCCATCTGACGGTGGCCGAATGGCCATCGGTCTCAACGCTGGTGATGGTGGGCGGAATAGTTAAATCATATCCCTCTACCTTAAAGTTGTCGATATGCACACGGTTGGCAGCGTCGTTAGCATTGGTGCATTCCATGTATAAACCCACCATGATGTCTTGGTCGGCATAGCTCGCGAGGTTGTATTCGAGAGTGGTGGCATGAGGTGTGAGACTTTCAATTTCGGTATAGCCACCCAACCCATGCTTCCATGCTTCAAGCTTGGTCCACGTCAAGCCGTGGTCGGTCGAGACGAGCGCAAAAATACGCGTGTTGTTTTGCGCGCCCGGGGTAACTGGCGTCAAGAAGCCCGAGGCTTGGGTGAGGGCCATATCGAAGCTGAGCATGTTGTACTCTCCATCGAGGTGCATGATAGGCGACACCAGCCAGAAGGCATGGTTCGTGTTCCCAATGTTGGCCCAGGCGTGGGATGAGAGGAAGACGCCATTGACAAATCCGAAGTACCAATGATCGATGTTCGTCGACATGTTAGCCGTGTACTTGTTTATCGAGCCATTCCAGACCAGTTGTCCTTCATAGGAGGTCCATTTGCTAGGGATGATACTTTGATAGAATTCTTGTTCATAAGGCACGGTCACCATGAGGTCGTCGGGAGAGGCAGCTCCCTTGTAGTTGGTGAACCTTGACCAATATTGCGCCGCTTGATATGTGGAAATACGTCCCAATGGTACATAAACTGGAATAGTAGTCGAGATACCTGTAAATGTAGAGTTGCTGGCAACGGTAGGAGGTATTGAAGCACCAACGTGCATCTCGCTCAGGCCAGTGCAGCCCGAAAACGTAGCCATCCCAATAGAAGTTACGCCTGAATGGAGGGTCAACGCGTTGAGGCCAGTACAAGCATAGAACGCATAGTCTTTGATGGTAGCCACACTCGAAGGGATGGTCATACTGGTGATTTTAGTATTGCCGAGATAAAGATCGTGGGCATAATAAAGGGGATTGCTGTATTGATTGCCGAAGTCGATTCCGCACCATGCAACCAAGCTGTTGGTTTTGACCTGTTGCAGACCAACGCAACCATTAAACGCATTATTGCCGATAGACGTTACGCTATTGGGGATGGTCACCGTGGTAATGCCGGCACAATACCAAAACGCTCCGTTTCGAATTGTAGTCACATTATCGCCGATGGTCAGTGAAGTCAGACCGTTCCAGCCATAAAAAGCATTTTGGCCTATGTAGGTCACACCAGAGGGAATAGTCAGACTGTGAATCTCCGTATTGGAAGTGTTATAGACATGGTTGGTAATTGTAATCGGATTGTTGCTTGATACGGGAAAGTCAATCCCGCACCATGCCGTTAAGTTAGCAATGACAAGTGTTTCCAAGCCAAAGCAGCCTATGAATGCATTGCTTCCAACAGATGACACTGGGCCGAGGAATTTCAAGGTTGTGATATGATTGCCACCATAGAGTGCATACTCACCAATGGAAGTCACTGACTGACCAAAGGTATAGCTTATGACCCGGTTTTCGAAAATGGTATTCAGATTGTTTGAATTGGTGTAGGTGGCCGAGGCCATGGCATTGCTATTGATGGTCACAGAGGCAAGACTGGTGCAACCACTGAATGCAGAGGATGCAATTGAAGTCAAGTTGGCGCCACCGCTCAAAGAGGTAATGTCCTCTCCATCAATGAACGCATATTCCTTGATGGAGGTCACGGCATCAGGAATTGTCAAAGTGGAGACTAAACTATTGTTGAGGAATAGATGTTTGGCATAATAAAGAGGATTACTGTATTGATTGCCGAAGTCGATTCCGCACCATGAGGCCAAGCTGCTGATATTGACCCTTGTTAGATGGATGCAATAATCGAACGCATAATTGCCCATTGTGGCAACAGAGTTAGGGATGGTCACCATAGTCATGCCAGTGCAATTAGAGAACGCAGCATTGCCTATCGTAGTGACAGAACTCGGAATGCTCACCGAGGTCAGACCCGTACATCCTTTGAATGCATATTTCCCGATAATAGTCACGCCTGCAGGGATGGTCAGATTGGTGATTTCAGTACTATTGTTATTGTTATAAAGATGTCCAGCGTAAACAAGGGGATTGGCGTATTCATTGCCGAAGTCGGCTTCGCACCATGACGCCAAGTTGCTCGTATTGATATTGACTTTGGTCAAACCGGTGCATAAATGGAATGCGTTGAATCCCATCGACGACACGGCACCAAGGAAGGTCACCTCCGTCATGCTAGCGCAGTCGTAGAACGCATACTTGCCGATGGCCGTAACCTGCGGGCCCAAGGTGTAACTCGTGACATGTTCGCCGAACCTTGTTTTGAAGTTATCACTTGAAGTGTACGTGGCAGAAGCCACTGCATTACTATAGATAGTCACTGTGGTCAAGTTAGGACAATCCATGAAGGCAGCGTATCCGATGGAATTCACACTGACAGGAATGTAAACCTCAGTAAGGCTGGTGCATGACATGAACGCATTATGCCCAATAGAACTCAAGTTACCATTTAGGGGCAATGAATTCAAGCTGGAGCAGCCTCGGAAAGCATTGTCCCCAATAGAGGTCAAGCTGTTAGGAAACGATAATGAGGTGATACTACTGCAATTAAAAAACGCATACTCCCCGATGGTCTGCACGGAATTGCCGATAGTTATTAAAGAAAGATTCGTACAGCCATAAAATGCGGTGCTACCTATCGTAGTAACGGAGTTTCCCATGGATACTGAAGTCAGACCGGTACATCCATAGAACGCAGAATTGCCTATTGTGGCAACATTGTTTCCAATGGTCACCGAAGCTAGGCCCATACAGTTTCTGAATGCACGGTAACCTATGGAACGCACACCATCAGTCACGCACACCGATATCAAGCCTGTGCAGTTAGTGAGAGCATAATCTCCAATGGCATTCACGACATAAGTTATGCCATTGTGTACGACATTATAAGGCACAGAGAGATTACCTGTAGGTTTTGTGTAACCACCCCAAGGGTTGTCGGGATCGGATGGTTCACCAATAATGTTAGGCTCTGTCGGGAAGGTCAATTCAACCGTGTTAGAGCCAGTGATCTTATAGTATAAAGTAGGCCCATTTGCAGAGGTGTAGGAGAAGTCGTAGGCCAACGCTGTCTGAAGGCAGCAGAAGAGGGCGAATGTCAGCGCGGCAAGGCGCGTCAGCTGACGCATGGGGCGGCCGCCCATTATCTTCGGAAGGTAAAGTAAGTGTTTCATTTTTAATGTTTTATGTTAATAATTATTGCATTTCAGTCCTTCAAAGATACGAAATAATCCTTACAAGCACCAGTTTAAGGCATTTTTTGGGCTATTATGCATTTCTGGAGACCGCGGTCGTGCCTCCTTCACGATGACACGAAGCGACAATAAGAAGATTCCCTTCGGGAATGGAAAGTCATTGCTATGTAAAAAGCGGCGGCGTGAGGAGCCTACAAGTCGTATGCGCCACAAGCCGCCGCGTTATAAAAAATAAACGAACTCCATTCCCGAAGGGAATCTCATTCACCTTCTCCCCTATTCAATCGTCTTCATTCGGTTGAAGGTCTGACATAGATGTAGCCCTTGCCCTGCTCAAGCGACGTAAGCGTCCCCTTCCACGTCGTACCGTTGTATATGGCGAAGCCATTGTCTTGAGAGATAATCTTGTCGCCAATGTTGGGCACGAACGATGTCCCGAACATTGTAGTAAGGGCAGTGGAAATTGCTGCTGTCGTGCCAGTGTATCCGATCCAGTTGTTGCCGTCATGGATAGTGACACTGCTGGCGGGAACTGTGCGACCCGATAATTCGTACATACCTTCTTCAGCCACATGAACCTTGACCATTTGGCCGGGAGTAATGACTCTTATGTTTTCTTCCTCACATATCACGGCATCGCTGCCAAGCTCGTCTTGCATCGCTTCCACAATCACCTCGACGCTTGGTGCAATCCAGTTCCAACCTGGGTCTAAGCCTATCAATAACGTTGTAGGCGAAGCGTCCTGGTCTTCACAAAGCGTATGGGTGGGCAACAAAACCATGCGGTATTCTGGGTTTTCGCCAAGACCAGCAGGCTCGGTCGTCGTGAAGGTGACCGTGCTGCTTGGCTCAGTGCAACACACAAAAACACCCTCGCAAGGCTTGATGGGCGTGCCAGCAGGAACTCCAACAATGGCGTCGCCCGTGTCGTTCATCCTGTAGAACGGGATGTAATTGTCGCCCTGCTTCAGATAGGCATTGCAGGTGAATGGGTTACCGATGAGGTTCATGCCAACCAACTTAACGTCAGTGTTTGAATTATCGTAGTTAATGTAGACATCCACATCTTCATCGGTAGCGGAGAATGAACTGCTGGTTTGAGCCGTACTGAAATTCACCGTCATATCGTCTTGAATGGAATAAAGATAACCCGTAGAGCGAACCATCAGCTGACTTCCATAGATGGAGCCTTGAGGATAAGTTCCAGCGGGTGAGCTGCATCCGCCTTCCGACGTGCATTTCTCGTTCCTCCATTCCTCACTAAAATAGTGATCAAATCTATACAAGTCCATCTTGTCGAAGTCGAGTTCCGTGCCATTCAGAGGCACCAAGGGGTCGTTGATCGAAATGTCGACGGGCGACGCAATGAGATACCAATTCAGCCTATCGTTCACGTTGACAGCGCCATAGCCTGTGATGTTCTTCTCGATGGTGGCGAAGAACTGGTTAGCCGACTTCACTTGGCCGCCGTCGTTGATGAGCAGCCAATCGCTCGCAACAGCGTTTTCACCTGTAATGGTATTGGCATTGAGGACACCACCAGGGCCGACAATAACGGAAAGGTCGGCACCAGGAATAAGGGTAGTGATGTTGGCTTCGCCGCAAATGTAAGAAGCTCTAGCCGCGTTGACATTGAGGGTGCCAATGGTAGCTGAACCATCGGGATATATGTCTAAGCCCATAAACGGATACGTTTCATACGACTCTCCGTTTATATTGACTGTATTGGCAGACAGGCTACCAACCGTCACAGCGATGCTTCCAGGAGCCGTCAAATTGGCAGTTCCGACCGTCGCGTTATCGCTGCTGATAGTAAGATGATGGGCATTTTGATTGAGGGTGGTGATGTTCCAGTTGCCCTCATTACTAGCAAAAACCTTGTCAAAGCCAAAGCTGGCCGTGCCGATATTGAGGGTGCCGCCACCTTCCACATTCACTTTGTTTTCAGGAATGTCCATCTCGCCAACCGTCAACTCACCGCCAGAATTAATGTCAAGATAACCCTGCGTACCAAAACGCAACGTGCCCACTGTCGGGTCGCAACCGTCAGGCACATCGGCGCGGCTCATAAGCGTCACATTCAAGGAAGGTGAATATGAGGGTGCGACAGGATACCAGTTGTTGCTATTATTCCAGTCAGAATTGTTACTAAGCGCATCGTCAAAAATACTCATACCGTAGCTTTCGTTATCGAAAGAGGTAATCACCACATCGTCGATGAACCACTCGGCGGCCGCATCGCTTCCGTGGTCGAATCTGACGCTGATCGTTTTGGTGCTTCCGTTGTTATCAGGGAGCCAGCGGCTTAGTGAGAGGTGAATCTGTTGCCATTGGTCGCACCCATATTCTGGCATTTCATAAATTTCGACCTCTTGGTCGCCGACCAACACCTTCACCTTGTTGCCCGTGCCAACCTCGCCGCTGCACTTGGTCCAGAAGCGAAGCACGAGATAGCTTGACCCTTTACTCACATAATTATCATTCAATTCGATCTCAGGCGTGTCGATATAATCGTACCAACCTGCAACGGGATTATAATTACTGCGGAGACACCAGTTGTGGCCACCATAGCCGTCATAGATGCGGCTCCAATTCGTTGTATAAGTCCAACAAGCGGGATTAAGCACAATGTTGTCGAAGTCCTCGGTAAAGGGTTCCATGTCTTTCAACTCATAGGCTTGGCATTGCGTTGCAAAATAGTAATTGGGCGACGACCATTCCGTATAGCCACCTTCAGGACAAATGGTACGAATGCTAAGCAAATAGGCACTAGAAGGGTCAAGGTTTGTCAACGTATAGGTATACTGCTGTTGGGGATTTGTATTGTCAGCATAAATAAAATCTTCATTCCAACCTATGTTTGTATTGGTCGGGATGGTCATGTTTCTGTAACGGACGATGAAGCCTGTCGAATGTGTGGTCCCAGCCTCGTAGTTGGGATCGTTCCAGTGGAATGTGGCTGATGTTGATTCCAGTGCATAAGTATCAATGCCGCTAATATTATCACAGCTTCCCTTGGGGAAGATGTGGATGTTATCGACATAGGTGCTCTCGCCACTGCCGTGATCGGTAAAGACAAGGCGGAACCTTAATTTCGACACCCCTCCTTGCAGTTCAGTAGGAATGCTGAATGTGCCATTCCTTTCAACCCACCCTTGCTCGCTCCATGAGAAGCCCCATGAGCCTGCTGATCGCCAAATGCTTTGCCAAGTACCTGAGCCAGACATCACCCAAGCATCATATTGCAACTCAACACTTTCGGCTGTACCAGGAGTGTCGGTACAATACATGTCAAAATACACCATGAAATCATTGAATTGATAGGTTTTCAGATAGGTTTCGATTCCAACATAAGTGTATGTTCCCGGCGATGGATAAGGATTGCCAGACACGAAGTTGTATTTCAAGCTATGCGGATCAGCGCCAAAAGACTGTTCTGTACTCAAACTGACATTTTCTGCCCCGGCACCCGTCACGGTGAAGTCGGCAGGCATGCCATTCTCAAAAGTATACATGAGTTCGTTTAGGCCCCCGAAAGCCGTACGGAACTCGACGGGTTCGCACCAATCGGAGCAGGGGAACTTAGCGCGCACCTGATAGAGCGTGCCTTGCTGGAGGTTCAGACCGGAAACGCTCATGTTGTAATAGTTGTAAGGGCTGACATTCTGGGCCAAAGTCAGCCACTCCGTTTGGTTCGATTGCTTGTATTCGAGGTCGACATCCTTGATCAGGTTGTCGTCCCAAGTCACGCGGATGTTGGTTTCGGTGATATAAGTCGGATTCACGGCCAAGCCCGTAGGCGCATCGCAAGTGGTGGTGAACGTCTTTGTCGCCCAGCTACCATAAGTAAAATAGCTATTGTTATTATCGATGTATTTCGCCCTCACCCTAGTATAATAGGTGGTGCCAGACGCAAGGTCGGTCAACGAGAAATACTTATTGTTAGTGGGAACGTTGATCGCAGAAGAGAAATCGCTGTTGGTACTGTATTCCACTTCGAAATATGAGCAATTGCCATTCATATCCCAAGACAGATAAGCAGAGGAGTTGGTGATATCAGAAACGACATAATTGTATGGCGTTCTAACATCAAGATAAACATTGACGTTGTCAATATCCCACATTCCTTCAAAACGTGCTCCACTTAAAGATATTTGACGGAAAGCAATTCTGGCACCAGCGGGCAAAGTAGTACCGACGAAGCTATAATGATGTTCCGTCCCATATGAATCATCTGGTGAGACATCCGAGCCTACTTTTTGGAATGTGTTATTGTTATCCACATATCCAACTTGTAGTTTTACTTTAGTATTAGTACCAGTTGATGTAAACTTTGAGTTAAAAAATAAATGCAGAAAACCAGCTTGGTAATCAAATGCTGGAAGCTTAGCAATGATGTATACGGGCTCTTGTGACGTAGTTACAGCTGGAGTAACCATCCTAAGACTTTTTGTACCATTCAGTCCATTAGTGGTATTGACGCCATATGAAACATTTCCGTTTATTATACCATTGGACGTCATGCTCCAATTGGAAGGAGTGGCACCTGCGTTATAAGATTCAAAGTCTTCCAAGTAAGGAACAGGCGATGGAGCTTGCGCCCAAGCCGCCATCGGCACCATCAGTGCCAAAAGCAGCGTAAAGAGTAAAAAATGCTTTTTCATATTACTATTATTTATTTTATTGATACTCAATATTTTACGTTGTGAAGAAAAACATCTGCTTCACCGATGTAAAAATATACCATAAAAAACAAGAAAAATGAGGAGAAAACTCCTTCATTTCTCAAGAGTTATCAACAAGTTAGTTGAGAGTTTAGAGTCGGGAGTGTTCTCAGTTGACGAGGCCGACGCGGAAGGCGAAAAGGATGAGCTCGTTGGTCGACTTCACCCCTACCTTGCTGAAGATGCTGCTCTTCATGTTCTCGATGCTGTGGGGCGTGACACACATCTCATCGGCCAACTGTTTGGTATTCAGTCCAGTGGCACACAAACTAATGAGTTCCATCTCGCGGCGCGTGAGGGTCTTCATGGTCTCATAATCGGCCTTGAGGTCACTCTCGATGCGCATGTGGGCCTCGCCCGTGTAGTCGTTGCCCGCCATCACCGAACGCAACACCAAGGCAATCTCCTCCGAGTTGATGCTCTTGCTCATGAAGCCGTTCACCCCCGCCTCCAGCAGCTGCTTGACGGTGGCACCACCCGCCTCGCCCGAGAAGATGACGATCTTGGCATCGGGACAGATTTGCTTAGCCGCGCTAATGACATCCATGCCCGTGCCATCAGGGAGCATATAGTCCAAAAGCATGAGGTCGGTTTGGCTACCATTCTGCTCAAGGTAGCTTATGGCCTTCGCCACCGTATCGGCTTCGGCCACAATCTGATAGTCGAGATTGGATTGTTCCAAAGTGGAACGGATGCCCATGCGGCATATCGGTTGGTCTTCGACGATGAGTATCCTAATCATTGGCCACCTCCCCTCACGCTAAAACGCACTGTGGTGCCCTCGTCTTTCCTACTCTCAATCGTTATCTCACCGTCAATCTTATCCACAAGCATCTTGCTGACGAAGAGGCCGATGCCAGTGCCGGTCTCGCCGCCCGTACCACTGGCCGATGAGGTCATGAACTTGAAGATCTTCTCCAGTTTCTTCTCACCGATACCCATGCCGTTGTCGCTAACCTCAATCCAGATGCGGCCGCCCTTATCCTCCGCCTTCACGCTGACCTCGCCGTCGGGATAGGAAAACTTCACCGCGTTGCTGAGCAGGTTCTGCATGACGATGCGCACCACGTTGACGTCGTCGTGAGCCATCATCGTTTTCGGCACCACATTGCTGACCTTGAGCGATTTGGCGGCAATGGTCATCTCCTGCTCCCTAACGCATTCATCCACCAGTTCTGAGAGTTTGAAGTCAACAGGTTCGACCTTGCTGTTCTCCAGCTCGCCCTTCACCCACTGGATGATGTTCTCCATCCGGTCGTTCAACGCCTCCGATGAGGTGCGTAGCATGACCATCTTGGCCTTGCGGTCGGTCTCAGCCATGCCATCGTAGTTGTCGGTCAAGTCGCGCATCACCTGGCACATCGCCCCCACAGGTGTCCTCACGTCGTGCGACACAATGGAGAGCAGACGGTCCTTGGTGGCGTTGAGGTGGGCCAACTCTTCGGCGCGTTTCTTACGGATCTGCGCCAAACGATACCAAATAAAGGCGATGAGCAGCAAAAGCGCTGCGACGATAGCCAAAACGATGACATACATCCTGTTGCGTTTTGATTTTTCCAGCTCCATCGCCAACGCGTGTTCTTTCTCTTGTGTGGCATAACGCACCTGATAGTCGCGAATGAGTTGCTGCTGTGTCTCGTTGAAGACGGAGTCTTTCATCATCATGCTCCGCTTATAGTATTCCAAAGCCAGCTTGGGATTTCTCTCACGTTCGGCCTGATAGGCAGCTTCAAGCGCCTCTTGCAGCAGCTCGTCGAAATGGTTTTCGTCTGCCATCACAATGGCTTTGGCGAAGTCGCCTTGCTGAAGATAGATGCTGGTTTCCAAAAACGTCTCGCCGTTTTCCTTCGCGATGCTCAATGCCTCATCCATCAAAGCGGCACTCTCGTCGTTGCGACCGACGATGCGATAGGCCTTCGAAAGCGCCATCAACCTGTTGATGATCTTATGCGGGGTGTCCTGGTATTTCCTTGACAATTCCAGCGATGGCTCAGCAAAATCCACAGCCTCCGGGTTGTTTTGCGCAATGCGCACCTCAGCCAGGTTTTGGTAATATGTGGCCAAGTCAAGGTTGGATGCCGTGTCGGCAGGATCGACGGTGCCAAGCATGTTGATGCATTTGCGGTACATCTCCTCTGCCGTTTCCAGTTCGCCCATACTGAGATGGATCTCCGCAATGTTGTTGATGACATAGCGCTTGTTGACCTCGGCCATCTCGCCACCGATCTGATCCATGAGCTCGTTGCAACGGTTATAGCATTCGATGGCTTTGTCCAATTGGCCGAGACGCTGGTAGGCATTGGCCAGGGTCATGGTGCAGCCCGCCTCGTTGAAAGGGTCGTCGATCTTGTTGTAATGTGCAATGCCCTCTTCGGAATACTGCACCACATGCTGGAAGTCGTTGTTGTTGAAGAAATGGAGGATCATCGTGCGCAGCACCTTCAACTTGATCTCGTCCTTATCGGTGTCGGCATCGAAGTTAGGCTCACGACCTATGGTTTCGTCGATGGCCAGGGCGGCACGATAGGCCACCTCTCCCCTGTTGTCCTCAAACACTCGGTAGAGGCTGTCGAGGTCTTGCGCCGTAGCAACAAGGCACGCCCATAGCATACCTATTATTAAAACTATCTTTTTCATCAGAGAATGTCTTTTATGGCTTCCATCAGGCTCTCAATGTCAAAGTCTTCCGACTTAGCGGTGATGCGAGCCTGCTCGTAGAATGGCAGACGCGAAGCATAATGCTGGTTGACGAACTCTGTCAACTCCTCTTCACTTTTGCCTTCCACCAATGGGCGTTTGTGTCGCGAATGGATGACGCGGTCGACGGCGGCTTGCGGGCTGATGCGCAAGAAGACGGTCAGGCCATGTTGGTTCATCCAGTCCATATTGTCGAAAAAACACGCCGTGCCACCTCCTGTCGATACTACCACATGGTCGAGGCTCTCGGTGGCTTTCAGCACCTCCGACTCCAGTTTGCGGTAAAGCGGCTCGTCATATTTGTTGAAGAAGTCGTTGACAGAGATCTTGTATTTTTCCTCGAACAGGGCATCGGTGTCGACCACCTCCCAGCCCATACGTTGGGCGAGACGGCGCGCAGCAGTAGTCTTGCCCGCACCCATGTAGCCGACGATGTAGATCCTATCCATTGATCATATTGTATTGACAAATCTGCAGTTTTCCGTCGCCGTCGCGCAGGTGCATGCCGTTGCCTTGGCAATAGCGCCACATCTTGCATTTGGCACATTGGTCGGTCTTCATCCACTTACGGTCACGGTAGACCTGGAATTGGTTTTGCCACACATCCCAGAAGCTGTCCTTGTAGATATTGCCTTGATGGTAGTCGCTACGGATGCTGAGGCAGCCCGAGATGGAGCCGTCGGCCAGCACCGAGGCGATGTTGATGCCAGCGCTGCACGAATAATAATGGTTGCGCACCTCGCCCTCATAGGGTCCGAGAAAGCCGTCGCAGCCATAGTCGGCACGTATCTTGCCCTGCAGGCGCGTCGCCTTGATAAACTCCATCAACTCGCGAAACTGCTCGTTGCTGAGCTTGAAGTCAGGCTCGTCGGCAGCGCGGCCGAAGGGGAACACCGTGAACAGACGCCAACGGCGGATGCCCAACGAGATCAGGAAGTCACGAAACTCGGGCAGGTATTTGATGGTGCGTCGGTTGACGCAGGTGATGACATCCCAAGTGAGACCAGGGTGTTGTTTCATCGCCTCCACGGCACGCAAAACATTTTTATAACTGTTGGGGTTGCCGCGCATCCAGTTGTGATCTTCCTCGAAGCCATCGAAGCTGACGGCGATGGACTGCAATCCCGCTGCGATGAACTCATCGAGTTTCTCAGCCGTAAGCAGCATGCCGTTACACACCATACCCCACACGAAGCCACGTTTGCTGATCTCGGCACCGCAGCAGGCCAAGTCGGGGCGCACGGTCGGCTCGCCTCCCGTGGTAATGACCATCACCTTGGAGGGATCCATGTGGGCACGCACTTCATCGAGCACCTTAAGAAAATCAGCCAGCGGCATGTCGTCTTTCTCGGAGAGCATACGACAGTCGGAGCCGCAATGGCGGCAGTTGAGGTTACAGCGCAAGGTGCACTCCCAGAAAAGCTGGTGCAACTCATGCTCTTCGATGCGCTGTTGCAGCACCGCGTGATTGATCTCGAGCATCACGCGTTTATGGAAACCGAGGCGTTTCGTCATGGTTTCAGCAATAAAGAGACGTTGTCATCACGGCACCGGAACGCCATAGAGGGCTTCCACTTTGCCGTCGTTGATCTTTGAGCCTTCCGCCTTTTCAAGTTCGCGGAGCTCCTTGCGGACCGCTTCCAGTTCATCCCTCATGCGACGCGTCTCCTTGCCGTATTCCTCGAGGACCTCGGGCGAGCCATAGACGCAAGCGCCTTCGCGGCGTTGCAAGGCAGCCTGAAGGTTGGCGATACGTTCCTGCAAAGCCACACGCTGTGCGCTCTTCTCCAGATCCACCTCTTCGCCAAGCTGGGCGTTGATGGTGTCGAGTCGGCTCTGCATACGCAGGTTTTCCAACTTATAGTTGGCGATGATCTCAGGCGAGCCATAGACGGCAGCGCCCTCGCGACGCGTCAGAATCTCTTGGATGGAATCGCGCTCTTTGACAAGTTGCTTGCGTTCCTTGCGCGTCAAGCCGTTCTGTGTGCAACAGGCAGCCAAGAATGCCAGGCCCGACAAGGCGCCAATCCAAACCGTTCGAACTACTTTCTTCATAATTATGAATTGTTATAACGCTGCAAAGATAACAATAAAATTTGAGGCACGGTTTTTGCAGCTCTATTTTTTTGTTGGCATTAAGAAAAGTGCTATTTTTGCAGCTGAAATGAAAAGAGAAAACAAAATCAAATAATAACCTTTAAAAACTAAAGCAATGAAGAAATTATTTGCAATCGTGGCTCTCGTAGCCTCCATGTTCGTTGCCGGAAATGTGCAGGCACAATCAATGATTTACGCAGGTTATGCTCCTGAATCGTTCATCCAAACCGTGGGCAGCAGCACCTCTACTACCAACTATCAAGGTTTCTGCTTTGGTTTCACCCAGAACTTCGGCCTCTCGAAAGGCATTGGTGTTGCTGCTGGTGCTGATCTCCGCATGAACAAGAGAAGTGGTCAAAGTTCTCTTTGGATCCTCCAAGGATCGGTAAGTGAGACCCAAGTTCTTGTTGACGTCCCAATTCTGTTCAATTATGGCATCAACATCAACCGCGACGTTACCATTACTCCTTTTATTGGCCCGATGGCAAGTTTGGCATTGGTTGGCCAAACCAAAGGTACTGACCCTATTTTTGGTGAGAACACTAGTAATTGGTATGGCGACAACAGCACATGGAGCCGTTTCAACCTCTATGGCGTGTTGGGTGTCAACTTGCAGTTCAGCCAATTCAACCTGTTTGGTGGCTATCGTCTCGGTCTAATCGACCTCAACTCAAACAACAATATCACTCTGAAGACCAATGGCCTCTTTGTTGGCCTTGGCTTCGCCCTCTAATTAGAAACAAAACACCTTTTCATAGAAGAGACGCTTTCGGGCGTCTCTTTTTTTTGTCCTTCCAGGACAACGTTTTCAACAACCGTTGTTGAAAAACCTGTTGATAAAATGTTGAAAACTAATCGCGTGGCATCAGCGTCCATTTTGGAGTTATTCCTAATTTTGACACCTTGTTTAATATAGGGTTATGCGCCCTTATTGTATTGTATTAAATCATTAAGTATCAAATAATTAAACATTTTTCAAATGAAACACAAACTAACTTTTTTGTTGACGGCGTTTTTGCTGTTGGTCATGAATGCAATTACCGCATTTGGCCAAGACAACTACGTTAAGGTAACTTCCGCTCCAGCAAGTTGGGAAGGAGAATACCTTCTAGTTTATGATTTTGACGCCACTACTGCCTATTCATGGACAGGCGTTGATGCAGCAAATTGCTATGTTGAATTGACAAACTCAAACGGCACCATCACAGCTTCCAACGTTGTGACAATCACAATTGAAGCAATGACGGATGGTTATTCCATTAAAGTCAACGGCGGGACAAACGACGGCAAATACATTTACGGCCAGTCTAGTAGCAACACTATAAAGTTTGGCACTTCACCCTCACTCAACACGCTTGAATGTGAAAGTGACGGCGTGAAAATAACATCAAACACTTCTGTGATGCGATTCAATAGTGCGAACAACAATTTGAGATTCCGCTACTTTAAGTCAAGCTCTTACTCAAACCAGCAACCTGTACAACTCTATAAAAAAGATGATGGTGGTGGTCAACAGCAAGAAACCGTGGCCACCCCGACGTTCAACCCTGCAGAAGGCACTTATTACGAGCCACAATCGGTGAGCATCAGCTGTGCCACCGACGGCGCCACCATCTGCTATACCACTGATGGCACCGAGCCGAACGAAAACAGCTCGCAATACAGCGTGCCGCTGACCATCAGCGAGACCACGACCCTGAAGGCCAAGGCCTTCAAGAGCAGCTATACCGCCAGCGCTGTCGCCACGGCCACTTATACTTTCCCCGAACTGATTACTATTGCCGAAGCCAAGGCTTTAGCCAATAACGCATATGCCTTAGTACAAGGCGTGGTTACGTTCATCGACGGAAAAAACGTATATGTTCAAGATCCCACAGGAGGTATCGATTTATACCTCAATGCGAACGCTTCTGGTGTTGCTTTAGGTGATGAGGTTAAAGCCTATGGTAAGAAGACTGTTTTTAATGGTCTCATTGAACTCACTGGAATCAACCAAAATAGCAGTGCTTTTAGCATCCTCTCTTCAGGTAACGAACTGCCTTTGGCCGTGAAGACCATCGCCGAAATCCTTGCAGGCGGAGCAGATGCCTTGCAATGCACCCGCGTGAAAGTTGAAGCCGCCACCATTGGCGCCATCAACACCAGTGGTAACACGCCTTTGACACAAGGCGAAAGCAGCACCAACATCTACAAGGTGCCTGCCTTAACGGGCATCGAGGAAGGCAATGTCGTTGACGTCATCGGCGTGATTGGTTACTACAACGCACCACAGCTGCGTGTAGCCCTGGCATCCGACGTCGTGCTCCATGTCGAGCTCAACCCCGAGATCACCGTCTCCGTCACCGAGCTGACTGACTTCCGTTACATGGTGGGCAACGGCCCTTCGGCATCCAAGAACTTCACCATCAGCGGTACCGACCTCGCCGATGACGTCACTTTGACGGCTCCCACCAACTATGAGCTGACCCTCAGCCCCGACAACGGCTATTTCGACAGCGACGAGGTCTCACCCGTCAGCGGCACCTTAGCCGAGATCACGATCTACGTCCGTCTGAAAGCCGGCTTGGAAGTGGGCAACTATAGCGGCAATGTCACCATCACCAGCGGCGACATCACCAAGACCATCGCCCTGAGTGGCACCGTCGACGCCCTGCCCGTGGCCGCCGCCCCGACCTTCTCGCCCGTGGCCGGCACCTATATGTCCGAACAGAGCGTGACCATCAGCTGCGAGACCGCCAACGCCGCCATCTATTACACCCTCGACGGCAGCGACCCCACCGAGAACAGCACCTTATACAGCGCACCCATCACGGTGAGCGAGACCACCACCATCAAGGCCATCGCCATCGCCTCGGGCTACGACAACAGCACCATCGCCGAGGCCACCTATACCATCAACGAGGTTATCACCATCGCTGAAGCGCGCGCCTTGGAAAACAACGCCTACGCCTGCGTGGAAGGTACCGTCATCTTCATCGACGGCCGCAACATCTACATCCAAGACGAGACCGCAGGCATCGACCTCTACCTCAACGCCAACACCGTCCCTAGTGCCCTCGCCATCGGCAACAACGTGCGCGCCTACGGTAAGCATGCCGTCTACAACGGCCTTGTCGAGCTGAGCGGCATCAACGGCGGCAATGCCAACGCCTTTGCCATCCTTTCTTCAGGCAACGAGTTGCCCCTGGCCATCCAGACCATCGAAGCCATCAACAGCGACTATAGCGGCGACAACCTGCTGCAAGCCACCCGCGTGAAGATCGAGAACGCCACCATTGGCGCCATCAACACAAGCGGCACTACCGTCATCAGCCAAGACGGCAACGACCTCAACATCTACCGCATCCCCACCGTGGAAGGCATGATGGAAGGCGACCTGGTGACCGTGACCGGCATCATCAGCTGCTACAACGCCCCGCAACTGCGTGTGGTCAGCGCCGACGACATCGAGTTCACACACCGTCCGGTGCTCAGCGTTAACCCGTCTACGCTCACTGGATTCACCTACGAGTTTGAGGATGGCGGCCCGTCAGAGATCCAATACTTCGAAGTCAGCGGCGATTACCTGACCCACAACGTCAGCGTCTATCCCTCCGAGAGCTTCGAGGTCTCGACACAGCCCGTAAATATGTTCCGTCCCGAGAACCCTGCCATGATCTTCATCCCGGGTTCCGGTCATTTCTACGACATCAAGATCTACATCCGTCTGAAGGCGGGTCTTGAAGTGGGCACCTACAACGAGCAAATCGCCATCGCCTCAGAAGAGGCCGACACTATCTATGTCAGTGTCACCGGCATCGTCACAGGCGATGCTCCTACCCCTCCCACTCCCACCGAAGGCGAATATGTCCGCATCAGCGACCTGAGCAGCCTCACCGATGGTGCCTATGTCATCGTGGCCGCCCGCTTCGACGAGAATGCCTCCGACTACTACGCCATGACCGCTGCCTCGTCGGGTAAGCCCACTGGCGTGCTCTTCACCTCCACCACTTCGGGCACCGACGAAGTGCTGCCTGCCAGCATCGTCAATGAAGAAGAGACCTACTATTGGGTGGTCGGCGTGACCGACAACGGCTACACCTTTACAAACGCCGCTGGCGAGCTGATTGGTTATGGCGCTAGCGGTACTGATTTTGTCACAGGTGGTGAGAAGACAGAATGGAATATTGCCTACGAGACCGCTGGTGAAAGCGCAATGGTGCCTGGTTACACTGGTTTCTATATCACCAATGCCACAACAACTGGCAGAGGCTTCGCCTTGAACAACAACCACAACTACGGCGCATATGCTGTCTCCAACAATAACACCGCCAACTACAACTTCTACATTGACCTCTTCGTGAAGACCGAGGGCGTCGAGCCGCCTACACCTGTCGTGGCCACGCCCACCTTCACTCCTGCCGCGGGCACCTATTACGAGCCTCAGGAAGTGACCATCAGCTGTGCCACCGATGGTGCCACCATCTACTACAGCACCACATCAGAGAATGGTCCTTGGGAGGAATATGAGGAAGCCATCACCGTCGACGAGACCATGACCCTCTGGGCCTATGCCGAGAAGGATGGCTATGATGACAGTAATGTCGCCGAAGCCGCCTACATCATCCAACTCGGCGTGGTCACCATCTTCAACCAAGACTGGGAAGGCGAAATGAACGGCTGGACCTTCGTCGATGTGGAAGGCGAAATGAATTGGACCGTTGCCTCCTACCAAGGCAACCACTACGCCTATGCCAACGGCTACAACCACGGCGCCAACGAAGACTGGTGCATCTCACCCGCCTTCGACCTCAGCGCCTACAGCAACCCCGTGCTGACCTTCCGTACGGCCAAGAATTACAATGGTCCCGACCTCGAGGTGTTCTTCTCGAACAACTACAACGGCACCAACCCGTCCGCAGCTACCTGGACGCCTTTGACCTGCGCCCTCTCAACGGGCAGCTGGACTTGGGTTGAATCGGGCGCCATCGACCTGAGCAGCTTCAGCGGCACCAACTGCTACATCGGCTTCAAATACACCTGCGAAGAAAGCAGCGCTGCCGGCTGGGAAGTCGACGACATCCTGCTCGTCGGCCAGACCTCTGACCCTGTGGTCACCGTCACCCCGCTTGCCCTGACAGGCTTCACCTATATGGAAGGCAACGGCCCTTCGGATGAGCAGAGCTTCACCGTCAGCGGCCTCAACCTGAGCGGCAACGTCGTCATCGCCGAAGCCGCCGACTATGAGATCTCACTTGCCTCGGGCGACGACTTCGCCGCACAGAGCCCCATCACGCTGAGCCCCAGCAATGGCACCATCGAAGAAACCTCCGTCTACGTCCGTCTGAAAGCCGGTCTTGCCGTCGGTGAATACAACGAAGAAGACATCACCGTCACCTGCGCCGACGTCGACGACATCGAAGTCACCTGCAGCGGAAACGTCACTGCTCAGCCCGTGCCAGGCGACGATTACATCCGCATCAGCGATGTGGACGCCCTTGCCGCTGGCAACCGCGTCATCCTCGCCGCCCGCTACAACGAGACGGCCGACGCCTACCTCGCCATTGCCAACACCCTGACAAGCGGCAAGCTCACCACCACTGAGTTCACCAGCGTAATGAACGGCACTGACGAAATCATCCCCGCCAGCATCCTTGGCGACGAAGACAGCTACTACTGGACGGTCGACGTCACCGCCGACGGTTACACCTTCACCAATGCCAACGGTGACATGATCGGTTATGGCAACAGCGGCACCAACCTCGTAATGAACGGTGAGAAGACCGCATGGACCATCGCCACCGGTGTCTCGGATCCCGAGAGCTTGGTACCTGAGTATTTCGGCTTCAACATCGTCAACGCCACAAACGACACCCGTGCTATGGCTTTGCGCGTCACCGAAACGGAAAGCGTCGTGAAGGCATATGCCACCAGCAACATGACCAACGGCGAGTACAACTTCTTCCTCGACATCTTCATGCAAGGCGAAGGCGGCTCGTGCACCGTGGCAGCCCCGACCTTTACTCCTGCCGGCGGCACCTATTACGAGACCCAGGATGTCACCATCAGCTGCACCACTGCTGATGCAACCATCTATTACAGCCTCGACTCCGAGAACGGTCCTTGGGAGGAATACGAGGAAGCCATCACCGTTGACGAGAGCATGACCCTCTGGGCCTACGCCGAAAAGGAAGGCTGCAACGACAGCCCCGTCGTCAGCGCAGAATATGTGATCCAAAACGACCTCGTCATCATCTTCAACCAAGACTGGGAAGACGACTGGAACGGCTGGACCGAAGTCTGCGTGGCAGGCGACTCGCTCTGGCGCATCACCTCCTACCAAGGCAACCACTACGCCTATGCCAACGGTTACAACCATCCTACCTCAGAGGATTGGCTCATCTCGCCTGCTTTCGATTTGGACAGCTATAGCGACGAGGTGCTGACCTTTAGAACGGCTAAGAACTATACTGGCGAAGACATCAAGGTGTACTTCTCCAACGACTACGATGGCACCAACCCGACCGCTGCCACATGGCAAGAGCTCGAATGCGAGCTTTCGACTGGCAGCTGGACTTGGACAGAATCGGGCGAAATTAGTCTTGATGAATTGAGCGGCTCGAACTGCTACATCGGTTTCAAGTACACCTGCACCGATGAAGAAGCCGCTGGTTGGGAAGTCGACGACATCATGCTCGTTTCGGGCAGCAACACCAACCCGACCCTGACGGCTACACCTAGTACTATTAATGGCCTCGACTATATGGTCGACAACGGTCCTTCGAGCTCGCAGAGCTACACCCTCACAGGTGCTAACCTCGAAGGTCAAGGCAATATCACGGTGACTGCACCCGAAGGCTTTGAAATCTCATTGGATGACGAGGACTTTGGCGAAACGTTGTCCGTCCCGTTTGCCGACGGCGTCGTCACCAATCAGCCTGTGACCATCTACGTCCGCCTTATGGAAGGCCTTGAAGTGGGTCCCTACACTGGCACCATCGACCACGAAGGCGGCAACGCCACTGAAGAAGTCAGTGTTGCCGGCACCGTCCACGGCGAGGACGAGCCTTTCATCTTGGCTTATATGCCTTACTACATCCAAGGCAACAACGGCTCAAACAACAACCGTGTGCCTGTGGCCACTGCCACTTATATCTTCAACCTTGAGCCGAACACCACCTACCGTTACACCAACCAGTTCGTCGTCAGCGACGACGGTCCCGAGACCGCTGGCGCGGGTAACGTCATCTATGCCAACCTCGATGGTTTCTACCGCAGCACCAGCCCGAGCCTGGCCACCGAGGGAGGCTATGGAGAGTTCACTACCGATGAAGAAGGCACCGGCTTCGCTTGGTTCATGAACGAGCCTACCGCCAACGCCCGCTTCACTCCTGGCAATCAGGTCTACCTGCGCATCCGCCTCAACGACGGTCACGACGGCACCACTGTCGACCAGGTCTTCACCAGCGACGACTATGCCACCGTGCTCAACTTCGGCACCGACAGAGACGAGTACACCGGCTCAGCCTTCTACGTCAAGAGCGACGAGAGCCCGATGAGCTTCGCCATGATGTATGCCACCGAAGACGATTTGCGTCCCGTTTACTCAACCAGCATTGAGACTACCGGCGTTGACTATGTCGGCATCAACCAGTATGCTGACTTCTACAAAGAGTTGGTGGCTGGTAAGGACGGTTGGTTTGGCGGCATCCTGCCCAACGTCAACGATGAAGGAATCAACTTCATTATGGTCTTCGACATGGATAACAATCTCGTTAGCGGATATTACACCACAGAAGGACAATGGTCTCCCAATGCCAACACTGTCAATCCCAATGTTGGTCTTGACGAGCCCATCTTCATCGACCTCACCGACGATGGCGTTGAAGAAGACATGACGGCCAATGTAAAGATTTGGAGCGCCGACCATGAGTTTGTCATCGAAAACGGCGACAACGCCCACTATAGAATGACCGTGTACAACGTGCTCGGTCAGCCCATGATGATGAAACAGATCAACGCAGGCAGCACTGAGCGAATCAGCCACAGCCTCGCCAGCGGCGTCTACGTCATCAGTTTGCAAAACAACCGGAACACCGTTTCTGTAAAAGTTATTGTTAGGTAAGTAATTTTTCCTCCCTTCGGGGAAACAAAAAGTCCGGGAGCTTGCTCTCGGACTTTTTTGTTTCATTGCCTTAGTCATCAACAAGGCATTTGCACCTACTTAATAAAGTTGCTCCTTATTAATCACATACAACGACTTGTCTTTGATGCTATAAATCTGTGACTCGGTGCAAAACACATCGGGGAAATTGAGTGTCGCCACCTCCCTATCTTCACCGTCCACAACGACCGTTTCCTTACCGTGGGCATAAAAACGTAAATCGCCATAGTTACCATTATAGACAAACAAATCATTAAAACTGATAAAGTCCGTGCCCTTCAAATCGCCATCAAGGTGGAGTACCCCATTGTCGCAAACCACATAAACGCCAACCGTATCCATCTCAACCAAGTGGACAAATTTGTTGTCTTTCTTGACACAAACATCGAAGTCAACAAAGGCATTCATACTGCCCGAAGACTGAATCACCACTGGCGGCACTTCCTTTCTGCTTACAAGCGCACCAGTATTGGCCTGATATTTCTCCACCGACTGGTGACCTTTCCTATCAGCAAATAGCAAGAACAAGGCATCATCATCCCTAAACTCCACGTCCTTGATAAAATCCGCATATTTCTTACGTTCGTGCAAATACACATTCTTTCCCGTTTTCTTGTCATACGCTGCCAAAAAAGGTTTACCCCATTTGCCCAAATACGTATAATAGAAAGAGTATGAGTGAGGTGCAAACCCCATATTGACCATAAGCAAATAATCTTTCGTTGCAAACAGCCTTGAGAAACTGGTCTTTTGTTCCGGCAACCTCGCATGCCACAGTTCCTTACCGTTACGATCGGTTTTTATAAGCCTTTTAATGCCAGCGATATAGATATCGGAGCCATCAACAAACGGATTAGAGCAAACCCTAACCGAAGAAACCAAACTATATATGCCATAGTTTTCGTTCGACATCTCTTGCATATTCGTTTCCAAGCGCCAGCCCTCGCCGTTGTTGACATCCACTGAATACAAGCCGTTGCCAACAAAGAGCATCGTCGAGTCATCCAGTTTCGTTGCCATCTCAAACTCCTGAGCCGATTTGACGTCACGCTCCCAAACATGCGACTTAGATTTCAAATCGATTCTACACAGATTTCGCCTACTGCCCAAGCCCTTCATACCAGTCATACAAATCATCCAACCTTCTTCTGTATTGAAATACACTGGCCACATGCCAGTCCCTATTTTAAACTGTTCTTCGCCCGTCTCAGCTTCAACCAAAAAGAAGTCGTTTTCTTTGACTTTGAAGACCATAGGGCCTCTCTTGATGTAAAGCTCTTCATTCCTATAGTATTTCTTCCTCCATTTCAACTCATTATGCTCAAGGTCGAAAAACACCGCATGACAGATGCCTGAATCGACAATCTTTTCATCTTTTTCAACTTCATCTTTCAAAGTGAGCAGTACCGTATTCGTAACCGAATCGAAATCGGCGCGTTGGATTGTGACGTCAAAAGTCTCTTTAAAGGCAATGACTTCCCTTTGGTTCAACAAATTACGCCCAACAGGCTCATAATTAGACATTTCCTGGATATGCACTTGCGCACGAAGTGAGAGTATGAAGGCGAATACCGCCAGCACAGTGATTGCAAAGCGTTTCATGATTAATGCAGTTTTGTTCTTTTGATTAAATAGCTCGTCAAGACCTGGTTGTAGTCCTTATTAATATCTGCCTCAACGTAGTCGATTTGGTACTGGTAGCAATGGCGCAGCAGAGCTTCCTTGCGCTCGGTCATGATCTTCTTGTATGCCTCTTGAACCTCCACTGGATTGAGTTTCAGCACGTCGCCCGACTCCAAATCGACGAAACGGTACGGGCGGTTCTCGAAGTCCAGATTCTGCTCCAAGTTGCTGTCGAAAACATGGAACAGGATCACTTCGTGTTTGTTGTATTTCAAATGCTCCAATGCCTCAAACATCGGCTTGTAGTCGTCGAGGCCGTCTAGCATGTCGGTGAAGATGACCACAAGGCTGCGGCGGTGCGTCATCTCAGCAATCTGGTGCAGGCACTGCGGTGTCGAAGTCGTCTTGCGGTTATTTTTGTCGTAGGTATCAATCAGTTTCTCCAGCTCGGTATAGATCAATTTATTATGCACATTGGACGACTTGGCGGGTTCGTGAAATGCAATTGTCTCGTCAAACAAGTCAAGACCCACGGCATCGCGTTGGCGGCGCATCAGCTCCATGAGTGAGGCGGCGGCATAGATGGAGAAAAAGAGTTTGTTGGGATGCTCGAAGTCGACCTTCTGCCTCACGGGGAAGCACATGCTCGAGCTTTGGTCGATGACCAGTTGGCAGCGCAGGTTGGTCTCCTCTTCGTAGCGTTTCACGAAGAGCTTCTCCGTGCGGCCATAGAGTTTCCAGTCGATATGGCGGATGGGCTCACCCGTGTTATAAAGGCGATGTTCGGCGAACTCAACAGAAAAACCGTGGAAGGGACTTTTGTGTAAACCCGTGATGAATCCCTCCACGATTTGACGTGCCAAGAACTCCAAGCTGCCGAATTGCGTCAGCCGGTTCCTATCGATTGAAAAGTCCAAGATCGTTGAATTGTTAGTTGACAATCGGCCGAGAACCACTACATTAAACTTTTTACCGTCATGGCGGAGAACCATCCGCCATCTCCTATGCGCGAAGAGAGTCTTTCACGCTAAGGAGATTGCGGGTCAAGCCCGCAATGACGGTAAAAGGTAGTAGTATTGTGTTCCCCGTTTTTATTAGAACAATTTCTCCAGCTTCTCCACGAACACCTTCTTGGGGGCGGCGCCGACGTTCTTGTCGACAGGTTGTCCACCCTTGAAGAAAAGGACGGTGGGGATGTTCATGATGCCGAACTTGGCGGCGGTGCCGGGGCATTCCTCGACGTCGCACTTCACGGCAACCACTTTGCCTTCATATTCTTCCGAGAGTTCCTCGATGATGGGTTCCACCTTCTTGCAGGGGCCACACCAAGTGGCGCCAAAGTCCACCATCACGGGAAGTTCTGATTTCAGGACGACCTCTTCAAAACGGTCGTCAGTCATTTGAATTACTGCCATTGTTTTAATCAGTTTAGTTTATAGATTTGTTACTATTCTTTTTTTCGGTCTGCAAAGATACAAATATTCTTTTTTATCGCAAGTCAAATTCCACAAAAGGCATCTTTTCCAACAAGGGCAACACTTCCTGTGCATTAATCGTGCCTTTAACGGGCGTCAGGTTGCAAGACTTCTTGCCTAATGGATCAAAGAGATGCAGTTTATAGTGCTGTTTACCAGGGTTCTCCTTCAGAACTTTGATAAACTCTTCCATACTATCCTTGTTCATCTCCGACACATTCAACTTAATGAAGACCGTCTTAGAAGTGGTTTCCAAAAGCGAATCCAGCAAGCGCGCCTCCGTGAAACGGACTTCGAGCGTCTGCAACACGAAATTGGGATCCTGTCCCGCCTTGGGGAAAGGTCGGTCCATGATACCGGAAAGCATCACGAACGAATTGACTGTCAACAAGTTCTTACTATTTCGATAATTCTCCCTAAACATAGCAAACTGCAAGGCGCCTGTTTGGTCCTCGATGGTGAACCGACCATATTGATTACCGTTTTTCGCAGTAAACTCCTCGGCTCGCGTGATCTGTCCGCCAAGACGCACCGGACGCTTCAGGTTTTTCTCCACATCGTTCAGTGCAGCCTTCAAGCCTTCCACATCGCAGTTACAGAAGTACCTGATAGGCAGATGATAGACCTGCATAGGATGCGAGGAGATATAGAAGCCTAGCGCCTCCTTCTCCATCTCCAGTTCCTTCATCTTCGACCAAGGCTCGCAATCGGGCAACGGAATACTGAAGGTCTCCTCTGCCCCTTCGTCGCTACCGAAGCCGAAGAGGTCCATCTGCGACGAGTTCTTTCGCTCGTTGTACGAAGCCACCATACGCATGGCTCGTTCAGAGAACGAAACGGAATCATTAGGTGCGATATAGAACAACATGGCACGATGGAAACCCTTGAAGCTATCAAAACAGCCAGCCATTCCCATGCTCTCCAAGGCCCTGACGTTAAGGCCTTTGTCGGCCACACGCATCACGAAGTCGCCGAAGTCCTTAAACTTGCCGTTGGCTTCGCGCTCGGCCACGATGCCCGCCACTGCCGCCTCGCCCACGTTCTTGATGCCACCCATGCCGTAACGAATCTCGCCATTCTCGTTGACCGAGAACTCGTATTCCGACTCATTGACATCGGGACCAAGAACATTGATTTTCATACGCTTGCATTCCTCTGTCATGAAGTTAACCTGCTTGATATCGCCCAACTCGTTATTGAGCACAGCAGCCATAAACTCGGCCGGATAGTGCGCCTTGAGGTAAGCCGTCTGGTAGGAAACCCAGCTGTAGCAAGCCGCGTGCGACTTGTTGAAGGCGTAGGAAGCAAACTTCTTCCACTCTTCCCAAATCTTCTCCAAACGTTGCTTCACCTCTTCTTCAGGTAGGTTTTCTGTCTTAGTCAGCTTGGCCACACCTTGTTTCATGAACTTGCCATAGAGCTCCTCCATCTTGGCCAACTGCTTCTTACCCATTGCCTTACGCAGCGTGTCGGACTCACCTCTGGTGAAGTCGGCCAACTCGCGCGAGAGCAACATCACCTGCTCCTGATACACACAGATGCCGTAAGTGTCCTTCAGGTACTTCTCCATGCAGTCGAAGTCGTACTTGATCTCCTGTCGGCCTTGCTTACGGGCGATGAAGTCGGGGATGTTGTCCATCGGGCCGGGACGATAGAGGGCGTTCATAGCGATGATGTCGCCGATGACGGAAGGCTGAAGCTCGCGCAGGTATTTCTGCATGCCGGGCGATTCGAACTGGAACGTGCCGATGGTGTTGCCAGCCGAGTATAACTTATAGGTTTCCTCATCGTCAATCGGGATGTGGTCGATGTCGATGTCAATGCCACGGGTCTTCTTGATGTTCTTCAAGGCATCCTTGATCAAGGTCAAGGTCTTCAAGCCCAAGAAGTCCATCTTAATCAGGCCGACCGTCTCAATGACATGGCCGTCATATTGGGTCACCACGACATCCTCTTTGGTATCTTTATCCCTAACGGTACAAACCGGGGCCACGTTAGTCAAGTCGTCGGCGCCAATGATGACACCGCATGCGTGGATACCGATTTGGCGGTTGGTGTCCTCCAGCTCCTCGGCATAAGTCAACATGGACGAGACATTCTTGTCGGCGCCGTTAAGCATCTCCTTAAGTTCTGGTACATATTTATAGCAGTTCTTCAGGTTGACCTTAGGCATCTTCTTGGGCACCTCACCCTCCACAGCTTTCACTGCTGCCTCGTCGAAATTACGGTCAGGGATAAAGCTCTTGATTTTGTTGACTTCGGGCAGTGGCACTTTCTGCACACGCCCCACATCGGCAATGGCAGATTTGGCTGCCATCGTACCATAGGTGATGATATGCGCCACTTTCTCTTTGCCGTATTTCTTTGTAATCCAATCCAATACGCGTCCGCGACCATCATCATCAAAGTCGACGTCGATATCGGGCAGGGAAATACGGTCAGGGTTAAGGAAACGCTCAAACAGCAAGTCGTACTTCAGCGGGTCAAGATCGGTAATCTTCAAGCAATAAGCCACAACAGAGCCAGCAGCCGAGCCACGGCCCGGGCCCACAGAGACACCCAATTCCTCTCTTGCGGCACGGATATAGTCGCTCACGATGAGGAAGTAACCCGGGAAACCCATGGTCTTCATCACGTGCAGCTCGAACTTGATACGCTCAATCTGATCCTCAGTAAGGTTCTCGCCATAACGCTCTTTGGCACCTTCCCAAGTCAACTTAGCGAGGTAGTCCGCCTCGAGTTTGATACGATACAGACGGTCGTAGCCGCCCAGTTTCTTGACCTTCTTCTCAGCCTCTTCCTGCGACATCACCACATTGCCGTGCTCGTCGCGGGTAAACTCATTGAAGAGGTCTTCCTCGGTAAACTTTTTCCTATACTCCTCCTCAGTGCCGAAGTCCTCAGGGATGGGGAACTTAGGCATGATCGGGTCGGAGTCGATGCTGAAGGACTCCACCTTGTCGACAATCTCCTGCGTGTTCTCCAACACCTCGGGATGATCAGAGAAGATGCGGCCCATCTCTTCGGGCGTCTTCAGCCATTCCTGTTTGGTGTAGTGCATACGTGTGGGGTCGTCGAGGTCCTTGCCCGTGCTGAGGCAGATGAGGCGGTCGTGCGCCTCGCCGTGTTCCTCCTCCACAAAGTGGACGTCGTTAGTGGCAATGACCTTCACATCATATTTCTTCGCCAAGTCGAAGATGATTTTGTTCACCTCTTTTTGGCGTTCGTACACCTCGGTGTCACCACCGGGTTTATCGGTCTTATGTCGCTGGACTTCAAGGTAATAGTCCTCTCCAAAGAGGCTCTTGAACCATTGTATCGACTCCTCCGCACCCTTCATGTCGCCATTCATGATCTTTTGCGGCACCTCGCCCGCAAGACAGGCGGAGCTGCATATCAGACCTTCGTGGTATTTTTCAAGCAGGCTGTGGTCGATACGGGGATTGTAGTAGAATCCCTCCGTGTAGGCAATGGAACTCAGCTTGCAGAGGCTGTGGTAGCCCGTTTTGTTCTTCGCCAATAAAATAAGGTGCCAACCGCGGTCTTGACGGCCATCGCGTTTGTCGATACTTATGGGAGCACAATAAGTCTCAATACCGAAGATTGGCTTGAAGAACTGTTTGTTCAGCTTTTCGATTTGCTCTTGAGCGGCAATCTTTTCTTCATCTGTTGACTCAGGCTTGCCAATAATGGCTTGTTGTTCCTTGATGGCGTCCTTTACCTTACCGTTCTCCTTGTTCACCGTATCGGCGAAATCCTTGATGCCGAACATATTGCCATGGTCGGTGAGGGCGAGGCTATACATGCCGTTTTTCTTGCATTTGGCCACCAAGTCGGGCACCTTCGACATGCCATCGAGCATGGAATAATGCGAGTGGACATGCAGGTGAGTGAAATGCTGTGGAATATAATCGCCCATTTCAGGCTCCTCCTCCACATTTTCCTCCTCGTCAAAGTTCGCCTCCACCTTGATGCCAGCGGGTTGTATTACATCAGGATTGGCAGCCTTGAAGTCGTCGATGAACTGGGTGTCGACATGGAGGTCGGACTCATCCAGGACGCCACGACGGATCAGTTCGAGGAAGACGCGAGCGGTGGCCTCCACGTCGGCACAGGCGTTGTGGGCTGAGTCGAAGTACTCGCCAAACAACAGGTGATGGAACTCACCTAAGCGCGGCAGCTTGAACTTGCCGCCCTTGCCGCCAGGGAACTGGCAGAACTCAGCCGTCTTCTCCGTACAGGTGTCGATGATTTGCCAACGGCGCAAAGGATTCTCGCGGCCGCAGCGCAGGAACTCGCAGCCCAACACGTTGAGGTCGAAGTTGATATTATGGCCGACAAGGTATTTGGCTTTGGCGGCGGAGATCATAAACAAGTCGAGCACCTCGTTGAGCGGCTTGCCATATTTCATGGCATGTTCGGTGGAGATGCCGTGCACCATCTTAGCGTCGATGGGGATGACAAAGCCGTCAGGCTGAACGAGATAGTTGTGGTTCTCCACGAAGCGGCCTTTCTCGTCATGGATCTGCCAAGCCAGTTGCACCATGCGTGGCCAGTTGTCGAAGTCGGTCAGCGGGGCGTTATCAATTTTGGGAAGACCGGTGGTCTCTGTATCGAAGACTAAAAACATAATCAGTTGAGAATTTAGAGTTTAGAGTTTAGAGATTGAGAAGAATCTGCTCTAGTTTTCAGCCTTCAAAAATAAGAGTTTTGTGAGAACGACGCAAGCGCACCGAAAAGAATTTTTCCGTATTTTTGCTTCATCATAACCGAAAAAACACAGCCATTATGCAAAACCTCAAACGCCTCTTCTTGATCTTCACCGCCCTTCTCTCCTGCCGCGCAGCCATGGCGCAGGATTATTTCCTCGACCGCTTCTATTCCGATGACGGAGTCGACCAGATACAGTTCTACTACAACGCTGACAACCTGCTGGAATCCTACCATTCCATTTCCAATGCTGGCGGCGAAATTGACGACCTTATCGACTCACTCTATTACGACGAGCGCAGCAATGTGATCCGCATCGACTTCTTCCAATACTACGACAACGAATGGATCTTCCCAAGTTACATCACTTACACTTACGACGACGACAACCATCGCCTCACCCGTACCAACTACAACGACTGGGGCAGTGGATTCGAGTTGCAAGGCATCTACACCTATTCTTATGATGGCGACCAACTCACCGGCTATGAAATGACCCTCGGCGGCACATTGCTCATGCGTGGCACATATTCCTACGACGGCAATGGCCTCTGCACACAACTCCTCGAAGAATATAACGACGCTTGGGGTGGCACGGGATGGAGTAACTCTGCCCTGACTACCTATACCTATGACGAAGCAGGCAATTGCACCAACGAGACCTACGCCTATTGGAGCAACGGCTGGGTGCCCAACTCCAGCATCGACAGGCTATTCGACGCCAATGGCAACTGCATCCAACGCGAGAAACACTCCAATGGACAGGTCGCCGAACGCGTAACATACACTTATGACGAAACCTGCACCATCGACCATGTGCTCATGCCCTATCATCCAGAGCCCAACTACACTTGGGACCCATTCGCCAACCGTCCACTCCGCTATGCTTGGGAGGCTGCCAACGACGGTGGACAACTCATTTATGTCTGTGACTACATCTTTGAATACGGCGCCTTCGAAGGCGTACTTCAACACGAAGCACCTGTCACCGACATGATGACCGTTTACCCTAACCCCACACAAGGCGAGACGACCCTCTGCCTTGAAGGTTTGCGTCGCTATGAAATCATCGACATAAACGGTCAGACCGTCATACAAGGTCAAGCTAACGGGAAACGGCATACCATCGATGTATCCACCTTGGCTTCAGGACTTTATCTTGTGAAAGCCTACAACGGACAAAGCTGGAGCATCAGCAAAGTGCAAGTCAAATAAAGTGCAAGTCAAATAAGTCAGGCTTTCTTTTCCGTCAAGATCATAAACAGGATTGCGAAAAGAATCAACGCTACACCGAGGGCCACGTTGAGCGTGAAGGCTTCGTGGAAGACCAGCGTCCCAATGACGATGGCCGTCAACGGCTCAAGAATACCGAGGATGGAGGTCTTGGTGGCACCCACCGCTTTGCTCGAAGCCGCCAAGGTGATGGTAGCGATTGCCGTAGGCAAAACCGCCAAGCCCAACACATTCAGCCAGCTGACCGCATCGGGAACGGCATTGAGATGCACACCGAAGCCCGACAAGGCAAACAGCATCACTGAGCCGATCAAGAAGCAATAGAAAGTCAAAGTGAGGTTAGGAATCGCTTTGACTTGTTGGCTCAAGTTGACGATGACAATAAACAAGGTATAGCACAGTCCCGAGGCCACCACGAGAGCAATGCCACGCCAATCGATGAAGCCTCCACCACCCTTGAGCGAGAGCAAAATGGCGCCCGCTACGCCTGCGAAGATGGAAATCCATGTCTTCCAACTCGGGTACTGACCGAAAAACATCATGATGAGCGCGACCATGATGGGATAGACATAGAGTATGCTCGTGGCAATACCCGAGGGAATGTATTTGTATGCCTCAAACAAGGTGATGCTGCATCCGGTAAACAGCACGCCAAGGATGGTCATTATTCCAAACTGCTTCCAGGTAATGCGAATCTGACGTTTCACGACGAGCATATAGGCCAGCATCAACAATGTGGCCACACCATAGCGGTAGAACAATAAAGAGTTGACGTCCAAGCCCTTGTTGATGACAGGCACGCCAAAGAGCGGGTTCATGCCGTAGGTGATGCCTGAGACGATGCCCGCTATATAACCCCAATGAAGTTTGTTTTGCTTTTGCATTATTTCTGTCTTAAACCGGCCCTTCAACAGGCTCAGGGACCTGGCTCTTTGAAAACGGCCGCAAAATTAGGCATTGTAGGGCGATTTACGAAACAGAGAAAAAGAAAAATTTGTTCCGACCTGATTGCCAGTCCAATAAAAAGTTGTACTTTTGCAGCCGAAACCTCGGGTAGGTTTTAGTTAATTCATTAAAAATCAACTTAAAACATTAAATTATGCCTGCAAAAATTAGATTGCAAAGACATGGCAAGAAGGGTCAACCCTTCTATCACATCGTAGTTGCCGACTCTCGTTCACCACGTGATGGCAAATTCATTGAGAAATTAGGCACCTACAACCCGCTCACCAACCCCGCTCAGATCAACCTCAAGTTTGACAGAGCCCTGTATTGGTACAGCGTTGGCGCTCAGCCCACCGACACCGCCCGCTCGCTGCTCAGCAAGACCGGCGTCATGATGAAGTACCACCTGATGCGTGGTGTCCAGAAAGGCGCTATGACTGAGGAACAAGCCGAGATCAAGTTCCAGAACTGGATGAAGGAGAAGGAAGCCAAGATGGCTGGTATCGTGAAGGCTAACGAAGAGAAGGCCCGTGGCGAAAAGAAGACCCGTCTGGATGCTGAAAAGCAAGTCAACGAGGCCCGCGCCGCCGAGCTCGCCAAAAAGAGACTCGCTGAAATGGAAGCCAAGAAGGCTGCCGAAGCCGAAGCTGCCGCTGAAGCCGCTGCTGAAGCTGCCACCGAGGAAGCTCCTGCTGAAGAAGCTCCCGTCGAGGAAGCCCCTGCCGCTGAAGCTACCGAAGCTCCTGCTGAAGCCTAATCGGAATATTTCAGAAAACATGAAAAAGCCGCTCAAAAGCGGCTTTTTTTGTTTAGAGTTTAGTGTTTAGAGTTGAGAGTTGTGGAGAGTTTAGAGTGGCGAGTGTATTTCTGAAATACAGATAGGCTTCGTCTTTGATGCGATCGCGCAAGACGCGGAATTCATCCATGGTGGTGGGGGTTGGCACATCAGTGCATTCATAGACCGCATCAAAATCCGACAGGTTGAAATCCGTGACGCTTTTTGGCCTATAGCCCGAAAGGTCGATCAAACACTCTTGCATCACCGTAACCACCATTGATTCTATCGACTCCAATGGATGATTTCCTGCCGACACCACTTCAATAGAAGGTGAGTAATCGCGCAGGAACGCCGCCGCCATCGGGCCGCAGCAGGCATCGGTTTCGGTCAATACAAGAATCTTCACACCTTTAATTATTACACTGCAAAAATACGAGAAATCGGCAAAAATGAAGTTTTTTGGTCAGAAAATACGCCAATTCAAGGCGATTTACTATTTTTGCAACCTAAAAATAAAAAATCTAAAAATCTAAATATGGGAAGAGCATTTGAATACCGCAAAGCGGCCAAGCTGAAAAGATGGGGACACATGTCAAGAGTGTTCCCTAAACTCGGAAAACTGATCACCATCGCTGCCAAGGAAGGCGGTCCTGACCCGGACATGAACCCCAAACTCCGCCAGGCCATCCAAAACGCCAAGGCCGAGAATATGCCTAAGGACAACATCGATGCCGCCATCAAGCGTGCCACCGACAAGGACGCCGCCAACCTCGTGGAAATCACCTACGAAGGCAAAGGCCCCTTCGGCATCCAATGCATGGTGGAATGCGCTACCGACAACACCACGCGCACCGTGGCCAACGTGAAGTCGTATTTCAACAAGTGCGGCGGCTCGTTCCTGCCCATCGGCTCGCTGGAGTTCATGTTCACCCGCAAGGCCGTCTTCGAGATCGAAATGCCTGCCGGTATGGACAAGGACGAACTGGAGCTTGAACTCATCGACTACGGTCTGGACGAAATCGTCAGCGAGACCGACGAAGAGGAAGGCACCACCACGACCACCGTCTACACCGCCTGGACCGACTACGGCACCATGCACGACGCCCTCGAAGAGCGCAAGATCAACATCGTGAAGGCCAACCTGCAGCGTTTCCCCAACCAAACCGTCAGCTTCACCGACGAACAGATGGTGGAAATCGAGAAGTTCCTCGACAAACTTGATGAGGACGAAGACATACAGGCTGTCTACACCAATATGGAATAAACCAAGAAACAGCACTTCGGTGCTGTTTCTTTTTTTATAACACCTAACAAAAACGATAAAATGGGCTGGAAAGAGACACTTGCCGATAAGCTGAGCACCTATGCCGATTCGGAGTTTGATTACATCGAGACCAACAACATCAGCGATGCGTCTAAGATAGACCTTGGCTGCACGGGCATCTACATAGAAGCCACCACCATCTACTTTGAAATCAAAAACATCACCCATCTCCTCAGAGAAAACGGCCGACGCAAGACGGCTCAAGCCTACACCATGTTCAAGGAGGTGCTGACTGCCATCTCCGAACAAAATGAAGGTTTCGTCAACTGTTTCTCGCCCAACGCTTTCCTTGTCATCTATCCCGGCAAGGAAGAGACGCTGAAACGTGCCACAGAGGATGCCATGAGAATTGCCTCAGCCATTAGCGAGAAATACAAATTGCAGTTCTCCTTCATCACGGGTCTTGAATTCGCCATGGGCATCGACCATGGTCACCTTATGGGCTCGAAGAATCTGGAAGACAACAACAACGAACGAATCACTTGGTTCGGTACCAGCCTCTACAAGGCCATGCGCATCAGCAAAGAATGCGCCCGTCCGTTCTACATCGGCATTTCGGGATCGGTCTACCACAACCTTCCCGACGAGCTCCGTACCACCACACGCCGCATCCTCGGCATCCGCAAGAGCATCGAGATGTGGACTAAGGTGACCTACCAATACGAGAACGTGAAGAAGCACCTCTACCAGACCAACCATAAAATTTCGCTTGACGAAGCGTAATAAATTGCCGAAAATCTTCGTTTGTTTCCAAAAATCGCATAATTTTGCGAATTGGAATCAATGATAGGCATTGCGATGACATCACTGCGAAGGCGTTTTATCCATATCATATTGATTTTCATATCGACCTTTTGCGCGTGGCCACTCTTCGGACAGGCGCCCTACCCTTTCTTTACCCCCGAGATCGAATCCGTCTGCCATAACACCCTCGATTTTATCCATCTCAAGCAGTCGCTCATACGGCAGCAATACCAAGCCAACATGGACATCGAGGAACTGCAGAACTCCATCGCCATCCTCAATCAATACCTGGAAGGAGCCCGTAACGACAAGGCCGTCATCGACAACGAATTGGCCGCCGTCAACCGCCATATCGACTCGCTCACACCCAAACGTCCCGACGGACCCCGCCCCAAGGACAACATCATCAACATATTGTATGAACGGCTCAGCTTTCATGGGAGTTACGGACTGAACATCAACCAGCTGGCTCTCTCCAACTGGGCGGCAGGCGGTGAGAACACCTTTGCAGGGAAAGCATTCGCCAACTTCACCCTCCTCGACCATAAGAAGACATTCGAACAAAAACTCATAGGTAGCTTCGCCTTTGGCATCGCGCGTTTTGCCAGCAAAGGCGTCGAGAAACAGGACGATAAAATCGACCTCACCTACTCGCTCTCGCGCAATAGCTTGACGCAGTGGAACCTGTCTTCAATAGTCACCTTCAGCACCCAATTCGCCAACGGCTACAAATACCCCAACGACTCCACCGTTATTTCCACTTTCTTCGCCCCCGCCTACCTTACCCTATCGGCCGGTTGTTCCTACAAGACAAAGGACGAGCGCTTCCAAATCTACATGAGCCCCCTGGCTGGAAAAATCACCTTCGTGATGAACCAGGAGTTGGCCGACAAAGGCGCATTCGGCGTGAAGAAGGGCTACTATGACCAAGACAGCATCTGGATTCCAGGCGAACATATCGCCCCTGCCATCGGCGTGAACGTCATCATCAACTACAAGCGTCCCATAGGTAAAAACATCACCTACACCACAATGCTTAACACCTTTTTCAATTATATAGAACGCCACGATGACGACCGGCTTCCCATTGATGTCAACTGGGAGAACACCGTCAACTTTATGATTACCAAGTACATCAGCACGATACTCTTTGTACACCTAAAATACGACCACAACACCACCTTCCCCGTCTACGAAGAAATCGAAGGCGTGCAGACCGTGGTCGACAATGTGCCCAAGCTCCAATTCAAGGAGTCACTGGGCATCGCATTTATACATAAATTCTAAAACCGTTTGAAATGAACATCTTAGTCACAGGCTGCAAGGGTCAATTGGGAACAGAGCTGCAGAAACTCGCAGGTGCTGAGCACCAGTGGTTTTTCACCGATGTCGACACACTCGATATATGTAACAAAGCCGCTGTGGAAGCTTGTTTTGAGGCCAACCACATCGACGCCTGCATCAACTGCGCCGCCTATACCGCCGTCGACAAGGCCGAGGACGAGCCTGAGCTGGCCACCCTCATCAATGCCTTTGCGCCCAAGGTGCTGGCCGACACCTGCCTGAAGCACGACGCTGTGCTCATCCACATCTCCACCGACTATGTCTTCGGCGGCGATGCCAATGAGCCATATAAGGCGGACGACCCCATCAACCCGCAGTCGGTCTACGGCAGCACCAAAGCCGAAGGCGAACGCCTCATCCGCGAGAGTGGCTGCAGCTACATGATTGTTCGCACGGCATGGCTCTACTCCTCCGTGGGCAAGAACTTCGTGAAGACTATGCTCATGCTGGGCGACACGAAGGACGAAATCAACGTGGTGGCCGACCAGAAAGGCTGTCCCACATGGGCACACGACCTGGCCTTTGCTCTGGTGGCATTGCTCAACAAAAACGGCAAGAACGAAGTCCACGAGACCTTCCACTTCACCAACGAAGGACAGATCACTTGGCACGACTTCGCCACCGCCATCATGGAAATCGGCGGGAAGACCTGCAAAGTGAACCCGATAACGACCGACCAATATCCCACCAAGGCAAAGCGCCCTGCTTACAGCGTGCTGGATATAAGCAAGATCAAGGAATATGCTGGAATTGAGATCCCGGATTGGAGGGAGAGTCTGGTCAAATGCATTGAAGAATTAAATAACATCTAATACCAACATTATGAACAACGTTGACCCTAAAATCATCGAAAGAGCTAAATCGTGGCTCACAGAGCAATACGATGAAGAAACGAGAAAGAGCGTGCAAAACATGCTCGACAACGACCCGAACGAACTGGTGGAAAGCTTCTATCGCAACCTTGAATTCGGCACTGGCGGTCTGCGCGGCATCATGGGTGCCGGCACCAACCGCATGAACATCTACACCGTGGCCATGGCCACCCAAGGCTTTGCCAACTACATCAAGAAGATGCACCCCGGCAAGAAAGACCTCAGCGTCGCTATCTCCTACGACGGCCGCAACAACAGCCCTGCCTTCGCCAACGTCACCGCTGACGTGATGTCGGCCAACGGCATCAAGGTCTACATCTTCGACTGCCTCCGTCCCACTCCCGAGCTTTCGTTCGCCGTGCGCGAGATGAAATGCGATGCCGGCGTGATGGTCACCGCCTCGCACAACCCCAAGGAATACAACGGCTACAAGGCCTATTGGAACGACGGTGGTCAGCTAGTCAGCCCTCACGACAAGAACGTCATCGCTGAGGTGGAAAAGATCACCGACCCTTCGATGGTCAACTTCAAGCGCAACCCCGACCTCATCACCATCCTTGACGAGAAGTTCGACGACATCTATTTGGATAAGGTGTATGGCCTCTCCCTCTCGCTCGACCTCATCAAGAAGCACAAAGACATGCGCATCGTCTACACGCCCATCCACGGCACTGGCCGTCGTCTGGTGCCCGAGATCTTGAAACGCAAAGGCTTCGAAAACGTCTATTGCGTTGAGGAGCAGATGGTCGTCGACGGCAACTTCCCCACCGTGAAGTCACCCAACCCCGAAGAGCCTGCCGCCATGGCCTTGGCCGTGAAGAAGGCACAAGAGGTGAACGCCGACCTCGTCATGGCCACCGACCCCGACGCCGACCGCGTGGGCATCGCCATAAAGGATGATAAAGGCGAGTTCATCCTACTCAACGGCAACCAAACTGGCAGCCTCTTCGTCTACTACCTGTTGACCCGCTGGAACGAGCTGGGCAAACTGACAGGAAAAGAATTCATCGTGAAAACCATCGTCACCACCGAGCTGATCTTCGAGATGGCGAAGAAATACAACGTGGATCGCTACGACGTGTTGACCGGCTTCAAGTACATCGCCGACAAGATCCTTGAACTCGAAGGCAAGAAGCAATTCATCGGTGGCGGCGAAGAGAGCTACGGCTATCTGGCCGGCGACTTTGTCCGCGACAAGGACGCCGTCATCGCCACCAGCATGGTGGCCGAGGCCGCTGCCTGGGCTGCCGAACAGGGCAAGACACTCTACCAGCTGCTCATGGACATATACAAGGAGTTCGGCCTCTACAAGGAGAAACTCGTCTCGCTGACCAAGAAAGGCATCAGTGGAACCGAAGAGATCAAGGCTTTGATGGCCAAGTTCCGCACCACTCCGCCCACCGTCATCGCTGGCGAGAAGGTCATCGAGACCCGCGACTACAAGCTGCAGGAAGCCAAAGACCTGACCACTGGAAAGGTCACACCCATCACCCTGCCCAAGAGCGACGTGCTGCAGTTCTTCACCGAGAGCGGCTCGAAGATCACCATCCGTCCTTCGGGCACCGAGCCGAAGATCAAGTTCTACTTCAGCATGAAGGGCGACGCCTCGAACGGTCTCGAAGCGGCCATCAAGACGCTTGACACCAAGCTAGAGCAGGCAGCCAAAGAGCTGACTGAATAAGCTTTACGGAAACAAAAAAGCGGAAAAAACATTTTTTCCGCTTTTTTTGTTGACCGTAACAAAAAAATGTCTACTTTTGCACCCCGAAAGACGGCGGGATAGCTCAGCAGGTTAGAGCGTCGGATTCATAACCCGGAGGTCATGAGTTCAATTCTCATTCCCGCTACTGAAAAAGCAAGGTCAAGGCCTTGCTTTTTTCGTTTATCGGAAGAAAAATTGTTTTTTTCTTGCCGTATGCCTTTTTCTTCGTAAATTTGTCGGACAATAACGCCTTAAAAACACTTGGTTTATGAAAAGATTCTGGTATACTGCGGCATTCGCAATCGCTTTAGGCCTCATGTGCTGCTCTTGTGGCGGCAACAACAAAGGCGAGACCTCTACCCCATCCGAACAGACGGATGAATTCGACATGACTCCCGAAGAAATGGAAACCGACACTATCGAGGACGAGGATGACGGCGACCCCAACATCAAAGCGGCCTCACCCGACAGGATGAAGATGGTGGTCGACAACCACGGTAATCTGGTTGGAAGGTATGTGCAAACCAACCAAACCACTTACACCGTTTCCGTACAAGACGAGATCGAAGTACCTAGATTAGGCCACAAAATCGTGGAATACAAAGCCAAAAACGGTCAAGGTGTCGTGTTTACCCGCAGAAAGAATGTCAACGTGCGCTCACAACCCAACCTGCAGTCGCCCGTAATCTGCCAAATCACCTGCAAAGAAGGGGAATTGCCCGACACCTATCCTTGCCTCGGCAAGACCCAAGGCTGGTATAAAATCAAAGTGAGAAACACGGAAGGCTATGTGCGCCACGACCTCGTGGAATGGGACGGCATGAGCACCTTCTAGGCCCACAGCAGCAAGCCGCTGCAGATAATCAATCCCGTTACAAACAAATCGATAATGCAGAAGCCCATGATGTCTTTTGCATTAAGCTTTGCTATGGCCAAGGCAGGCAAGGCCCAGAAAGGCTGTATCAGGTTAGTCCAGGCATCACCCCAAGAGATGGCCATGCCCGTCAAACCTGGAGCCACGCCCAAGGCGGCACCTGCCGTGAACATGATGGGCGCTTGGATGGCCCAGTGACCACCACCCGAGGGCACAAACATATTCAGGATAGCCGCACAGAAGAAGGTAAACAAGGGATAGGTCTTGGGCGTTGAAATGGCCACACAGGCGTTGCTTACCACCTCGCCTAAGCAGATGCCCGACTCGCCCACACCAGTGATGATGCCCATGATACCAGCGTAGAACGGGAACTGCAGCAAGATACCCGCAGCGCCGTTCACCGATTTCCCGAAGGCTTTCACATAGGCCAAAGGCGTGCCGTGCAGGATGACACCCAGGAACAGGAACAGCATGATGACAGCCCCAAGGTCCAAGTTGCCGCCCTTGAAGAACAGTTTGATGGCCAGGTAAGACAGGCCCAACAAAGAGATGATCCAAGAGAGCACACGGCTGTTTTCCAGCTTCTCGGCAGGCGTAGTTGCTTTTGGCGCCGATTTAACCTCCTCCTCAAACAGCAAGGAAGGCTCGATAGCCACCACATGCTCCCCTTTGGGGTGCATCAAGGCGTTGACCACCACGATAGCCACAATAACCACAGCCACCATGATCAGGTTTTGATAGGCCAAGATGGTCTGACCTATCGGGATGGGATGGGTCAAAGCCCCTTTCGTGACCGTCTCGAGATTCGAGCCCTCAGTGGCCATCGTCAGCGGGATGGAACCCGAGAGACCAGCATGCCACACCACAAAGCCGCTATAAGCCGAGGCGATAAGCAGACGGTAGTCGACGCCTTTCAGCTTCTTGGCGATTTCCTTGGCGAAGATGACACCTACGATGAGGCCAAAGCCCCAGTTGAGCCAGCAGGCCAAGGCCGAGATACCCGTCACCAAAGCGATGGCGCCGGCAGGTGTCTTGGGCAGACCCGCTAGGGCGCTGATGCCTCGTTTGATGGACGGCGCCGCCGCCAAGGCTGAACCCGTCACCAACACCAAAGCCATCTGCATGGCAAAGGCCAACAACGACCACACACCGTTGCCCCAATGCTCGACCACCTCAAGGGGCGTTTGATGGCATACCGGCATGGCGATGATGAAGGCCAACAAAGTCAATACTACGGCAAAGATGAAGGGTTCTGGTAAATATTTCTGAACCAGTTTTACACAAAAACGTATGATTCTCTGAAACATAACTTTTAAAACTTATACTCTACTTCTTCTAAAAACAATGCATGGGCAGGCACCGAAGTCCCGGCTTCGCAACGGTCCTTGCGCTCGATGACGGCACGGAACTCCTCCAAAGTCATGCGCCCCTTCCCTATCTCCAGCAGCGTGCCGACGATGGCCCGCACCATATTGCGCAAGAAACGGTCCGCCTTGATGCGAAACACCAACAGCCCATCCTGTTCAAACCAGCGCGCCTCCATGATCTTGCAGTTGTTGGTCTTCACCTGGGTATGCACCTTAGAGAAACTCGTGAAGTCCTCGTATTCGAAGAGCATATCGGCCGCCTGCTGCATCTTTTCAACGTCCAAATCGCCGTAAAGGAAGAAGGCATCGTTGATATGGAAGGGATTCTTCGTGCGTGTGATGTAATAGTGATACGTTCGCGAGACAGCGTCGAAGCGGGCATGCATCTCCGAGGCGACTTGCCAAATCCTATAGATGACGATGTCCTCCGGAAGAAATGCGTTCATCTGATGGGCAAGAGACTCTGTATCAGCAATCTCCTTGTCGAAGTCAAAATGGGCATAGTAATTCCTCGCATGGACCCCCGTATCGGTACGGCCACAACCTGTGACAGAGACGGGTTGCCCAAGCTTTAGGCTCAGGCATTGTTCCAAAGTCTCCTGTACGCTCTCGGAGTGCGGCTGAATCTGGTAGCCATGGTATCGGCTACCGTTGTAGGCCATATGGATGAAATATCGAGGCATCGGCAAGTTTTGTGCGGCAAAAATATGTAATTTTGCGCTTCATTTGACCGATATGAACATTTTATACCAACTCAACGACGAAGACTGTTTCTTCCCGCCTGCCGACCGTGCCAACAAAGACGGCTTGCTGGCTTTTGGCGGCGACCTCTCGCCTCAACGTCTGGTGGTGGCCTATGCCAACGGCATCTTCCCGTGGTACAACGAGGACGAGCCATTGCTATGGTGGTCGCTCGACCCGCGCCTCATCATCCGCCCGGGCGAGATGCGGGTGAGCAAGTCATTGCGACGCACTATAAGGTCAGGCAAGTTTGAGGTAAGGATCGACACCAACTTCCGTGAGGTGATGCTGCATTGTGCCGCAACGCCGCGCAAGGGCCAAGACGGCACATGGATACAAGACGAGATGGTAGACGCCTACTGTGAGTTGCATAACCTGGGCATCGCCCATTCCTTTGAAGCCTACCAAGACGGTGAGTTGGTTGGAGGACTGTATGGCGTCTCCATCGGCAAGGTGTTCTTCGGCGAGTCGATGTTCCACACTGTCGCCGACGCCTCTAAGGTGGCCTTTTACCATCTGCATCAGTTTTTACAGGAACACGACTTCAAACTCATCGACTGCCAGCAAGAAACAAGCCATCTGATGAGTCTAGGAGCCTATAGCATCCCTCGCAAGGACTTCCTTGAAGAGCTAAAGGTGCTGACGGTTGAACCCACCTTGGCAGGCAACTGGGGCACGGGAAAAACCGAGGCTTTGTACCTCAGCATACAACAGCCTGAGAAGTTGCAATTCAGGGCCTACAACATGGACGAGGACGTTGCCCTAACCAATGATTAACAACATTTTAACGCACAAACACATCGTTTATCTTTTGTTTTTCATCTTTTTTCGCGGAAATTCACGGAAAAGCCGTATCTTTGCAGTTTAATCGGAGCAGCACGTGTATCCCGTGCTCTTATTGTTTCATCAAATCACTTTTTATGGATTCACAAGGAATCAACGTCAGTGTCAATTCCGAAATCGGAAAACTTCAACATGTATTGGTACACACCCCAGGCCCCGAACTGGAGAAGGTGACCCCCGAAAATGCACATACCTTCCTTTTCAGCGACATCCTGAACATGCAGGTCGCTCAAAAAGAATACGGATATTTCAAGAAAGTCTTGCAAAAGGTGGCTCAGGTCCACGAGATCAGCGACCTGCTGACCGACATCCTAAAGATGGAGAGCGTCAAGAATGGGCTTATCGACCGTGTTTGCAAGGTCGAGGACAAAGCTTTTTTGGCCCCTTACCTGAAGTCGCTATCGGCCGAAGACCTCTCGCGCCAACTCATCGAGGGTGTCAGGCTGGAAGATGTCACCTATATCAACAAGGACCCATATGCCTTGCTGCCGATTCCCAACCTCTTCTTCATGCGCGACGCTTCCTTCACCATGTTCGACAACATCATGATCAGCAACATGGCCACGACGGTGCGCGCTCGTGAGTGCATGATCCTCAACAGCATCTATAACCTGCATCCCTTGTTCGAGACCAAGGTCATCAACCCCGTGTTGAGCTACGACATCAAAGGCGAGGGCACGGTGGAAGGCGGCGACGTGCAGATTATCCGCGACGACGTGGTGATCTGCGGTCTGGGTTCACGCACCAACATGCATGGTGTGGAAGCCATCGTCGAACATCTGAAGACCAAGCCCGGTGTGAAACACCTCATCTTCCAGGAACTGCCTTTGGAGCCCGAGTCGTTCATCCATCTCGACATGGTGTTCACCATGCTTGACGTCAACAGATGCATGATCTACGAGCCCGTCATCATGAATGGCTCTTACAAGACTTTCCATATCACCATCGACGGACAGAAAGCCATCGGAAAAGAGGTGTCGGATCTGCTTGCCGGACTGAAAGAAGTCGGCATCGACTTGGAGCCTGTGTATTGCGGCAACCGCAACAACGACTGGGCTGCACGCGAGCAATGGCACAGCGGCTGCAACTTCTTCTGCCTCGAGCCAGGTAAGTTCATCGGCTACGGTCGTAACCAGCACACCTTGGAAGCCTTGAACAACGCTGGCTTCAACATCATCACCGCTTCGGATGTGGCCAACAACAGGGTCAACCTGAACAACGTGAAGAAATGCATCGTCGCCTTCGAAGGCAACGAGCTCTCGCGCGGTGGCGGCGGCGCCCGATGCATGACCATGCCAGTGCAGCGAATGGCTGTGGAGTGGTAAAACAAAAGGCGCTCGCTTGAGCGCCTTTTTTATTACTCTATCGTCACCTCATCCACCATGATCCAGGCCTTTTGGCCAGCATAGGGATGCCATTTCGGTAACTGGCCGGGATTCTCCACCTTCACGCGGACAAACTTAGCCTGACGCTCGCTCACCATGGCACGTGCCTCTACCCTGCCCATGCCGTCCATCGGGTCGGACGGGTCGAAGTCGGGCAAGTCGACACGCTGCCAGTCGGAGTATTCCTTCCCGTCTTTAGAGAAGCAGGCCTTCACCGACTTGGGCCACACGATCCACGACTGTGGCTCATGGCAGACGCCTACTTTCACCATGCTGATGTTGGTCGGGACGGCCAACTCGATGGTGGCCTCCATATCGACGCCTTCAAAGCCGAGCCAGTCGTTGGAAAAGTCACCAGCCATGCCTTTCTTGCCGTCCATCAGGGCGATGTCGGCATCTTTGCCGTAACGCTCAGCAGGTGAATTGACAAAGGTCGTGTTCTTGATGTTCAAGCGGTTGAACTGACGCAAGGTCACAAACGATGACACGCTGCCTTTCTTGAAAGCCTTGGCCTTAATTGTAGTGGTCTTAAGGATGACAAACGACGACTTATAGACCGACGATTTCATCGTAGGCTCGCTGCCATCGGTGGTGTAATGAATCTCTGCTTTCGGGTCGGCACAAGTCATCGAGATGGTCAGCGGCCGGTTGAACATGCGGAAATCCTCCTTCCCTGCCATCGCAGCCTTGATTTCGGGCATCGGGACCATCAAAGAATCCGCTTTAGGTAATTGGTAGCGAATCAATTCCTCTTGGTCAATCGTGTCGAAGGCGCGGAGCAGCACCGTGTATTCATACACTTGGTTGCCTATCACATACTTCTCATCTACGCCAGGACCACAGGTGGCCGTGCCAATGGGGGCCTGCTTGTAGTCAATATTGACGGTAAGAAAATCCGTAGGATTAAGTTGATTGATACGGCGGGCAGTGGTGAGGTTGTCGTCATCGTAATTATATATGCTGAAATTGAAAGGTTCTGACATTGTAACATACAAGCGGTTCCTTCTCTCAAGGCTAGACAAAACCAGCCAACGCGTTTCAGCATGGTTACCATTATCTTGAGGGACAACATGTTGTTCCATCAAATTCAGAGCATCTGATGCACTCATTTGATAAAGACCAATCTTGCCAGAGGCGTTGCGATCGGGGTAGTTTTCCGTACCCTTGCCAAAATAGGTCAAAAAATTGTAATCCAAAGGCAAACGGAATTGCATTCCTATCTTTGGGAAGGAAGTGACCGTTTCCATTGGCTCCACGCGATTGGTGATGCTGATGTTGCCTTCACCGTCAATGAGATACACTTTGTTGACCACGATTTGCAGTTGACCCTTGCCGTCATAGTATTCCACGGCGGCATTAACCGAAACCGTGTTGCCATCAAGCCGTTCGAAATGCAAGCCGCCAGTCTTGGCCGTCAGGTGTTGCAGCCCTGCCTTTTTCCAACGGGGCAAAGCCCAACTGTCTACCTCGTCGTTCAAGGTCGGGGCACGCCAGAAGTTGTCTTTCACATTACCTTTCAGCAACTCTTCACCCTTCATAATTAAAGAAGTGATTTCACCCGAAGCCTTGTCAAAAGATACTGTGAAATCATCATTGTAAACCATTCCGTTACCTGAATTGAATTGAATCGGTTTTTCTTTTACCAAAGGCTCCAACGGTGCCGAAGGCCAATCCAACTTGAACTCATCGTAAGCCACTTCCGTTCCAGCAGGCAAGAAAGGTTGGTCTTTTTTAGTCTTCACAGAGAAGCGGATGAAAAACTCCTCGCCAGGGTTGCCATAGATACGCAAACGCTCAATATTAATCTCTTGTGTTCCAAATGGTTTAATATCCAAATCTATTCTGCCCTTTTGCAAGGATTTCTCCGCCGAGAAGATCTCAAAATCGCAATCGAATGCGGAGGCGTTTGTGAACGAGAGCCAGTTTTTGGCTTCAAACTTACCCCAAGTCAAGTCTTTTGCTGTGAACTTGATAGGCTGATAGACCTTCTTCACCTCAGCAACGTGATGATGCGGTCTTCTGTCTGAACTTACAATACCATTAGCGCAAAAAGCGTCATCATCGCCCACGCCATAGGCATGTCCAAAGTCTCCACCGACCGCCAACCAATCCACATCCTTGTCTTTGTCATGTTGAATGAAGCTCTGGTCGACCCAGTCCCAAATGCAACCGCCTTGCAATTGCTCATTAGCCTCAATCACGTCCCAATAGTCCTTCATGCCGCCCATGCTGTTGCCCATTGCGTGGCAGTATTCCACCATAATGAAGGGTCTGCCTTCCTTGTCAAGACCCTCATCCACAAACTTTTGCAGATATTTCGGGCTGGCATACATCAGGCCAATGACATCTGTGTTGCGGTCGTAAATGGCTCTTTCGTAGGTCACAGGGCGGGTTTTATCGCGGTTCTTCATCCAGTCGTAGGTGTACTCGAAATTGACGCCGTTGCCGCACTCGTTGCCCATCGACCACATAATCACGGAAGGATGGTTCTTGTCGCGTTCCAACATGTTGCGGTTGCGCGACCAAACCATTTCCTTGTATTTCGGGTCTTTAGCAAGGCTCTTTTCGCCGTAGCCTTGTGCGTGGGATTCGCAGTTGGCCTCGTCCCAAACATAAAGTCCATATTTATCGCAAAGTTCGTACCAATACGGGTCATCAGGATAATGGCAGGTGCGCACCGTGTTAATGTTCATTTGCTTCATCAAGGCAATGTCGCGCTCCATCGACTCACGGCTGATGACATGACCCGTGTAGGGATCGTGTTCGTGACGGTTCACACCTTTTATTAATACGTACTGCCCATTGACCAACAGTTTGCCGTCCTTGATTTCGACGGTGCGGAAACCGATATATGAAGAAAGCCGTTCGATGGGTCTAGATTTCTTATCTTCTAATATAATATCCAATTCATACAGTTTTGGACTTTCAGCTGACCAAGGCAGCACCTTCCCTATCCCATCAACAGACAAATCCAAATCTGCATAATAATACCCATCATCTGCAAGAACGAATGAAACCTCATCAAGTTTTTTTGACATATCATACCATGTGTGCCCAAAAACATCTTCCCCTTCTGCATCCCTATGGATACCTACATACAATCTGCCATTTTTCAATATTTTACCCGTGCTACTCTGTAACTTAACATTGATCTTAAATGTACCATTTTTATAAGTCTCATCCAAACCAGCATGGACTTCATAGTCGTAAACATTCAGCGTGGGTTTGGAATACACCACAACATCACGCTCGATACCGCTGATGCGCCAGAAATCCTGACATTCGAAATAGGAGCCGTTTGAGAAACGATAGACCTTCACTGCCAATGTGTTCTTACCCACTTTAACGTAGGGAGTAAGGTCAAACTCGGCATTGGTCTTGGCATCCTCCGTGAAACCCACAAATTGCCCGTTCACCCAAACGTAATAGGCCGACTTCACCGCACCAAAGTTGATGAAGGTCAGGCGGTCTTTCCATGTTTCGGGGATCTCAAACTCGGTCAAGTAGCAGCCCACGGGATTGTCGACCGTTGGGGCAAAAGGCGGCTCGTTGGGACGGAACTCGTTGTCCACATTGACATAGATGGGCGTTCCGTAGCCGTTCAATTCCCAGTTAGCCGGTACCTTTATGGTCTTCCAACTCGATGCATTGTAACCTTCCTTGTAGAAGTCGACAGGTGCCTTTGAGGGCGAGTCCACCCATTGGAACTTCCAGTCGCCGTTGAGGCATTGCGACCATTGCTCTCCCTTAGGGATGACATTTGTCCGTGGATACAGACGGTTGATTTCGTACACCTTGACGTCGTTCCAGGCGTTGAGCTCGGCTTCGGTTTGGGCTTGGAGGCTGGTCATCAGCAGACACAGCATGAGTGAGAGGATGGTTCTTTTCATAGTTGTTGTCTTTAGGTCCCCACACTGCGCTGCGCTGGTGTGGGGTAAATAATGTATCGTGTCTTCGACACGAGGTTAGTCTGCGCTCATCATACGTTCCCTATCCGCATCGGGAATCCGTTCTGCCTTATTCGCCTCACGGTCGTAATACACCACCACCGCATGGCACAAGGTCTTAACCTCGCCTGTTTCAGCATCCTTAAGGCATTGCTCCATCTTGAAGCTGGAGTTGCCTATCTCCGTGACGCGACTCTCGCAGACAATGGGGTCGTGAAACAGCACAGGGTGGCGAAAGTCCAGGTCCACATGGACGAGGACGTATTTAAAGGTCAGCCAATCGATTTTGCGCTGAAAGACATGCTCGAAATAACGGCTTCGACCCATGTCGAAGTAGTTGCACTGCGACCCGTTGTTGACGTGGTTATACGGGTCGAGGTCGCTCATGCGGATTTGGATGGGACAGGAAAACATGATGTATTGTTGATTATTAAACTATTACAATGCTGTATTATTCGTCAAAGTCGAACAGCTTGATATCCTTTAACTCTTCAAGGCTCTCCTTCACTTCTTCCGTGAAGCCTTCGATGTAGTCTTTCCATTCGATAATCTTGCCTTTCAGACTCTTTCCAGCGGATTTCATCTTTGCCTTGTAGTAACGCGCCGTCAATTCTCCTACCTTCTTTTTCTCTTCGGAAGTGAGTTTGTCCTTCACTTTCTCAAACTTGTCCCCCATAAATTTGGAGAATTCCGCATCGTTACGTTCCCAATCCGTCTGGGAGTAGGTGTCGACATTACTCTCAACACCTTCAATAAATGCCTCGAACTCTATTAGATAAGCTTGAGCACCCGAACCAAACTGGCAGGAGGCAAAAACCACTGCCATCATCAGAAGCAAAAGAGGTTTCACTATGTTGATATTACGTTTCATGGTCATTATCGTTTTGTAATCTGATCACTTCATTTCAAAATGTGGTATCGGTTGAAGCTTGAAGAGATTGGTGATGTGCTTGTGGTCGATGAGCGCCTTGGTCTTGGGATCGTTGCAAACGCCTGTACGGATGTAATTGTCCAACACAGCGTAGGTAAAACCGAGGTTGTCCTCATCGCTCTTATTAGTCAGACCATCCGAAGGGGTCTTCTCCACCAATTCGATGGGCAAGCCCAACTCCTTCCCTATTGCCTTGACTTCCTGTACGGTGAGGCCGCCCAGAGGGGCGAAGTCGCCAGCAGCGTCACCATAGCGTGTCGAGTAGCCCACCCAGTCCTCAGAGAGGTTGCAGGTGTTGGCCACACGGCCGTTCAGCGACTGCGAAACGGCATACAAAGTGCTCATACGCAGACGCGGAGGCAAATTAATCGTTGTCTGACGGCTGACCTCAGCATCCAAGGTACCGAGTTGTTCCTTAACGGCGGCGATCAAGGTATTGTAGGTGTCGCCGATGTTGACGCAGCAATGGCGGATACCCAAATGGTTGATGAGCTTCATGCTGTCGTCGATGTCGGGTTGCACGCCATTGGGCATGGTCACGCCGATGACGCGGTCCACGCCGAGGGCTTCGGCACAGAGGCCTGCCACGACGCTGCTGTCCTTTCCGCCCGAGATACCGATGACGGCGTTGCAGCCTTTTCCGTTCACTTCAAACCAATCGCGGATCCATTGCACGACTTGGTCTTTTACTTGTTTTGCGTTAAAGGTATACATGTTCTTCGTTTGTTTTAATTCATTGCATTATATCTATGTGCAAGGGCGGACACACAGGTCCGCCCCTACGTTTCATTACATGAAACTGCTGCCGCCGATGAACTGGCGCAGCATGGACGTGGCCGGAATCTCCTTGTCGGAGACGGGCGTGAAATAGCGCAAGAAGCGCAAGAGGCGGTGTGCCTCGGTGTATTCTCTACAGTTGTTCGGCACCGTGGTAAGGATGCTCTCTGCGTGGTTACGCATAACGGCAAACTCCAGCAGATAGGCCGAATTGAACATTACATCAGCATTCTCCTGATAGGGGTAGATCCACTTCTCCTCGGCTGCACGCACGCTGGCCCATTGGCTGATGGTTTGACGTGCCGTAAACGCACCTTTGTTGTAATCGCGAACGATGCGGCGCAACAGACGGTTGTCGTCGGTCGGGATGGTATTGTGGTCGTCCAAAGCCGTACTTGTCAACGTCGAGATGAAAATACGGAACTTGGTCGACTCGGGGATCTGGTCTGTCAGCTTGGGATTCAATGCATGGATGCCTTCAAGCAACAAGACAGAGCCTTCTTTTAGTTGCAGCTTTTTGCCGTTGTATTCGCGCATGCCCGTGACGAAATTGTATTCAGGCACTTCTATCTCTTCTCCTCTCAACAACGCCATCAGGTCGCGCTCGAGAGCGGCATGGTCGACGGTCTCAAAGTTGTCGAAGTCGTATGTGCCATCGGGCAGTATAGGCGTATCAACACGATTGACGAAATAGTCGTCCGTCGAGAATGAGATAGGCCTCAGTCCACACGCCTTCAGCTGAATACTGACACGGCTGCAGAAGGTGGTCTTGCCGCTGCTGCTCGGTCCGGTGATCAGTACCAAACGGACAGGGTTCTCGCTGTGATAGCGACGGTTGATCTCCTCGGCGATCTGCACGATTTTCTTCTCCTGTAAGGCCTCAGCCACCTGCACCAGCTCGCGTGCCATTCCGTTTTGGCAGGCATGGTTGACATCGCCAACGGTACTCAGTCCCATGATGTCGTTCCATCTCAGACTCTCCGAAAAAACCTCAAAAGTCTTGGGCTGGTCTTGCATCTCTGCCAGACGGTCGGGATGGTCACGGTCAGGGATACGAATCAAGATGCCATCGCGATAGGCTTCGATGTCCCAGATGTTGAGGTAGCCAGTCGAAGGCACCAAGCGACCATAATAATAGTCGGTAGTGTCGCCCAAGGTATAGTAGTCCGTATAGACGCTCCCACTGGTTTCCAAAAGCTTCACCTTATCGTCAAGACCAAGCTTCCTGAACATGGCGATGGCATCTTCGATGCGGGCTTCATGGCGGCGAAACGGGATGTCGTCAGCCACGATGTTCCTCATCCTCAACCTCAGGGCTGCGATGTCGTTGCCATTGAGTGTCTCCCCGTCGCTTTTCTTGATACGACAATAAAAGCCTTTGGAGATAGGATGTTCCATGCTCAGCTTGCTGTCCGGAAACAGATCCCGCGCAGCCTTATAGAGCAGGAAACCCAGCGAGCGGAAATAGACCAGACGTGCCGTGTGATGCGTAAGGTCGAGAAACTCGACATCGCGGCTATTGTAAACACGGAACTTCAGTCCCTGCGACACGTTGTTGACCATGGCGGAGACGATGGGAAAAGGCTTGTCGAAATCAAACTCAGGCAGCATCTCAAGCAAGGTCGTTCCTTCCTTGAATTCCTTTGTCGTGCCAGTGTTGATGCAATAAACTTGAAGCATTATTACATGTCGGTTTTAGGGTGCTTTATTCTGTGATTTGGTTCTGGATGCGGTTCACAGCATCGATGGCCAGCTGGTACTCGGGCTGCAACCGCAGGACTTCCTTATAAATCTCCATCGCCTGGGCATAATCTCCCATCTGCTCAATCACGCGGCCTTTGTTGTAGAAGGCGTCAAGATACCTCGGGTTGATGTCCAAGGCTTGGTTGAAATAGTTCAATGCCGTCTCGTTGTCTTCGAGATACACGTAGTTGACATAGCCCTTGTTGAAGAGCACGATGTAGTCGTCGGGACGCTGCATCAGCAGGGTGTCGTAATGCAACAAGGCTTCCTCGGGAGCACCGTGGCTTTGCAGATACATTGCCAATTCGTACCGTGCCGTAGGATAGTCGGGAAACTGTTGCTGGGCCTTACGGATGTATTCCATAGCATAAGGCGGCTGTTGGACCGCATAGATACGACAGATCTGCTGTACGGGGTCATAGAACCTGTCGTCCTGCTCAGCAGCCAGTTGGAAGTTCTTCAATGCGCTGGCCGTATCCTGCTTGGCGGCCATGTAGCACATACCTTTCACGAAATAGGCACGAGGATTATAGGGCGTAAGTCCCAAGGCCTTGTCGACATAGCCGATGGCGAGGTTAAAGTTCTGCTGCAGAAGGTTCAACTCGGCCAATTTCACCAGTGGACGCGCATCCAATGAGTTAATCTCCACCGCCTTATTCAATGTAGAGGCGATATTGTCCTGATCGCCTAAGGCGTAGTAGACATCGGCCAGCAAGAGATAGGTGTCTACGTTGTTGGGATCGAGTTGCAGCGACTTGTTGATATCGACCATAGCCTGTCCGACTTGCTCGTTGGCGAAATAGGCCTTTGCCCTGTTAAGGTAAAGATGGGCATCGGTGCTATCCATAGCGATGGAGTCGGTCAACAGTTGGATGGCCTCGGTGACGGTGACCGGAGCCGTAGGCTCTTGTTGTGCGTTTTCTTGTTCGGGTTTCGGAGTGTTGTTGCAGGCGAAGAGGGCGAGCAGCAGCCCGAGGAATAGGATGGATTTTTTCATTGTTGTTGTTTTTAAGCTAATGGCCTATAGCCTATGGTCCATGGCTTGCCTTGACATCAGGGCATCCAAAGGCCATAGGCTATTAGCCATAGGCCATTGTTACTCTTCGCTCTTCTCCAACGCCTCGAAGATCTTGGCTGCGAGTTCGTCGGCGAGTTCCGGGTTGTCTTCGATGAGTTTCTTAACCGAGTCGCGGCCCTGGGCGAGCTTGGAGTCGCCATAGCTGAACCACGAGCCGCTCTTCTTGATGATGCCCATCTCCACACCGAGATCGACGATCTCGCCTGAGCGTGAGATGCCTTCACCATAGAGGATGTCGAATTCGGCCTTGCGGAACGGCGGAGCCACCTTGTTCTTGACGACCTTCACCTTGACGCGGCTACCCATCACATTCTCGCCGTCCTTGATCTGGCTGATCTTACGGATGTCGATACGCACGGAACTGTAGAACTTCAAGGCGTTGCCGCCCGTAGTCGTTTCGGGGTTGCCGAACATCACGCCGATCTTCTCGCGCAGCTGGTTGATGAAGATGCAGACGCAACCCGTCTTGTTGATAGTGGCGGTGAGCTTACGCATGGCCTGGCTCATCAAACGGGCTTGGAGACCCATTTTGCTGTCGCCCATCTCGCCTTCGATCTCGCTCTTGGGCGTAAGGGCGGCGACGGAGTCGACGACGATGACGTCGATGGCACCGGAGCGGATGAGGTTCTCTGCGATTTCGAGGGCTTGCTCACCATAGTCGGGTTGTGAGATGAGGAGGTTCTCCACGTCAACGCCAAGTTTGGCGGCATAGAAACGGTCGAAGGCATGCTCCGCGTCGATGAAGGCGGCGATGCCACCCTTCTTCTGGGCCTCGGCCACCACGTGGAGGGCCAGCGTGGTCTTACCGGAGCTCTCAGGACCGTAAATCTCAATGATACGGCCTTTCGGCAGACCGCCCACGCCGAGGGCATAGTCCAGGCCGATGGAGCCGGTGGAGATGCTCTCCATCTTCTCGGCCTCGGCACCCAGACGCATAATGCTTCCCTTGCCAAAGCTCTTCTCGATGTTACCTAATGTGGCTTCCAAAGCCTTCAGTTTCTCCTGCCTCAGTTTTGCAGCTTCTTCTTGTGTTTTTTCTGTAGTCATGATTGTGGGTTTTTAATTAGTTAGTATTTAAAGATTTAAGATTTAAAGATTCAAGATTGATTATTTTGACGCGGGACTGCGAGACGTGGAACGCGAGACGCTTTTCACGCGATACATTAATAAAGGGACAAAGATAGTAATTTTTGACATGGTGACGTTATTTTTGGTTATTTTTCTCAAATAGACTTGCGTATTATGAAAAAGATGTATTTTTGCATTGGGAAACATCGGATACAGTACCGTTTGAGCCTGCCTCTTTATCGGCATTTGTTGCAGGTTGCGAAGTATTACTGGAAGCCGGTTCCTCATTCTGCAATTCGGAAGCAGACCAGATGTTTTCTTTTCCCTTTCGTTTTGATCTAAAATAGTTGAAATGCAGTATTCCATCGTGTTACAGATTTTATGCTGCAAAGTAACAGAGTTTGTCAAGAGTAAGCCGTTGATTAAACGTTTGTAGTCGACAGCAGTCGTTTGTTGTCGTTTGCTGTCGGGTATATTATTGGTTTACAATGAATAGTAAAACAAACAAGAATATATCAAAAACGGAGTTACCTACCGCTATTTTGTGATTTTTTGTATTTTTGACGCAGAAAAACCTCATCCAGATATGAGAAAGTACGTCGTTTTGTTCGCATTGTTATTGGGCATAGCTCTGGTCTCCCTTGGGCAGAACCAGCAGCTGCAAATCATGAGCTACAACGTGCGCCATTGTGCGGGCATGGACATGGTGGTGGACTACGACCGCACGGCCACAGTGATCACCCAACAACAGCCCGATGTGATAGCCCTTCAGGAACTGGACAGCATGACGGGACGAAGCGAACATCGTGACCAGCTAGACGAGTTGACTAGCCGTACAGGTTACCATCCTGTCTTTGGGGCTGCCATAGAGTTTGATGGAGGCAAATACGGTGTGGGCATCCTCTCTCGCGAGATGCCAGTGAGTACCAAACGTATTCCCTTGCCTGGTGAAGAGCCTCGTGTGCTATTGGTGGTGGAACTAGAAGATTATGTGATCGCCTGCACCCATCTCGACCTCGAAGAGGCGCAACGCTTGGCATCGGTGCCACTCATCGTGGAAGAGGCCCAACGTTGGCAGAAGCCATTCCTTCTTGCCGGCGATTGGAACGACGCCCCTGACTCGGAGTTGCTCGAGGTGATGACACAGCATTTCACCGTCCTTTCTGGCGATGAGGCCACCTACCCTGCCGACGAGCCCACAGAATGCATTGACTACGTCGCCGCTTTCAACGGCCGCGCCGAAGCCATCGACTCGCATGTCATCGACGAGCCCGAAGCCTCCGACCATCGGCCTTTGGTGGTTCGGGTGCAGTTGAGATGAGTTACTTCATCACCTTCCCCACCGCCTCGTCAATCTGGGCGCCTCTCAATCCTGCAGCGACGATGCTGCCATCGGGAGCAAAGAGGATAATATGGGGTATGCCTGTGATGTTAAACCTTTCGGCAAGTTCCATCGACGGGTCAAGTACCTGAGGATAATGGATGCCTAAATCACGCATGGCCTTCTCGGTGGCTTCCTGCTTGTCGTTCACCGGCACACCAATGACGACCAGACCCTTGTCGCGATACTTCTCGTAAACAGCAATCACATTGGGTGCCTCTGCCTTGCAGGGGCCGCACCATGAAGCCCAGAAGTCAACGAGGGTATAGTTCCCCGTCCCCACATAATCCTCAAAAGTACCCTTTTCTTTGACCACTTCGCCGCTTTCCAAAAGCGTGATTACGGCTTGCTCTGGCAAGGACTTCAGATGCTCGTAGTAGCCACCCAAACCGGCATCGGCTTTGACGGCTTCTCCGCCTTGCTCATACAATGCGATGAATTCATCCTCGTCAGCAAATTCCATTAGAAGGCCCAAAGCCTGAGCACCGATGGCATCGTTCTTATGGGCCTGATAGACTTCACGGCAGCGAGTAGCCATCTTATTGGCCAACTCTTCACTTTTTTTCATGATTCCGATTGAATCGCCAGCCTGCTCTAAAGCACTAATCGTTTCAACGTCACTTAAATAGGTATCTCGCGCCCATTGTTGAAAATCATGAATCTCTTGTGACAGTGGGCTGCCTTTTATCTCCGTCTGGCCATCAGTAATGTTAACCTTGATCCTCTTTGTATCCGGGATGAGCGGAATGGGATCATACTGAACAGCATCCTCGGAATAATACAGTTCTTCCGAAGGCATTGCACCCCTAATGATGCTGACACCCGTTTCTGGATCGATTGCGCATTTCAAAGTAAAGGAGCCATTATTAACAGTCGCGACGTCCAACACATCGCCCGAAATGCTCACCAAGCGCACCGAATCCACCGGGTCCGTCAAGGTGCCGCTGATAGTACATACATTTTCATTGCAAGCGCAAAGCATTGCCAAAGCCACTAAAGCAAAGAGAATACGTTTCATAGCATAATTGTTTTAAAGTGAGAGGCAAAAATACAACTATTTTTGATTTGGAAATGAACTTGTTGCAGAATATTGGAATTCAGCTCAAAGAGTCCCGAAGGGACGGCCCTACCACATCGAAGGTTTCAACCTCCGTCTATCAAAAGCGTCAGCGCAACCTCACCACATCGGAGGTTTCAACCTCCGTAACGTCAAATCCGCTTCCTTCCCCAGTCAGCCTTCCAAATGTAAACCAGCGAAATCAGGCCGATGGAGATGTTGTAGACCCACTCGGCGGTCCACACGCCGGCGATGGTGGAGGTCTTCGACATCAGGAAGACATAGATGATGTAGATGATGAGGATGCCGAACTCCAAAGCCATGGCCGCCGTGGTGTTGCCCGTGCCAGAGACAGCCTCGAAGAAGGTCATGGAAAAAGCGCCCAACAAAGTGGCGGCACAGATCACATACACCGAAGGGATGGCCGCCTGTGCCAAAGCGACATCGTCCGTGTAAATCTGAAGGACGAGATGCGGGATAATCGCAACAATGACAACCAACACCAACGAGCATAAGAAGCTGTTCTTCACCACTTTCCAAACGCTCGACATCACCTCATTGCTCTTGCCCTCGCCGATGATGCGGCTGGTTAGGGTGTTGGCAGTCGAGGCAAATGCAATGCCCGGGATGATGAGGATCATATAGGTGCTGCGGACCACCGACGAAACGCCGATGGCGGTCTCGCCCATCTTCTCGATCATGACGAAGAAGATGAACCAGGCACCGAACGAGAACAGGCGCTGTATCATGCTCGGAAAGGCCACCTTAAGGATGTCGCCCATCAATGCGGGCTGCCACTTGTGCCAACGGAACATACCGTATTCCTCATGCGGTATCTTGATGTAGGTGTAAATCCAGAAGAAGAAAAAGGCCGTGATTTCGGCCAACAGCGAAGCCAAAGCCGCACCACCGATGCCCATCTCGGGCAGACCCACGTGCCCGAAGATCAACGCCCAGTCGAAGAAGATGTTGACCACCGCCATAATGATGGTTGAGAAGGTGATGACCTGAGTGCTGCTGATACCGACGTAGAAGGAGCGGAACAGGAAGTTGAACACCACGAATATGATGCCGAACTGCCTGAACCTTAGGTACTCGCTCGCCGCCGAATAGATGTTTTCGGATTCTATGATGACATGCAACAGCCTGTGGCTGAAGAAGAACAGGATGCTGAACAGCAAGATACCCAAACCCAGCACAAACACTGCCCCATGCTGAAACACCACGCCGATTTTGCTGAAGTTGCCCTCGCCGTAACGTCGCGCGATGAAGATCTGTATGCCCACGGCAAAGCCCATCGCCAAGGTGGTGAAGACGAAATAATACAAGCCCGCCATCATGGAGGCGCTCAGCTCGATGGTGCCGAGGTGACCCAAGAAAGCGGTGTCGGTGAAGGTGATGATGGTCTGCGCCAGGTTACCCAACATGATAGGGTAAGCGATGCGCCAGATCTCGCGATTCGATATGGTGGTTTTAATCATGCGGCAAAGATAGGAATTTATCTCACGCAGAATTAGCAGAAATCACAGATTCGACGAAGTCAATTATATGAAGCGCAAAGCGATGTGTAATTACGCACGCAGAATCCGCTGAATTAAATGAAGCGCAAAGCGACGCTAAGTTTGCGTCCGGCAGGTTCAGCGAATTCAGCGGATTCTGCGTGCAAAAACTACTTTGAGCGAAGCGAAAAGAAAGCCTTGCCAAGATGCTCCGTGATGTCAGAAGCAATCAAAGCCTCCTGCCCTATCTCGTCGGCAGCGAGGTCGCCAGCGAGGCCGTGGAGATAGACACCCAACACGACGGCTTCTTCAGGTGAATAGCGTTGTGCCAAGAGAGAGAGGATGATGCCCGTCAGCACATCGCCGCTGCCTGCCGTGGCCATGCCGGGATTGCCTGTGGTGTTGAAGAAGATGGTGCCGTTAGGCATCGCGACGGTGGTATGCGCGCCTTTCACGATGACGATGAGGTTGTATTTGGTAGCCAGTTCGCGCTGTTTTTCAAGGCGCTCAAAAGAGTTCGAGGTCTTACCCACCAAGCGTTCAAACTCCTTCGGATGCGGTGTCAGTATCGTTTTGGCTGGCAGGAAGGGCAACCATGTCGGGTTGTCGGAGAGGATGTTCAAGGCATCGGCGTCCATGACTAACGGCACTTGCACCTCTTGGATGAGGCGTTTCAAGGCGCGGACGGTGTCATCCGCCTTGCCCAAGCCCGGACCTACGCCAACAGCGGTAAAAGCATCCAATTTGCCAAATGTCGAGAAGCAGGTTTCTGAGTCATCACCATCAATCATAGCTTCGGGGATGGCGGTCTGCAAAGGCAATTGGGCCACCTTGGGCAGGTGTACGCTCAACAGGCCGACACCTGTGCGCAGACAGGCTTTCGCGCCCAGCAAGGCCGCGCCCGTCTTACCTTCGGAGCCAGCAATCAGCAATGCGTGACCGTATGTGCCCTTGTGGGAGTATTTCGTGCGGTTGTGCAGTATCGGTCTCACCATCGTCTTGACCGTCAACAGGTTGTTGGTCTCCACCTCTTCCAGATAGCGAGGGTGCAGGCCGATGTCCAACACCTCGAAGCGACCCACATACGGGTCGTTTTCGGGCAGCAGGAAAGCCAACTTGGGATTCTGGAAGGTCAGTGTGTAGTCGGCCTTGAAGATGAAGCCCAAGGCACTGGGCTCGTCGGCGAAGAGGCCCGAAGGGATGTCGATGGCCACGCGGATGGCCTTGCTCTGGTTAAGGTAGGCAATCAGGTCGGCGGTCACGCCCTGCGGCGGACGGTTGAGGCCAGATCCGAAGATGGCATCGACCACCACATCGTTGGCATCGACTTTCGGGAAGTCGTCCTCCGTAAGGATGTCGAACATCGGCACCTTGGTCTCGTTCACGAGGCGGTAGTAGTTCACCTCGCAGTCGTGGCTCATCTTATCCGAGTAGCGCACCATAAACACCTGCGGGACAATTTCTTGCTGGTTAAGCAATCTTGCCACCACGAGGCCATCGCCGCCGTTGTTGCCCATGCCGCAGAAGATCTTGATGGTCTTCTCGCGCGGCGCACGGCGATAAAGCCACTCAAAGACCTTGTTGGCGGCGCGTTCCATCAAGTCGACGGACTCAATGGGTTCGTGCTCAATCGTATAGCGGTCGGCTTCTCTTATTTGTTCTACTGAGAGGATTTTCATAGTTCTAACAAATTACTTCATTGAAAGAGTTATGTCTTGCAATGCGCAAACAATATTATTCTTTTTGCTAATCAATTGAAGGATTTCATCTTCACCCACTGGTTTTTTTTCAATCGTTTTGTTATAACAATCAGCTAAACACTTACAAAAATCAAATATTTCTTCTGCAACTCCCGACTCTTTATTTAGATTGAACAAAGATAATCTTGAAGAATAAAATGTATCAACATATAACAGTGCAGAAGACAAAAAATTTTCAGTACAATTATTGTTTTCATTAGTAATAATCTTAGAAAAAGCATCTATTTCACTCTTCCGGAACTGCATAAGCATCATGCTTTTCTGATACTCCAATTCTTTACTCAAACGAATTTCATCTTTTTCCGAAACAGCATTTGTCAACTTTACAAATACATATACATTAATCGCAGTAAGGATTGGCATCATTATCCCGTTAAATATGGCACTGAATTCAAGCCATGAACGATTTGCATTGACAGCCAATAAACACAAAATCATCATCAAAATAACGATTACACTTACAATTATCGACAGACTCCTCTTCATATCTTTTTTATGATAGTGTTTTTATAATATCTAAAACATCTTTTTCGTCCAAAGCGAACCACTCCCCTCTTAATCTCTTTTCTCCAAAAGCTTTATGTAATGCAGATTCTATCGCTTCAGCAATAGTCCTCGTTGGATATTCTTTGGCACATAAAAGAACAATGGTAGGTTTTTCACTTTGCAAAGTCCTTTCTCTGTATTCAGGTTTATTTGAAATGCCAATTTTATGGTAACCATTAGATTCATCCTTCATAAGATAAACATAGCATGATGATTCTTTTGTCTCATTTAAAGATTCCTTAGGCCTTTCATCTTGAAATTCATTCTTAAAATCAACAGAATCAATTTGAACACCACATTCAGCCAAAGCTTTTATAAATTTTTGAAAATAGAGCATAAATGTTAGTGAAGCAAAGTCGTTTTCTCTTTTTAAATCGATTGGGGCATCGCCATTTTGGAAATCGCAGCTAATTGCAACCAAATTCTCTGAAGCAAATACTTGAATATCTTGAGGCAACATTGAAAAACTCACCTGCTTATAATTTGAATTACTTGTATTAGATGCTGCTTTTTTTAGTTGGTATTCTAAATGTCTATTATTTTCAAAAACAAAATGGAACGTATCTCCCTTAACAAATTTGTGTCGCGAAAACTCTTTCTTATCAAACTGAAAAACAAATTGCTCTCTTGTATTTTCAAGTCGCACGAATGGAAAAGGATAATAATTTGTAGGCTTATCAAAAGGAGAATATCTTAATTGAAAGGCATCTCTATTATACAGCAAATCATTATGCCCGCAGCCATGTTTCCATACAATCTTTTTATCTCCTTTGAATACATCATCAGCAATTACATAATTGCAATAATGGTCAATAAATACATTTGCCATTTCTTCATCACTATCCATTTTTCGGCAGAATACAATATCATCATACAAACGAACTACAGAAATTTTCGTGTCCAAGATTTTAGCTTCAGAAAAATCATAATATGCTGAGACTGGAATCGTCAAATCAATTTTATATTTTATTCTCGCAAGAGAATACTTATCAACTGATTTACAGAAAACAATAGAACCTACTACATCTCCATTTTGGAGTCGATAATAAAAGCCTCGTTGATTATTCATCAACTCACTTTTATCATAACGTATATAGAAATCATCAAAATCATCTACTTGATTTTTAATGTCTTCAATTTCTTTACGCTGCGATTCTGAAATAAAATCTCTCAGATAATATTCTTTCATGATTATCAGCTTTAAACATCACTTTATTTCTAGTGAAGCAATCACTACCTCTAGTTGCTCTTTCCCCTCAAACAATATCCCCGTGATTCCCAAGGCATTCGCGGCGGCAACATTATTCGGGTTATCATCAATAAACACAGTCTCCTCTGCTTTGATGCCGAAGCGCTGCAAGGCTAATTGGAAAATCCTCGGGTCGGGCTTCATCACCCGCTCGATGCCCGAAATCACCATGTCCTCCATGAGGTTGAGGACGGGATAGACCGGCCTTACCAAGGCGAAGGTCTCCTCCGACCAGTTGGACAGCCCAAACACACGGTATCCTTTGGCTTTCAATTCCTTGACATACTCCTCCATGCCAGGAATCTGCCCACCCATCATTTTCATGAACTCGCCGTAATACAGCTCAATTTCCTTCTTCCACTCGGGATGCTCGGCGATAAGTTCCGCCGTGCCTTCCGCAATGGGACGGCCGTTGTCGTGCTGGGCATTCCACTCGTAAGTGCAGATGTGGGTGAGGAACCACTCGGCCTTGTCCACATCACCGAAATAAGGGTCATAGAGATAATGCGGGTTCCAGTCGAGGAGCACGCCGCCGTAGTCGAATATCAGGTTTTTGATCATTGTCTATATTTTGCCGCAAAGTTAACGAAAAACTCAAAGAAAACCGTATTTTTGCATCTTTAAAACTGAAATTATGCCCAACACCATAGACTTCGCTGCGCAAATCGCGCAGGAACTCAACCTCGCCGCTCACCATGTGGCCAATGTCATTCGCCTCTTCGACGAAGGCGCCACCATCCCCTTCATCGCCCGCTACCGTAAGGAAATGACAGGCACGATGAATGAAGAGAATGTGGCAGGTGTGCAAAAACGCCTCGAACAACTCGTTGAGCTCCAAAAGCGTAAGGAAAGCGTCATCGCCTCCATCCGCGAGCAGGAGAAACTTACGCCCGAACTGGAACAAAAGATACTGAACGCCAAGACCTTGCAAGAGGTAGAAGACCTCTACCTCCCCTACAAGCCCAAGCGTCGCACCCGCGCTGCCATCGCCCGCGAGAAAGGTTTGGAGCCACTGGCCGCACAAATCATGGCGCAGAATGTAGACATGGTAGACCGCCTCGCTGCGCGCTATGTCAACGCAGGCAAGGGTGTCAACGACATCGAGGAAGCCCTGCAAGGCGCGAAGGACATCATGGCCGAGTGGGTCTCGGAGAACATCAACGGGCGCAACCGCATCCGCAAGATCTTCCATATGCAGGGCGACATCAGCTCTGCCGTGGTCAAAGGCAAGGAAGAGGAAGGCAAAACCTACCAACAGTATTTCGACTTCCGCGAGCCAATTTCCGAAGCGCCCTCGCATCGCCTCCTCGCCCTGTTCCGTGCCGAGGAAGAAGGCATGGTGAAGCTGAAAATCAAGGTGGATGACGACTTTGTGCTAAACTCACTGGAGAGCATCTTCCTGAAGAATGACAACGAATCATCGGAACTCGTACGTGAGGCCATCGCCGACTCATGGAAACGCCTCTTGGAGCCTTCCATCGAGACCGAGATCCGCAATTATTATAAGGAGAAGGCCGATGAGACCGCCATCCGTGTCTTCGCCGAGAACCTCAAGCAACTGCTCCTCGCCGCCCCTATGGGTCAGAAACGCGTCCTCGCCATCGACCCAGGTTTCCGTACAGGTTGCAAAGTGGTGGTTTTGAGCGAGACCGGTGCCTTATTGCATAACGAAACCATCTTCCCTCACCCGCCCAAGTCGGACACGGTGGGTGCCATGCGCAAGATCAAGAGCCTAGTGGACGCCTACCGCATCAAGGTCATCGCCATCGGCAACGGCACGGCGGGACGCGAAACCGAGGACTTCATCCGCTCCATCAAGTTCGACCGCGACCTGATGGCCGTGATGGTGAGCGAAAGTGGCGCTTCCGTCTATTCCGCCTCCAAGATCGCCCGCGACGAGTTCCCCGACTACGACATCACTGTGCGCGGTGCCGTCAGCATCGGTCGCCGACTGATGGACCCGCTGGCCGAGTTGGTAAAGATAGACCCGAAGAGCATCGGCGTGGGACAGTACCAGCACGACGTGGACCAAAAGAAACTCGGCGAGAGCCTCGACCAGACCGTGGAGAGTTGCGTCAACGCCGTCGGCGTGGAACTCAACACTGCCAGCCAACAGCTGCTGTCGTATGTGAGCGGCGTGGGTCCTACCTTGGCTTACAACATCGTCCACTACCGCGACGAAATCGGTGGCTTCAAGACACGCCAACAGCTCTATGGCGTGCCGCGCCTCGGCGACAAGGCCTTCGAACAATGTGCCGGCTTCCTGCGCATCCATAATGGTGACAACCCCTTGGACCAGAGTGCCGTACACCCCGAGAGCTACCACATCGTGGAAAAGATGGCCAAGAAACTGGGCGTGAAAGTCAAAGACCTCATCGGTAACAAGGAACTCATCGCCCGAATCAAGCCGGAGGAGTTTGTAGAAGAGCATTTCGGCTTGGAGACCATCAACGACATCCTCACCGAGTTGGACAAACCCGGCCGTGACCCGCGTAAGACCTTTGAGGCCTTTGAGTTTGACAAGAACATCCGAGAAGTCAAGGACTTGCGTGTCGGCATGACCTTGAATGGCATCATCACCAACATCACCGCTTTCGGCGCCTTTGTCGACATAGGCGTGCACCAGGACGGCCTCGTCCACATCAGCCAGATGGCCGACCATTACATCAAAGACCCGAACGAATTGGTACATTTGAACCAAAAGGTTCGCGTGAAGGTGCTCGATGTCGATGTAAACCGCAACAGAATCAGTTTAACCATGAAACTATAAGAACGCATTATTGAGCCATATGAAACGTATCCTTTTACTCTGCCTTGCCGTTTTCGGGCTGACGATGTGCACCTTGGCACATCCCGTCAACCCTGAAACCGCCACAACCATAGCTGCCCGCTATATGGGCACCCACGATTTGCAGCTTACAGCCACCTATCGGATGGACAATGGCATCGCCGCCTTTTATGTCTTCAACACCTCCGATGGCTTCGTCATCGTGGCGGCCGACGACTGTGAGACGCCCATCATCGGCTATTCCCATGAAGGTCGCTTCGACCCAAACAATGTGCCAATACAGTTGGAAGGCTTTCTCCAGGATTTTGCCGAAAGAATACAATACGGCATTGAAAACCATATTGTGGCGGATGCAACCACAATAAAACAATGGGAGTCGGTTAAAACCACAGGAAAGCTCACGGACAGCAAATCAGCGAAATCCGTTCCCGCCCTGCTCACCAGCAAATGGCATCAAGGATGTCTATACAACAGCCTTTGCCCAACGATGCAAGGCCCTTGCGACCATGCTGAAGTGGGTTGTGTGGCGGTTGCCATGGCACAAATCATGCACTATTGGGGTTATCCAACTACAGGTTGGGGATCTCACTCCTATTCCAATGGAGGTATTACGCTCTCCGCTGATTTCGGCAACACCACCTACGACTGGGAACACATGCCAGACTCCCTGACCGAGAATTCCAGCGAGGCCGAGATTGAGGCAGTGGCGACCTTACTGTACCATTGCGGTGTTGCGGTAGAGATGAGTTATGGCGTAAATGGCTCTACCTCAACTTCAAAAAAAATTCCTGATGCCCTAATACGGTATTTCAATTATTCCAAGCACATCCATAGGGAAAAACGAAGCGATTTCAGCGATGAAGAATGGTTGACTCTTATAAAAAACAGTCTTGATTCACTACGGCCTGTACAGTATTCCGGTTTTGGTGTCGGAATTGGCCACGCCTTTGTGTGCGACGGCTATGACGAGAACGACCTGCTGCATTTCAACTGGGGATGGGGTGGCAATGCCAACGGCTATTTTGCTTTAGGAAACTTGAATCCCAATGGATACAACCTTAATACCGACAACTATGCCGTTTTTGACATCATTCCACAATACGAGCCATATATCGTCACTGCATCAGCTTTTCCATCCACGGCCGGCACCGTTCATGGAAATGGTGAATACCATCGTGGCGAATCATGTACGCTAGCTGCAACGCCTGTCGAAAATTCCAGATTTTTATATTGGAAGAAAAACGGTGAAATTCTATCCCGAGCCACATCATACACTTTTGAGGTATTGGATGACATCGACGACATTGAAGCCAACTTCTCTTACATGCCCATAAAGCAAATCACGGCATCTTACTTCCCTGAAGCAAACAACCCAAACAGCCTTTGTGTGAGTTTGTCGTGGACCTTTGGAGACACCGAATGGACTCTTTTGAAACAATTTGACATTAACAAAGCAGATGGGTTGGTTACTGATGGAGAATACATCTACACCTACAATCGTTCCTCGAATCCTCCTCCGCCATTCATCTTTGGGAAATATACCATGGATGGTGAGTTGATAGATAGTTTCGACATTATTGGTGCTGTCCCTGACGGCATGGGATGGGATGGAAATTACTTTTATTCCAGCAATAATAAACAATATTACAATGCTTTCTATCTGTATTGTTACGATCTTGACCGCAAAATGCTAATTGATAGCACACATATGCACATGCAGTTTACCCTCTGCTCATACGATGCTGAAAATGACGGTTTTTGGCTCTGCAATTCTTATTATGACAAGCACATTATTCTCAAAGACCGTCAAAGTCAGACTCTAATAAATGGCCCGACATTGACATTACATGACGATCCTTGTGGCTTGGGAGTAATCACAGCTACTGATGGAACCCGACATCTATTGATCCTTGACCAACAAGGTGGCATTTCCGATTATGACATTTCCAACAACAGTCTTAACAAGCATCCTCATTTGAATGTGCAAGGATCCTTCACAGGAGCCTCTATGGGAAAATACGAAGGCAAGGATGCCATGTTTGTCGTCACCAACAATTATTACGCTACTAATTCCGCCGTTCACATTTATGAAATCAACCACCATCTGCCACAAATCATAGGTTATAGAATTCATCGCTCAGACAATGAAGGACAAACTGTGATACTTGCCGATGAGGTTACCAATACTTCTTTCATTGACTCCACTTGGAATGAAATCAACGCTGGCACTTACCGTTTCGGAATAAGCGAGGTATACGCCAACGGCAACGAGTCGGAAATCATCTGGTCCGAGCCCATCGTGAAGAACGACTTCGGGACCAATGAAAATCACGATGAGCCCGAGGACCCAACCGTTAAAAAACTGCTCGAGGACGGCCATATCGTCATCATCAAGGACGGAAAACGATACAATGTTTCAGGACAGCAATTGAATTGACGCTGAAGCCATTACTCGTTTTTTTACAAACACAATACTCTTTTTGGGAAACAATGTTTATTATTTCCTTATTTTTGCGCATTAAAGTTTTTTACCATGATGCGTTATAGAACCATTTGTTTATTGCTCATCCCATTCCTTCTTTTGGGATGTGGCAAAAAGAAAGCGGACAATAAAACGTTTTTTCACCGATAAGACAATAATTCAAGCCCAATAGAGTTTATCAAACAAACATAATAAAATGAAGAAATCCCGAATAATTGCCCTCGCATTTGCATTGTTGCTCTCTGCGCCCACCCTGCTTCGCGCACAAATCATCAAAGGTGAGCTATTCTTGGGCAGCAACATCTGCCAAGTGGACGGCGACGAATGCTACCGTTACAGGAAACTTGGCGTCCACGCCGGAGCCGGTGCCCTAGTGCCTATCACCAATTACCTCGACGCCGGACTCGAGGTGCTCTTTGGCCAGAAAGGCGCTTACAAACGCGACTCGCTCAACTACCACCTCGGCTATTTCACCGGACGTTACAACCTGACGCTCAATTATGTGGAAGTCCCCGTCATGCTTTACCTCCACGACAGCAGATTCGCTTTCGGCCTCGGTGTCTCCTACGGCCGACTGGTGGGCCTGACCGAGAAGATCGACGGCGTCAATTCAACCATAGGCATTGGCGACGGACAACTGCATTGGAAAGAAGGCGTTGAGGGCATGCCCGACATCAGCGAGGTGCAGGACATCAAAGAGCTTTCCAACATCATCTACAACGCCGGCTATCCGACCACCGAACAAGAGAAAGACCTCATCCCGAAGCTTGTCGACAATTCCGTCAACTACCGTCCCCACGACTTCAACATCTGTGTCGACGTCAAAGCGCGGGTATGGAACGGCCTCTATGCAGAATTGCGTTACCAGTATTCTCTCGTCCCCATCCGCACCCGTCTGTTCCACAACAAGCTGAACCCCAATGAACTGATCGACGACATCAGGGTGCCTGCCTTGCAGAGACAATATAACAATTCATATACCCTTAGGCTGGTTTACCTCTTCAACGAACGTCGTAGCAAAGCCAACCAGGCGGTGAATAAGATGGGCGGACAATAAAAACTAATATCCTAGGTAATAGTCTTTTAAGAATACACCATATTCTTTCGTGAAACCTTTGTCCTCGTCTCTGATGACAAAGGTTTCCTCTTTTATCTCGGCACTTTTCTCGAGCCCCAACTCCAAATTGACACGGTTGGGTTCCTTCCCCGCTATCGGGATGATGGTCATCCTCTTGTGAAGATAAAGGCCGTAACGCTCCGCGGTATCCAGAAACTCCACTGACACATCGGCGGGCAGCACCAAGGCAAAGCGTCCATCAGGCTGCATCAAGCGAACCACCTCACGACATATTTTGGCATAGGTCAGCCCTGCGTCGTTGTGCCGTGCCCGGCTCTTACGCTCCGAGTCGCATTTCGAGAAACGGTTGAAGAATGGTGGGTTGGAAACAATGAGGTCGTATCTCTTATCCGTTTGGAAATCAACGATATCGACGCAATAGGCCTTCAGATGCTCGCGCCATTGCGAGGCCTCGAAGTTGTCTGTAGCCTCCTCTATTGAAGCCTTGTCAATATCGACCGCGTCCACGTGCGCCACACCCTTCTGCGATAGCATGAGCGGCAGCAGGCCACAGCCTGTGCCAATATCCAGCACAACATCCGTCGGCTTGACATCGGTCCAGCGCCCCAGCAAAATGGCATCGGTGCCCACCTTCATCGTCGAGCGATGATGATAGAGACTGAAATGCTTGAAGTGGAAGGGGCGCGCATCGGTCATTGCAAGTACATGTCTATCAGCCCCTCGGGAGCCGTTATCGTTAGTATTTTCTTGTCCCTGTCGACGTTTTGGATCACCTGGTCCAAGATCGGGACAAGGATTTCTTTTTTGTCTTTCATCACCTGTAGGATAGCCTGCGTGGGGTATTCCAGCACCTCGGCTACGGGACCCAGCTCGCCTTTCTCCGTGTCGACCACGGTGAAGCCCACGATCTCATGGAAATAGAACTGCTTGCCGCTCAGTTTGGGCAGCATCTCCAGAGGCAGGTAGGCCTGCTTGCCGACCAGGTGTTGTGCCGCCTCGATGGTCTTCACGTCCTGTATGGCGATGAAAAACTTGTCGCCATTCATCTTGATCTTCTCCACGAAGAAAGGCGTCAGCACCTTGTTGATTTCAAGAAAGAAATGCTTCATCTCGAGGTATGCCGAGGGGTCGTCGGCATCCACCTTGAGGGTCACCTCTCCTTTCAAGCCGTGGGTCTTGGCCACCGTGCCTAAGTAAAAACAATCTTCTTTTTTCATTGTTTTGGATTTTGCTGCAAAGATAAAACTTTTTATTTTTGCGGCTCATTTTTCAACCCATGCACGAGTTTTTGCATTTGTTTCTGGATGTGCTGAGAAACAGCGTCTTAATCACTGGCCTGGTGATTATCATGATGCTGATGATCGAGTATGTCAACATACATTCGCACGGGAAATGGTTCACGCGGCTGCGTCAAAACCGCTTCGGACAAGTGGTTTTGGGTGCGGGTTTGGGCATCATCCCCGGCTGTATGGGCGGTTTTGCCGCCGTGTCGATGTATTCGCACAAACTGTTGAGCTTCGGCGCCTTGATCGCCATGATGATTGCCTCGTCGGGCGACGAAGCCTTTGTCATGCTCGCCATGATTCCCAAGGAGGCCCTATTGCTGATGGTGGTCTTGTTTGCCATTGCCATCCTCGTGGGTTGGCTGGTGGACAGATTCTCTAAGCCGAACAACAAAGCCCAACACGAAGGCTGCGAAGACGGCTACCAAATCCATGAGGAAGACCATCATGACGAGACGCACCAACCCGAGAAAGCATCGTTCCGCAACATGCGCCATGCCAGCGCAGAGCGTATTGCCCTGCTGCTTGGCGTCATCCTGTTCATCGCTGCCCTCGCCTTCGGCATGCTGGAGCACGAACATGAGCATGAGGAAGCCGTCCACACCCAACTGAACATCTTCGACGAATATTGGATGAACCTCATCTTCTCCGTCGTGAGCCTCTTCGTGGTGTGGTTCATCGCCACGGCTCCCGAGCATGTCGTCAAGGAGCACCTGTGGGAGCACATCATCCGCAAGCATTTCCTGAGCATCTTCCTCTGGACCTTCGGCGCCTTGTTTGTCATCCAGGTCGGGCTGCATTACTTTGACATTGAAGCCCTTATCAGCAACAACATCCCATGGATGATCCTGTTGGCCGTCTTGGTGGGCATCATCCCCGAGTCGGGGCCGCATTTGCTGTTCGTCACTTTGTTTGCCACGGGCACAGTGCCTTTCTCGGTGCTGTTGGCCAGCAGCATCTCACAGGACGGCCATGCTTCACTTCCTTTGCTTGCTGAGAGCAAAAGGAGTTTCGTCAAGGCAAAGATTGTCAATGCCTTGGTGGCGGCAGTTTGCGGGTATTTGTGTTATTTTGTTGGGGTTTGATTGGTTTGTTGTAATTGTCGTAATAACGTTATTCCGTCATTACGATATTACGAACGAATCCAACATGCAAGACTCAAACGCTCCTCGTTCCATCACATTCTGGATAGCATGAGCAACTCCAGAAGGCATTCCCAGCGTTTTTACCCTTTTTGGCCATACGCTTTATCATCGGCTTTCCGCATTTTGGACAAAGGGGTGCATCGTTTTGGGCACTTTGCTCCACCCTGCGGGCTAGCCTTTCAGCTGACAAGGCTTCAGAAAAGCCTCCTTCCTCCTTGAATGCCTCAAGTTGATTCTCAATTTGTTTGCCAAGCATCATAATGAGACGATTGCAAAGGACAAGCAAGCAGTTGGCTTCTGTCATTGAGTTTTTGGAACAAAGCCAAGCATCAAATTTGTGCTTCTGCTTCAGGATGTGAATACTGCTGAGGTGTTGCACATCGTCTTTATAGGTGGGTCGGTCGAGGGGGATGCTGCTTACATTTTGATGTTCTTCTGACTTCACCGACCATGGGATCTCCTCATGTCGCATGAGCCAATTCACATAGTCGTTGGCTAGTTCTGCCAAACTTGCACGAGCCACATCCGTGAGACGCATTTCGGTCTCTTTTGAAGTTGAATGTCGCGAATTACCTTCAGCAATGTTGGTGGGAACCGACCGTGCTGCCTGCGTCATTTGGTCGTACTGCCGCCCGCAAGGGTCGTTGATGTGATTGAGATTGCGGGCGCAAAAGTCTTGCGTAGCCAGTTGTATGACATTGGCCATCACCCATGTATCCAGCCAATAATATCCAAACCTATTAATCTGCATCTCGTGTGCCTTTGTTTTGTCAGCAAAAATAACACTTTTTTATCAGCGTTCCAAAAAAAGCTGTATTTTTGCCGCCGATACCAATAGGGGTGCCTTATCCGCTTGCGGATTGAAAGACAGGCTGAGATCAAACCCTTTGCACCTGATACGGATAATGCCGAGACAGGGAATCGAGTTCCTCATCATTCCTCTATTGATTTATTGAATTATTAATCTTTAAATCAACGAGTTATGCTCAAAAAACACATCATTTTTCTTGCTTTCGCCACTTTCGTGACGATGAGCCTTCATGCACAAAACCTAGACACCACTAATGTTCAGAACCTGGATGAGGTGATAATCAACGGTGTGCGCCTCCAAAAGAACGCCCCCTTCTCTGTCACCAACATCGAGAAAGTGGAACTCAGTGACTTTTCGAAAACTGGCCAAGAGCTCCCCTTCCTGTTCGCCAAGACGCCTGGCATCATCGCATGGGGTGAGAACGGCATAGGCTCCGGCACCTCCTACATGCGCATCCGTGGCACCGGCGACTCGCGCATCAACGTCACCCTCGACGGCGTGTCGCTCAACTCGCCCGAGGACCAGTGCGTGTTCTGGGCCAACATGAACAGCTACGGCTCACTGCTCAGCTCGGTGCAGATCCAACGTGGCGTGGGTAGCTCCACCAACGGCGACGGCGCCTTCGGCGGCACGATATCCCTGACATCGGCCAAGCCTTCCTTCGTGCCAAGTGCCGAAATCACGGGGTCCTACGGCTCGTTCAACACGCTTAACTTCGGTGCCAAGGCCTCCACGGGCCTGCTGTGGAACCACCTCATCGTCGACGGAGCCTACCATGAGACCCACACCGACGGCTTCATCCACGGCACCAAGGGCCGCAGCGGCAGCTACTACGGCGGCCTCACCTGGATGGGCAAGAACTTCATCCTCCGCTACAAGAACATCGGTAACTTCGAGATGACCGGTCAGGCCTGGAACGGCGTGACGGCTGGCAACAATGACATGAGCCTCATGGACGGCACCTACGGCATCCCAACGGGCATCAAGACTTACGCCGATATGTATAAGGTGGGGCTGGGACAGTTCAACTCGCTCTACGAATACCTCGTCACCGACGAGGACGGCAACTTCGTCAAGGACGAAAACGGCAACTACATGACCCAACGCTACCAGATGAACGACGGCACCTTCTGGGACCGCACCACCGACAACTTCTGGCAAGACCACAACCTGCTCTCCGCCGCATGGGAGATCAACGAGCACTGGTCGACCACGGCCACGCTGCACTACACCTACGGCTACGGCTATTACGAGGAGTTCCGCCCCAACAACAAACTCTCGAAGTTCGGCATGACCTACTATGATGCCGAAGGCAATCAGGTGAAGAAGACCGACTTCGTCCGCAAGAAAGGACTCCGCCAGGACACCTACGGCCTCGTGTGGTTCACCCGTTACAAGAACGCAAACTGGAACGTCATCGGCGGCATCTCAGCCCAGAACTTCCAAGGCAACCACTTCGGCTATGTGACTTACATCGCCAACCAAGGCGTCGCTGACAAATACCTCGCCGATGGCGACTACAAATACTACGACTCCGACGCACAGAAGCTCGACGGCAACGTCTTCGTCAAGGCGGCCTACACCTTCGCCGACCACTGGACCGTATTCGGCGACATGCAGTTCCGCTATGTGGACTACAAGACCAACGGCATCAACGACAAGTTCTACGAAGAAGGAAGCCAATATTACAACCAAGAGCTCAATATCCACGAGAAGTACCCCTTCTTCAACCCCAAGGGCGGCATCTCCTTCGACACGGACAGCCACCACGCCTACGCCTCCGTGGCCATGAGCCACCGCGAGCCCGAGCGTAACAACTTCACCGACAACGGTTCCTATCCCTTCCCCAAGCCCGAACAACTCCTCGACTATGAGTTGGGCTACAACTACAACGGAAGCATCTTCCAGGCCGGCGCCAACCTCTATTATATGGACTACAACAACCAGTTCGTGCAGACCGGCGCGGTGAGCGACATCGGCGAGGCCCTGACCACCAATATCAAGGACTCGTACCGCATGGGCGTGGAGCTGCAGGCAGGCGTAAGCCCCACCAAATGGTTGACCATCGAGGCCAACGCCGCCTTGAGCCAAAACAAGGTCAAGGACTTCGACGAGGTCGTGGAGAACTGGGACGACTGGGAAGGCAACGTCGATGCCAACGGCAATGCTTACGACGGTGACGGCTACGATGTCATCCATTACGACAACTCCACCCTGGCCTTCTCGCCTTCGGCCATCCTGAACGGCTTCGTCACCTTCCACCACAAGGGCTTCGAGGCCACCTGGCACACAAACTACGTCTCGCGCATGTATCTCGACAACACCCAGAACCTCGACCGTTCGTTGCCGGCCTACAGCACCTCCAACGTCAGCCTCGGCTACACGCTGAAACCCAAGAAAGTCGTCAAGGAAGCCATCGTGAAGGTGAACTTCAACAACATCTTCAACAAGCGCTACGCCGCCAGCGGCTGGGTCTATTCGGCCATCTGCGACAGCTACGGCCACCCCAACGACAACCGCTACTACCAGATCGGCTTCATCCCGATGGCAGGTTTCCATGTCATGGGCAATCTGACGTTGAGGTTCTAAAGCTGGAAGAGATTCCCTTCGGGAATGGAGAATTCGTCCAACTAAAATGCGGCGGCTTGTAGCGTTTACAACGGGTAAACATTACTTGCCGCCGCTTATTATACGAGTACTTTACGCCATTCCCCGCAGGGGAATCTCAATTCCGTTTATTTCGTTTTTGCAATGCGTTTCGCCACGCCGATGGCGCCTGTGGGACAGACGAGTCGGCAGAGGTGGCAGCCCACGCAACGCTTTCCATCGAGATGCGGCTGACGCAGGTCGGCATCGAAGGTGATGGCCTGATGGCCGCCGTCCTGGCAGGAGGTGTAGCAACGGCCGCAACCGATGCATTGCTCACGGTCGAAGGTGGGATACACGATGGTGTCGCGGTCGAGGTTGGTGGGCGTGTCGAAATTGGGGAGCTCCTCTCCTACCAGATCCGACAGATGCTCGATGCCGCGTTCTGCCATATAGTTTTGTAGTCCCAGCACGAGGTCGTCGATGATGCGGTAGCCGTACTGCATCACGGCGGTGCACACCTGCACGTTGGTGCAGCCCAGCTGGATGAACTCCAAAGCGTCGCGCCAGGTCTCAATGCCACCGATGCCACTCAGCTCGATGCGTTTGCCATGGTTGGTGGCGGTGAAAATGGGATTTTTCGCCATCTCAAGGATATGGCGCAATGCGATGGGTTTCACGGCGCGGCCTGAGAGTCCGGAGACGGTCTTCTTATCGGCCACGGCACCGCGACTGTTCATGGTCACGCTCTTGATGGTGTTGATGGCCGACACCGCATCGGCACCAGCGAAGTAGGAGGCCATGGCGGGTTGGTTGATTTGTGTGATGTTGGGCGTCATCTTGGGGATGACCGGGATCTTGACGTTATGTTTCACGTATGCCGTGTAGAACAGCACCAACTCAGAGTTCTGTCCCACGTCGCTGCCCATGCCAGCCAACTTCATCTGCGGGCAGGAGAAATTCAGCTCCACCGCGTCGACGCCAGCCTCTTCGGCCATTTTCGCCAGCGTGATCCACTCCGTCTCGGCGTTGCCCATGATGGAGGCGATGACAACTTTGTTGGGATAGTCCTGTTTCAGTCTGCGCAGGATGTCGAAGTCCACCTCCACGGGGTTCTCGCTCAGCTGTTCCATGTTACGGAAGCCGAAGAAATCGGAGCGGCCCGGCTCGTTGACGGCATCGAAGCGCGGCGACACCTCGCGGATGTCCTCCATGCAGATGGTCTTGTAGAACACGCCCGCCCATCCTGCATCGAAGGTCCGCGCCACCATCTCGTAGTTGGTGCAGATGGCGGACGAGGCGAGGAAGAAGGGATTCTCGCAAGGGATGCCGCAGAAGTCGATGGCGAGGTTGGGGAGATCCTTTTGTGGCTTCGTGCCTTTGACGGCTTCCGCCAGCTCCCTGATACGGATCGGCCTATCGTAGTGGATGCATGCCGTCTCGGCGGCTTGCAGCTCGGCATCGCTGCATGGGTCGAGCCATTGTCCGGCGACGGCTTCGTTATCGAATCGTATGGCGCGAATGGCGCGCGCCGGGTCGCCATTCTTGCAAGCCTTGCTGCACGGCGCATCGGCGCAGAGCAAGCAACGCGCGGCCTCTTCTTGGAGGTGTATAGTTTTATTCATAGTGTCAGTGTTAGGGTGTTTATTGGGGACAAAAGTAGAAAAATATCTGGATTAAGAACAAAATTGCTTGCGATTATCTTGTATCTTTGCAACGCAAAAACACCCAAAAATGGCATCCGACACCGATAATACCATCCGCCGCAAAACGCCGCCCATTGCGTTGGTTTCCATCGCGATCCTGGCCGTCGGCATTGTGCTGTTCGTCCTGAACCTGCGCTACGGCTCGGTGTCGATTCCGTGGAATGAATTCTGGGATGCGCTGCTGCATGGCGACACGTCGACCTACCGCGCCATCATCCTCGACTACCGCCTGCCGCAGGCCATCACGGCGCTGCTGGCGGGCATCGGTCTATCGGTATCGGGCCTCCTGATGCAGACCCTCTTCCGCAATCCCCTCGCCGACCCTTCGCTGCTGGGCATTAGCAGCGGCGCGAGCCTCGGCGTGGCCTTTGTGGTCTTGCTGGGCACGGCCACGGGCCTGTCGGTCAGCACGCTGTCGCTGTGGTCGACCTTCGGCGTCACCATAGCGGCTTTCCTGGGCGCCTTCGCGGTGCTGCTGCTCATCCTCGCGCTCAGTTCGAGACTCCGCAGCATGGTCAGCCTGGTGTTGGTGGGCATCATGATCGCCTATATCGCGGGCTCGGTCACCGACATCCTGAAGTTCTTCAGCCAGAAAGAAGGCCTGCACTCCTTCGTCATCTGGGGCCTGGGTAGCTTCTCCAACGTGAGCAAGGCCCAGCTGCCCTTCTTCGCCATCGCGGTGGCGGTCGGCACCATAGGCTCGTTCCTGCTCTTCAAGACCTTGAACCTCCTGCTCCTCGGTGAGCGTTATGCCGAGAACCTCGGCGTCAACATCCGTCGGAGCAGCATGCTCATCATCCTGGCCTCGGGCTTCCTCACCGCCCTCATCACGGCGTTTTGTGGTCCCATCGCCTTCTTGGGCTTGGCCGTGCCGCACATCGCACGGTTCCTGTTCCGTAGCAGCGACCACAAGCTGCTCATCCCAGCCACGGCCTTCCTTGGCATGGACCTGGCCCTGTTCTGCAACCTCATCGCACGCCTGCCCTCCTTCGAAGGCAACCTGCCCATCAACTCGGTCACGGCACTGATTGGTGCGCCTATCGTGCTGTGGGTCATCTTCCACCGTCAAAAAGTCATGAGATGAACGAAGTGCTCCATACCACGAACCTACTCATAGGCTACAAAGGCCAAGCCTTGATGCCCGCCATCGACGTGAGCCTCAACGAAGGCGACATCGTGGCCTTGGCGGGTCCCAACGGTTCAGGCAAGACGACATTGTTCAAGACACTTTCGGCCAGCATCAAGCCCGTCGGCGGCGAAGTCAAGTTGTTTGGGAAAGACTTGCGCGACTACTCCCCCACCGAGCGTAGTTCCCTTTTCAGCATCGTGCTCACCGAGAAGCCCGATGACCTCTTCCTGAAGGTCTTCGACATCGTGGCCGCCGGTCGCTATCCCCACCTTGGCCTCTTAGCCAAGCTGAAAGCCGAAGACGAACAAATCATCTACGACAGTCTGGAAACCGTCGGCATCAGCCATTTGGTCAACCGAAACTTCGTATCATTAAGCGACGGCGAACAACAGAAAGTGATGATTGCCAAGGCCTTGGTGCAAGACACGCCCCTCATCTTTATGGACGAACCCGCCGCCTTCCTCGACTATCCGAGCAAAATCGAGTTGGTGAACATCATGCACAAGCTCTCGCGCGAGAAAAAGAAAACCATCCTCTTCAGCAGCCATGATCTTGACCTTCTGCTCCGCCATGCCGATGTTATGTGGGTCGTCGCGCCCCAACAGCCTTTGCGCCAAGGTACGCCTAAAGAATTGGTTGAGCAAGGAATTATTGATGAGTATTTTAAGCCGATTGTGGCTAAGGATGAGTTTTTCTGGATGAAATAGACTCACTTTTTCTGCTTTTTTGTAATTTTGCACCTTCAATTATTGCAGCAAATTTTACTAAAATGCAGAATATCAGAAATATAGCGATTATCGCTCACGTTGACCACGGCAAGACCACCCTCGTGGACCGTATTCTTTACCAATCACAACTCTTCAAGGAATCGGACGAAGCCCCTGGCCAACTCATTTTGGACAACAACGACCTCGAACGCGAACGCGGCATCACCATTCTTTCGAAAAATGTTTCCGTTCGTTATAAGGACGTCAAAATCAATATCATCGACACTCCCGGCCACGCCGACTTTGGCGGTGAGGTGGAGCGCGTGCTTAACATGGCCGACGGCGTGCTGCTGCTCGTCGACGCTTTCGAAGGCCCCATGCCGCAAACCCGTTTCGTGCTGCAAAAGGCCATCGAGTTGGGTTTGAAGCCCATCGTGGTCATCAACAAAGTCGATAAACCCAACTGCCGTCCCGACGAGGTACAAGAGGCTGTCTTCGACCTGATGTTCAACCTCGGTGCGACTGAAGACCAGCTGGACTTCCCCACCGTCTATGGTTCCTCGAAGCAAGGCTGGATGTCGGACGACTGGAACAACGTCACCGACAACGTTTCTTACCTCTTGGACGTCATTATCGACACCATCCCGCCCGCGAAGTACGAGGAAGGCACACCACAGATGCTGATCACCTCTTTGGATTACAGCTCCTATGTGGGCCGTATCGCCGTGGGTCGTCTGAAGCGCGGCACCCTGCAAGCTGGACAGAACGTCTCATTGGTGAAACGCGACGGTTCCGTGACCAAGTCGACCATCAAGGAACTCTACACCTTTGAAGGTCTGGGCAAGGAACGCACCAAGAAACCCGTAGAGGCTGGCGACATCATCGCACTGATGGGTATAGACGACTTCGAGATTGGCGACACTGTGGCCGACTACGAGAACCCCGAGCCGCTGCCGCCCATCCATGTGGACGAGCCGACGATGAGCATGCTGTTCACCATCAACAACTCGCCGTTCTTCGGCAAGGAAGGCAAATACGTCACCTCGCGTCACCTGCGCGAACGCCTCTACAAGGAGACCGAGAAGAACCTCGCCTTGAAGGTGGAAGACACCGATTCGCCCGACTCGCTGATGGTCTACGGCCGTGGCATCCTGCACCTCAGCATCCTCGTCGAGACCATGCGTCGCGAGGGCTATGAGTTCCAGCTCGGTCAGCCCAAGGTCATCCTGAAATACATCGACGACGTGAAGTGCGAGCCTATCGAATGCCTCACCGTCCTCGTGCCCGAGGACTTCGCAGGCCGTGTCATCGAGCAGGTCAGCGCCCGCAAGGGTGAGATGACCCAAATGGAGCCTAAGGGCGACCGCATGTGCCTCGACTTCGACATCCCGTCGCGCGGTCTCATTGGTTTGAGAAACACCCTGTTGACCGTCACCGAGGGTGAGGCCATCGTTTCGCACCGCTTCAAGGACTACGAGCCTTGGAAGGGCGAGATGCCCAGCCGTAACACCGGCGCTCTGATTTCGATGGAGACGGGCCAAGCCATCCCCTACGCCATCTGGAAGCTGCAGGACCGTGGCACCTTCTTCGTCAACCCGAATGAGGACGTCTATGCTGGCGAGGTCATCGGCGAGAACACGCGTTCGAACGACATCGTCATCAACGTGTGCAAGACCAAGCACCTCACCAACGTGCGTGCCTCGGGCAGCGACGAGGCCATCCGCCTTATCCCGCCCGTTCGTTTCTCGCTGGAGGAATACATGGAGTACATCCGCGACGACGAGTACCTCGAGGTGACGCCCAAGAGCCTGCGTCTGCGCAAGATCATCCTTGACGAGTTGGAGCGCAAACGTGCCTCACGTCGTGGTGAAGAATGATCCTTGAAAAATAATTCCTAAAAGTCGGGCAATATGTCCGACTTTTTTTGTATTATTGCACCATTGTAGAGCCTATAACGAGCGGGCTCGGTCAAATCTCATTTTTCTTTTTTCAAAAGTTTGAAAATCAAAACTATAAGCAATATGTCAAAACTCAAGAAAACCCTCATCATTCTCTTCGTCGCGGTGGGTCTCACCTCATGCGATGTGATCAATCAGATAGCACAGATGGCTAACTTCGCAAATTGTTCCTTCAATTTCAATAGTGTGAACCAGATCCAGATGCTCGGCGTCAACCTGAGCAAGGGCATGACGAAAAGCGACCTCAACGCCGCGCAGCTGCTCACCTTGGCCAACGCCGTCATCAAAAAGGAGCTGCCTGTGACATTCAATGTCAACCTCGACGTGAAGAACCCCAATGCCATCGCCGCTGCCATGTCGAAGATGGATTACATATTGACACTCAACGGCAAGCAGGTCGTCAGCACCACGCTGAGCAAAGCCATCAACGTGCCGGCCAACTCCACCAACACCGTGTCGATCCCCATCACCACCGACCTGTTCCAGCTATTCAGCGGCGAGTCGGCCGATGCCATCATCAACTTGGCCTTCAAGTTGGCAGGTGCCAGCAGCGACCCCGTCAATGTGGGGCTTAAGGTGAAACCTTATATCACCATCAATAACCAACAGCTTGCCTACCCCGATTTCATTTCGATGAACAAGGTCCTGAATTGAACCGATAACGCTTTTATTTTCAATGGAGATTAGAGAACGACACTTCAGCATCGATCCGGGCGAAGGGAAGAAAATGGACGGATGTCCCTATTCCACCTTCGAAGACGGACGCGATGTGAAGGATTTTATCATACCACCCAAAGGCTACGTCTTTACTGGCTTCCGTTTCGACCCTAACGCCAGCAACCAGATCTACGACGGCAAACTCATTGCCGAATATACCAAAGAGCCGTTCAACGAGACACTCAGATCCAGCTTGTGGAAGGTGCTGCTTGCCTTGGCCGTCCTGGCCGTCATCGCAGGCATCGTGCTCCTTGCCGTCGGCGTGTTCAAAGGCCCCAAGACCAACCGTCCGGCCAAGACGCCTCAAACGGAGGTGATCGCCACCGACACCCTCGCTGAAGAGACAACCTCCGTGGCAAAGGAAGAGCCCCAAAAGGTTGAAGAGCCCGTCGCCCCTGCCGAAGAGCCTGAGGCAGAGCCCACGCCTGAGGTGAAAGAAGAAGAAAAGCCTGTCGCCGCAACGCCTGCCACCCCGTTCCAAAAGGAATTCTGGGATATGATCCACAGACGTGAGGTGCGCATGGATCCGTACGACAGCCTCTACAAGGCCAACCGCAACCAGGTGGAAGGCGAAGAATACGACTATCTGCGCTTCATCATCCTGAAGGACTTCCCCTCCTTCAAAGAATGGAGCGGCAAGCTGCGCAACATCTCCCCGTCGGATGCCGAACAGATTCAAGACATCAGCACGTTGAAGGAGAAGATCAAAGCAACAGAATAATATCATCATACAAAAACAAAAACATTTCAAGAAATGATCAGAAACAACTTCATCAAACGCCACAACGGCCCCACCGCATCGGATGCTGAAAAGATGCTCAAGGTCATCGGCGTGAAATCGCAAGAACAACTTATCGACGAAATCATCGCTCCCGAGATTCGTCTGCCGAAAGACCTCAACATCGGCGAGGGCATGAGCGAATACGAAGTCATCAGCCACCTCAAGGCTCTGGGTGCCAAGAACAAGCAGTTCCGCAGCTACATCGGCTTGGGCTACTACAACACCATCACCCCTGGCGTCATCATGCGCAACATCCTTGAGAATCCAGGCTGGTACACCTCTTATACTCCCTACCAAGCTGAGATCTCGCAAGGCCGTCTCGAAGCCCTCGTGAACTTCCAGACCGTCATCAGCGACCTCACCGCCCTGCCGTTGGCCAACGCCAGCTTGCTCGACGAAGGCACCGCCGCCGCCGAAGCTATGCTGATGTTCTGGCACGCCCGTAGCCGCGCCCAGGTGAAGGCCGGCGTGAAGAAGTTCTTCGTCGCCAACGACGTGTTCCCGCAGAGCATCGAAGTCATCAAGACCCGCGCCCACTTCCAAGGCATCGAGGTCGTGATCGACGACATCAACAAGTTTGACTGCAGCGAGGAATACTTCGGCGTGTTGATCCAGTGCCCCAACCAATTTGGTGAAATCGTCGACAACCGCGCCAAAGTTGCTGCCTGGAAAGAGAAAGGCATGCAAGTGGCCGTTGCCGCCGACCTATTGAGCCTCACCCTCATCACGCCTCCTGGCGAATGGGGTGCCGACGTGGTCTTAGGTTCCAACCAGCGTTTCGGTCTGCCGATGGGTTTCGGCGGTCCTCATGCCGGTTACTTCGCCACCACCGAGGCTTACAAGCGCGAGATGCCAGGCCGTATCATCGGCATCAGCGTGGATGCCCTTGGCAATCCCGCTTTCCGTCTGGCTCTGCAAACCCGTGAGCAACACATCAAGCGCGAAAAAGCCACATCCAACATCTGCACGGCTCAAGCTTTGCTCGCCATCATGTCGGGCTTCTACGCCTTGTATCATGGTCCGGAGGGCTTGATTGAAATTGCACATCACATCAACTGCCTCGCCGGCAAGCTGACCTCTGAGTTGGCCAAGCTCGGCGTCAAGCAGCTCAACAAATACTTCTTCGACACGCTGTTGTTCGAACTGCCCGAAGGCGCTTGCACCTGCAAGGTGAAGGAAGCCGCCGAGAAACACGGCATGAACTTCCGCATCATCGACAAGCAACACTTCGGCATCAGCCTCGACGAGACCACGGCTCGCGAAGACATCAACGAGATCGGCCAAGTCGTCGCCGAAGCCCTTGGCAAGCAACACGAAGAGCTTGTCTGCGACCCGAACTGCCAGAAGTTCAGCGGCATCCCTGCTGAGATGCAGCGTACCTCCAAGTTCATGCAGGCCCCGATGTTCTTCAAGTACCGCAGCGAGACCGACATGATGCGTTACATGAAGAAACTCGAGAACCGCGACCTCAGCCTCAACCGCTGCATGATCCCGCTGGGCTCATGCACCATGAAGCTGAACCCCGCCACCTCGATGTATGCCCTCAGCTGGCCTGAGTTCGGCAACATCCACCCCTTTGTCCCCGCCGACCAAGTGGAAGGCTACCTCGAACTCATCGCCGAGATGGAGAAAGACCTCTGCGAGATCACGGGCTTCAAGGGCATGAGCTTCATGCCTAACTCGGGTGCCAGCGGCGAATATGCCGGTCTGCTCACCATCCGTCGTTACCAAGAGGCCAACGGTCAGGGTCACCGCAACATTTGCTTGATCCCTGCCTCTGCCCATGGCACCAACCCCGCATCAGCTGCCATGGCAGGCATGCAGGTAGTGGTGGTGAAATGCGACGAAAACGGCAACATCGACCTCGAAGACGCCAAGGCCAAGGCCGAGCAATACAAGGACAACCTGGCCGCCTTCATGGTCACCTATCCTTCCACTCACGGCATCTATGAGGACGGCATCCGCACCCTCGTGAAGATCGTCCACGACAACGGCGGTCAAGTTTACATGGACGGCGCCAACATGAACGCCCAGGTCGGTCTGACCAGCCCCGGTTACATCGGTGCAGACGTCTGCCACCTCAACCTGCACAAGACCTTTGCCATCCCGCACGGCGGTGGCGGTCCTGGCGTAGGCCCCATCGGTGTGGCCGAACACCTGAAGCCCTATCTGCCTTCACACATCCTGTTCCACTGCGGTGGCGAAAAGCAGGAAGGCGCTGTTTCAGCCGCTCCGTTCGGTAGCGCACAGATCCTCACCATCACCTACTGCTACATCAAGATGCTGGGCGGTGAAGGCCTGAAGAAAGCCACCATGGGTGCCATCATGAATGCCAACTACCTGAAGGAAAGACTGAAGGACTACTACCCGATCCTGTATACCGGCAACCATGGCCATGTGGCTCACGAGATGATCCTCGACATCAACGGCATCAATAAGACTGTTGGTGTGGCCGCCATCGACATCGCCAAGCGTTTGATGGACTTCGGCTTCCACGCTCCTACCGTGGCCTTCCCGGTGCACGAGACCCTGATGGTAGAACCCACCGAGAGCGAACCTATCGCAGAGCTCGACCGCTTCGTCGAAGCCATGATCCAGATCCGCAAGGAGATCAAGGACATCGAGGACGGCAAGGCCGAGAAGGGCAACAACATCATCAGCCACGCGCCTTACACCGCCGAGATGCTGATGGCCAACGAGTGGAACTTCCCCTTCACCCGCGAAGAGGCCGGCTTCCCGATGAAGAGCGACGTTCAGGACAAGTACTTCCCGCACGTCACCCGCGTCGACGATGCCTACGGCGACAGAAATCTGGTCTGCAAGTTCTCTGCTGAATAATTTGGTTCACGCAGAACACGCAGAATGAAAAAATCGCAGCCTTCGGGTTGCGATTTTTTCGTTTTGTCATTCTCCTTGATAATCGACCAAAATCTCGTAATTCTCAAAGACGATCACTTCTCCAGCGGTGATCTTCGCCCGCTTACGGGTCTCCACCTCGCCGTTGCGGAGCACCATGCCCGCCGTGACGACCTCTTGGGCCTCAGCGCCGGAATACACCACATCGCAGGCCTTCAGCAATGAAATCAGCGGAATAAAGTCCTCACCTTCACGAAGCGTGAAAAGGATTCTGTTGAGCTTTTTTGCCATATCAATTTGATTTAGGGATTTGCAATCGTTCAGCCTGCTTCCTCTCGGTATGCCTTGCCATCAGTTCCAACAGATACACCGACAGGCCACCCAAAACCGCCATCACAACAGCAATGAGCAACTCAGTGTTCCAATTCGGGAGGTGAAACACATAATCCATCATGTCGGCAGTGGGTTCCTTCCACGGATACACCACAGGCAGACTGCCCAGCATGAAGCCAGCCAACACCGACAAGGTGGAATCGCGGTAGTCGCGCATGAGCCACGAAAGCAAGTGGGAAAACGAGACAATACTCACGATCGAGCCTAACAAGAACGGCAATAGAATCCTGGCACCATGCAAGAAAGTCGAAGCCTTGGTCAAGGCAGGAATCGCCTCAGTGACAATCAGTTCGTAGTTACCCATAAGCAACATGAGATGAGAGCCCGAAACCCCAGGCACCACCATGCCCGTAGCTCCGACAATACCACAAAGGAAAAGGTAGAAGAAATTATCGTTTGAATAGGGATTCGACTTGACGGACAAGACAAATGAAACCGCAAAGCCCAACAAAAGCAACGCTATGTTCTTGAAATTCACCTTCTCGATACGCTTCATCACATACACCACCGACGCAATAATCAACCCGATGAAAAACGACCAAGTGTACACCTCATAAGAAACAAGGGTTTTCTTTAAAAAGATAGACGTCAGCACCATTCCCACCAAAAGTCCCAACACAATGGTCACCAAGAACTTGAAATCAGTACGGCGAGCAAACTCCCCGAATTGCCCCTTGTTCAAAAACTTGAAGTTCTTGTGATTCAGCGCCTTAATAGCATTGACAAAGCGCTCGAATACGCCAAGTATCAGCGAAGCCGTACCACTCGACACGGGAAACACATTTACGGCTCCCATGATCATGCCTTTGATGAAATCCTTTATCGAAAGCCACAATTCCAGCATAGCTAATGCACTTTATTTCAAAAACACAAAGATACAACAAAAATTGCACCTAAAGGAAGATTTCTTGATTCTATTCAAAATGGAGCCAATTCATTGTAAATTTCTTATCTTTGCATCCATAAACGCAGATTATGACAGAGAAAAAAGTCGACTATCCACAGAACTTCGACATCAAGCTGATCATCGCCGCTGAGATCGCCATGGAAGAGGCCAAGCGCAACATCAGCCGGGCCCTCAGCGAGAGCCAGACCGTGCACAGCTTCGTCAACGTGAGAAGCAGCGGCAAAGGCAACTACATCAGCTATTGCTACAACATCGACATCGAAAGCAAGGAGCACCTCGAGCGCACCTATGCCCTGCTCAGGACCATACCCGGACTCAAATTCGCCCTATGACAAAAGCCTATTCCATAAGAATCTACGGCCGGGTGTTCAACGTAGGCTTCCGCCGTTATGTGCACCGCTACGGGCTGCAATGCAACGTGACGGGCTATGTGGAGAACGACCATGCCGACGACTGTGTCCACATTGAAGCCGAAGGCGATGAAAAAGACCTCGACCGTTTCGCCCTGCTCTGCGGCGAAGGCACACCTTATTCATTTATCACCGACATGAAGATTGAGGCGCTTGAACCAACAGGGAAATATGATGATTTTCAAGAAATTAGATAACTTAATTTAATAGTCGGCCCTTCGACAAGCTTAGGGACCTCCGCCAAACAACTGAACAACTGAACAACTGAACAACTATAAACTGACAACTGATATGATAGACTTCTCCAAAATCCTCTTCCTCGACATCGAGACCACATCGCAAGAGAAGGCATACGACCAACTCAACGAACGGATGCAGAAACTATGGGACAAGAAGGCCGAGCAACTCAACCGCGACAATCCCGAACTCAAGCCTTCCGACATCTATGACCGTGCCGCCATCTACGCGGAATTCGGCAAAATCGTATGCATCTCGGTAGGATTCTTCAACGGCAACCGTTTCCGTCTGAAGTCGTTCTACGGCCACGACGAAAAAGCCTTGCTCGACGACTTCGCCTACATGCTGAACCGTTACTACGACTACCCCGATGCCCAGCTCTGCGCCCACAACGGAAAGGAATTCGACTTCCCCTACATCGCTCGCAGGATGCTCATCAACGGCATACAGATCCCCAAAGTACTACAGGTGGCAGGCAAGAAGCCTTGGGAGACCAACTTCATCGATACCATGGAGCTATGGAAATTTGGCGACTTCAAGAACTACACCTCCTTGGACCTGCTCTGCGCCATCCTCGACATCCCCACCCCGAAAGACGACATCAACGGCAGCGAAGTGGGACGCGTCTACTGGCAAGATAACGACCTTGAACGCATCAAGACCTACTGTCAGAAGGACGTGCTGGCCATCGCCCAACTCATGCGCCGCTTCAACTACCTGCCCCTCATCACCGACGACTGCGTGGACTACACCAACTGAGCATGCACATCCTCTCCAAATCCACCTATATCAAGGGCTTACAATGCGAGAAGGCATTGTACATGCAAAAGAAGCACCCCTATCTGCGCGACAAACTCAGCATCGAGCAAAGGGCCAAGTTCCAACGCGGCACCGATGTCGGCGTGCTAGCCCATGAGGTCTTCCCTGGCGGCATCGACATGTCGCCCAACTCGCCCTCGCAGTTCCCCAAGAAGGCGCAAGAGACGATGGAGAACCTCAGCAACCCAGAAGTCAATGTGATGTATGAGGCTGTGTTTCAGTATAACGACACGCTCATCATGCTCGACATACTGGTCCGCGATGGCGACCGTTGGTTGGCGGTGGAGGTGAAGAGCTCCCTGCGGCTCAGCGACACCTATTATAATGATGCCGCACTGCAGTATTATGTGTTGCACGGTTGCGGGGTGCCACTCAGCGACTTCCGCCTCATGTACCTCAACGGCGACTACGTGAAAGACGGCCCCATCGACGTGAAGCAGCTATTCAAGATGGAGTCGGTCATGGATTATGTCGTTGAGCGAGAGGCCTTTGTAGCGCAGAACGTGGAGCGATTGAAAGCAGTTGTGGCACTGCCCCATTCCCCCGTCGTCAACATCGGGACACAATGCCACAACCCCTACCCTTGTGACTTCCAGGGACATTGCTGGAAGCTCATCCCAAAAAACAGCTTCCTCTTCACCACTGCGATGGACGACGAAGCCTTGTTCCAAAGCTATTTCAGCGGGATGAACACCAACGCTAAGATGCTTCAAGCATTGGATCCTGATTCAGAGGAAGCCCATCAGATCGAGGCCTTGGAGACCAATTCGTATTACATTGATTATAAAACACTTTACGCATTAGCGCCACAACCCAAGCCCAAGTCGGTGGCTTTCTTGAACCTGCTGCTCGACCGTCCCGCCGTGCCCGAACTCGACGGCACTCGGCCTTACGAGGAGATGATTTTGGCTTTTGCTTTGCAAGGAGAGCATGAGCAGGACGCAGCCATAGATTCCATGCCGCCCACAGGCCCACGCAGGGATGACATGGCTGCTGACGGTTGCTTCGTTTGGGACTGCTTCGACGACCACAGCCGCTGGAAAGAAGCCATCGGTTTGCTCATCGAGAAACTCTCCCGTTACGAGCTCATCGTCTGCTTCACGCCCCAAAACCTCACCACCACCCTGCTCCGTCACGAGATCATCCAGAACCAAAACGTAGGCTACAAAATTTTCAACCTCTACGAGGTGCTGCAAGAGGCCCATTTTTACCATCCGGCCATCAAACGGGGGCTCACATTGCAACGTCTTGAGACAGCACTTTTTGACGAGGCTAAACTCTTCGAACACAGCCGAATTCTCCTCGAAGCCACCAGCAACGACCTCATAGGTTATCAACAGGCACGCGAAGACTTAATCGCTGAGAATGAAGTCGTTGCAAATACTTATCAACATCTTTTCAAGTAGTTGATAACTTCCTTTGCTACTTCAAATGGGGTCGCGGAATAATCCGTATTTTTGCCCTTTGAAATCGTAGATTAGACGAAGTCAAAACGAACAAAGAAATCCTTTTTTATGCCTAACGATATTACTACACGCCGTCCTTTTGGCGACACTGCCAAGCGCAATTTGATGACCGCCGAACAAGTTTTTGCCAACCAAGGCCGCATCCCTCCACAGGCCACCGACCTCGAAGAAGTCGTTCTCGGTGCCCTCATGCTGGAAAAAGATGCCGTCAATGAAGTGATCGACATATTGACGCCCGAAGCCTTCTATCTCGACAAACACCAGAAGATCTTCGCAGCCATCAAAGCCTTATTCGGAAAATCAGAACCCGTCGATATCCTTACCGTCACAAACGAACTCAAGCAACGTGGCGAGTTGGAAATGGTGGGTGGAGCCTATTACATCTCGAAGCTCACCAACCGCGTCGTGTCGGCGGCCAACATCGAATACCACGCCCGTATCATCATGCAGAAGCACATCCAGCGTCAGCTGATCCTGCTTTCATCCGAGATGATCCACGATGCGTTTGAAGACACCTCTGACGTGTTCGACCTGTTGGACAAGGCCGAGAACAACCTCTTCCAAATTAGCGAAAACAACCTGCGCCGCAGCTACGACTCGATGCAGGACTTGGTGAGCAAGGCCATCCAGGAGATACAAAACGCCAAGGATGCCGACAACAAGCTGCGCGGCGTGCCTTCGGGCTACACCGCCCTCGACGAGATCACCCAAGGCTGGCAGAAGTCGGACCTCATCATCCTGGCAGCCCGTCCCAGTATGGGTAAGACCGCTTTTGCCCTCAACTTGGCCCGCAACGCCGCCGTCCAATTCGACAAGCCCATCGCTTTCTTCTCATTAGAGATGTCGTCAGTGCAGCTGGTCACCCGTCTGATCTCAACCGAGACCTCGATCACCTCCGGAAAGCTGCGTAAAGGCGACTTGGCCGAATACGAGTGGCAACAGCTGAACACCAAGGTCACCCCGCTGACCAACGCGCCTATCTACATCGACGACACGCCTCAGCTCTCCGTGTTCGAGTTGCGCGCCAAATGCCGACGCCTGAAACAACAGCATGACATTCAGATGGTCTTCATCGACTACCTGCAACTCATGACCGCAAAAGGCGACAAGGGCCTCAACCGTGAGCAGGAAATCAGCACCATTTCGCGTTCGCTGAAGAGCCTGGCCAAGGAGTTGGAGATTCCCGTGTTGGCACTCTCCCAATTGAGCCGTAGCGTGGAGCAACGTCCCGGCTCCAAGAAGCCCATCCTCTCCGACTTGCGTGAGTCGGGTGCCATCGAACAGGATGCCGACATGGTGATGTTCATCTATCGTCCCGAATACTACAAAGAGGGAGTGGATGAGGAAAACAAGGTCCCAGGTTACACCATCATCGACATAGCCAAGCACCGTAACGGTAAACTGGGCGAGGTGGAGCTTAGATTTGTTGGCCAATATACCCGTTTCGAAGAGTTGGAACATGGTTCCGAAAGCAACTATTATAGCGGCGTCAGCCCCAACAGCCAGTTCGACCAGCCACAGGTTTACAGCTCCAAGATGAACAACGACGACGGCCTGAGCGCTTATCCCTCCATCACCTCCGACCAACCTGATCCCTTCTAAAACAAATCAAGATTCAATACCATGAAAAGACTTATCAAACACACATTGCCCGTCATCCTTATCTTCGTTGGACTGGCACTTACCTCCTGTAACAACAAGACGAAAGGCGTCTTGCTGAGATACAACACCAAAGTGGGTGAAACCATAACCCTCAACACAACCATCACCCAAAGCTCAGACCTCGAAGGGCAAGGGATGTCGGCTCTCATCACCATGAAGATGGAAATGACCACCACCGACAGGACCGATAGTCTTGTGTACACACAGTCACGGTTGAAAGAAATGACATTCAAGACCAGCATCATGGGAGAGACCATATCCTTTGACTCCAATCACATGGAAGATGCCGACCCCTCAGTGGCCGCCAATTTCCAAGGCATTCTTGACAAGACCTTCGACATCGTCTATGACATCTATGGCAACATTGTCAGCGTGCCTGAAGACTATCCACAAGAGCAAGGCATTACTGCCGTCTTCCCAAAAGAAATGGTCTACGTAGGAAGCCAATGGAGCAGAGAGACCGACAGCCAGATCAACGGCATGGCGGCTCATTCCAAAGGGACATATACGGTGAAAAGAATCACTGCCAAAACCACCGAACTCGATTTCACCGGAACCATCACGGCGGAGAACATAAATGGCGACATCACCAGCACGATGCTCATCAACAACGAGAAGGGTTTCCCTATTAGTGCCACAATGGACATGCCCACCACCATCTCCACTGCCGGTATCACCGTTACCCTTATGCAGACCATCACCCTTACCACAGAATAGTTATTTCGATGAAAAAAGACGAAAAGAAAGTCCCTCATTCCAAGAGCAACCCACTGAAATTCACCGTCACGGAGCCTGCAACGCTGATGGACTTCCTAATGAAGAAAATGGACGGCATCAGCCGCAACAAGGCCAAGCGCATGCTGGCCAACAAAGTGGTGTCGGTCGACGGGCTGCGCACCACCCAATTCGACTTCGCCCTTGAGCCTGGCATGGTCGTCGAGATAGGCAAGCCCACTGCCAAGGAACGCTTCCACAACCCGTGGTTGAACATCATCTATGAAGACAAATACCTCTTGGTCATCGACAAGAAAGAAGGCTTGCTCACCAACAGTCCCACCAAGGAGAAAGACACGGCGCAAGGCATTCTGAACGACTATTTCATCTACACCCAGCAACGTTGTCGCGCCCACACCATACACCGCCTCGACCGCGACACCAGCGGCTTGATGCTCTTCGCAAAGAGCAAGGAAGTGGCGCTGATGTTTGAGGAAGACTGGAAAAACACCGTCTACGACCGACGTTATGTGGCCGTGGTATGCGGCTGCATGGAGAAAAAGGAAGGCGTGGTGAAGTCGTGGCTCAAGGACAACAAGGCCTTCATCACCTACTCAAGCCCCACCGACAACGGGGGCAAATACGCGGAGACCTACTATGAGACCTTGTATTCCAACTCAAGGTATTCGTTGGTCGAGTTACAGCTGGAAACGGGCCGCAAGAACCAGATCCGTGTCCACATGGCTGACATCGGGCACCCCGTGGTAGGCGACCCGAAATACGGCGTTTCAGAATCAGGAGCCTACGACAACTCGCTGGGCCGCTTGTGCCTGCACGCCTACAAACTCTGCTTCCATCATCCCGTCAAAAACGAAGACATGGAGTTTGAGACGCCGTTTCCTAAGGTCTTTGCAAGGCCGTTCCCGGGAATGAATAGAGAATAAAAACGAAAAAAGCCGACCAAAAGTCGGCTTTTGTTTTTTGGGTGCCCCGAACAGGAGTCGAACCTGCACACCTCTCGATATACGCACCTGAAACGTACGCGTCTACCAATTCCGCCATCGGGGCTTGGTGATTGTGCCCAGGACAAGAGTCGAACTTGCATGCCGTAATCGGCACCACCCCCTCAAAGTGGCGTGTCTACCAATTTCACCACCTGGGCTCGAAATCGGCTGCAAAGATACAACTTTTTTCAATGCTGTAACCACTTTGAGAACTTTTTTGATATTTTTTTTCTTTGCATTACTTAATTTCTTATTTTTGAAGCGTTTAAAAACCACAATTATGCTTACAGAAAAAGACCTTCAACAGCTTTCAGAAAGAAACATCGCTGAAAATCAAGTAATAAACCAAGTCGCCCAGCTGAAAAGAGGCACACAATATGTCCAACTCATGCGCCCCGCCACCCTCGGCGACGGCATCCTGCGCCTCGACGAGGAACAGGTGAACATGATGACCGCCGTCTTCGACGCCGATAAGGAGTTCTACCAATTCACGAAGTTCGTCCCCGCCTCAGGCGCAGCCTCACGAATGTTCAAGGACCTGTTCGCCTTCATCGAGACCGGTGAGGACAGCAAATTCACGGAGATCTTCTTCGCCCACATCCATAGCTTCGCTTTCTTTGACGACCTCAACGCCGCCGCGAAACGCCTCTATGGCGCCGACATCGACAGCCTCCTGAAAGAAGGCCGCAAGGTGGACGTCGTGAAAGCCCTGCTTTTGGACGACGGACTGAACTACGGCAAACTGCCCAAGGCTCTGCTGAAGTTCCACCACTACCCCACCTTCAACCGCCTTGCACTTGAAGAACACCTCGTGGAAGCCGCACACTACGCCACCGACAACGAAGGCGTGGCCAAGCTCCACTTCACCGTCTCGCCCGAGCACGAAGAGCCTTTCAAGAAGACTGTCAACGCGCTGAAAGCCGACTACGAAAAGAAATATGGCGTGCGCTACGACATCACCTACTCCTGCCAGAAGCCGTCCACCGACACGGTGGCCATCGATGCCAACGGCGAGCTGTTCCGTGAAGCCAACGGCAAGATCCTGTTCCGCCCCGGCGGCCACGGCGCACTCATCGAGAACCTCAACGACCTCGGCGAGGAGATCGTCTTCATCAAAAACATCGACAACATCGTGCCTGAGACCAAGTCACAGACGACCATCACCTATAAAAAGGTGTTGGCGGGTCTCCTCCTCCACCTGCAGCAGCGCGCCTTCGACTACCTCGAAATGCTCGACCAAGGAGCCGTCAGCGCCGAAGAGCTCGAAGAAGCCCTCAGATTCGCAAAGGACGACCTGATGATGGAAATCCCCGACTTCGTCAACGAATACAACGACATCGAAAAGATTGACTACCTCTACAACAAACTCAACCGCCCCATGCGCATCTGCGGCATGGTGAAGAACGAAGGCGAACCCGGCGGCGGTCCCTTCTGGGTGAAGAATCTGGATGACGAAATATCGCTGCAGATCATCGAGTCCTCACAAATCAACCACAAGGACGAGGGCCAAGAGGCCATCTTCCAGGGCTCCACCCACTTCAACCCCGTCGACCTGGTGTGCGGCTGCTGGAACTACAAGGGCGAGGCCTTCTGCCTGACCGACTACGTCGACGCCAACACGGGCTTCATCTCCAACAAGTCGAAAGACGGCCGCGAGCTGAAAGCCCTCGAGCTGCCCGGCCTCTGGAACGGCGCCATGGCCGATTGGATCACCATCTTCGTCGAAGTGCCCATCGAGACCTTCAACCCCGTGAAGACGGTGAACGACCTGCTGAAACCCATGCATAATTGAAAACGACAACAATAATAGAAAACAATAAAAAACTATAAAACCATGACACTAAGCAAAGATGAATTTAAGGTAATGGTGATGCTGTATGCAGCAAATATCGACGGTAACATCCAATCGGAAGAAGTGAAGGTGATGCTCAAGAAAACCGACTTCGAAACGGTGGACAAAGTGGAAAGCATGTTTGACAAGATGAACGACGCCGAAGTCATCGAGTGCATCCGTGAAAACAAACCCCTTTATGTCACCAGCGAAAGCGACCGCTTGGAAATACTCGCCGACCTTTGCGCCATCATTGAAGCAGACGAAAATTGCACCGTGATGGAAGAATATATGGTTGGGGCGCTGAGAAGAATTCTAGAATAAAAACAAATATGGGAAACAAGCGTAGAAACACCGAACCGAGAGGTTTGAGCCCAAAAATTTGGCTCAAGTCGATAATCTTGTTCGCCCTTGTGCTTGCAGTGCTTCTGGTGCCATTGTTCGCAGGGGAGTTCTCGACAATTATCGTCAAGCCTTGGTTCCAAATGTTGGTCTCGACCTTGGTCATGTGCCTTGTCGTCTCGATATGCACAAAACTGACCGACATCTTCTGCCTTCGCAGGAAAGAGAGCGGCATAACCTGGTGCCAAATCGCCATTCTCATCGTTATCGGGTTGTGGATCATTGGCATGCTAGTCGTCTTCGACATCAAGAAAGACTCACGCTATTTTTTGGCTCTCGGAATTGTGGGCACCATGCTCAGTTGGATTTTCCAAGAGACCTTGAAGGGCGTGGTAGCCTTCCTCCATGTGCGACTGAACCATTTGCTCAGCATCGACGACTGGATCCAAGTGCCCAAATACAACGTGGATGGCGAGGTGAAACGCATCACGCTGACGACGGTCACCGTATACAACTGGGACACTACCATCTCATCCATCCCCACCAGCGTGCTCCATTCCGACCATTTCATCAATTTACAGAGAATGGCTGAAGGCAAGACCTTCGGCAGGTTGATGAAGAAGATATTCCTTCTCGACACCAGCCAGTTCCACCCCATTGATTCAGAGGAAGTGGAACGCCTAAAAAACAAGGAAGAACTCCGACATTTCCTGCCCGCAGAAGAGATTCACGAAGGTGCCATCAATGCAAACCTTTATAGGTTGTATATTTATCATTGGCTGATGAACAATCCCGTTGTCTCACAAATGCCCCGTTTGATGGTTAGTTGGCAAGAGCAGAAAGAGGCCGGCATGCCCCTGCAAGTGTATGTCCACGTCATGAAGGGTGGCTATTCTGCTTTCGAATGGCACCAATCAAGGATTTCAGAGCATATCGTTGAAGCCTTGGCTTGGTTTGGACTGCGTCTATACCAGAGCCCGACAAGTCATGACATCAACAATTGCATCAACCGCCTATCCAACATAGACGCAACCAACAGGAAGGAGGCTTTATCATGAGCAATCTTATGTGCAAAGAAAAACCTTTTGAGTATCTGACTCGAAAGAATGGCGACAAGTTTTCGGCCGATACAATCAATAATTGGTATGTCGCTAGAGCCTATGTCCTTGAAAAGCTAAAAGACGTCGTAATTGGACAAGGTTCGAAGCAACGGCTTCAAGTGGTCATAACCAACGACAGCCCGTTGATGTTGTGCGTAGCCCGACAAGTGGCGCTTTCGGCTCATTATGCCAATTTCGACGAGACGCATCCAAACGGTACCCTCATCACCATCGTGAGCCAGAACAAGGAAATCGTTGAAGAGCTGAAGAAGGAGGAATACCTCTGCAACCTCCTCTCCTATTGCAAGCTCACAGTCAACGGTTCGGAACCGACGAATGCCAACACCTACACCGACATTGAGATTTGTGTGGTAGAAGAATGGAGCGGAAACGTTCCTGAGGGCGCCATCATCATGACGGAAGACGACGTCAACTCCTTCTTCGGCACAAAAAAGGAAGACGACATCTTTTGCATCGACACTCGAAAAGCCGTCATGATCCATAGGATGTATTCTTTGGGGTCGTGGATTGACAACCTACCCGCAGAAGATATCCACAGTGCACAACGCTACGCCACGGCACTCAACGTCTTTCAACGCACCCTATTGAGAAAGCCTTTGACCCAATTAGTCGACGATAAGAAATGGGCATCAGACTTGACCACGGTCAAAAACGGGCTGTCAAATGTGTTTTGCGCCGACTGCTTTGAGTCGAGGGCTGCCGGAGTGGCTCAATATGCCAAGGCTCAAGGCATCACCGATGAAGAAGCTTGGGCAGAATGCGTGGAGGCCTTGTCGATAAGCGAACACTCACGGTGGGTGGTCGAAAAACTCATCATGGGTTACCGACCACTCAGTGAAAAAGAACGCATAAATATTGAGTGCATGTTTGGCAAGGAGAGGGCTCAATACCGCAACCAATTGAAGAAAAACGCGCAGGACCCCGCCCATATCGATCTTTGTTCCTTCGCAAATCTGCGCCGCATCAACCCATTCGACATGAAATACGACAGCTTTTTGATGTTGGCCATACCAGGGATTCTTGAAAGGCTGAAGACGAACAAATAAACAACCTAAAGGAATGATCCGCCCTGACTACACGCCCCATCCCATCGACACCTCCGACATCCAACTATCGGAAGCGTTGAATCAACTCATCGAGTTGATTGCCCACAATGTACACGACACATGGGCCCAAAGCCGCCTCAACGAAGGTTGGACTTGGGGACCAACCCTCGATGGCGAGCTCAAGCACCACCCTTGTCTCATCGAATATGACGAGCTTCCCGAGGCCGATAAGGACTATGACCGCAATACCGCCATCGCGACCTTGAAGACCATACTCAAACTAGGCTGGACCATCGACAAGCAAAAGGAAGAAATCATCCATACGTTATGAAGAGACCGCTACTTTCCATACTCCTCACATTGATGTTTGGTCTTTCGGTTTCAGCCCAAACCCAATTGGGCTACGTAAAGACCAAAGGTCGCATGGAGAACGGCAAGCTAGTCCCAGGTCAAGGCCTGAAAGGGGCAAGGGTCTCATTGCAAGGTCGCACTACCGTTTTGGTGAATTCGGAGAATGGAGCCTTCTCTTTCCCCACACCGAACCAACAGTTCCAGATCGACTCGGTGAACAAAAAAGGTTATCAATTGGTCGACGCCACTTCTTGTCCAAGAAAATACGAACAATCCTCCAATCCAATCTACATTGTGATGGAAACGCCCGAACGGCAGCTTCAGGACAAGCTCTCGGCAGAGCGAAGAATCAGACGCAACCTGCAAAAGCAGCTGCAAGAGAAAGAAGATGAGATCGAAGCGTTGAAAGCCCAACAGATAATTAGCGAAGAGGAATACCGCACGAATCTGCAAAAACTCTATGAGGACCAAGAAAGTAACGAACGGCTCATCGCCGATATGGCAAAACGTTATTCAGAATTGGATTATGACCAGCTGGATGAGTTCTACCGCCAAGTGTCCTACTACATCGAGAACAGCGAATTGGTAAAAGCGGATTCCTTGCTGAACACCCGAGGCGACATTACAGAACAAGTGGCGAGCATCAAAAGGCGCGAACAGGCCTTGCAAAAGGAGAAGGAACTACTGCAAACCGCCGAAGCCTTTCAGAAAGCGGAAATCGAGGAAGCCGCTCGAAGGTGTTACAGCTACTATCAATCATTCAGGTCGAAGCATTTGAATGAAACAGCGGCCTATTATTTGGAACTGAGGACGAGCCTTGATACGACTAACGCAGAATGGCTTGATGAAACGGCAGAGTTTGCCACAGGATTTCTTGCCGATTATGGAAAAGCTATAGAACTCCTCAACAAAGCTCTGAAAATCAGGTTGTCTTCTCTTGGCATGAATAATCCTGCCGTTGCCACAAGCTACAGCAACATCGGCTATGTGTACAAAAACCTAGGTGACTATGAAAAGGCGATGGAATACAACGACAAGGCTTTGGAAATAAGATTGTCCGTGCTTGGCGAAAACCATCCCGACGTTGCCGTATGTTATAATAACCTAGGCACATTGTATGCTGAGCGGGGCTACCTTGACAAGGCTTTGACATACTTTGAAAAGGCATTGGGAATCTGGAAGTCTGTCTATGGGGAGCATCATCCTGAAGTCGCAACAAGCTATAGCAATATCGGCGTGTTATACTCAAAACAAGGTAAAGATGAAAAGGCGCTGGAATACTATATGAAATCTTTAGGGATTAGACTGCCCCTCCTTGGCGAGAACCACCCCAACGTGGCTGTAAGCTACAACAACATCGGGTTTATATATGGGAAAAAAGGAGATTATGAGAAGGCTTTGGAGTACAACGAAAAAGCATTAGGGATCAGATTGTCCCTCCTTGGCGAGAACCACCCTGACGTGGCTGTAAGCTACAACAATTTCGGCTTCGTATATGGCAAACAAGGCGACCTTGAGAAGGCTTTAGAATACCACAGCAAGGCCTTGGAAATCAGTTTATCGGTCTTTGGCGAGAATCATCCCGATGTGGGTACCAATTATAACAACGTAGGCATTATCTATTTTAAACAAGGCAACACAGAGAAGGCTTTGGAGTGCCTCAACATTGCTTTGAACAATAAGTTATCTGTTTATGGCGAAAACCATCTCGAGGTGGCAACCAGCTACAATAACATCGGTGCTATTTACATGAATCAAGGTGATTACGATAATGCTTTGAAAGCCTTTAACAAGGCCTTGAACATCTATTTGTCCATCGCAGGCAAGAGACATCCGTTCACTGTCAGACAAAAAGAAAGAATCGCCGAGATCCAAGCAAAAATGAAAGCGCAGGAGAATGAAACAAAAGAATAACATAAAAAAACTGCTATTGTTCGCAGCAACCATGCTGATGTGCGTTTGTGCCTCAGCCCAGACCCAGCAAGGCTATGTGAAGACCAAAGGCCGTATGGTGAAAGGCAAGCTGGTGCCAGGCCAAGGCCTGAAAGGCGCCACGGTGTCGGTGCAAGGCCGTACCTCAGTGCTGGTCAATAGCGACGACGGAGCCTTCTCCTTCCCCGTCGCTGAGCCACAGTTCCGCTTGGACTCGGTAAGGAAGAAAGGCTACCAACTGGTCGACATGGACGCCTGCCCTAAGACCTACAAACGCTCAGGCAACCCGCTTTACATCGTCATGGAGACCCCCGAACAACAGCTCCAAGACAAGCTCAACGCCGAGAAGAAGATACGCCGCAACCTGCAGAAACAGCTGCAAGACAAGGAAGACGAGATAGAAGCCCTCAAGGAAGAAAACAAAATCACGCTGGAGGAATACCAGAAGTCGCTGCAACAGCTCTATGCCGAGCAGGAGAGCAACGAACAGCTCATCGCCGACATGGCGAAACGCTACTCCGAACTAGACTACGACCAGCTGGATGAGTTCTACCGCCAGGTGTCATACTGCATCGAGAACGGCGAGTTGGTGAAGGCCGACTCACTCCTTAACACCCGTGGCGACCTCAGCAAGCAGGTGGAGGAACAGCTGCAAAAAGGCCAAGCCATCAAGACGCAGGAAGAACAACTGGGCAAAGCCAAGGCCGTTCACGCCGCCGACCAGGAAGAGCTGGCCCGCCGATGCTATAGCTTCTACGAGACCTTCGCCGCACAACACATGAACGACACGGCCGCCTATTATCTGGAGCTACGCGCCGCCTTGGACACCACAAGGATAGAATGGCAAAACGACGCCGGCACTTTCATCGACGACTACCTCGCCGACTACGACAAAGCCCTCTCCTATTATACCAGGATCTTGGGCATCTCCATGGCGCAGCCAGAAATCAACACCGTGAATCTCATCTCCTCGCTCAACAACATCGGCTACATCCACGCCGAGCTGGGCGACTATGCGAATGCCTCACAATACTACCTCCAAGCCAAGGATATGTCAGAGGCCGCCTTGGGACACCTACACCCACAAACGGCCAACATCTATCTGAACCTGGGCTCCAACTGCTCCGCCATGGGCGATTATGACAAAGCACTGGACTATACCAACGACGCCATCGAAATCTACGAGAAGACCTTGGACCCCAGCGACCCCATCTTGGCCTCCGCCTACAACAACCTGGGCCATTGCTATTCCGAGAAAGACGAGATAGAGAAGGCATTGGAATACTATTTCAAGTCCTTGGCCATCCGCGTCAAAGCATACGGGACAAAGCATCCTGAAGTTTCGTTGAGCTACAACAACATAGGCTACTGCTACCTTCAGCTCCTCGATTACCCCACCGGTTTGAATTACCTTGAAAAGTCATTGGGAATCAGCGAGGAGGTCCTGGGGAGCAGCCATCCTACCACGACCTATATGTACAATAACATAGGATTTCTATACACCCGTATCGGCGAAAACGAGAAAGGGCTCGAATACTATGAGAAAGCCTTGGAAGCAAGGAAAAAGGTATTGGGCGAAGACAACGACCATACCGCCGTTTGCTACGACAACATCGGCAATGTGTACACCAAGATGGGAGAATACGACAAAGCCTTGGAAAACAACAGAAAGGCCCTCGAAATCCGTAAGAAAACCCTTGGCGAAGACCATCCTGACTTGGGTTATTCCTATTACAACATCGGCTTCGCCTACGCCAACCAAGGCAAATACATGGAAGCCCTCGAGTATTACAACATGGCGTACGAGCTGTTGAAGAAAGGCCTGGGCGAGGATCACAGCGACACGCAATACGCCAAACAAAGCATAGAGCAAATACAACAGAAGCTAAAAGAAGAGAAACAATGAACCCACAGTTCAAATACTACGCCTTTATCAGCTACAATGCCAAGGACACGGCATGGGGCAAAACGCTGCAGAAAAAGCTGGAGCACTACAAACTGCCGACCCAACTTTGCAATGAGCACAACTGGCCAAGAAAACCCATCAAGCCCGTGTTCTTCGCCCCTACCGACATTCAGCCAGGAGGCCTCTCCAACGAGCTTCAAGAGCGGCTGAAAGCCTCAGAGCATCTCATTGTCATCTGTTCACCCAACTCAGCCAAGTCGGAATGGGTGGGGCGCGAGATAGAGTATTTCCATAGCCTTGGACGTCCCAACAACATCCACTTCTTTATCGTGGATGGCACGCCCCACAGCGGCGACCCTGAGACGGAATGCTTCAACCCCGTCATCGACAAGTTAGGGTTGCCCGAGATCCTCGGCGCCAACGTCAACGAGAAGATCTACCGCTGGCAATGGCTCAACAGGGATCGCGCCTATGCTCAACTCGTGTCAAAGCTCCTCGGCGTGGAGTTCGACGCCATCTGGCAACGACACAAACGCCAACTCATCCGTAAGACGGTTTTATGGGCCATAGGCATCATCGCCGTCATCGCCACCCTGCTCGGCGTGCGCAAAGCCAACCAGCCCTTCGACGCCGAAATACGCCTGAGCGAAGCTTCCGTCAACAACCCTATGCTGCCGCCTATCCAAGACGCCATAGTCACGCTGACCCTCGACAATGAGACAAAGAAAGACACCTTGTCGTCGCCCGATGCCGGCCTGACCTTCAAGAACATCCCCCACCGTTATCTCGACCAGCCCATCCATATCACCGTGACCTGTAAAGACTTCCTTGACATCGACACCACTGCCACTTTGACGAAGAACACGCTGCTGCAGGTCAGACGTGACCCCTCGGTCTACGGCGACATCCATTTCAAACTCTGGAACATCAACACCGAAGAGAGCGTCGACTCCACCATGGTGAGCATCCAAGGGCAACAAGCGCTCTCCGATACCAATGGCATGGTAAAGCTGATGATTCCTTTAGAGAAACAACGTAAGGCCTATAAAATCGAAACCGACTTGAACCTGGTCAACGACTCCATCTTCATGCCTTGTGGCGAAGATGACGTGATCCTGGTACAATAATCACCTTTCTTCCTTGAAACGTACTATTGCATCGATGATCTCATCGTTATCGTCAGATATGGTGAGAATCATGTTCTTGAAGATGCCGCGGTCGCTTAAGTCTTTAAGCAACGTGTAGGCAGGCATATAGTGCGTATAATACTCCTTGCCCATGAAAACCATAGGGCTGGCATAGCCTACGCTCTCATAATGGTTCTGCCCGGCATCTTGGAAGATCTCCTGCATGGTACCCGCGCTTCCTGGCGTATAGATGATGCCGCCCTTGGCGATGGTGACGATGCCGTCTTCACGCACGCTGTTGTCGAAATACTTGGCGATGTCGGTGGCAAAAGGTGCCGTCGGCTCGTGACCATAATACCATGTCGGGATGGCCAAGCTACGGTATTCGGATTGCAATGGGAAGCGCTCCATCACCTCGAAGGAACGTCGCAGCCAACCTTCATCTTTGTAGGTAGGCGAAGGCATGAGCATATCCACAGCTTCGTTCACCTCATCATCGCTCCTACCCGCCATCCAAGCCCCGAGATGCGTGGCTTCCATAGCTCCTGGACCGCCGCCCGTCACCATCAGTTTCCCCATCTCGGTAAGCTTCTTGCTCAAGAAGACAATCTGCCGATAGCCTGGCTCTTTTCGGCTTAAGGCATGGCCACCCATGATGCCGATGACATCCTTCTCGTCGTAAAGGCTTAACATATTGTACAAGGCATGACTGATGAAATGGTCGTGTAATGAGCGCGCCAAGGTCTCACGGACCGCATGGCCTTGCTTACCTTGGTTGATGTAATGCTGATACACCTTGGTGTCATAACACGTCTCATAGGTCGACTCATCATGATAGTCATAGCCATTATAGAGGACCTTGTAAGTATATAAGCCCTTGGGGTAGGTTGAGAAAGGCTTGCCTAGCTTAGGAATGAAAAGGCTAAGATCGTCCTTGCCCACCTCGTTCAAGACACGATTGACGATGCCAGCGGCGTCAAGCCCGAACTTATGCATCAGCGCCGATGCCTGTCCCGACTCGCCAAAGCAATCGTCCATGCCGATTCGGTACACCCTGATTGGGTGGTTCTCACAGAAAAACTCTGCCACTGCTCCACCCAAGCCACCAGCCACCTGATGTTCCTCAACAGTGAAAATCAAACGCGTGTCGTCGGCGGCCTTTTTCAGTATCTCACCATCCAACGGCTTGATGGTATGCATATTGATGACTCGTGTCGAGATGCCCAAATGCTCAAGCATATGAGCAGCTTCGAGCGACTCCCACACCTCGTGACCCGTGGCCACCAACGTGATGTCAGTTCCGTCACGCATCAGTTGGGCTTTCCCTATCTCAAAGTCTTGGTTCTCATCCGTGAAATCAGGCACCGCCTCACGACCGAAACGGATGTAGACAGGTCCGTCGCACTCGAGGATGGCATTCTCTGTGGCAATCTTGGCCTGCGTGGCGTCACAAGGCGAGATGACCGTCATATTGGGCAGCACCCGCATGGTAGTGATGTCCTCCAACGCCTGGTGTGTGGCGCCATCGGGACCCACAGAAACGCCTGCATGGGCGCCACCGATGACAACGTGGACATTGTTGTAGCATACCGAGATACGAATCTGATCGTTGGCGCGATGCGCAGCAAATACGCCATAGGTACTAAATACGGGAATCTTGCCACTCAGGGCCAGTCCTGCAGCCGTAGCCACGGCATCCTGTTCAGCAATGCCCATGGAGAAGAAACGCTCCGGGAAAGCGTCAGCGAAGAGGTTCATCCCCACCGAGTTGGTGATGTCGGCCCCCAAGCCAACCACCCTTTTGTCTTTTTGCGCCGCAGCGAGAACGCCCTCGCCGAAGCCTGTCTTTGTGGCCTTGTTGCCTTTATTCGTATAGTTCATTCAAAAACTCCTTTACTTGTTCTTTGCTCGGCACCTTGCCATGCCATTGGTTGTTGTCTTCGATGCTCTTCACGCCCTTGCCCATGATGGTATCAGCGATGATGACGGTAGGCTTGCTTTTCTCTTGGTCGGCCATCTCCAAAGCCATCTTGATCTGTCCCATGTCATGGCCGTCAATCTCTATCGTATGCCACCCGAAAGCAGCCCATTTGTCGCGCAAGGGGTCGATGGCCATCACCTTCTCAGTGCCGCCATCGATCTGCTGACGGTTGCGGTCGATGATGACACAGAGGTTGTCAACCTGATGGTGAGCCGCCGCCATAGCGGTCTCCCACACGCTTCCCTCCTGCTGCTCGCCATCACCCATGATGCAGAACACACGGTTAACGGTCCCTGAGCCCTGAGCCTGTCGAAGGGTCGAAGGGCCGTCCATCTTGGCCGACAAAGCCATGCCCAACGCCACGCCAATCCCTTGTCCCAGACTGCCCGAGCAAGTCTCCAAGCCAGGCAGGCGGAACGCATAACTCGGATGCCCCTGCAAGCGGCTTCCCAACTTACGCAGCGTCAGCATCTCCTCTTCCGGGAAATAGCCCGCTGCCGCCAAGGTGGCGTACAAAACGGGGGCCGTATGCCCTATGGAAAGCACCACCTTGTCGCGGCCCTCCCAATCGGGGTGCTTGGGGTCGTGACGCATATGGTTGAAATACAAAACAGTGAAGATGTCCGCCAGATCGAGGGAGCCGCCCGTATGTCCCGAGCCAGCCTCTGCCAAGGCGGTCAATATCAATTCGCGGATATGCCGCGCTTTTGCTTCCAAATCTATCATAAAATAGCTATTAACTCTTTAACGATGTAATAAATGCACACACAAGCATAAATCACTTTGATGCCCGTGCCGCAAAGGAACCCAATAAACGATCCGATGGCCGAACGCCATGCCTTATGGTCGTCAGTACCCGCATTTTTCTCGCCGATATAGGCACCAATAAAGGGGCCCAACAAGATGGCAATAAAGCCGATGGGCATGGCCAAGGTAACCAACAAACCCAGAAAGAGGCCTATGGTACTGCCCCGAACACCTGCCTTGGTGCCACCGAAATGCTTCGTGCCCCACACGGGGACGACATAATCCACAGTAAAGACGATAGCGCCAATCACACCCATAATGATCAAGAACTTAGGCGAGAAACTGACGCCTTCGGCAAACGACAAGGCCAACAAGGCAAGAAAACTAAACGGTGTTCCGGCGATGCCAGGGACCACCGCGCCAACAATGCCAATCAGAGCCAGAATAATGGACAATGCAATGAGAAAATACAGCATGACGTCGTTGATGGTTAGTGAGTTTAAAGGTCAATTTGCCTGCGAAGATAGTAAAAATTTTGTTTTCTGAAAAATCAGCCTTACATTTGCACCATAAAACACTTTAACATGAAGAAAACGCTACTCCTCATAGTCATAATCCTTTCAACCTCAACCCTTTTCGCCTACGACCTCATCCATCCTATCGGGGGTCGTGCCGCTGCCATGGGAGGCTCGTCGGTGGCCTCACAAGGGCTGTGGGCCATGCAGAACAACCCTGCCGGCATGGCTAATCTGGACAAGATCAGCCTCGGCTTGTATTACGAAAACCGCTGGCTGCTCCCCGAGACGGCCTACAAATGCGGCGCCTTCGCCCTACCTACCAAATTTGGCACCTTGGGACTTAGCTTCAACCAATTCGGCTCCTCAAAATACAACGAGAACAAACTGGGCCTCGCCTACGCCAAAGACTTCGGGCGCTACCTTCAAATCGGGCTCCAACTTGACTACCTCATGCTCAAGATTGGCAACGACTACGGCAAATTCAGCGCGCTTACCTTCGAGCTGGGCATACAATCGCATGTCACCGACAAACTGACGCTGGGCACCTATGTTTTCAACCCCGTCAGCTTCAGTTTTGAGCAGACCCTCAACCATGAGAAACTGCCCATCGTGATGCGTTTCGGACTGGCCTACCAGTTCACCAAAGACTTCGTCGGACAATGCGAGATCGAGAAAGACACCGAACGCGATGGCGTCAGCCTGCGTGGAGGCTTGGAATATGAGGCCATCAGGAACTTTTACATCCGTGCTGGTGTCCAGACCAACCCGGGCATCCTCAGCTTCGGGCTGGGTTATGCCATCAGTTTCGCACAGATCAACGTGGCGGCACAGTTGCACAACGAATTGGGTGCCTCAGTACAAATCGGCATGATCTTCAGCATAGGTAAGTGATATGAAACGCTTGGTCTTCATCATATTAGCCTTATCGTTCACCTTGTTTGCCAAGGCGCAAATCGCCATCGACACGCTCAGCGCCGACGCCTTGAACAATATCCTCATCGAACAGGTGGAACGCTTGGCCGAAGACGGCGATGATGATGCCGATTACGAAGACCTCCTGGAAAACTACATCTTCCTCAGCGAGAATCCCGTCAACCTCAACAGCGACGAGGTCATGCGTCTGGTGGAGCTGCGCCTGCTCAGCGTATTCCAATACGAAGAACTGCAGAAATACCGCCGTTTCTATGGTGACTTCATGTTTCTCGATGAGTTGGAGATGGTGGAAGGCTTCGACGAGCAAACTTTAGCCATCATCCGACCCGTGGTTTGCATCGAGAAAGACCAAAGCAAGGACAAAATCGCCTTCAACAAGATGGCACGTTATGGCAAGCACCAATTGGTGGGGCGTTACGAGCAAGTCCTCGAAAAGCAACAAGGTTACCTACCCATTGACGACTCTGCCCTCCTCGCCAAGCCCAATTCACGCTACCTCGGCAGTCCTCAGAAATATCAGCTGAAATACACCTATAACTATAGGAATAAGATCAGGGCGGGATTTGTCCTTGAGAAAGATGCGGGCGAGATGTTCTTCAGCGATAAGGTTAGCGACACCCTACAGAAACTCTTGGGCAGCCAATACCATCGTGGCTTCGACTTCGCTGGTTTTCACCTCTTTGCCAAGGACTTGGGCATCGTCAAAACCGCAGCCTTAGGCGACTACCAAATTGCCTTCGGTCAAGGCTTGACGCTATGGTCGGGCATGAGCTTCGGCAAGGCGGGTGCAGGCAGCAGCGTGATGAAACAAGGACGCGGCATCACGGCCAAAGCCTCGGCCAGCGAGTATGCCTTCATGCGTGGTGCAGCCGTCACATTAGGCAAAGGACCCCTTGAAGGGACCCTGTTCTACTCCAACCGCATGATCGACGCCAACGTCAGCGCGGCCGACACCTTGGATAACGAAGCCGAACTCGTCAGCAGCCTGCAAGAGACAGGCTATCACCGCACCCTTAGCGAGCTACAAGACCGCCATGCCATACGTCAGCAGGTCGTCGGCGGACATCTGGCCTACGCCATCGCCCATTTTGAGGTAGGCTACACTGCCCATCACACTTGGCTCAGTGTTCCCCTCGAACTCAAGCCAAGCCATTACAACCAGTTCTACTTCCAAGGACAACGCCTCACTAACCAAGGCCTTGACTTCAAATATGTGAAAGGTAAATATGCAGTTTTTGGCGAAGTTGCAATGAGTATGAACTTTGATAGCACGGCCCTTCGACAGGCTCAGGGACCGTTGGATTTTGCGGGATTAATTGGATTGACCGTAAAACCCGCAGGATATCTTAACTTCACCATCCTATACCGTGACTACGGCAAGGCCTACCAAAACCTTTTAGGCAACGCCTTCGGTGAAGGCGGACGCAACCAAGGGCAACGCGGCATTTATCTCGGTCTGGAGGCTGCTCCCGCACCCTATTGGAACCTCCTCGCCTACGCCGACCAGTTCCAGTTCACCTGGCTGACCTCACAAGTCAACGCTCCGAGCCGTGGCCACGACTACTACCTGCGCATCAGCCATAGCTTCAACCGCCGCACACAAGCCTATCTGCAGTTCCGCTCCAAGACCAAGATGAAGAACTCCACCGACGGCATGGTGTTCAGCCACTACCCCATCCTCTACACCAAAAACACCGTCCGTTTCAACATCAATTACCAGATTGGTTGGGACTTGCATTGCACCAACAAGGCTGAATACGCCCACTACCGTAATGAGGACGGCAGCAACGAACACGGTTATTTCCTCTGCCAGGACATCGCCTACAAGCCCGAAAACAAGCCATTCAGCCTCACCTTCCGCTATGCCATTTTCGACGCGCAGGACTACAACGCACGCATCTACGCTTACGAAAACGATGTGCTATACTCATTCAGTGTGCCCGCCCTTTACGGCAAAGGCATGAGGGTTTATCTCTTAGGAAAGGTTAAGCTGTTCAACGCCTTGACACTCTACGCCCGCATCGGCCGCACCATCTACAGCGATCGTAACGAGGTCGGCAGCGGCTTGACGCTAATTGAGGGAAATCACAAGACGGATTTGAAGGTTGAGGCAATTTGGAAACTCTAAGGTTATTCCACCACCACCCTATCCACCTGCTGTCGTCCATCCACTAAGGTCACCAAAGTGTAAACGCCTTGGCTCAGACCTTGTGTGGCAATGACAAAAGCTTGGGTTGTTGCCGCATTGGAATAGACCTGTCTGCCCGTCATATCATACAGCTTGACTGAAGCCTCACATGGCTCAGCAAAACGGATGTTGACACGGTCTTTGGCAGGGTTTGGGAAGACTTCAACCATTCGAGTCGGCTCTTCGACAGGCTCAGGCTCCTCGACGCCCCAAGTGCCACAGCCAGCATTGATTTCACCGTCCAAATAATTGAAGCGGTTGTCCAACCAATCGCGCATATAGTCCAATTGACTTTCGTCGACGCTAAAGGCAGGCCATGCCTCATGCTCGCGCTCGTAGGCACCGCTTTCCACTAAGGCTTCGTATTGGTTTTGAACCATCTCCATGATATGCTCCGTGGTCAGGATGTCGTTACGCAAGGCGTTGTATCTGACTTTCGCCAAAGCCACAAAGCCATTGTCGTAGCAGTCCTGCGTTAAACGGTCGTAGAAGCCATTGCTCTTCAAACCTGCCGTGTTGTTGGTATGACTACCATCGGTGTCTAAACCCCAGATGGCATCCAGGTCCCAAGGCAAGTACATATAGGTGCTCGACTTTTTGTAACGGGCCAAAAACAGGTTGCGTCCCATGTTGTCCATGGCCATCACGCTATTGATAAACAGATAGTAATCAATGGCATTGGCTTGGTCGAATTGCGCGGAATATTGCGAATAGAACACATTGTCGGAGGCATTCATCACAAAGTTGGTGAAATTGTAAAGATGGCTCCAGTTGATGGCCGTGTCGCTCTCGTTGGGATAAACCCATTCGTAGTTGTCCCAAGTGTCAAGCGTATTGTCGAAACCGGGCAGGCTATCGAACGTCGGAGCGCCAGGGCCGTTGCCTTTATAAAGCAGCCCCCTCAATTCGCCATTGTATTTGCGCAACCCGAGTTGTTTGCGGTCCATACGCTCCGTCAAGGCATAAACGCCCATATACTCGTCATTGATAAACACATCGGCATAGACCATACGAATGCCTGGCAAGGCATCGGGCTCGTTCTCGACATAAGGCAGCTGATACATCTCCATCCACAACTCGTTGGCCACCTTGTCGCGGAGACGCAACGGCTGTGCCCACATGGCCTCAAGGTTCCAGTCGTCGTCGCTACGAAGCCCGAGGAAGGTTGTATCAGCCATCTCGGCACCCGTCTCGTCAGCCCAAAGCTCCACACGATAGGATTTTTTGTCGTATTGCTGCGACGAGGTGCCACGGATCTTGAATCCTGCGTGCATCGTGACGACATTGCCATCGGCATCTGCCACATTGATAATGCCATGCACAGCGGGCGAGTTGACAATCGGACCATCGGTGGTGATGGTGATCAAAGGCATCTCGCTACGATAACAAGTATATCTTTCTCCCCTAACCTCTACAAACTCCTTGAAAGGCTTCATACCCTCAGACAGTCTGCTCGTCACCACAACGATTTTCTTCTCATGGTCGATGCCGTAGGTCTGCGCCGACATCACCATGGTCAATAGCGCCAAAACAATGATTAAAAATGTTTTCTTCATATAAATATCCAAAAATATAAAAGACTCTTTAATTCAACATTCAGCATTCAGCATTCAATCAATTCGTACTACCTCCATAATCCCCTCAATGGCTTTCAGCCTGACAATGAGTTGCTCCAAGGCCTCCACATCGGAGATCTGAAGCACAATCCTGCCTTCAAAAAAGCCTTCCTTGTCGGAGTTGAGGGCGATATTTTTCATGTTCACCTCCAAGTCTTCGGAGATGACCTTAGTGATTTTGCCGAGCAATCCCATCACATCACGGCCATAGATACGAATGGTAGCCTGCGACCCTTGATTCTCGATGCCGTTCCATTTCACGTTGATGATGCGGTAGCCATAACGCTGCTGCATGCTCTTGGCGTTGGGGCAGTTGGTGCGGTGTATGCTGATGGTGCCGTCGCTGGTGACAAATCCGAAGACGCGGTCGCCAGGAATGGGGTTGCAGCATTTGGCCAATTTGTAGGTCACGTTGTCGATGTCCTCGCCGATAGAGAGCGACTCTTCCGCATCGGCAGACTGCTCTTTTTTTGTCGACTCAATCTGCTCAGGCACAGGCCTTTCTGCTTTCTCGGCACTCTCTCCAAACTTTGAGCTCAAAAAGCGTTTGACGTCGGCAATGTCGATTTTCTCAGTGGAGATCTGATGATAGAGCTGCAGCGAGTTCTCCAGTTTGAACTCCTTCACCAGCATGTCGATCACGGTCTCGGAGAATGGCAGCTTCCAGTTCTTCAGTCGGCGCTGCAACATGCCCTTGCCCAGTTCCGATTCCTTCAGCTCCTCCTCTTTCAGGTAACGTCTGATCTTGTTTTTGGCCTTCTCGGTAACCACCACATTGAGCCAGTCGGCACGCGGCGACTGTTTCTTGCTTGTGATGATTTCCACCTTGTCGCCATTGGTCAACACATGACGAATGGGGACCATATGCCCGTTGACACGAGCGCCATTGCAGGTCTCGCCCACCTTCGTATGCACTTCGTATGCGAAATCGAGCACAGTGGAACCGATGGGCAGCTGCTTCAGGTCGCCTTCGGGCGTAAAGATGAATATCTTATCAGATTTATAGATCTTTCTGTACGAGTTCTCAAACGACACCAGACCTGGGTTCTCCAACACCTCGCGCACGTTGAGCAGCCACTCCTCAGAGGTCTGTTTCTCCCCCTTATAGAGATAGTGTGCCGCCTGCCCCGTCTCAGCGATGTCGTCCATACGGGTGGTGCGTATCTGCACCTCAAACCACAACTTGTCGTCGTATTTCACCGTGGTGTGCAGCGACTCATAACCTGATGCCTTGGGCTTGGTGATCCAATCGCGAAGACGTTCCGGCATTGGGTCGTAGATATTGGTAATGGCCGAATAAACACTCCAGCAGCACTCCTGCTCGTCCTTCAAGGCACAGCGAATGATGACACGCGCCGCCATCAGGTCGTAAACCTCCTCAAACGGCACATTTTGGGCACGCATCTTGGCATAAATGGAAGGAATGGATTTCAAACGCCACTTCACGGTATAGGCGAACTTAGGTTTACCGTTTCTCTTCGTGCGCTCCAACTCAGCATCGATACCCTCCGAAATGCGGGCGATGAACTTTTCAGCGGTCTGCCTACGGGCCTCCTTGCTGGCCTCGATCTTGGCCTCAATCTCATGGAAGATCTCAGGGGTCTCATACAGCATCAGCTTCTCTTCGAGCTCAGCCTTCAGCTTATACAATCCCAGTCGATGAACGATAGGAATATAGATGTATTTGATCTCATGGAAATACTTCGAAAGCCGGTCGGCATCCACATCGTTTTGGTTGCGCACGTCATACACACGGTGCACAATCTTCAGCAACACCGACCGCATGTCGTCGATCAACGAGAGGAACAACACCTGGAAGTTGTCGGAGTTATAGGCCACTTTCTCCGTATCAAGCCTCGATATCTCACTGAAATCCTCAAGGATAATGGCCACGGTCTTACCAAACTGCTGTTCCAGTTCCTTGAGACTCACCCCCTCTTTGTAGTCGATGCCGTGAAGGAACGACGCCACCACGGAAATATAGCCCAAGCCCACCTCGATCACGGCGCTACGGCCCATCTCGATGAGGTGATACATATAAGCCTTGCCTGAAAGCAAATAACGTCCGTCGTATTTCTCCAAGCAAAAGCGGAAAGCCTTGTCAATCAAGGCCAAATGCTCGGGCGCGTTGACGAAAGGATGGATGTCGTCAAGCATGCTCTCATAGGCCTGCTGAATGGCCAAAATCTCCAAAGAAGTGTAACCCGCCATTAGTCCGTTATTTTCACAGTAAGTTGATGGCCAAGGAGGATGTCGTAATAAGGTTTCAACTCCTCGAAACTGCCATGCATGACGGCGCATTTGCCTTTGTAATGCGTGATCCAAGCGCAGGTCTCAGCCTGCTCGCGGGTATGATGGCACACCTTCATCAAGGTGTCGATGACATATTCAAACGTGTTTACGTCGTCGTTGATGAGCAGGAGACTCTTCTCATTCTCTATCAATTCCTCTTCCAGGACATCAACGTTTTCCTGTTCCTTGTTCATTTCAAAACTAAATTCGGGGGTAAAAATACACATTATTTCCCAATTGGTGACCGAAAAAGGATACCTTAGTGTTTTTTTTCCTACTTTTGCCCTCCGAACAATGATGTCGTAATGCAGAACCGTTTCATCAAGAATATCATATTTCTACTGTTTCTCAACCTGTTGGTGAAGCCTTTCTGGATTCTCGGCATCGACCGTGAGGTGCAAAACCTGCTCGGCGACGCCTCATACGGCACCTACCAGGCCTTGTTCAACTTCTCTTATCTCTTCTATATCCTGCTCGACCTCGGCATCACCAACTTCAACAGCCGTGCCGTGGCACAAGACCCGAAGAACCTTTCAAAACACTTCGGAGGGCTCACCGAAATCAAGCTCCTGCTCGGACTGCTCTATGCCGTGGTCATCTTTGTCGTCGGCTATTTCTGCGGTTACAACGAAGGCTTGAAACTCAAGCTGTTGTTCTGGTGCGGCCTCAACCAAATCCTATTGTCGTTCATCCTCTTCCTCAGGTCGAACATACAAGGGCTACTGCTGTTTAAGCAAGACAGCATCCTGAGCGTCTTCGACCGCGTGCTGGCCATCGTCATCATGTGTCTCGTGCTGTGGAGCGGGTGGTTCCCGAGGGAGAAGTTCAACGCCATCTGGTACCTGCAAGCCCAGACATTAGCGTATATCTGCACACTGATTTTCGCTCTGACCGTCGTGCTTCGCCATGCCGAAAGCATTAGCTTCAAGATCAACTTCCAGTTCTTCAAGGAAATCCTCAAGCAAAGCCTGCCTTTCGCCTTGCTGGTCCTCCTGATGAGTGTCTACAGCCGCATCGAGCCCGTCCTGCTTGAACGACTTCTCGACGACAAGGGTGTACAAGCCGGTATCTACAGCCGTGCCTACCGCCTCTTCGACGCGGGCAACAATATCTCCAACCTTTTCGCCATCATGCTGTTGCCCATGTTCACGGCAACGTTGAAAAACAAGCCCGAGCTTAACAACCTTATCAAGACTTCGTTCAACGTCATCGTGGCTATGGCTGGTATCGTATTGATCATGTGCATTTTCTACAACCGCGAAATCATGCAGATGATGTATAGCCCTGAAGAAGCCGAGACCGAAAGCGCTTACCTCTTGCGCATCGGTCAATATGCCAAGGTGTTCCCGCTATTGATGGGTAGCTTCTTCTGCTTGTCGACGACCTACGTCTTCGGCACCTTACTTACCGCCAACGGCAGCCTCAAGCAGCTCAACCTCGTGGCAGCGGCTGGCGTGGTCATCAACATCCTGCTCAACCTGATTGTCATCCCTCGTTTCAAGTCGGTAGGCGCCGCCACCACAAGCCTCTGCGTACAAGCCTTGACGGCATTTTTGCAATACCTCCTTGCCAGACGCATCCTCAAGTTCAATATGGGTGGTCGCTATTGGATGCATATTCTCCTCTTCTTGGCCACCACCGCCCTGACCACCCTCTTGGTCAAGCAGCTGAACCTCAACTGGATCGTCGCCTTCCTCATCACTTTTGCCATCAACTGCGGCGCCATTTTCTTTACCCGTCTGGTCAGCCTCAAGGAAATCGTCAGCCTCGTCCTTCCCAAGGAAAAAAAGGGCTAATTTGACTTTTTTCATTGCCATTTCAAGGGAAATCCCTATTTTTGGCAACTTATTCTACACATAAATATGGACGAACAGACACATAACACCTACAGTTCCAAATACTTATGCAGACTATTGGTGGAATATAGGAAGCCCATCCTCATTATTCTTGCGTTGGCCGCCCTCTGTGCCATCGTTTTCAGTGCCCCTTTTTTCATCACGCCCCTGTATAAGTCCACCACAATCATCTACCCCACTTCCAGCAACTCCATCTCCAAGGTTCTCATCAGCACTACGTATCAGTCGGAGAAGGACATCATGAACTTTGGTGAGGACGAGCAGACCGAACAGATGTTGCAAGTGTTAAACTCGAATCGCGTACGCGACAAAGTCATCAGCCGCTTCAACCTGATGGAACACTACAACATCAAGGCCAACAGCAAATACCCTATCACCAGGCTGAACAAACTCTACGATGCCCGCATCAAGTTCCGCCGCACGGAATACAACGCGGTGAAGATCACCGTCTTGGACTCTGACGCCGCACTCTCGGCACGTATCGCCAATGAGATCGCCGAAATCTTCGACAGCACCATGAACCAGATGCAAAAGGAAGTCGCCACCGAGGCCTTCCGTATCGTTGAGCAGGAATATGGCACCCTCGTTGCCGAAATGAACATGCTGGAAGATTCGTTGAACACCTTGCGTAAGCTAGGCGTGTTCGACTATGAGTCGCAAGTGGAGATGCTCAGCCAACAGCTGGCTGTCGAATTGGGCAAAGGCAACACGCAAGGCGTCAAGAACATACAAGAGCAACTTGACGTGCTGGCAGAATATGGCGGTGCCTCCTACGCCATCAACGAGCGTTTGGACAACGACCGCTTGCAACTCTCATTGGTCAAGTCGAAATACGAGGAAGCCAAGGTCGACGCCACCGAGTTCATCCCGCACAAGTTCGTCGTCACCTCCGCCTTCCAGGCCGAACGCAAGAGCTATCCCGTGCGTTGGATCATCGTGGTGATTACCGTGTTGAGCACGCTGCTGCTGCTCATCTTCTGCCTCGTGTTCTACGACCGTTCCAATGGCTTTTTTCGCCGCCAGGCCGACAAGGAAGCGGCCTCCAAGGAAAAAAAGAACCATTTTGGAAAAGAATGAGACTATAACTGCACCTAATATAACATCAACTACTCCGACAACAACAAAACAAATCATGGATAACAATTTCAACAACCTTTCACTTGTCCAACTCGTGCTGAAATGGAAATGGCACATCTTGATCATCACAGTGGCTGCAGCCATCTTAGGTGCCATCTTCTCCAGCTCACTGTTCATCACCCCGCTCTACAAGTCAGAGGCCGTGGCCTATCCCGCCAACATCAGCCCCTACTCCGATGAGAGCGAGACCGAACAGATGCTGCAGATCATCAACTCGCAGTCCATCATGGACTCCATCATCGAGAAGTATGACCTGTGGTCGGACTACAAAATCGACAAGAACTACAAGTTCGCCAAGACTTACATGCTCAATGAGTACCGCAGTAAGATCAAGATCAGCAAGACCCCTTACGAGGCCGTCAGCATCACGGTGATGGACAAGGACCCCTTTGTGGCCTGCGACATCGCCAAGGACATCCTCAACTTCTACGACCAAAAGGTGCATAAACTGCACACCCAGAAAGTCGGTGAAGTGGTGGCCATGTATGAAAGACAGTTGAACGAGAAGCAACGTAACATCGACTCGCTGAAACAGCTTCTTACCGACTATGGTACGGAATACGGAGTGACTGACTATACCAGCCAGGCTCGTGAGGTGACCAAAGGCTACCTGAGTGGTTCGGCAAAGGCCACTGAGTTGAAAAGCAACTTAGAGCAATACGGTGCCGAAGTGCTCGACCTCCGCACGAAAATCGAAGCCGAGGCCACCACGTATGTCAACACCAAGGTTGACTACGAACAGAACCTGCGTTTCTTCAACTCCGATCTTACCTATTCCAACATCGTCACCGAGCCTTTCCCGGCCGACAAGAAAGCCTTCCCAGTGCGTTGGGTTGTCGTGGCCCTCTCCGCTTTAGGCGCCATGCTGCTCTCCATCCTGGTGATCTTCATCATCGAAAACCGCAAGCGTTTCGTGGCTGAAAGCAAATAAGTCGTGGAGAAAAGAGCAAAAATAGCTTGGCTTTATGTCGTCTCGGCCCTTTTCTTGGCCGTGGGGCTGTTCCTTGTGGTGAAGAAGAACACCTACCTCTTCTTTGCCTTGCCCGTCGTTATGGGCGTGCTCCTGCTCTACATCTTCTCCCTCGACAAGGTTCTTCTGCTTACGGCATTCACCGTGCCGCTATCGATCAACCTGAAGGCTCTCGAAGCGGGTCTGGCCATCTCCCTGCCCGCCGAGCCTCTGCTGATCGGCATTATGGTGCTATTCTTCGCCAAGATGCTATATGACGGCAAATACGACAAACGCATCTCACACCATCCCATCACCATCGTCATCTATTGCATGTTCGCCTGGATGCTGGTCACCACCATCACCAGCGAGATGCCCGTGGTGTCGCTCAAATTCATATTGTCGAGACTCTGGTTTGTCGTCCCTGCCTTCTTCCTCTGTGCCATCCTTTTCAAGAAGCCCAAAAACATCCATTGGTTCATCTGGCTTTATATCGCAGCCCTGTGCATCGTATGTGTATACACCATCATCCACCACGCACAGTTTGGCTTCGATGGCGACTCGGCACACTGGGTGATGACACCTTTCTATAACGACCACACGGCCTACGGCGCTGCCTTGGCCATCTACCTTATCCTGGCGTTGACCTATGTCTTCCTGCCGGGCATAAAGACCTCACGACGCCTCATCATCATCGGTGTTGTAGCGCTACTGAGTGTCGCACTGGTATTCTCCAACTGCCGTGCCGCATGGCTGAGTGTGATTGCAGCCTTGGCAGTGTTGATTTGTGTGTTGCTGAAGATCAAATTCCGTTGGATCGCCACCGTAGTGGTGGTCTTAGTAGGCCTCTTCCTCGCCTTCCAAAACCAAATCATCGACGCTTTGGAGAAGAACAACCAAGACGCCTCTGGCGACCTTGTGGAAAACGTTCAGTCCATCACCAACATCTCCACCGATGCCTCCAACCTAGAACGCATCAACCGCTGGCAGTCGGCCTTCCGACTGTTCAACGAACGTCCTGTGTTTGGTTGGGGTCCCGGTACCTACCAGTTCGTGTACGCCCCCTACCAGATGTCGAAGGAAAAGACCATCATCAGCACCAACGCCGGCGACGGTGGCAACGCCCACTCCGAATACTTCGGTCCCCTTGCCGAGCAAGGCATTGTGGGTTCTATCCTTGTGCTGATCCTAGTCATCGTCACCGTTTACCATGGCATGAAGGCCTACAAACGTTGCAAAAACAGACAAGCTAAAACGCTGGTGTTGGGCGCCACCCTCGCCTTCATCAGCTATTTCGTCCACGGTCTCCTCAACAACTTTATGGACACCGACAAGCTTGCTGTCCCCGTGTGGAGTCTCGCCGCTTTGATTGCCGCCATCGACGTGTATTATGCCGACAAGGAAACGTTTGACGAGGTGAAAGAATAAAAGCCATCAACAACAAACAAAAAACGCCGTCCAAATCTGGATGGCGTTTTTTGTTTTCACCGAAAACCTGATGCTTACTTGATTTCCACAAGTTCAAGATCGATCTTCAGCGGAGAATAGGCAGGTAAGAGGTCCTCGTCAATGACGAAGTCGCCAAAAGCCAAGGCTGAAGGCGACACCAGCGAGACCTTCGAGCCCTTTGACATGGTCATCACGGCCTCCTCGATGGCGGGCAACATCTCGTTGTTACCAATCTTAAAGGTCACAGGATGCTCATACTCATAGCTCGATTCCAGCAACTCGCCTTTCAAATTGCTCATCACGTAATGCACCGTCACCTCATCACCCCATTGGGCAACGGGACCGGTACCTTCCTCTTTCCTAATGATGACAAGGCCCGACTCAGTAGGTTGCTCCGTGATGCCATTGGCCTTGAGATAATCCTCCATGGTCTTTTGCTCAAGCGACATGAGACGCTTTGCCTCAGCCTCTTTTTGGGCTTGCTGCGCCTCCATCTTCTTGTCGTAGGTGGCTTTGTCCATCACGCTGTTCATCTTCAGCAACACGACCAAAGGGGTATAGGGATCGATGTGGCTCTCATAGCCCACGCTATCGAAGGCGAGCTCAGAGGGCAGCACGAAACGCATGGTACCGCCTTCGGGCACCATGCCCAAGGCCTCGTTGAAGCCAGCGCTGATGAATTCCTCACCATACTGCATCTCGACAGGCTCAATGCCGAACGAATGCATGATGGTATCGCCCTTGGGACCGCACATGGTGAAGTCGAAATTGACATACTCACCCATTTGTGCCGTCCTGCCTTTGCCAGATTGCTCAAGAACGATCAAGCCCGATTCCGTCACCGTATTCTTCGCGTCTTCACGAAGCGGTGCCAAAAAGTCAAGCTCAGCCTGTCGCAAACTGTCGAGCAAGACCTTACGCTCGGCTTCGAGGATTTCATAAGGCTTCACGGAGAGCAGCTTCAGCTCGTAATAGATGGGCTTGCCCGCATATTCCTCAGGCACGTCCATCTGCAGCATGGTCATAAACACCGAGTCGGACAAGACCGCCAGTTGGGCTGAGTCGCCCACATGCATCATCAGCAGACCGTCGACGACGTCGCCTTTGAAATCGGCCTCTCTGAGCACAAGTGTCATAGGCTCAGTGCCAGCAGTGGTAAACAGCAGCGTGTCGTTGAAGTACTGCGCCATCTCGAAGGTCACCTCGTCCTTCAGGCGGGGCATGACCTCTTTGTCGTTCTTGTTATAGAACTTCATGTAGGCGCCGTTCTTCATCTGCTTCAAGCCCGGATAGGGGGACTTGCTGCCACAGGCAACGAAGAGCAGACACGAAACGCCGATGAGGACCGACTTAAGAAGTCTTTTCATCTTATTCAAAGTCAACAAGTTCTACATCAAAGACCAAGTTGGAGAAAGGCACGATCTTATCACCAGCCTGTCTGTCGCCATAAGCGAGATAGTAAGGGATGTAAAGCACGCCCTTCTCGCCTTTCGACATCAACTGGATGCCTTCGTCCCAACCCGGGATAACCTGACCGACACCGATCGGGATGCTGATGGGTTCACCTCTCTCGACGGAGGAGTCAAACACTGTGCCGTCAAGCAGCTTGCCAGTGTAGTGCACCTTCACCATCTTACCCACTTCGGGCTTCTCGCCATTGCCTTCCTGGGTCATCACATAGATGAGGCCCGACTCGGTAGGCTCGGCCGTAATCTTGTTCTTTGCGAGATATTCAGCCAGTTGCTGGGCAGCGGCAGCCGTCTCTTCAGCGTGCTCTTCCTTCATCTTGGCGATTCTCTCATCGGTGGTCTTCTTTACCTTGGCAGCCAGATGCTGGGCATACTCGCTCTCAGGATAGAAGTCGTCCAAACGCACGTTGAAACGCATCACATCGGTCGAGGTAAAGCCTTCAGGCAACGTGGGCTGACCCATCAGCTTCATGAAGGTAGAGTCGATGTTGACAATGAAGGAAGCGGAGTCGCCTTTGTGCATCATGGCCAGACCCTCGAAGAGATCGCCAGCAAACTGCGATTCCATGAGTTGCATAACATTGTCGGTAACAGGAATGACAACAGCCGTGTCGTTCACAGTGCAGCTGATGCCCACTTCCATCAAATCTTGGGGTTGAGGAAGTTCGCCAGCATTCTGGTTGTAGAACTGATAGTACAATCCGTTCTGAGTCTTTTCATAACCCGGATAAGGGTTCTTCTCGCCACAGGCAGTCATGCCAGCAGCAATCATGGCCACAACAGCCATCATCAAGATACTTTTTTTCATTTTTAGTGGTATTAGATTTAGTTAATGATTCTTATTGTTTGTCTATAACATCCAGTAATTCAACGTCGAAAACGAGGTTGGAATAAGGAGGGATATTGCCATAGGTCTCCGTGCCATAGGCCAGGGTGTAGGGCAACACAAAACGTGCCTTCTCTCCCACTCTCATCATGCCTACGCCTTCCTCCAGACCTTTCAGCACCTTGCCTTTGCCATATTCAAATTCATAATAATCGCCCAACTGTTTAGAGTCACCCAGAGGCGAACCGTCGAGATAGGTGGCTACAAACTTGATGCGTGCGGTCTGACCCTCCTTGGGCTGAGCACCTTCCGTGGTCACCGTCTTGTTGTAGAACAGGCCCGAAGCCGTATAGTCAGTGATGTTGTTAGCCTTTAAATACTCGAAGAAAGCCTTCTCTGATTCGGCTTTCATAGCCTGCATGGCGCGTTCTTTCTCAGCCTGAAGCTCAGCTGCAGTGGTGATATGCAACAGTTTGATATCATACACTAGGTTGGAATAAGACGGGATTGAACCCACCGAGTGTTCGCCGTAAGCCATGTCACAAGGAATGATAGCCTTCACACGCTCGCCAAGATGCATACGCGGCACAATATCCTCCCACCCAGGGATGGTATAGCCTTCTCCCAAAACGAAAGAGAACTTGTCGGGGCTGTCGTAAGTGGAACCCACCGAAGTACCATCGAGCAACGAAGCTGAGAAATCAAGCTCCACCTTCTCGCCTTTCACGGGGCAACGGCCCGTTCCCTTCTCCAAAGGAATGATATAGACACCTGATTCAGTAGGGGTTACATTAATACCATTCGCAGCAATATAGTCTGCTAGACTCTTTTTCGAAGCCTCCATCATGGTTGCCTTCATCTTTTCGATGTTGGCTTGGAACTCCTCCTGCGACTGATAGCCCAACAGCTTCACCTCGTAGCGGAAATAATCGTCAGCCTTCAATCCCACAGAGTCAGGATTCTGGTCATAATAATGAATGGCGATGGAGTCTGCCTTGATATAGAATGATGCCGAATCTCCAACATGCATCATGGCATAGGCTTCCTGAAGGTCGCCAGGGAAATACTGCGCTTGCAGTTGGGCGAACACCTCTTTTGCCGACTCCTGCCAATCAAAATACAAGGAATCGTTCAGATAGCAAGCCATCTGCACTTGGAGGAAGTCCGTCAGCTTGGGCTGTTCGGCCTTGGGATCTTGGTTGTAGAATTTGTAGTACAGGCCATCAGCGGTTTTCTTGTAACCCGGAAAACGCTGGGTACAGGCCGTCATCAATAGCATTGCCGACAGGCAAACCATAGCGAAAAATAAAGATTTTCTCTTCATAACTTATTGTATTTCTGTTATTTTTATCGTATAAACCAAAGTTGCATATTCAGGGATGCGATTGTCATCGCCGTGCAGTCCATAAGCGAGATGATAAGGGATGATGAGTTTGGCCACATCGCCCTTGTGCAGATAGGTCACGGCTTCGTCGAGGCCCGACTCCACACCGCCTTCGCCCACCACAAACACCTTGGGACCTTCGTTCTCTGACGAATAAATAAGGTCTCCAGCAATGGAATGCAGTTCATAGTCCAAAGTGACTCGCTGACCTTTCTGTATCTGTTGCTCCGAACCCTGTTTGAGGATCTGGTAGCGTAATCCTGTCCCTGTCTTGGTCAACTCCAAACCATGACGTCTCACATAATTCTCAATATCCTCCTCTTCCTCGTTCAACAGGTAACGGTTGGCCGTCTCCATGCTACTCTTCATATCGCTTTTCGACACGGAACCAGCAGGATTCGACGGCTTCTCATTGCAGGAGAAGGTCAAGACCAACAGCAATAGTATCAGATATTTACAGTACCTTCTCATTCCGCCTCATTCAACATTTTTTGGTATTCAGGCAAAACCGATTTCAGCTTTTCCACCGCTTCCTCAAACGAGCACGTCAAGGTGCCGCCTGCAGCGTTAGTGTGGCCACCTCCCTTAAAGTGTTTGTTGGCCAGTTCGTGTACCGAGAAAGAGCCCTTCGACCTGAAGGAGAACCTGATCTGGTCTTGACGTTCGGTGATAAGCACCGACATCTTGATTTTCTGCATCGAAAGCGGATAATTCACCACGCCCTCGGTATCGCCTGCTTGATAGTCAAACTTATCCAAATCACTCTTACTCAATGCGATAATAGCAGTAGAATACGCATCCAGCACCTCCATTCTATGATCAATGGAGAAGCCCAGCAGACGAAGACGGTTCTCCGACATGGTGTCGTAGACCAACTGGTGTATCATCGTGTAGGGCATGGACTTGCCTACGAGAATGCTGCACAACTCCATGGTGCGCGGATGATAGATGGAATGGGAAAAAGAACCAGTGTCCGTCATAATGCCCACGAGCAGGTTGGTAGCGATCGACTCCGTAAGATATTCCATGCCATAATGCAAAATAATCTCAGCCACAATCTCGGAAGCGCTTGACACACAGGTCTCTGAATAGGCGCAATAGAACTGGTCCAATTCAGGATCGCGATGATGGTCGACCAAGATACGGGGACAACGGGTTTTACCAATCTCATTGTGCAAGATGCCACCTCGCGACAGGTTGTTGAAATCCAACATCATGATGCAATCCGCTGCCGCTATGGCGTCCTTAGTGCCTTCAGCATCCTGTTCGAAAATCAAGAAATCCTCGGCACCTGGCATCCAATGCAAAAAACCAGGGAAGTCATTGGCAACCACCATTTTAACCTCATGGCCCTTAGCTCTCAAAAACTCCGACATGGCCAATACCGACCCTATGGCATCGCCATCAGGATTGACATGGCAAGCCAAGACAAAATGCTTGGGCTCTAGAATAATAGCATCAAAGCGATCATAAAAAAGGTTCTGTTGCATAACTTCCATAAAAGTTTGCAAAAGTACACAATTTTCTGATTCCACACCTAATTAATATAAGGAAAAGCTTCAACGAGGCGATAGCACCTCGAAAGTATTGTCCTTATACACCATGATCATCTGTTTAATTTCGCCAGAAACAGGCAGTGAAACAGCAGAAACAGGAGAGGTATTCTGGTTAAAAATGATATTGTCGGCAACATCAGGAAGATTTTTCTCTTCCTGAGAAGGGAGAGGTGTAGATTGATCAACAGGACGAAGAGGAGCAAAAGGTTCGGAAACCGTCATAGGACCTCTGCCAAAAATGATCCAATCCAAGGTATACTCAGAAAACGTCTCTTTCAGTTTTTTGACGAAGTCGAGACTCGGGTTATTGCGTCCCGATAAGAGGTGAGAAATATTCGAAGGTTGGATACCAAGTCGGAGTGCAAACTCGGCTGCGGTCAAATTTTGCGCTCGGATAATGTGGGCAATTCTGTCTTTCATTTCTGTGTTTTCCATCTTAGTGTCTCCTCAAAAATTCAGTTTTTTACATCAGTTTCAGTTCACAAAAGTAAACATTTTCTGGTTACAAAACACAAAGCGAAGAAATTTATTTCTGTAAACCAATCAAACAATGCTAACATTTTGAAGTCTTTATTGAATAATGCAAATCTATTTATTTATTTTTCAATATTTTGAATTAACCTATAAAGCAAAACTAAAAAAATTGCATATTATTGTATTTATTTGATATTTGAATTTAAATTATATAGTATAATATACTGATTATTTATCATTTATATCAATTATTTGACGATTTTTCAAATATATAACTTCTACCAATTATTCACTTGTGTAAAGCGATATATTGTATATATGTAAATCACAATATATATGTTTGATTTATAGGTATTTAATAAAACTTGGTTTAGAATTGTAAATTCAACAACTGCTCTAGATTCACAAATCAAAACATCGCGTATTTGGCGTTTTCCGACCAAAAATGACCCGCAGTTCATCTCAAAAACAAACACGCTCTAGAGGCTTAAAAACGCCCTCCTACCCTCGCCCGAAATGATCCGGTCGATCATAAAAACTGCCGCTTTTCTTTCCCTGTTTTTTGTCGTGTTTTTTTACACCTTATTAATATAGTGCTTTCCCAGCTTCAAAAAAAGCCCTATCTTTGCCGCCTCGATGAAGAAGAAAGACAACCATATCCAGAACCTCATCTCAGAGGGCGAACACCAGATGCTCGATTTCAAGTTTGAGATTTCGGACAGCAAACGCATTGCCCGGTCGCTAGCCGCGTTCGCCAACACCGATGGCGGACGTCTATTGGTAGGCGTGAAGGACAATGGCGCCATTGCGGGCGTACGTTCCGACGAGGAGATTCACATGATACAGGCGGCTGCCGAGATGTATTGCCAGCCAAAGGTTGAGTATTCTACAGAAGAATGGGAAATCAACGGGAAGACTGTGCTCGAGGTCATCATCCCAAAAGACAAGCACAACAAGCACAAGGCACCCGACAACCAAGGCAATTACAAGGTCTTCGTCAGGGTCAAAGACGAGAACCTTGTCGCCGATAGCGTATTATTAAAGGTGTGGAAGTCCGCCAAATTCGCAAGACCCGCCAAGATTGCCTTTACTGACACCGAGGAGCTGCTTCTACGTCATCTCTCTGAAAACGGTGAGATCACCCTGGCAGAATTCCAGGAAATCGCACATATTAATAAAAGGAGAGCCGAAAAAATCCTCGCCGATTTCATCATTGTGGGCACTATTGAGCTCATTCAGACCAGCAAAAACACCGTTTTTCGGCTTTCCGAACCCGAAAAGCCCGAATAAAATTATCGTTTTTTGGCTAAAAATACTAAGACTGAAAATTTTATTTTACTGATTAACAAAATAATATAATATTTTATCAAAAATAATTGAAATTTTTGATTGCCAGTATCTAAAAAGGTCGTACCTTTGCAATCCGCTTCCTCAAAAAAGAGGGGTTAGACTGAAGGGATTCGGAAGCGAAAAGTTCTTTGAAAGCTTGAGGCCAGCACAAGATAAAGTGTCCGAGGCGCCGTTGAGGCGAGCGTCGGACACGGGAATAAGGAACCAAGAGAACGAAGGCGGAACCCGAGATTCAGAATAGAAATTTGAGTAAAACAATAGTACAACGAAGAGTTTGATCCTGGCTCAGGATGAACGCTAGCGGCAGGCCTAAT
>CADADR010000003.1 GCA_902786745.1 uncultured Bacteroidia bacterium
GTTGTACTATTGTTTTACTCAAATTTCTATTCTGAATCTCGGGTTCCGCCTTGATGTTCTCTTTGGTGTTCCTTTGTTAAAAGGTTCCTTGCCTCGCGCGGCTCCCGCCGCGCTGGTCTTGTGCTGGCCTCAGACTTTCAAAGAACTTTCGCTTTCTCCCTTCGTCCGTCCCCTCGTTCCTTCCGAAAGCGGGTGCAAAAGTACTACCTTTTCCCGAATTGGCAAGCACTTTTTTCATCTTTTTTCGAAATATTTTCTATGTGATTGAATATCAATGTAAAACTATTCTAAAATATTTTGATTATTGAAAACAAAAGTGCGTTTTTAGGCAAAAAGACAAGGCTAATTCGGGATATTCTTGGCTCTTTTGATGGGATAAACAGCCATTTTACGATTAAAAAGAAGCGAAAAATGGCAAAATGACGAACCTGTCGAGGTGCTTTTATTAATATATAAGGTGCCAAAAACACTCTCTTGACCAACTACCGAAATGAAAAAGTGAAGGCAATTTGTTGCAGAGAATACATTAGTTTTAGTATCTTTGCAACATAATCAACGAATGACAGCCATGCCAAACAAGACTATCAAAGGAAGTCTCAGCGAAATCGTCGACAAAATGAACAAGAAGTATGACGGGCTCATTGGCGAGGGGTTCAACCTAGGTCTTGACCGACGTGTCGTACCCGTGGTCATTGACGGATCGGTGACAGGCTGGAAAATGCAACGCTACGAAAACAACGAATGGCTGGACCTGGACGAGACGCCTTTCGAAAGCATGCAGGCGCTGATTGAACACTATAAGAGCGAAAAATAATTACCCTTCCACTACCCCATAACAGTCAAAATAATCCGCTTGGGTGATTTTGACTTGGTAGAAATGGCCGATTTCCAATTCTTTTTCTGCAGAAATAAGGATCTCATCGTCCACTTCAGGGGAGTCGTATTGCGTGCGGCCGATATAATAGTCTCCCTCAAGGCGATCTATTAACACTTTCTCTGTCTTGCCCACACGTTGTGCGTTGATCTCCAAAGATATGTTCTGCTGGATATCCATAAGTCTGTCCACACGTTCCTGCTTTACCTCGTCGGGAACGTCGTCTGTCATCTCGTATGCTGCCGTGCCTTGCTCAGGCGAGAAAGCAAACACACCAGCACGTTCGAAACGCATGTCTTTGACAAACTGACACAGCTCCTCAAAGTCCTCCTCGGTCTCGCCCGGGAAGCCTACGATAAACGTGGTACGGAAAGCAATATCGGGCACATGCTGGCGGACGTTCTTCACAAAACCGATGGTCTGCTCGCGGTCAACACCACGACGCATATCCTTTAATATATGTGTGCTGATATGCTGCAAAGGCAAATCGATGTAATGGCAGATCTTGGGATTCTCACGCATCAGGTCCAAGAGCTCATCGGGGAAACCGAGCGGATAGCCGTAATGCAATCGGATCCACTCGAAACCATCGATGTCAGCAAGTGCCTTCACCAGCTCCACGATGTGCGACTTGCCGTCAAGGTCGTGACCGTAATAGGTCAGGTCCTGGGCGATGAGGATGAGCTCTTTCACACCTTGCTTGGCCAGACCTTTAGCCTCCTCGATGAGGTTGTCCATCGGCACGGAGACATGGCCGCCACGGATGAGCGGGATGGCACAGAAAGCACAACGGCGGTTGCAGCCTTCTGAAATCTTCAGATAAGCGTAATGTTTCGGGGTGGACAGCACGCGACGACTGCAATAGTCAGGCTGCACCTCCTCTTTCAGTAGGTCGGCAGCGATGAGATTGACGCTCTCCACGCCATAGAAAGCGTCCACTTCGTGGATCTCCGCTTGCAGGTCCTTCTTGAACCTCTGCGAGAGGCATCCCGTGACGTACAGCTTCTTGATCTTGCCTTGCTTGCGCAGTTCGGCATATTCGAGAATGGTGTCGACGGATTCCTCCTGTGCGTCACCAATAAAACCACAGGTGTTGATGATGACCACATCGGAACGGCGTTCATCGTCATGACGGATCACATAACGGTGTTCCAGCAAAGCCGCCAAATGCTCCGAGTCGACTTTGTTCTTGGAGCAGCCGAGGGTCACGATATTGAGTGTGGGTCTACGCATTCTATTATTTATAAAAGATTTTGAAGACATAGATACACTCGCTTATCGCTCGGTATGACATGCCTTCAAAATCTTTATTCAAACAAACTATCCACAAACGCTTTGCGGTCGAAAATCTGTAGATGGTCGATGCCTTCGCCGACGCCGATGTACTTGACCGGGATCTTGAACTGGTCGGAGATGCCGATGACCACGCCGCCCTTGGCGGTGCCGTCGAGCTTAGTCAGCGCGAGGGCGTTGACCTCGGTGGCGGCAGTGAACTGCTTGGCCTGTTCGATGGCATTCTGGCCCGTGGAGGCATCCAACACGAGCAGGATCTCATGCGGCGCATCGGGGACAACCTTCTGCATGACGGTCTTGATCTTGGTCAGCTCGCGCATGAGGTTGACCTTGTTGTGCAGACGGCCAGCGGTGTCAATGATGACGACATCGGCATCCTGGGCCACGGCCGACTTCACCGTGTCGAAAGCCACGGATGCGGGGTCGGCGCCCTGACCTTGTTGGACGCAAGGCACGCCTACCCTCTCAGCCCAAATCTGCAGCTGACTGACGGCGGCAGCACGGAAAGTGTCGGAAGCACCGAGCACGACCTTCTTGCCAGCGTTCTTGAAGTTGTAAGCCAACTTACCGATGGTAGTGGTCTTGCCCACACCATTCACGCCGACGACCATGATGACATACGGCTTCTTATCCGAAGGGATGTCGAAAGTGGTGCCGTCGCCCGACTCGTTTTCCTGCAGCAGGCCCATAATCTCCTCTTTCAGGATGGTATTGAGTTCACTGGTGCCGACATATTTGTCGCGGGCCACGCGGGCTTGGATGCGGTCGATGATCTTCAATGTGGTGTCGACGCCCACGTCGGAGGTGATGAGAATCTCCTCCAGGTTGTCGAGCACCTCGTCGTCGACGGTCGACTTGCCCATAATGGCTTTGGAAATCTTGGAAAAGACGCTGGTCTTAGTCTTTTCAAGTCCTTTATCGAGGTCTTCCTTGTTTTCTTTTTTCTTGGTTAGGAATGAGAACAGGCCCATGATAGTTCATTTTATACAAACACAAAAAAGCTCTTCCATAAAGTCATGGAAAAGCTCTGTTGTCTTGCGTTTAACGCAAATTATCTTTTAGCAAGGTACTCCTGCACTTTGTCGGCAGGGACGACGATCTCATCGAAATAGTAAGCGCCGGTCTTCTCAGAACGCTTCATTCTGATGATCTTGCTATAGGTCTTGTCTAAGCTACGAAGGGTAGCAACAGCTTTCTTTGCCATAACTCTTAATTATTTAATCTCCTTGTGGAGGGTCATTCTCTTAAGGATCGGGTTATACTTCATCAACTCCAGACGGTCGGGAGTGTTCTTCTTGTTCTTCATGGTGTAGTATCTCGAAGTGCCGGGCATGCCGCTGGCCTTGTGCTCAGTGCATTCGAGGATGACTTTCACGCGTGCATCTTTCTGTTTCTTTGACATTGCTTATACTCCTTTCAAATTTGGCTGCAAAAGTACAACTTTTTCAAATACCCACAACCAATTTTTCAAAATTTTATTCTCCGGCGATAACCTTATTCACAATTTGCAGAATTTCAGCCTCTTGCACAAGAGCGGCGGCCTCAATCTCGGCAGCTTCCTTCAAGATTTCGGCCTTGAAAGCCTCGTCTTTCAGCGAAGAAGCGTTGATTTTGACGTTCAAATGGGCACCCATCACGGCCGAACGAGCGCACAAAGCACCCACTCCAGCGTCGGTGACGGAGTTGGGATTGCCAGTCTCGGCCATGGCGCGGACGACCTCAAATGCCTTGAAGGCGACCTTCATCGTGCGGAAAGGCACCTGGGTGGCATACTTGGTGGCCTCTTGGATGGCGGCACTACGGGCAGCCTTCTCCTCGTCAGTCTTCTTCGGCAGGCCGAAGGCATCCATGATCTTATTGAAGGCATTGGTATCTTCGTCGACCAGCTCAAGCAGCTCGTCCTTGATAGCCTGACCCTTGACGGCCCAGTTGGAGAACTCCTCCCAACGCTCATCCCAGCCCGGTTTGTGCGACGACAGGTTGGCGACCATCGTGGCCAACGAGGCACCGAGGGCACCCATGTAGGCCGAGATGGAACCGCCACCAGGAGCGGGGCTTTCGCTAGCGGTCTCGTTGGCAAAGCCCGTGCAGGTCATGTCGACGAGTTTCTTCTGGCTGTGATCTTCGATGAGGTATTCGATGACCTTTTCCTTCGGGTCGAAGGGCTTCAGGTCGTCGAGGCCCATCGACTTGATGGCAATCTTCATGATTTCCTCTTCGCTCACGCCGAGGCTGCGCTGTTGCTTGGCAAGATAGAACTTGCCAGCATCCATCAGCACCTTCTTAGGAACGAGGCCAACGATTTCGCAGCCGGTGACGCGCACGCCACGGGCAGCGGCCTTGGCACAAACCTCTTCAAAGCAGACGTGGACGGGCGACACGCTGATGTTGGTGATGTTCATCGACACCTGGGCGATGCCGTAGTCCTCGATGAACCAGCCGATGGCTTTGGTAGCTTTCAGCGTTCCGGGAATCATGATCGGTTTGCCGTTTTCGTCCTTCATCGGCTTGCCGGTCACCTTGCCGCCTTCGCGCATCGGGCGACCCTTTTCGCGCACGTCGAAAGCGATGGCGTTGGCGCGGCGCGTCGAAGTGGTGTTGAGGTTATAGTTGATGGCCACAAGGAAGTCGCGGGCACCCACTTGGGTGGCACCCGTGTGGGCCACGTGTTCGTTCCATTCGTTGGGGCCGAAGTCGGGCTTCCACTGCTCCGTGCCGAGGCGCGAGGACAGGCTCTCGTACTCACCTGTGCGGCAGTAAGCGAGGTTGCGGCGCTCCTTGATGTAGGCGGCCTCTTCGTAGCAGTAAATCGGGATGTTCAGCTCGTCGCCGAGGCGTTTGCCAAGCTTGTGGGCATACTCGACCACTTCTTCCATGGTGATGTTGCTCACAGGGATGAGGGGGCACACGTCGGTGGCACCCTGACGCGGGTGGGCACCGTGGTGCAGGCTCATGTCGATGAGTTCGGCGGCTTTCTTCACCACACGGTAGGCGGCTTCGCACACAGGCTCAGGCTCACCCACGAAGGTGATGACGGTGCGGTTGGTGGTCATACCGGGATCCACGTCCAGCAGCTTGACGCCCTCCACTTTCTCAATTTCAGCGGTCACTTGGTCAATGATATTCTTGTCGCGGCCTTCGCTGATATTCGGCACGCATTCAATGAGTTGTTTCATTATTATAGGATTTAATATTTAAAATTCAAGATTTAAGATTGAGATTCTCTTCGAGAATGGAGTTTGATCGTTTTGTATACCGCGGCGGCCTCGGGCGTCTTCCAATAGGTCAAAACCTCAAGCCGCCGCTTATAAACAACTACACACCACTCCATTCCCCGCAGGGGAATCTCAGTCCCTGTTTGCCGCGGCAAAGGTACGGCTTTTTTCTATACGAAACGAAACAGAAATCAATCCTGTTTGTCTTCCAACTTGAAAACGATAGGAATCTGGTATGAAACTCTGACGGGCTCACCTCGGTGCATGCCAGGTTTCCATCGGGGCATGGATTCCACTACACGGATGGCCTCGGCATCGAGCTCGCTATCCACACCTCGCAGATTTCTTACATTGGAAATGCTACCGTCTTTTTCAACAATAAAACCAATAAAGACACGTCCTTGAATGCCTTTTTCCTTGGCTTCCTGGGGATAATGGATATTCTTGGAAATGAACTCAAACAACTTAGCCACGCCTCCTGGAAATGCAGGCATTTCCTCCACAATCTGATATATTTCATCACCATCCAAAGTATCGTTAGACTCCACAAGATCTTCATCCTCAGCAGCACCATCAAAGTTTGGTTCAACAAACCCTTCTGTAACCCATTCTTCTTCCTCAATTCCACCTACAATTTCAAGTAGCTCATCCTTTTTGCAAGCAGCTTTCTTTTCTTCTGCTTTCATCGTATCCGGCTCCGGAGCCAGCACATCGCCTTCCAACAAATAAGCGTCGCTGGGGATGCTGTCGTTGGAGATACTATCGTTGGGCATCTCGGTGGAATCGGGAGTATGCATCACTTCACCAGCCAAAGGCTCGGGAACAGGATGATTGCATGAAGAGGCCGCAAACAAGGTTCCCAACGACATTCCAGCGAAAACCGCCGCCTTGCCCATGCGTTGGCGTTTCTCCAGCTCGCGCTCAAGATAGCGCACTTCGGCTTCGCATTTCGGGCAGGTGCCGAGGCAGTCGCCTTGGTAGGTGCATTCCGAAACGACCAAATCAATGTCGTTCTCCGCCGCTATCTGCTTGCGGATTTCCTTCAGGATTTTGCAGGTTTGTTTGCCTTTTGCCATAGCTTTATTCCTTATTTGGATAATTTGAAATTGACGGGCAATGTATATCTCACACGGACGGCCTTCCCTCTTTGCTTGCCTGGGCTCCATTTTGGCATTAGACCTATCACGCGAAGCGCTTCTTCATCACAGCCGTAGCCAATGCCACGAAGCACTTTTGCATCACAAACAGTGCCATCTTTTTCTATATAAAACTCAACGAAGACCTTGCCTTCTATGCCTGCGTCTATGGCTTCTTGGGGATAAACCACATTTTTTCCTATGAATTCAAACAGTTTTTGCTCGCCACCACGAAACGAGGGCATAGTTTCCGGTATCATACCAAACAGCTCTTGTTCGACGACTTCTTCAATCGTATCCATTCGTAAACTATCCGGCTGCTGCGCCAAAGCCACTTGGCTTGAAGCCAGCAAACCCACGGAAAGCCCTGCCACCATGGCTGCCTTGCCCATGCGCTGGCGTTTCTCCAACTCGCGCTCCAAATAGCGCACTTCGGCCTCACATTTAGGGCAGGTGCCGAGGCAGTCGCCTTGGTAGGTGCATTCCTCAATGACCAACTTAATGTCGTTCTCCGCAGCAATCTGTTTGCGGATTTCCTTTAGGATTTTGCAGGTTTGTTTGCCTCTTGCCATGATTATCATTTTTTGTTTTAACGTGGCAAAAGTAACAATTATTATGGAATCACCTTATTATATATTGAAAAATGTCAAAGTTTTCAACGCCCATGGCAGCAAGTTGCTCCTTGCTTCGCTCCACATCGTCGTCCGAATTGAAGTCCGGAATATGCGGGATGCGCACCTTGATGCGGTTAGGGTCGCCGTTTTGCAAGAGCCATTGCAGGTTTTCCAAAACGATGTTGTTCGCCTTGCCTGTGTAGGCCTCATAAATCTCGGGATTCATGTCCTTGATGTCGATGATGTAGCCGTCGACGATAGGGTCAATGGCTTGAACCGTTGCCAAAGGCACATGAAGGCTGGTCTCGACGACAATCTGCCACTGCCTTCCGCAAAGGTCACTAAACGCTTGTATGAAAGGCAGTTGCAGCAAAGGCTCTCCCCCGCCAAAAGTGATGCCGCCATGCGTGGCCAAAAAATACAGTTGGTCGATTTTCACCTCCTCGAAGAGCAACTCGGGCGTATACAAACGGCCTCTTTCAAGCTCCCACGACTGTTTGTTGAGACAATACTTGCACCGCAAAGGACATCCCGTGAACGCCACTAAGGTAGTGACGCCCTCTCCGTCGACGGTCAAACGGTGACGGCCTATTCCGAATATCTTAGCCGTTGTCATCCAAAAACTCTGGTTTTCCGGATTCGTCTATATAACGTCGCTCGGGCATCCAAAGGTTAAACACGATGCCCACCTGGGCATTGAAAGCGCTTGTATTCAAAGGCTTGAATAACCCTATAAGATTATTGGTAGTCAGATAGATATTACAGGTCTCAATCATTGCGGAGACGCCGAGGCCGATGTTGTCATAGCTGTGGGGCATCATCGTGTAGGTGGCACACACGTTGAGGTTGTTCCAGAACGAACCGCAGTAGGCCAGTGTCAATGCTGGACGGAAGCCACTGCCCAAGAAGCGGCCTTGCACCTGCGCGCTGAAGCGGTTGCATGCATCGAGGTCGTAGTTACCGCGAAGCAAAAGGTTGGTATTCAAAGCGGTGGTGTATTTATCCATAGGTGAGAACCCCACTTGGAAATAGCGCTGCAAGGTATCCAAGAAGTGTTTACGATAATCGTCATCTGAGAAAATACGTTGTACCTCGTCGACATTCAAACCCTCGAAGAGGAAGTCGCCGTTGTCATAGAAGTGGCCCATGTCGTTCACTTGGCCTGACATGGCAATGTTGTGCTTGCCCCAATGGATGAAACCCAGGTCGCGCACCGCGGCCACAGCGCTAAAGCGCTCATCGAAACGGTATTCGGCTGCCAAGTCGACGCCAAAACCCGGGTTGCGGAACAACTCGCCCACGCTGAAGGGGCCGTCGGCCTTCAGATGGCCTGTCTCGTCCACATAGATGACATTGGGCAGGGCGGTTTTCATGGCGATGTTTTCCTTCAAGCGGAGCGCATAGGAATCGGGATCGGTGTAGAGTTGGGCATCAAAGGCATCGGTTTTCACATTGGCCACGCCGAAGAGGAGTTTGGCCTTACCGCCCAACGAGAGCTGCTCCGTGACATTCCACTGGTAGCCCACCGCCAGTTCCTGATATCCCATGGCATTGATGTCCATATTGACCTTGGCAGGATTGTCGTTGCCAACGAAAGCCGAGTTGCCATAGGCTGCCAGATCGAACAGCCCTTCGTTAAAGGCAAAGTCACCCTGGGCCTTCACGCCATAATTGATGGTGATCATGCCTTTTTTGAGGCGCTTGTACAAGGTGAACAGGTCGACATTCACATCAAAGCCGAGGTAATTGTCTTCCTTCAGGCTGTTTGCCAATCTGTGCAAATTGATCGTTGCAGGACGTCCTTGCGCGTCGAAGTCGAAGCAGTTGTCGAAACGCAACGTCGTGTTTTGCAAGTCGATGCCGATATCGCCAATGACGAGCGACATGACGCTCAAATAGGGCAAGTCGGTGGCTGGGTTGGCGTTCATCTGATAAGGATTGTATCGCATGAAGTCGACAGGCGACACTTGTTGAGCCTTGACAGCACCAAACGTCAACGCAGCAAACAAAGCTATAATTATTCTTCTCTTATTCATAATCATGACTGATAATCGCTAAAAATCCAAATTTCCTTTGTATTTGACACGGCCTTTTACCGAAAGGTCGAGCTTTTGGTTGAAGTTCAAATGCAGGTTGTGGTTCTCTGTATCAAGTTCATACGACATGATGATGCGGTTGGAATGCAACACGTTTTCAACACGGTCTTCATCGACAACGAGCGTCACCTCTGTCGTGGCAGGCTTGCCGTCAAATGAAGCCTTTATGACCTTGGACTCACCAAGCAAGGTGTCCGTGACCATACCTGTCTCAGAGTTAAACATATAGAAACTTGCATTTAAATTGAACGGCAGTAAAGAGTTGAATGTCAGTTCGAGCGTTAACTCCTTGATGAGTTCAGGTACCTCGAGATTGGCAACGTTCATATTGACCGTGTCGACATATTTGACATCGCCAACTCTGAAAGAGAAGGGAATCTCCACATCGGCACAAAGATCGATACGGTTGGTATCGACAACAGTCACCATGTCTGTGACGTTCTCGGGATTGAGGATGTAATCGCCAGAAGCCAGGATGTGCCCTCCATCAGCACTAATCCGGAAGTTGACGGCCTTATTGAGTGCCTCTACATATTGCATCGCTGGAGGCATTTCAATCGGCAAAGGCAATGGCTCAAGGACGGAAATAGGCGCATTGTCTTTGCTCCACAAAGTAAGCGTGTCGATAATGAAACGAGCTCCCATAGGGAAGGTGTTTCGTTCGGTGAGTTTCAGCCTGACATCTTCCAATCCGAGTTGACCATCAATCGACCCAGGAAACAGCGTAAAGACCGTATCGACGCGGTCGCGGCTCGAATAACGCTCCACATAACCCTGTATCTCTCTGAAAGCCATATCATGTCCCTTGATACGCAAGTTCACATTCAACTCCGGCTCAACTGTCACTTGTGCGCCAATTGTCACTTCACAATTGAAGGTCAACGTATTAGCCTCTTCAGCAAAATAGCGTAAACCCGACAGATCAATCACGAAGGTGTTGTCTTGAATCGGCGTGTCGAGCACGAAATCGTTCCCAGCGGCATCCTTGATGTTGGACGTGCGCAACACCACATGCTTCAAATTGCCAATATTTGACTCCATAGTAAACTCAAGGCGTCCAGACTTAATAAAACCTTCCCTAACGAAAACATGCTCCGACTCGAATGTGATAGTACGCTCAAAGCTCAGCACCGTATCGAGATAGGGCGGCGGAGTGGTTGGAAAGGGATTTGGGTAGGCATAATGCTCTTCATAGTCCAAATCATTGAATTTCAATATTTCATAGCCTTCCAAAATGCTATCCATCTGCATCGCGTAGTGCAACGACAAGTCGCCGTCAGCAGTCCAATAAAGCAGGTCCAGCAAGCCGAAGCGTTCCATCAAATCCTTCACAGTAAACGAAGCCGAAGCCAGTGGCGCCAGCACCTCACCTTCGGCATTCACGCCATGCACATTGCTCACGTCATAATGTTCTTTCTTACAGGAGACGACGAACAGTGCAAAGACCAGTGTCGTCAATAATAATCTATAAGGTCTCATCACACAAATTTACCGTTAAGAATCATTTTAGCCACTTTGTTGGCGCCATAGTAATAAGGCATGAACTCGAGTTGCGTCATTGGCTGGGTGACGATGAGGTTGGCGAGTTTGCCCTTGGTGATGCTGCCCACCTCGTCGCTCACGCCCATGGCATAAGCCGTATTGAGTGTGGTGGCATTAAGCGCCTCTTCAGGGGTCAGGCGATAGCGGATGCAAGCCATCGAAAGGATGAGCTGCATATTGCCTGAGGGCGAGGTGCCGGGGTTGAAGTCGGAAGCCATGGCCACAGGCAGACCCGCGTCAATCATCTTGCGCGCCGGCGAGAGCGGCAGGTTGAGGAAGAAGGCGCAGCCCGGTAGCACAGTCGGCATGGTCTCGGAGTCTTTCAAAGCCTCGATCTCAGCATCGCCCATCTGTTCAAGATGGTCGACGGAAATAGCGCCATATTTCACACCCACCTGCACGCCGCCCGAGACGGCCATCTCGTTGGCGTGGATCTTCGGCCTCATGCCATATTTGATGCCCGCCATAAGGATACGCTCGGTGTCCTCAACAGTAAAGAAGCCTTGGTCGCAGAACACGTCAATGAAGTCTGCGAGGTCCTCGGCGGCCACGAGCGGGATCATCTCGTTGATGACCAAGTCGACATAGTCTTCTTGATGGCCACGATATTCCATCGGGATGCCATGTGCGCCAAGGAAATTCGACTTGATGGTCAGAGGCGAGTTCTCCTTCAAGCGTCGGATGACGCGGAGAAGCTTCAGCTCACTCTCGGTGGTGAGGCCATAGCCACTCTTTATCTCGATGGCGCCCGTGCCCATGCGCATCACCTCATCGAGGCGTTGCTGGGCCATGTCGTAGAGTTCGTCCTCCGAAGCCGCCGCTGTCGCCTTGGTCGAGTTGAGGATGCCTCCTCCCCTCTTGGCGATCTCCTCATAGCTGAGGCCACGGATCTTGTCGACGAACTCCAGCTCGCGCGAGTTGGCGTAGACGAGGTGCGTGTGCGAGTCGCAGAAGGCGGGCATCACCACGCTGCCTTTCACGTCGTAGACACGATGGCTCTCAGCGAGATATTTGCGGCACACCTCCGAGTCCATTGGACCATAGTCGGCGATTTTCTTGCCTTTGATGTAGAGAAAAGCGTTCTTGATTCTACCCGTTTCGGCCATTTCCTTGCCGCGTTTCAGCAGTCGGCCTTGTTCTTCGACACCGACGAGCTCCTTGATATTGACGATTAGCATAATTTTGGAATATTTTGCTGCAAAATTAAGGAAAAAACCACCATTAGCACGATTTTTGTTACTTTTGTCCCCCGAAAAATAGACGACAATGAAAAAAAGCATCTTATTTGCCATGTTGTTCATGGTGGCTGGTCTCACCGCAAACGCACAAGAAGAGAAAAAAGAATCGAAAGTCCAGCATTTGACCTATAAGGAGTTCCTGAAAAAGGTTTGGGATTTCGAGAAAGACCCCACCACCTTTGTATATAAAGGCAAGTTGCCTGCCATCGTTGACTTTTACGCCGACTGGTGCGGTCCGTGCCGCCGTGTGGCACCTATCATGGAGAAACTGGCCGAAGAGTATGACGGCAAGCTGTTGATCTATAAAGTCAACACGCAGTATGAAACCGAATTGGCGAAAGCCTTCCAGATACGCAGCATCCCAACAGTGCTTTTCATCCCCGTGGAGGGACAGCCGATGATGCAAGTCGGAGCCATGCCTGAAGAGGGTTACAGGAAAGTCGTTGTTGAACAACTGCTCAAATGACGCTTTTCAACACGGCATATTTTCCCAGCATCAGCTACATGGCGCGTTTTCTGAAAGAAGACGCGCCTGTCGTTGAGATATGGGAGACCTATCACAAGCAGACTTACCGCAACCGCTGCCGCGTGATGACAGCCAACGGTGTGGAGAGCCTTAGTGTGCCCGTGATTAAGGTCAATGGCAACCACACCATGACCAAAGACATGGCCATCAGTCCCATCGAGCCTTGGCAACACATCCATAGCCGCTGCCTGGAGTCGGCCTATAAGGCGGCGCCATACTTCGACCATTATTATGACTATTTGAGGCCTATCTTCGAAGGCCATTTCGAGCGCCTCATCGACTTGAACGATGCGGCCTTGCAGGCGGTTCTGAAGATGCTGAAGGTCAAGAAGGAAATCGTGCATACTACGGACTATGTGCGCGAGGCGGAGAACGACTTGCGCGAGGCTTTCAGCCCGAAAAAGACCACAGAAGACACCTCATTCCCAGAGTATTACCAGGTTTTCGGCACCAAGTTTCCTTTTGTGCCCGATTTGAGCGTGTTGGATTTGATATTCAACGAGGGACCGGAGGCAGTGGAGTATTTGAGGATGTTATAGTTAGATTCCCTGCGGGAATGGCATGCTTGTGCGTGTTACTGCGGCGGCAAGGACCATTTACCGGTTTGTAACATTTATAGCCGCCGCATTGAAATTATACGTATGTACTCCATTCCCGAAGGGAATCTCATCATTTCTCGGGATAGGCTATCCTCACATGATAAATACTCATCAACTTCTTTTTCAGCACTTTACGACAGGTCTCGATGTCGTGCATGGTGAGGTCGGTGTTGAGGAACTGCCCCGCCTCCATCTGCTTGTCGATGATGCCATCCACCAAGTCGCTGATTTTCTTTTCGTCGGGGTCTTTCAGGCTATGCGAGGCGGCCTCGATGCTGTCGGCCATCATCAAGACGGCGGTCTCGCGTGAGAAGGGCTCAGGACCATGATAGGTGAACGGCGTCGGGTCGATTTCCTCGTCGGGATGCGCCTTCTGCTCGTTGATGTAGAAATACTCAGTGCGGCGCGTGCCGTGGTGGGTGCGGATGAAGTCGATGATGCGTTCCGGCACATGCGCCTTGTGCGCCATTTCGATGCCATCGGTCACATGCGAGATGATGATTTCAGCACTTTCAATATTAGAAAGGTCGTTGTGCGGGCTGTAGGCACCGTGTTGGTTTTCGGTGAAATACATTGGGTTTTTTACCTTACCTATATCGTGGTACAAGGCACCCGTACGGGCCAACAGCGTGTCACCGCCAATTTCATACAGCACCTCTTCGCAGAGGTTGGCGACCTGTATGGAGTGTTGGAACGTACCTGGTGCGGTCGCTGCCAACTCACGCAACAAGGGCGTATTGGTGTTGCTCAGCTCCATCAAAGACAGCGAGGTGGTGACGCCGAAGATACGCTCGAAGAGCAGGATGAGCGGTTGGGCCAGCATGGTGAACAAGCCATTGAGGAACAGCATCAAGATCACCGACCAGTCGACCTCTGAGGTGGTGAGGAAGGTGAAGGCCAGGTAAACCAAGAGATAGCCAAAGAACACCAAGAACGCGGCTTGGATGAAGCGGTGGTGCGTGCGGGTGCTCGACATGCCGAACACCGTGACCACCGTGGCCACCAGCTGCATAAACATAAACTGGAAAGGATTGGGCACCACCAAGGAAATCAGCATCACGGCGAAGACCTGTGTGGAGAATGCCAGCCTCAAGTTGAAGAACGAGCCCACCATGATGGCGAGCAAGCATACCGGCATCAAGAAGATGAGACTGGGGGCAAAGCGTACGAGGACATAGCAAGGCAACACGATGATGAGCACCAAGGTTAGCAAGAGCACGATGTTCTTCAACTCGGAGAAGACTTTCTTATGAAGTTTGCTGCCATAGAGGCCCATCAGCGAAAAGATCAACGTCACCAGGAAGATTTGGCTCAAGAGGACGCGGAGCGACTCGTCGCGTGACATGGAACGTGTGGCGTATTCGCGTTGCAACGAGTTCAACACATCGTAGGTGTGCGCGTTGATAATCTCGCCTTCAGAGATGATCAACTCATCCTTCTGCACCATGCCATAAGTCAACGAAACGGCAGCCGCCGCCTTTTCCATTTCCTGCTGGGTAAGGCTAGAGTTATAAAACACATTCTGACGTAAGGCACCGTTGAGAAGCTCGGAAAGCAATTTCATGTTGTAGCTACCTCCGGCATCATTCAAAATGGAAGCTACCGCCTCAGTGGCTTCGTTCATGGCATAGAAGTCGCCGTAACGCACAGTACGCATCACCTTGTCGCGAATGACCGTGACCACAGAGCTGGGGTCGAGCGAACTGGTGGCATTGTCGTAGGCCACAATACCCTGGTCTTCGATGGAATCGTAAACCTTGAGTAGACAATCAAGGTTGGCAGCCTTGTCGAGTGTGGAATGCTCGTCCCATTGCGCGTCAAAAGCAATGACCAAAGCCTTGCGCGCGGTGTTCATCTCGGTGTCGTTGAAGACAAACACAGGATGCACCTGCTTCTCGGCGGCATCTGTCTCAGCGCTATATGACTCATAGTCCTTATAGATGGGAAAGTCAAACGGGGCATAGAGCGTCTCATGCTGCCAGGGCTTCGAAAGCTGGAACTCGTATTTGAACTTGCCCGTACGTGGCATCAACAGACATACCAAAACAATGGCGACCACAAAGGCCAACACTTTGGCAATACCATAATAACTGTGTCTTATTCTATTGATTAAACCTTTTATCCAATTCATAATCAATGATTTAATGATTATTCTTGCATATAATTGCGAGTGCTAAATTATTAAAAAACTACGATTGTTCAAAAAAAAGAGCACAAAAAAGGCCTTCCGCATTGAATTGTTACCTAATTTAGCGCTCTGAAAACAGCGATATTTATGACCTACGGCATCTGCAAACTTTCCGCCATCGCATTGAGGAAGGAACCTCGACACAGTTCCGAGATGGTGAGTCAACTGCTATACAATGAAATATACATGGTTTTGGACAGCCTACAGGAATGGGTGCTGGTCCAAACCGGATTCTTCCGTTATCAAGGCTGGATTCAGGCGAAACAATTCGAGGAAATCAGCGAAGAAGAATTTGAGACATTGAAAAACAAGAAACTCTATCTCACCTGCAAACCCATCGTTGAATACCATGGACAGTATTTGAGCTTGGGCACACCGCTCTATGAGCCACATCCCGACGCCATCGAGATGCCCTCCGAGTTCCATCCTGAGATGATGTTAGACTATGCCAAGATGCTGCTCGACGTGCCTTACCTCTGGGGAGGTCGCACCGCTTTTGGCATCGACTGCTCTGGTTTGGTTCAGGTCTGTGCCCGCCTTGCAGGAATGGCTCTGCCTCGCGATGCTTCTCAGCAAATCCAAGAAGGCGAATTGGTGTATTTCCTACAGGAGACACAACCCGGCGACCTTGCTTTCTTTGGAGAGGAAGACGGCCACATTACCCATGTGGGCATCATCATGGGCAACGAGCAGATCATCCACTGTTCGGGGAAGGTCCGCATCGACTATTTGGACCAGACGGGTATCTTCAACAAGGAGAAGAACGAGCACACGCATCATTTGCAAGTCATCAAGCGGATGAAATGATTGCGAAAAAAAATTCGCATCGTATTTTTTTTGCAATGAAATATCCTATTATTGCACCGCGTTTATCAAACAGAAACTTCACAATAAAAAAACATAACAAAATGAAACAACTATCATTATTTGCGATGGCGCTGCTGCTTGCGGCCAGCATCGCATCATGCAAGAAAGACACAACAAACGGCAAAGTCGTTTTTGGCAACACCCATGGAATGTCCGTTACATCATACGACAGCACTTTCCACCCCGAACAATATGGCCATTTTTCCTGGGGCAACACCATTGACCTCAATGGCGATGGAGAAAACGACGTTCAATTCCGATCAGAGGATATAGGTTCCGCTGGACTTGGGCATGATGTTGTCACGACGCTCAATTGTCTGAATGAGAACATCGCATTATTGGGCGACATCATCAACCAAGAAAACTACCTTCATATCGATTCCACTTCCCATACGGAAGACAGCATTTGGTGGGTAATAGGAGTATATTACACCTATACTTGTGAACGGATTGCCGAAACAGATTCTGTAGTGAGCATGACAGAAAAACTATCGCTTTATGCCAATAATGCCAATGATAGCTTCGACAGCAACGACACCTTCATGAGCACCGATGTCATCCTTAAAAACCGTTCCTATTCTTATCCTGCGGGTACCGAAAACGGTGATCATGTGCTCTACCATTATGAAATGAACTACAAAAACGACTGCGACTACTTCCCAATGGACGAAGTGAAATACATCGGTTTTAAGCTCACCGAAAACAACCAAAGCCGTCTTGGATGGATGAAAATCATCCTCCACAATGACTATGTTGAACTTTTGGAAACCGCTATTCAGAAATAATGGTTGAGATTCCCTTCGGGAATGGAGATGGTGTTTGTGTTTCCTGCGGCGGCTTGTAACGTTTACGATTTGTAAACTCTACATGCCGCCGCGGGTTGATTAATCGAATGGACTCCATTCCCCTAGGGAATCTTTTTCGTTTCATATCACTGCTGAACACAAAGCTGTCCTGAAAAAGCGAAAAATTATTGCGTTGAAGTTTTTCGCAATGAAATTTACTATATTTGCACCGCGTTTCGAAAACTAAAAACAAAACCTGATAATGAAGAAAACACTATTATTTGCTTTTATACTGCTGACTTTTTCTTCTTGCGCCCTGTCTGGATTCACAACCAAGACCCCAAAAAGTGAAATTTCAGACGTACAACGTTTTATTCCTGTATGCGACATTGATCTATTGGACAAATACGACAATGGCGGTCACAGCGATTCTCTTTCAGAATTATGCCGCCTTTCCATAGATAACGTACTGGCTCGAGATAAATCCATCGGTCTAACAGGATACATAACAATAAAAGACACTGTGGTACAGAATAAAGTGAATAATGAATTACGGCAACTTATTGATGATGGAAACCTCAAGCAAAAGGCACAATATACATACTTGCCTACCGTTGATTCCATATTGAAACAAAACGGGAAACGCTTTGGTTTGCTAGTTTATCATGTCGGTTTCGAAAGAACCAAGCAAAACTGGGGCGAGATTATTTTCAAAAGTATTGCTTACTATTATGGCGCCTATGGAGCAAGTTCTTATAATGAGGCTTTCTCTAAACTAACACTTATCATCTATGACGCAGAAAACAAGAACCTTCCTTTCTATCATTTTTCAATCAAGCCTGACAAAAAACCCACCCGTGTTATAAGTCAGCAGTTAGAAGGCATTATCGACAGGTTTTGGAAATGACGGAGCAACCCCGTCCTAATTACCTCAACATTTTTGAATAATTATTCTTCAAACTTTAAATACAACATAATGAACAACGCACTGATCACATTTGCGAAGCCGGACAACGAGCCTGTGAAAGGTTACAGACCAGGCAGTCCGGAGAGAATCGAACTCCAGAAGGAACTCGAAAGACAATCCAACGAAATCGTTGAAATCCCTGCCATCATCAACGGCCAGGAAGTCCGCACGGGCGACATGGGCGAGGTGGTGATGCCTCACGACCACAAGCACGTCATCGCACGCTACCATAAGGTAGGCGAAAAGGAAGTCCGCATGGCCATCGACGCCGCCCAAGCCGCCAAGCACGACTGGGAGAACACGCCTTGGGACGAGCGCGCCGCCATCATGGCACGCATCGCCGAGATGCTGGCCACCAAGTACCGCGCCCGCATCAACGCCGCCACCATGCTCGGCCAGTCGAAGAACTGTTTCCAAGCCGAGATCGACAGCGCCTGCGAGACCATCGACTTCTTCCGCTATAACAACCACTACGCCAGCAAGCTCTATGCCGAGCAGCCCGCTTCGGCCAACGACCAGTTGAACCGTACCGAATACCGCCCGCTGGAAGGCTTCGTGTTCGCCATCACGCCTTTCAACTTCACCTCCATCGCCTCCAACCTGAACATGACTCCCGCCCTGATGGGCAACACCACCATCTGGAAGCCCTCGACGACCGCCCTGCTGTCGAACTACACCGACATGCGTATCTTCATGGAAGCCGGCCTTCCCGCTGGCGTCGTCAACTTCCTGCCTGGCAAGGGCAGCGTGATCAGCGGCGTGGCCCTGAAGGACAAAAACTTCAACGCCATCCACTTCACCGGCAGCACCGCCACCTTCAAGAGCCTGTGGAAGACCACCGGCCAAAACCTCGACATGTACAAGGCCTATCCTCGTCTCGTGGGTGAGACCGGCGGCAAGGACTTCATCTTCGTCCACAACAGTGCCGACCCGCAAGAGGTGGCCGTGGCCATCGTGCGTGGCGCCTTCGAATACCAAGGCCAGAAGTGCTCGGCTGCCTCACGTGCCTACATCCCCGCTTCGATGTGGAACGACGTGAAGAACCGCGTGGGCGACATGATGAGCACCATCAAGATGGGTGACGTGAAAGACTTCACCAACTATGTGAACGCCGTCATCGACGAGGCTTCGTTCGACAACTGCAAGGGCTACATCGACCGCGCCAAGGCCAGCAAGGACGCTGAGATCGTTTTCGGCGGCAACTGCGACAAGAGCGTCGGTTACTTCGTGGAGCCTACCGTCATCCTCGCCAAGGTGCCGAACTACGAGAGCATGGTGGAAGAGATCTTCGGTCCCATCATCACCATCTACGTCTACGACGACAACAAGTTTGAGGAGATGCTGGACGTTTGCGACCAGAGCTCACCTTACGCCCTCACCGGTGCCTTCTTCGGCAACTGCATTAAAGCCCAGAAGATCGCCAACGACAAACTGCGCCACGCAGCCGGCAACTACTACGTGAACGACAAGCCCACGGGAGCCGTGGTCGGCATGCAGCCCTTCGGTGGCGCCCGCGCCAGCGGCACCAACGACAAGGCTGGCGGCCTCTGGAACCTCATCCGCTGGACCAGCCCGCGTGCCATCAAGAACACGTTCGTTCCTGCTGCCGCTTACGGGTATCCTTTCCTGGCAAAAGACTAATCGTTTGTTTGTAGAGACGTGCCATGGCGCGTCTCTACAACGACAAAACACCAAGAAAAATCCGTCAAAAAGTTTGGCGGATTTTTTATATATTTGTCGCCTGAAACAAACAAATCTTGCCATGAAACGACTATTCTCCCTTTTTACCGTTTTCATATTGGCCATAGGCATCACCAACGCGCAAGAAACCTATCGCTTTCGCACTGATGTCCCCCAAGGCATCAGCATAAAAAGCAGCACGTCTTCAGGGCTTATGCTACATTACTCCGTTAACGAAATCCTCGTTGCCGACTACGACAACGGCAACACCAAAGGGCAGGAAATCATAATGAAAGGCTGTTTCGGCTCCTTTGCCAAGGGATTACCCGATCTGCCTTTTGAAAATCGTTTCATCGCCATCCCGCATGGCGCGAAGGCATGGGTCAAAGTCAAGGAAAACGGTAGTCAAGTACTGAGCGGCATCGACCTATTACCTGCGGCAGAAGTCATATTGAATAACGCTACAGACCAGCCCAAATTGGACAAGGATATGAGCATCTTTAGCAAGGATGACAACTTCCCATCCGATAACGTGACCATCGCTCAGACCACCCAGATCCGAGGCTTGGACGTAGTGATGCTCAGCATCACGCCATTCCGTTACAACCCTGTCAGGAAGACTTTGGAGGTCATCTACGACATGGACATCGAAATCAGCTTTGAAGGCGGCAACGGCCAGTTTGGAGACGCACGCTACCGTAATCCCGCATGGGACGGCATCTTGCACGACATGGTAATCAACGACGACATGCTACCCGAAGCGCATTACTACGAACGGCTCAACGAAGCCATCCAAAACCGAGAAGAAGGATGCGAGTACCTCATCATCACCATTGACGACTCAGCCTTTATGGCTTGGGCCGACACCTTGAAATTATTTCGCACGAAGCAAGGCATACTCACCAAAGTCGCCACCATCGCCGATTGCGGTAGCAACGAACCCGAGGACATCCGTAACTATATCCTCAACGCATACGAGAGTTGGGCCATCCCGCCAGCGGCAGTTTTGTTGTTTGGTGGCAACCAAGTCACACAACCCGAATTCGGCCTCAAGCCTTTTATCTACAGGATGCCCAATAACACAATTTACGATTACCGTTATCCCACCGACAACCCTTTCGCTGACATGAATGGCGACAGCATCCCTGACTTGGCCATCAGCCGCTTGGTGGTTTACAATGCTGATGATTGTCAACAACAAGTGGAAAAGCTCATCAATTTTGAGCTTTACCCTCCAACCGACCCTCATTATTACGACCATCCCGTCATCACTTCTGGATACGAGGAAGACAAATGGTTTATGATCACCTCTCAAAGCGTTGATGGCTTTTTGCGCAACCATCTTGCGAAGCATCCTGACAATCAATACATGGTTTACGACCAAATGAACCCAGAGCCCACGCCACCTGACTCCATTTGGTCTACCGACCCCAACACAGAGGCCGTATTGGATTATTTCGGGCCAAATGGCACACAATACATTCCCGCGACCATTGGCGGACTCGATAATTGGGGAAACATGAGCGACAATCAACCTCTCATCAACGCCATGAGTGAAGGTGGGTTCCTAACCTTCTACAGAGACCATTCAAGCATCGAAACCTGGGGCAGCCCCTACTTATACCGCAACCACATCCCCTTAATACATAATGAAAAACCAACATTCATTTTTTCCATCGGCTGCCTAACCAACAACTTTTGGGACAATTGGTCAGCCAACATGTGCCTCTCCGAGGCCTTTTTAAGAGCAGAACCCGGAGCCATCGGATTCATTGGGACCAGCAGCGTCACCTATTCCCACTATAACGATATCGTAAGCTGGGGTATGTTAGACTATTTCTGGCCCGACTTCATGCCCACACTTGGCACCCACAACCAGCCCGAATCAGCTTATCCTTCGTTTTCTTTGGTAGCAGGCAAGTTATTTCTCACACAACAAAGTTTCAGACCGTATTGGATGGAAGGCGTTCATAGGACGCTGAACCTCTTTTCCTATTTGGGAGAGACCTATCTCAACCTTTACACTGAAATGCCGCGAACCATGAATGTTTCAGCCGTTGTATACCAAAGAGAAGACATACCCGACTATACAATGACAGTCGAAGAAGGCGCTTTGATCTGCCTCGCCAAAGGCGACGAGATTCTGCATATCGCCCAAGGCACGGGACAGGCTCAGTCTTTCGTCCTTCCCCAGATGCAGCCTGGCGAGCAGTTTGATGTTACTGTAACCAAACCCAAATGCGTCCGATTCCATCAAAATGTCACCATTATCCCTGCTTCAGGCCCTTATGTCATCATGAAAGACTACGATTTTTATGACGAAAGCTCCAACGACACTCTCGACTATGGCGAAAAAGCCTTTATTGACCTAACCTTGTTCAACGCCGGAGTAGGCATAGCCGAAAACACCCAGGTCAACCTTTCGTGCGACTCACCCTATATAGAAGTCATTAAGGGTACCGCCGACTGCCACCGGTTGGATCACGACGAGCAGATTTCCCTACAAAACGCTTTCATCATAAAAGCAAAGTATGACATTCCCGACCAAACCGAAGTCACCTTCAAAATCTCACTTGATAACGGCATCGTAGTCCAAGAATTCGTATTTCAAAAAACCGTATCGGCTCCGCTACTCCGCATTCAACCCTCTTTTAGCCTTATTACTGCCGACGAGCAACGAACCACCCATATTCTCAATGAAGGCACCACCCTCATCGGCTTCACAATAGCAAACACAGGTCATTGCAAAAGCGGTCCTGTCATGATAGATTTCAACGTGCTGGCACCTTTTGCGACGGTTGAAACGTCTCATTTTGTCATTGAAACACTTTTACCCGACAGTCTTACACACTTAACCTTCCGTGTTGAGACCCAAACAAATGACTTATCCGGTGCTTGGCTGGAAGCAAGGCTCTGCATCACTGATGGCATTTCCGAAGCTATTTATGAGCCTTCAATTCAATATGGAGGCATCTTTGAGGACTTCGAAACCGACACACTGAATCCATTTTTTACTTGGGAAAACTATGTGCATTACCCTTGGGTTTATACAGAAGCCGATGCATCTGAAGGCCAGCGCTGCTTTGAAGCCACCCCACCTAAAAGCAGACCTTCAGCGCTCACGCTAAGCACCGAAGGTTACATTCCTGCCGGGAAAATGTCGTTTTACGTCAAAACAGGCCGCTATGCTTCCAACGCACTTGAAACGCTAATCATCGAAGAAGCAACCGCCTCAGGCAATAAGACCCAAACCTTCTCAAGCGAGGAGTGGAATTATCGTGAAGCCTATGTGTTTACCGAATGCGAAACACTCAGATTCAGGATGAATATGTATGGTGAAGAAGAATTTGGCATCCGCATCGACAACATCTGTTTCCCTCCTCCGCACATTCCTATTATTTTTGCCGGTAACGACCAAATCTCGTGTAAAGGAACCAATATCGAGCTTCATGAAGCCTACGCTTACGATTATGACACTATTTATTGGACTACTGAAGGCGATGGCCTTTTTGATAACAACAATTTGGTCAACGCACATTATCACCCAGGGACACAAGATTTTTCCAACGGAGAGGTCACGCTATCCCTCCATGCTTCAGACAGCATTCATTCAATGGTTAATTCACTGAAAGTGGTTTTGCTTGACGAGGTCAATCTGGAAGGCAACATCTTAGGCGACAGCATAGTCAACAAATACACCAACCCTGTTAGTCGCTATTCCATTGAGCCACAAGAAGGCATACATTATCTTTGGCAACTCGAACCCGCTGAAGCTGGTGTCATTTATACATTGAACAACACCGTTGACATCCTTTGGAACATGGAAGGGAACGACACTGAAGTCATGCTTTCGGTAACTACAGAAAACGCTTGCCAAGAGGAACCCGTGACAAAGCTAATCAGATTGGTCAGCTATGACACACCCGAATGGCACGCCATTAGTTTCGACCTCTTCCCCAACCCCACCGACGGCAAGATCAACCTCGTCGTTGGCGAAACGCTGCAAGGCAAGGCCATCATTGAAGTCTACAACCTGCTCGGCGAGCGGATGATGGCAAAAAACACAGGTCGTTTGTTACAAGGCGAGACCATTCCCTTGGATTTAAGTCACCTTGTTTCGGGGCTCTATATTGTCAAATTGAGCACCGAAAACGGGAGTTGCTCAAAGAAAGTGAGCGTCAGGTGACAATTATTGGAAAGTAATTGCTAATTTTGCACCAAATCTAATTAGGAAAACAATGGTAAGCTACAAAGAATTAGGGCTCGTGAACACCCGTAAAATGTTCGCCAAGGCTGTGGACGGCGGCTATGCCATCCCCGCTTTCAACTTCAACAATATGGAACAGATGCAGGCCATCATCATGGCTGCCGTCGAGACCAAATCACCCGTCATCCTGCAAGTGTCGAAAGGCGCGCGCAACTACGCCAACCAGACCCTGCTGCGCTACATGGCCCAGGGTGCCGTGGAATACGCCAAGGAGCTGGGCTGCGCTCATCCTGAAATCGTGCTCCACCTCGACCACGGCGACAGCTTCGAGACCTGCAAGAGCTGCATCGACATGGGCTTCTCGTCGGTGATGATCGACGGCTCTGCCCTACCTTACGATGAGAATGTGGCCCTCACCCGCAAGGTCGTCGACTACGCCCATCAGTTTGATGTGACCGTGGAAGGCGAACTCGGCGTTTTGGCTGGCGTGGAAGACGAAGTGGCCGCCGAAGAGAGCCACTACACCAAGCCCGAAGAAGTCATCGACTTCGTGACCAAGACCGGCGTGGACTCCTTGGCCATCAGCATCGGTACCTCACATGGCGCCTATAAGTTCACACCCGAGCAGTGCACCGTCGACCCCGCCACGGGTCGCCTCGTTCCGCCTCCGTTGGCTTTCGACGTGCTCGAAGCCATTGAGAAGAAACTGCCCGGCTTCCCCATCGTGCTGCACGGCTCGTCGTCGGTGCCGCAAGACGAGGTGGACACCATTAATAAGTATGGTGGTGCGCTGAAGGCTGCTGTGGGCATCCCGGAAGAGCAGCTGCGCAAGGCCGCCAAGAGTGCCGTCTGCAAGATCAACATCGACAGCGACAGCCGCTTGGCCATGACCGCCGCCATCCGCAAGACCTTCGCCGAGAAACCCGCCGAGTTCGACCCGCGCAAGTACCTCGGCCCCGCCCGCGACAGCATGAAGAAGCTCTATGAGCACAAGATAATCAATGTCTTGGGGTCGAATGACAAATTAGAACAAGCATAAAGCAACATTTTTAAGCTTGATGAAAAAAGTATCGCAAAAATCCCTATTTTTGCGATACTTTTCATTTAACACCTAAACAATGAACCTCAATCCTTTAACAGCAATATCGCCCGTCGATGGGCGTTACCGTTCCAAGACCGTTGAGTTGGACGACTTTTTCAGTGAATTTGCCCTCATCCGCTATCGCGTGATGGTCGAAGTGGAGTATTACATCGCCTTGTGCGAGCTGCCCTTGCCGCAACTCGAAAAGTTCAACGGCGACTACGACGACCTCCGCGCCATCTATGAGGAATTCCAAGCAGAAGACGCTTTGGAAATCAAGGAGATAGAAAAAGAGACCAACCACGATGTGAAAGCCGTGGAATACTTCCTGAAACGTCGCTTCGACGAACTCGGCCTGACCGAATTCAAGGAGTTCCTGCACTTCGGCCTCACCTCGCAGGACATCAACAACACCGCCGTGCCGCTCTCGATGATGGAGGCGCACAAACTGGTGGTGAAGCCCGCCTTGGAAGACCTCATCGATAAATTAGACGGTATGGCCAAGGATTGGAAGGACATCCCGATGCTGGCCAAGACCCACGGTCAGCCCGCCAGCCCGACGCATCTGGGCAAGGAAATCTACGTCTTCGTGGAGCGCCTCAACGATCAGCTGAAGATGCTCAACAGTGTGCCCTTCACGGCCAAGTTCGGAGGCGCCACGGGCAACATGAACGCCCACAAAGTGGCATACCCCGACATCGACTGGCCCGCCTTCGCGAAGAAGTTCGTGGAGAAGAGCCTGAAACTCAAGCGCCAGCAGACCACCACGCAAATCGAGCATTACGACTACATGGCCGCCTACTTCGATGCCCTGCGCCGCGTCAATACCATCCTGATTGACCTCTCGCGCGACATCTGGCTCTATGTGTCGATGGAATACTTCAAGCAGAAGATCAAGGCAGGCGAAGTCGGCTCGTCGGCGATGCCACACAAGGTGAACCCCATCGACTTCGAGAACGCCGAAGGCAACCTCGGCATGGCCAACGCCATCCTCACCTTCCTCAGCACCAAGCTGCCCATTAGCCGCCTGCAGCGCGACCTCACCGACTCCACCGTCACCCGCAACATCGGCGTGCCGATTGCCCATACTTTGATTGCACTCAAGTCGCTGATGAAGGGTTTGGACAAACTCTTGCTCAACGAGGACAAGATCCGCCAAGACCTGCAACAGAACTACGCCGTGGTGGCCGAAGCCATCCAAACCATCCTGCGCCGCGAGCAAATCGAAGGCGCCTATGAACTGCTGAAAGGGCTTACCCGCACCAACAATCACATCGACAAGGCCGCCATTGATGAGTTCATCAAGGGATTGCCTGTGAGCGAGAAAATCAAAGCCGAGTTAGCTGCGATTACGCCTGAGAATTACACGGGATACAATTATTGAGCGGAAACTGCGTTTGAGATAAGAGCAAACCGAAGCCTATGGCCAAGCAAAAGACTTTCTCCCGCGTCCTAACTTATGTGAAGCCCTACTGGGGCAGCATCGTCCTGAATCTGGTCTTCAACCTGATGGCCATTTTCTTCTCGTTGTTCAGCTTTGCACTTGTCGGACCATTCCTCAACCTGCTCTTCAAGGAAGGCGCCGTGGAAGTCATGGCCAAGCCCGAATTCTCCCTCACCGCCGATTACCTGATGGGCTACCTCAACTGGTTCATGAGCAACCTCATCGCCAGCGGAGGCAAGCACCAAGCCTTGATATTCATGTGCCTGCTGCTTGTCGTGGCCTTTTTCTTCCGCAACTTGGGACGCTTCTTCGCTTGTTTCTTCATGGCCAACGTGCGCGTGGGCGCTGTCCACGACCTGCGCCGCGACGTCTACAATAAAATCCTCATCCTGCCCCTCTCCTTCTACCACAGCCGCCAGAAAGGCGACACGATAGCACGCATCACCACGGACGTGCAGGAAGTCGAGGTCTCGATTTTGAACTACTTGGAGATGCTCATCAAGGACCCGTTGACCATCTTATTCTTCTTCCTCTTCATGGTCACACTCAGCCCGAGGCTGACGCTCTTCGTCATTCTCGTTTTGCCCATTGCGGGACTGCTCATCGGCAAGGTCGGCAAGATGCTGAAGAAAGAGTCGAAAGAGGGACAGACCAAGCTGGCAGGCATCATCTCCACTGTGGAAGAGACCATCTCTGGACTACGTATCATCAAGGCTTTCAACGCCATACGATATTCTGAGGACAAATTCGAGGAACAAAACAGCGACTATACAAAGGTGCTGCGCGGCATCCACCGCAAGCGCGACATGAGTTCGCCGATGAGCGAGTTCCTATCATCAATGGTCGTCATACTCGTGCTATGGTTCGGTGGCACCTTGATTTTAGGCGGCAGCAACCACATCGACGCAGGCAGTTTCATCAGCTATGTGGTGGTGTTCTCGCAAATCATCTCCCCTGCCAAGTCGTTCTCGCAAGGCTACTACAACGTGCAGAAAGGCATCGCCTCGGCGGAGAGAATCTTTGAGATTTTGGATGCCGAAGAGGTCATCACTGAAAAAGAAAACGCCATCGAAATCAAAGACTTCAAGGATTGCATCGAATACAAAGACGTGCATTTCAGCTACGGCAAAGACGAGGTTCTGAAGGGCATTGACTTAAAGATTCCGAAGGGCAAATTCGTAGCCCTCGTCGGCGAGAGCGGTGGCGGCAAGTCGACCATGGCCGACTTATTGCCACGCTTCTATGATATCAATGAAGGCTCGGTCCGTGTAGACTGCCATGACATCCGCGACTACAAAATCAGCGACCTGCGCGGCCTGATGGGCATCGTCTCACAAGACACCATCCTCTTCAACGACACCGTGTTCAACAACATCGCCTTTGGCATGAAGGACGTCTCGAAGGAACAGGTCATCGAAGCCGCCAAGATTGCCAATGCACATGACTTCATCATGGAGTTGGAGCACGGCTACGACACCCGCATCGGTGACCGTGGCATGAACCTCAGCGGCGGCCAACGCCAACGCTTGAGTATCGCCCGTGCCGTGCTGAAGAACCCGCCCATCCTCATCTTGGACGAAGCCACTTCGTCGCTTGACACCGAGAGCGAACGTTTGGTGCAGGACGCCTTGTCGAAGGTGATGAGCCAGCGCACCTCTATCGTCATCGCCCACCGCCTGTCGACCATCCAGTATGCCGACGAGATCGTGGTGCTGCAAAAAGGCCAGATCATCGAGCGCGGAAAACACGACGACTTGATTGCCCTTGGCGGCGTATACAAGAAATTGACCGACTTGCAATCGATTGGATAAAAGCCATGAAAAAGCATTTTACCTTTTCCACCGGCGAGCACATCGAGGCCGACCTTGAGGACTTGCAATGCCTCTTGCGCGACAACCAACAGTATTACGAAAACTATCAGGATGTCCTCGGCTCACTCGAAGACGACGACTATGTGGCCCGTGGCAACGGCTTCTGCGACCGCAAATACAGCGACGACTTCATCGAGGGGCAATTAGAGAAATATGCACAGCGGGTGAAGGAAATCCAAAAATGGATTATCGAATGGGAATAATACTCTTAAATTTTGCCGATAACGGCAAAAATCGAGTGTTATTTGCTTAAAACTTGCCGTTATCGGCAAAAATCGCTATCTTTGCAGCGGATTTGAGAGAAAACTTGCCGATAAATGGATTATATTTCAGTCAATCAGTTTGCCGAAAAATACGGCATCAGCGAACGAACAGCCCGAAACTATTGTGCAACGGGGAAGATAGAAGGAGCCTTCCTGACAGGGAAAACATGGAATATACCTGCCGATGCCATGATGCCTAAACGAAGCAAAAGGAAAGTGACGCCTTTGCTTGCAGCCTTGCGTGAACAAAAGGAAATGCGGATGAAAGGCGGCATCTATCATCGCACCCAGATTGATCTGACCTACAATTCCAATCATATTGAGGGCAGTCGCCTGACCAAAGAACAGACACGCTACATTTTCGAGACCAACACCTTGGGCATCACCTCGGAAAACACGCGCATCGACGATATCATGGAGACCGTCAACCATTTCCGTTGCATCGACTATGTCATCGACCACGCCACCGACAAGATCACCGAAACCCATATCAAACAACTGCATTTGATACTGAAAGCCAACACTTCCGACAGCCAAAAGCCATGGTTTGCCGTTGGTGACTACAAACGTTTGGCCAATGCCGTAGGAGAAGAAGAAACCGCTCAACCCGAAGAAGTGCATAAAAAGATGAAGGCCCTGCTTGCCACTTACCACGCCATTCAGAAAATCCAGTTTGACGATATTTTGGATTTCCACGTGCGGTTTGAGCGAATCCATCCCTTCCAAGACGGCAACGGACGTGTTGGTAGATTAATAATGTTTTGGCAATGCTTGCAGTCGAATGCCGTGCCGTTCATCATCACTGATGATTTACGCTTGTTCTATTACCGTGGCATTCAAAATTGGGGCAACATCAACGGCTATTTGCGTGACACTTGCCTCACAGCGCAAGACAACTTCAAAGGTGTATTAGATTATTACAGAATTAGTTATTAATAGAGTAATAACAAGGTTATCTTTTCTTAAAAACATAGCCCTTTTGTTCCCAAACCGGCATCTCTCGGCTGACTACGATGCTATAGAACTGTCCAAATGACGTTTCAAATGTATCGAGATACCCGCCATTCCATCCCCTTTCGGCCACCCCAAGAATCTTGGGAAGCATCTGGTAAGTCGCATCATTAAAACTGCGCAACTGCGACGACCACAATTGCGCCTGCACGCCGATGATGTCGCCTTTGTAATCATTGGGATTCAGAGCAAAGGTCTTGCGCTCGTCGACATAGCCCGCCCACGACAGGCCGATTTCTTCGGGAGCATCGCTATAGGCCAAATCCAAATAGGTATAGGATGCTGGTGAAAGCACCACGGGAAAGCCTTCGATGCCTTCGGTGTTCCATACATTGATGAAATAGAGTGATTTTTTCAGCCTCTCTTGTGTTTCAGGCTCCAACCCTTTGGCGATGTCTTCCCAACCTGCCAGGCGGATGCCGCGTGCTTCGGCAAGGTTGAGCATACCGTTGATGAAGATTTCCTTCATCTCGTGGCGGTCGCGGCCCGACCACGCCCCTTCTGGTACCTCGTCGCCACCGATATGGATGGCAGGAAGCGGCACGCCTGCTTCCTTATGCAGACGCATGACCTCGTCAAAGACAGCACCGTAGAACTTGTAAACACTCGGCAGATAGACGCTCAACACATTATCTGTGAAGTCCTGTGCCGACCAGTAACGCGAAGTATCGGCAGGGTCTTGCAGGCGGAAACTGCTGTCGTCCGTGCGCCGCTCGTAGGCCTGCATCGCCTTGATGGAAGCCCGAGAATGGCCCGGCGTGTCGAACTCGGGAATCACCCTGATGCGGCGGTCCCAAGCATAGCGGAGAATTCGTTGGTATTCCTTGGCAGTATAAAAAGAGGTGTTGCCGATTTTTCCATTGGCGGATGGCTTTAACGCGCAGGTTTCCTGCAAATTCCAATCAGGCAGCGCATGGTGGGCGCCAAAATCGGTCAGTTCCGGAAAATCCTTGATTTCCAAGCACCAAGATTCGTCATCGGCAATATGGAAATGCAGTGTGTTGAGTTTCCATGAGGCCATCAAATCGATGATTTCGAGCACCTCGTCCACCGTGCGGAAGTCGCGCACCACATCAAGCATAAAACCACGGTAAGCGTAATCAGGCCAGTCCTCAATGGTCATAGGTTGCAGAGGTTGTGGCAACTTTTCTAGTGTGACTTGTGCATAGAAAGCGCCGTCTGCGTCGTAGGACTCCACTTGAGGTTCACCCTCCTCTCCTATCGTGATTCGGTACCAACCTAGTGGACGTGAAGGAAGGATATCTATCCTTTCCATAGGTTCGGTACCGTATATCACCGCACTAACTTGCGGAATGATGTCGGCAGGCAGGAGTTCATAGTTGCTGACAAAACTTCCTTTGTCGTTTTCTGTTTTAGGATGCTCCAAAAAATGATACCGCACTTCCATCGGGGTGTCGGCTCTCCCCTGCTGCTGCAGGACGAAGGCCTCGGGGGCCCAGGAATGCCTTGGCAACGGGCGACCGTAATACTTTAAGGTCACCGTTCCGCTTTCAGGAATATCGATATACCAAGAGGTTCCCTGATAATGGTTCATCGTGGGTCCCTCCACGAAGGTCTTGCCGTCAAAAAGCTCTTGAAACCACACGCGCGAACCTTGTGGCACATCGTGCAGGACGAGTGTATGCAAGGCGCGGCCATCGGGCTCTGCTGGGCCTTCGGTCCAGTCAGCTGAGGGCATGCGGCCGCAAGCGGTGGCAATGAGCAAAAACAATATGGATAGGGTTGTTTTTCGCATAATTTGGGACAAAAATAAGTAAAATCTGCAAAAAATGATACTTTTGCATTGCTTTTGAAATGAAACCCTAAAAATGACATGAACTCCTTCGCCGCCATAGACTTCGAGACCGCCAACAACGAACGCACCAGCGTGTGCAGCGTAGGTGTTGTGATTGTGAAAGAAGGCGAGTTCGTGGACTCCTTTTATTCGCTAATCCAACCCGAGCCAAACTATTACCTCTATTGGAACACGCTCGTCCATGGCATCACCAAGGCCGATACTGAGGATGCACCAGTATTTCCTTATGTCTGGCAAAAGATTGAGCCGCTTATCGAGGGTCTGCCTCTTGTGGCGCACAACAGTCCTTTCGACGAAGGTTGTCTCAAGGCCGTGATGCGCTGCTACCAGATGGATTACCCCGACTATCAGTTCTACTGCACCTGCCGTGCCGCGCGCAAACACTTTGGGAAGCAACTGCCCAACCACCAGCTTCATACCGTGGCTGCAGCCTGCGGCTACGATTTGGTCAACCACCATAACGCGCTCGCCGATGCCGAAGCCTGCGCTTGGATTGCAAGGGAGATTCTTTAAAATGAAAACCATGAAAACAAATTCACAACAAGCCTTAGACCTACTCAAAGAGGGTAATAATCGCTTCATCTCGGGAGCCTTGACACCAAAAGACGACTGTGCAACACTACGGGAGCAACTCACTGCAGGCCAGCATCCCTTTACCGTGGTGCTGTGTTGCTCCGACAGCCGTGTGGCACCCGAGATTATCTTCGACCAAAAGCTCGGCGACCTCTTCGTCATCCGTAATGCGGGTAATATAGTGGATGAGGAAGTCCTCGGCTCTATAGAATATGCCGTCGAGCATTTGGAGACGCCCTTGGTGGTCGTCATGGGACACGCATCCTGCGGTGCGGTCACAGCGACCTGTCAAGGCGGCGATTTGCCTGGACACATCCTTGATTTAGCCAAACGCATCAAGCCTTCCATCAACAAAAGTTGCTGCGTCGATGACAATGCGAAGCATCATACCAAAAGGATGGCTCAACTGATCGAAGAAGATGAAATCGTCCATCATGTTGGAGCCAAAGTCGTTGCAGCTTTCTACGACCTACAAAGCGGAAAAGTGGAATGGCTGTAATGAGGTTTTCACTATTTTTGTCGTCTCATTCATATAAAACAGAACATGAAAACAAGCACAAAACTCATAACCTTGGCGTTCATCGCCTCAATTCTGATCTTTATGACCGCCTGCAATCAAAAAACACCCGTTGACCTAATCGTCCACAATGCCAATGTCTACACCGTCGACAACGACTTCTCCAAAGCCCAAGCTTTCGCCGTGAAAGACGGCAAATTCGTCGCCGTTGGCGATGAAGAGAGCATTATGCGCCAATACGCCGCCGAAGAAACCATCAACGCCCAAGGCGATGCGGTGTATCCTGGCTTCATGGACGGGCACAGCCACTTCACGGGCTACGGCGAGAACCTCGTCCGCTGGGCCGACCTGAAAGGCTGCCGTTCCTACGACGAAGTCATCGAACGCCTCAAGGTGCACGACAGCCTCTACCCTGCCGAATGGCTATTGGGTCGCGGCTGGGACCAAAACCTTTGGGAAGTGACCGAGTTCCCCGACAATACGAAACTCGCTGAAGCCTTCCCCGACAAGAAAGTCCTGCTAACTCGCGTTGACGGTCATGCAGTGCTGGTATCCAAAGAGGTTCTTGAATTAGCCAACATCGACGCCAACACAAAGATGGACGGCGGCATGGCTATCGTCAAAGAGGGTCGCTGCACAGGCGTGCTGTTGGACAACCTCGCCGATGCCGCCAAGGCTTTGGTGCCCAAAATGGAGACCGCCCAAAGCCTCCAAGCCTTGCTCAAGGCACAAGAGAACTGCATGGCGGTCGGCCTGACCAGCGTCACCGATGCTGGACAGGACATTGCCACAATTGAGCTCATCGACAGCCTGCAACAGGAGGGGCAACTCAAGATGCACGTCAACGCGATGGTCAACCCCGACGACGAAACGATGGACCACTTTATGAGCCAAGGTGTCATCGACAAGGAAAGACTCACTGTCCGCAGCGTGAAGATCTACGCCGACGGTGCCTTGGGTTCACGCGGTGCAAAACTGCTTGAACCTTACTCCGACGACCCGACCAACGACGGCTTAATTCTCGAAAGCGACGAGTTCTACCGTCACGTCTGCCAAAAGGCTTACGATGCAGGTTATCAAGTGTGCTGTCATGCCATCGGTGACGGCGGCGTTCACCATATCCTGGACATTTACTCCGAATACCTGAAAGGCCAAAACGACCTCCGTTGGCGCATCGAGCACTCCCAAACGGTGGCCGATGCGGACTTCCAACGCTTTGGAGAATTCTCTGTCATTCCCTCTATCCAAACCACGCACTGCACCTCCGACATGGACTGGGCCGACGAGCGCCTGGGCGAGCGCATCAAGAATGCTTACGCCTATCAGCAACTGCTACAGCAAAATGGATGGGTCATCAATGGCACCGACTTCCCCATCGAGGACATCAGCCCAATTTATACCTTCTATGCCGCCGTGGCGCGCAAACACTTGGACGGCACACCCGCTGAAGGCTTCCAAATGGAGAATGCACTAACCCGCGAGCAAGCCCTGCGTTCCATCACGATTTGGGTTGCTAAAGGCTGCTTTATTGAAGCCCGCAAAGGAAGTATCGAAGTCGGAAAAGACGCTGATTTCGTCATCCTCGACAGAGACCTAATGACGGTTGCCGAAAACGAAATTCCTGAGGCCAAAGTGAAACTTTGCCACATTCATTGACCTCTCCGCGTCCTATTCGGGCAATATCCTACATGCTGTGATATACCGAGGATAATAATAAGATTCGGTAGAAAACGAGATGGTCACCCCTAGCCTTACCGAGGCGTGAATAAAAGAAAAGCGATGGTGCACAGGGTCGTTGCTGACCACGATGCCCACATGGCCGATCTCACGTGTCTTGCCCCTACCCCCATAAAACACCAAATCGCCAGGGCGAAGCTCGTCGGGTTTGGTGAGCACTTTCCAGCCGTCATCCAACTGTCCCTTGGCAGATGCCCTCAACTCATAGCCGAAATGCCGAAATACAAAAGCGGTAAAACCCGAACAGTCAAACTTATTGGGGCCTTTGCCCGCATATACGTAAGGCGTGCCAATAAACAGTTTGGCATACTCCACGATACTGTCAGCCAATGTGTTAGGATACGAAAAACTATACGGCTGACCATAATTTGTCAGCTGGATAGAATCCCATTGTTCTTTTCTCGCTTGCTCAATGATATCATGATACTCCAGCTCCTTGATTCTTGGGATGGTGTCGTTCGCTGCCTCCACCCTCTTACTTGGAGCGGCATCACGACGCACCAGATTGGAGATGGCATTACAGCCCATCAGCAATGAGGACAGAAGCATGAGAAGAAAAGGGACGGCTGATATATATGTCTGCTTATCGGCTCTCATGGGGCACAAAGATATTATTTTTTACCTTTGCAGCGGAAAAAAAGCGCGACCATGTCCCAAGATTTTGACTATATCCTCATCAAAGACGCCACCGAGAACAACCTAAAGCATGTCACCGTCAAAATCCCGAAGCGGCAGATTACCGTGGTGACAGGTGTGTCGGGATCTGGAAAGTCGTCTTTGGTGTTGGACACCATCGCAGCCAAGTCGCGCCGGGAGTTGAATGACACCTTCCCTTCTTTTACCCAGCAATATCTGCCCAAGTATGGTCGTCCCCACGTCGGCGACATCGAGAACCTGCCCATCGCCATCGTCATCGAACAAAGAAAACCCACTTCCAACTCTAGGTCAACCGTAGGCACCTACACTGATATATATGCTTTGTTGAGACTGTTGTTCTCGCGTATCGGCCAGCCTTTTGTAGGCTATTCCGATGCCTTCTCTTTCAACCACCCATCGGGCAGTTGTCCGCGGTGTGAGGGATTGGGCGAAATCCGTGAGTTGGACATCCACAAGCTCGTCGACTTTGACAAATCGCTCAACGACGAGGACACCATCCACTACATCGCCTTCGGCAAGGGTGGCTGGCGCTGGATCCGTTATGCCCACAGTGGCCTTTTCGACCTCGACAAGAAAATCAAAGACTATTCACCCGAAGAACTCGACCTATTCCTCAACTCGCCGCAAATCAAGCTGAAGAATCCACCGTCAAACTGGCCTAAGAGTGCCAAATATGAAGGCCTCATCCCGCGCATGTATCGCAGCATCATCAACTCGGAGGAAGGTCTGCTACATGCTGCAGTACTCAACCCCATGCTGACCATGGGTACTTGCCCCGACTGTGGCGGCACCCGCCTCAACGAGAAGATACGCTCGTGCAAGATCAAAGGCATAAACATCGCCGAGGTGACCGCCATGAGCATCGCCGACTGCCGTCAATGGATGGTGACCATCGACAATCCACTCGCTGAGGACATCAAGCACGCCACCATCGAAAGGCTTGCCGCTTTGGAAGAAATCGGTCTCGGCTACCTTACTCTCGACCGTGCCATCGGCACGCTCTCTGGTGGCGAGGCGCAACGCTGCAAGATTGCCAAATACATCAACTCGCCGCTCTCCGACGTGATGTATATCCTCGACGAGCCTAGCGTGGGCCTGCACAACCACGACATCCTGCTCATGCAGAAGTCGGTGCAGAAACTGAAAAACCATGGAAACACCGTCATCCTTGTGGAGCACCACAAGGATATGATCAAAATCGCCGATCACATCATCGATATGGGCCCTGGCGCAGGCATGAAAGGCGGTGAAATCGTTTTCGAAGGCAGTTACGACGAGCTATTGCAAAGTCAAACACTAACAGGCATTTCGCTCAGCGCAACAAGTTCCATCAAGGAACAAGGTCGTCAGCCCAAGTCTTTTTTCCACCTTGAAAACGCCACCTTGCATAACATCAAAAACCTAACCGTGGATTTGCCATTGGGCGTGATGTGCGGCATTGCAGGCGTCGCCGGCTCGGGCAAAAGTTCACTGATGGAATGCTTCCGTAAAGCTTATCCACAGCCAGAGGAAATCGTGTACATCAGCCAGAAAAACATCGGCATCAGCTTGCGTTCCACTCCCGCCACCTATCTCGAAGTGGCCGATGACATCCGAAAACTCTTCGCTAAGGCCAACAAGACCAAAGCCGACCTGTTCTCCTTCAACGGCAAGGGCGGTTGCCCCGTTTGTCAGGGCAAGGGCGTCATCGTGAGCGACATGGCCTTCATGGACGCCATCGAGACCACTTGCGAGGCTTGTGGCGGACTGCGTTACAGCAACGAAGTCTTATCTTATAAAGTCAACGGCATGAACATCGCCGAAGTGATGGACATGACCGCCAACAAAGCCTCCGAGTTGTTTGCAGGCACCGTCATCGCCGAGAAGTTGGAGCCTTTGCGCAAGGTCGGATTGGGCTACCTCCATCTGAACCAGTCGCTCTCGACCCTCTCGGGCGGCGAGCTGCAGCGCATCAAATTGGCTTCCTATCTTCGCGACGCAGGCAAGATCTTCATCATGGACGAGCCTTCCGACGGCCTCCACCTCAACGACATCAAGCGAATCCTCGACCTCTTCGACACCATGGTGGAAGCAGGCAACACCATCTTCCTCATCGAACACAATCTGGAGATGCTGAAACATTGCGACTACATCATCGAACTCGGTCCTGGCGGGGGTGCCATGGGCGGCAAGGTTATCTTTAATGGCACGCCCAAGGAGATAATGCGATGCCAAAGCTCCATCACAAGACCTTATTTCGCAACAGAAAGCGGACAAAATGGATGAATAAGCAGGCCATAAGAAGATCTTTTATCTAAATTGCAATAATACCTCATCGCATATCAAATGCACTTTTTTTCTTTTGCAAGGCAAACATATATAAAAGAAAAACACGTATTTTTGCCGTTTAATCCTCGAAAAAAACCAAATCAACTTAAAATGAAACACTTATTCCAACGCGGGTTGCTGCTTTTAGCCCTTACGGTAGGACTGTCGTTCCATCTTTCGGCGCAATCCACCCTTATGACCATCCATATGAACGATGGCACTGAACGCAACTATTATATGTCGGAAGACGACCGTGTTTATTTCGAAGGCAACGACATCTTGGTTGTTGAAATTGCAGTAAACGCCAAAGCTGAGAGATACAACCTCGCCGACATCCGCAAGATCACATGCAGCGAGACCGAAGGTGTTTCGGAAGAGGCCGACGCTTCAGTTTTCCTCTCCCCCAACCCCGTTCACGACAAGGTCATGCTTCATAATCTCTCGGGCATTCAACCTGTCAGCATCTACGCCCTCGATGGCCGAATGGTTAAGTCTGTGGAAGTCACCGCTGACCAATTTATCGACATCTCCGACCTCCCCGTCGGACTTTATCTTGTCAAAACCGAACGTCAAACCCTTAAAATGATCAAGCTATGAGAAAGACCTTATTATTAGTGGCCATTCTTCTGGCTTACATGGGCCTCAGTGCACAAGAGTATCACATCAACCTACATCACGAAGGTTCGGTGATATACGACAACAGCATAAGCGACATCCACAACATCCATTTCGAAGGCAGCCAGCCAGCCAACATGATTATGCAAGCTGGATGCGGTATCACCACTTTCCCCCTCACCGCTTTTGACAGCATCACCTTCGTGAAACAAGAGGAACCACCTGCGGGCGACACAGTCTATATCACCTATAACAGTTCCAGCGTGGAGATTATCAACCCATTCTCCAATGATGGTGTGACGGTGAGCACCAATGGCGCGAACGTCAATGTGAGTTCAACCATGGCCAACGTTCCGTATGTGGTTTCAGGTAGCTCAAGCAACGGTTCCTTAACAGTTTACAGCACTTCCTCATTCTTTTTGGCGCTCAATTCTTTATCGCTAACTAGCACGAGCACTGCCGCCATCAACATCGCATCATCGGTGAACGCTACGCTTACGCTCAGAGGCACATCAACGCTTACCGACAGTCCTAATAGCGCCATTAACGGAGCCTTATATGCTGCCGGAGCCCTCACGGTGAACGGCAACGGCACCATGCGTGTCACTGGTAACGGCAAACATGGCATCTCCGTGGAAGGCACGATGACGGTAAACTCGGGCACTATCCGCATCCTCGACACCGATAGCGATGGCATACACGGTAGCAGCAACCTTGTTTGGAACGGCGGCACACTTGATATAGTATCTGCTGGCTCCGATGGCCTTGATTTCTCCGGTACCGTCACCATCAACAACGGTGACCTGACCATCAACACGACGGCGGAAAGCCAAAGAAGTATCAAAGTGACGAACGCCTTTACCATGACAGGCGGTTCGCTCAGTTGCAACGTCACAGGCAACGACTGCAAGGGCATCAAAGGCGATGCCGACATCAATATCAGCGGCGGTACCCTAGATATGCAAGTTTCTGGCACAGGCTCGCACGGCATCTCATCCGACACAGATGTTGTCATCGGCGGCACGGCTGACGTTACCGTCGTTTCCTCATCGCAAGACGGCAAGTGCATCAAGAGCGACGGCACCGTCCACATTAACGGTGGCACTTTAGAGCTTACCCACTCGGGCGACATCTCCAAAGGCATCAGTGCCACGGGCGACATCGACATCACTGGCGGCGACATCACCATCACCGCCTCCGGAAGCACTGTACTTGAAAATGTCAATAACCAGAATGTGCCTGCCTATTGCACCGCCATCAAGAGTGATGCGGACATCAACATATCGGGAGGAACCTTCCATATCACCTTGCCCACCAGCAACCACGGTGGCAAGTCCATCAGCGCCGACAGCGATCTGACCATCAGTGGCGGCGACTTCACCATCACCACACAAGGCAACGGCGCCTCCTACACTGTCAGTGGCAGCACGAAAGACGCCTACACCTCATCGTGCCTCAAGTGCGATGGTAACATGCAGATCTTGGCAGGCAACTTCACCTTAAGTAGTTCTGGCACGGGTGGTAAAGGCATCAACGTGGGCGGCACACTCGTTATCGGCCAGCAAGGCGCCAACAACGACGACCTCAACCTCAACGTCACCACTTCTGGCGAGCGCATCACCGTCTCCAGCGGTGGCGGAGGATGGCCTGGCGGTGGCGGCGACTATGCCAACCCGAAAGGCATCAAAGCCCAAGGCAACCTGACCATCAACAGCGGCAATATCACCGTCAATTGCACCCAGACGCAAAACGAAGGCGGAGAATGCATTGAAAGCAAGGCCACGTTGACCATCAACGGTGGCAACATTGAGGCTTATTCCGTGAAAGACGACGCTGTCAACGCAGCCCAAAACCTCACCATCAATGGTGGCATCTACTATGCCCACAGCGATGCCAACGACGGCACCGACTCAAACGGCAACATGTTCCTCAACGGTGGTCTCAACATCTCTAACGGTGCCCGTTCGCCTGAGGAAGGTTTCGACTGCGACTGGAACCAGTTTGCTATTACAGGCAGTACTTCCATCGGCACGGGTGGAGGTACCAGCAACCCCACGCAAAACGCCTGCACCCAACCATCACTGAAGATCAACACGCAGCAAGGCTACGCCATACAAATCCTCAAGTCGGACGGCACCGTGATTTGCACCTACCAATGTCCCACCTTCACGGGTGGTGGTGGCGGTGGCTGGCCCGGAGGAGGCGGCAACGGCATGGTCATGCTCTTCACCGACCCACAACTGCAAACAGGACAGTCGTACACCGTAAAATACAACGGCACCGTCAGTGGTGGCACCAACTGGAACGGCTACTACACGGGCAATGTCACTTACTCGGGCGGACAAAGCACCACGGTCAACGTCAATTCGATGGTCACCACGGTAAGTGCAGGAGGTGGCGGATGGTAAATCCCACAATCATAGCTTACGTCGAGCTGGAGATCCTACCCCGCTACGAGCATTTCGATGCCGCCCATCAACGCAACCACGCCGATGAGGTCATCGAAAGGAGCTTGGCATTGGCAGAGCATTATGAAGTGAACAATGACATGGTCTATACCATCGCAGCTTACCATGACACGGGGCTTTGCGAAGGTCGCGACACACATCATCTCGTGTCGGGGCGCATCATCCGTGAAGACAAGAAACTTCGCGACTGGTTTACCGAAGACCAAATAGAGACCATGGCGCAGGCCACCGAGGACCATCGTGCCTCGTCAGGACACGAGCCACGTTCCATCTATGGCAAGATCGTGGCCGAAGCCGACCGCCTCATCTCGCCCGAAAAGGTCATCCGTCGTACCATACAATTCACACAAGACCACTTCCCCAACTATGACAAGGAGCAGCAATTCCAACGCTTTCGCGAACACCTGATGGAGAAATATTCCGACACAGGCTACCTCAAGCTATGGCTGCCCGAATCGGAGAACGCACCACGGTTGGAAGAACTTAGGAAAATCATCCGCGACGAACATAAAATGCGTGAAGCATTTGAAAAGGAATTCAACAAAACCAAATAATTCCAAATAATTCGTATCTTTGCAATCTATTATTAACTTTCCTACCATGAAAAAAGCACTGTTTACCTTAATGATTCTATGCTTCGCTGGCCTTGTCATGGCCCAAGAGGCAAACGAGAGCGAATTCAAGATGACGATTGGCGACACCATCGTTTGGAAACCCTTTGAGAACTGCCATTCGAATGGATACAACATTTCGGGCTCCAAAGTCATCAGCTTTAAGCCAATCAAATATGGCGATCGTATCGAAATCATCGCCAAACAGGCTGGAGAATGCAACATTATAGCCACCTGCCATGAAGACAATGCTGAGGTGGTGGCCTCCATCATCGTGAGCGAGCCGTATGTGGCCCCTGTCATCGAAAAGATGGAGAAGCCTGCAACCCAGGCCTTCACAGGCACCTACAAATTCAATCCGCCCACCGACCATTACTTCGTAACCATCTTCAATCCCGCCTCCAACTGCAGCGAGACCTACATGAAGCTGGGTGAGAACGAAGCCTACAACGACGGACAGGGCATCGACCGTTTCTGGAACCTCAAGACGGGAAAGAACTGGTACTACCGCCCCGAGGCACAGGGATGGACCGACGATGTCGACTGGGAGTTTGAACCCCTTGGCACGAGCTTCTTCCCGCTCAACACCTTCGCCAACGAGGTGGAGAAGGACGACCTCTCGAAGTATTATCTCGGCATGGAGAAAGTGCTCGACATCGATTGCTGGCATTTCTTCGTCGACCAACCCGACGGCTCAGCCATCCAGTATTGGGTCGACCCCGCCAATGGCTGTACCCTGAAGCGTCAGGTGAACAATGACGCCCCGAGAGCGGTCTCGGTTTACGACCTCAACTACACCAGACTGTACTTCGGACCAAGCTTTAAGAAATCGCTGCACGACACGACGAGATAAAGACATTTTTCCCTATCTTTGCCGCCGACTAGAACAAACTATAATATTAATAATACACCAATGGAAAACATCGAATTAAAGAAGACCCCTTACAACCAGATCCATCACGACCTGGGCGCCAAGATGGCTGAATTCGCCGGTTACGACATGCCGATCCAATACACCGGCCTCGTCGAAGAGCATAACAACGTCCGCAACAACGTCGGCGTGTTCGACGTGTCGCACATGGGCGAGTTCCGCGCCAAAGGTCCCCTGGCCAAGCAGTTCATGCAGTACTGCACCGTCAATGACGTCGCCGCTTTGAGCGATGGCAAGGTGCAATACACCTGCCTGCCGAACGGCAAGGGCGGCATCGTGGACGACATGCTCGTCTACCGCATCGCCGACGACCACTACTTCATGGTGCCCAACGCCGCCAACATCGACAAGGACTGGGCTTGGATGAGCCAGATTGCCGAGAAGTTCGGCATGACTCTCGGTGAAGACTTCAAGAACGAGAGCGAAGAATGGGCTCAGCTTGCCGTACAAGGCCCCAACGCCCTGAAGGCCATGCAGAAGCTCACCAAGGCCAACGTGGTGGATATGGAATACTACACCTTCCAAATCATCAACTTCGCCGGCGTCGACAACATCATCTTCTCGACCACAGGTTACACTGGCTCAGGCGGCTGCGAGATCTACATCCCCGTCGCCCACGCCAAGGAGGTTTGGGACGCCGTCTTTGAGGCTGGCAAGGAGTTTGGCATCATGCCCGCTGGTCTGGGCTGCCGCGACACCCTCCGTCTCGAGAAGGGCTTCTGCCTCTACGGCCACGAAATCGACGACACCATCAGCCCCATCGAGGCTGGTCTCGGCTGGATCACCAAGTTCGTCGACGGCAACGACTTCCTCAACCGCGAAATCTTCGCCGCTCAGAAGGCCAATGGCGTGAGCCAGAAGATCGTCGGCTTCGAGATGATCGACCGTGGTATCCCGCGTAACGGCTATGAAGTGTGCGATGCCGAAGGCAACTGCATCGGTATGGTGCGCTCAGGCAGCCCGTCACCTTCGACTGGAAAGAACATCGGCACCGCCCTAGTGAAGAAAGCCTTCAGCAAGAAGGACACCGAGATCTTCATCAAGATCCGCAACAAGCTCATCAAGGCCGTTGTGGTCAAGATGCCGTTCCTTCCTTAATGGAAAGTGGTCTTTACACAAAAAAGCGTTCTTTTAGGGACGCTTTTTTTATGCTACTCTGCCAAAATTTCCGACCTTTGCAGCGGAACGATTCTTGATGAACCCATAGGCATGGACAACAAAGCAGAAAGAAAAAAGTTTCTGGGTAGCCTCGTCATCCCCTTGATCATTGTAGCAATGATGTGGGTAGTGAAGACGATCGAATGGTCGTTCGGGATCTATTTGGGGCGCTTCGGCATAACACCCCACACTGCCAGAGGGTTGATCGGGATCTTCACCCTGCCTTTCTTGCACGGCAACTGGGAGCACTTGCTCTCCAACACCATCCCCATCATTGTTCTTGGTACAGCCTTATACTATTGTTATCCCAGCCTCGCCAACCGCGTGATGCTCATCACTTATTTGGGCAGCGGGCTGCTCACTTGGTGCATCGGCGACCCAAGTACCACACATATCGGCGCAAGCGCCCTTGTATATGGCCTCAATTTGTTCTTGATTACCAGCGGCTTCATCCGTGGCAACCGCATGCTCATTGTCATCTCCCTCATCATGGTGTTCCTTTACGGAAGCTTCATCTGGGGCATAATACCATCTTTGGCCATACCCCAAAACATCTCATGGGAAGGCCATCTCAGCGGAGCACTCATAGGCATTCTGCTGGCCATATTCCTAAGGAAAGAAGGACCTCAAAAAGAGGTATACCATTGGGAAGAAGACGATGAAGAGGATGATGATTCAAATGGCTCATCCTCCGATGATTCGACAGACTCAACGTCAGAGAAACCCTATTGGGACGTACCCACCCCATCAAATGACGAGCTGACGGTACGTTACCGTTTCAGGCATTAAAGCACAGACATTGAGAGATACTCCAACACTTGGTCGGCAATACCTTTTTGTCCTTCGACATCAGGATGCCACCACTCCTTGTGGATGTCGTACAAATCAACGCAGTCAACATTGTAATGATAGGTGACACGGTGCACCGATTCGATAAGATTCAAGCGCGTTTCCGCATCGATGGCACCCGGGCAAGGATCCGTTTCAAGAAGGTAATACAGCTTGGCATTGGGATGTTGCCTCTTCAGATAGTCAAGCATATATGCCAATGCGGGACGGAAAGAACAAAGTTGTTCTTCGGTCCAATCAGAATAAACGTAATCACCGAAAGGTGCTCCATTCCACACATCGTTAGTAGCGCCAAGGATGAAAATCACATCTGGATTGCCCAGGTTATTCATACGACGGATGAAGGAATTGGGTGCATAATAACTTCCACCGTCAAAGTCAGCATAGTTGCAGACCAAAGAGCCCGAAAACGAATTATTATGGTCAAGTACCCAATTCAACGAATCGGCCACTTGACGCCACCACATCTGCTCAATACCAGTCACACCTATTTGAGGATAATAAATATACGGGTCGTTGGTGTCAGGATCAACATAACCGTCGAAAGCGGAATAGCTATCGCCCAAAACCGAAAAACGGGTTGGTTCCTTAGTCTTCACACAAGCCGACATCAAGATAGCAGTAGCAATTAGCAAAGTTAGTTTCTTCATATTCAATCTATTATTATCATTTCTGTTCTACGGTTCAAAGCACGGTGTTCATCGCTGTCGTTGGGCCACAACGGTTTGGTGGCACCATAGCCTTTAGCGGTCAGTCGGTTTTCCTCAATCCCACTAGCAATCAAAGCCTGACGGACAACCTCGGCACGGTCGGATGAAAGCTTCAGATTGTAGTTGGCATTACCCACATCGTCGGTATGGCCAGCCAGTTCAACCCTTAGTTCCGGATTACGCTTGAGGAACGTCGAAAGGATCTCAATACCTGATTGGGAGTCTCCTGTCAAAGCAGAGCTGTTAAACTCAAACTGTATGTTTTGAAGCACAATGGCATCACCTGGTGAAAGTTCAGTTACATCCACGTTGGAGAAATAGTTGGCCGAGTCGGAACGGATTTCTTCGGGCAGTTCAAACGTGTAGATATCATAACCGCCTTGACCACCTTCACGTTGCGAAGAGATGAATGCCGTCTTGCCGTCAGCTGCCACGAAGAAGTTGATTTCGTCGCCTTGAGTATTAATGGGGAAACCAAGGTTGACGGGCTCTTGCCACCTGCCATCCTCTCCCCTACGGCTCATGAACAGGTCGAATCCGCCCATTCCGATGTGCTTGTCGGAAGAGAAATAAAGCGTCCGACCATCGGGATGCAGGAAAGGCGCCATCTCCGAACCTTTGGTATTGATTGGTGCCCCAAGATTCTGTGGCTCGCCCCAGCTACGGTCGGCATTGCGTCGGCTACAATAGATGTCGGCATTGCCGTTGCGCCGCGAAACGAAGTATAATTCCTTGCCGTCGGCACTCACGCAGGGCTGCGACTCCCAACTACCGGTGTTGATGCTACCCTCTATCTTGCGTGGCATCGACCATTGGTCTACACTCCAATGCGACACATAGAGGTCGCAACCGCTTTCGCGACCCCAGCCGCAACCTGTCAGATATAGTTTCGAGCCATCGGCGGAAAGGAAAGCCGCACCCGGGTCAATAGCATCGGGGAAGGACTTAAACGACAACGGCTCTGGTGTAGTCCATCCGTCATCAGCCTTCTGCGACACAAAAACCTCTTCCTCATAATACCCGTTACCTCGGTTCATCTTTCGCGTAAACAGCAGATGGTCGCCATAAAACGTCAGGGCGTTGACATACTCATCGTCAGCACTGTTGATCTCGGATCCAAGATTCTCAGGGTCGAACGCTACAGGATGACTGATGGCCTCATCGCGAAACCTTGCCAACTCAAGCAGCTCGGACACTGTTGCATCATTAGCTGCATTGCCCGAAGCCCTCGACTGATACCAACGCAACAAGACCGCTTCGCGTTTGTAGTTTCCTCGCGCATCATAAAGACGAGCCAAGGTGATGGCGGCAGGAGGAAACAACATCGAATCGCATGCCAAGGCTTTCTCGTAACCCAGTATGGCCATGTCATAGTCCTTAGTTTCCATCCCAATCTCGCCTTCCAACAGCCAGGCTTCGGCATAGTTTGGGTCTTCGACGATGGCTTTGAGGACTTGTTGGTAAGCCTTTGTGTAGTCACGTTTCAAAAAGGCCTCCTCTGCCGACTCGTAAGCTTTCACGGCCTTCTTCGACGGCTGCGAAAAAGCCACGGATACAAGCGACAATATAGCAAATACTATGAGGATAACCCTTTTCACTGTTTCTTGTTTTTCAGCTCTTTCTCAATCCATTTGCGGAAATCAGCCACAAACACCCTCGAAGTCATGGTGGGAGAGGTCTCAGAGGTGACAAAGCAACGTCCGTCATCGAAGAAACATATGCCTTCGGTTTGGGCGCCAGTTAATTGCGGCATCTCAAATCTACGGTTGTCAAATTTCACGCCAGCCTCGTCGAAGTCGAAGATGAGATACATGAAAGGCTTCCAGACATTCTTCACATAACCCACCAACACAAGGATATGATTCTCCCTGTCATAGTCGGCGCCCGTCAACAGCCCCTGTGAGTCAAATCCATTGACGACTTCGGCCACATAATCGCCAGGCGTTTTCGGAAGGCGGTACATACGGGTTGTCCCCGTAGCCCAACCCTTGCTGAAGAGATAGATACAATCCTCCGTGGCAAACATGGTCTCGCAGTCGTAGTCATGCTCTTGTTTTTTATGGACAAAATTCGTCTGGTCACCGAAACAGAAGGTGATGGAGTCAACGTCAATGGTGGCGTCGCCATTCTCCGGGAGGGCTGATAGCGGGAAAGTGTAGATTCTTAGGTTTTTCCTTTTGCCCTTGTTGTTGCCGAAATCGCCGACATACACATTCTCGCCATCGGTGCAAACATCTTCCCAGTCCTTGTTTTTGGCATGGGAGAGCGTGATTCTCTGTACCACCTCAAAAGACGTGGTGTCGAGGGCAAACAGGATTGGCTTGCCACCGCTGTCGTTGTGAGTCCAAAGACGGCCATTATGGAAAAAGAGTCCCGAGGTCTCTTTCACCTCCTCAGGCAACTCCGACTTCAGAACAGGGTTAAACAAAGGGGTAAAGCCCGCCTTGCCTTCCTCTTGAGCATGAGCGAGGAGGGTAAGCAGCACCAAACCGACCAATAGAGCCCTTCTCATCATTTGGGATAGACCTCGCCTTTGGCGGCTTTCAAGGTGTTTTGCAGCAGCGACACGATGGTCATGGGACCCACACCACCGGGAACAGGGGTGATCTTGGAGGCCACTTTGTAGACCTCGTCATAGTCCACATCACCCATGATCTTATAACCCTTTGGGCTGGATGCGTCTTCGATGCGGTGGATACCCACGTCGATGACCACAGCACCAGGTTTCACCATATCGGCAGTCACGAAGCCCTGCTTTCCAATGGCGGCAATGAGGATATCAGCCTGACGTGCAATCTCGGGCAGGTTCTTGGTGCGGCTGTGGCACATAGTAACGGTAGCGTCAATGCCCTTGCGCGACATCAGGATGGCCATAGGCGTGCCCACGATGTTGGAACGGCCCAGCACCACCACGTTCTTTCCCACCGTTTCGACGCCAGAGCGCTTGATGAGCTCCATGATGCCATTGGGCGTGGCAGGAATAAAGCAAGGATGTCCCAGTTGCATACGGCCCGCGTTAACGCTGGTAAAACCATCCACATCCTTAGATGGTTTGATGGCATTGATGACCTTGTTCTCGTCAATATGCTTCGGTAAGGGTAGTTGGATGATGTAGCCATCAATCTCGGGGTCGTTGTTCAGGAACTCCACCATGTCGAGCATCTCTTTCTCGGTCGTGCTCTCAGGAAGACGATACACCGATGAAGTCATGCCTACCGAATGGCAGGCTTTCTCCTTCGAAGCCACATAGGTCTTGCTGGCGCCATCTTCGCCCACAATGACAGCTGCCAGATGCGGAGCTGCAATGCCATGGTCGATCATATCTGCCACTTCAGCGGCGATTTCTTTCTTAATCTGTTCGGAAACGGCTTTGCCGTCGATTATCTTGTTATCCATAGTGTATTAAAGTTTATCTGCGTTTCATTGCTCCAGCCATGCGCAACATCTTTTTGCCACCACCGGTGGTCATCATGCGCATCATTTTCGAGGTCTCCTCAAACTGTTTCACAAGACGGTTCACCTCAACGATGCTAGTGCCACTACCGTCGGCGATACGTTTGCGGCGCGTGCCGTTGAGCAGCTTCGGGTTCTCGCGTTCCTGTGGCGTCATTGAATAGATGATGGCCTCGATGCTCTTAAAGGCATCGTCGTCAATTTCCTCTCCCTTCATGGCCTTGTCCATGCCAGGAATCATGCTGGCGAGATCCTTCAGGTTACCCATCTTCTTGATTTGCTGGATCTGTTTCAGGAAGTCGTTATAGTTGAACTCGTTTTTAGCAAGTTTCTTCTGCAGTTTACGGGCTTCCTCCTCATCGAATTGCTCCTGGGCACGTTCCACGAGAGAGACGATGTCGCCCATGCCGAGGATACGGTCGGCCATACGTTTGGGATGGAACACATCCAAGGCATCCATCTTCTCGCCGATACCAACAAACTTGATGGGCTTCTCCACCACCGTGCGGATGGTAAGGGCCGCACCGCCACGGGTGTCGCCGTCGAGCTTGGTCAGCACCACGCCGTCGAAGTCGAGGCGGTCATTAAAAGCCTTAGCCGTGTTCACGGCATCCTGACCCGTCATTGAGTCGACCACAAACAAGGTCTCATGCGGTTTCACAGCCTCCTTGATGTTGGCAATCTCGTTCATCATCTCCTCATCGACGGCTAGACGACCGGCGGTATCGATGATGACCACGTTCTTGCCTTGAGCCTTGGCGTGCTCAATGGCATGTTGTGCAATCTGCACGGGGTTCTTGTTGCCTTCCTCGCTATAGACCTCAACCTCCACCTGTTGGCCCAGCACTTTCAATTGCTCGATAGCGGCAGGACGGTACACGTCACCAGCCACCAGCAAGACTTGCTTGCTGCGTTTGCGTTTCAGATAGGAGGCCAACTTGGCTGAGAAAGTGGTCTTACCAGAACCCTGAAGACCGGCTATCAAGATGATGCTCGGCTGACCTTTCAAGTTGATGTCGACAGCCTCGCCGCCCATCAGTTCGGCCAACTCATCGTGGACGATCTTGACCATCATGTCGCCCGGCTTCACCGAGGTGAGAATCTCTTGGCCGAGAGCCTTCTCCTTGATGTTGTTGGTGACATCCTTGGCAATCTTATAGCTGACGTCAGCGTCCAAGAGGGCGCGACGGATTTCTTTCATCGTATCGGCAATATTGACTTCCGTGATAAAAGCCTGTCCTTTAAGGACTTTGAACGAACGTTCCAGTTTTTCGCTTAAACCTTCAAACATAATTCTCAAAAATTTGGGTGCAAAGGTAAGAATTATTGTTTAATTGTTGAAATGTTTGACCGTTGAATTGATAGGATTCACTATTTTTGCACATTCAAATCATTGAACTATGATTAAGGAAAACTTGGAAAAAATCAGAGCGACGCTACCCAAGTCAGTGACTTTGGTGGCCGTCAGCAAGACCAAGCCCGTCAGCGACTTGCAGGAAGCCTACGACGCAGGACAGCGTATCTTTGGCGAAAACCACGCCCTTGAGATGCGCGACAAGCATGAGGTGCTGCCCACCGACATCCAATGGCACTTCATCGGCCACTTGCAGACCAATAAGATAAAATACATCATCCCCTTCGTCACGCTCATCCACAGCATCGACTCGGCCAACCTCTTGGAGGCCGTCAACAAGGAAGCCAAGAAGCACGACCGCGTGGTGGATTGCCTGCTGCAATTCCACATCGCCCAAGAAGAGACCAAATTCGGCCTTGATTTGGACGAAGCCCGACAGCTGCTTGAGTCGGATGAGTTCAAAAAAATGGATAATGTGCGCATTTGTGGTGTGATGGGCATGGCCACCTTCACAGAAGACATGGATGAAGTCCGCAAGGAATTCAAACACCTGAAAGAGATTTTCGACACCTTGAAGGCCAAGTATTTCGCAGGCCAGCCACAGTTCAAAGAGATTTCGATGGGCATGTCGGACGACTATCCCATTGCAGTGGAGGAAGGCGCAACTTTGGTGCGGGTAGGAAGCAAGATTTTTGGAGCTAGAAATTACAACGTTTAAGATGGCATCGCTAATACCTTTATTATTACTCATCGTCGGCTTTGTCGCCTTGATTTTAGGCGCTAACTGGCTTGTCAACGGAGCCACCAGCGTGGGCATCCGTGCGAAGCTGTCGCCGCTCATCATTGGACTGACTATTGTGGCCTTCGGCACCTCGTTACCCGAGATGATTGTCAACGTTTTTTCGTGTGCGAAAGGCAACCCCGGCCTTGCCATCGGCAATATCATCGGCAGCAACACGATGAACATACTCCTCATCCTTGGAGTGAGTGCCCTCATCTGGCCTATCGACGTGAACCGCATCTCCATCCGTCGCGATATTCCAGCAGGATTTGTCGCCACACTCGCCATCACATTGATGGCGAATTATTTCTTCACAAAACAGGCCCGTACCATCAACTGGATTGAAGGCATCGCCCTCTTGCTAATGGGCTTCGCCTATTTGCTGCTGACCATGCTAAAAAACGACCCAAAAGAAGAAACAGAGAACGTGCAGGAAGCCATGCCATGGGGCAAGACCATCCTTGCTCTCGTGACAGGCATCGTTGGACTATATTTAGGCGGCGAGTTGGTCTCCCGCAATGCCCAAATCCTTGCCCACAACTGGGGTATGAGCGATAGCACCATCGGACTCACCGTAGTCGCCACGGCCACTTCGTTACCCGAGCTCATCACCTCCATTGTGGCTGCCCTGAAAAAGAATTCTGGCATCGCCATTGGCAATGTATTAGGCTCAAACATCTTGAATATCTTCATGGTGTTAGGTGTCAGCTCCATCATCACGCCGCTGCCTTTCGAGCCCATGATGAACCAGCAACTCATGATTCTCTTTGCAGCCAACATTCTCATGCTTTTGTTCGTCTTCACAGGCAAGGGACGAAAGATCTCACGTTGGGAAGGCGCTTTCCTCACCTTAGGCTACATCGGTTTCATGTGGTTCTCGCTGGCCATGCAATAAAAAAAGTGGAGACGTAGCGTGCTACCTCTCCACATCTTTTAATTACCGTTATTGTTTATCAGTCAGCCAGTTGGAAGGCGGTCTTCACGGCCTCGTAGCTGCTGTAGTCGACATCGCTGCGGTTGCTAAACACCGAGGCTTCGATGGCCACAATCTTGAAGTCGTGCTTGCCGGGGCGCATGCCATCATAGAAGTCGCTCTCAGTCCAGAAGAGGCGCACACCACCGTCTTTCAAAGTAGACACTTCGATGGAAGCCTCGCAGTTGATGACTTCTTGTTGGCCTTGATCATTGGTAAACGTGTCCTGATAGTAGTAGGTCAACGGCACCTGCGACCAAGTATCGCCAACGCTCATATAAACGAGCACCGCACCATAGTTGTACACATTGTTGTTGATGGCGGGATAGTCGATCTCAACCATCCATTGGCAGTTGTTGACCCACTCCCAGTCATCGGAGTGAACTGTCACCGTGGAAGAGACCACATTGGCGTTGCCATCATGGCCTGCAGAACCCTGAGGACCACGAGGACCACGGCAAGAAGCCATTGCAAATACTGCCAGAACCGTCATGCAAATCAAACTTAACTTTTTCATTTCATTAGATTTTTAATTATTAGACTTTAATTTACTTTCATTTTCACCCCGCAAAACTACAAAAACCTTGCCGAAATACTCCACTTTTGAAAAACAATCTCAAAAAACTGTAATTTTGCAGCATGAAAAGCAGGAACTACATAGTTCATCTCGCCGGCGTTATCGCCATGATTTTCTGGGGGATGTCGTTTGTTTGGTCGACACAAGTCTACCAAAACCTCAACCCCACAGCGACAATCTTTTTGCGCCTTTTTATTGCAACAATATTCTTCACGGCCATACTTTTCGCCTTCCACCTCAACGAAAAAGTCAAAAAGGAGCACTTGGGACTCTTTGCCTTGGCGGCCATGTTTGAGCCTTTTCTCTACTTCATCTTTGAAGGCTACGGACTGAAGAACACCTCCCCCGTCATCGGCTCCGGCATCATCGCATTGATACCTTTAGTCACCCCTGTAGCAGCACGCATTTTCTTGAAAGAACACCTGACAGCAATGAACATCGTCGGTGTCATCGTCATGCTGCTCAACAAAGACCTTGAATTCATCGCCTCACCGAAAGGCATCCTTTTGCTCTTCGGCGCCGTCTTGGTGGCCGTGGGTTATTCCATCGCGCTCATCAAGTTGACGAAACTATACAAGCCATTGACCATCACCTGGGTGCAAAACATCATCGGAATGCTGTATTTCGCTCCGATGGTTGTCATCATGGAGCGTTTTGAGCCATCCAACTTCGCCAATATAGGAGGCTATATCGTCCCCTTGATCTGCCTGGGTGTGTTTTGCAGCGCCGTCGCTTACTCTTTATGGGCATTCACATTCAGCAGGCTGGGCGCTTCACGAGCCAATGTCTATTCCAACCTGATCCCCGTTTTCACGGCCATCTTCAGTTACTTTATCATCCACGAGGCACTGACAGCAAATAAAATCATCGGCATCCTGCTGGTGGTATTCGGATTGGTGTTGTCGCAAATGAAAGGAAAAAAGCAATGATTACCAGCAAGACAAACCCTAAAATCAAGAATCTCGTCAAACTACAGAAGGCTGCAGAACGTCGCGAGCAGAACCGCATCCTCATCGAAGGGCAGCGCGAGATTGAGCGCGCTCAAAAATGCGGCTTCGTGATTGAGCAGTTGTATGTCTGCGAGTCGTTGCTGCGTGGGCAGCTCGCCATCAAAGCCGAGTTCATCGAGACCGTCACTGAAGAGGTGTTCGACAAGATCGCCTACCGCGAAGGCAGCGATGGGCTGCTGGCCGTGGCCATACCCAAATACAAGAGCCTCAACGAGTTCAAGCCGAGAAAAGACGCATTGATCATTGTGTTGGAAACGGTGGAAAAGCCCGGTAACCTCGGGGCTGTGATGCGCACCGCCGACGCCGCAGGCGTCGATGCCGTCATCGTGGCCGACCCTGCCACCGACCTATATAACCCCAATGCCATCCGTGCCAGCATCGGCTGTATCTTCAGCGTGCCTGTCTATGCCTGCTCAACCGAAGAATGCATCAGCTGGCTGAAAAAGAACGGTATCACCATCTACTGCACCTACCTCAAGGCCTCCATCGACTATCTTGACGCCGACTTCCGCAAGGCATCCGCACTTGTGATGGGCACTGAGGCTACGGGCATCTCCGATGCTTGGGTCGAGGCCGCCGACCAGAATATCATCATCCCCATGAACGGCATCGCCGACTCGCTCAACGTGTCGGTGACCACCGCCATCGTCACCTTCGAGGCCGTGCGCCAAAGGAGAAAGCCATGAAAAAGGACTATCTGCTGCTGCATCTCTCTGTCTTCATCGCCGGATTCACTGGCGTGTTGGGGCGACTCATCACCTTGGATTCCGCCATCTTGGTATGGTGGCGCATGGCTGCAGCAGCGTTGATTATGTTTGTTTATTTGCGATTTGTAGAGACGCGCCATGGCACGTCTCTACAACGGTACAAATTCAGGGACATTTTGCAAATGGGTGGCGTAGGTATGTTATTGTGCCTACATTGGGTGTTTTTCTATGCCTCAATCAAGGCTTCCAACGTCAGCATCGGCGTGGTGTGTTTCTCCTTGGTCGGGTTTTTCACCGCCCTGTTTGAGCCCATCATCAACAAGCATAGATTCTCAGGACGCGAGTTTTTGTTCAGTCTTCTCACCTTACTTGGCATCTACCTCATCTTCCAATTCGATGCACGCTACCGCCTAGGCATTGCCCTGGGTGTGGTCTCTTCTGCCTTGTACGCCTTGTTTGCCATCGCCAACCAGCGCGTAGGCAAGCACTACGAAGCTAAGAACATGCTGCTTTGGGAGATGGTCGGTGGCCTCATCGGCCTGACCTGCCTCATACCTTTATATAATATGTTTATCCCCGTCGGGCGACTCTATCCCGTTGGCTTGGACTATCCCTACCTCGCTTTCATGGTCGTCGTTTGCACCATCGGCCTGTGCCTGCTGCAAATCATCGTGTTGCAAAAGATTCCTGCCTTCACCGTCAATCTCACTTACAACCTGGAGCCTGTGTATAGCATCATCCTCTCCATGTTCATCTTCAGCGAGTACAAGGAGTTGAATTTCTCGTTCTGCATCGGCATCGCGCTGATTATCATCTCAGTGGTGCTACAGACATGGAGCGAGATCAGGAGGCGAAAAATCAAAGCTTGACTTTCACAAACACCGGATAATGGTCCGAGGGATTGTGCCGAATGTAGGTGTCGAATGAGATCTGCTGCGGCGCTTCGGATGCCTTAATGGTGTTGTCCGGGTCCTCATCAGGAGTCCAATAGCTGTTGGTGAACACACCATAAGCATCTACTGTCGTGGCAGGCGACACAAAGACATGGTCGATACGGCTTGTGGTGTAATAATTGGTCTTGAAAGCGTTGAATGTGCCATTCTCTGCAAAACGGATGCGGGCAGCATCGAAGGTGTCTTTCAGCAGGCCCGACTCGGTAAAGATGGTATAGATTTCATCATTTTGGTCAACGTTGAAGTCACCTGTGAGAATGACCGGGGTCCCTTCCGCCATCTCGCGTATGCGCTGCACCACAAGTTTAGCTGCTTCGCGACGTGCGACCACACCCACATGGTCCATATGGAGGTTGAAAAAATAGAACTCCACGGCAGGCTCAGATTTCTTCCGATTGAACATTCCGTTTCGTTGTTCTTTCTGTGTTTTTACGACAAATTTACCCCATGTGCAAATACGGATGCAGACCGCGTCCCAGCCCAAGCCAGGTTTGTCGGGTGTCTCGCTCAGCCAGAAATCGCCATGGTCAAGAAGGCGCAGTTTTCTTTTCTTATAAAAGATGGCCTCATGCTCGCCAGCCCGTTTTCCGTCATCGCGTCCGACACCGATATAATCATAGCCATCGAGGGCATGTTTCATGTCCTGTAGTTGTGACCATAGCACTTCCTGCGTGCCAAAGACATCGGGCGCCATAAAGTTCACCTGGTCGCAGATGACCTGACAACGCTTGGCCCAAACCTCGCCTTGGATACTGTCGTTGGCGTTTTTGTAGCGAATGTTGTATGATCCGACAAGCATTTGCTGGGCGGAAAGCTGAAGTGAAGCCAAAATAAAGGCAAAGAGAAGGAGCTTTTTCATCGAAAAACAGTTTTAATTGGGACAAAAGTAACAAAAATCCTTATTTCTCCCGATTTTTCTCCAACTTATTATACCAAGCCCCAAACACAAACATTTCCTCACCGAAAGCGAACCCTTCGCTTTCATAATACCTTTGCAAATGCGGTTTATCCTTGTCGACAAGCAAGGTAACCTTATGAAAACCGTTGCGCAAGGCATAATCCATGCGGTCACGTATCAGCTTTTTTCCAATGCCAATACCCCTGTAATCGGACAGAATCGCCATGCTGTCAAGATAGAACTCACCTGAACTGGTTTCCATCGCGTTGCGGCTCAAGTCCATGCCTGAAGTCTGTTGCACGAGGCCGAAAGTCTTGGCGCGCAAGGCAGCATAGCGAGCGCCGTCGTAAGCCACTAATGCGCCCACCGGATGGCCATCAATCTCGGCAATGCGTGTATTGCAGAAACTATATAAGGTGTCGCTCATGCGGCATATATCCATCAAGTGCTCAAAGATGGAATGCTGCTCATCAGGAAGGGTAGCATCTATGTCAAGCATATCGATGCCCGCCAAAACCACGCGTGCAATGAAAGGCGCGTCATCTGATGTGGCATCACGAAGCTGGACTATAGGAAGAACGGGCTGCATTAGCGAAGTTTATTTCTATGATAATGAGGCGTCACAATGACAACAAAAAAGATGAGCGACACCAACACCGAGGCCGAAGCCACCAAATAGGCTGCCGAGAATGAGAAATGCTCAGCAAGCATGCCGCCCGAGAAGATGCCGATGCCAAGACCCAGGTCCCAAGTGGTGAGATAGGTGGATGTGGCGGTGCCACGTTGCGCGTTGGTGCCTAGGTTGATGAACAAGGCATTAAAGGACGGGAAGGCCAAACCGAATCCCAAACCGCAGCACAAGGCAATCAAAAGGAATGCCGTTGCCGTGTATTCCGAGCCCAAGGCATTACAATGATGGCACATCCCCAGTCCGAACATGGCGAACACAACGATACCCAAACCTAAGGCGATAGTCTGCGTCACCTTGCCCTTATCAACCATCTTGCCAGCAAAAAGCCGAGAGGCGATAAGGCCGACGGCATACACCGAGAAGAACAAACCGCTACTGATGGTCAGGCCCATTTCCTTGGCATAAAGAGCGATATAATTGGAGATCTGACCATAGGCGAAGGCCAACAAGGTAAACGATATGCCCGCCAGTAAACCTTTCAACAAGATGAAACGGTCCAAGGAGATCGGAGGACGCTTGACGGGCGGTCTTACCTTAGTCTGAATCCTTGATGCAAACAAAGCCGCTAACAGGCTGCAAGCCATGCAACCCATAAAGATAGCATTGAAGCTGAAATGCTCATATACAAACAAGCCCGTCATCGGACCTACAGCCATGGCGATGTTGTTGGCCACACCATAATAGCCGATACCCTCTCCCCTATGCTCCGATGGCACCACGTCAATAACCAAGGTATTGCCACCCACAGAAGTCAAACCAAATGCCAAGCCGTGAACAATGCGGATGATAATCAAGATAGTGATAGTGGCGGCAAAGAGATAGCCGACAAACACCGCCGTAAAGATGGACAATGCCAACAAATACAAAGGCTTACGTTTGAAAGTGTCCATCATATAGCCCGAGAAAGGACGTACCACCAAAGTAGCCAGCGTGTAACAAGAGATGACCGTTCCGATAATCGCATTGCCCGCCTGATATTTCTCCATTATAAAGAAAGGCAACACGGGCAGCAAGAGGTAGAACGAGAAGAAAAACAGGAAATTAGCCGCACAAAGGCAGAGATAATTCTTATTGAACAGTTTTTCTTCCATGATCTCAACTTATCTAACAAGGTTAAATGCTCGTTTTCGGACGGCAAAAGTACGGAATAAAACGATAGGTTTTTACCCTATTTTCGGAAATTTTGTCATAATTACTTGCACATAATTACCTATAATCGGAAATTTTGTCAGTAAATTTACCGATTTTAGGCCTCTTTTGGCCTTGGCAAAGAATTTGACTAGATGCAGTCGTCCAAGCAAAGTCCCGTAGGGACGGCAGGACATTAAGCAGGCGACGTGAGTCCCTGCTGAGTGAAACGAACACAAAAATAAACAACTAAAAAATAGGAGATCAAAACCATGTTAGTAACTAGAAGAAATCAAGACTTTATGCCTACTCTGTTCAACGAACTGATGAACTGGAACGACACAACGTATTCAACGCCCCGCATGAACATCATGGAGACGAAAGACAACTACAAACTTGAGCTCTGCATCCCTGGTCTCACCAAGGAAGACGTCAAGTTGAGCATCGATGCCGAAGGCAACCTCGTCGTTGAGATGGTCAAAGAGAACAAGAGCGAGAAGAAAGAGAACAAGGAAGAGATGCGCTACCTGCGTCACGAGTTCTCGGTCGAACACTTCCGCCAGACGGTGATGCTGCCTGAGGACATCCACAAGGAGCAGATCAGCGCCAAGGTCGAAAACGGCATCCTCGACATCGTCATCCCGAAGGTGACCGTCGAAGAGAAGAAGCAGACCATGCAGACCATCGAAGTTTGCTAAGGCGTCGAAGGCATAGATACACTCGGCCAAAGCCTCTGTATGACATGCCTTCAATACTACCCCACAACGGGACGGAGTCATCCGCCCCGTTTTTTTTGTTGCCACAAACGCCAATCCCAACACTTTTAATTCTTACCTTTGCAGCAAATTTATTTGTGTATGAGAAAAGCGTTACTCCTCACCTTTTTATCCGTTTTCGCCTTTCTGCAGGCCTTTTCGCAAGAAAGCAAGCCGTTTGTCACCTTGGACAATCTGCATCTGAACACCCGCGCCGACTTTACCCTCGACTACCATCCCGGGCATGACACTATTGCGCCAAGCACCGACCACGGCTTTGCGGGCAAATACCTTGTCGTGGCCTTGGACGGCACCCTCGGCAGCAAGTTCAGCTACCATCTGCGTCAGCGCATCAACGCACCCAACATCGGATTCGCCAACACCTTCTTCCAAGGCACCGACTGGGCCTATCTCAATTGGAACTTTACCGACAACCTCTTCCTTTCTGCAGGTAAGCAAGTCGTGGCCATTGGCGGCTGGGAATACGATTCCAACCCCATTGATATTTATTATGGCACCGAGTTCTGGAATACGGTATGTTGCTACGAGGTGGGTGCATCCTTGAATTACAAGGACAACGCAGGCAAAAACCACTTCCTGGTCCAGATGTGCAACTCGCCCTTCATCAACCAGGCTATGCAGAGCATCTACGCCTACAACCTGATGTGGTACGGCAACTTCGGTATCTTCAAGACGGCCTATTCCGTCAACATGATTGAATACCAACCTGGCAAGTTCATCAACTATATTGCTTTGGGCAACAAGTTGCAATTCAAAGGCGTGGAGATGTACCTCGACGTCATCAACCGAGCATCGTTTGAGCAAGAGAAGTTCTTTGGCCAAGACATCACCGCCATCTACGGCATCGGTGTCGACATCGGAAAGAAATGGATCGTCTTCGCTAAAGCCGGTTACGACTTCAACCAAGCCCAGTTGCCCAACACTGAAGCATACGACCAGTATGTGACCCCTGGTAAAAAGGTTGACTTCGAGAGCCTCGGCTTTGAATACTATCCCTTAGGCGACCGCAACATCCGTCTCCACCTCTGCGGCTCACATACCAGCGTGGACGGTGTCAGCAAGTTCCAAGCCAACCTTGGCCTCACCTGGAAAATCAACCTGCTCAACATGAAGAAAAACTAATCCGCTATGGCAAAAACAAAATACAACACCATCAAGCGTAACACCCTAAACTATCACGATAGGGTGGAGAAACTCTTCAAGAGAATTGAAGAGAAACTGAAAAGGCCGTTGCGTTTCACTACCAAGCGTAGCTTTGAAGCCATTGTCTTCCTTATCATCTTCTTCGCCTTCTTTGGACTGTTGGCCTATAAGATGACCCTGCCCAAGATGCTGAACACCTTCATGCAGACGGCCTATCACCTGCTGTTGGAGACCGTGTTCTACATCATGGCCATTTGCGTGCTTATGGGCGCCATCAGCAAGCTGCTCACCGAGTTCGGCGTGGTACGTCTTTTGGAGAACCTCTTGCGCCCATTGATGAAGCCGCTTTACAACCTGCCTGGCGTGGCCGCTCTAGGTGCTATCATGACCTTCTTGAGCGACAACCCCGCCATCATCACTTTGGCACACGACAAGAACTTCAACCGTTACTTCAAGAAGTACCAACTCGTCTCGCTGACCAATTTCGGCACAGCGTTCGGCATGGGCCTGGTCGTCGTGGCCTTCATGACGGGTCTAGGCTTCGGCAAGGGTGCCTTGGTCGGTGTGGCAGGTGCCGTCATCGGCAGTATCGTCTCAACCCGTTTGATGCAACGCTCTACCTTGAAAGCCTACCCTGAGCTGGACACACCTGTCGACGAAGAGTTTGGTGGCGACGAGCAGCAGATCTCCTTCAAGAGCGAAGGTGGCGTGTTCATGCGTTTCCTCAACTCGTTGCTTGACGGCGGCAAGGACGGCGTCAGTATCGGCTTCGCCATCATCCCAGGTGTGCTCTGCATCTCCACCATAGTGATGATGCTCACCTTTGGCGCATCAGGCAGCAACGGTGAATACCTTGGCGTGGCCTACGAAGGTGTGCCCGTCATCAGCTGGGCGGCTAATAAGATCAACTTCATCTTCGAATGGCTCTTCGGCTTCAAGGATGGTGCTCTTATCTCCTTCCCCATGACCGCTCTTGGTGCTGTAGGTGCCGCTATCGGTCTGGTGCCGCGTTTCATCACCGAAGGCATCATCGACAACAACGCCATCGCCGTGTTTACCGCCATCGGCATGTGCTGGAGTGGTTTCCTCAGCACCCATGCCGCCATGCTCGACAGCCTTGGCTACCGCAAGCTCATCGGCAAAGCCATCGGGGCACACACCATCGGCGGCCTCTGCGCTGGCATCGCAGCCCACTGGTTGTACGTGTTACTTGCACTGATCTTCTAAACAGGTATTCTAACAAACAAAAAAAGGCGGCTAATAGCCGCCTTTTTTGTTTCATGACGATAGGATCAATCCTTCTTTCTACCCATGTTGTAGGTCAGATTGAAACGCACCGTGTTCTCCAGAGGATTGCTACCAGCAACGGTGTTCACCGGAACGAGGTAGGAGACATCCAGACCAAACACATTGTACTGAAGGGCGGCACCAAGGGTGACGTACTTACGGTTGCCTTTCAGAGCCGTCTCGTTGAAATAACCGGCACGCACTGCAAACACGTTGTTGTACCAATACTCAACACCCACGCCGACATTGATCTCGCAGAGCTCTTCATAAGCCTTGCCGTATTGAACCAGCTCGCCCGTATAGGAGTCGTAGCCACAGCCAGGAGCATCGTAGAACGACTGAATCATACCAGCCACGGTAGAAACGTTATTGTCGTAACCATAGGCAATCTGATAGCTGCCATCATCGTTGATGATAGGATTACCGACGGAGTCTCTGGAAAGGACCGGAGGCGTAGGCACCAACAGCTTGGTCAATTCGGCGGTGAAAGCCAACGAATTGTATTCATCGAGTTCAAGATCCAAGCAGGCACCGGCACGGAGCATGGTCGGGATGAAATCACGACGGTCTGACGAGCCGTTGTAGCTGATCTTACTACCGATGTTGGTGATAGCGGCGCCCCATGCGAAATCGGCATCCATGTTGCTGAACCATTCAACGGGTCTCTTGTAGTAGACAGCCACGTCGGCGGCAACAGAAATGCCAGGACGACCGTAGTCGCTACCATTTTGGGCATTCAAGTTGGAATAGATGAAACGGCCAGCGACAGCGCCCGACAGGTAATCACCCAGCATACGGGAATAAGTGGCATCGATAGCCCATTCATTGGGGCTATAGGTACCCTGATCCTGGTTGTAGCTGTCCCTGAAATTGATTTCACCGCAGTCAAAATAACGCAAGGTACCTGCCACGGCAGAACGCTCGTTGATTTTGTAGGCGGCAGCCAGATACGCCAAGTGCATATCAGGCACCAGATTGATCAGCCAGGGGCTAAAACCTAAACCCGCGCTGAACTTATCCTTCATGTAGACATACTTGGCGGGGTTATAATGCATGGAATAAACATCGGGATTGGTAGCCACGCCACAATCGCCCATTGAACCGCCACGGGCATCAGGTGCGATAGAGACGAAAGGCACTGCGGTCGTAATGACATTGGGCGACACGCTGTAATCCTGTCCGATAACATTGTTGTTTTGTCCAAAAGAGGTAGCCGCAACCATCATCAAAGCGGCAACAAGAAATTTCTTGACTTTCATATCAGGTACTTTGTTTAAAATTGCAAAAATAACGTTATTTCCATTGTCTTATTGTATCAACTGAAAAAATTTTTTCAATCATCTTTCGATTATCATTTTCTGGCTCACTGTCCGGAAGTATCCATCCTCGTCAGTAAGGGTGAGGCGATAGAGATACACACCTGAACGCAGGGCTTGACCATATTGGTCGTAGCCACCCCATCGCAAGGGCTCAATCACGCCGTTTGTGGCACTGACCTTACGATTAACATGGGCCACCTGACGGCCCATGATATCAAAGATCTCGATGTCTACGTCAAAGTTACCATCTTCTCCGACATGGGTCATGGTGATATAAGTCTCTTCTGAGAAAGGATTCGGATAGTTATGCACTTGTGAGAGGAAAAGGTCGTCGTCGACAACAAACCAAAGGCTGGCCTCCGAAGCGTTGTCTTGGGTGTCCCAAACCTTGAGGTTAAAATCGTAGGTACCCGGCTTCAAATCGGAGATGGGGAGTGTCACCCTACCCCGTCTGTAATCGTTGAGTGCAGGCTCAAAGTTGTCGTTCAGCACCATACTATTGTAGCCCATAAGATTGCTGTTCAGCACGATATCACGACCTAAGCTGTAACCGTAGTGGTAGATGCCCTGGGCGTCATAAAGGTCAGCGCAAAGCACGCCTTGACGTTCCACCGACTGGCCATCAACAAACTCGGGCGAATTCCAATAGAAATGAATCTTAGGCCCTTCGTCATCAGCCACGGCCGAGGGATCGACGCCACCCAGCGACAAGTTATCGTACTTGCCCATAGCATCGACATTGTTGATGGAATCATAGGCATAGAAGGTGAATCTCGGCACTCCGCCTTCTTGGTCTATATCCTTAGGCACCTGGAAGGAGAGGCTGAACCTACCGTTGTTCACGCTGACCTTCCCTCGGTAGAGCACATCCTTATGGTAATACACATATCTCGGAGAGGCACCATTGAACTTCACCTTGACCTTAGCCTTCTTGTCGAAGAATCGGGCCCATAAGGTGCCATTGAAACCGTTATCAACCGTTCCGTCAATCCTTTTGACGACACCTTCCACAGTAACCATGCTCATGGCATGCAATTGAAGGTCATCGCTGCTTCCAATGGCCGCACCGTTGATTGTTCTCACTTCCACTTCCTCATGAGGCAAGGGGAAACGCAACACCGGGTCGCCCATGAACACAAAACGGATGTTTAAATTAACCATTGGATTGCTGGAGTAGTTATCAGGATTGTTCTTTGTCATCCTGACGATGTCACCAAAACGCAGCGACAGCCCATCTTCATCCCTTTGGGTGAGCACTTTCACCAATGCCTTTGAGTGCAGGATGTTATGGTTTCCAAAGGTGGGACGGCAGGCCGTGAACAAGGCCACGCAGCCTCCATTCGGATTCAACATCATCAACTCGCCCGAAGAGACCAACAGAGGATTGTCGTATTTGGTGAACTCGCAAGTGGCGGTATAAACGAAAGGCATCTTGTCGTAATTGTTGAGCGCTGCGATGTCGGCATTGGTAAACACATTATCGCCCGTCAGGCCTCTCACACCGCCATGACCCGTGTAAAGCATGGCCAATGCTCCTTTGTCAAAGGCATCCATCAAATCGCGATTGGCGCCAGGAATCTCAACGCCATTTGAGGTATTGACCACGGGATAGGCGCCACAATACACTTTCTTGGCCGTCAGCAACGGGCAGATCGTATCCAGCATCCTGTATAAAGTCTCCGTATTCTCCACATAACTCAGCGTTTCGTCATCAGCGCAAAAGATGATGTCGTTCTTCCATTCGCCATGTGAAGCTATCAGGTCGTTGAAATGGCGGATCTTACGCAACACCGTCTCAGCCTCCTCAACCGTAGAGACCGAGATACGGCCCACACCGATATCCACCTTACCTTCGCAGTTGGAGCCTTCGTTATTGTCCATCAAAGCATAATAATCGTCGGCGCAAAAACTCAATTCATGGTGCGGATCAGCAAAAGTTTCATAGCAAGGCACAAAGTTCTGGCCATATCCCATGATATTACGGAAATCGGCAGATGCACGCCCAAAGAGGGTCAGGTATTTGAGTCGGCCCGAACTGCGGCGATACACCATACGCACAAAATCGCGAATGCCGGTAGGATCGGGCGTGCCAGTCGAAAACTCGTTGTAAATCTCGTTGACGTTGACCACTACGCTGGTCAAGCCGTCCAACTCGGTATGGTAGTCAGCCAGCTCTTGTGCCTGCTCCAAAAAGATGGGCGAAGTCAAGATCAGGTTATCGGCCAAGGCAATGCCATGAAGATTCTGGTTGGGAACAGCCTTCCAGCTAATGACATCCATAGCAGCCGACGGCTTGAACATCACATAGCGTTTTTCCGTCTTTTCATTGGTGGCGAAGACCATATTACCACCGCTCAACACACCTGTCTGCATGACGGGGCTCATCGGGTCGGTCACCTCCCAAAGCCTATAGTCGGCATTGGTGTTCTGCACCCAAACGGCAGTCTTGTCGTTTCCAAACTGACTTGGCATCAAACGGAAAGGAAAGACGCTGCCCACACATTTCAAATGACGCCATCCATAGATCTCCACATAGTCAAGATACAAAGAGGCTTTGGGATTGGGCACGAAACTCATCTCAAATAGAGCCGTGTCACCATCCAATACGATCTGTTTCTCAAAAACAGAAGGATTGGCGTATTTATGCGTTTTGTAATAGTCAATGGTCTTGTTCTCCACAACATGATTGTCGTCGACCCAGATATTGTATGACATGGTACCAGAAGAGACACGGCCATAAACAGTGCCTACCACTCGCAGGTTTTTCTCCTTTACCAGATTGGGAAACACAAAGGGTATCGACAGCGTTTCATCACCTGAAATCACCTCGCCGAACCAATTCTGTCCAATGAAAAAAGGCGAGAAGAGTTCCTCCTCGTGCCAAGCCCAATCAGGGAACTCGGAAATGACCGTCGTGGCGTCCTCAACGGGAAGGCTAGACTTCTCTCCCACCCTCAATCCATCAACGCCACTGTCGACGCAGAGATAATAATAGGTAGTGTCAGAATAGTAATTGCGTTCTCTCTGATAGGTTTTGCCGTTTTGGTCAACCAGCTTCCACCGCGTCGGCTCTTGGCCATAGAAAAGCACCTTGTCGCCTTCATCGAACGAGCCGTCTTCGGCGCCTTCCACCACGATGGCCATCTCCGTCAAATCGTCGGGACGGATTTCAGAGTTTTTCTCAGGCAACTTCCCCGAAGGATTACCGAAGACGCGTATCTGGTCGGGATTCAATTGATCCATATTAATGCCCATGGCCTGCAACGTGCCATAATCCAGTCGGTAAACACCTTCTTGCGTCACCGAAAGTCTATGCCATGTGTGCTCACTCAGGACTGAATGATAGTTGTTCACTTGAGCGACAGTCGACCTCGTCGGAAGCAACAAAACCGCCGCAGCAAAAAGGACAATGGAAAATATTCTTTTCATCATACTTTGTTTCATTTACTTAATACCAATTTTGAGACCAAGGTATCCGTTTCACCCTTGTCATTGGTGGCAATAATGCGATAGATATAAATGCCGTTTCTGAGACGCTCGCCACGGGCACCACAGCCGTTCCAGCGGATGGGGTTGATACGCGTCGAGGTACCTGCCACTTTTTCGGAAAGCGTGGTGACCCAACGTCCCATGATGTCATAGATAATGATGTCCACATTGAGATTGTTGCCCACCTGATTATGGTCGAACACGAAGCCGGTCTCATCAAACACAGGATTGGGCACATTATAGGCATTTTCAATATGCATGGCGCCGCTGTTGACGACCGTGAAATCAATGGACGCCGTACCCGAATTGTTATAGACATCCCACACCTTCAATGTCAGTGTGTAGTCGCCATCGGAAAGATCCTGCATCTTGAAGGTGATGGAACCTTTGCCAGGCTGGTCGACTTCAGACACGAAATAATCGTTCAGACAATAGGCATTCTTTGACGGACCCGTCAAAGTGGCCATAATATCGTGTCCGATACCGGCACCTGTTGTATTGATACCGCTTTCATCATTGACAAAAGCAAGCAATATCGGGTTCTCACTCGTGATACCGCCACTCACAAACAAGGTGTCGTCGATAAACATACGTATCTCGGGCGGATTCTGGTCTTCAAAGGCCTCATCATAAAAACCGCCGATGATGAACGAGTCGCAGTTGCCATTGGCCTCTTCGACGTAATCGGTAGCATAATAGTTGATCAAACCTTGTCCATAACGATAGGAAATATCGCGAGGCACAATGAAACTGATCGTGAACTTTCCATTCTTGACATCGGCCTTGCCATTGAAGATCATGCTATTACGCAGATTAAACTGATACACATAACCATTGGCATCAGCAGAGCCGAGTGTGGATAGCTCAGCTTCCTTATCGTAGACGATTACGCTCACCACACCATTAAATCCCGTAGCGATATTACCATCCAAGTCTTTCACTACGCCTTCAATCTCAACGTTCTGCAAAGCACTGATGGTATCCACAAAGACAGGATAGGTCTGCCATGTCGAGTCATCGAGTTGGACCGAGTCGAGCACATAACCTGGATACTGCCCATTGATGCTCAGCGTCTCCACCTTCCACTTGGGATAGGCCAAACGCAAAGCCGGGTCGCCAAAGAACACATAGCGTTTTTCGTAAACGCCACCGTTGGTTTTTCCCATACGATAGATGTCGCCCAAACGGTAGTGCTCGCCGCCATTGATACGGAACAACTTGTTATAGAGTCCTTCGGCGAAGTTCTGGTTGCTTCCGCCGTCAGTCACCCTAGATGTGGTAAACATGGCAATCATGCCACCATATTGGTTGAGGAAGGAATACTCGCCCAGAGAAGTGCGTTTGTGGTCGTCATAACGGCTGAACTCACATGTGCCAGTGATCATCAGAGGATACATAGGAGCATTGCGCCAAGAGTCCACATCTTTCCTTTGAAGAATCTTTTCCTCCGACAATTGAACCTCGCCGCCATGACCGATATAATGGAGTATCATCGTACCTTTCTCCATCCTATTGTTGATGGCAGCATTCACCTCGGGTGCAATCTCACCTCCAGGAGCGCTGACCTGCTGATAAGCGTCAAGATAGATTTTGTCGACGACAGTGCCTTCGCCTCCCACATTCTTCAGCAAACGAGCCAATGTCTCGGCGTTTCTAACGAATCCGCCTTCATCATCGGTAAAGAACGTAACCATATTGCGCCAAGGCTGCATAGTGGTGGCGTCTTTGACAACGTAACGTTCAATCTTATCCACCATTTGCGAGGCCTGCTCCAAGGTCTGCACGGGAAAACGGCCTATTCCGATATCAGCCAAAGAATGTCCGATGTCTCCTTCGTTCTCATCCATCAAACCGAAATAATCGTCGGTGACATAGGTCTTCTTCATATCAAGCGACTGAACGGTCTCAAAAGCAGGCACAAAATCCACCACGCCGTTCCTATTCTTATAGTCGTAGGAGCAATCGCCCAAGAGTAGCATATACTTCAGTTTATGCCCTGCATTACTATCGAGATAAAGCATACGGCAGAAGTCGCGAATGGCAGAGACATCTTTTGCACCACACGAGAACTCGTTGTAAATCAACTCAGGCGTTGTGATAAATACATTCAGCTCGGGGTCAAGACGGCCATGGAGTTCTTTCAGCCTTTCGGCTTGCGACATGAAGCCTTCGTAGGTCAGGATGAGGAAGTCCACGTCACGAACCCCATGAAGGTTTTGGTTTTCTGTCTTCTCAAATGTCTTCGCTGTACAATACGAGCTGCCGTTGAAGGCGACGAAGGCATTGTCGCGGTTGCCCATTACCTTAAACGAGAACTGCGAGCCGTTGATCTGTCCCTTCACCTTTTGAGGGAACAAGGGGTCGGTGACATCCCAAACCTGCAATTGTTGCGAGGCATTAGTGAGTTTGTATTCGTATACCTTATTATTAATGAGCGCTTCAGGATTACGGAAAGGCATCTGGCCGCCCACCATCTTCAGGTTGCGCCATGCATTGACGAGAATATAATCCACATAGCCCTCGGAGGTGGTGCTGTAGCCAAGCGCATCGTGTTTCAGCGTGATGCAAACCGTTTCGCCGGTGGGATTGGCATTAACCCAGCCGCCCACTTCGTTAGCGTACGGATCTTGGGTAGTGCCTGCAGTCGTCTGGATGGCATACGTGGCTTTCTTCACATGGTCGATCGAAACCTCAAAGTTGGCCGGACTGAAATTGCGTCCAGCCATAGCCGTCTTCACCCAACAGGTCTTAGTGGTGATCACATTGGGGAAACTGAAATTGAAGTTCTTGGTCGAAGTGAGTTCCATCTTGTCGCCGAAAAAGGATCGTCCCGTTCCGTTGGGATTAAACTCATCCAGCTCATGGACCTGATAGTCAAGGAACTGGTCCACAACCACATCGGCTGAAGACGTTGGAGCCGATGCCTCAGCGATGCGCTTGCCGTTGCCTAGCCCAGTGACAACAAAGGCATAAGAATAATCATCATATGGATTCTGCTGATGGACATAAGCCGTCTTCACATCGTCGAGCTTCCAGCAAACGGGGCCTCGGCCATAGAAAAGGATATAATCGTTGTTGTCGAACCGACCATCCGACTCGCCCGACACATAGATGGGAATCTCCACCAAGTCAGCGGGTCGAGGATCGGCATTCAACTCGGGCAAGGTGCCGCCACCATTATGATAGATACGGATCTGCCGCGGATCGACAGCCGACACATTGATACCCAGCGCCGAGAGATCCGAGGCCGTGAGTTTATAGATGCCCGTCTCTTGCAAGCCTATCTTGTACCAATTACCACGCGCCATTACCGACTCCGTAACAAAAGGTGCTCTTGACTTATTGATTTCAGTATCAGGAGTTAGCGTAACAGAAATCGAAGCCGATGTCAATTTCTCAATTCTTCCACCCACCTGACGGAAAGGGATGATACGTAGAGAAAGCAACGATTCGTCACGCGAACGCAAAGGGGCTGCCTCAACCATAAAGTCAGAAGAAAAAGCATAAGCTTGTGCGAGTGCCAACTCAGCATCCGAAAGAGGCGATGTCTTTACATTCTTGAGCTCGGCACGGACTTTCACAGCATCGTCATAAATGGGGAACGACTGGCAAAAAACAGGCATGGAGCCATCGTATTCTGCCGACTCCAAAGCTATATAAGACCAAACATCATCACCATAGCGTTCCGTCTCCACGCCATGCCATTTCAGCTGCACCGGATAGTTTTGAGCCGTTTGTGCAACGAGAGAAACGGGGGATATGAGAGCGAAAAAAGCCATTAGTAGAGCCATCATCGCCCTTGTATAAACATACAAATAATTTCTAGTCATTTAATTATCAATTGATTAAATCAAAAGCCAAAATCCTTTTTTACCTTATATATAAAGTGAACGAAAATACAACTTTTTTATTATAGGAGGGTCATTTTTGGCAGAAAAAAGTTTTTTTTCCAAAAAACGCAGTGGATTCAAAAAAAGTCCCTAAATTTGCGTGATTTTTTTGAAAAAAAGTGAGGGGCGATACAATAATCGTTTCTCAATAGAGTTATTAGATAACAAATTTGAACAACAATGTATAGAAAACAAGCATTCAAAACATTCGCCATCATCGCATTGGCAGGTCTGCTCTCTGTTTCATGTTCCAAGAAATCATCACGTACGACGGGATGGGCCTACAACGATGCCAACAACGGCGGCTTTGAAGTTACCGAAATCAACGACCAGGAAATCGGTCCCGGCCTGATTGCCATCGAAGGCGGCACCTTCGTCATGGGCGCCACCACCGACAATCTGACCTATTCGTGGGACAACTCGCCCCGCAAGGTCACCGTGCCTTCCTTCCTTATGGACCGCACCGAGGTCAGCAATGTGGACTATCGTGAGTACATCTACTGGCTCAACCGTGTTTATGGCCAGAACTATCCTCAAGTGGTCCGCAACGCCGCTCCCGACACCCTGGTTTGGCGTGACCGTTTGTCGTATAACGAACCCATGGTTGAAATCTATTTCCGTCATCCTTCCTATAATGACTACCCGGTGGTCGGCGTGACTTGGGTGCAAGCCAACGACTACTGCGCCTGGCGTACCGACCGCGTCAACGAGTTGATGCTCGTTGAAGCCGGCATCCTCGACTGGGACCCCACCCAACAGGATGAAGAGAACTTCAACACCGACGCATATCTGGCTGGCCAGTACACTGGTAAGGTGAAGAACGGCAAGAAAGACCTCTCCAAGGGTGGCGACGGTCTGCGTAATGTGCGTATGGACGACGGCATCCTGCTGCCCTCCTACCGTCTGCCTACGGAAGCTGAATGGGAATATGCCGCTGTCGGCCTGGTGGGTAACACCTCCAATGAGATCGTAAGCGAACGTAAGGTTTATCCTTGGAACGGCGATGGTCTTCGCACCGACAACAAGAGATATATGGGTAGCTTCATGGCCAACTTCAAGAGAGGCCCTGGTGACTACATGGGTGTTGCTGGCCACCTGAACGATGGTGCCGCTCTGCCCGCTCCCGTTGGCTCCTACTGGCCCAACGACTACGGTCTGTATAACATGGCTGGCAATGTCGCCGAGTGGTGCCAAGACGTCTACCGTCCGCTGTCACACGAAGACGTGGCCGACTATAGCCCCTTCCGTGGTAACGTGTTCACCCGCAAGGCCGTCGACGACGAAGGCTTCCTGCTGCAGAAAGACTCTCTCGGCCGTATCCGCAGAGAGCCCATCCCTCAGGAAGAAGCTGCCAAGCGTCAGAACTACCGTACGAGCTTCAACTCCAACTACGACGACGGTGACTACATGTCAGCCATCCGTAACCGCTGGAGCGATCCTCAAGACGACCAGAGCATCTTCACCAAGGAAATGTATGAATATGCCACCAACGACACCCCTGGTACCACGCTCATCAGCGACGAATCGAGAGTGTACAAAGGCGGTTCATGGGCCGATGGTCCGTACTACCTGAGCCCCGGCAATCGCCGTTACCTCAACCAAAACCAGTCAGCATCCACCATTGGCTTCCGCTGCGCCATGAACAAGGTGGGTAGCTCATTCGCCAAGTAAATAGAAATAAGTTTTTCATGATAATTGAGAAGCCGTTTGATCCGTCAGGCGGCTTCTTTTATTAAAACCCAAGCCATGAATCCTATCGAAACCATATACCAACACTACATCAAGGCCTATAAGGTATCTACCGACAGCCGCAAGATTGAACAAGACGCCGTTTTCTTCGCCCTCAAAGGCGAGAACTTCGACGCCAACGACTTCGCTTTGCAAGTGGCGGAACAAGGTGTGGCCACCAGCCTCGTCGTCGCCGACCGCAAGGATTTACCAAAACATGAGCGCATCCTCATCGTCGACGATTCACTGAAGACACTGCAAGACCTCGCTGCCTACCACCGTCAACAGAGCAAGGCCACGGTGCTCAGCATCACTGGTACCAATGGCAAGACGACCACCAAGGAACTCGTTTCGGCTGTGCTGGCCAAGAAATACAACATCATCCACACGATGGGTAACCTCAACAACCACATCGGTGTACCCCTCACCCTGCTGAGCATCAAGCCTGAGACTGAGATTGCCGTCGTGGAAATGGGTGCCAACCACCCTGGGGAAATCGACTTCCTCTGCAAGATTGCCAATCCCGACTATGGCCTCATCACCAACATCGGAAAAGCACATCTGGAAGGCTTCGGTAGCTTCGAAGGCGTCATCAAGACCAAGACCGAACTTTATAGGCATATCAAAGCCAACGGCAAGGCTGTCTTCGTCAACCAAGGCAACCCGTTACTTTGGGAGCAATCAGAGGGACAGGAACGCATCAGCTATGGCAGACATTGCGCGGCCTTCTGCCCTGTCGCGCCTGCTGCCTGCAACCCGTATTTGAGTGTCGGCTGGAGGGATCACCTCATTCAGACCCATCTCGTGGGAAGCTACAACTTCGAGAATGTAGCCGCCGCCATTGGCGTGGGACAGTATTTCGAGGTGGACGAGAATGCCATCATCGAAGCCTTGGAGGCATACACGCCTACCAACAGCCGCTCGCAAGTGATTGAAACCGGCAAGAACCGCATCATTATGGATGCCTACAACGCCAACCCCACCTCCATGCGCGCCGCCTTGATTAATTTCGCCAGCATCTGCGGCGACAACAGTCTTTTGATATTAGGCGACATGCGTGAGTTGGGCACGGCTTCCGAAGAGGAACACCGCAATATCCTTGGCTTGATGAAGGAGTTGAAATTCAAGGAGGCTTTGTTGGTCGGGTCGAACTTCAGCGCCTACAATGAGAATCCTGATTGGAAGACCTTCGATAATGTCCAGAACCTGTGTCAATATCTTGAAAGCAGTCCGGTTAGCGGAAAAACGATACTCGTTAAAGGCTCCAATAGCATACAATTAGGGAAAGTGTTACCATTATTATAAATGAAAGAAACCATCGCCATAGGACTCATGTCGGGCAGCTCGTTAGACGGGCTGGATATCGCCCTTGTGCGCTTCCAAGAAGAGGACGGCAAATACCACTTCCAAATCTTGCAGGCCGAGACCCTACCCTATCCCGAATACTGGACCGAGCAGCTCTCAGAAGCTTTCCACAAGCAGCCCGAAGAGTTGGTACAGCTAGACAAGGACTACGGCAAATATTTAGGCGAACAAGTGTTGGCTTTTGCCAAGAAACACAATACCACACCCGACTTCGTTGCTTCGCACGGCCACACCATCTTCCACCGTCCCGAGGAGCATTACACACTTCAAATTGGCGACGGACAAGAGTTAGCCAAAGCTTGTGGCTTCACCGTCATCAACGACTTCCGCAGCGAGGACGTCAGCAAGGGCGGACAAGGTGCACCACTCGTTCCCATTGGCGACAAGTTGCTTTTCGGCGACTATGAGATCTGCCTCAACATCGGGGGCATCGCCAATGTCTCCTACGACGAAGACGGCAAACGCATTGCATTCGATCTATGCATCGCCAACCAAGCCCTCAATTATCTCGCCCAGATGAAAGGCCTGCCCTACGACCGCGACGGCGAGTTGGCTCGTAGTGGCCAAGTCGACATGAACCTATTAAAAAGCTTGAATAAGCATCCTTTCTATGGTCAGTTCCCGCCCAAGTCGTTGGGCCGTGAGTTCTTTGAAGCCAACCAGAAGGAACTTTTGCAAGGCCTTTCTGTGCCAGACCTGCTGGCCACCTTTGTGGAGCACATCGCTTTGCAAATCGCATTGGGAGTGAGTCATCTGCCCAAGGGAAAGATTCTCGTCACCGGTGGCGGTGCGAGGAACAAGTTCCTTATGGAGCGCCTTCAAGCCCGTAGTTCACATGAAGTCGTTATCCCCGAAAAGATGATCATCGACTACAAGGAGGCTTTGGTCTTTGCCTTCCTCGGACTGCTTCGCATGGAAGACAAGACCAATGTGCTGTCTTCGGTGACTGGTGCTGAAAGTGACAGTTGCAGTGGGCAGATTTGGAAATCTAACGAATAGTTGTTATTTTTGCGGTGAATAAAACGCGGAACCGTGTTCAAGAAAATCCTAAATACCTTTGGCACTAAGATACTGGCGGCAATCCTCAATTTCGCCATAGCCATTATCATCTCCCAGACCTTGGGTGATACGGGCAAAGGTACACAGGCACTTCTACTGACCACCATCTCCTTTATCCTTATCTTCTCCGACATCATCTGTGGCGCGAGTATCATCTATCTCGCCCCGCGCCATTCGTTCAAGAAGATCTTGGTAGCCTCCACAATATGGGCGGCCCTTATCGCGGTGATCATGGGCTTCGCCATTTGGCTGTTTTATCCGAAGCTGGCGCCCGACTTGGTCGCACACGTGGCCATTCTGTCATTCATCTCCTCGCTCAGCAACATCAACTTTCGCTTCTTGGTCGGCAAGGAGGAAATCAAAAAGGCCAACTACAACACGCTTCTCCAACCCGTGCTTTTGGCCTTGACTTTGGTCATCTATTATATCTTGCTGAAGCGAACCGACATCTACGGCTATGTCATAGGATTGTATGCCGCCTACGGAGGCACTTTCCTGCTGGGTATTTGGATGCTACGCAAGGAATACGCCAACCTGCGTCGTGATACGGACAAGGACTACAAACCCGTCTTGAAAGACCTCTTCAAATACGGTTTCCTCAACCAGACGGGTCATTTCGTGCAGTTCTTCAACCTGCGCTTGAGTTATTATCTGCTGGACAAATACATCAGCGTAGGACGCGTGGGGGTGTTCTCCAATGCCCTCTCGCTTGCCGAGGCCATCTGGATCATCAGCAACAGTATTGCGCTCGTGCAATATGCCCGCATCTCCAATGCCGACGACCGCGCCTATGCGCAAAAGCTCACCCTCGACTTGAGCAAAATCTGTCTTCTTATCTCTGCCTTGGCGGTCGTGGTGTTGTGCCTGCTACCGCCTGCAGTCTACACCTTCGTCTTCGGTCCCGAGTTCGGCGAGATGGCGGGACTTATCCGCATCCTAGCACCAGGCATTTTGCTCTATTGCATTTTCCTCATCCTCGGACACTATTATTCAGGCACCGGACGTTATCAGATGAACACCTTCGCGGCACTCTGCGGGCTGGTCGTCACCTTCGTCTGCGGCTTCACGTTGATACCTCGCTATGACGTCACAGGCGCTGCCATAACCTCAGCGGTGTCGTATACGGTCAATGCGGTGTTCCTGTTCGTGTTCTTCGTCAAGGAGTCGCACTTCAAAGGTTGTGATTTCCTGTTGACCAAGAGCGAGATACAGAACTACATCGCCGGTTTGAAACAACAATTCTTGAAACAACCTACCGAAAATGAATAAACTCCATAAATTCACGAAAGCCCTCGGGCGCATCATCAAGCATCCTTATCTGCTCAACCTCGTCCTTCAAGATGAGGACAGCAACAAGGAAGACGTCATCCAGAAATATGGTCTCACCGATGGGCTGCCCGTCATCGAAATCAACGAATTGTTCCCTGACTTCCACGAAATCGCGAAGCCTTACGCCTATCTCTCGGGTGCCACCATGCCTATTGATATCGCACTATTGAGAGCCTTGGCGAAACGCTATGCGGTGAAAGACTACTTCGAAATCGGCACCTGGCGTGGCGAGAGCGTGGCCAATCTGGCTGACGTGGCCGAACATTGCGTCACGTTTAACCTGCCGAAAGAAGACATCGTCAAGCTGACCAACAACCAGTTATACGCCGACTTGCACAGTTTCTTCAGCAAGGATTTAAGCAACGTGGAACAACTCTACGGCGACTCACAAACCTTCGACTTCGGCCCACATATCGGCAAGTATGACATGGTTTTTGTCGATGGCGACCACCATTACGAGAGCGTAAAGAAAGACACCGAGACCGCCTTTAAACTCTTGAAAGGTGAGCGCAGCATCATCGTGTGGCACGACTACGGCCTCGACCCCGAGACCATCCGCTGGGATGTGATGGGCGCCATCTTGGACGGTGCACCTGCTGAGAAGCGCAAACATATCTATCATGTCTCCAACACCTTGTGTGCCGTTTATCTACCTGAAGACTTCCCCACGCACAAGCTTGTGCCGTATGAAATGCCAAAGAAATACTTTGAAATTGATATTAAAACGCATATTTGCTAAGCGATGAACGTTCTGCACCTATTGAGTTGGTTCCCCACCCCCGACGACCCCACCTTGGGCAACTTCTGCGTCCGCATGATTGACGCACTGCCTGAGGATTGCCATTCCGTCATCCTCTCCGTATGCGACGGCAAGAACATGACGAAATCGTTCGAGGTCAAGGAGATTCCCGGAGCACACCACACCCACGTGCAGATCTACATCCGTCCGCCAAAGATCAACGCCATTCGCAAACTCAAAATGCTGCGGATGTACCAATATGGCTTGAAATACATCAAGAAGCAATTTTTCAATCCCGATTTGATTCATCTGCATGTCACCTACCCTCTCGGACAAGTGGCCTTGCTGTGGAAGAAACTATTTGGCTACAAATATGTCCTCACCGAACACTGGACCATTTACCAGCCGCAGAACAAGGACGTTTTGGTCGGCAAGCTGAAGCGGAAAATCGTCAAGATTGCCAATAATGCCGAGCTCATCATGCCAGTAAGCCTTGACTTGCAGCGGTGTATGGAAGGTCATGGTGTGCACAACCGTTTTCAGGTGATTTACAATTTGGTGAATACGGATATTTTCCGTTTGGGTTCCACCCAAACGGAAAATAAAAAACACATGCTTCACATCTCTACCTTGCGTGACGAGGCCAAGAACTTCAGCGGCATTTTACGTGTGGTTGAGCGTTTGCGCCAACAGTGCAACGACTTCGAGCTGCACGTCATCCATGATTATGATGCTCCGGAATTCAAGGTGTTTGTAAAAGAACACCATTTGGATGACTGCGTCATTTTCCATGGCAAGAAAACCTCTGCCGAAGTTGCCGAAGCCTACCAACAGGCAGACTTCTTCGTATTGTTCTCCAACTTTGAGAACTTGCCCTGCGTCATTGTTGAGGCCTTCGCCAGCGGTGTACCCGTTTTGAGCACTTCTGTGGGAGGCATTGCTGAAATCCTCTCACCTGAGAGAGGCATCCTCATCCCCCAAGGTGACGAAGACGCTTTGCTACAAGGCATGATCCAAATGCTCGACCATTCTTCAGAATACGACCACCAAGCCATTCGCGACTATGCCATAAAAACATTTGCTGCCCAAAACATTGGACAGCAAATATTTGAAGCATACAAGAAAGTGGTTATTTCTTAATTACCTTTTCAGAGTAGACCTTCCCTTCGGCCGTTCTCACGCGGAAGAAATACAACCCGTTTTCCATACCAGAGAGGTCAATGGTTTGTTGGCAAGACGCTGCAACACGTTGTCCAATTGCGTTATACACCTCCAACCATTCAACTTCAACACCCTCAATTGTCACCTGCGACTCGGTTGGATTCGGATAGAGATTAAAGCCAGCCTCGTTGTTTTCGGCGACATCATCACCGCAATCGGTGTAGACTTGGCACAACTCGCCCACCGTGGGTTTGCCGTTGGTAGCATAGACCAGGCTACCATTCCAGTCGTAAACCTCAAAATAACTCTCGTCGTCTTTGCCTCCAATAGAATAGGCCCAACGCAGACTCAGTTCGTCATCCGACGGGACTTCAACGGTAAGTGTAGCATCGCTGCCTTCGGTCAAGCCCAGCCTTGCGACGGCATGGCCACGTGAGTCGACAATAGAGATGGACTCAGCAATCCAGCCATCGCCCACCGAATCGTGGAGATGGAAGGTCAGTTCGCAGGTCGGTCCATTCAGAATGGTGTCCTTTTTGGCCATGCCAACAGAGCCATAATACCATGGAGTCAATGAATAATGGCAAATGCCTAAGGCATCGGTATCAACAAAAGACACCTCCGCGCCTAATGCGACATCCTTTTCGGTGTGAACGACTACATTATTGCGCATAACCACGACAGAATCGAGCTGTCCCAATTCAAGCTCACACTCGGTAAAGGAAGGGGTTGTAAAAGAAACCCTGTTCGCTCCAGCCGACACCTCTTCGACATGCAAATCGCTAACAGGGAGAGGTCTGTAGCAAAATTCCCCTCCTGGATAAATGCCGAACAACGCCGCATGGTAGTCCGGGAAAGAATAGTGTGAGAGGTAGAAGCCATTGATAGGATAATAACCATTGTCAAGGCCCTGCCATCCCCAATTGAAATGGAACATGTCGTTGTCGTCATAGCCATCACAGACAAAAGCGTGGCCGCCATCGTCACCACTGGCACTATAGTAAAGCGGCATGCCATAGTCCAGGTTCTCACGAAGCATATTATTCCAAACCAAATCCGTATATGCATACTTATAATTGAATTCCATCGACAGGCCATCGTAGTTGAAATAGGTCTCTAGGGCATAGAGCACCAATTCAGAATAAGCACCACTGCCTTCAGGGCTGTAACCCATATTGACACTTATGCCTGCATGGTATTGCAACAAAGCCACAGCCTGGATCTCCTCTGGTCTCGAGGTCCAATCCAGATAGTCAGGCATCATGCTGAAATCATAAGTGGTGGCACCGAAGTTAGCAAACAAATCGCCATAAGGATAACAATTGTATGCGTTCATTCCGCTTCCCGTTTGAGGCCATTGCCAATAATACATGATCTGAGACATTGCCGTGGCCACGCATCCGGCGTAGACATGGTTATTGGGGCCCAACGTGTCGATAGGACAAAGGTCGTTGTATAAAGCCGACTGGTTCCAAATGGAAGTCAGTAAACGCGGCACTTCACGCGTAATCTTCGCATCGTTAATCTTACCTGTAGCAGCCAAGCGTTCCCAGTCAGCTACAGCTTCTGGGGTACGCTCTTCGTTGGCGGCCATCATTTGGCTGAATCCAGCCTGATAATTCTTAAAGAACGACTGAAGACCGTCGGCGATCTCTTCGGCACTGAATACACTCTCCGTGGAATAGCCCAAAATGGGTTTGGCACGGTCGTCAGCACTGACGATGACAAAACCCTTGGGCTGCATGGTGAAGACATAAAATGCTGCCGATCCATTATCGGCATAAACCGTGTAGGTCAACTCAGTAGTAACTGATTTTATCTCAGTATTGGCCTTCAGAAACTTCTCGCCCAAGAATTTAGCCGTTTGCATATCAACAGGCTTGGCTTGCACGCCGCTTATGAATAGAACAGCAAGCAAGAGTGTAAAAAAAGACTTTTTCATAGTTACAATTACTTTTTGATGATTTTTTTCGTTATAGTATTCCCTGTTTCCGTTGTTATTCTCATAAAGTAAATCCCACTTTCCCAACGGCTTACATCAACAGACGTGGTTAAGCCTTGATACACTTTCTGTCCCAAGGCATCGTACACTTCGACTTGCGCCTCAGCATTCAGATATAGCCTATCGCTGACAGGATTGGGATAAGCAGTGGCTGCATCAGGATGTTCCTCGACGGAAGTAACATATATCTCGGCGTAATCCAACTCAGGATCATAGAGATTCGGTGCAAATGCAGACTGCTGGTAAACGCCTCCGCCAACCGCATACTCCGCCAACACACGATAATAATAGTTGCCAGGCTCAACTTGATCGAAATAAGAAAGCCCAGTAGTTCTTATCATCACATGATCACTGCTATTCGGGTCGGTAAACCGCATGAGGACAAAATCGCGGAACCACTGGTTCTGATCCAGGTCCCAAGAAACTTGCGCCCCGTATGTGCCGTCATCGTTATAAACATACTCAGCCGTAATATAATATGGCGCTATGATGGGATTCCATTCAACATTGAAAGTACACAATTCGCCCACCTCGGGTCTCGCTGTTTGGGCATACTTCAAATTCCCTTGAAAGTCATATACTTCAAACGAGCACTCAGCATCATCGTCCTCATAGCCACGGTTGCAATAATTCCAATACAATGTCCATTCGTTGTTGTAGGTGATGGGCAAATCCACCGAAACCGTATCGTTGCTGCCCTCTGCAAGGCCAATGCGATATTGGACTATGCCACGCTCATCGAGAACCGACAAGGCGGGCGAAAGCCAACCGTCACCAGCCGCATCATGTAAGCAGAAAGTGACCGGGAAATTCATCACGCCGGGAGAAGTCCAAGTCGCGACACTATCCGTCACGGCATGACCACGACCTTCTTCGGTCACAGGATAGATTGTGAAGTAATTCATCCGCGAATGAGCAAGGTTGTCCGGAAAGAAATAGCCGAATTCAAGATTCGCTCCCGGTTGAGGCGAAATAAAGGAATGTATCAGTTCTCCATTCACCATCAAAACAATGGAGTCAATGCTTGTAAGTGACTCACCACCTATGGATTCCGAAGGCGCAGTAAAGCTCATCGTAACGGCCTGTCCATAAAACTCGGGTACAATCTCCAAATTCCCAATGGGCATGGGTTGTTCGTAATACTCCTCATCTGGGTGGATATTGACCAACGCATAATGGTTGTAGTTGTAACCATGATGGGTCAGGTTCATCGCATTGATGCTGTAGAAGCCGTTGTCGAAGCCCTGCCAGCCCCAGTTGAAATGCATGAAGTCGTTCGCATCATAACCATCGCAGATGAAGGCATGACCGCCACGGGTGCCGCCCTTGGTCGGGCTGTAGGCCGAATAATACACTGGACGGCCGTTGTCGAACTCGTTCTTCAACATGGCAATCCATTGGGAATCGGTATAGTTGTCACGGTTGTTGTAGGACAACGTGTTGGCATAGCGGAAATAGTCCACCAAGGCATACTGAACGTCAGCAGAATAGGCACCCGAGGCATTAGGACCATAGCTCATCTCCACGCTCACGCCCGTGTGGTACTCCAGCAACGCCACCGCGTCGATTTCGTCGGGACGACTGTTGTAGTCCAGGAAGTCGGGCATCAACTCATAACGGTAGTCCGCCTCCCCGAAATTGGCCGACAAGGTGCCATAGGAGGTGCTGCCATAGCCGGAGCAATAATAGCTATGCGAGCCTGTACCTGTCTTGGGCCACTCCCAATAACGCATCAGCTGGCTCATGGTGCTGGCCACACAACCCACCTTCACATGGCCGTCATAGCCTTCGGGGTCTTCGGGACAATGGTAGTTGTATAGCTGCGTCTGATGCCAAGTGGAAGTCAGCAAAGGGCCGACAGAGCGATCGCCGCGGTGAGACAAACGGCCTGTTTCGGACAACATTTGCCATTGTTCAGCAACCTCTGGTGACTGTTTCAAATCCAACGCAACGGCTTGGCTCAAATCGCTGTTGTAGGCATCAAAAAGAACCTGCAAACCATTCTCCTCGTCAGGGATGCCAAAGCTGCCATCCAACGAATAGCCCAGGATGGGGCGCATCCTGTCGTCGGCTGCAACGATGACAAAGCCTTTGGGTTGCAGCGCGAAGACATAAAAACAAGCCTGCCCATTGTTAGCATAAGACGTGTAAATCAATTCCGCCGTAGTTGACTTTACCTCAGTGTTAGCATTCATAAACTTGACACCAAGTCCTTTGGCTGTCTCGACACCAACGGGCTTCGCCTGAAGGCCACCCGTCAGCAAAACGGCAAACAAGAGCAAAAAGAGTGTCTTTTTCATGATTTATGGTCTTAATGTTATCAATCCATGTTCTTTACCAAGACGAACGCATCTTTATCGGTTTCCTTTGGCACATAGCCTTGGTCGTAAACAAAATGGTAAACGGAGCCTGCCTTAGTGGTATAGGTACTTGTAAAATACTTGAAGTCAAAGCCTTTCTCTGTCAGTTGTTGCCTACTGGCAAAGCCCTTCCCATTGGGATTCAGCTCCAACAGTATATTGTGATTACGGGCAAGAATACCATTGATTTTCCTTATTACATTAAGTTGTTTATGGGTCTTTTCGTAGTTATAGCTGTTGCGGCACGAGTCACAGCAGAATTTCTTGTCGACACGGCCGATGATCGGTTCACCGCAATAGAGGCATTTTCTTTCTTCCATAGTTATCAGTTGTTCAGTTGTTAGTTGTTCAGTTAATGACTTCGGGACTTCGAGACGCGTGACTTCGGGACTTTGTCTGTCTCGCAGTCCCGTAGTCCCGCAGTCTCGTGTCTATTGTGTAAACACATACCGTAATATATTCGCTCCCATCTTTAGGGCTTTCTCTCGGGTCTCTTGCGAGTCGTGGTGCACACGTTGGTCCTCCCAACCGTCGCCAAGGTCGCATTCGTAAGTGAAGATGCAAACAACTCTCCCTTCATAAATCAAGGCAAAGAGTTGTGGTGGTTTGTTATCGTGTTCGTGAATCTTCGGCAAGCCGTTCGGGAAGGCATATGGCTTCTTGAAGATCTCATGCGTGTATGGCAGTTCCACAAAGTCCAACTCAGGAAACACCTTCTTCATCTGCGGCTCGATGTACTGCCGAATGCCATAGTTGTCGTCAATATGGAGGAAACCACCCGCCAACATATAGTTGCGAAGGTTTTGCGCCTCTGCGGCATCGAAGACCACATTGCCGTGACCCGTCATATAGACGTAGGGATAGTTGAACAAATCGGGAGATGACGGCTCCACCGTCGGCACGTTCGGGTTGATATCTGTCCCGATTTCCTGATTGCAGAAACGCACCAAGTTGGGTAACGAGGTCGGGTTGCCATACCAATCTCCTCCCCCACGGTATTTCAGCAAAGCAATATTGAGTTGCTGGGCCGAGGCAACGAACGAGAAGGACAATAATATGGCAATCAATAGTTTCTTCATTTCATTTGGTTAATGAGTTGAATAGTGTGACAAGCCACAACGGCCGCTGTTTCGGTACGCAGACGCGCATCGCCCAGACTGCAGGCTACAAATCCATTTTCTCGAGCCAATGCCACTTCCTCAGGGCTGAAATCGCCCTCGGGGCCAATGAGTACCAAAGCATTTTCACCTTTATGATACAGATCGCAGAGACAGTCTTTTACGTCATCGTCGATCCAAGCGATGAACTTCTGTCCCTCGAAAGGTTGTTTCACCAGTTTTTCGAACGGCACCAAGTCATCCACCTTCGGCAGGCGTGACTTGATGCTCTGCTTCATGGCAGCGACCATCACCTTTTGGAAACGCTCCACATTGGCAGCACGGCGCTCAGAATGATAGGAAGTGAACAACCTCACTCGGTCGATGCCGATTTCCGTAGCTTTCTCCAAAAACCACTCCGTGCGCTCATTGAGCTTAGTCGGCGCGATGGCGATTTCGAGGTTGAAGCCCCAGTGGTCATACCCTTTGCGCTGGTTGGTCAAGTTGACGGTGGCCCGTTTGGGCAAAGCCTCCACCAACTCGGCGTCGAAGAGAAAGCCCTCGCCGTTGGTGACGCAGAAACGCTCGCCCTCAGTCATGCGCAACACCTTGACGCAGTGCTTCGACTCGTCCTCGGGCAAGGTCGTCAGGCCTTCAGTCGCTCCAGGTATGTAAAAGACGTTCATTATTACATTCTATTCGGCATTCCAATACCCAGCAATTCAGACGCATTGCGCAGCAAGGCAGCCACCATGTCGCACACCTGCAAACGGAACATGCGGCGGTCGGCATCGGGTTCCTTAAGGATGCTGCACTCTTGGTAGAACTGGTTGAATTCCTTGGCGAGGTCGAAGATGAAGTTGGCAATCATCGCGGGGCTGCGGTTCTCGGCAGCTTGGTTCAAGACCATCGGCCAGCCGTACATCATCACAATGATTTCCTTTTCCTTGGGCTGCAAGTCGCTGACCTTAACCGCGCTTTCGAGCTTGATGCCTTGTTCTTCAGCCTTTCGCAACACTGAGCAGATACGGGCGTGGGTGTATTGCACAAACGGACCCGTATTGCCGTTGAAGTCGATGGACTCCTCGGGGTTGAAGAGCATGGTCTTCTTCGGGTCGACCTTGAGGATAAAGTATTTCAAAGCGCCCAAGCCGATGGTGTGATAGAGTTTATCAGCCTCCTCAGGCGAAAGGTCCTTTGCCTTTCCGAGCTCATCGGAGACGGCCTTGGCTGTGGCCACCATTTCGTCCATGAGGTCATCGGCATCGACCACGGTGCCCTCGCGCGACTTCATCTTACCGTTGGGCAGTTCCACCATACCATAGGAAAGGTGTTCGATATCGTTGCCCCACTCGCGACCGAGGCGCACAAGAACGCGCTTCAGCACATCAAAATGATAGATTTGTTCGTTACCCACAACATAAATCAACTTCTCCGGGTCATATTCCTTGACACGCAGTTGGGCGGTACCGAGGTCTTGGGTCATATAGACCGAGGTGCCATCGCGTCGGAGCAGGAGCTTCTCGTCCAAACCTTCATCACGGAGATCGCACCACACGGAGTTGTCATCACGACGATAGAGGACGCCTTTTTCGAGGCCTTCCTGAACCAATGCCTTACCCAATAGATAAGTCTGTGATTCATAGTAAATCTTCTCAAAGGCAACGCCCATGCGTTTGTAGGTCACATCGAAGCCGTCGTACACCCATTGGTTCATCGTCTCCCATAGGTGACGCACCTCGGGGTCGTTGGCTTCCCATTTCACCAGCATCTCACGGGCTTCCTGCATCAGCGTGGACTCGGCTTCAGCCTTGGCCTTGGCTTCTTCCTTGGCTTTCTCATCCAAAGTGTCGTAATTGTCCGGCAGCAAGGATTTCACCTCTTCCTTGAACTTCTTGTCGAACAACACATAGAAGTCACCGATGAGGTGGTCACCCTTCTTGCCCGTCGACTCAGGCGTGCAACCATTGCCCCACTTCAGCCATGCCAACATGCTCTTGCAGATGTGGATGCCACGGTCGTTGACCAGGTTCACGCGCACCACTCTCTTGCCATTGGCTTTCATGATCTCCGACACGCTCCAGCCGAGGAGGTTGTTACGGATATGGCCTAAATGCAAGGGCTTGTTTGTGTTGGGCGAGGAATACTCGATCACCACATTCTTGCCCGATACAGGCTTGCGACCGAACTCACGGTTCTCGTGATTTGCCTTGAAGAAATCCATCCAAAACTTATCGGAAATCAACAGGTTAAGAAAACCTTTCACCACATTGAACTTGGCAATCATGTCCGACTCCTTGATCATCTCGGCACCCATCTCGTTGGCCAACTGCTCAGGATTGCGGCCTGCCAGCTTCACGAAGGGAAACACCACAATGGTCATGTCGCCCTCAAACTCGGGGCGCGTTTTCTGGAAATTCACCTGCTGCACAGGCGGTTCCTGTCCGTATAAAGTTGAGAATGACTTTATGAATAATTGTCTTAATACTTCTTCTAACATAGGGTTGAAATTTATTGCACAAAAATAGTAAAAAAGCTGGTCATGGAATAAAAAAAACCTTATTTTTGCAATCCGATGAGATACCAAAACAAGCCATCGGAAAAGATTATCTGCACGGAATCAAATGGTTCCATCAAATTGAATTTCCTTTTACCCCATACTGACGGTCACTTTGTTGGCCGTCTTTTTTTTGCCAACAACAACAAATCAAACAAATAAGCCTATGTCAATATCACTGAAAAACCGCAGCTTGATTTCCATCAGCGACTACACACCTGAGGAAATCTGCCATGTCCTCGACATCGCCGAGGACTTTGAGAAAAACCCGCATCAGAACCTGCTGAACGGGCGCATCATCGCCTCGCTGTTCTTCGAGCCTTCCACCCGCACCCGCCTGAGCTTTGAGACTGCCATCCAACTGCTGGGTGGCAACGTCATCGGCTTCAGTAGCACCGCTGGAACGAGTATACAGAAGGGCGAATCGCTCGCCGACACCATCACTATGGTAGCCAGCTATGCCGACCTTATCGTCATGCGCAACCCCATCGAGGGCTCTGCCCGCTTCGCTTCCGAGGTATCGAAAGTGCCGGTCATCAACGCAGGCGACGGCGCCAACCAACACCCCACCCAGTGCATGCTCGACCTCTACAGCATCCGCAAGACACAAGGCACGCTTGAGAACCTTGAGATTACCCTCGTTGGCGACCTGAAATACGGCCGCACCGTCCATAGCCTTGTGGAAGCCATGTGCCACTTCAACGCGAAGTTCAACCTCGTCTCGCCCGTCGAGCTTAAGCTGCCGAGTGTGGTGAAGCAACACATCAAGGACCGCAACCTCGAATACCACCAATACACCGAGCTGGAGGACGCCATCCCCCACTCCGACATCATTTACATGACCCGTATCCAACGCGAACGCTTCCCCGACCCCGAGGAATACGAAAAGGTGAAGAACTCCTACGTGCTTCGCAACGCCATGCTGGAGAACTCCAAGCCCAACTGCCGCGTTCTGCACCCGCTGCCGCGCGTCAACGAGATCCACGTGGACGTCGATGCTAACCCGAAAGCTTATTACTTCCAGCAGGCACAAAACGGCGTCTACGCCCGTCAAGCTTTAATTGCATCAATCTTAGGACTTAAATAATCTGAACCATGGAAAAGAAAAAAGAATTGACTGTTTCCGCCATCGAGAATGGCACCGTCATCGACCATATCCCCGCCGACAAAGTGTTCCAAGTCGTCAAGATCCTGGGCTTGGATAGAGTCAGCACCCCTGTGTATTTCGGCACCAACGTGGAGAGCAAGAAATACGGCACCAAGGGCTTCATCAAAGCCTCCAACAAGTACTTTGAGACCGAAGACGTAAACAAGATTGCCCTTGTCGCCCCCACTGCCTCCATCATCGAAATAAAGGACTTTGAAGTCGTGAACAAGCAAACAGTGACCATCCCTGACAGCATTGAGCACATTGTGAAATGCTTCAACCCCAACTGCGTCACCAACAAGGAGCATGACGTGCCGACCAAGTTCAATGTCATCAAGGACGCACAAGGCAACATCAAGCTGCACTGCCACTATTGCGAGAAGAACACCACGCAGGACAAACTTGAATTCATCTAATCATGAAGAAGACAGGTGTCATTATCGCCATCATTGTAGGCCTTATCCTCATATGGGGCATCGGTGCCTACAATGGTTTCGTGAAGAAACAGGAAGCCATGACTACGGCTTGGGGACAAGTGGAAAACGTCTACCAACGCCGTGCCGATCTGGTGCCCAACCTCGTCGCCTTAGTTAAGAACTATGCCGAATACGAGCAAGGCACCCTCATCGCCGTAACGGAGGCTCGTGCCAAAAAAGCAGCTGCCACCACTGTGGACATTGAGAACTACACCGAGAGCGACCTCAAAGACTTTCAAGCTGCTCAAGACGAATTGGGCAGCTCCTTGAACCGCCTCATCGTTTCAGTCGAGAACTACCCTGACCTCAAGGCGAATGAGGAATACCTCACCTTGCAAGCCCAACTGGCGGGTTGCGAGAATCGTATCCTGACAGAACGCCAACGCTTCAACGAAGCCGCCAAGGCTTACAACCAAAGCATCCGCAAGTTTCCAGGCAATCTGATTGCCAATATGTTCGGCTTTGAAAAACGGCCATATTTTGAGGCTGACGAAGGAGCCGACATAGTTCCGGAAACATTCTAATCGACATCATACTTATACAAATTCGGGCGGAATTCTAATGATTTCCGCCCGTATTGTATCATCTTCTCTTTCCAAACAACCATTTAAACAGCCCTGGCGTGGAAAAAGCCGCATCCCAGCACACATGGCCCAATTCGGGATAAGTGACCAGAACAGCATCCTCATTGCCGACATCCTTTAAAGCGTCGTACATTTGCAGGCTACGCGAAGGCATAACCACTCCATCACGCAAACCGTGAAAGATATAGACAGGGATGTTCTTCATGGCATGGGCATAAGCTGTGTCTCCCCCTCCACAGATGGCAATAGCTGCCGCAAATCTCTCCGGCCAACGCTGCAAGGCATCCCAAGTGCCAAAGCTTCCCATAGAAATGCCGCAAATGTAAACTTGTGTCGAATCCACGGCACCGGCATCAATTAGGCTGTCAAGCACGGCCATCACACCACGTAACTCAGCTGTAGGAACACTATCCATCGTGTGCTCAGGCTGGCTCCAGTCGGTATTCACCCAACGCTTTCCGTCTGGGCATTGCGGAACCATCAACAGAAAAGGATAACGGCTTGTGATCGTGTCTTCCAAGAAATACTTGATGCAATGCTTTAACTGCATAAAATTATCGTTACCGCGCTCTCCTGCGCCATGCAGGAAAATGACCAAAGGTAATGCTTCAGTCATTGTATCAGCCTTCTTTGAACGGTAAAGCCTATAAGGAAGTGTGTCATTCCCTTCGATATGATAATACGATGCAAACAAGCTGGTATCTGGCAATTGTTCCTGAGCCTGTAGATAAATGCCAGCCATCAATACCAAAAGTAATAAGAGGAAGTGTTTCATCGCTATATTAGTGCTTATTTACAAGAAATCGACCGCCTATGTCATTCCCTCGGGAATCTATAGGCGGTCGATTTCATAATGACCAGTGTTGTTGATCAAGCCTGAGCCGTAGGACCACCCATCGGGAACGGAGCGACATTACTGCCACCATCGGTAATGGTGCCAAACTGTTGCTCGTACTTGGCGATGTTGTCGGCCAAAGCCTTGTAGAGACGCTTGGCGTTCAAGGGGTTCAAGATCACTCTTGAGCGCACTTTTGCCTTAGGCGTGCCAGGCATCATCTGGGCAAAGTCAACAATAAACTCATTAGGCGAGTGGGTAATGATGGCCAGATTGGAGTATTTGCCTTCAGCCACCTCGTCGCTGATTTCGATATTCAGTTGGTTTTTCTGATTGTTTTCCATAATGCTATTTTATTAAAAAGCGGGGACAGCCATCAAGCCATCCCCGCTTTGTTCAACATTTGTTAAAGTGCGGCCTTTTCTTGCAGCTCTTCGTACTCTTCGCGAGAGCCAACAATCAAGTCCTCATACTCGCGCAGACCCGTACCGGCAGGAATCTTGTGACCAACAATCACATTCTCCTTCATGCCGAGCAGGAAGTCTGACTTGGCTGAGATGGCGGCATTGGTCAGCACCTTGGTGGTCTCCTGGAAGGAGGCTGCCGATATGAAGCTGTCCGTTGCCAAAGCAGCACGGGTGATACCTTGCAGCACCTGTTTGGCCGTGGCCGGACGAGCCGGACGTACCTGAGGCAGTGCCAGGTCCTTACGCTTCAGTGCGGACTCTTCCTCACGAAGCTTCATAGCAGAGACAATCTCGCCCTTCATCAGCTTCTCGGAAGCACCGTTGTCTTCCACGAAGAATTTACCGTAGATGTCGTCGTTCTCCTCTTGGAAAGTCAGTTTGTTGACCAACTCACCTTGCAGGAAGCGGGTGTCACCCGGATCGATGATCTCGACCTTACGCATCATCTGACGCACGATAACCTCGAAGTGCTTGTCGTTGATGACCACACCTTGCTGACGATACACGCTTTGTGCCTCGTTGACGATGTATTCCTGAACCTTCATGGGTCCCATGATTTCCAGGATGCTGTTAGGCGTGATGACGCCTTCCGACAGCGGCTGGCCAGCTTTCACGAAGTCGCTCTCCTGAGCCAGGATCTGCTTCGTCGTAGGAATCAGATAACGCTTTTCTTCTCCTGTTTTAGCCGTAACGACAACCTCACGGTTACCACGCTTCAGCTTCTTCTCGAGATGGACGATACCGTCGATTTCGGAAACGACAGCAGGATCGATGGAGTTACGAGCCTCAAACAGCTCTTGCACACGCGGCAGACCGCCCGTGATATCACCGCCGCCAGAGACGTTACGCGGGATACGCACCAGCTGATCACCAGCACTGATAGCCTCGCCCTCTTCAACGATGACGTGGGCATCAACAGGCAAGTCGTAAGAAACCAAGGTCTCGCCATTCTCATCAACGATATCGATGAGCGGGTTCTTGGCACCTCTTCTACCCTCGATGATGACGCGCTCGTTAAAGCCCGTTTCAGCGATGGTCTCGTTACGGTAGGTAACACCTTCAACAACGTTCTGGAAGCGCACCTTACCATTGAATTCGGAGATGATAGTGGCATTGTAGGGATCCCATTCGCAGATCTTGTCGCCCTTCTTCACCTGATCGCCAGACTTGAAGAACAACTTGGCGCCATAAGGAATGTTGGTCGTCATCAAAACGACATCCGTATGGTTGTCATGCAACTTCATCTCAGCCGAACGGCCAATCACGATTTGATACGTGTCGTTGTCCTTGTTAACTTCAACCGAACGGAGTTCGTCAATCTCAAGGTAACCATCATACTTGGCTTCGGTGCTGTTGGCCACCAGACCCTTCGATGCCTTACCACCTTGGTGGAAGGTACGCAGAGTCAGCTGGGTACCAGGCTCACCGATGGACTGAGCGGCGATGACGCCCACAGCCTCACCTTTCTGCACCAGCTTGCTCGACGACAAGTTACGGCCGTAGCAGTTGGCACACACGCCGCGCTTCGACTCACAAGTCAGCACGGAACGGATCTCGACGCTCTCCAAAGGCGATTCGTCGATAGCCTCAGCAATGGCTTCGTTGATTTCCTCACCGCTGGCCACGATGAGTTCACCCGTCTGCGGATGGAACACGTCGTGCAAAGCCACACGGCCGAGGATACGGTCATATAACAAGGAGTGCTTACCAGGTTCTTTCTGTTCCTCACCACGCGAGATGGTCATACCACGGAGCGTACCGCAGTCCTTCTCGGTGATGATGACATCGTGCGCCACGTCGACCAGACGACGGGTCAGATAACCAGCGTCAGCGGTCTTCAGAGCGGTATCGGCCAAACCCTTACGGGCACCGTGGGTGGAGATAAAGTACTCCAACACAGACAGACCTTCCTGGAAGTTGGACAAAATCGGGTTCTCAATGATTTCGGAGCCGCCTGAACCAGCCTTCATAGGCTTGGCCATCAGACCTCTCATACCACAGAGCTGTGACACCTGAGCCTCAGAACCACGAGCACCGGAGTGCAGCATCATGTAAACCGGGTTGAAGCCTTGGTCGTCGCTCGACAACACCTTCATCACCTCTTGGGTCAACTTGGCGTTGACATCGGTCCAAAGGTCAACGATCTGGTTGTAACGCTCATTCGGACCCATGAAGCCCATCTTTTCGAACTCACGAATCTCAGCAGCCTTGGAGTTAGCATCAGAAATGAGGTTGCTCTTCATCTGAGGAACGAGGACGTTACCCAGGTTGAACGACAAGCCACCTTTATAGGCCTGATAGTAACCCATGTTCTTGATATCGTCAAGGAACTTAGTGGTGACGGCGGTACCTTCCAACCTCACCATCTCACCGACGATGGTACGGAGCGACTTCTTGGTCAACAGCTCATTGATATAGCCATAGTCCTCGGGGACAACCTGGTTGAAGATGACACGACCCACAGTGGTCTCGACCAATTTGGTGACGAGTTTGTCCTCCTCACGCACCTTGACGCGCACCTTGATAATGGCGTGCATGTCGGCACGACCTTCATTGTGGGCGATGATCACCTCTTCAGGCGAATAGAACGACATGCCTTCACCCTTAACAGGATGTTCAGGCGTGCTCTTACGAGGCTTGGTGATGTAGTACAAACCAAGAACCATATCCTGCGAAGGCAGCGTGATAGGAGCGCCATTCGAAGGGTTAAGGATGTTGTGCGAAGCCAGCATCAAGATCTGGGCTTCAAGCACAGCAGCGTTACCCAATGGTACGTGGACAGCCATCTGGTCACCGTCGAAGTCAGCGTTGAATGCCGTACACACCAAGGGGTGCAGACGGATTGCTTTACCTTCGATGAGCTTAGGCTGGAAGGCCTGGATACCCAGACGGTGCAGCGTAGGAGCACGGTTCAGCAGAATCGGGTGACCCTTCAGGATGTTTTCGAGGATATCCCAAACGACGGGATCCTTGCGGTCGACAATCTTCTTGGCCGATTTCACGGTCTTGACGATGCCGCGCTCGATGAGCTTACGAATCACAAACGGCTTGAACAGCTCAGCGGCCATATCCTTAGGCAGACCGCATTCGTTCATGTTCAAATCGGGACCCACGACGATAACGGAACGACCAGAGTAGTCGACACGTTTACCAAGCAGGTTCTGACGGAAACGACCTTGCTTACCTTTCAGGCTGTCGCTCAATGACTTCAGCGGACGGTTCGAGTCGGTCTTCACAGCGCTCGACTTGCGGGAGTTGTCGAACAGGGAGTCGACAGCCTCCTGCAGCATACGCTTTTCATTACGCATGATGACGTCAGGAGCATTGATCTCGATCAAACGCTTCAGACGGTTGTTACGTATGATGACACGACGGTAGAGATCGTTCAAGTCGGAAGTAGCGAAACGGCCGCCATCCAACGGGACGAGGGGACGCAGCTCAGGCGGAATCACCGGAACCACTTTCACGATCATCCATTCAGGACGGTTTTCGATGTGCGTGTTAGCCTCGCGGAAGGCCTCAAACACCTGCAAGCGTTTCAGCAGTTCTTGCTTACGCTGCTGGGCTTTCACCTCGTTGGCTTCGGCACGCAGACGGTTGGCTTCCTCATCGATATTCAGACGGGAAAGGAGGTCATAAAGAGCCTCAGCACCCATCTTGGCGATGAACTTATTCGGGTCATCCTCGGGCAAGTATTGGTTCTCGACCGGGATCGACTCCATCAGTTCGAGGTATTCTTCTTCCGTCAGGAACTCGTTCTTCGTCACCTTACGGCCTTCAGTGTCGTTGGGAATATCATGGCCTTCCAAGACACCACCTTGAATCACGACATAGCGTTCGTAATAAATGATGGAATCCAATTTCTTGGTAGGAATGCCAAGCAGGGCACCAATCTTATTGGGCAAGGAACGGAAATACCAGATATGGGCGACCGGCACCACCAAAGAGATGTGGCCCATGCGCTCACGTCTGACCTTCTTCTCAGTCACCTCTACACCGCAGTGGTCGCAAATGATGTTCTTATAACGGATGCGCTTGTACTTACCGCAGTGGCATTCCCAGTCCTTCACAGGACCGAAGATACGCTCGCAGAACAAGCCGTCGCGCTCGGGTTTATAAGTACGGTAGTTGATGGTTTCGGGTTTCAAAACCTCTCCGTGAGAACGGGCAAGAATCGATTCCGGCGAAGCCAAACTCACCGTTATGCTAGCGAAGTTGCTATTGACTATATTGTTAGTTGCCATATTTCTGTTTGTTTTATCCTAGCATTATTAAACTCAATTCAAGACTTTGCCTTCCTTGTCCTTGAAGGTGATCTCCAAGCCCAATCCACGGAGTTCGTGGATCAACACGTTGAAGGATTCAGGAATACCAGGGATAGGCATATTGTCACCCTTAACGATGGCTTCATAAGCCTTGGCGCGACCGTTCACATCGTCAGACTTCACGGTCAGGATTTCCTGAAGCACATTGCTGGCTCCGAAAGCTTCCAGTGCCCAGACCTCCATTTCACCGAAACGCTGACCACCGAACTGAGCCTTACCGCCCAGAGGCTGTTGCGTAATCAATGAGTATGGTCCGATGGAACGGGCATGCATCTTGTCGTCAACCATGTGATGCAGCTTCAGCATGTAGATGTAACCCACAGTGGCAGGTTGGTCGAAAGGCTCACCCGTCTCACCGTCGTAGAGTTGCATGCGACCGTTGTCAGGCAGACCGGCCTTACGCATATACTGGTTGATCTCTTCCAGAGTGGCACCGTCGAAGATAGGCGTAGCGAACTTCAAGCCGAGTTCGTGACCAGCCCAACCCAAAACGGTCTCATAGATCTGACCCAGGTTCATACGCGAAGGCACGCCCAACGGGTTCAGCACGATGTCGACCGGAGTACCGTCGGCGAGGAATGGCATATCCTCGGCACGGACGATCTTCGAAACGATACCCTTGTTACCGTGACGACCGGCCATCTTATCACCAATCATCAGCTTGCGCTTCTTGGCAACATAGACCTTGGCCATCTGAACGATACCGTTCGGCAATTCGTCACCAACACTGGCGACATACTTCTCACGGTTGAACTTACCTTCGATCTCCTTGTACTTCACCGTATAGTTGTCGATGATAGCACCCACCATCTTGTTGATCTTGTCGTCCGACGTCCACTTGTTGGGGTTGACCGACAGATAATCAATCTCGTAAAGTGCTTTGGCCGTAAACTTTGCTTTCTTGGCAATCAGGGTCTCCTTGAAATTATTCTGGACACCCGTCGAGGTATGGCCACTCAGCAAAGTCATCAGTTTTTCAACCAACACATCCTTCAAGGCAGCCAACTCCTTGTTGCAGGCGGCATCGATGCGAGCGATGTCCTCCTTGTCCTTGGCACGGGCCTTGCGGTCCTTTTGCAGACGCGAGAAGAGGCGCTTTCCGATGACCACGCCCTTCATCGAAGGACCAGCCTTCAGTGAGGCGTTCTTCACATCGCCAGCCTTGTCGCCAAAGATAGCGCGGAGCAGCTTCTCTTCAGGAGTGGGATCCGATTCGCCCTTAGGCGTGATCTTACCGACCAAGATGTCACCTTCCTTGACTTCGGCACCCACACGGATGATACCATGTTCGTCCAAGTCCTTGGTGGCTTCGGTGCTCACGTTCGGGATGTCGTTGGTCAGCTCTTCCAAACCACGCTTGGTGTCGCGCACCTCAAGGGTGAACTCCTCGATGTGGATGGAGGTGAACAGATCTTCCTTCACGATGCGTTCCGAAATCACGATGGCATCCTCATAGTTGTAACCCTTCCAAGGCATGAAAGCCACTTTCAGGTTACGACCCAGAGCCAAATCGCCGTTTTGGGTGGCATAGCCTTCCGTCAGGATCTGACCGAAGGTGACATGGTCGCCACGACGCACGATAGGCTTGATATTGATGCTGGTGTTCTGGTTGGTACGGGCATACTTCGTGAGATAATAGGTCTTCACATCGTCGTCGAAGCTGACCAGACGTTGCTCGTCCGTGCGGTCATATCTAATCGTGATCTTCTTAGAGTCAACGAAAATGACCTCGCCTTCGCCTTCGGCAGTGATAAGAACGCGTGAATCCTTGGCAACAGAGCGTTCAATACCAGTGCCCACGATAGGACTTTCGGGATTCATCAACGGGACAGCCTGACGCATCATGTTCGAACCCATCAAAGCACGGTTAGCGTCGTCATGCTCCAGGAACGGGATCAAAGATGCGGCGATAGAAGCGATCTGGTTGGGACCGACATCCATCAAATTGATTTCTTCAGGCGAAACGATAGGATAATCGGCGATATAACGCGCCTTGATTTCCTTATCGGTAAATCTTCCATCCTTGTCGACAGGTGTGGTGGCCTGTGCAATGATCTTATCCTCTTCAAGCTCGGCGGTAAGATAAACAGGCTCCTTCTTGAAGTCGACAACGCCGTCTTTCACCTCGCGGTAAGGCGTCTCGATGAAGCCCAAGTTGTTGATCTTAGCAAACACGCAGAGCGAGGAGATCAGACCGATGTTAGGACCTTCAGGGGTCTCAATCGTACACAGACGGCCGTAGTGCGTGTAGTGAACGTCACGCACCTCGAAACCGGCACGGTCGCGCGACAGACCGCCAGGACCCAAAGCAGAGATACGACGCTTATGCGTGATTTCCGACAGCGGGTTGGTCTGGTCCATGAACTGCGACAGCTGGTTGGTGCCGAAGAACGAGTTGATAACCGACGACAGTGTCTTGGCGTTGATCAGGTCGATAGGCGTAAACACTTCGTTGTCGCGCACGTTCATGCGTTCACGGATGGTACGGGCCATACGGGCGAGGCCGACGCCGAACTGGGCTTGCAGCTGCTCGCCCACGGTACGGATACGACGGTTGCTCAAGTGGTCGATATCATCGATCTCGGCCTTGCTGCTCAGCAGTTCGACCAAATATTTGATGATGGCGATGATGTCTTCCTTGGTCAGGACTTTGACATCCTCGGGGATGGAAAGGTTGAGTTTGCGGTTGATACGATAACGGCCAACCAAACCCAAATCATATCTCTTGTCGGAGAAGAAAAGCTTGTCGATGATGCCACGGGCCGTTTCTTCATCGGGCGGCTCGGCGTTACGCAACTGGCGATAGATATATTCGACAGCCTCTTTCTCGGAGTTACAGGTATCTTTTTCCAAGGTCTTGAAAATGACGGAATAGTCAGAGACTCTGTCATTCTCATCGCGCTCGGCTTCACGGTGCAGCAGGATGGTCTTCACGCCGCTGTCGAGGATGGGCTGGATGTGTTCATCTTCAAGAACCACGTCACGGTCGATGATGACCACGTTACGTTCGATGGAGACGCACTCGCCAGTATCCTCATTCACGAAGTCTTCGGTATAGGTGTGAAGCACACGGGCTGCGAGTTTACGGCCCAACACACGTTTCAGTCCAGCCTTCGAAACCTTCACTTCCTCAGCGAGGTTGAAGATGTCGAGGATGTCCTTATCGCTTTCGTAGCCGATGGCACGCAACAAGGTGGTGATGGGCAATTTCTTTTTACGGTCGATGTAGGCATACATGACGTTGTTGATGTCGGTCGAGAACTCCATCCAAGAACCCTTGAACGGGATGATACGGGCCGAATACAACATAGTTCCGTTGGCATGCTGGCTCTGACCGAAGAACACACCGGGCGAGCGGTGCAACTGAGAGACCACGACACGCTCGGCACCGTTGATCACGAAGGTGCCGCGAGGCGTCATATAGGGAATCATGCCCAGATACACATCTTGCACGACGGTCTCAAAGTCTTCATGTTCCTCATCGTTGCAGGAAAGTCTGAGCTTTGCCTTCAGAGGAACGCTATAGGTAAGGCCACGTTCGATGCACTCCTCAATGCTATAGCGGGGAGCGTCGATGTAGTAGTCAAGAAATTCGAGTGTAAAATTGCCTCGGGCGTCGGTGATGGGGAAATTCTCGGCAAAGACCTTGTAGAGGCCTTCGTTTTTCCTGTTGTCGGGATTGGTCTCCAATTGGAAGAAATCCTGGAACGACTGAAGTTGAATATCCAGAAAATCAGGATATTCGAAAGACTTCTTGATAGACGCGAAGCTAATTCTTTCAGTTGATTTTGTTGCCAAGGTATTATTGTTTTTAAGTGATGTAATGAGAAAGACGAACAAACTAAAAGAGGAATTTTCGCATAAAGCGAAAAATCGGCACAAACCTCAGCCCCTATCGGGACTGAGGTTGAATGCCGTTATTACGGGATATGAATCCTTATTTCACTTCCACTTCTGCACCGGCCTCTTCGAGTTGAGCCTTCAGTGCATTAGCTTCGTCTTTGCTCACGCCTTCCTTCAGGGCCTTAGGAGCTGCGTCAACGAGTTCCTTGGCTTCCTTCAGACCGAGGCTGGTGAGTTCCTTCACCAACTTCACGACTGCCAGCTTCTGAGCACCAGCGCTCTTCAGGATGACATCGAAAGAAGTCTTTTCTTCAGCAGCGGCAGCGGCGCCACCAGCAGCAGGAGCAGCAACAGCAACAGCGGCGGCTGCAGGTTCGATACCGTATTCTTCTTTCAGGATGTTAGCGAGTTCGTTCACTTCCTTCACGGTAAGATTCACTAATTGTTCAGCAAAAGCTTTAAGATCTGCCATTTTACTAATTATTTTAAATTGTTAATACTTGCTTTTAATGATTTTGAATGATTCTCATTCGGTTTATTATTCTGGTCTATCAGACAAGGTTTCGAGAATACCGCTCAGCTTGTTGCCACCGGACTGCAGGCCGCTGATGATGTTCTTCATCGGCGATTGCAGCAGAGCGATAACATCGGCGATGAGGTCGTTCTTCGACTTCACGTTGCACAGGGCATCGATCATATCGTCGCCAATGTAGCAGCACTCTTCGATGTAGGCGCCCTTCAGGATGGGGCGGTCGCTGGTCTTACGGAAACTCTTGATCAGCTTGGCGGGAGCGTTGCCGGTCTCGCAAAGCATCAGCGCAGTTGATCCTTTCAGAACGTCGTACAGGCCTTCGTAGTCCTTCTCCATCTGCTGCATAGCCTTATGGAGCAAAGCGTTCTTCACAACGATCATTTTCACACCACTATTGAAGCACTGTCTTCTCAGCTGGCTCGTCTTCTCGGCGTTGAGGTCGGAGACGTCGGTCAGGTAGAAATTGGGGCAGGCTTTCAATTCACTCAGGATGGAGTCGATGAGGACTTGTTTATCTTCTTTTCTCATTTCAACAAATTCCTTTCAATTTAGTTTGACACTGATTTGACATCGATCTGCACACCCGGGCTCATCGTGCTAGAGATATAAATGCTCTTCACATACGTACCTTTAGCAGCGGCTGGTTTCAACTTGATAACGGTTTGGATCAGCTCCTTGGCGTTATCAAAAATCTGTTCGGGAGAGAAGCTCACTTTAGCGACTCCAGCAGCAATGATACCGTATTTGTCGACCTTGAAGTCGATCTTACCGGCCTTTACTTCTTGAACAGCCTTTGCGACATCCATCGTAACAGTACCTGTCTTGGGGTTCGGCATCAAGCCGCGAGGACCGAGGATACGGCCCAGGGCACCCACCTTAGGCATGATGTTAGGAGTGGTGATCACAATGTCAATATCGGTCCAACCGTCTTTAATCTTCTGGATGTATTCATCCAGACCGACGTAATCAGCACCTGCGTCTAAAGCTTCCTGAGCCTTGTCCGGGTTACAAAGAACCAGAACGCGGACGACTTTACCAGTACCGTGGGGCAGCGTGACAGAACCGCGGACCATTTGATTGGCCTTACGGGGGTCAACACCCAAACGGATGTTCAAGTCAACCGAAGCATCGAACTTGCTGTAGGTGATCTGTTTTACGATATTAACTGCTTCATTCAAGGAGTAACTCTTGCTTTTGTCGAACTTAGCTAAAGCTTCTTTCCTCTGTTTGGATACTTTTGACATTTAACTAACTTTTTTTTGTTCTACAAATGCATGAAAGATCTTAGTCTTTCTTTAAAGGTGATTCGCCGGTTATCTTCACGCCCATGCTGCGTGCCGTACCTGCCACCATTGACATGGCGGACTCGACGGTAAAGCAATTCATGTCTTTCATCTTGTTGGTGGCGATTTCACGCACTTGGTCCCAAGTCAACGAACCGACTTTCGTACGGTTAGGTTCCTTGGAGCCGCCTTTGATCTTCGCAGCCTCAATGATGGAGACAGCCACGGGAGAAGCCTTCACGATGAAATCGAAAGACTTGTCCTTGTAAACAGTGATAATGACGGGCAAAACCTTGCCAGCCTGATCCTGCGTACGGGCATTGAACTGCTTGCAGAATTCCATGATGTTCACACCCTTCGAACCCAGAGCGGGACCAACGGGCGGGGCGGGATTCGCAGCTCCTCCTTTGATTTGCAATTTAATTAATCCGCTTACTTCTTTTGCCATTTCTTTAATCCTTATAAGTGTATTTAGGCAACAATTTAACTTGCATAAACTGACTTAACTCTCCAACTTCACCTGGAAGAAACTCAGTTCCAACGGGGTCTTACGGCCAAAGATCTTAACAGCCACCTTCAGTTTCTTCTTTTCCTCGTTCACCTCTTCGATGACACCTTGGAAAGTGCTGAAGGGACCGTCGTTGACGATGACCGACTGGCCCACCATGAACGTGACATCGCTGCCAGCGCCCATGCCTTGGAGCTCGTCAACCTTGCCGAGAATACGCTTCACCTCTTGCGGGCGCAGCGGACAAGGCTCACCAGCAGTGCCCAGGAAGCCGAGCACATTAGGAACGTCCTTGATGACATGAACGACCTCGCCCACCAAGACAGCCTCCACAAGCACATAGCCCGGCAGGTAGTTGCGCTCTTTGCACACCTTCTTGCCGTTCTTGACTTCGAAGTACTTCTCGGTCGGGATCAAGATAGTAGAAATAAGGTCTTGCAGATTCAGCCTCTTGATCTCAGATTCAAGGTATTCCTTTACCTTTTTCTCCTTACCAGACATGGCCTTCACCACATACCATTTCTTCTCGTTCGTGTCACTCATCTTCCACTCTAATTAAAAAGTCAGCCAATAAATGCTCATCAAGATTCAACCAATCTATCAGAACAGTCTATAAAACGCTTCTAACAGATTTTTGAATGAAATGTCCATCAGAAAAACCACCAAGGCGATTATTAGGGAAGCAATGGACACAACCCAAACGCTACTTCTCAACTCAGGCCAAGTAGGCCAAGTGACCTTCTCTTTGAGTTCAGTGTAGCACTCTTTAATGTAGTTTATAATTTTCATCTCTATTGAACCTTAATAAAAAGCACGGGCGGAAAGGCTCGAACTCTCGACACTCGGTTTTGGAGACCGATGCTCTACCAACTGAGCTACGCCCGTAGAATAAGGGTGGGTGTTGCCCCACCCTTACATAATTAATTGTCCGTTAATCAATCGTCGATGATCTCGATCACCTGACCGGAACCAACGGTACGGCCACCTTCACGGATAGCGAAGCGGAGACCCTTGTCCATGGCGATGTCGGCAATCAACTTAACGTCGATGGTGACGTGGTCGCCAGGCATGACCATTTCCATACCTTCGGGCAGGGTGATTTCACCGGTAACGTCGGTGGTTCTGAAGTAGAACTGAGGACGATACTTGTTACGGAACGGGGTGTGACGGCCACCTTCTTCTTTGCTCAGGACGTAGACCTGACCCTTGAAGTGGTGGTAAGGCTTCACTGAACCGGGCTTGGCAATAACCATACCACGGCGGATTTCGTCCTTGTCGATACCACGGAGCAACAGACCAGCGTTATCGCCAGCTTCACCTTCGTCCAAAATCTTGCGGAACATTTCCACACCGGTAACGACCGACTTCAGCTTCTCAGCACCCATACCGAGGATATCAACGGGGTCACCAACGTGGATGACGCCAGTCTCGATACGACCGGTAGCAACGGTACCACGGCCAGTGATGGAGAACACGTCCTCGATAGGCATCAGGAACGGTTTGTCAACGGCACGAGCGGGTTCGGGAATCCAAGTGTCGCAAGCTTCCATCAGCTCGTCGATGGCAGGAGTCCATTTCGGGTCATCGTTCAGAGCACCCAGAGCGGAGCCACGGATGATAGGCGTATTGTCGGCGTCGAATTCGTACTTGCCAAGGAGGTCGCGGATTTCCATCTCGACCAATTCGAGCAACTCTTCATCGTCAACAAGGTCGCACTTGTTCAGGAACACCACGAGGCGCGGCACACCAACCTGACGGGCGAGCAGGATGTGCTCACGGGTTTGAGGCATGGGACCGTCGGTGGCGGCGACAACGATGATAGCACCATCCATCTGGGCGGCACCCGTAACCATGTTCTTCACATAGTCAGCGTGGCCGGGGCAGTCGACGTGAGCGTAGTGACGCTTCTCGGTCTGGTACTCAACGTGAGCCGTATTGATGGTGATACCTCTCTCCTTCTCTTCAGGAGCGGAGTCGATGGAGTCGAAGGATTTAACCTCCGAGAGACCCTTCTTGGCCAGGTGCAGGGTGATAGCAGCGGTCAAAGTGGTCTTGCCGTGGTCAACGTGGCCAATAGTACCAATGTTGACGTGCGGTTTAGTTCTTTCGAATTTTTCTTTTGCCATTTTACTTTTCTATTTAAGGTTATAAACTCTTATCCATAAAAAATCGAGCCGATGGGGAGAATTGAACTCCCGACCCCTTCCTTACCAAGGAAGTGCTCTACCGCTGAGCTACATCGGCTTGTCTGTTCATCTGAGCGGAAGACGGGGCTCGAACCCGCCACCTAAAGCTTGGAAGGCTTTCGCTCTGCCAAATGAGCTACTTCCGCTTGACTTGTGGGGGAAGGTGGACTCGAACCACCGAACGGATACCCGGACAGATTTACAGTCTGTTGCAATTGCCACTATGCGACTCCCCCAGTGCTAACTGAGCCGGTAGACGGACTCGAACCGCCGACAGGCTGATTACAAATCAGCTACTCTACCAACTGAGTTATACCGGCATGATGTGAAAGAACTGTCGGCTTCTTTTTGCCGCCCTTTTCTCCGCGAAAAGGTGTGCAAAAATAGATACTTTTCTTGAATTGACAATGCGTTTTCTTCTTTTTTTTCGAAAAAAATTCTCAAATATTTACTATTTAATTGATATTCAATTATTTAAATCAACATGTTTTTCAAATAAAAAGGAAGCCGACCTGGTGTTTTCAGGCCGGCTTTCGTGTTTAACAAGGTTTTTCGGAGTCTCCGAAGGGAATTATTTTACGCTTCTACCCTTGTATTTCTCAAGTTGTTTCTTCAGTGCGTCAATCGAAGTGTCGATGGACTCTTCGAAAGTCTTGCTCTGCTTGCTGGCAAACAGGTCGTCGCCACGCAACACCAGGCGGATGTCTGCGATCTTGTTTTCAGGTGTGTCGGTGTTGTCGAGTTTCAACGACACTTCTGCATTGATCACCTCGCTGTACTTAGCGCAAAGCTTTTCCACTTTCTGCGTGATGAAGTCTTCAAGTTTTTGGTCAGCCTTGAAGTGAACTGAATTGATCATGACTTTCATAATAAACTCCTTTCTTTTGGTCACCCTTTCGGGTGGGCTTGTTTATGAATTTTCTTAAGTTGTTCTATCGTGTTGTGGGCATAGATCTGCGTTGTGGCCAGGTCTTCATGCCCGAGCAGTTTCTGTATGGCCACAAGGTTGGCACCCTCGTCGAGCAGATGGGTGGCAAAGGTATGGCGCAGCACATGCGGGCTCTTCTGCTTCAACGTTGTCACACCCTCCAACAGGTGATGCACCTTATTATATACATAATGCGGCGTCATCTCCTTCCCTTTGTCGTTCAAAAGCAGGCGATCGTCTTTTTCGGCGAACATCGCATCGCGCAATGCCTGATATTGTTCAATCATCTTCACCATCTGCCTTGATAACGGCACCAGACGGTCTTTATTGCGTTTGCCATGTATTTTAAGCACCAAGCCCGCACGGTCAACATCGCTGTCGCGAAGTCCACGCAATTCGGCCTGACGCATGCCGGTCTGGTAGAGCAATTCGAAAAGCAGTTGGTCGCGACGGCTGGCGAAATCGTCCCCCTCATCAAACGACACCTTATTAATATCACCCTCAGTGACGAATTTGACCAAAGCCTTGGGCTGCTTCAATGCCTTGATGCCAGTCATGGGCGATTTCTCCATCAAGTTTTCGCGCAAGCAGTATTTATAGAAAGTGCGCAAAGCTGACGCCTTGCGGTTGATGCTTCTATTGACCAGTCCCTTCTCTTTCAGAGTGACGATGTACGACTTCACCTGCGTTGTTTTCACTTGCGTCAGGTCCTCGACGCCGTATTCCGTCTTTATATATTCAGCAAATTGACACACGTCTCTACGGTACGCTTCAACGGTCAGCGCCGAAAAGCGTTTCTCCGCTTGAATGTATCCTATGAACTGGTCGATAAGCATAATAAAAAAACTTCGCTGTAAAATTAGTAATAAATTACCAATTCACAGCGAAGTTTGCCTAAAAAAATTATTTTCCTAAGCGGGCGAATTACATATTCTCTTCAGCCTGACGGAGTTTCTGAACGTAAATGGCCTTCATCATCTGAGCACGCTTGATGACTGAGGGCTTGGTGAACTGCTGACGAGCGCGCAATTCTTTCACAACGCCGGTCTTCTCATACTTTCTCTTGTAACGCTTCAAAGCTCTGTCGATGCTTTCGCCTTCTTTAACAGGAACAATAATCATTTTAAAACACTTCCTTCTTTTAAATGGTTAGTACTAATTGAATTATTTTGAGGCCGCAAAAGTACAACTTTTTCTTTTTCCGTAACACAAAATTGAAAAATTTCTATCTTTGCAAGTGAAAAACCCTCAAAAACATAGCGTATGAAATTACTTACCATCGGCACAACCGAAATCATCCTCATCGTGATTCTTGTATTATTGCTGTTTGGCGGACGCAAGATTCCGGAACTGATGAAGGGCTTGGGCAAAGGCGTAAAGAGCTTCAAGGACGGCGTGAACGGCGTTGAAGAACCCGAGATCAAGGAAGAAAAGAAAACCGAAGAAAAGAAAGCCGAAGAATGAGCGAGCGGGAGGTCAGCAGTTTCTGGGACCACTTGGATGTGCTTCGGAAAGTGCTGTTCCGCTGCTTGATTGCCTGGGCAATCGGGGCCGTGGCGGCATTTTGTTTCAAGGACATTTTGTTTCGCCTGCTGTTCGCCCCATCAACGGACGGTTTCGTCTCCTATCGTGGTTTGGCTTGGCTTTGCGCCAAAACAGGATGGCAATCGCTTTGTCCAGGCAGCTTTCAGGCTTCGTTCATCAACACGGAACTGGCGGCACAGTTTATGACGCATCTCAAAGTGGCGCTCTGGGCGGGACTCGTGGTGGTTTCGCCTTACCTCATCGTGCAGCTTTACGGCTTCGTCGCGCCTGCCTTATACGACAAGGAGAAACGCCATGCCGCTCCTATTATTATATGGGGCTCATTGCTTTTCATCCTCGGCGTGCTGATGAACTACTTCATTATCTTCCCTTTCGCTTTCCGCTTCCTCTTCAACTACCAAGTCTATTCGGAGGTGTATAACCAGATTTCGCTTTCGTCCTACATCTCCAACCTGCTCATGCTTAGCCTGCTGATGGGCATTCTCTTTGAAATCCCTATTGTCAACTACCTCCTGGCCAAGGCTGGTCTTTTGCAAGCCGAGACCTTGAAGAAATACCGCCGTCACGCCATCGTAGGCATCGCCATCGTGGCCGCCGTCATCACCCCTACCGGTGACGCAGTGACACTGACGCTGGTAACCTTGCCCATTTATCTTCTATATGAAGCAAGTATACTAATTGTAAAAAAGACAAACTCAAAATCAATCTAATATGTTACGTAAAATCAGAATCTGCCTACAAGTGGTCATGATGACCTTAGTGACCTTGCTGCTACTCGGCATCGGTTTCCGAGTGCATCTTTGGGCGGGATGGGTGGCCAAAATCCAATTTTTGCCAGCCTTCCTTGCCTTCAACGCAGTTGTGGTGACTGCCATTATCTTAGTCACCATATTTTTCGGAAGAATTTATTGTAGTGTGGTTTGCCCCTTGGGCATCATGCAAGACATTTTTTCGTGGATTGGCGGCAAAGCGAAGAAAAACCGTTTCAGCTATGCCAAGGAAATCAAATGGCTGCGCTATGGCTTCTTTGCCGTTTTCGCCATCATGCTCATCATCGGCTTCGCGCCTCTCACTACCCTATTTGCACCTTATAGTGCCTACGGCCGCATCGTCAATAGCTTGTTCAAGCCGCTGTATGACCTGCTCAACAACTGGCTCGCCGGCCTCGATGCTGCCAACGACCGTTACAACTTCACAGAGGTGCAAATCTGGACCCGCAGCGTGACGACCTTCATAGTGGCCATCCTTACTTTAGTAATATTAGGCTTCCTCGCCTGGCGCAAAGGGCGTCTCTATTGCAACACGATTTGTCCTGTGGGTACCTTCCTCAGCTTCTTCTCACGTTTCTCCCTGCTACGTGTCCGCTTCGACAAAGACAAGTGCAAGAATTGCGGCATGTGCGAAAAGAACTGCAAGGCACAAGCCATCGACTTCAAAGAAGGGAAAATTGATTATTCGCGCTGCGTGGTTTGCGGTGACTGCTTAGAAAAGTGCAAATTCGACGCGCTGAAATACGGCAGGGACTTGTCTGCTTTTAAAACCGAATCGAAACCCGTTGACACGGAACGTCGCGCCTTCCTCGTAGGTGCAGCGGTGGCTGGCACTACAGCGGCAATGGCACAAACCGAGATGAAAGTGGATGGCGGCTTGGCCGTCATTGAGGACAAGAAGGCTCCTAAACGTCAAACACCCATAACACCTCCAGGTTCTGTCTCCATTCGTCATCTGGAAAAGCATTGCACGGCTTGCCAACTCTGCGTTTCAAGCTGCCCGAACAATGTGTTGCGTCCGTCCACTGACCTGTTACATTTCATGCAACCCACGATGTCGTTTGAGCGCGGCTATTGCCGTCCCGAATGCACCCGCTGCAGCGAGGTCTGCCCTGCTGGTGCCATCAAGCCCATTTCCCGTGAGGAGAAGACAAATATCCATGTGGGGCATGCCGTATGGGTCAAGGACAATTGCGTGGTGCTCACCGACGGTGTCAGCTGCGGCAATTGCGCACGTCACTGCCCGACAGGAGCCATCCAAATGGTAGACTACGAAGGCCCGAACGGCACAGTGCAAGTGCCTGCCGTGGACGAGAACAAATGCATAGGCTGTGGTGCCTGCGAGCACCTCTGCCCTGCCCGACCGTTCAGCGCGATATACGTAGAAGGGAATGAGATGCATCATTTGAATTGATAATTGATAATTGATAGTTGACAATTGACAATTGATTATTATTTCAGGTTGTCATCACAATCTATCAACTCTAAACTCTAAACACTAAACTCTAAACTAAACAAAATGGATAGAAGAGATTTCTTAAAACATATAGGTAGTGCAGCGGTAGCGACTTCGGTGGTGCTTTCCGCCTGCAAAAACAACAATGGTGAAACGCCCATCGCCAAGGATGTCATCGACGGACAAGGCGAGATGACCTACCGCACCAACCCCAATACCGGCGACAAGGTGTCGCTTTTGGGCTACGGCATGATGCGCCTGCCCATCGAAAACGGGGCTGACATGCGAAAAGACCCCAACGCCCGTGTCGACCAGGAAATGGTCAACGAGGAGGTGGACTATGCATTGGCGCATGGCGTCAATTACTTCGACACCGCCCCGGTTTACACAAGAGGCTATTCAGAGACTGCCACGGGCATCGCACTATCGCGCCACCCACGCAACTCATATTACATTGCCACCAAGCTTTCTAACTTCAGTCCATCGACATGGGACACGGAAAGCTCCAAGGCCATGTTTGAGAACTCACTCGAAAAGCTACAGACCGATTACGTCGATTATCTGCTTATGCACAGCATCGGTGGCTCAGGCAAAGACATGACCAGCATGGAGATGTTCAATGCCCGCTTTATGGACAACGGCATCCTCGACTGGCTCGTCGAACAGAAAAAGGTCGGACGCATCCGCAACCTCGGCTTTTCGTTCCACGGCGACCCGAAACTGTTCGACACCATGATGCAATGGCATGATGAAGGTAAATACCATTGGGATTTCGTGCAAATACAATTGAACTATGTGGACTGGAGCTTCGGCGAGATAGAAGGCGAAGGCGTCAACTCGTCATACCTTTACGAGGAGCTGCACCGTCGTGGCATCCCAGTAGTGATTATGGAACCATTGCTTGGTGGAGGCCTTGCCAAACAACCCGACCACATCGTGAAGCAGATGAAAGAACGCGAGCCTGAGACACCCGTCGCCCGCTGGGCCTTCCGCTTTGCCGGCACGCCCGAAGGCATCCTCACCGTGCTGAGCGGCATGACTTACATGGAGCATCTGCAACAAAACGTGGAGACCTATTCACCACTGCGACCCATCACCCCCGACGAGGACGAATTCCTCATGAGCGTTGCCGAGCAGTTCATCAAGCTGAAGACCGTGCCTTGCACCGCCTGCAACTACTGCATGCCCTGCCCCTACGGATTGAACATTCCTGCTGTGTTTGCCTACTACAACGAGAGCATCACTCAAGGCAAGATGCCTACCGGCAATCGAGAAGCGAAAGCGTTTTGGGAAGCGAGGAAACGTTTCCTCATCGGCTACGACCGCAACATCCCAGCCATGCGTCAGGCAAGTCACTGTATCGGCTGCAACCAATGCACCGAGCACTGCCCACAAGAAATCGACATCCCCACGGAATTGCACCGCATCGATGAATATGTGGAGCAACTCAAACAAATGTAACGCAATAATGACAACAATTATCAAACAAATCAAAACAGAACCACAATGAAAAAACTTTTTGTCATCACAGCTTTTGTTGCCGCCCTGCTTGTTGCAGAAAAAGCACAGGCGCAGCTGAACCTCCATGTGGATTATTCCCCCGAATTGATCAAGACCTATACGCCGACAGCCGACACCACGCTGTTTTTCCATGGAATCTCCTTCGGTTTAGACAGGACTTTCAGACTCAGCGACCACCTCGACCTCACTGCAGGAGCCCAGTATCGAATGAACTTAAGAGATGTGTCTGAGCACTATGGAATTGTCATTCCTCTGATGTCCCACGGCCTTATTCGAGAACGGCAGACCCTTGTAGACATCCCCATCTTATTGAAATACAAACTCCCCATTACTGACAAAATCACCAACACTCCATTTATCGGATCTATGCTGAGTTGGGGCATTCAAGGCAAAACCACGGAAATATTCACTTGGCCAAGCAATACCGAGTTGCATCACGAATGGTACGGCGACGATGGCTATTTGAAACGCTTCAACGTGTATGCCATGGCTGGTGCGGAATTTGAATTCAAACGATTCACTGTTACACTTGGCGGGCGTTACGGATTCCTAAACCTCAACAAACGCAACACAGGCACCACAACCAAAGCTTACGGTTTCTTCCTCAGCTTTGGACATACTTTCTGAGAACACTCTCAGCGACCGTAGGTCGTCTTCTTATTCGTACCTCAATGCATTGATCGGGTCGGTGCGCGAGGCCTTCAGTGCGGGGAAGAAACCCGAGATAAGGCCAAGGATGGCACATGACACGAAGGAAATAATCATCCACCCGACATTGACAACGTAGGGCAGCGACATGGCCAAGGAGACCACATAGGAAAGCAACAAGCCCAACAAAAGGCCTATCACACCACCGATAAGGCTCAGGATGATACTCTCGGTGAGGAACTGCATCAAGATGGCTGAATTCTTGGCACCGATCGACATACGAAGACCGATTTCCTTGGTGCGCTCCGTCACTGTGACGTACATGATGTTCATGATACCGATACAGCCTACCAGCAAGGAGATCAAGGCAATGGCAACCAAGACCGTCGTAATCATACCCGTCATCGACGACATCATCTCCAGCATCTCCTGTTGGGTACGCACTTCGAAGTCGTCATTACCGCCTTCTGGTATCTTATGTGAAGCCCGCAAAATACTCTCAATCTCTTCCACGGCAGCCTCAGCCACGTCTTCAGAGGCGGCTGAGCAAACAATCTGTTGGATGTAATCGACGCCCAGCATACGCTTCTGCACGGTACTGTATGGCATCACCACGAGGTCGTCCTGGTCCATACCCATGCCGTTCTCGCCCCTTTCCTTCAGCGTTCCAATGACCTTAAACGGCATATTGCCCACGCGTATGGTCTTGCCGATGGGATCTTCGCCTGTGTCAAACAACTCTTCCACGATGGTCTGTCCTATCAAGCCCACCTTGGCGTATTTCTTCACGTCTTCTTCAGTGAAGTTGACACCTGTTGCGATTTCGTATTTGCGGATTTCAAGATAATCCGGTGAACCGCCATACACAGTACCCGACCAGTTCTTGGAGCCATTGACCAACTGCCCACCGCTATTCACCACGGGACTGACCATCGTCACGTTTTTGGCACCTTTGGCTATCAACTCACAATCCCTGACCTTGAGCGACTGCACGTTGGACGAGCCCATGCTGACACCACCTCGCCTTTGGTTGGCACGCATCACCATGATAAGGTTGGTTCCCATGTCGGAAAGTTGGTTAGCGGTGCTCTGTTTCAAGCCTTCTCCCAAGTTGACTACAGCGATGACAGCAGCGATACCAATCACGATACCGAGCATGGAAAGAGCCGTGCGCGTCTTGTTGCGCAACAGGGCTTTCACCGATATTCTTATGAGATTCAGTATATCCATATCAATAATCGTTTTCTATCGGCAAGGCCGCAAGAGCCTCTGCTGCCGATTTGGTCTCCACGGGCTCATCACGAAGGATGTGGCCGTCGCGTAAGAATATCGTTCTACTTGTAAACACTGCAATATCCGACTCATGCGTCACAAAGGCAATGGTCTTACCTTGTTCATGCAGACTTTGAAACAGACTCATGATTTCGTATGAAGTACGCGTATCCAAGTTACCCGTGGCTTCGTCGGCCAACACAATGACGGGGTCGTTGACCAAGGCACGAGCGATGGCCACACGCTGCTGCTGGCCACCCGAAAGCTGGTTGGGCATATGTCCCATACGGTCTTTCAAGCCCACCAGTTCCAAGGCATGTTGGGCCTTCTCGTGACGCTCACGATGCGACACCTCCGGATTATACACCAAAGGCAACTCCACGTTTTCCAAAGCAGAGGTGCGCGGCAAGAGGTTATATGACTGAAACACGAAGCCAATCTTACGGTTACGAATGTCCGACAACTCGTTTTTCGAACGCTCACGCACCGAGATGCCGTCAATGTAGTATTCGCCAGCCGTGGGCTGGTCGAGGCAACCAAGGATGTTGAGCAAAGTGGACTTGCCGCTGCCCGACGAACCCATGATGCTCACGAACTCGCCCTGACAGATGTCGAACGACACACCTTTGAGGGCATGCACTTCCTCGCTGCCGACGACAAAGGTCCGTTTCAGATTCTCAACTCTGATGATGGATTGACGTTCGCTCATGGTCATTTTTTGTCGTTACCGCCATTGTTATTGTTCCTATTCCTACCGGGAGGGCCTGGCATAAATGGATTCTCGCCTTTCTTCACGGCTTTCTCCTTAGTGACAAATTGTGCCGACAACACCACTGAATCGCCAGCCCGCACACCCTGTTCGATGATTTTATATGCGCCGTCGCTCATGCCCACTTTGACCGGGCGCGGCATCATATCATTTCCGTTTTTGAGCCATACCACAGTATGATCAGCTTGCTTTTCACCTTCTTGCATCATAGGTCGTTCCGGACGTTGGCCTTCGGGTTTGTCGGCTTTGCGAATGGCCTTCAGCACTTGCTCATCGGGAGTGAAGTTGAAGGCCTCAGCGGGAACGGCCAATCCTGTCTGCTCCTCGGTGACGATGGTCACACTGGCCGTCATGCCTGGGAAAAGCTTTTGTTCCGGATTGGGTGCATCGATGATTACGGTGTAGGTCACCACATTGCTCGTGGTGGTGGGTTTCATACGAATTTGGTTCACGGTGCCGTTAAACACTTCGTCCATATAGGCATCGACGGTGAAGGTCACCCTTTGTCCTTCTTTCACCTGCCCGATGTCGGCTTCGTCGACGTCGGCCTCCACCTGCATCTTGGTCAGATCGTTGGCTAGCGTAAACAACGTAGGCGTGCTGAACGAAGCGGCCACCGTTTGACCCACCTCCACAGCACGGTCGAGGACAATGCCGTCGATAGGCGAATAGATCTCGGCATAGGCCAAGTCGACTCTAGCCTGGTCATAGGCCGCTTGGGCATTCTTTTTGCTCATTTGTGCCTGGGTATATGAGTTTTGTGCCTCTTGATAAGCGGCCAGTGTAGCGGCGTTTGCGTCATACAGTTGCTTGGTACGTTCGTAGGTGAGTTTGGCATAATTCAGTTGGCTCTCAGCCGAGGTAAGGCTGGCTCTGGCACGACTCAGGCTCTGGCTGAGCGTCTGCTTGTCCAGTTCCGCCATCAGTTGGCCTTTCTTCACCACGTCGTTGAAATCCACATAGATCTTCTCCACCTTACCCGACACCTGCGTACCGACTTCGACCGTTTCCACTGGCTCGATGGTACCCGTCGCAGTGACGGTGTTCTCAACCGTATACTCCTCAACCACATGGGTACGGATAACCAACTCCTTGTTGGCCGATTTCGTGGCTTTCACAATCACCATCACGGCAATGGCCAAAACGACAATGCCAAGGATGATCCACCAAATTCTTCTTTTCTTCTTCATAGTCATAATGTTATTTGTTTACCCATATAAACATCCAGAATCTTCCGTTTCATCAACAAGGAATACTTGTTTTGAATGTAAGAATTGAGCGCATTAAGGTAATTGTTTTGTTGTTGCAGCAATTCAACCGTAGTAATGCTCCCGTATTGGTATTGGATGTTATAGGCATTAAAACTCTTGCCATAAGCCTCTTCCTTAAGTTGCGAGACTTTGTATGCGTTGTATGCCGCAACCACATTCCGATAGGCCTGCACCACCGTCTGGCGCACCGAGAGGGCCGATTGCTCATAATCCAATTGGGCCTGCTCCAAGGCAATGCGACTCTTCTTCACATTGGCTTTCGTCTGTCCACGGCTGTAGATAGGGATGCTCATCGAGATGCCGGCCGACTCGGTTGGCGTGTTGTACCATTTGTGGTTGCCGTCGCTGTCATATGAAAGCACACCCATGCCGACATTGGCATTGGCCGAGATGGACGGGAAATAATTACCACGAGCCATGTCGACGTTCTTCTCAGCTAGGCGAATGTCATAATCGCCCAAGCGAAGGTCGGGCATGTATTCCATGGCCTGGCTGACGGCCTCTTCTTCTATAGGCAAAGACGTTTTCAAATCATCGAGGTTGTCGGTATCAGGGGCTATGATCTCCAAATCGTCGGAAGGGTTCATCGAAAGCAGCACCTTTAAATCCAACAAGTTGTTGTCGATGTTGATCCGGGTGTCGACCACATTGTTCGAATCGCTATAATACTGCGCTTCGAGCAGAAGCAAGTCGCTCTCGAGGATGGCGCCAACGCGATAGCGGGTGCGACCTTGTTTCACCTGTTCACGGCTGGTGGCAAGCACCTTCTGTTGGTAATTCAACAGTTCCTGATTGCCGAGTATGACCAGAAAGCTCTGCAATATCTGGGTGGCAAGTTGATTATCGTATCGCTCTAATTGCACCTCGTTGCGCTCCATATTGAGACGATTCTGTTCGATGGTGTTGTTGATGTTGCCACCTTGGTAAATCGTCACCGAAGAGCCCACACCCACGTTGCCCGATGTGGACCAACCATTCTCGTTATTATTGATACTTTGCCCCACCGAAGCGTTCAAGTTGGGGAGTCTTTGTTGCTTTGACTGCTCGTAGGTCGTCTCCAGCGACTGTCCCGTCAGCTCCATCGCCTTGCGTTCGTAACTGTTGGCCTGGGCAAAACGCAGGCAATCCCCCAATGAGAATCGGTAGGAATGGCTTTCCTGTGCCATCGCCGGGATCAACGACAAAAGCAGCAGCAACGATACGATTATTCTCTTTATAAGTGCCATATGATTTATTGTTTCACAAAAGGCTTTAGGTCTTTGGCAGCATCGGCGGCAGTGATGCGCTTCCCACCATTGTCAAGGTCGATGAGGACATAACGGTCGTGGCCCATACCAAGTTCCTTCATGTAAGAAAGCTGGCGATAGCCATGACGGCTCTCCATGCGTTCCAACATATCATGGTGTTCCTCTTCGGTCATGGCATAAATGATGTCAACGCAAGCCTGGTCGATGGCCAAGATGTCGGTCGAGGAAAGGATGCCCACGTTGGGAGTGACCACAGGTGCGGCAGCAGTGCCTTCGCAGTCGCACGACACCGACATGTTACGCATCACATTGACATAAGTAACATGTTCGCCAAAGAAATCGATGGTGGCCTTGGTACTCTCAGTCATGCGCTCCATAAACTCCTCTTTGGCAATATCCCATTGGTTAGGCTGGCCAGGGGTGGTATGTATCCATGCCTTACCGATGCGACCGTCGGCACAGCCAATACCGATATTCTTGTTGCTACCGCCGAAGCCGCCTTGCGTATGTCCCTTGAAATGCGTCAGGGCGACGAGCGAGTTGTAGTTGGTCAAATGGCTACCCACAGCCATCTTGTCGAACCACTTGCCTCCCTTGATAGGCAGGGTCACCGTGTCTTCCTCGTCGAGGATGTCGACAGGAGCAAATGTCCAGCCGTTGACTTTCAAGGTCTCACGATGCTGTTCGGTGGTATAGCGATCGCCTTCGTAATAGGTATTCGTCTCGATGATGGAGGCATCTTTCAAGTCTTTTTCCATTAGGGCCTTCACCCATTCGCGAGGGATAATGTTGGGGCCATGTTGCTCACCAGTATGCACTTTGACGCCTACCTTGCCCTCTATCTTCCCGTTAACTTGTTCGTAAGCCTTGATAAGACCATCGGCCGAAAGGTCACGAGTGAAATAAACCACCGCTTCTTCGCCGGTGCGTTGTTCATAAGGCACATATTTGTTGCCATCTTTGCCAGGTTGTGGGTTTTGTTTCATAGTGTTGTTTTCTTCTTTTGGTTGGGCATTTCCGCAAGCCGCAAGGACTGCGCAAAACGCCATCATAGTGAATACTCTTGTTATTTTCATGACTTGATTATTAAAAAGGCAAAAATAAACAAAATCTTCTTATAATCCGCTGTTACTTAACGCAAAAAAAATGGCTCAGATCAAATCCCTCATGTTTCAACAATGCAATTTTATTGTGCATCCCGCCTCCGTAACCCGTAAGATTGCCGTTGGCGCCTACCACCCTATGGCAAGGCGCGATAATGCAGATGGGGTTCCATCCTACTGCTCCACCCACAGCCTGCGCCGACATTTTTTTCTGCTGTAAAGACACTCCTTGGTGCATTTCTTCAATACGTTTTGCTATACCACCATAGGTTACTGTTTGCCCGAAAGGAATCTCACACATGATGTCCGAAACCATTTTACGAAACGGTGTCAGGCCGTACATACGATAGGTAGGAATGAAATCGGGCTGACGACCACTGAAATAGATGTCCAGCCAACGGCAAACATCTGTGAACACGGCAGAGGGAATCGTTTCAGCAGAACCTACATAACCCAACAAATGCTCGTCTTCATCTCTCGAGCCTTCAAACCATAGGCCAGTCAGTGCCTCGCCATCCGAACACATCACAAGGTCGTCGAAGCCTTGAGGCGTGCGATAATGTTGTATGTATTTCATTGCCACAAAAATACACAATCTTTATTTTGGCGGTTGCTTATTTTTTTATTTTTGCAGAACAGAAATCCATTAAGCACTTCAAAAACAAACACCATGAAAGCCATCTCATTACCTATTCTCCTCGGCATCATGACTGCCTGTGGACATCACAGCACACCTGCTGAGCCTTACGAAACCGACAGCTTCACCACAAAAAGTGGGAAAACCATGAAGTTCCACGCTTTGGTACACGCCAGCATCCGAATCGAGTACGACGGAAAGGAAATCGAAATCGACCCTGTACACCAGTTGGGTGACCGTACCATTGACTATGCAGCCTTCCCTAAGGCCGACTATATCTTCGTGACGCACGAACACCACGACCACCTTGACACCGTGGCCATCGCTGCACTCACAAAGCCAGAAACCCAACTCATCACCAACCAACGCTGCGACGAGATGCTGGGCTATGGTACGGTTATGGGCAACGGTGACTGCCTCGTGCTAAACGACTGGCTAACCGTTGAAGCCGTGCCGGCCTACAACATCACCGAAGGACATCAACAATTCCATCCCCAAGGCCGTGACAACGGTTTCATCCTTAACCTCGACGGACTGAGGATTTACATCGCTGGCGACACAGAGGACATCCCCGAGATGGCCGAAATCAAGAACATTGATATTGCTTTCCTGCCCTGCAACCAACCTTATACGATGACTCCGGAACAACTGGTTCGTTCCGCCCGCGTCATCAAGCCCAAAGTGCTGTTCCCTTACCATTACGGACAGACGAACGTGGGGGGATTGGCCGAACAACTAAAAGACGATGGCGTGGAAGTCCGTATTAGGCACTACGAATAACGGCAATACCCACTTTAAACAACGTCAGCCCGGCAGCATGCTGTCGGGCTGACGTGTTATTAAACACTAACGGTTTACTCTCCCAGCAAATGTTCAAACAAGAAGCTGTCAATCTTGTTGAAGAGGTGCATGCGGCATTCGCCGGTGCCGTATTCATAGCCACCATAAATGCCGTGGTTCTTGTTGGGATAAATCATCAGGTCAAATTGCTTGCCGTTGGAAATCATGGCCTTGATGAGTTCCATAGCGTTCTGGTAGTGGACATTGTCGTCGCCACTGCCATGGCAAAGCAGGTAGTTGCCCTTGATCATCGCCGTGTTGTGGACGGGAGAGTTGAGGTCGTAGCCATCAGGGTTCTCCTGAGGCGTGCGCATGAAACGCTCGGTGTAGACATTGTCGTAATAACGCCAGTTGGTCACAGGAGCCACCGACACAGCAGTGCTGATGACATCGGCACCCTTGGTGATACCATTGGCTGCCATGAAGCCACCGTAACTCCAGCCGTAGATACCGATACGGTCTGCATCCACATAGGGTTGTTTGGCCATGTACTTGGCGAGGGTAATCATGTCTTCTGTTTCATACTTGCCCAATTGCAGGTAGGTCATCTTCTTGAAGACTTCACCCTGAGCGCCGCTACCACGATTGTTGATGGACACACTGATGATGCCATGCTGCGCCAGCAACTGCATCCACCAATAGTCGCTGTCGGCCCATGAATTGTTGACCGTCTGATGGCCAGGACCACCGTATACATAAATCAACACAGGGTATTTCTTCGAAGGATCAAAGTCGGGAGGCAGGATCTGCCAAGCATCCACGTCGACCTGCGTTCCATCGGGAAGCACAAAAGCGGGGTCGCTGATCTTCATGAGTTTCTTCTCGCCAAGGTTGAAGGTCTTTAGCTTTTCAGCAAACTCGTGGTTGTCCTCCAACACGCGCACCAACTTGCCCTTGTTGGTATAAAGCTCGAATTGGCGGGGCTGACTGATGGTGCTGTTTATATTAATAAGGTAGCTGAAGTCGTTGCTGAAAGTGGCGTTGTTGGTGCCCGGGCGACCAATCACCTCGCGCATCTGGCCTTTCAGGTTGACGGCATAGATTTGACGGTCGACAGGCGTGTTCTTTGCGGCTTGAAAATACACTTCCTTGCCATCGAAGCCGTACACCGAAGTCACATCCCAAGGGCCGTCGGTGAGTTGTTTCACCAGAGTACCATCCAGATTGTAAAGATAGATGTGGTTGTAGCCACTTCTCTCGGAAGTCATCAGGAAGCGCTTGCCGTCCTTGAGGAAATGCCAGTCGTCAGTAATGTCGATGTAGTAGTCGTTGGTCTCATCGTAAAAAACACGGCTCTTGCCCGTGGTGGCATCGGCAGCCAAAATCTCCAGATGATTCTGATGGCGGTTGAGACGTTGGATGGCTAGCACGTTGGCATCCTTTGTCCAAGTGATACGGGGCAGGTAGATATCGGTTTCCTTGCCCGTATCCATCTTCACCGTCTTACCACTTTCGAGGTCGTAGACATAAATCTCAACAATGGAATTGTCCTCACCTGCCTTGGGATACTTGAAGCTGTACCAGTCGGGATAGAGACCTTCGAACTCCTCCATCTGGAACTCGCGCACATTGCTCTCGTCGAACTTCATGAAAGCAATCTTCTTGCTGTCGGGCGACCAATAGAAACCTTGCGAGAAACTGAATTCCTCCTCATACACCCAGTCGGGAGCGCCATTGATAATATGGTTATATAGGCCGTCGTTCGTAAACTGCTTCTCCTCCCCTGTCTTCAGGTCTTTGATGAAAAGGTTGTTGTCGCGCATAAAGGCCACCTTGGATGCATCGGGCGAGAAAGTAGCCAGACGCTGCTTACCGTTCTTCGAAAGGGGTTGCAAAGTCTTAGTGGCGAAGTCATATACATAATAATTGGCATGGAACGAATGGCGGTAGATGCTCTCCATATCGGTGAGGCACAGCATTTTATCCTCATTTTCGCTCAACTCATAGTTCTGCAAGCCGATAGGCAGTGAATCGGGATGCATGGTGAGGTCAGCGATGCCGAACAAAGTCTTCTCCAGTTTGCCCGTCTTGTAATTGTAGATGTTGAGTTGGCCTTTCTCGAATGAGGCGTAGGTCTTGCCATCCTTCATCGAGTTCATGCCGCGCACACTCTTTGCATAAAATGTACCACGCTGATAAAGGTCTTCCAATTCAAAATTCTTCTTCTCTTGGGCCGAAGCCGAAAGCGTTCCAAAAACAAGGAACAAACTGACTAATAAGTACTTGAACTTCATAACGAATAGATTTGATTGCACAAAGATAGAATTTTTTCAAAAAAAGGAAGAAAAAAACTTGTCAGTTTCGGAAAAAGCCGTATTTTTGCACCCGCATTTGGGACGGTAGCTCAGTTGGTTTAGAGCGCATGCTTGACAGGCATGAGGTCACAAGTTCGATCCTTGTTCGCCCCACACTAAAGACGCTGCAAAGCGTCTTTTCTATCAACGGGAGGGACGTTAGCCCAGTTGGTTTAGAGCGCTGCCTTCACACGGCAGAGGTCACTGGTTCGAGTCCAGTACGTCCCACCAAAAGCGAGCAAATAATTGCCCGCTTTTTTTATTTGCACATATCACACTAATTCCCTATCTTTGCCGTTCCAATTAAAACGAGCAATTAGTATTATTCAAACAGATATGATGCAACACAATATCGTACCCCAAGATTTGGCAAAGAAACTCTTTGCAGAAAGTGGTCTGCCGAGCATCGGAAGAGCCGGCATCCGTGAAATCAACAAGTTGGCCTTCGACCTCGAAGCAGCCAGCGGCAAGAAATTCATCCACATGGAGTTGGGCAACCCTGGTCTGCCCGCCGCCCGTGCTGGCGTGGAAGCCCAGATCAAGGCCTTGCAAAATGGCGTGGCTGCCAACTATCCGCCCATCGATGGCGCACCCGTTTTAAAGAAAGAGGCCTCGCGCTTCATCAAGAACTTCCTTGACCTCGATGTCGACCCCGCCAACTGCGTGCCCACTGTCGGTTCCATGCAGGGTGCCTTCGCCTCGTTCATGATTGCAGGTCATTCCGACGCTAAGAAAAACACCATGCTTTTCATCGATCCAGGATTCCCCGTCCACAAGTTCCAAAACAAGGTGCTTGGCATCCCGATGGAGCATTTCGACATCTACGAATACCGTGGCGAGAAACTGCGTGCCAAATTGGAAGAAGTGTTGAGCAAAGGCAACATCCACAGCCTGCTCTACTCCAACCCCAACAACCCGACTTGGGTGTGCCTCACCGATGAGGAGTTGCGCATCATCGGCGAACTGACCAACAAGTATAACGTCATCGTCATGGAAGACCTCGCCTATTTCGGCATGGACTTCCGCAAGGACTACAGCCATCCTGGCGAAGCCCCGTTCCAACCCACCGTGGGCAAATACACCGACTATTACATCCTGATGATTTCCAGCTCAAAAGCCTTCAGCTACGCCGGCGAGCGTTGCGCCATCCTTGGCATCAGCAACAAGTTGGCCCAGCACCACTTCCCCGACCTGAAAGCTTTCTGCGGACAGGAAGTCTTCTTGCGCGCCATACTATTCGGTGCCTTGCACCCGCTCAGCTCAGGCACATCGCACTCGGCACAACATGCTTTGGCTGCCGTGCTGAAAGCCGTCAATGATGGTACCTACAACTATCGTGAGGACGTTTTGGAATATGGTCGCAAGGCAGAGCTGATGAAGAAAGCCTTCATCGACAACGGCTTCTACATCACCTACGACAAGGACTGCGGTGAGCCCATCGCCGACGGCTTCTACTTCACCTATTGCTATCCTGGCTTCACAGGAGCCGACCTCGTGGAAGAAATGCTGTATTACGGTGTTTCTGGCATCTCGTTGGACACCTGCGGCAGCACCAAGCAAGGCGTCCGCGCCTGCACCTCGCTGATCCAAAGGGAAGAAATCCCGATTCTGGCAGAGAGATTGAAGGCTTTTGCCATGGATCACCCCGTGAAATAAGTTAGTGTAGGGACGCAACGCTTGCGTCCTTGAAAAAAACAGTAGAGACGCATGGCATTGCGTCTCTATTTTTTTTATAGAGCAAGCAAAACCATCCGTTTTGTTTATAATCAATCTAAATTAACAACAAACCAAGAAATAAACCAAAAAGAAGAACAATGTTTGGGCAAAATTCCCTAATTTCGTGGCTCATTATTAATAGACACAACAATTTCTAAAAACTAATCAAATATGGCAAAATTCAGAGGAGCCATCGTAGTTGACACTGAGCGTTGTAAGGGTTGTGGTGTTTGCATCACGGCCTGTCCCTGCGGTGTCATCGAATTGGCAAAAGAAGTAAACGGAAAAGGTTACAATTACGCCTTCATGGCGAACCCCGAAGCCTGCATCGGCTGCGCTAGCTGCGGCATCACCTGCCCCGACGGCGTCATCAAGGTTTACAAGAAAGCCCTGTAATCAAAACCTATTGTCTAACAAATCAAAAAATCTTACATAATGGGAGAATTAAAATTGATGAAGGGTAACGAGGCATTGGCCGAAGCCGCCATCCGCTGCGGTGCTGATGCTTATTTCGGATATCCTATCACCCCCCAGTCGGAAGTGATCGAGTATCTGTCGGAACAGAACCCTTACGAACGCACCGGTATGGTCGTTCTTCAAGCAGAAAGTGAATTGGCAGCCATCAACATGGTGTATGCCGCTGGTGCAGCTGGCAAGCATGTCATGACCTCCTCCTCCAGCCCAGGCGTGTGTCTGAAGCAGGAAGGTTTGGCCTACATCGCAGGTGCTGAGGTGCCTTGCGTCTTCGCCGACGTCGTCCGTGGCGGCCCGGGTCTGGGTACCATCCAACCCTCACAGGCCGACTATTTCCAGAACACCAAGGGTGGTGGCAATGGCGACTATCGTAACATCGTCCTCGCTCCTGCCTCCGTCCAGGAAATGGCCGACTTCGTGCCGCTGGGCTTCGACCTCGCCTTCAAGTATCGTATGGCAGTGTGCATCCTCTCCGACGGTGCCATCGGCCAGATGATGGAAAAGGTCGTCCTGCCCGAACAGAAGGCCCGCCTCACCGAAGAGGAAATCAAATCCAAGTATCCTTGGGCTCTCACCGGCCGCAAGCGTGGCACGCAACACCGCGTGATCACTTCCTTGGACCTCGACTCAGCCCGCATGGAAGAGCACAACCGTCACCTCCAACGCAAATACGACGAAGTGACCAAGAATGAAGTCCGCTACGAAATGATCGACTGCGACGATGCCGACTACGTGTTCGTCGCCTATGGCTCCAGCGCCCGTATCGCCCAGAAGTCGGTGCAACTCGGTCGTGCTGAAGGCCTGAAGGTTGGTCTGCTCCGTCCCATCACCCTGTGGCCCTACCCCACCCAAGCCATCCGCAACCTCATCGACAAGGGTGTCAAGGGATTCCTCTCAGTGGAATTGAGCTGTGGTCAGATGATCGAAGACGTGCTGCTGGCTTGCAATGGCCGCGCCAAGGCCGAACACTTTGGCCGCGTCGGTGGCATCATCCACACCCCGGAAGAAGTTCTCGAAGCTATGAAGAAACAAATTATAGGAGAATAAGACAATGGCAGAAATCACATTACAAGATATCATCCAGCCTGAAAACTTGGTTTACGAAAAATCAAAGCTGCTGACTGAAAAACCTTTCCACTACTGCCCCGGCTGCGGTCACGGCACTGTGCACCGCATCATCGCTGAAGTGCTCGAAGAGCTTGGCGTTGACGACCGTACCATCGGTGTCTCCCCCGTGGGTTGCGCCGTTATGGCTTACGACTACTTCGACGTCGACTTCGTCGAGGCTGCCCACGGCCGCGCTCCGGCGTGCGCCACGGGTATCAAGCGCGTGTGGCCCGACAAGGTCGTGTTCTCCTATCAAGGCGACGGTGACCTCGCTGCCATCGGCACCTGCGAGACCATCCACACCTGCAACCGCGGTGAGAACATCACCATGATCTTCGTCAACAACGGTATCTACGGCATGACCGGTGGCCAGATGGCTCCTACCACCCTCGTTGGTATGAAGACCGCCACCACGCCTTACGGCCGTATGCCTCAGTGGCCCGACGGAACACCTAACAACGGTTTCCCGCTCCAGATCACCCAACTGCTGGCCCAGCTGCCCGGCACGCGTTACGTCACCCGTCAGGCTGTGTTCAGCGCCGCCGCCGTGCGTAACGCCAAGAAGGCCATCAAGAAGGCTTTCCAAAACCAGATTGAGAACAAGAACGGTGTCAACTTCGTTGAAATCGTTTCGAACTGCAACTCCAACTGGAAGATGAGCGCCGTCGACGCCAACAAGTGGCTGCAAGACAACATGCTGCCCGTCTATCCTCTGGGCGACCTCAAGGACAATTTCGAGCTGATTAAGAAATAACTAAAAACGACAAAGCAATGACAGAAGAAATTATTATAGCCGGTTTCGGCGGACAAGGTGTCTTGTCAATGGGTAAGATCCTTGCTTACAGTGGTATCATGCAGGACAAGGAAGTCAGCTGGATGCCTTCTTACGGCCCGGAGATGCGTGGCGGTACGGCCAACGTGACCGTTATCGTCAGCGACGAGCGCGTGTGCTCCCCCATCCTCAACGCTTTCGATACTGCCGTCATTCTGAATCAGCAGTCACTCGACAAGTTTGAGGACAAAGTGAAGCCCGGTGGCTATCTGCTCTATGATCCCAACGGCATCACCCACAAGCCCACCCGTAAGGACATTCACATCTACAGCATCGAAGGCGCACAGTTGGCCTCCGATATGGGCAACAGCAAGGTGTTCAACATGATCATCTTGGGTGCTTTCCTGAAGCTGCGCCCCATCATCGACAACAAGAACGTCGAAGAGGGTCTGCGTCACTCCCTGCCGGAGCGCGCCCACAAGCTCATCCCGCTGAACATGCAAGCCGTCCAGGTTGGCATGGACAATGTGAAGGCTGAGAACTAAGATTCGGGTATCCCGATGATAAAAAAAGTCGCTCAATTGAGCGGCTTTTTTTTGTTTTAGGCCTACACAAAAAAAGGCTGCCCGAAGGCAGCCTTCATCATCTGTATTGAAAAAAACATTACTCTTTCACTTCAACCTGTTCGGCCGGAGCTTCTGCAGGAGCCTCAACGGGAGCCTCGGCCTTAGGAGCAGCCTTCTTGCTGCCACGGCGCGTGCTCTTAGCCTTGGTGGCCTTTTGACCCTCGCGGGTGTAGACCTCGTTATAGTCAACGAGTTCCATCATAGCCATTTCGGCAGCGTCGCCAAGACGGTTTTCCGGCATGCGGATGATGCGGGTGTAGCCACCGGGACGGCTGGCCACTTTCGGACCCACTTCACGGAAGAGCTCGGTCACAGCAAACTTGTTTTGCAAGTAGCTGAAGACCACACGGCGGTTGCTCGTGCCTTGCTCCACGGTCGTGTTGTTCTCGGGTTTTGCCTTGGTAATCAGAGGTTCGACATAGATGCGCAAAGCCTTAGCCTTGGCAGTGGTAGTGATGATGCGTTTGTTCAGAATCAGCGAGGAAGCCATGTTTGAAAGCATAGCGTTGCGGTGAGCGCTTTTTCTTCCCAAGTGATTGAATTTCTTATTGTGTCTCATCTTTCTTATTCCTTATCTAATTTATATTTGCTGACATTCATACCGAACTCGAGGCCTTTGCTTCTGACCAGCTCGTCCAACTCCGTGAGCGACTTCTTACCGAAGTTGCGGAATTTGAGAAGGTCTTGCTTATTGAAGGCAACAAGTTCACCAAGCGTTTCAACCTCAGCAGCTTTCAAGCAATTCAACGCACGGACCGAAAGGTCGAGGTCAACGAGCTTTGTCTTGAGGAGCTGACGGATATGCAACGAGCCTTCATCAAGGTCTTCGGTCACAGTCTTCTCATCGGGGACGAGATTGATGTTCTCATCGGAGAAGAGCATGAAGTGGTAGATGAGGATCTTTGCAGCTTCTTTCAGAGCATCTTTAGGATTGATCGATCCATCGGTGTCGATTTCGATGACGAGCTTTTCGTAGTCGGTCTTCTGTTCGACGCGCCAGTTTTCCACCTTATAGCTCACGTTGCGGATGGGCGTATAGATAGAGTCAATGGCGATGGTGTCGACAGGAGCGCCGACGACCTTGTTCTCGTCAGCCGGGACATAACCTCTACCCTTGTTGATATTGAGTTCGATATTCAATTTCACGGAAGGTTCGAGGTTGCAGATGACGAGATCGGGGTTCAGCACTTGGAAGGCATTGAGATATTTGTTAATATCACCTGCCTTGAACTGTTCCTGACCTGTGATGGTGAAGCTCACCTTTTCATGAGTCTCTGAAGCCACAAGTTGCTTAAGGCGCACTTGTTTGAAGTTCAGAACGATGTCGGCGACATCTTCAATAACGCCATCGATAGAGGCGAACTCATGACTGACGCCATCAATGTGGATAGAAGTGATTGCGAAGCCTTCCAAGGAAGACAGCAGGATTCTTCTAAGCGCATTACCAATGGTGATACCAAAACCTGGTTCTAGAGGTCGAAACTCGAATACGCCTTTGGTGTCGGAGCCTTCAACCATGATAACCTCATCGGGTTTTTGAAACGCTAAAATTGCCATATTTATTTTTTTTACCAGGTTAATAATCAACAATTACTTAGAATACAATTCAACGATGAGCTGTTCGTTGATGTTCTCCGGAATCTCTTCACGAGCCGGATAGTTCATGAACTTGCCGCACATCTTGTCCGCATCCCATTCCAGCCAGGCAAAGTTGCTGCCCTGACGGCCTTCCAGAGAATTGGTGACGACTTCCAAGCTCTTTGACTTTTCACGAACGCCAATCACATCACCGACTTTCACAAGGTAAGACGGGATATTGAGGATTTCACCATTGACGACGATATGACGATGGTTCACAAGCTGACGGGCGGCCGAACGAGTGGGAGCGATTCCCAAGCGGTAGACCACATTGTCGAGGCGTGATTCCAAAAGTTGCATCAGGATCAGACCAGTGACGCCTTCCTTACGGCGGGCGTGCTCAAAGGTCTTGCGGAATTGTCTCTCGAGAACTCCGTAGGTATATTTAGCCTTTTGCTTCTCCTTCAGCTGGGTACCGTATTCCGAGACTTTCTTTCTTCTGCTGTTGGCACCGTGCATTCCAGGAGGATAATTTCTCTTTTCGAAGTACTTGTCGGAACCAAAGATAGGTTCACCGAACTTACGAGCGATCTTCGTTTTTGGACCTGTATATCTAGCCATAATTCTACGTTTTTAATTGTTCAACTTACACTCTTCTACGTTTTGGAGGACGGCATCCATTGTGAGGCAGCGGGGTGACGTCGATGATTTCGGTCACTTCAACGCCCATGGAGTGGATGGCACGAATGGCGGATTCACGTCCTGCACCAGGTCCCTTCACATAAACTTTAACTTTGCGTAATCCCAAGTCATAGGCAGTCTTGGCGCACTCTTCAGCAGCCATCTGAGCAGCGTATGGTGTGTTCTTCTTTGAGCCTTTAAAGCCCATTTTACCTGCTGATGCCCAAGAAATGACTTGTCCTTCATTGTTGGTCAAGGAAACGATGATGTTGTTGAACGAAGCCTTCACGAAAGCCATGCCCGTTGCCTCGATCTTCACAACACGCTTCTTTGTAACTTTGTTTTTTGCCATTTTTTAATTGTGTGGTTTTTAAATTAGATATGATCCAACTACTTATTACTTAGTAGCTTTCTTCTTGTTAGCGACAGTCTTTTTACGGCCCTTACGGGTACGTGCGTTGTTTTTGGTGCTCTGGCCACGAACGGGCAGACCAGCACGATGACGGACACCTCTGTAGCAACCGATATCCATCAAACGCTTAATGTTCATCTGAACTTCACCGCGAAGTTCACCTTCGGTCTTGTACTGTTCGGCGATAATGTCACGAACGGTCTTCTGCTCATCGTCGGTCCAGTCCTGCACTTTCTTAGCGGGCTCAACACCAGCCTTCTTCAGGATTTCCTTCGACAGCGACCTGCCAATACCATAAATGTAGGTTAAAGAGATCTCACCGGCTTTGTTGCTCGGGATATCTACACCAGCGATTCTTGCCATATTATCTTTTACTTTAGTTTAAATATTCAACCAAGATTAACCCTGACGCTGATTCTCCTTAGGGTTCTTCTTATTAATCACATACACTCTGCCCTTACGCTTGACGATGATGCAATCGGCAGATCTTTTCTTTACAGATGCTTGAACTTTCATTTCAATATTCTTTTGTAGTTTGCGTCAATTCTTGTATCTGAAGGTGATACGGCCCTTTGTCAGATCGTAGGGAGACATTTCCAGCTTGACTTTGTCGCCAGGCAGGATCTTGATATAGTGCATACGCATCTTGCCGGAAATCGTGGCAATGATCACCAGACCGTTCTCCAGCTCGACACGAAACATGGCGTTACCCAATGCTTCCACTACTGTGCCTTCCTGTTCAATCGACATTTGTTTTACCATATTCTATCCTTTCAAATACTATTTTGTTGTTATTCACTTCAGTCCTTCAACAATTCGGACCCAATTTTTCGGGCTGCAAAAGTACAAAATCTTTTCCAATTGGAGGAATTTTTTGTCATTTTTCTTTCTTCCACCCTATTATATCGGTTTTTCCGCCTTTCCTACGGGAAACCTCCGTGGTGATTCAACGAAGGTTTCCCGATTGGTTGGCGGTCCTTGCCGCAAGGGCAAAGGACTGATTTCTTACAATTACATTCTGCCGACACGACCCTTGATACGACCCGTCTTGGTCAGACCATCGTAGTGGTGCATCAAAAGGTGGCTTTCGATCTGTTGCAAGGTGTCGAGCACAACACCCACAAGAATCAGCAGCGAGGTTCCACCATAGAAGTGGGAGAATCCCGTGGTGACGTTCATGAGCGAAGCAACGATGGCAGGCATGATGGCGACGATGCCCAGGAAGATGGAACCCGGCAGGGTGATTCTCGACATGATGCTGTCGAGATACTCGGCCGTCTTCTTACCCGGCTTCACACCAGGAATGAAACCACCGTTCTTCTTGATGTCTTCCGCCATTTGGTTGGTGTTCATCGTAACAGCAGTATAGAAATACGTGAAGGCGATGATCAGGAGGAAGAACACCAGGTTGTACCAGAAACCATTGATGTTGGTAAAGGCAGAGGCAAAGCCGGTAAGGCTTTCCGACTGGCTGAAGCCGGCAATGGTGATAGGCAGGAACATGATAGCCTGGGCGAAGATGATAGGCATAACACCAGCAGCATTCACTTTCAGCGGGATGTACTGGCGGACGCCACCGTATTGACGGTTGCCGACAACACGCTTGGCATACTGTACCGGGATCTTACGCGTACCTTGGACGAGGGCGATGGTGCCCACCATCACAAAGAACAGGACGATCAGTTCGATGACGAGGATCAAGAGACCCGTGCCGCCCTCATTGAAACGCGTACCGCATTCAGCGGCAAACGCACCGGGAAGACGGGCGATGATACCAATCATAATGATCAAGGAGATACCATTACCAATACCCTTGTCGGTGATCTTCTCGCCGAGCCACATGATGAACAGGGTACCGGCGATGAGGAGGACGACCGAAGAGATCCAGAAGAAGAGACTCGGATCGTGAACACCATCGAAAGGCGTCACAGCGGTCTTGGGCAACTGGACAAGGACGTTCTTGATGTAACCGGGGGCCTGGACGACCACGATGAGGACGGTCAGGTAACGCATGATCTGGTTCAGCTTCTTACGGCCGCTTTCACCTTCCTTTTGCAGGCGCTGGAAGTAAGGCACTGCCATACCGAGCAATTGGATGATGATGGATGCGGTGATGTAAGGCATGATACCCAAGGCAAAGATGGAAGCATTGCCGAAAGCGCCGCCGGAGAACATGTTCAACAGTCCAAGGAGGCCGCCTTCACTGCTTTGTTGCAGAGCCGACAATTGGTTGGGGTCAACGCCAGGGATCACGACAAATGAACCAAAGCGGTAGATCAAGATAATGAGGATCGTGTAAAGGATACGCTTACGCAGCTCCTCGATCTTAAAGATATTCCTTATGGTTTCTATCAGTCTTTTCATTGCGCTTCGTATTTGTCGCAAGTGCCACCAGCAGCTTCGATGACTTCCTTAGCCTTGGCGGAAAATGCGTGGACCTTAACTTCAACCTTTGCAGTCAATTCACCACGACCCAGAACCTTAACGAGTTCGTTGTTGTGGGTGATACCGTTTTCGACGAGCACCTCAGGAGTAATCACCGTGATGCCGTTTTCAGCAAGCTTCTGCAGAGTGGAGAGGTTAACCGGGCAATACTCAACGCGATTCATGTTCTTGAAACCGAACTTAGGAACCAAACGCTGGAGAGGCATTTGACCACCTTGGAAGCCGATCTTACGCTTAGCGCCAGAGCGTGCCTGAGCACCCTTGTGACCGCGTGTTGACGTGCCGCCTCTTCCTGAACCTTGGCCACGGCCTAATCTTTTCTTTTCCTTTGTAGAACCTTTTGCTGGTTTGAGATTACTTAAATCCATGATAAATGTAGATTAGATAAGTTCAACAATTAGATTTCTTCGATCTTGAGAAGGTGGGCGATTTTGTTCACCATACCAGCGACGGACGGGTTGTCCATGTCAACCTCGACCGACTGATGCATCTTTCTCAAATTAAGCGACTTCAAAGTGTCCTTTTGATCTTGTGGTCTTCCGATGCCACTTCTGACTTGGGTGATTCTTACTTTTTTCATCTTTCAAAAGTTTTATCCGTTAAACACAGTATCCAAATCCACACCTCTCAACTGAGCGACGGTATAAGCATCGCGCATCTTGGTGAGCGCATCGAAGGTAGCCTTCACCACCGAGTGGGGGTTGGAGGAGCCCTTCGACTTGGCCATCACGTTCTTCACGCCAACGCTCTCGAGGACGGCACGCATGGCACCACCGGCGATGACACCGGTACCAGGAGTAGCGGGTTGGATGTAGACGTAGGCGCCGCTGTACTTGCCGTACTGCTCGTGAGGCAGCGTGCCGTTCAGAACCGGAACCTTCACCAGGTTCTTCTTGGCGTCATCAACGCCCTTCTGGATGGCAGCGGTGGCTTCCTTGGCCTTGCCAAGTCCGTAACCGACGACACCATTCTCATTGCCGACGACAACCAGTGCTGCGAAAGTGAAAGTACGACCACCTTTGGTCACCTTGGTGACGCGGTTGATGCTAACGAGACGTTCCTTGAACTCGATTTCGCTAGACTTTACTCTTTTTACATTAACTTCTGCCATGACAATTAGAATTTTAATCCTCCATTACGAGCTGCGTCGGCCAGCGACTTCACTCTACCGTGATACAAATAACCATTACGATCGAACACGACGGTGTCGATGCCGGCGGCCTTGGCCTTCTCGGCGATCAGGGCACCCACCTTGGCGGCCTGTTCGGTCTTCGTGATCTTTTCATTTTCGATGCCGTTCTCGCGGGAACTGGCGGCAGCCAGAGTCTTGCCGACTTCGTCGTCAATCAGCTGCACATAGATTTGCTTGTTGCTTCTGAAGACAGACATGCGCGGACGCTGGGCAGTACCAGAAATCTTCTTTCTGATGCTCTTCTTAATAAACTGTCTTCTCTCTTCTTTAGTTTTTGCCATTTTCTTACTTTTCTTACTGAGGTATTAATCTTTACTTACCAGCAGCTTTACCTGCCTTACGTCTCAGGACTTCGCCTTCGAACTTGATACCCTTACCCTTATAAGGTTCAGGCTTACGCATCGAGCGGATCTTTGCGGCCACCTGACCAAGAAGTTGTTTGTCATATGAACGCATCTTCAGAATGGGGTTCTTACCTCTTTCGTTGATGGTTTCAATCTTGATCTCCGGAGGCATCTCCATGAAAATGTTGTGGGAGAAGCCCAGAGCCATTTCGAGGATTTGTCCCTTGGCCTCGGCCTTGTAACCGACACCGACAAATTCCTGAACAGTTTCAAAGCCTTCGCTCACGCCCTTGATCATGTTGGCGACGAGGGCGCGGTAGAGACCATGCTTCGAACCAGCCTCAACAGCGGCCTCGTTCGGCTTCACATGGACCTGGTCGCCTTCGACCTCGATGATCACGTGGTCGTAGTACTTCTGCGAAAGCTCACCCAATTTACCTTTAACTGTGATGACACCGTCTTTGATGTCGACTGTAACGCCAGCGGGGATGGCGATAGGCAATTTACCAATTCTTGACATACTTTCTATCTCCTATTATTAGCTAACGTAACAAATCACTTCACCGCCGATGTGGAGCTTGCGGGCTTCCTTGTCGGTCATCACACCCTGCGAGGTGGAGATGATGGCGATACCGAGGCCATTCATCACGCGAGGCAGGTTTTCACTATCAGCATACCTTCTCAGGCCAGGACGCGAGACGCGGTCGATGGTCGTGATGGCAGGCAGCTTGGTCACAGGATGGTACTTAAGAGCGATCTTAATGACATTCTGCGATTTCTTTTCACCTTCTTCGAACTTGTAGTTGAGGATGTAGCCCTTCTCGAAGAGGATCTTCGTGATGGCCTTCTTCATGTTCGAAGCGGGGATTTCAACGATTCTATGCTTGGCATTATTCGCATTGCGGATGCGAGTCAGATAATCTGCTATAGGGTCTGTATTCATCTTTCTAAGTCTTAAATAGTTTACCAACTAGCTTTCTTTACGCCCGGGATCAAGCCTTTGAGGGCCATCTCACGGAAATCAATACGCGAAATGCCAAACTGGCGCATATAGCCTTTCGGACGACCGCTGAGCTTGCAACGGTTGTGCAGGCGGATGGGGCACGAGTTCTTCGGCAGTTTCTGGAGGCCTTCGTAATCGCCGGCAGCCTTCAGGGCAGCACGTTTCTCAGCATATTTCGCGACCATCTTTGCTCTCTTGCGCTCACGCGCTTTCATTGATTCTTTAGCCATAGTTTACTTGTTTTGATTTTTAAAGGGAAGACCAAAATGTTTCAACAAAGCCAATGCCTCTTGGTCGGTCTTGGCTGAAGTGACGAAGGTGATGTTCATACCGTTCATCTTAACCACCTTTTCGATGTCGATTTCGGGGAAGATGATCTGCTCGGTGATACCGAAGCTATAGTTGCCACGGCCGTCGAAGCCTTTGTCGCTGATACCCCTGAAGTCACGCACACGCGGGAGAGCCACGCAGACAAGGCGCTCGAGAAACTCGTACATCTTGTCGCCGCGCAGCGTCACGTGAACGCCGATCGGGTTGCCACGACGCAGTTTGAAGTTACTGACGTCGTGCTTGGAAATGGTCGGTACGGCTTTCTGACCGGTGATTGCGGACATTTCCTCAATACCGTAGTCGATCAGTTTCTTATCGGCCAAAGCTGCGCCGATGCCCTGATTGAGTGAAATTTTCAGAAGCCGTGGAACCTGCATCACGCTCTTGTAGTGGAATTCTTCCATCAATGCAGGCACGATTTCACTCTTGTATTGTCCTCTAAGTCTGGGTTGATAGTTCATAGTTACTTAATGATTTCACCTGTTTTCTTTGAATAACGGACCAATTTGCCGTTCTCATCTTTCTTACGCCCAATCCTCGAGGGTTTGCCGTTCTTATCGACCACCATGAGGTTGGAGATGTGGATAGGGGCTTCCTGCTTAACGATGCCACCTTGGGGGTGTTCGGCGTTGGGGCGGGTGTGCTTAGAGATGATTCTAACGCCTTCGACGATAGCTCTGTTGTTCTTCACATCGACCCTCAAAATCTTGCCTTGCTTGCCTTTGTCATTGCCTGAAAGGACCAGTACGGTGTCGCCTTTCTTTACATGTAATTTACTCATTTTCTTTCGTTTTTAAAGTTAGAATTACAGCACTTCCGGAGCGAGCGAAACTATTTTCATGAACTGCTTTTCACGCAACTCTCTGGCCACTGGCCCGAAGATACGGGTGCCGATGAGTTCACCGGCTTGGTTCAGCAGCACGCAAGCATTGTCATCGAAGCGGATGTAGGAACCGTCGGCACGACGGGTTTCCTTCTTGGTGCGGACTACGACTGCCTTCGAGACGGTACCTTTCTTCACGTTACCGCTCGGGATGGCGCTTTTCACGGTGACGACGATGATGTCGCCCGTGTGGGCGTAACGCTTCTTGGTTCCACCCAACACTCTGATGCAGAGGACTTCCTTTGCACCGCTATTGTCAGCTACTGCGAGTCTGGTTTCCTGTTGTATCATATTACTTAGCCCTTTCGATAATTTCTACTAGTCTCCAACATTTTCTCTTACTCAGCGGACGAGTTTCCATAATGCGCACGGTATCACCGATGTTGCACTCTTCTTTCTCGTCATGAGCCATAAAACGGCTGGTTTTCTTGATAAACTTGCCGTAAATCGGGTGCTTCTCACGACGCTCGATCTCCACGACGATGGATTTCTGCATCTTGTTGCTGACGACCACGCCGATTCTTTCTTTTCTAAGATTTCTTTCCATTGTATCTGCGTCGTTTAATTATTTATTACCTTCAAGTTCACGTCTTCTCAATTCGGTCAGATAACGGGCAATGTTCTTGCGAGTTTCACGGATCTGATTGGGATTGTCGAGCGGCGAAACGGCGTGGTTAAGTCTCATCTTCACCAGCTGCTCGCGAGCCTGGTCCAAACGGTCGTTCAGGTCGGCAGTGCTCATCTCTCTGATTGCTTCTTGCTTTTTCATTGTCTATATCCTCCAAATTATTCGACGTAATCTCTTCTAACAACAAACTTCGTGGTGACGGGCAGCTTTTGGGCGGCCAGGCGGAGAGCCTCTTTGGCGATGGCCAACGGCACACCCTCGGCTTCAAACAGCATGTGACCCGGGGTAACACGAGCTACAAAGTATTCGGGATCACCCTTACCTTTACCCATACGGACGTCCAAAGGCTTCTTGGTGATGGGTTTGTCGGGGAAGATGCGGATCCAGATTTGGCCTTCACGCTTCATGTAACGGGTGACGGCCTGACGGGCGGCCTCAATCTGACGGGCAGTAATCAAAGCCTCTTCCAGTGTCTTGATTCCAAAAGAGCCGAAAGCAAGTTCATGGCCGCGGTGGGCGTTACCTTTCATCTTGCCTTTCTGTGGCCTTCTGTATTTTTGTCTTTTAGGTTGTAACATATTCAGTCAACTTTTAAAGATTAAACACGATCATTTACGTTTGCCTTCACCACCACGGCGGGGACCACGTCCGGCAGGACGCGGGGCACCACCCTGCTTCTTCGCAGGAGCGTTGACAGAGGTGGGCACCAGCTCGGGCTTGCCATAAATTTCACCTTTACAGATCCACACCTTAATGCCGAGACGGCCATAAGAGGTATGGGCTTCCACCAAGGAGTAGTCGATGTCGGCGCGCAGCGTGTGCAGCGGGATACGACCTTCCTTGTACGACTCGGAACGTGCGATTTCGGCACCTCCGACACGACCCGAAATCAAGATCTTGATGCCTTCGGCACCCATTCTCATGGTACCGAACGAAGCGGTCTTGATGGCGCGGCGATACGACACGCGGCCTTCAATCTGCTTGGCAATAGTGCTTGCCACGATGTAAGCGTCAAGCTCAGGTCTCTTGATCTCGTTGATGTTGATTTGGATTTCCTTGCCGGTGAGCTTCACCAGTTCTTTCTTCAGCTTGTCGACTTCTTCGCCACCCTTGCCGATGATCATACCCGGGCGAGCGGTGAAGATGGTGACAGTGACATACTTCAAGGAACGTTCGATGGCGATCTTTGAGATGCCGGCTTTGCCGAGACGGGCGTTCAGATACTTGCGGATCTTATCGTCCTCAACGAGCTTAGCCGAAAAGTCTTTTCCGCCAAACCAATTGGAGTCCCATCCTTTGATGACTCCCAGTCTAAGACCTATAGGATTAGTTTTTTGTCCCATTATTTAAATCTTTTTATTCTCCAATTATTCTTCGTTAGCAATTCTGCTGTCCACAATGATCGTAACGTGGTTCGAGCGCTTGCGGATGTGGAAAGCACGTCCGTGAGGGGCGGCTTGGATACGCTTCAGCGTACGGCCTTCGTCGACCCAGATCTCTTTCACGTAAAGGTTGCTGTCTTCAACGCGTTTGCCTTCATTCTTGGCTTCCCAGTTGGCGATGGCCGAACGGAGCAGCTTGTAAATCGGCTTGGCGGCGTCCTTAGTCGAGTATTGCAACGAGTGCAGTGCCAACTCCACCTTTTGACCTCTGATCATGTCGGCCACAAGGCGCATTTTGTAGGGTGATGTCGGGGTATCGTTCAGATGAGCGATGGCGACATTCTTGCGAGCTTCCTTAATTGCTTCTGCTCTATTATGCTTTCTTGCTCCCATTGTTAGCTCCTTTCATTATTTGTTACCTTTATCTTTACTACCGGCATGACCTCTGAAGATACGGGTCGGAGCGAACTCGCCCAGCTTGTGGCCAACCATGTTCTCAGTCACGTAGACAGGGATGAACTTGTTGCCATTGTGGACGGCGATCGTTTGACCGACGAAATCAGGAGAAATCATCGATGCTCTTGACCAGGTCTTGATGACGGTCTTCTTGCCGCTTTGTACATTTTCCATCACTCTCTGTTGGAGTTTGTAGTGGATATACGGGCCTTTCTTTAATGATCTACTCATAGTATTATGCGATTTTCCTGATTAAATTACTTCTTCTTTCTGTCGATGATATACTTGTTCGAAGCAGCCTTCGGTGAGCGGGTCTTGTAGCCCTTTGCCGGCAAGCCCTTGCGTGAGCGCGGGTGACCGCCAGAGGCACGACCTTCACCACCACCCATCGGGTGATCGACCGGGTTCATCACAACACCACGGTTGTGCGGACGGCGACCGAGCCAGCGGCTGCGACCAGCCTTACCTGACTTCTCGAGGTTATGGTCAGCGTTCGAAACGCTGCCGATGGTAGCCTTACAAGCTTGGAGAATCATACGGGTCTCGCCTGAGGGCATACGCAGGATGGCGTACTTGCCGTCGCGGCTCATCAGCTGGGCATAGCTGCCGGCGCTACGGGCCATCTTGGCACCCTGGCCAGGACGGAGCTCGATGTTGTGGATAATCGTACCGAAGGGGATCTCGCTCAGATAAAGCGTGTTGCCAACGTTGGGTTGGATGCCCTTACCGGAGAGGATTTCCTGACCGACCTTCAGACCGGCAGGAGCGATGATGTAGCGCTTCTCACCGTCCTTGTAGAATACGAGGGCGATACGAGCGGTACGGTTCGGGTCATATTCAATGGTCTTCACAACGCCCGGGATACCATCCTTGTCGCGCTTGAAGTCAATGATTCTGTACATTCTCTTATGGCCGCCGCCACGGTAGCGGACAGTCATTTCACCACTGGAGTTACGACCACCCGTGCTCTTCTTGGGTCTCAGTAACGACTTCTCGGGTTTGTCGGTCGTGATCTCGTCAAATGCGCTAATAACCTTAAAGCGCTGACCTGGTGTTGTAGGTTTATATTTCTTTAGTGCCATGATCAGATGTTGCTATAAAAGTCAATTGTGTAACCTTCTTTCAACGTCACGACAGCTTTCTTGAAAGCGGCGGCGCGACCAGTGATGACGCCCGACTTGGTGTAGCGTGACTTCTTTTTACCTGCGTAGTTCATCGTGTTGACAGCCTCAACCTTCACATCGTAGAGCTTTTCGATGGCGTCCTTGATCTGATACTTGTTGGCGTTCTTGTCAACGATGAAAGCGAACCTGTTCAGCTTCTCGCTGATAGCGGTCATCTTTTCAGTAATGACGGGTTTCTTTATGATAATCATTTCTCGTGCATTTTAAGGGTTAAAACTCTCTGTTCAAGACATCCACGATAGGTTGCAGAGCGCCTTCGGTGAGGAAGATGTTCTTGGCCTTCAGAATATCATAAGTATTCAAGTTGCGAGCCAAAGCGACTTCGGTGCGCTGGATGTTCCTTGAAGAAAGGATAACATTCTTGTTGGGCTCAGCAAACACGAAGAGGTTACGGTTGCCATTGACCTTGAAAGAGTCAAGCACCTGAACCATCTGCTTGGTCTTGATGGCGTCGAAGTTGAAGTCCTCGACGATGCGGATGGCGCCGTCGCTGATCTTGCTCGACAGGGCCGACTTACGAGCCAGCACCTTGACCTTCTTGTTCAGTTTGAAGCTGTAGTCGCGCGGCTTGGGACCAAACACGCGGGCACCGCCTCTCAGCAGGGGTGAATTGATGTCGCCACGGCGTGCACCGCCCGTACCCTTCTGACGGAAGAGCTTGCGGGTGCTACCAGACAACTCGCTACGTTCCTTTGACTTGTGAGTACCCTGACGTTGGTCGGCCAGGTATTGTCTCACTGCCAGATACATGACATGCTCGTTGGGTTCGATGCCGTAAATGTCGTCATTCAGCTGAACCTTGCGGCCAGTATCTTCGCCTTTGATGTTATAAACTGTTAACTCCATCTCTCAATCATTAAATATCCGTTATTATGGCCCGGAACGGCGCCCTTCACCACTAACAAATTCTTCTCGGGAACGACCTTCATGATCATGAGGTTCGTCACCTTCACTTTACGGTTGCCCATCTGGCCGCCCATACGCAAACCCTTGAACACTCTCGAAGGATAAGCGCAAGCACCGATGGAACCCGGTTTTCTCAAACGGTTGTGTTGACCGTGAGTTGCTTGACCAACGCCATTGAAATGATGGCGTTTCACTACGCCCTGGAAGCCTTTACCTTTGCTGATGCCACTGACATCAACATACTCGCCTTCCATGAACACGTCGACAGTAAGCGTCTCGCCTAATTGTTTTCTGTGGCCTTCTTCGAAACGCGTAAACTCGCGCACCAGCTTTTTAGGAGTCGTGTTGGCCTTGGCAAAGTGACCTTGCTCGGCCTTGGAGGTGTTCTTCACCTTCTTCTCGTCGAAACCTAACTGGATAGCGCTGTAACCGTCTTTCTCAATCGTTCTGACTTGGGTGACAACGCAAGGACCTGCCTCGATGACAGTGACGGGAACCATCTTTCCGGCCTCGTCGTAAATGCTTGTCATACCAATCTTTTTTCCTAGTAATCCTGACATGCTACTTTAGCTTTTAAATTTTGTTGTACTAGATAGGTTTAATAATTACAATTTGATTTCTACTTCCACACCGCTGGGGAGCTCCAGCTTCATCAGTGCGTCGATCGTCTGAGAGGTCGAGTTGTAGATGTCGAGCAAACGCTTGTAGGTCGAAAGCTCGAACTGCTCTCTCGATTTCTTGTGGACGAAGGTCGAACGGAGAACGGTGTAGATCTTCTTGTTGGTCGGCAACGGAATAGGACCGCTGACAACAGCTCCAGTCGACTTGATGGTTTTTACGATCTTCTCGGCTGACTTGTCAACCAAGTTGTGGTCGTGCGACTTCAGTTTAATTCTAATTCTCTGGCTCACAATAATTATTTTTATTGAATTGTTTGCTTAAATGAATAATAGTCCTTTTGCTTTCTTGATCACCACTTCGGCAATGGCCTCGGGGACGGGGGCGTAGTGGCTCAGCTCCATGTTGAAGTTGGCGCGGCCCGACGACAGCGAGCGCAGCGTGGTGATGTAACCGAACATCTCCGCCAGCGGCACGTCTGCCTTGATCGTCTGGAAACCAATGCTTGCAATGACTTCGCGCAATATTGATCTTTTCTTGTTCAAATCGCCCGTGACGTCACCTAAGTACTCGTCGGGGCAATGGATTTCAACTCTCATGATAGGCTCCATCAACACGGCACCAGCCTTGAGGCCAGCTTCCTTGAAGGCGATGTGGGCAGCCGTCTCGAACGAGAGGGCGTCACTATCGACGGGATGGAACGAACCATCGGTAAGGGTCACCTTGAGGTTCTCGACCGGGAAGCCTGCCAACACACCGTTGGACAGGGCGCCCTTGAAGCCTCGCTCCGTGGCTTGGATGAACTCGGCTGAGAGGACACCACCCTTCACTTCGTTGACAAACTGCAATCCGTGTACACCTTCTTCGGCAGGACCCATAGTGAACTCGATATCGGCAAACTTTCCCTTGCCACCGGTCTGTTTTTTATAGACTTCACGATGCTGAATTGTTTGAGTAAAGGCTTCCTTGTACGCGACCTGCGGACGGCCGGAGTTGACTTCAACGCCAAACTCTCTCTTGAGGCGGTCCATGATAATGTCAAGGTGCAATTCGCCCATACCTGCCAATATGGTCTGGCCCGAATTTTCGTCGGTGTGTACGAACAGCGTAGGATCCTCCTCGGTCAACTTGGCCAAGGACTGATCGAGCTTGTCGAGGTCTGCTGTAACTTTGGGTTCGATGGCGATGTTCACCACGGGCTCGGGGAACTTGATGTTCTCGAGTACCAGCGGCTTGTTCTCGACACAGAGCGTATCGCCCGTGCGGATGAGCTTGAATCCGACGGCGGCACCGATGTCGCCAGCCGAAATCTCTTCCAAGGGCAACTGCTTGTTGGCATGCATCTGAACGATCTTGGCGATGCGTTCGCGCTTGCCGGTCGACACGTTGAGAACCATCTCACCAGCCTTCAAAGTCCCGGAATAGACGCGGAAGAAGCAGAGGCGACCGACGAAGGGATCAGTGGCAATCTTGAACGCCAGGGCGCAGAAAGGCTCCTTGGGATCAGCCTTGCGGATCTCTTCTTGTTCGGTCTTAGGATTGACACCCTTCACGTGGTCGATGTCAAGCGGGCTGGGCAGGTAGTTGACGATGGCGTCAAGCAGGGGCTGCACGCACTTGTTCTTGAACGACGAGCCGCACATTACCGGGCAAATGCGAAGGTCAAGCGTAGCCTTACGGATTTGGGCGATGATTTCGTCTTCGGTAATGCTGTCAGGGTCTTCCATGTACTTCTCGAACAACTGTTCGTCGTCTTCGACGGCGCCCTCGATGAGGCGGGTGCGGTAGTCCGCGACCATGTCCTTCATGTCTTCGGGGATGTCGATCTCGTCGAACACGGAACCGTTGTCCACTTCTTCCCAAGCGTACGCCTTATTCCTAATCAGGTCAACAATACCGATGAACTCGTCTTCGGCACCGATGGGCAGCTGGACGGCGACCGGAGTAGCGTGGAGCTTCTCGCGGATTTGGTCCATCACCTTATAGAAATCGGCGCCTGCGCGGTCCATCTTGTTGACGTAGCAGATACGCGGGACGTTGTATTTGTTGGCTTGGTGCCAGACGGTCTCCGACTGAGGCTCCACCCCACCGACAGCGCAGAAGATGGCGATGGCGCCATCGAGCACGCGCAGCGAACGTTCCACCTCGACGGTGAAGTCGACGTGGCCAGGGGTGTCAATGATGTTGATCTTGTAAGCCTCATTGTTAAGGTGCCAGAACACCGTTGTTGCAGCAGAAGTGATGGTGATGCCACGCTCTTGCTCCTGTACCATCCAGTCCATGGTGGCGGCGCCGTCGTGAACTTCACCTATCTTATGACTACGGCCAGTATAATAGAGGATACGCTCAGTCGTCGTCGTCTTACCAGCGTCGATGTGAGCCATGATGCCGATATTACGCGTGAGGCTGAGAGGATTCATCATATTTTCCTGTCCGTTTTGCATAATGTCTAGTCTCTCCTATTAGAATCTGAAATGCGAGAATGCCTTGTTGGCATCTGCCATTCTGTGGATTTCTTCTTTCTTCTTGAATGCAGAACCTTCTTCCTTGTAAGCTGCCATGATTTCCGAAGCGAGCTTCAGAGCCATCGATTTCTCGTGACGTTTGCGGGCATAGCCGATCAGGTTCTTCATACCGATGCTCTGCTTACGGGCAGGACGGATCTCTGAAGGAATCTGGAAGGTAGCACCACCAATACGACGGCTTCTTACTTCCACTTGAGGGGTAACGTTGGCCAGGGCCTTCTTCCACACCTCAACTGGATTTTCGTTGAGCTTACTTTCAACGATGTCCATTGCTTCGTAGAAAATCTGATAAGCCAAATTCTTCTTACCTTCGAGCATGATGTTGTTCACGAACTTAGTGACCTGAACATCACCGTACTTGGGGTCAGGAAGGATAATTCTCTTCTTTGGTTTAGCTTTTCTCATGTCTTTTAAGTCTTTCTGTTTTGACTAATCGTTATTTCTTTGCGGCTTGTTTGGGTCGTTTAGCACCGTACTTAGATCTGCGCTGGCGGCGGCCTTCAACGCCAGAGGTATCCAAAGCACCTCTGATGATGTGGTAACGCACACCCGGCAAATCCTTAACACGACCTCCTCTGATCATAACAATGCTGTGTTCCTGCAGGTTGTGGCCCTCACCGGGGATGTAGGCGTTGACCTCCTTTTGGTTGGTCAGACGAACCCTAGCAACCTTACGCATAGCGGAGTTAGGCTTCTTGGGGGTCGTCGTGTAAACACGCACGCACACACCGCGACGTTGCGGACTGGCATCCAATGCAGGCGACTTGCTCTTGTCGATCAATTTTTGGCGCCCTTTGCGCACTAATTGTTGAATAGTCGGCATTTTTAATTTGTTAGGTTAATTTGTTAGTTATTTAATCCGTTGATTAGGAATTATTTACAAACTCATACCAAACTGGCCGAGGGCAACTCTTTGCAAGATGTAGTCAGGGAAACATAATAAGCCTTGGACGGCTTAGAAGTCTATAAAACCCACTCCGTGACAATTTTTACGCTTGATTTTGGCGTCACTTCGTGTAGAAACCTATTACGTTTTAGCTTATCAGGTTCCTTAACTATATCATTTTCAAGGGCAAGCCCTCATTCAATTCAGCGGGTGCAAAAGTACAACTTTTTTCAATACGCCGCGCACTTTTTTGAAAATATTTGGAAAAATTGTTGATAAGAACACTTATCTAATTGTATTTCAGCAATATAATACTGTTGAAAACTTATCCTTATGCATAAAAAAAGCGTCTTTTTCGACTCATTTTCATCGAAAAAGACGCTTATGGATGGAGAAAAACGACCTCAATATTTCACAAAACGGTCCTCTCCGTTGCTCAAACCGAGCAATTCGCTGCGGCCGAACAGGAGGAAAATCTTGTGGTCCCAGATGAGTTCCCAAAGGATGCGACTCACACGGACCTGCTCCTCGGGTGCGAGTTCCTCACTGGTGATGGTGGTGTTATCATCGAGCTTTTTCACCTTGTTCTCTTGGAAAGCCACCTGAATAAGCTGGTAACAGAGGTTGACGAAGGTGATGCCCGTGGTGTGGTCGCGGCTGTCCATCACCATATTAATTCTGTCTCTGAGCTCCTCGTTGTTGTAGAGGAGATGAACGGGATTGGAGTCGTAATTCATAGCTGTTTCATTTTGTAATATGGTGCAAAGATAGGGATTATTTCGAAACTTGCAACATTTCGGCCAACGAACGAATACTTTTTTACACCTTATATTAATATATCGTGCCGATTTCGTACCTTTGCACCAAAATTTGAACAAAATGGTTACCGAGTTATTGGTCGTGTGGATTGTCGGCGTAGTGGCATTCTTTGTGCTTTGGGCCATTTTGGCCAAAATCATCAAACGCATCAGCGACAAGAAAAACAAATCTAAAAACACAGAAATATGAAATACGACGTCATCGTTATCGGCAGCGGCCCTGGAGGCTATGTGGCTGCCATCAGAGCATCACAACTTGGAAAGAAGACCGCCGTGGTCGAGAAGGCCGAAGTGGGCGGCATCTGCCTCAACTGGGGTTGCATCCCCACCAAGGCGCTTCTGAAGAGTGCCCAAGTTTATACCTATATCAACCATGCCGAGAACTACGGCATCAAAGTGGAAGGCGAAGTGAAACCCGACATGGAGGCCGTCGTGGCCCGCAGCCGCGGCGTGGCCGACACCATGAGCAAGGGTGTGCAGTACCTCCTCAAGAAGAACAACGTAGATGTCATCGCCGGTTATGGCAAGCTGACCGCCGACAAGCAGGTGGAGGTGACCGACGCCGAAGGCAACAAGACCCTTTACGAGGCCGACCATATCATCCTTGCTACGGGTTCGCGCGTGCGTGAACTACCCGCCTTGCCCATCGACGGCAAGAAGATCATCGGCTACCGCCAAGCTCTCGTTTTGGACAAGCTGCCTGAGAGCATGGTCGTGGTCGGTTCGGGTGCCATCGGCTCGGAGTTTGCCTTCTTCTTCACCAGCATGGGCGTGAAGGTCACTTTGGTGGAATTCCTGCCCAACGTGGTGCCTAACGAAGACGAGGAAGTCTCCAAGCAAGTGGAGCGCGCCTTCAAGAAGCTGAAGATGACCGTGATGACCGAAGCCTCGGTGACTCATGTCGACACCACTGGTGAAAAGTGCGTGTGCACCATCGCCACGAAGAAAGGCGAGAAGACTGTGGAGGCCGACATCGTACTTTCCGCCGTCGGCGTGCAGACCAATATCGACAACCTCGGCCTTGAGGAATTAGGCATCACCACCGAGCGCGGCAAAGTCAACGTGGACGAATGGTACCGCACCAATGTGCCGGGCATCTATGCCATCGGCGACATCGTGCACGGTCCCGCCCTGGCCCACAAGGCCGACCACGAAGCCACCATCTGCGTGGAGAAACTCTGCGGATTGGACCCCAAGCCTTTGAATTACGCCAACATTCCTGGCTGCACCTACACCACGCCCGAAATCGCCTCTGTCGGCCTGAGCGAAGCGAAGGCCATCGCCGCTGGCTACGAGGTGAAGATTGGCAAGTTCCCCTTCACCGCCTCAGGCAAGGCCACCGCTGCCGGCAACCGCGACGGTTTCATCAAGGTCGTCTTCGACGCCAAGACGGGCGACTGGCTGGGCTGCCACATGGTCGGCGACAACGTGACCGAGATGGTCGCCACCGCCGTGCTCTGCCGTGAGTTGGGCGCCAAGGGCGAAGACATCATCCACGCCGTGTTCCCCCACCCCACCATGTCGGAAGGCATCATGGAGGCTGCGGCGGCAGCGTATAATGAGTGCGTACACCTATAAGCCATGGAAATCATCGAAACCAAAATAAAAGACCTGTTGGTCATCAAGCCGGACGTGTTCACCGACGAGCGCGGCTATTTCTTTGAGAGCTACAACAAGGAACGCTTCGCCCAGCATGGGCTGGACATGACCTTCGTGCAGGACAATGAGTCGCAATCGATGAAAGGCGTGCTGCGCGGACTGCATTTCCAAAAGCCGCCCTTTGCCCAAGGCAAACTGGTGCGCGTGGTGAAAGGCTCCGTGATGGACGTGGCCGTCGACTTGAGGAAAGGCTCGCCCACTTATGGACAATGGGAGTCGGTGGTGCTGACAGAAGGCAACAAGTTCATGTATTGGATCCCGGAGGGCTTCGCCCATGGCTTCGTATGCCTTGAAGACCATTCAGTATTCACATATAAGTGCACCAACATCTACAACAAAGCCTCGGAAGGCAGCATACGCTGGGACGACCCCGACCTCGGCATCAACTGGGACATCGAAAACCCGATTCTGTCCGACAAGGACAAGATAGCGCCTTTGTTTAAAGACTTCATTACGCCCTTTTGAATATAACGAACAGACATAGAACAAACATGAGAACAAGAAACCTCCTTTTGGCGTGCGGCATGGCTATTATATTAATAGGTGTGACCGCGGCCGTCTCCTTTTCGCTGGCTCAATCCAACGACGAGCAGCTGGAAGAATACGAAGGCACCGACAGGGAATACCTCACCTTCGACCAGATCGACCACATCACGCACGACATCGAACTGCCCGAGCACTTGAGTTTCTGTGGCGAGGAGGTTCCGCTCGACCTGTTCTACGTCCAGGAACGGCTCGAACGCGAGATCTTGGTCAACTCGTACAGGCACTCCGCCACTATCCTACTGCTGAAGCGCACCACGCGATGGTTCCCTGTCTTGGAGCCCATCATGCAGAAAAACGGCCTGCCTGAGGATTTCAAATACCTCGCCATGATCGAGAGTGAGCTGACCAATGCCGTCTCGCCCTCGAAGGCCGTCGGCTTCTGGCAGTTCCTCGAAAGCACCGGAAAAGAATACGGGCTTGAGATCAACAAGGAGGTGGACATGCGTTACAACGTGGAGAAAGAGACCGTGGCTGCCTGCAAATACCTAAAGGCATCCTACCGCAAGTTCGGCAGCTGGACCTTAGCTGCGGCCGCCTTCAACTGCGGCAACGGGCGTATTACCAAGACCTCCGACGAACAGCGTGTAGACTCCTACTACGACATGCTCTTGCCCGAGGAGACGCAACGCTATGTGTTCCGCATCCTCGCCTTGAAAGTCATCACGGAGAACCCGGAGAAATATGGCTTCCAGATCCGCGACAACGGATGGTATAGGCCTTACGAAACCAAGACCGTCACCGTTGTGCAGTCCATCCCCGACCTAGTGGATTTCGCCTACAGAGAAGGCACCAACATCAAGATGCTGAAGTATTTCAACCCATGGCTGCGCAGCAACTCGCTGACGGTTTCGGCAGGCAACAGCTACGACATCAAGATCCCGAAGGGAAAGTTCGCGAAGACGCATAAGAAGATGCGGAAGGCACCGACGGAATAGGCGTCGAGATAGGCAAATTGAGTGGTCAATCTTTTACGGAAGGTCGTGACTAAGACTGATGCAGCGTAGCGACCAACCCGTCGCTGATGTTGTTCCCCATCTGGCGGCACACATCTTGGCTCCATCGTTGTGCAATCGCAATGCGCGAGGCTTGGTCGTCCATGCCTTGCAGCATGGCGTAGATGTAACCCGCGTTGAAATTGTCGCCCGCCCCCACTGTGCTGACCGTCTCAATCGTCTGAACGGGATAGCTTTCACAACCCTCGGGCGTATAGACACGTATCGAGCGAGGTCCGTCGGTCAATATTAAGGTTTGGCAATGGCGGCTCAATCGATCGTAGATGGCGTCGCCATCATGCAGGCCAAGCATATAGTCGAAATCCTCCATCGAGCCGCGCACCACATTCGCCAGACTCATATTCTCCACGATATTGGGCATCACATCCGGTAAGTCGACGATATGGTTTTTGCGGAAGTTCACGTCATAATAGAGCCATGCTCCCGCTTCGTGTGCGGCATGCAACAAACCGCTCACGACAGGACGTATGGCAGGGTTGATGGCGAAGAACGATCCGAAGAGCACCACGTCGTCCTTGCCTATCTGAGGCACGTTTCCGTCCAGCCGAACAGAGGCATGGTCCTTATAAAACAGGTATTGCGCGTCGTTGTGCTCGTCCAAGAAAGCCAGCGTGATATGCGACTTGGCCTTCTCATGACGGCAGACATATTCCGCCGACACGCCATTGTCGACCAGGAAGCGACAGATGATGTCGCCCACATGGTCGCCGCCCACTTCGGTCAGCATGGCACATGGAACGCCAGCTCGTCCGAGCGACACAATGCTGTTGAAGGTCGAGCCGCCAGGAACGGCTTTCTGAGGTTGGTCGTTCTTGAACAAGATGTCCAACACGGTCTCGCCTATGCCTATTACGCGTTTTTGGGGGTATGCTATTCATGTCTTTTTCTTTCGTATGGCTGCAAAGATACAAAAAAATGCCGTTTTCTACTGTGGGTTAATGATTATAGTTTTTCAGGATTATTTCGTATTTTTGGCCTCTGAAAGTACATCAAAAACAAAGCGAATAATCAACATTTAAACAAAATCACTATGCAACGCGTATTTGACTTCTTGAAAGCTTGTGGCACTTACTACCTTGCCACTGTCGAAGGCGACCAGCCTAGGGTCAGGCCTTTCGGAACCATTAACCTTTTTGAAAACAAGCTATACATCCAAACCGGCCATGTCAAACCCATTGCTCACCAAATCGAAGTCAATCCCAAGGTGGAGATTTGTGCCTTCAACGGCAAGGAATGGATTAGGGTGAGCGGCGTTTTGGTGGAAGACCCGAGAATCGAGGCAAAGAAATCTATGTTGGATTCTTATCCCGAGTTGAGAGCCATGTACGATGAGAACGATGGCAATACTGCAGTCTATTATATCAAAGACGGGAAGGCTACCATCAGCTCGTTCACGACAAAACCTGAAGAGATTAAGTTTTGAGGCTACTGCCTAATGTGTCCCCAAACTTTGTGGCTTGTCCAAAAAAAGCTTCTGTCTCTTTTATTATTTCCAATTTTTATCTATTTTTGCAGTGTTTTATGAGTTTTATAAAATACTACATAAATTATGTGCAACACTCTGGTAATAGCGAACATAAGTTATTCATTGGAAGAGATTGAAAACAAGTCTCTGAAGGGGGTTACCTTGGAAATGCGGTCGAGTTTTCACTTCTTCAAGTTGGAGACACTAGGTCAAAACGTCATCCTGTTAAAGTCCAAGTATCCATTGGAACGCTACACTCCAAAGGCTTGTAAAAAGATGGCTGATATGGTTACGAACAATAATGGCCTCCCATGCGCCTTTTGGTTCGATGCCTTGGACTACAACCAACGGATGAGGCTGATGGACAAGCAGGTCTTTTTCGTGGTTTCGGGGAAATACGCCTATTTGCCAGGCTTGGTGATGGACAGCCGTAATAAGAGAAAGACAGCTACAGAATTGACCTCACCTGCCCAATATGTGCTGCTATACCACTTGCAAGCAAAGAGCTTGGAAAGCCGAAGCGCAAAGGAATTGGCCGAAGTGACACCATATAAATATGTCACCTTGACTTTGGCTATACAGGTGTTGCAGGATTTGGGATTATGCACCTTAATTGCAGATGGCAACCAAGAGCGACGGCTGCATTTTGAGCTGAAAGGAAAAGCATTGTGGGAAAAAGCCTTGCCCTTGTTGAAATCACCATTGAAGAAGAGCTTTTATTGCGACAGTGTAAAGAACGAAGCAACTTATCCACAAGGTGGCATCAATGCCTTGGCGCATTATTCCATGTTGGTCCCCGAAGCAATAAAGACACTTGTTGCAGTCGAGCGGACGGATGCCGTAAAGGAAGACAATTATGAAAGAATCAATTCTTGGGACGGTGCTTTCAGAATCGAGATTTGGAAATACCCGCCCATAAACATAGAGCAAGGTTTTGCGGACCGGCTTTCGTTGGCATTGACGCTGATGAATAGCGAAGACCCGCGAGTACACAAGGAAGTTGAACGAATAATCGAAGAAACATGGTTGAAGGATTAGACAGATTCAGAACCGAATTAGGTTCATATTCAGAAAATTACATTGTGATAGGCGGCACGGCCTGTAATGTGGTATTGGAAGATGCCGGAACCGAACCTAGAGTGACCCATGACATTGACATGATCGTGGTCGTGGAACAATTGACAACGGAGTTTATTTCAGCCTTTTGGGAATTCATACACCAAGGAGGCTACACCATAGAGAAACGGCAACGCAAGGATGGTGAACCCGTTTACGCCCTCTACCGTTTCAGAAAACCGAGTAACCCCGGTTATCCGAGCCAAATTGAACTTTTGGCAAGACATTCTGATGCCCTAGGTGAACCCAGGGATATCCGAATTGAGCCAATACCACTTGAAGATTACCAATACAGCCTGTCAGCTATTGTGTTGGACGACGACCTTTATTGGTTTGTGGTAAACAACAGCCAGACTGTGAACGGAATCCGTGTGGCTTCATTGGAATCGCTGATTTGCTTGAAAACAAGGGCATACCTTAACTTGTTGAGCGAAAGAGAAGCAGGGAATCAAGTGAACAGCGATGACATCAAGAAACATCGCCGGGATGTGTTTCTGCTGACTGCGGCAAGAACCGAGACGACTCCCGTTGCAGTGCCTGTATCCATTTTGGAGACGGTAAAGGAATTCTGTCAGCGGATGAACACCGATGAATCCATATCAGCGATGATGAACGCTCTGAGGGTTGATAGGGAGCAGATTGAAGTGTATCTGGCAGCGTTGAACGAAATGTTTATAGGGGAAGAAGAGTCATGAAAATTCAATACGCATCTGACCTACATTTGGAGTTCCACGAAAACGGATCGTGGTTGAAATCCCATCCATTGCAGGTGACGGGGGATGTGCTGGTACTCGCTGGCGACATCGGTTATCTTGGTGATGACAACTACAAAAACCATCCGTTTTGGGACTGGGCATCAGAGAATTATCAACAAGTCATCGTTGTTCCCGGAAACCATGAGTTCTACAAGTATTACGATATCGACACCATGACCGATGGTTGGGATTTGGAGATAAGAAAAAATGTACATTGCCGCTATAATGCTGTCGTACCATTGTCCGACGAAATTGACTTGATTGCCACAACCCTATGGTCAAAGATACCGATTCAAGATGCCTACATGACTGAACGCTCCGTTTCCGACTTCTACCGTATCATGGCAAGTGGAAAACGGTTGGATTTTACCCGATTCAACGAAGAGCATGAACGCTGCTTCAATTTCCTGAAGAAGGCGGTCGGTGAAAGTCAAGCCAAACACATCATCGTGGCCACCCATCATGTCCCTTCATACCTGTTGACCGACCCGATGTTCAAGGGAAGCACTATCAACGGAGCATTTACGGTGGAACTGTTTGACTTCATAGCTGACAGTCCAATTGAAAACTGGATCTATGGCCATTCACATCGCAACATTGAAGGCATCATTGGCAATACCAAGTGCGTCTCCAACCAATTGGGTTATGTCTCACATGGGGAGCACCTCACCTTTGACACGGGAAAAATGTTTGAAATCTGATAGTTATGCCATCACCCTTCATCAAATACATCCAATACGAACAGCATTACACCGAGGTGATATCGCGAGTCGCCATAGTGAAACTGTCGTGTGGATTGGGACGGCTGACATCAAAGACTGCGGACGAAAGAATGTTTGTATTGATAGGATAGAGTAAGAAATGATAACGTTCAAACAAAAAACCAACAAAATCTGCTACATGATTCTGCCCGAAGGAATCAAGGGCGAATTGTGTGACGGGTTGAAGGGATTGTCGGAAAAACACGGCATTTCCATTGTCGTGATAGAAGACGTCAACTGGAACGATGACTTGACACCGTGGCCAGCGGTAGGCGTATTCAAGAAAGCGAAACCTTTTGGCGGGAAGGCGGCGACGTTCCTCAACAAACTGACCCATGAGATTCTCCCTGAAACAGAAAAAGACTTGGGCATAGAGCATGCCGAGAGGACCCTCTTGGGTGTTTCTTTATCGGGGTTGTTTGCGGTGTGGGCGGCATTCAATACCGACGCGTTCGCCAACATCATCAGCATATCCGGGTCGCTATGGTACGACGGCTTCGTCGAGTGGATGAAAGAGCAAAGGCCATCGCCTCAGTTGAGAAAGGTCTGCCTGCTGTTAGGCGAAAAGGAGAAAAACGCCAAAGAAAAAAGAATGGCGACAGTAGAGGAGCGAAGCCTTGCCGTTGCCGACATCTTGAAAGCAAAAAGCCAAGCTGCCGTTTCGTTTGAACTCGTAGAAGGGACACATTTCTCTCCAATTATGCCCAGATTGGAGTTAGCATTATCAATTTGAAGTCGCATTGCGACAAGAAAACGAACTTGTCCGAGGTCGTCAATCTGCTGCTAAAGGGATGGCATATAGGTTCGTTTTTCGGAGAAAAAATCGTATCTTTGCCGCCCGATAAAAAACAGCCATGAACGAGTTCAGCGAAGACAAAAACCTTGAGATCCTCGGTGCCAGGGAGAACAACCTGAAGAACATCGACCTCTCCATACCGCGCAACGCCCTGGTGGTCGTCACCGGCATCAGCGGGAGCGGCAAGTCGTCGTTGGCCTTCGACACCATCTATGCCGAGGGACAACGCCGCTACATGGAGAGCTTCTCTGCCTACGCGCGACAGTTCATCGGCAACATGGAGCGCCCCGACGTCGACAAGATCACGGGCTTGAGTCCCGTCATCAGCATCGAGCAGAAGAGCGTGAACAAGAACCCGCGCTCCACCGTGGGCACCATCACCGAGATCTACGACTTCCTGCGTCTGCTCTACGCCCGCATCGGCGAAGCCTATTCCTACAACACGGGCGAACGCATGGTACGCTACACCGAAGAGCAGATTACCGACTTGATCCTCAAGGAGTTTGACGGCAAACGCATTAACATACTGGCACCTGCTGTACGCGGTCGTAAGGGCCATTACCGCGAGTTGTTCGAACACATACGCCAAGCCGGCTTCACCCGCGTGCGTGTCGACGGTGTGATGCGCGAGATTGAGTTTGGCATGATGGTGGACCGCTACAAGACCCACGACATCGAGATCGTCATCGACCGCATCGAAGTGCATGAGGACAGCCTCACTCGTATCAAGAAGTCGGTGCAGACCGCTTTCCGTTACGGCAAGGGACTGCTGATGGTCCTCGACAACGACACCGAAAAACTGCGTTATTTCAGCCGCCTGCTGATGTGTCCCACCACGGGACTCTCCTACGAGGACCCCGAGCCCAACACCTTCTCGTTCAACTCGCCCTACGGCGCCTGCCCCAAGTGCAACGGTCTGGGCGAAATCGCCATTGTCGACAAAGAGAAACTCATCCCCAACCCCAATCTGAGCCTTCGCAAAGGCGGATTGGCTCCAGCGGGCGAATACAAGGTGGGCAGCTGGATCTTCAAGCAGCTGGAGGCCATCGGCCTGAAATACGGCTACACCCTCGACACGCCGATGAAGGACATTTCCGACGAGGCCTTGGACGTCATCCTCTACGGCACCAACGAGACCTTTGAGGTGAAACGCGAGACCCTCGGCATCGTTTCGACCTACAAGATCAACTTCGAGGGCATCATCAACTTCATCGAGAGCCAGAACAACGAAGAGGCCTCGGCGGCCATCGCGCGATGGGCGGGCTCCTTCATGAACCACGTGACCTGTCCCGTTTGCGGCGGATCGAGGCTGAAGAAAGAAGCGCAATGGTTCCGCATCGACGGCAAGAACATCGCCGAGGTGGCCAACATGGACACCCTCAGCCTTGGCAAGTGGATCGACGAGCTGCCGAGCAAACTCACCGAACGCCAAAACGACATCGCCAAGGAAATCCTGCGCGAGATCCACAAGCGTGTGCATTTCCTTTTGGACATCGGCATCGACTACCTCAACATGAACCGTCCGGCGGCATCCTTGTCGGGCGGTGAAGCCCAACGTATCCGTCTGGCCACGCAGATCGGCTCACAGCTGACAGGAGTCTTGTACATCCTCGACGAGCCCAGCATCGGATTACACCAGCGTGACAACCAACGTCTCATAGAGTCGCTGAAGGAGCTGCGCGACATCGGCAACTCAGTCATTGTGGTGGAACACGACAAGGACACCATGCTCAACGCCGATTATTTGGTCGACATCGGCCCCGGTGCGGGACGCCACGGCGGCGAAGTCGTCTTCGCTGGCACACCTGCCGAGACCAAGACGGGCCACTCCATCACCTGCGACTACCTCAACGGCATCCGCCAGATCGAAGTGCCGAAGAAACGACGCAAGCCCTTAGAAGGCGAGTTCCTCACCATCAAAGGTGCCAAAGGCCACAACCTGAAGAACGTAGACTTGAGTCTACCTTTGGGCGTGATGGTCTGCGTGACGGGTGTCAGCGGCTCGGGCAAGTCCACCTTAATTAATGAGACCCTCTCCCCCATCCTCAGCCAGAAGTTCTACCGCTCGGTGAAGGAACCGCTGCCCTACGACAGCATCGAAGGATTGGAGAAGATCGACAAGATCATCCAAATCGACCAGGCCCCTATTGGACGCACACCGCGCTCCAACCCTGCCACCTATACCAAGGTCTTCGACGACATCCGCAAGCTCTATGGTGAGTTGCCCGAGTCGAAGATCCGCAACTACAAAGCGGGACGTTTCTCCTTCAACGTGAAAGGCGGGCGCTGCGAGGCGTGCAAGGGCGCAGGCGTGCGCGTCATCGAGATGAACTTCCTCCCCGATGTGACGGTGCTGTGTGAGGAATGCCAAGGCAAACGCTACAACCGTGAGACCCTGGAGGTACGCTACAAAGGCAAGTCAATCAACGACGTGCTCAACATGACCATCAACGAGGCAGTGGAGTTCTTCGAGAACATCCCGAGCATCATACAAAAAATCAGGACATTGAAAGACGTGGGCTTAGGTTATCTAACCCTCGGTCAGGCCTCCACCACCATCAGCGGCGGCGAGGCGCAGCGCGTGAAGCTGGCCACCGAGCTGGCCAAACGCGACACAGGCAAGACGCTCTATGTGCTTGACGAGCCCACCACAGGCTTGCATTTTGAGGACATCAAAGTGCTGATGAACGTGCTGAACAAACTCGTCGACAAGGGCAACACCGTCCTCATCATCGAGCACAACCTCGACGTCATCAAGATGGCGGACTATATCATCGACATGGGTCCCGAGGGCGGTGACCGTGGCGGACAGATCGTATGTCAAGGCACGCCAGAGGAAGTCTCCAAGTGCGAGGAGAGTTATACTGCGAAATACCTTAAGGCAGAATTGAAATAACCCAACTACCTCAGCCTTATCACCTGTCCCTTGTACAAACGTTCGCCTTCGTTTATCCCGTTCAAGGTTTGGATCATCTTAGGCTTCACGGCAAAGCGCAAAGCCACGTCGCGCAACGTCTCGCCTTCCTGCACCGTATAGGGCTTGGCCTTCCAGTTCCTGTTTCTCAACTTTGACAGATACACCACGTCGCCGCTATGGAAGATGACCTCCTCGGGGTGCTTCAGGCAGTTGTATTCGCAGAAACGTTTGAATTTGATGTCGAAGGCCTCTGCCAACTTCTCAGGGGTCTCCCCTTCCTTGGCAAACACGAAGCGAACCTTGTTGTTTTCATAAATGAAACGACCGTCGGGGGTCATATCGGCCAAGGGAAACACCGACTTATCCTCGGGCGCATAAGCCAATTCGAAGTACTCCTCCACCACTTCCGGGTCGACAGGTTCCACTTCGCTTTCCTTCAGTAAGCCAAGTGCAATCTGGTCGTATTGGGTGAGTTCATAAAGATTGATGCGGTCGATGAGCAACTGGGCGTACTTTGGGTTGGTGGCATAGCCAGCGGCCTTAAGGCCTTTGGCCCAGCCTTCGTAGTCGGTGATGTCGAGGTCGAACAAAGCGGCATAGCGGCTACGCCCACAGAGGAACTCGGAATGATCCTTGAACGACTCCTCGGGGTTCTTGTACTTACGGAAGCATTCGTTCTTCTCGTCGTCATCCATGTAATAGGTGTCGCCTTCCCAACCCTTGTGACACTTGATGCCAAAATGGTTCTTCGCCTCACGTGCCAAGGCACTGTTGCCCGCTCCCGACTCAAGAAGGCCTTGCGCCAAGGTGATGGACGCCGGAATCTTATGGGTCTTCATCTCGCGGATGGCGATGTCTTTATAGGTCTGGATGTATTCCTCGGGGGTGATTCTTTGTGCAAAGAGCGACAGCGGCAAAAGCGCAAACAGCAGCAGTACTTTCTTCATTCGACTACAAGAATTAAAGTGTAAAAGTACGACTTTTTCGGAAACCCAACCGCTTTGCAACGAAATTTTCACTATTTTTGAGGCCCATTTCAAGACACATCATGGACACAAAGAGCCTATTCCAATACTTCCCAGAGCTAAGCGACAAGCAGAAAGAGCAGTATAACCAACTGAAAGACTTGTACTTGGACTGGAATAGCAAAATCAATGTCATCTCGCGCAAGGACATGGAGCATTTCTACGAGCACCACGTCCTGCATTCCTTGGCCATCGCAAAATACTATGAGCTCTTACCTGGCATGAAGGTCATGGACTTGGGCACTGGTGGCGGTTTCCCCGGCATCCCCTTGGCCATTATGTTTCCGCAGACCGAGTTCTACCTCATCGATGGTACAGGCAAGAAAATCAAGGTGGTCAACGCCGTGAAAGACGCCATCGGGCTGGAGAATGTGGTGGCCGAACACAAACGCGCCGAGGAAGTGAAAGACAAGTTCGACGTGATTACGGGTCGCGCGGTGATGACCTTGCCCGAGATCGCCAACTTGGCTGGTAACAAACTGAGGATCAGAGGCGACGAAGAGGCTGGCGGCATCATGTACCTGAAAGGCGGCGACTTGACCGAAGAATTCAAGGCACTGAACCGATACTGGCACCACAAGAAAGCCATCATCAGCAAATGGTTCAAGGAGGAGTATTTTATTGAGAAATATGTGATACATCTATACTAATAAGCAAATGAAAAAACTGACACTAACCTTAATCGCTATGCTGGCACTGAGCGCAACGATGTTCGCCCAGCAAGCCATGCCTGTGCCTTTCGACCCGAACGTCAGAAGAGGCAAACTGGAAAACGGATTGACCTATTACATCCGTCATAACGAGAAACCTGCCCAACGTGCCAACTTCTACATCGCGCAGAAAGTCGGTTCCATCCTTGAAAACGACGACCAGCAGGGTCTGGCCCACTTCCTGGAGCACATGGCCTTCAATGGCACGAAGAACTTCCCTGGCAAGGGACTCCTTAATTATATGGAGCACAACGGCGTGAAGTTTGGCGAGAACGTCAACGCGTGGACCAGCATCGAGCAGACCGTCTATATGCTGACCAATGTGCCGACCACCAACATGAACCTCGTCGACTCGTGCATCCTCATCCTCCACGACTGGTCGAGCTTCATCTCGCTTGAAGGCGAGGAGATCGACAAGGAGCGCGGTGTCATCCTTGAGGAGATGCGTCAAGGCCAAGGCGCCCAGATGCGTATCTACGAAAAGATGTTGCCTGAGATTTATCCCAACAGCCCCTACGGCCACCGTTTGCCCATCGGCACCGAAGAAGTGGTCAGCGGCTTCAAGCATGACGCTTTGCGCGCCTACTACCACAAGTGGTACCGTCCCGACCTGCAAGGCATCATCATCATTGGCGACGTCGACGTCAACGAGGTGGAGAACCACCTGAAGAGCATCTTCGAGGACATCCCCGCCCCCATCAACCCCGCCGAGCGCACCCGTTTCCAGGTGGCCGACAATGCCGAGCCCATCGTGAGCATCTGCACCGACCCCGAAGAGACCAACTACAACATTTCTTTGTACTACAAGCATGACATCGTACCCTTCGAAGAGAGAGGCGACGTGCAATACTGGTTGAAGGGTTACATTGACCAACTTGTTTCCACCATGTACAACAACCGCATGGAAGAACTGACCCAAAAGGCCAACCCGCCCTTTATCTTCGGCTATGGCTACTACGGCACCTTCTTCGTGAGCGACACCAAGGACGCTTGGACCGGATTGGCCTATGCCAAGGACAAGGACGGCATCGACGAGGCTTTGACCGCCATCGTGGCCGAAAACAAGCGCATGCAACAATACGGCTTCACCGCATCGGAGTTCGAGCGCGCCAAGGCCGACCTGATGAAACAAATCGAGAACCAATACGACGAACGCGACAAGCAAGAAACCAGTCGCTATTTCTACCCCATCCTCAACCACTTCCTCACCAACGAGCCTCTGTTGGGTATCGAGAACGAATACATGCTGCTCGGACAGATCATGCCCATGCTTCCCGTGGAAGCCATCAACCAATACGCCAAGGAACTGATTCGTGAGGACAACATCGTCATCACGCTGACCGCTCCCGAGAAGGAAGGCGAGGTGCTGCCCACCAAGGAAGAACTCCTTGCCCTCTTCAACAAAGCCAAGGAAATCGAGGTGGAACCCTACAAGGAGACCGTCAGCAACGAGCCTCTGATTGCCACCCTGCCCGTGAAAGGCGCCATCGAGAGCAAGAAGCACGACGACACCTTCGACGCCACCATCCTCACCCTGAAGAATGGCGTTAAGGTCATTTATAAACCTACCCATTTCAAGGACGATGAAATCCTCATGTCGGCCTACAGCTTCGGCGGTTACTCCGTCATGGACCAAAGCGACCCCTACACCCTGCAACAACTCAACGAGTTGGCTGGTTTGGGCGGCTTGGGCAACTTCAGCGCCATCGACCTGCCCAAGGTCTTGGCCGGCAAGAAAGTCCACGTCAGCGGCAACGTCAACACCTTCACCGAAAACGTCAGCGGCAGCTGCTCCGTCAAGGACTTGGAGACCATGATGCAACTTATCTATTTGAGCTTTGGGACGCCTCGTAGCGACGAAGAGGCATATCAATCCTTTATCACCCGCACCAAGGCCATGTTGGCCAACATTGAGTCGAACCCCGACGTTGCCTTCAGCGACAACCTCATCTTCGCCCTCTTCGACAACCATCCGCTCCGCAAGCGCATGAAAGCCGAAGACTACGACAAGGTCGACTACGCCAAGGCCCTGAAACTCTATGCTGACCGTTTCAAGGACGCCAACAACTTCGTGTTCACCTTCGTGGGCAACATTGACCCCGAGACTTTCGAGCCTTTGGTTGAGCAATACATCGGAGCTCTGAAAACCAAGAAAAACGACGAGACTTGGACCGCCAACGTGCCCGCCATCACCGACAAGGATGTCACCAGCCATTACACCAAGGCCATGGAGAATCCCAAGGTTACCTGCTATATGGTTTACAACGGAGATATGGAATTCAACCGTAAGAACCAACTTACCATGCAGGTTTTGAGCGATGTGATGGACATCGTCTACACCGAGAAGATCCGTGAAGACGAAGGCGGCACCTACGGCGTTGGCGTCAACGCCAGCCTGAACAACCGTCCGAAAGAAAGCTTCATGTTCCTCATCGGTTTCAACACCAACAAGGAGATGTATGAAAAGTTGATGGGCATCGCCAAGGCTGAGCTTCAGAATATGGCCAACCAAGGCCCACGCCCTGAAGACCTCAAGAAGGTGAAGGAGTTCCTCATCAAGAAGCATGCTGAAGACCTGGAGAGCAACCGTTATTGGATGAACTGCATCCAGACGCAGGACAGCGACGGTTACAACCCCATGGCCAACTATAACGAGATCATCAACGGCATCTCCTCCAGTGACGTGGCCAACATGGCTAAGGCTGTGCTGAACGGTTACAAGAAGGAAGTGGTGCAAATACCCGAATGATACGATGGCCTATGGCCAATAGCCTATGGCCTGCCCCAACATTAGTGAAAGCAGGCCATAGGCTATGAGCCATCAGCCATAGGCCATAATAATATGAAATCACAAATCTTTAAATTATAAACATTATGACAGAAAAACTGACATTGAGAGACAACCCCACCATGCGTTGGATTGCCTTGTTGCTCTTGGCTTTGGCCATGTTTTGCGCCTACATCTTTATGGACATCCTGTCCCCCATCAAGGACTTGATGCAAACCGAACGCGGCTGGGACAGCCTCGCTTTCGGTACCATGCAAGGCGCTGAGACCTTCCTGAACGTCTTCGTGTTCTTCCTTATCTTTGCCGGTATCATCCTCGACAAGATGGGCGTACGTTTCACGGCTGTGCTTTCGGGCGCTGTGATGCTCATCGGCGGTCTCATCAAGTACTACGCCATCAGCGAGTCGTTCTATGGCAGCGGCGTTGAAAGATGGTTCACCGAAAACCTCAACTACATCCCGCTCTTCGACGAGCTGGGCGTCTCGCCGTTCTACCGTGGCATGCCTGCTTCGGCCAAGTTGGCCGCTGTCGGCTTCATGATCTTCGGTTGCGGTACTGAGATGGCCGGTATCACCGTGAGCCGTGGTATCGTGAAGTGGTTCAAGGGTCGTGAGACGGCTCTGGCCATGGGTTCCGAGATGGCATTGGCCCGTCTGGGTGTGGCCACCTGCATGATCTTCTCGCCCTATTTCGCCAAGCTCGGCGGCAGCATCAACGTGAGCCGTTCCGTGGCCTTTGGTGTGGTGTTGCTCTGCATCGCCCTCATCATGTTCGTCGTGTATTTCTTCATGGACAAGAAACTCGACGCCCAAACTGGCGAAGCCGAAGAGAAAGACGACCCGTTCAAGGTCAGCGACATCGGCAAGATTTTGTCGAGCCTCGGTTTCTGGCTGGTCGCTTTGCTCTGCGTGCTGTATTATAGCGCCATCTTCCCCTTCCAGAAGTACGCTGTGAACATGCTGCAGTGCAACCTGACGCTGACTGAGCCCGCCGCTGGTTCGTTCTGGGCCGGCGACACTGTCACCATCGTGCAATACATCATCATGCTTGTGGTGGCTGTCTGCTCGTTTGCCAGCAACTTCTCGAAGAAGAGAGGCCTGAAGTTCGGTTTGATGGCTATCGCTGTCGTCGCCCTCGTGGTTTACTGCTACATGGGTTACATGCGTGGCACTGCCGAGACCATCTTCGCCGTATTCCCGCTGTTGGCTGTGGCCATCACACCCATCCTCGGCAGCTATGTCGACAACAAGGGTAAGGCCGCTTCCATGCTGATGATTGGCTCGTTGCTGCTCATCATCTGCCACCTCACCTTCGCCTTCATCCTGCCCATGTTCAAGGGCAACGCCGTTGGCGGCGTGGTCGTGGCTTATGTGACCATCCTGGTGCTGGGTGCCTCCTTCTCGCTGGTGCCTGCCGCCTTGTGGCCGAGCGTGCCGAAGCTGGTGGACGAAAAGATTATCGGTTCAGCTTACGCCCTCATCTTCTGGATCCAGAACATCGGCTTGTGGCTGTTCCCGCTGCTGATTGGTAAGGTCTTGGAAAACACCAATCCTGGTGTCACCGACCCCGTGGCCCTCAACTACACGTGGCCGTTGGTCATGTTAGCTTGCCTCGGCGTGGCCGCATTAATCATCGGTATCATCCTGAAGCGCGTGGATGCCAAGAAGCATCTCGGACTTGAGGAACCGAACATCAAATAACCAACCTTAAATGAAAAAAGGCGACCGTTGGTCGCCTTTTTTCATTTATGCACAAACGGCACGTCACACATATTGAGGATTTCCATGACGAAATCCCGCTCACGCTTACCGAAGTGAGCATCGGAACGCGAGAGCTTCGTCATCATGAGCGAGAAGGAGCGTTTCTTCTCCTTCGACATACGTTTCAACGTTTCATAGACTTGTTTCTGCAGCTCGTTTTTCGGAACAGGCACAAAGCCCGTAGCGTCAAACTCCAGCTCCTTCATACAGGCTTCGAGGCATTCGCGTTCAGCCTCATGATTCTGAAAATCGGCGTCGGCCAGATTGTATAACACGCTAGCTATAGCAGTTTGCTCTTCATTGGAAAATTTATCCACCATGGCGACAAAATTTTCTGCAAAGAAACGATTTTTTCTAATTTTGCAACAATAATCAACATAAAAAACGGTAGACATGAAAAAACTTTCTTTACTGTTTTTGGCTATGGCCTCTTTAGTAACGCTGAAAGCCCAATGGGTCGACGACCCCAACAGCAACACCCATATCGCCAATTGCGCCAACGGTGCCGCCGAGGTGTATGTTTCAACTGACATTACGACGGGTGACTCCTACGTGCAATGGCATTACCAAGGCGAAAACGGATGGTCGCCATGGGTGCAGCGGCTTGACTTCAACGGTGTTCCACGATGGCCTGCCGACGGCATCCATGTCACTACGCCCGACTTCGCCACCTGGTCGCCCGGCTATGCCATGACCGCCGTCAATGGTGGCGTGGTCACGGTGTTCCGCACCCTCGGGCCTCATCACTGGGCTGTCAAGATCGATGCCGACGGCACCTTCCCCTGGGGTGAGCATGGCATGGTGCTCTTCGATGGTGAAGGAGGAGGCCGCTCCGAAGTGCTCGCAGGCGATGACGGCGGCGTGTGGGCCTTGGGCACCGACATGGACAGCACCTTCCTGCAATATGTCGATGCCGACGGGACGCTGCATCCCAAGACCACCATCAAAGACCCCGCAAAAAAATGCACCAACGGCGTTTTGATACCTGCTGAAGACGATGTCTTTGTGGTGTATGCCAAGCAGACCCTCCAAGGCTATACCAATTACAACAAGGAAATCCACGTCGCAGGATACAACAAAAACGGCGAACAGGTTTTTCCCGAGGTCCTGTTATTTGGACTACAGACCGTAGGTGCCAGCTACGTGCATTATGCCATTCCCGACAGTAAGGGTGGCGGCTATGTCTATCAATTTCACAATGCCATAGGTGGCGTATATAACACCTACGTCACGCATTTCGACGAGATCGGCATACCCACCATAGCCGATCCCAACGGCATCGCCGTGCATAGTCCCGACTACGGCAACTATTACACCAATGCCTACGCCACTGTCGACCCCAAGAGCAATGACATCATTATCGCCTATCTCCAAAAGGATGCAGCCTCTCAATCACAACATCGGATCTATGTTAACCGCATCACGGAATCAGGCGAAAAGCCATGGGGTGACGGCATTCTTGTGGCAGACTACACCGGCCTTTCTTATAGCGACATCCATGTGGATGCCATCGATGCTGTTGATGGTTTCGTCGTGACCTATGGCACCAGCCAAGGCAGCATTGAGGCTGCGGGCTACGACCTCGATGGAAACCTGTTGTGGAACACCACGATGAGCTCGTCCAGCTACAATAAAACCATTAGCGACAACACCGCCGGTTTTCATTACGGGCAAAACATTGTGGCATGGATCAACAGCGATGACGGCGGCGTCTATGCCCAAAACATCGGCTGGGACGGCACCATAGGAGTGGTCACGCCACCTGCCCCGGTGACATGCGACCCGCCAACCGATTTCCAAGGCGAGTATTTCTTTGAAACCAACTCGGATTTCGGGGTGCATCTATCATGGACAGCACCTCAGGAATTGCCGCTGCACTACAATCTCTATTTCACCGATCCATCAGGCTGCACTACAACCATTGAAGTAGACCCCAACGAAACGGAGTATTTAGATCAGATGTCCATTATCGGAGCCGTCACTTACCAACTTACTGCAGTTTACGAAGACTGCGAATCCGAGTTTGCGCTCACTCCTGACGGCGAAGACCACGTCACCATCGCGATCACTGCCATCCCCGAAAACACGGAAGAAGAAATCGTGTCCATCCTGAGTGTCTACACCATCAAGGGACAACTTGTCAACGCAAAGGACCTCAACGAGTTGAGCCAAGGCGTTTACATCGTCAAAGGCATCACGGATTCAGGCAAAACCATCATAAAGAAAGTAATCAAGTAATCATTAACTTCAATACAATAAAACATGAAAAAGCTTTTCTTTCTAGTTATCTCGTTAGTAGCGATGCTTACCGCGAAAGCACAATGGGTCGACGACCCGGCTACCAACACTTTCCTCGCCAACTGTGGCCCCGACGACGGTGAACTCTACATGGCCACCAACCCCAGTACCGGTGACACCTACATCCAATGGGAAGGATTCGGCACCAATGGCTGGTCGCCCACCCTGCAGCGCATCACCTTTGAAGGTGTTCCGCAATGGGGCGACGATGGCATCCATATCGGCGGACATGAATTCTCGTCGATGTCGGAAGGTGTCGCCATGATTACGACCACCGATGGCTGCGTGGTGAGTTGTTTTGCCACTTACGACGGCTTCTCATACGCTGTAAAGATTGACCCTGACGGCAATTTCGTTTGGGGAGAACAAGGCTTGCAACTTTTTGGTGGCCTTGGCTTTTCGCGCACCGAATTGACTGCCGGCGATGATGGCGGTTTCTGGGCCTTAGGCTTTGACTACCAAAACCTTTATCTGCAATACGTTGGTGCCGATGGCACGTTGGGACCCACCACCACCATCAGCGACAGCGGCGGATACAAGTGCATGTTCGGCCAACTCACGTTGAGCCTCAACAACAATGTGCTGCTCACCTACGAAAAAGTGGGCTCCGGTTTTTATACCGACAAGGAGCTTTATGTCGTCGCCGTCACGCCCGATGGAACCATCCTCAACCCCGCATCCCTTCTCATGTCTTCCCAGACTTTCCAATCCACCTATATCCATAAGGCTGTATCTGATGGCATGGGCGGCGGATATGCCTACATTTGGCACCCTGGCATCGGAGGAGCCTTCAACACTTACGTCTTCCATTTCAACGAGTTTGGTGTTTCCACCATCAGCGACCTAAATGGCATTTCCGTGCATCCAACTGACCCTTCAAACTACTATCTTGACGCATACGCCACCTCCGACCCCGTGAGCCACGACCTCATCATCGTTTACGAACAAACCGATGCTGCAACGCAATCGCAGAGTAGTGTCTATATGAACCGCATCACACCGACGGGTGAGAAACTTTGGGGCGACGGCATAAATGTTGCAGGTAACGTAGGAGTCAACTATTCCGACCTCTTTGTGGATGCCTTTGAAGACGGCAGCGGATTCATGGTAAGCTATACCGTTAACATGTCGGGGTTAAGCTCCGTTTTTGCCATTGGCTATGATATGCAAGGTGACCAGCTCTGGGCGAAGAATATCAGTATAGGGACATACAACAGGACGATGTGCGATAACAGCACGGGCTTCCACCTCGGGCAAAACATCGTGGCGTGGGTGAACGGCAGCAACGGTAATGTTTACGGACAGAATATCGGCCCCGACGGCACAATGGGCCCCATCGAGCCCATCATCCCTGTGGAGCCCTGCCTCCCTCCCGAGAACCTCGCAGGCGAATATGTTTACGACATGGAAACACAGGAGTATGGTGTGCAAATCACATGGACCGCACCCGAATCGCAGCCCTTGCATTACAACCTCTATCGTCATGGCATCATCAATAAGGAAGACACCGTCATCGAAGTGCCGGGCGACGCCACCTCCTATTTCGACGAGAGCGGCATAGGAGAGTACAAATACCAACTGACGGCCGTCTATGAAGACTGCGAGTCGGAATTCGCCCTCACGCCCGACGGCGAGAACTATATCGACATTGTGGTGACCGGCATTGGGGAAGCCTCAGAGAACGAGATGGTCACCATCACACGCATCTTCACCATGAACGGCCAATGCCTCAAACACAACAACACCGAAAAATTGAGCAACGGCGTATACATCATCCAAGGCCTTACCGAAGACGGCAAGCTGGTCAGCCACAAAGTGGTGGTCAACAAATAAGGACTCAAAAAAAACTGCCATGAGGAGACATTTATTTTTGGTTCTGGCTATAGCCTCTATTTTGAAACTGAACGCCCAATGGACCGACGATCTTTTCAACAACAATTTTATCGCCAATTGTCCCCACACCGCCGACGAGATTTACGTCTCCACCGACGAGGTGTCGGGCGACACTTATGTCCAATGGACCTTTGACGATTACTATAGTTGGACACCCACGTTACAACGGCTCAACTTTGAGGGTGTGCCTCAATGGGGCAACAGTGGCATTCACCCGAGCTACTACTACGGCCTTGCCTTGTCGCATGGCATGGCCATGGCGGCAACCAATGACAACGCCGTGGTAACCTGTTTCTCCACATCTGAAACCAATTCCGTCGCAGTGAAAATCAATGCTGACGGTTCCTACGTCTGGGGCGAACAAGGTGTCATGCTATTCGACGGTGCAGGCGGCTATCGCACCGAGGTCATGGCAGGCAACGACGGAGGGGTGTGGGCTATGGCTACCGATTACGACAGCACCTATCTCTGCTACATCGAAGCCAACGGCACAACGAATCCTACAATTACAATCAGCGACAATAACGGTAAACAATGCCTCTCCGGCCTTATGGTTCCTGGGCCCGACAACAGCGTTTTTGTCGTCTATGAGAAAGAAAACTTAATCTACCTATATGATTACGAAAAAGCAATCTATGTGGTCGGCTACACGAAAGACGGCACCCAAATCACGCCCGATACATGCCTCATGTCGCCACAAACTATCCATAGAAGTCATATTCATTATGTGGTGCCCGACGGTTTGGGAGGCGGCTATGTGTATATCTGGCATGGCGGAATGGGAGGAATCAACACCTATGTGTTCCATTTCGACGCCAACGGCATTTCCACCATCAGCGACCCCAATGGCATTGCCGTCCACACCCCCGACCCTGACAACTATTACCTCAATGCCTACGCCACCGTTGACCCCATCAGCCACGACCTGCTCATCGCTTACATCCAGACTAATGCCGATACACAATCAAAAAGTGACATCTACATCAACCGCATCACTGCCGAAGGAGAAAAAGTTTGGGGCGAAGGCATTTTAGCGGTGAGTTACGAAGACAACAAGTGTTCGCACATCAGTATCGACGCCTTTGAGGACGGTAGCGGATTCTCTCTCGTTTACCATCGAGGCATTGACATGACCGGTTACAGTTCCACCATTGCCGCCATCGGCTTCGACATGGATGGCAACGAGATATGGAACACGGCCATGAGTTCCTCCGTCTATCCCAGAATAGCTGCCGAAAACAGTTCGGGATTCCATCTTGGGCAGAACGTCGTCACTTGGATAAACCGTAGCACCGGCGGTGTTTACGGACAGAACATTAGTCCTAATGGAGTCATAACGAGCATTGAAGAGCAAGCCAAAGACCCAATGGTGACCATCAAAAGAATTTACACCATGAACGGCCAATGCCTCAAGCACAACAACCCGGATGAATTGTGCAACGGCATCTACATCATCCAAGGCCTTACCAAAGACGGCAAGCTGGTCACCCGAAAGATTGTCGTCAACCATTAACTGAACAACTGACAACTGATAACTAAAAATGGCCGCTGTTGCGGCCATTTTTTTGTGGGAACTGTTGGACTCGAACCAACGACCCCCGCCTTGTAAGGGCGATGCTCTGAACCAACTGAGCTAAGCTCCCGTGCTTTCGGGCTGCAAAAATAGGTTTTTTTTTCGTTTTAGTGCACCTTAGTATGATTTTTGATGGAAAAATAATAAATTTGCACAATTTTACAGACCATCATAAGCATCATTTATGGAAGGCAACAAGAAAAAGAAGTTTTTAAAGGCACTCCCCTTCATCATCCTGGTATTATTGGTTGGATTGATATGTTTTGAATACATCAACCACGCCACCACTGACGTTGGCAATGTCAACCGCTATCCCACTGGAGACGGTGGCGGCGTAGGTATTGGGAACATCGATGGACTGAGCGAGATCATCTCCTATCTGATCGGTCTCTTCATCAAAGAGCCTATGGTGGGACTCATACTGCTTGCCGTCTTTGTCGTCCTTTGGATGATGTTTAAGAAGAAACAGCAACAGCAGGCTTCCGATCCCGGCTACATCAACCAGCAGGTGAACTACCAGGCCGAAAACGACATCGTGATTGACTACACCAGTGTGGTTGCCGAGAAAGTGAGGGCCATCGACCCCGACTTCTCGTCCGACAAGTTCATCGGTTATGCGCACGAAGTCTTCATGAAGATCCAAGAGGCGTGGACCAACAAGGACTGGAGACCCATACGTCCTTTCGAGAGCGAGGCCCTGTTTGCCCAACACAAGCAACAGCTTGAAGAATTCATCCGCTCAGGCAAGACCAATGTGGTGGAGAAAATCAACATCAAGCACTGCTCGCTGCGTTCTTTCACGGAGGATGGCGACAAAGAGGTGCTCGTGGTTTGGCTCAACGCCATCATGCGCGATTATGTCATCGACGACAACACCAAGAAGGTGATTGAGAGCGACCCCAACCGCGACTGGTACATGCGTTACGAGATGGTCTTCAACCGCAAGGCTGGCCTGAAGACCGACCCGGGCAAGAAAGGCAACAACATCACCAACTGTCCCAACTGCGGTGCTCCCACCGAGATCACCTCTGCCGGACAATGCGCCTATTGCGGCAGCGTCATCACCACGGGCGAACACGATTGGGTGTTGACCGATATTCATTCACGGAAATAAAAACGGGATAAAAACGGAAATAACGGAAATATAAAATATAACGGGCGAACACGTAGGTTCGCCCCTACGACAAACGAACAATAAACAACTAAACAATAAACACTATGGGACTTATCAAAGCAATAGGAGAAGCCATAGGTAGCACCATGCGTGACCAATGGTTGGACCTCATCAAATGTGACAACATGGGTATGGAGACCCTGATGGTGAAAAAGACCACCGAATCGGGACAAATCTCAAAAGGCAGCCGCATCATCGTGGCTCCGGGCCAGGTGGCCGTCGTCTATGATAGCGGCGCCGTCCTCGACGCCACTGCTGAAGAAGGCGTCTACACCTTCGACAAATCCTCGTCGCCTTCGTTCTTCGGTGGCCAGTTTGGCCCCGTCTTCAAAGAGATGTGGCAGCGTTTCACCTATGGTGGCACGCCCGCCAAGGAGCAGGCCATCTTCTACTTCAACGCCAAGGAGATCTTGGACAACAAATTCGGCACCGCCACCCCCGTCCCCTTCCAGGACTGGTCGCACGCCATCCCCAACCAGATGACCAACTCGCTGATGCCAATGGGCGTCAACGTGCGCTGCTACGGCAAATACACCTTCCGCCTCGACGATATGGGCGTCTTCATGCGCAATCATGCGGGCACTGCCAACGTCATCCATAAGGACGACATCACCGAGCAGATGCGCAGCGAGGTGATGGCCACCTTCCAGAACGTGCTCAACGAGATGGGCAACAGCAACCACCGCGTGCCGGTGCTCGAGCTGCCCAGCTACACCGAAGAGATCAAGAAGACCATGGACGAGAAGGTCTTTGACGAGCCCATCCGTGCCCGTGGCGTCCGGCTGGTGAGCTTCACCATCGAGTCGGTCTCACTCGACGACGAGAGTCAGAAGAAGATCGACCGTTACGAATACAGCAGCAACAGCATGATGCAACAAGGCAAGGTCATTGACGTTTTGGAGACCGCAGCCGGCAACGAAAACGGTGCCGTCGGTGGTTTCATGGGCGTCGGCATGGCCAATGCGGGCTCAGGCGGCATCACAGGCGGTGCCATGACGAACGCCTGGAACGGCCAAGGCCAACAGACCAGCTACGACCCCTACAACCAACAGAAAGGCGTGGCATGCCCCAACTGCGGCACCATCATCACGGGCAAGTTCTGCCCCGAATGCGGCACACCGGCCCCGAAGAAGGAAACCAAGAAATGCCCGAAATGCGGCACGGAAAGCACAGGCAAGTTCTGCCCCGAATGTGGTACGCCATTAGCCGCTGTAAGCCCTAAGAGATGCCCCAAATGCGGCACTGAGGTGACGGGCAAGTTCTGCCCTGAATGCGGCACTGCCATCGAATAAGAAATGGGATAAAAAAAGCGCGGCCTCACAGCCGCGCTCCCCTTGATATAATCAAGTCCCATGAGCGAATAACGGGGTTCGAACCCGCGACCCTCAGCTTGGGAAGCTGATGCTCTACCAACTGAGCTACATTCGCGTTATCGGGTGCAAAAATACATATTTTTTCAATCACAGAACACAAAAAGAACACAAAATGCCAATAACAGAAAAAGACGAAAGAATCATCCACGAGAGTTTCCATCCAAAATCGTGGAGCGAAATCAAGAGCCATGACTCATGGTCGGTTTTCAAGATCATGGCCGAGTTTGTGGAAGGCATGGAGAAGCTGTCGAAGGCAGGTCCTTGCGTTGCCATCTTCGGCTCCGCACGCACCCAGCCTGGCGACAAATACTACGAGATGTCCGTTGAGATCGCCGAAAAGCTCACCGACTACGGCTTCGGCATCATCACCGGTGGTGGCCCCGGCATCATGGAAGCCGGCAACAAGGGCGCGCATCAGGGCGGTGGCACGAGTGTCGGCCTCAACATCAACCTGCCTTTCGAGCAACACTTCAACCCCTATATCGACTCCGACAAGAACATCAACTTCGACTATTTCTTCGTCCGCAAGACCATCTTCATGCGCTATGCCCAGGGCTACATCGCCATGCCTGGCGGCTTCGGCACCCTCGACGAACTCTCCGAGGCCATCACCCTCATCCAAACCAACAAGATGGTTGAGTTCCCGGTCGTCCTCGTCGGAAGCGAGTATTGGAAAGGCCTGATCGACTGGTTCAAGGACACCTTGCTCACCCACCACATGATCAAGGAAGAAGACTTCGACATTTTCCAAATCGCCGACACTGCTGACGAAGCCGTGAAGATCATCAAGAACTTCTACAAGAAATACGCCATCAAGCCGAACTTCTAACATTAACCGCCCATAGTTACACCCAAATTTTGTCAGCATGTCATACCAAACCTTCAGGTGAGCGTATCTATGCTGACAAAACTTTCGGTATGACATGGGCGTAACAGCCGAAAACATGCGACGCTATATCGAAGTTCCGATTCAATTGCTTGACATCGAAGGAGAAGGCTTCCATATCATGGTCAGAGGCATGATCCATGGTAAGGAAGCCTCTTTCCTTATCGACACGGGTGCCTCGCGTTCGGTGTTCGACCCCAAGACCATCACCGCTTTCATCGAAGACATCCAGTTTGAGAAGAAAGAAGGCATGAGCGCCGGCGTAGGTAGCTCCGACCTGGAGAGTGCCACGTTTGTCATCGACAGGCTGGGCATAGGTGCACTTGAAATCACGGATTATGAAGGCGTCGCCCTGGATTTGGAGAACATTCATGAGATGTATGGCAAACTTGGGCTGCCCCACATCGACGGCATCATCGGTGGGGATTTGCTGAGACGTCACAAAGCCGTCATCAATTACAGGAGCAGGAAACTGCGGCTGACGCCTTGAGTCATTCCTTTTCCGTCTCCTTCTCCGTTTGTTTCATCAGGATCTCCCCTTCGGGATTTTCTTCCTTCACATATCTTGCATCCAGGCAGAGCCTGAAGCCTCCGAAGGAGTTCTTCAGCTCGGGCAATCGCTTGCCGCGCCACGACACACGGCATGAGGTCGGGGGCAGTTGCCAGCCGCCACCGCGGATGATGTACATGTCGCCGTCTTTGCCGAGCCTTGCATTGCGTTCCGCATCATAGAAGCGGTATTTCGTTTCGCACCACTCCCACACATTACCACTCATGTCGTAGATGCCCAACTCGTTGGGTAGGCGTTTCTTCACCTTCTTCAGCTTGCGGGCGTTGCCGTTGTGCCAGGCCACGCGGTCCACCTCGTCGCTACCGCAATAAATGGTGCCCTTCGAGTGGTTGCCGCCGCGCGCCGCAAACTCCCATTCCTCTTCGGTGGGCAGGCGGAAATGCATCCCTGTGAGGCTGTCGAGGCGACGCAGAAACTCCTGCACCTCGTAATAGTTGACATTGGTCACGGGCCGTTTCGAGCACTTTTTGCGGCTCGGGTTATAGTCCATCACTGCCTTCCAAAGCTTTTGTGTCACCTCGGTCTGTCCGATATAGTAATCCTCACGGATGTTGACATGATGCACCGGCAGCTCGTCGAGGAGCGAGTGGCGGTCGTAGTTGAACTCGGCCGTATCCTTATGCTGGGCGCCCATCCAGAAGCCCCCTTTCTCGACGCGTACCATATTGAACGTCACTTTGTTGACAGTATAGGTCGTTGGAGCGGGAAGCGTGTCTTGGGCGAAGAGAGCGCTTAAGGCCATCAAGAGCAATGCTGCAAAGATAAACAGTGTTTTTTTGTTCATAACAGATTTTATTTAGGATGCAAAGATACATTTTTTACGAATGTTTTTTCATTATCTTTGCAGGCATGAAACGCATTGTTTGGATAGGAATCTTGTTTTTGCTGGCCTTGACCGCCTGCGACGCCACCACGCGCGAGGCGCGCCGTATGGTGAAGCGTGCCGAGCGGTTGGCCGATACCTTGCCCGACAACACCGTGCGATTGATTGACAGCGTGTTGCGCATGCCCGCGAGCTTCAGCGAGCGCGAGCGCATGGACATGGCCTTGCTGCAGGCCGAGGCCCTGTTTGGCTGTAGAGACGGTGCGTGCACCGTCTCAAACGACACATTGGGTGTCGATGCATGCACCATATCCCCCATCATGGATGACGATTTCTTCGACGACCACGCCAACCTCTCCACCAGCCCCGAGTTGGAGCGTGCTGCTGCCTATTATGCCCGCAAGAAACAATATAATAAAGCTGCCCATGCCGCTCTTTATAGCGGTTTCGTGCAGCAGCATTACAACGAGAAGGAACCCGCCATGCGTTCATTCAAGGAGGCGGAGCATTATGGCATGCTTGCAACAGACAGTTTGACCATTGCGCAGGCTCAATATAAGATGGGAAAGATGCTGTATAACGATGAAATGGAAAAAGATGCTGTCACAATGTTATTAAAAGCATTTGATAACTTTGGCCATTACTATACAGGTAAAGCATTGACTCAAAACTTGCTAGCATCTTGTTATATCATTCTCAATCAGTGCGAACAAGCGGAAATATCTCTCAATTCGAGTATGTATTGTGCTGAAAAATCCCATATTCCTACTTTAAAAGCTCATATTTTGAATAATTATGCCGTTCTTTACAGATTGCAAAAAAGGTATGACGACGCATTAATGTATCTTCGACAGATGGTGGACGATTCCAATTTGAACGAAACCGAATTGTTTGTTTGTTATCTCAATATAGGAAAAACATTCATCGCTGCCAATGAAACGGATTCTGCAATGCTGTATTTTAAACATGTTGAGGATTTATTGCCCAATACTGATATAAAGACGGAATCACGGATTTCTGCTTATGGTGCACTGTCTCGATTTGCCAAGCAACATGGAGATATTCAAGCTGCTTGGCAATATAAAGAGCTACGAGAGAAACTTGCCTCTGAATTGTTAGTTGAATTACAAGGACAGGCAATTTATCGTATTCAACGCCAATATGATTATGAAAGCCTTCAAAACTCGATGAACCGAAAACTCATCCGAAGACAACGTGTCATCACTCTTTTTGGCATATTCACCATCATCGGATTGGCTGCATTAGCAATTTCACTAATACGTCTGGCAAAAATCCGCAAGCAAGAGGCAGAAGCCAATGCCAATCTGTTTCATTTCATGCAACAGAACAAAGCCCTCGTGGAAAGCAATAAGGAAAAAGACTTGAAAGTACTTGATGCCACCCAACAATTATCCGATTTGCTCTATGCCAAACTCATGGCCATGCAAAAACTCGACTATTGCCTGAAAACTCCGAAGGACAAGATTGCCCTCAAGGACTTGGAGAAAGAGGTGTTTGGCGGTGGAGACCATTGGGAAGCTGTTAAGGAGGCGCTCGAAGTGCTCTATCCCGGATTATGGGAAACCATAGGACTGAAATATCCTGACATGGATGAAATGGAGCGTCGCGTATGCATGCTGTCGCACCTCAAACTGTCACGCTTGGACGAGGCCACTTTACTCGGAATCAGCACAAGTGTTCTCGATAAGCTACGCACAAAGGTTCGCAAGACGTTGGTTCAAGACAAAACCAATAGTTAGTTTTTCCATACAATCATGGTGTTTTGACCTTGATAATCGGATTTCAATACGAAAAAGTTCGGATAGGATAAATCATAACTATTTGGAATAAAGCCATTTGTAAAGAAATATCACGAAAAAAGTTCGGATGGCGTTGCGGTTGTTCTTCTGATAGCCTATTTTTGCATTGCATTGTGATAGCAATCTTTGAAATCACAGGCCCCTTCCAAGTGGACAACGGAGGAGAGATGACGGTCTTCATGCAAAACTGTCCAGCGTTCGAACAATAAAAAAAGATGAACCCATAAAAGCCAATAAAATGAAAACAAAAGCATTATTCTCGTTCCTATTAGTGGTGTTTTACTACACCTACGGATTTGCCCAACAGGGGGAGATCATTTACAAAACCTATCCAAACGAATGGATTATCCATACTGGATGGGGCGAAACGTTTTATGATGTGAATAACGACAGTGTGTCGGACATACGAATACTCACCTTTTCAGGCTATGCAGGCCATTTGGAAGGAAGGTTTAATACAGTAGGGGATTGTGAGTGTTGCTGCTATTCAATATATGACTACTCAGGCACGGGCTACAACAATTTTTATCTTGATGCCTCACTACCACTGAATGATCCAGGCCTATGTTGGGGTAATACCGTCCTAAGAGAAGAGAGACTAGAAGGTGATACTAGTTCCTACAAACCAGGTCTTAGGATAAATGTTGGAGATGCCTATTATTATGGTTGGTTTAGAGCCTATACCAAATATGACGAAGAAAACAATGTTTTTTATTTTAAGGTGACAGAGACTTGCTTCTGTAGCATTCCCAACTTTCCTTTGAAATGGGGACAGACAAGCCTAACAGGCATTGAGGAGAACGGAAGCACTGCCTTCGCCACCCTACATCCAAATCCCACAAGCGGCCTTGTCACCATCACGGGCCAAGACTTGCGCCAAGCCGAGGTCATCAACACACTCGGGCAACAAGTGGCCACAGCCACGGGCGAGGGCGAGACGCTGCAAATCGACATCGCCAACCTGCCCATCGGCGTCTACTTCGTCAACGTCACCGACGGCGAGGGACGCAAGTGCGTGAGAAAGGTGGTGAAGGAATAACGAAGCGGATTGCAAATCCGCTGGAACGGGGAATTCCCTAAACGTTGAAAGCGGCGGTGGCAAGCGTTACCATCGAGCAACCGCTTCTGCCGCCGCGGTTAACAAAAACAAGTCAACCAAAACGCCACACAAAAACAACAAAATTGCAATAGTTCATTTCTTTTGCCTATTTTTGCGCAAAATTAAATGAAAAAGATGACCAAGATACTCATCATCGACGACGAGGCACCCATCCGTAGGGTGCTGCGCGATATCCTCGAGAACGAAAGCTATCAGGTGGCCGATGCCTCAACAGGCATGGAGGCCTTACAACATATTAAAGAGCAAGACTTTGACGCCATTTTCTGCGACATCAAGATGCCGGAGATGGACGGCATAGAGACCCTTGAAGCCATCCGAAAGGAGTCGGACGTGCCCGTCATCATGCTCTCGGGCCACGGCACCATCGAGACCGCCGTGGAAGCCATCAAGAAAGGCGCCTTCGACTTCATCCCCAAGCCGCCCGACCTGAACCGCCTGCTCATCACCCTGCGCAACGCCCTCGACAAGAAGAACCTGACCACCGAAAACAAGGTCCTTAAGAAAGCCGTCAAGATCCAAAACCAGATGATTGGCGAGTCGGCACCCATGCTGGAGGTCAAGGACATGATCGCCAAGGTGGCACCCACCAACGCGAGGGTGCTCATCACAGGCGAGAACGGCACAGGCAAGGAACTCGTCGCCCGACAATTGCACGAACTCAGCACCCGCGGCAGCGGTCCCTTCATCGAAGTGAACTGCGCCGCCATACCTTCCGAATTGATAGAAAGCGAACTGTTTGGACACGAAAAAGGCTCGTTCACCTCAGCCATCAAACAGAAAAAGGGCGACTTCGAGTTGGCCGATGGCGGCACCCTCTTCTTGGACGAGATTGGCGACATGAGCCTCTCGGCCCAGGCCAAGGTGCTGCGTGCCTTGCAGGAAAACAAGATTGTACGCGTAGGCGGCGAGAAGGAAATCCCTGTGAACGTAAGGATTGTGGCCGCCACCAACAAGAACCTAAAGGCCGAGATCGAGAAGGGCAACTTCCGCGAAGACCTCTACCACCGCTTGAGCGTCATCGTCATACAAGTGCCGCCCTTGCGCGAGCGCAAAGACGACATCCCGCTCCTGGTACAAAGTTTCGTTGAGTCGCTCTCGCAAGACATGGGCAAGGCCGCTCCCACTTTCGAGCAGGAGGCCATCGAGGCTTTGCAGCAATACCAATGGACAGGCAACATCCGCGAGCTGCACAACATCGTGGAACGCCTCGTCATCCTCTGCGGAAACAGCATCACCAAGGACGATGTGGTGCGATTTGGCAACCCGCTGAACTAAAAAATAGCACCTCTCCCCTTGCGGTGGAACGAAATTTGCTGTATTTTTGCCGCCCGTTCTTTGAAGATGACAACTCAAAATTATCAATTATCAATTGTCAATTCTCAATTCTCAATTCTCAATTATAAAAATGGGGATGTATGGTTTTGACAGCAAGATGAATTGTCATGTAAGCATGCCGAGCCTCGCAGTGACGCTCGTTAATCTTGACTGCAAAAGAATAATTGGCGAGAATAACTACGCTTTCGCTGCCTAATCGAAGTACAGTAGATTACTGGCTTAATCCGCTCACAAGGTGGGTGGACGAAACATCCCGCAGGTGGAGATTCCTGATTCCGGCCTGAGCCCGGGGTGCTAATCAATTTCGGGATAGTCTTGTCGGCGCTCCGACGGCAGGGCGATACTTAGGAGATAAGGTCGCGTTTAGGGCGTTCGCTCCCTTGCACGGCACGAAAACCAATAGCGGAATAAGCATGTAGAAAGCCTGGGGGTTCCTTGTTTGGACGAGGGTTCGACTCCCTCCATCTCCACGGAAAAGGAAAAAGCCGCCGAAACTTGGCGGCTTTTTTCATTTTTTCTACCCTTTCCACCCTACCCAACCGAAATTTTTCGTATCTTTGCAGATTAATTAAACCCATAACAGCCATGGCACTTGATAATGAAAAATTTGTTGGTGAAGGCCTGACTTACGACGACGTATTGTTGGTCCCTTCCTATAGTAATGTACTTCCCCGTGAGACGAGCCTGAAGACCAAGTTCTCACGCAATATCGACCTCAACATTCCCGTCGTCTCCGCCGGCATGGACACCGTCACGGAGAGCCGCATGGCCATCGCCATCGCCCAAGAAGGCGGCATCGGCGTGCTGCATAAGAACATGACCATCGGCAAGCAGGCCGCCGAGGTGCGCAAGGTGAAACGTGCCGAGAACGGCATGATCAGCGACCCGGTGACCATCCACGTCGACGCCACGGTGAAAGACGCCCTCGACCTGATGGGCGAATACCACATCGGCGGCATCCCCGTCGTCGACAGCAACAACGTGCTGGTCGGCATCGTCACCAACCGCGACCTGCGCTTCGAACGTGGCCTCGACCGTCCTATCGCCGAGGTGATGACGAGCAAGGACCTCATCACCACCACCGAGGTCTCTTTCGAAAAAGCCGCCGACATCCTTCAAGAGCATAAAATCGAGAAACTGCCTGTGGTCGACAAAGACAACCACCTCGTTGGCCTCATCACCTATAAGGACATCATCAAGGTGAAGGCGCGTCCCAACGCCTGCAAGGACTCGCGCGGTCGTCTGCGCGTGGCCGCTGCCGTCGGCATCGCCGCCAACACCCTCGAACGCGCCGCCGCCTTGGTCGACGCTGGCGTCGACGCCCTCGTGGTCGACACCGCCCATGGCCATTCGCAAGGCGTCATCGACATGGTGCGCAACCTGAAGTCAAACTACCCCGACATCGACATCGTGGCCGGCAACATCGCCACCGCCGAAGCCGCCAAGGCTTTGGCCGAGGCTGGCGCCGACGCCATCAAGGTGGGCATCGGTCCCGGCTCCATCTGCACCACACGTGTGGTGGCCGGCATCGGCGTGCCGCAGCTCACCGCTGTCATGGACGTCGCAAAGGCCTTGGAAGGCACGGGCATCCCGATCATCGCCGACGGTGGCATCCGCTATACGGGCGACATCGTGAAGGCCCTGGCCGCTGGCGCCTCCTCCATCATGGCAGGCTCGCTCTTCGCGGGCGTCGACGAATCGCCTGGCGACACCATCATCTACGAAGGCCGTAAGTTCAAGACCTACCGCGGCATGGGCTCGCTCGAAGCCATGCAACAGGGTTCCAAGGACCGTTACTTCCAAGACAACGTCGAAGACGTGAAGAAACTCGTCCCCGAAGGCATCGCAGGTCGTGTGCCCTACAAAGGCACCCTCTCCGAAGTGGTCTACCAAATGGTCGGCGGTCTCCGCTCAGGCATGGGCTACACAGGCTCGCACACCATCGAAGACCTCAAGAAGGCAAAGTTCATCCGCATCACCAACTCGGGCATCCTCGAGAGCCATCCGCACGACGTGACCATCACGCAGGAAGCCCCCAACTACAGCAAGAGAAGCTAATGAAAGCCTCCATATCCTTCCCCGAACTGCAGGACCTCATCACCGAGAAAGCCAAGCAGCACATATCGTTTTCCCATGTCGACGGCAGGACGGTCCGCGTGACCTACCCGCTCAACCTGGGCTTCATCAAAAAAGACATCTCCGCCAACCTTATCATCAAAGAGGTGATCGGGAGCGACCTATTGGTGCAGCTCTCGGCTGGCATGGGCACCGACACCCTGCTCACCACCGTGCTCAGCCTGCTGAAAGACAAGATTCCGGCAGGGATGATAGAGAAACGTCCCGACAGCCACCTTATGCTGCACCTCGGTGAGATCGAGCAAGTGAAAAGCGTGTTCGACACCATCGATGTCTCCGACCTGCGTGTGCTCAGCGACGGACTGGAAGTGGAAGGAACACTGAAAAAGCAAGAATTATAACAGAGGAATAAAAAAATGAAGAAGTTTAATTTTCTGAAAATGTTTGTTTTGGCATCCATAATGATGCCTGCCATCATGGTCTGCGCCCAGTCGAAACTCGACAAACAGGTGATGATGACCATCGGCGACCAGGATATCACCGTGAAGGAGTTCTGCGACGTGTATTACAAGAACAACCTCAAGAGTGATGTCATCGAGAAGAAGACAGTGGACGAATACCTCGACCTCTTCACCACCTTCCGCATGAAGGTCATGGAGGCTGAGCGCCTGAAGCTCGACACCAGCGCCAAGTTCCAGAAAGAGCTGGCCGGATATCGCAAACAACTGGCCAAACCTTTCATGAGTAGCGACGACATCACCGATGAGCTCGTCGAGGAGGCCTACCTGCGCAAGCTGAAGGACATCCGCGCCTCGCACATCCTCATCCGTTGCGACAAGAACGCCTTGCCTTCGGATACGTTGAGAGCCTACAACAAAGCCATGGATCTCCGCAAGCGCGCCTTGAAAGGTGAAGACTTCGGCGACCTCGCCGTGAGATACTCCGACGACCCCTCGGCTAAGGACACGCCAGCCACTGAGCAAGCCCCTGCCCGTCCGGGCAACAAAGGCGACCTCGGCTATTTCACCGTCTTCGACATGGTGTATCCCTTTGAGACGGGTGCCTACAACACCAAGGAAGGCGACATCTCCATGCCGGTGCGCAGCGACTTCGGCTATCACCTCATCAAGGTGCAGAGCAAGACCGACGCCATGGGCAACATCCAAGCCGCCCACATCTTCCTGCAGCTGCCTTACGGCGCCTCTGAAGAAGATGAAGCCGCCATGCAACAAAAAGCCAACAACATCTACAACGAGTTGAAGGCTAAAGACGGTAAGAACTGGAGTGAGATGGTCAAACAACATTCCGACGACCGCGGCACGGTAGGTCGCGACGGCGCCCTGTCGTCGTTCACGGTCAGCCGCATCGTCCCCGAGTTCATCGAAGCCTGCAAGTCGCTGGAAATCGGCGAGATCGCCAAGCCCGTGCGCACCATGTACGGCTATCACATCATCAAGCTGTTGGGCAAGACGGGTGTCGGCACCTTCGAGAAGGAATCCAAGGGCTTGAGCGAACGCATCGAGAAAGACATGCGCTCGAAGAAGTCGGAAGAAGTGGTGCTCAAGCAAGTCAGAAGCGAATACAAGTTCAAGCAGAACGACAAGAACCTGGAGGCTTTCATGGCCACCATCGACAGCACCATCCTGCGCAAGGCCTACGAGCCTTCCGACAAGGTCGACATGAACGCCACCCTCTTCACGCTGGAAGGCAAGCCCACCAAGGTGAGCGACTTCGTCAGCTATATCAAGAAGAACATGACGCCTCAGAAATACGTCACCCCAGCCACCTATGCCTCACAACTCTATGAGGCCTTTTCCAATGAGACGACGATGGATTATGCCGATGCCCACCTCGAGGAGAAGTATCCCGAGTTTAAGGCCTTGGTCCAAGAATACAAGGACGGCATCCTGCTGTTCGACCTCATGGACAAGGAAGTGTGGGACAAGGCTGTGAAAGACACCGTTGGCCTGGCAGCGTTCCACGAGCGCAATGCCTCCAAGTACATGTGGGAAGACCGTGTGCTGGCCAGCATCATCACCGTGTCGAAGCCCGAGTCGCTGCCCAAGGTGAAGGCACTCCTCGACAGCGGCGTCGAACTCGACAGCTTGAGAACCGCCTTGCAACGCGACTCCATCACCCATACCTTCGTCAGAAAAGGCTATTACCAGAGGGGCGACAACCAGTTTGTCGACCAAACCGAATGGAAGGTGGGCGTGAGAAACGAGATTGCCTCGACCGTCGACCAGTCGACCACCATCGTCTGCATCAGAGAGGTGCGCAAGCCCGAGCCCAAGACCCTCAGGGAAGCTCGTGGCCTCGTCACCTCCGACTATCAGGTGGAACTTGAACAGAAATGGGTGCAATCGCTGAAGGAACGCTATCCCGTCAAGATCAACGAGAAGGTATTGGACAAAGTCAGAAAGCTGTATAAATGAAGCGATTGAGCCTCGTCATCGGCGTCAGCATCCTCATGATGCTGGCAGGTTGCGATTTCTTTGAGAAAAGCTCAAAGGAAGTCGTCGTAGCCGAGTGTTACGGCAAATACCTCTACGAGTCGGACCTCGAAGGCATCGTCCCAAAAGGCGCCTCCATTATGGATAGCATCCAACGCGTCAGCACCTTCATCGACTCATGGGTCAAGAGACAGGTGCTGCTGCACCAAGCCGAGAACAACCTCGACAAGGAAGAGCTCGACCTCAAGAAACAACTTGAGGAATACCGCAACTCACTCGTCATCTACGCCTACGAGAGCCATCTCATCAACCAGAAGCTCGACACCATAGTCAGTGACGACGAGATTGCCGAATACTACGAGCAACACAAGGAAGACTTTCAGCTCCGCAACACCATGGTACGTGCAGCCTACGTCATCATCGGCGAAGACAGCAAACAAAAAGCCACGTTCCAAAAGCTACTGAGCGACCCCGACACGCTGCTTCTGCAAAACATAGACGTACAGGCCAATTACTATGCCGTCAAGAGCTATCTCGACGTCGACCAATGGATGCGTCTCGACGAACTTACCAAAATCATCCCCATTGAGATCTTTAACGCGGAGAGCTTCTTGAAGAAGAACAAGTTCGTCTGCTTCGACATGAACGAATACACCTATATGGTGCGTTTCGTCGACTACCTCTTGGAGGAAAGCACCTCGCCGTTGGAGATGGAACACGACAACATCAAGAGCATCATACTGGCCCGCCGCAAGCAAGCCTTGACGGAGAAAATGAAGACCGACCTCTACGAAAAGGCAAAAAAAGACCATGCCTTTGAAATATATGTCGGGTCACCCGTGTTATATAACAACGATTAATGTTTACAACGATGAAAAGAAACCTGATTATCATAGCACTCATGCTTTTAGTCCTGCCGATGATGGCACAGAACCACCAGTCACAAGTGATTGACAAGGTGGTGGCTGTGGTCGGAAAAAACATCATCCTGCAGTCGGACATTGAGAACCAATACATCCAATACCGCATGCAAGGCATGGCGGAAGGCACGGGAAAAGAAGTGCGTGGCCGTATCTTGGAAGACCTGCTGCTTCAGAAACTCATGCTCAACCAGGCCGAGATGGACAGCATCACCGTCACCGACGAGCAGGTGGAAGCCGAGCTGAACAGGAGGATACAATGGTTTATCGCCCGCATCGGCTCACAGGAGAAGATGGAGGCCCAGTTCGGCAAGAGCATGTCGGAAATCAAAGACGAGGTGCGTCAGGCTTCCAAAGACAACATGCTGCAGGAGCAAGTGCAGGCCAAGATTATGGAAAACGTGGTGGTGACGCCCAAAGAAGTCAAGGAGTTCTACCGCGACATCCCACGCGACAGCCTCCCGATGATCGATTCCGACTACGAACTCGTGCAAATCGTGAAGCGCCCGCCCGTCAGCATCGACGAGAAACTGATGGTGAAAGACCGCCTCTATCAGATACGCAAGCGCATCCTTGACGGCGAGAGCAGCTTCGCCACTATGGCGGTGCTCTATTCCGAGGACCCAGGCTCGTCGCGACAAGGCGGTGAGCTCGGCTTCGCCGGCAAGGGCGTGTATGCCACAGAGTTTGAGAACGTGGCTTTCAACCTCCGTGACGGCGAGATCTCGGATGTGGTGGAGACCGAATTCGGATTCCATATCATCCAACTCATCGAGCGTCGTGGCGAGACCATCAACTGCCGCCACATCCTGCTTACCGCCAAGGTGCCCGTCAAAGCCTTGGAGAAAGCCCAAAACGAGCTCGACTCCGTCGCACAACTGGTGCGTAACGGCGACATGACCTTCGAAGAGGCCTGCAAGAAATACAGTGACGACGACTCCAAGAACAACGGAGGTTATCTCACAAACATGGGCACGGGAGGCAACTGGCTCAGCATGAAAGACCTGCAAGAGTTGGAACAGAGTTATCCGGAATACAAGAACTTGGCCTTCGTCATCAACCGCCTCGAAGTGGGTGAAATCAGCGATCCCTTGCCTATGACAACCAACGACAACAAGGACGCCTTCCGCCTTATCATGATCAAGCGTAAGACCGAGCCCCACCAAGCCAACCTCAAAGACGACTACAGCCTCATCCAAAACTGGGCGATGAGCCAAAAACGTCAGGAGGCCTTGGGCAAATGGGTGAGCGAGAAAGCCGCCAAAGCCTATATCCGACTCGACGACACCTTTAAAGACTACGACTTTTATTACGATTGGAAATTTCAATGACAAACACATATGCATCTGATGTCGACGGTGCCAAGGCATTGGTCGAGAAATATGAGACCCTCCGCAAGGAGATCGGCAAAGTCATCGTTGGACAACATGACATCATCCACAACACTATCCTTTCCATCTTCTGCCAAGGCCACGTACTGCTCGTAGGCGTGCCCGGCTTGGCCAAGACCCTTTTGGTCAACACCATCGGCAAGGCCTTGGGCTTGAGCTTCAGCCGTATCCAGTTCACCCCCGACCTCATGCCCTCCGACATCGTAGGCACGGAGATCCTGGATGAGTCGCGACAATTCAAGTTCATCAAAGGTCCCGTATTCGCCAACATCGTTTTGGCCGACGAGATCAACCGTACCCCGCCCAAGACGCAGGCTGCCCTGCTCGAGGCCATGCAGGAGAAGAGCATCACCGTGTCGGGCAAGACCTATAAGCTGCAGGAGCCTTTCTTCGTGTTGGCCACGCAGAACCCCATCGAACAGGAAGGCACCTATCCCCTGCCCGAGGCCCAATTGGACCGTTTCATGTTCAACCTCATGCTCGACTATCCCAGCTACGACGAGGAAATCGACATCGTGAAGAGCACTACGGTGGGCCATGTCGCCGAGGTGAACGCCGTGTTGTCGCCCGAGGAAATCCTGTATTTCCAGCAGCTGGTGCGCCGTGTACCCGTGCCTGACAACGTATACGAATATGCAGTGAATCTTGTCGCCAAGACCCGTCCCCACACCGAGAAAGCCCACGAATGGGCCAACCGTTACCTCAGCTGGGGTGCCGGTCCGCGTGCCTCGCAATACCTCATCATCGGCGCCAAGGCCAACGCCCTGCTGACGGGCAAATACTCGCCCGACATCGAGGACGTGCAACGTGTGGCCGTCCCCATCCTGCGCCACCGTATCATCCGCAACTACACGGCCGAGGCCGAAGGGGTTTCGATAGAACAAATTATTGACACGTTGAAATAAAACAAAAGGGCTGCTGAGCAGCCCTTTTGTTTTATCACTCCTCATCAACGAGAAACACCGCCACTTGCCTAATCCCACTGGCACCGATGACCAGGGTCTGCTCGATGTCGGTACTGCGGCTCGGCCCTGTAATGACCGTTAGCTGCGAGGGCTTGCTTTTGGCGTATTTTCGTTTCACGGTCTGGAAAGCGGTACGCATGCCGGGAACGATCTGTTCCGTAGTGGCATACACCAAGAGGATGTCGGGCAAGGCGTAGGCCTCGCGTGTACGAGTCATCGCGTCGGAGAGGATGATGCTACCCGTTTGTGCCACTAAGCACTCGCAACCTGTCAGGCTGACGAGTTTCTGCTTGGGCTCACGTTCCTTGCTCTCTGTATAAGGGATGTTGTATTTCTCCAACAGGCGCTGCATATCGGGACTCGTGCACCACAACGGCTCCCAACCATTCTCGGGTGCCAGCTGCTTGATGCACTCCACAAATTCGGCCTCGCTCTCCAAGTAGATGAAGACACCGCCTTGTTCCTTGAAGTTCTGCACGAAGGTGATGGCAGTGCCGTCTTCTTCCTTGATGGGAATCCAGGTCTCAGTGCGTTGGTCGATGTCCTTAAACAATGCCTCCTGACGTTCGATGAGCGCGTTGCGCACCCTGGCAAGCATCTGCTCCTTGAAGGTGGCATCCGTGTTTTCTCCTTTGTTGTCCCAAGCCATGGCGATTATGCGTTAGTTTCCTGTGGTTCGTTTTCCGATGCTTTTTCAGCGGCGTCTTTCAGCTTCTCGTCTTCGGCATGGCCCCACGGGCGCTTGCCGAAGATGTTCTCCAAATCCTCACCGAAGATGACTTCCTTTTCGATGAGTTTGTTGGCGAGCTGCGTCAGGCCATCGCGATGGTCGGTCAAGATGGCGAGGGCCTCCTGATAGGCCTTCTCCACCAAGCGGCTCACCTCGCGGTCGATGGTCTCGGCCGTCTTCTCACTGTAGGGCTTCGTCAGGCTGTAGTCTTGCTGGCCCGTCGAGTCGTAGTAGCTGATGTTACCGATCTCTTCGTCGAGGCCATAATAGGTCACCATGGCGAAGGCCTGTTTGGTCACCTTCTCGAGGTCGGACAGGGCTCCTGTAGAGATCTGGCCGAACACGACCTGCTCGGCAGCGCGGCCGCCTAAGGTGGCAATCATCTCGTGGTACATCTGCTCCTTGGTGGTGATCTGACGCTCCTCAGGCAGATACCATGCAGCGCCGAGCGACTTGCCACGCGGCACGATGGTCACCTTGACCAGCGGGTGGGCATATTGCAGCAGCCAACTCGTGGTGGCATGACCTGCCTCGTGGAAGGCGATGACCTTCTTCTCTTCGGCGGTGATGATCTTGTTCTTCTTCTCCAGACCTCCGATGATGCGGTCGACGGCATCGAGGAAGTCTTGCTTGTCGATTTCCTTCTTGCCCTTACGTGCGGCCATCAGCGCTGCCTCGTTGCAAACGTTAGCAATATCGGCGCCCGAGAAACCAGGGGTCTGCTTGGCCAAGAAGTCCTTGTCGACATCGGGACCGAGCTTCAAGCCACGCATATGCACCTCGAAGATCTCCTTACGGCCAACGATGTCGGGAAGCTCAACGTAGATCTGACGGTCGAAACGACCTGCACGGAGCAGGGCCTTGTCGAGGATGTCGGCGCGGTTGGTGGCGGCCAACACGATAACGCCCGAGTTGGTGCCGAAGCCATCCATCTCGGTGAGCAGCTGGTTAAGCGTGCTCTCGCGCTCATCGTTGCCGCCGGTGAGGGCGTTCTTGCCACGGGCACGGCCGATGGCGTCGATCTCGTCGATGAAGATGATACACGGGGCCTTCGACTTGGCGTTGTTGAACAGGTCGCGGACGCGCGAGGCACCCACGCCGACAAACATCTCCACGAAGTCGGAGCCCGAGAGGCTGAAGAAAGGCACATTGGCTTCGCCCGCCACCGATTTGGCCAGCAGGGTCTTACCCGTTCCAGGAGGGCCTACCAAAAGCACGCCCTTCGGAATCTTGCCGCCCAGTTTCGTATACTTCTCAGGGTTTTTCAGGAAGTCAACGACCTCCATGATCTCCACCTTGGCCTCTTCCAATCCTGCCACATCCTTAAACGTGACGTTGACATTGTTGCTGTCCTTGTCGTAAAGCTGGGCGCGCGACTTGCCTATGTTGAAGATGGAGCCAGCGCCACCGCCACCACCCATGTTACGGCCCATGCCACGCATCAAGATGATGTAGAACACGAGGAGCAAGCCGAAAGGTATCACCCATGCCAAAATGTCAGACATCCAATTGCTGCGCCTCACATTACTGATATATACGGGTTTGGCTATGCCCTCTTGGGCAGTCTCCACCAGCTCCTCAAAACGGTCAAGAGAACCTATCTTATAGGTATAGTTAGGGGTTGAGGTAGTGCCTTCCGAACCTGCTTTCACGTCGGGGAAATAATGCGAGAGGCCTTTCTGGTTAAGAAAGATCTCGGCATCCTCCTTGTTGACAAGCTCGATTTTGGCTATCTCCTCCTTTTGGAGCATCTCCACCAGTTTGCCTTGGTCGATATCCTCCTGAGGGGTCACAGAGCCCCTGCCAAAGAAGTTAACGCCGATGAGCACAGCAAACAAAATGGCATAGATCCAATACAGATTAAACCTACGTTTGCCGTTCGGTTTCTGATTGGGTTGGTTAGGCTGAGTAGGCTGATTTGGGTTTCCAGCCCCTTTAGTCTCCTTATTATCCATGTAAAATACTGATTTAAAAATAGTTATTCTTCCGATGCATTCACGATTCTCTCGGCATCGGCCCAAAGCTCCTCGAGTTTGTAGAACTCGCGCTTCGACTCCAGGAACACGTGAACGACAACATCCACGAAGTCTATCAAAATCCATTCCGTATTTTCGCGGCCTTCCACATGGTAGGGTCTGTTGTGCGTCTTTTCAAGGACCATTTCCTCCACCTTGTCGGCGATGGCGTCGACTTGGGTCTTGGAAGGTGCGTGGCAAATGACAAAATAATCCGTCACGGCAGTGTTGATCTCGCGCAGGTCGAGGGTGACGATATCCTTGCCTTTGACGGCTTCCATGGCCTCTATTGCGGTGGCCACAATCGCTTCTACATTATCCGTTTGATGTCTTACTCTCATAATTGAATATAAATAGCGTGCAAATTTAAGCATTTTTGGGTAACAAAGCGGCATTTGCCAAAAAAACGCTATTTTTGCCCCAACAAACGTTTTAAAGACATGCAGCATCCCAACGACTTACTCAAACCTGTCACGACCTTCATCTTCGACTACGACGGCGTGATGACCGACGGCACCGTATTCAGCGACCATGATGGACACCCATGGCGGGCCACCAACGTCAAGGACGGCTATGCCTTGCAGCTGGCCTCCAAGCTCGGCTACCACGTGGCGGTCATCTCGGGTGCCATCTGTCCCTCCATGGAGGTCAGGATGAACAGCCTTGGGGTGACTGATGTCTTCACCGGCATCCCCGACAAGGTGATGAAGCTCAAGGAATACATGCAGGAGAAGGGATTGAAGCCCGAAGAGATCGTCTTCATGGGCGACGACATCCCCGACCTTCGCGTGATGCAATGCGTAGGCATCCCCGCCTGCCCTGCCGACGCCGTGCCCGAGGTCAAGGCCATCAGCAAGTTCATCAGCGAGCGAAACGGTGGCAAGGGCGCAGTGCGCGACCTCATCGAGCAGACCCTTAAAGTGCATGGGAAATGGATGACGGCTGAGGCGTATGCTTGGTAAATAATGAAGAAGATTCCCCTTCGGGGAATGGAGCGTAATCATCAATCAACAAGCGGCGGTATGAAACGTTTACGCTTTGTAAACGGGGTCTACCGCCGCAGTTTACTTTGTTATTCGCACTCCATTCCCGCAGGGAATCTCATTATTGCACCACAATCCTCCTATTCAACTCCACCCCGTCTTCGTCCACACAACGCAGACGATAGGTGCCTTTCTCCACGTCGATGGGCATCTGGTGGTTGAGACGCGTCTGGCCTAAGAACTCGTCGTTCAAGGACCAGTAGATGGTCTTCTGCGGGTTGCGATGCGCGATCTCGAAGATGACCTGCTGTCGGTCGCCACGGATGCCGATGGGGATGCTGACTTTGGCGTCGCTCTTGGGATAGACGAAGGCCATCACCTCGTCGGGATGGGCAGTGCCACAGCCTGGATAGAAGGCGGGCAACGGGCGGAACATAGGCGAGTGTTTCTTGTAGAACCACTCCATCACGGGCGGCAACACATAATACACCTCATAACATTTCTGGTCGACGGGATAACAGTCGGGACGCACCTGATATTGCCGTGTCGAGTCCAAAAACACCTTCTTGTGGTAAGGGCACACGCCCGTCTTGTTCTCCACCCGAGGCACTCGTATCTTCTTGGTATGCGGGCAATACTCCGACTTGGGATAGCCCGACTCGGCACAGACCTCTATCTCAAGACTCTCCATGGTATTGGCAGGATAGCGGTAGCTGTCGTTCAACTTACCCACCACATCGAAGAGGATCGGTGCTGCCACGGCCACGCCTGTCAGTCCGGGACGGCCCTCACCATCGGCGTTGCCCACCCATACGCCTACGGCATATCGGTCGGTCAAGCCCACCGCCCAGGCGTCCTTGAAACCGTGGCTGGTGCCCGTCTTCCAAGCCACCTGCACCGACGAGGAGAAGCCTCCCCACCCTATCTGGTTCACAGGCCGTGCCAAGCCCTTCATCACATGGAAGGTCTCGGCGATGGCCTCGGCAGAGAATGGTGTCTCTTTTGCGTCTACTTTCTCATCGAAGTGCTCATTGACATAGGAAGCGAGCTTCCTTCCCATCTTGACATAGGCATTCGTGATGTCGTAAAGCGAAGCCTCTGCTCCACCCACGATGAGCGACAGACCGTAATGCTCCGCGTCGAAGACGACACCTCTCAAAGGCAGCTGTTTCAGCAAGCCGTGGAAACGCTGCTGTCCATATTCGCGCAGCAGATGCACGAAAGGCGCATTCAACGAGTTCTGCAAGGCCTTGTCGGCTGGCACCGCACCCCAATACTCGCCGCTGTAATTCTTAGGCGTGAAGCCCGAGAGGCTCATCGGGACATCGGGCAGAATCATCTCGGGCAACAGCGTGCCTTCGTCGAGCATGGCGGCAAAGAGGAAAGGCTTCAAGATGCTGCCCGTGGAGCGTTGTGCCTTCACCATGTCGACCATGGCGGCATCGCTGGCATTGCTGTTGTTGCCCACATAAGCCACAATCTCATCCTTCAGGTAATCCACCACATAGACTGCCGCGTTATCGATGCTATTCATCACATTGTTTTCATGGTGCCGATGCATGATGTCCGACACGGAACGTTGCAAATCATAGTCGATATGGGACGCGATTTGTTCTCCATGATGCTGCTTGTCCTGGTCGCTGAGGTAGTGGTAGGCCAACATAGGCATGTCGAAGGGCCGTTCCGGGATGCTTTCCATCATGGCCAGCTCGCAGTCCTCAGCCGACAACTCGGGTACAGCGAAACGTCTCGGGATAAAGGTTTTGGAATCGGGCAGACGTTGGAGCAAGTCGTCGCGTTTCCGCTGCAAGCGGTCGCGAGAGCGGCCAGGATGGATCAAAGCAGGTGAATTGGGCAACACGGCAAGCGTCGCAGCCTCGGCCCACGAGAGCTCGTTGGGTGTGGTATGGAAATAGCGCCATGCCGCCGCGTCGATGCCGACCACGTTGCCTCCGAAAGGCGCGTTGGCGGCATACATATTGAGGATGGAGCGCTTGGAATAGCGAAGCTCCAACCGCATGGCCAGGATCACCTCCCAGAGCTTCTCGGCATAGGTTCGCGGCGGGTTGTCGCGCGACAGACGCACCACCTGCATGGAAAGCGTGCTACCGCCACGCACCACCTCCCCTGCCTTCATGTTGTCGATGAACGACTTCACGAAAGCCACAGGGTTGAAGCCTGGATGGAAGAAAAACCAACGGTCTTCGTATTCCAGCAGGCAAGCGACATACTTCGGCGAATAGTCGTTCGTGGCCGGGAAACGCCACTGCCCGTCGTCGGCAATCTTAGCGCCAAGCAACTCGCCATTCTCGGCTGTCAACACCGTGGAATAGGGCTTGTTGAACCTTGGTACGGGGATGCACAAAAAGGCAATGAAAAGGCCCGCAAGGACAAGGAGGGCAATTTTTGCTTTTCTATGTCTTACGGGCTCTTTCATCGTATTCAATATCTTACTTCACCACACACCCACGTGCCGGCACCTGGTAGAAAATCTCGTTGTTATACATATCCTCGCAGCGCACGGCAGGGATCATGTAGTTGCCTTCGTAGGTGGCGTTGGCCTTCAGCGTGAAGGTCTTCTTCGAGCGCGGCATCAGGTCGAAGTAGAAGTAGGCACGGTCATCGCGCAAGTCGATGTGCTTGGCGCCTTCGTTCTCGGCCATACCGCCATTCAAGCGGTCGTTGACGAGCTCCCAACCCGAAGGCAGGTAGTACGACAAGGCCAGCTCTGTGACTTGATACTCACTCGGGTTGGTCACCGTCATCTCCACCTTGAGGTCGGTGCCAGCGGTCAGGTTGGTCAAGTTGACCGGGTTGCCATTCTTGTCGGTATAGCTCACCGTCATGTTGATGAAGTTGCCGCTCTCGTTCATGTCGTATTCGGCCACGGCAGTCTTGGTGAAGACATGGGCCACCATCTTCTGGTTGGTGTTGTTCTTGATTTCGATGGTGTTGCCGCCCAGTTTAGGCGTGAAGCCGAATCCGACGGAGGCCATATTGGTATTCAGGGTACGTTCCTCGCCGTTCACCTTGACGGTGGCCGAGAGGTTGCTATTGTTGAGGCCCATCTTCTCGGCATACTTGCCAAGCACGAAGAGCGAGAAGGCCGTAGTCTGGGTGTCGAGCCAATCGTCGCCGCTCAGCACGCCGCACACCGAGTTGATGTTGTTTTGCACCGTCTGCTTGTCCACGTCACAGAGCATCTGCACGTAGGTCAGGAAAGCGAGGTCGCGGGGGCGGGAACCGAAGGAGGTGTAATAGTCCGACATCATCTTACCTTCTTCCAAAGTAGGCAGCAGGCTCTGGGCGATGCTGGTCTTACCCGTTTGGGCAAAGGCAGCGGCTGCCAAGGCTTTGGTAAGGTCATACTTCATCTCTATCTCCTTGAAGCGGTTCATGGCGCCCATCTCAGCCTTGTCGGCCAAAGCCAACACAAAGAGACGGTAGGCCTGGATGGTCTCACCCTGCTTGTAGTCGGGGTTGTTGCGCCATTGCTTGGCCCGGTCGCTTTGGTATTTCAGCAGGCCATCGATGAAGTATTGCGGCACGTTGTAGCCTTGCTTGCGGGCTTCAACAAGGAAATGCAAGGCATAGATCTCGGTCCACGGGTCGGTGTAACGGCCGCCAATCCAGTTGGTCATTGAGTTGTCGGACTTGCGGTAGGCCTTCAGGTTGTTGATGGCCATATCGATGTTGTTCCTCATCTCTTCCTTGGCCTTGTCGTCGAGTTGGACGAAGTAGTTCAGATAGAGTTGCGGGAAGGCCTTCGAGGTCACTTGCTCAAGGCAGCCGTGCGGGTAGTCCATGAGGTAGTCGAGACGTCCGAAGAGATCGACGGGGAGTAACGACGAAACGGTGATGTTGCCTTGTTGTGTCCCTTCCATACCAGCAAGTGTGAACGGCACACTCAGCGTCTGGCCCGCCTCAATCTCCTTGGTGATGGTGTTGCGACATTCGGCGTATGGCATACGGATGGGCATCACCGTCGACGACTCGGCGGTATAGCCCTCGCCCGTCACCTTGACGTTCAATTCGGCGTTGCCCATGGTCTTGGGGATGTTCGTCTTGACGACGATCAGGCCCTCACCGTTGCCGTCGATCTGCACCGAGGTGGGCAAAGCACCGACCACATCAAGGTTCTTGTTGTCAAACTTCACCTCCAGCGTCTTGTTCTTCATCGTGGGAGCCTGCACCTGCACCTTGAGGTTGAGTTCGTCGCCGGGAGCCACCACACGAGGTGCCGAGGCATAGAGGTTGATCGGGTCAAAGACCTTCATCGATTTCTCTGCCGAGCCGAAGGCCTTGCCATCGCCTTTGGCCACCACCATGAAGCGGAGAGCGCCAGAGCATTGCGGCACTTCTATCGTATGGGTGTTTGAAGCGCCAGCCTTCAACTCAAAGGGACCATAGGTCACCGCGAAGGCCTTGAAGCGCTTGTCGAGGGTGATCTCCTGGTTGAGGATACCGTCGCCGCCGATGGCATAGACGGAGCCCAGCTCGCCACTAAAGGCGTCGACGATGTTGGCGTAATTGTCCCAAGTGCGCACGCTCAATGCCTGCTTGCTGTTGAAGTAACCGTAAGGATTGGGCGTCTTGTAGTTGGTCAGGCCGAGGATGCCTTCGTCGACGACGGCCAGTGTGTAGGTCATGCCTTGCTTGTTGGCTTCGGCCACCTTCACTTCCACCTTTTTCTTTGTGTTGGCCGTTTCGGGCACTTGGATGACAGGCTGCAACTGCAGCTTCTTGTCTTCCACCTTCACGGGCACCACGCCATAGAGGCGGATAGGCATATCGTTGGCGACGTCGTGCGGCTGTATCAAGGCCACATAGACGTAGACATTCGGAATCATCTCTTCGGTAGCGGTGATCTCCACCTTACCCTCCTGGCCGAGGTTCTCCACCAGCATGTTTTGCAGCACCTTGTCGTTGGCTTCCACGGTTACCAGCGCCTTGGCTTTTTCGTTGGCCGGGAAGGTGACGACGATCTTCTCGCCCACCTGATAGCTTTCGGCCGTAGTCTTCATGGAGAGTTGGGCAGGAGCGCCCACGGCCGACGAGGCATGGCCATAGCCCCAGTCGAAGCTGATGACCTTGGCAAAGGTGTTGCCACCCTGCTTGTCGTCGACGACGAAGAGGTAGCAGCCCCATTTGTCGTTCGGGATGTTGAAGGTCACCGAGGTGGTGCCATTGCAGGTCAAAGAGCCGTTTTGCACAGGGGCTTTATAGGTACCCGAGGCATAGCGTTGCAACGAGTATTGGTCCTCGCTCGACCACCACCAGTAGGAATCCAGCTTATAGAGGGCATAGTCGAGGGCGACGGAAGCCTTGCAAGCCGTGCCGTCCTCGTTGACCATGGCGATATTGAAGGTCCAGTCTTTCTCGGTGTCGTAGTAGCTGCCATATTTCGAGGCGGTCTCAGGCAGGTCGACGCCCACATAACGGTCGTATGGCGAGAGCTTCGACTTGAAGGAAGCGATGCTGAAGTCGCCACCCTGTTCGAAGACCTTTACCGTGAAGGTGCCGTTCATCATCTGGGCGGCATAGATATCCTTCAGCGGACCGAAGCCCACATTGGCCACGCCTTCCGCGTTGAGGTTGCCGCTATAAAGGGCCAACTCTTGCGGGACAAAGCTCTGGGTCTCGTTCACGAAGGTGTAGTTGGGATAGGCCTTGAAAGTGGTCTCACCGCCACGGAGCTTCACATCCACTTCGGCCTTCAAGCCGTTGGCTTTCATGCCGTTGAGCCATCTTGAAGTCAGGTTAACACGGTCGTTATGCTTCAGGCTGACCACCTCAGGCAGGTCCATCTTGATTTCCAAGCGGTTGGGTTTCACCGTCTCCACACGCAGGTATTGTGTGATGGTGCTTGTGCCCACCTTGAAACGGGCTTGCCACACGCCGGTCTCATCGGCCACATTGGTCGGCACGGTGAAGCAGTAGATGTCGTTCACAGGCTTGCTGTTCACCTGCTTGGCATAGAGGCGACCTGTGGCGTCCATCACCTCGAGGACGACGGGGTAGTCGGCGGGGATGGCTGCATCCAAATCGTTGAGCATGAGGTTGAGTTGCAACTCATCGCCCGGACGCCACACGCCGCGGTTGCTGTAGGCGAAGGCGGAGACGCCCTTTTCGACGGGCTCGCCAGCAATATCGAAGCGGCTGTACGATAAGGCATTGCCGTCGTTCAACTTGATGACCGACTTGCCGTCTTTCTTATTGTAGGCCACCACGAAAGCGGGGCGGTTGGCACATTGCAGCTGCACGTGGCCCATGCCGTCGACGTTGCCTTTGGCGAGCTCCTGCTTCTGGTAGTTGTAGGCCGTCACCTGAGCGCCTGTGGCGGGCTTGGCATCGGAGATGCGGTAGACATACACGTCAACGAGGTCGTCGCGGCCCATCTTGGCCGTCACGGCGAGGTCGCTGACGACGATGTTCTTCTTCTGCTCCACATAGTTATAATAGTAGTAGCCGTTGGGGTCGTTCCATTCGCCGTCGTAGCGGTATTCCTTGTAGTCGTAGCGGTTGCCGTCCCAATACTCGGCCTCACGTTTCTCGTTCTCAACCACGGCTTGTTTCATCTCTTCAGAAGCGAAGGTGTAGTCGGCGGGACCGAAGTTAAGGCTGAGTTGGTACATCGCACCAGGCTCCACCTTGACGTAGTCGGAAAGGACGATGGGGAACGTCTTCCACTGGTTGGCGTAGGGGTTGTCGATGGCCAGCCTCACCTTCTTCTCGAGACGGCCTGCCTTACGTATGCCGTAGGTCTCGCTCAACTCGTTGTCCTGCATGAAAGAGAGGATATTGTCGTCGAAGACACGCACGATCCTCAGCGTCACCGCGTTGAGGCAGATGGCGTCAAAATACACCGTGGTCTCCTCCACCTTAGGGATGATGACGCCGTCGTCGGTCCAACGCACCTTAGGCAGGTTGTCGGTAAGGTCGAAGTCGAAGGGATAGTCGCTTTGCATGAGCATGCCGTTGGCGGCGCGGATGCCGCTGCCCACGGTCATGTTCAGCTCCGACAATTCATAGTTGTTGAGTGAGCTCTTGTCGAAATAGAAATCGATCTGGTTGCCTTTGATATCGGCCTTGTAGCCCAGTGCCTTGTTGAAGGTGACGAAGCCGTCGAGGTTCTGGTCTTCTTTCAGCGGTTGTGAGAAGAATAAAGAGGCTTTGTTGGCGGCCTTGTCGACATCGAACAGCAGGGGCTTGAAGCCGTCCTTGGCATATACCGTCAGCTCGCGTTGCATCTTGGCTTTGCAGTCGATGGGTTTGCCGTCGAGCGTCAGGGGCAACTGATAGTCGGAGGCCTCGCGTTTCAGGCCTTGCACGAGGAAATCGAAGACATTGTTTCCGACGTAACTCACCTCCACGGGATGGTCCTTGCGGAAGGACTCGTCGAACAGTTTGACGGCCTCGGCCTGATCGATGGGCGTGGCAAACGCCAGACGGATGTTGTAGCTCATTTCCTCGTTGGAGGTGCAGATGGGCTGCATGGTGACGAGGCTGAAGTTTTGGCGGCGTACGCCGAAGCCGAACTCCAGCACCTTGTCGGGAGCGACGTCAACGAAGTCGGCCATCTTGAACCTACAGACATAGTTCTGGTCCTTGTCGATGTTGTCGTACTGGAAACCGACGGTGTTTTCGTCGATCCACATGGCCTTACCCTTCAGGGCGGGTGCGAACTCGAAGGCCTTGGCGGGGATGGGCTCGCCGAATTTCACCTTCAGGTCTTCGGGGTTGCTGAAGCGCACCACGACGGGCTCGCCGGCAGCGATGACGCCCGAGGTGTAGCTGTCGAGCATGGCCAGCATAGACTCATCCAACTGGCTGATGCGTTCCACAAACACATTGTTGTCCTTCCCCTTCTTGCCGCATGAGGGCAACAAGGCAAGCAGCAACAAGCCCATAACCAGGCTGATGCCGCTGATTCTTTTCAAATAATGCATGGTTTTCATATCATAGCTTTTTGAGTTATTTTCAAAAAGCAAAAATAGAAAACCTACTTGAAACAAAAAAGCCCTTTTTCAAATATTCTATGGAAAAAGGGCTAATTTGGAATTAGAACCACACCTTATAAGAAAACGACGGAATAATCGGGAAGAAACTCCGCTGCCAGAGCGTTTGCGGCTCGTTGGGGAACTGGTTCCAATACAACGGGTCGCCTTTCGGGTCGCCGTAGTAGTAATAGAACGGGTTCTGTCGGCAATACACATTGTAGATGGAGAACGCTTTTCCTCATGACGATTGTTAATGGTGTTGTTTGTAATCCAGAACTGAAGGCATAACGAAAGCCAAATAGTTTTTATTGCATCAATGCTTGTAGGGTGTGTCGTAAAACGGCAGCCCTACAAGCGCTTATCGTCGCCATTTCTTCGGCCCGCAGAGGCGGGTTTCTTATTCAGCCAAATGCCATATGCATTGTTTCTCTGAATCATAGAAACTCACCAGGCCTTCCCCTTTGACATGACATACACTATTCTGATTGCAACCATCACCCATCGTAATTTGATATGGTATGGTGTCCCCTAAAGACGATTCAAGATTGGCAACATTACCCTCGAACGTGTACTTAAACATGGATGTATTGTTTATGTTCACATAAAACTTTGCCAATGCATCTTCCTTACCTTCACCGAACTCGGATAAACTAATTTCATATTTACAATCGGCATCCATTGCTTTTAACCCAACTGTATAAGTCATTGGATTACCAATTTGTCCGCAAATGTATTCATACGTGTAATACTCATCGTCATACTCGGGAGCATTGACAAGTCTTGCTTCAAACACCAAGGTTTCATCTTGGTCGTTTTTAAACACTACTTTCTGTCCTTCCACATAGGGATAATAGTCATTCCATATGTATTTAGGAAGATGGTAACCTTCGTGTGTACACATCTCAGGTTTTTCCCTGCAGCCAAGCAGACTAACCAATAAAAGGCTCATAAAACAAAACAATAATCGTGTGTTCTTCATAGCTCTTAGATTTGAATGTTTTTGATATGTAACGATGAAAAGAAGCTTTTATTGTTTGATAAACTTCGAGAATAAGCATTCTCCGTTCCAGCGAATTTGCAATTCGCTGGTGTCGAGCATGGGGATTTGCAATCCCTTTCCATGACAGTGGCTTTCATGGCAACAAGTTCCTTTTCATCGGCAAATATAGCGGTTTTTCGGAAAAACAAGGGAAAAACGTGTTTTTCGCATTGTAAATGCTGACGTTTTTGACTGGCGGATTTGCAATACATTATAAGACCTAACAAACATTGGGCTTGATATAGAATGCCATCAAGTTATAATTCTTCTCTGAATATAGTGAAGGATTGTAATATAACAGGAATTTACCGAAATCCGACAAAAAAAGCCAATCATGCATCTCATCAGCAACCAATTCGTTTTTCATATTATAAAGATAAACGTTAGGTGGACAATCCATTTCACAAAAAACACGGTTTTGGCTATTATCAACCTTGATTTCAATTCCTATTGAAAGAAAACATCCGAATTTGTTGGTGTTTTTATTTATTATGCTTTGCATTTCGGTAAGAATGCCGAAAGATGTTGTTATGTTTTTAAGATAACTGCCAGTGATATTATGGTCAATTTCATCTATATGGTAATCGTCAATGTACTTTTCGTCTTTTGTGTTCATTGCCGATGTAAGCCAACTAAAAAGAAAATGACTATGATCTGTTGCATATAGCTCAGCCTTAGTTCGATGATTAATAGTCGACAATCTTATTTTTCTCGTAGAAAGGGTATCGGATTTCCATGGCTCTCGCATTTTAACAACAAAAGAAAGTCTCTTGCTTGAAAAAAACGCCTCAGAATAACATAAAACATCATCATTCTCGATATTCGACAAGATTGTACATCTATTAAGTATGGTCCGAACTTGTTTGTTCATTTCATGATATATGAGAATAAAAGGAGGGATGTCAAATATATCTGCTAACGACCTATTTACGTTATTGATATCTATTTTCAGTGTTACGCAGAAAAGTGCTTTGAATTTAGGCGTCACTTCTTTGATAAGTTTGTTTACTATTTGATACAGTTCAAAAGCAATAGCGAGATATTGACGAGAAGAATCCTTCGCAGTGTTGTCAATATCATCAACATTGTATTTGCCGATAAAACTTGTATCGGTGGCATCCAATTTTAGCAACAAGTCCTTTATATGAACAAATGTGTCGTTTTGATATTTATGGTAACTTCCATCCATTGTTTTGCAAAAACTCTATTTCTTTGTTGGTAAACTTATGATTACTATTATTGTGTTTCCAGGTCCCATCTTTATTTAGAGCAGTTCCATCTGAAAAATGAACATGGGGCTTTTCGGAATGAATTTTAGGATTGTCAAATCTAATTATATTTTTTAGGGCCTTCTCCCCGTTCCAGCGGATTTGCAATCCGCTGGGGTCGAACTTGGGGATTTGCAATCCCCTATATCAACACTTGCTCTCATGGCTATTACATGTTTCGGGGGCAAAGATAATGGTTTTCATCCAATTGCGCATGCCTTTTTTCACGCATTACAAATGCTGATATTCGAGGCTGGCGGATTGCAAATCCGCCAGAACGGATACTATCAGGACAAGGCGCTTCATACCTGCAAAGGTACGAATAAAATCAATACTTCGCCTTAAACGTCAAGCCAAAATAGAATCTGTCTACGGGCTCGTTCACCCAAAGGTCGTTGTCCATGCGGGCAAAGGCAGAGAGGTAATAGCGTCTCGAAAGGCGGTAGTCCACCGAGAGCACGGTGCGCAGGTTGTCGAGGCCGCCTTTCTTGGGGTCGTTGGTGAGCCAGAACAACTCGGTGGAGAGCGCATACTTGAAGCGGCTGTTCATCGGCTGGTAGGTCACCTTCAAGCGGTTGCGCCAATACAACTTGGGGTTGACACGATGCTCGCCCGTGCGCTCATCGTAGAAGGTGCCGATGGCCTTGCTGCGCACCTGGAACTTGAAGCGGCGCCACTCCTCAACATAGGTCACCTGCAAGCCCAAACGGCCACGGTTTTCATAGTAACCTCTGTCGTTGTGGCGACGGATGTAGTCGGCCGTGAGCCCGATGTTCATCCTATTGTGCAGGCAGTTGTAGTTCACCCCCACCGAGTTGAGCCATCGGTCGAACTGCGTGAAGTCGTGGTCGAAGCGCAGCTCCTCCTCTGCCGACAGGCCCCATGGTCCGCCCAGACCTGCCTCCGCTTCAGCCGACACAATGCCGCCGAAGTCGGTCGTACGTTCGCTCTGCGCGTAGGCACTTGCCGACAAGAGCAATAGTAATATGGTTATTAGCCTTCTCATTTGCGTTTCTCGCCTATGGCCCATTGCCTATGGCCTATGGCTTGCCTTTACGTAGAGGCAGCCATAGGCCATTAGCCATGGGCTATAGGCTAACTATCAAAATCTTTCAGTTTGGTCACCGTATCGATCGTATTCACCTCGCCGTCGATGGGCTTGTAGTACACCTTCACAAACGCCACGTCGCGCAGGTAGTCGATATGCCCCACCTCCACCTTCGAGATGTCGAGGCCCGTGCGTTCCACGAGGTCGGCTTTCAGCTCCTCTTCCCTGCCGCGCTTGGTGTTCTCGATGCGGTCGTATAGGATGATCTTCGTTGCAGTGTGTTTCAGCAGCTTCGTGCCGTCAAGCAGCCACACAATCAGTATGGTCAGCAGGTTGACCAAGACGAGCTCCGCATAACTCGTTGAGAGCGCCATGCCGTTGACGATGCTCAGACCCATCACCACGAAGAGATAGGTCATCTCACGTATCTTGATGGTCTCCGTTCGGTAACGTATCATGCCGAAGATGGCGAAGAGGCCCAAGGCGTAGGCGATGTTCATCTTCATGTTCTCCATCAGCGAGATGATGAGGAAGATGACCACGGCAAACATGAGGAAGGTGAAGTAATAGTCCTTGCGGTTGGCCTTCTTGTAGTAGAAGCAATGGATGATAACCCAGCAGACGAGGAAGTTGAACACAAAGCGGATCAGCGTCGTCCACAGGCTATGGGCGTCGAAAAGCGGCACACCGAGGAAGTCCATCGCCGAGACGTCGCCACCAAACTCGCGCGCGATGTCAGGATCAAAGTCCTGCATGTTGATTTGTAATAGGTTCATATTTGTTGTTTGTTTTTGTTTGGCTTATGGCCAATAGCCTATGGCCAATGGCTTGCCCTTACGTTGTGGCAGCCATAGGCCATGGGCCATTAGCCATAGTCTTTAATTTCTCAATTCTACGTAACTTTTTCTTAAACCGGTTCTGTTTCACCTCGGGACGGGTCAAGCAGGTGCCGATGCAGTATTTGCTGACCTTAAAGGGTCTGATCCGCATTTCAAAGAGCACATCCTTCAGCAACGAATGGGCACGTCCGTCCTGCTTCAACTCCATCACGACGAGGGGCGTCATCGCGGCCTTGTTGCCGCTGCGCAGGTTCTCGAAGCGCAGGTTGCAGTCGATGGTGAGGCGTTCCGTCTTGTCGTAGTTCACCAAGGTAATCCTATCGAAAGCGGTGACGAGATGCGGGCTCAAAGTGCTTACCTCGTAGGGTTGCTTCTCAGCCAAAAACGCCGCTGCCTCAGGGTTGTCGATGATGTTGGGGATGGGCTCCACGGCGATGCGCTTCTTCTTGGTCCGGCCCTTGTTGTTCTTATGCTTCACCTCGCAGAAGGTCAGGTGGGAGTCGACATAGGTACGCACCCGCACCTTGTCGCGCACCAGATGACGGTCGTGGTGGATGAGGTACATCGTCAGCTCGGGCGTGTCGTAATACACGGTGCTATAGGGCGAGAAGCGATGGCCTTCCACCTCCTGGGCATAGTAATGGTCGCAAATCGCCGACAAAATGGCCTTGAGCTGCGCCTCCGTCACGACATATTTGGTGTCGATGCGGTTCATCAGCTTCACGCCGCTCATCTCGTCGAGCGTGATAGGCTTCATGCCTTGCACTATGCCGAGGATCTCTTCCACGCTGGCCTTATTTTGGGACGTACTCGTAGGTCTTCACCGACTCCAGCTTGCCGTTCGGATAATAGTTCTTCTGGCATTTCTTGGAGCCGTCTTCGTTGTACTCGTACTTCTTGATTCTGGTCACCCTATCGCGGTCGTTATACTCGATCTCACGCAACACCTTGGCTGTGATGTCGCTGTTTTCAGGATACTCAAACACCACACGCCACTTCTGGCCATAGCTGGCATATTCGATCTCCTCAATCTTACGGCCCAACGCATCGTAGGTCGTCACACGGTCGAGGAAGGCGCGCTTGTCGCCCGCCGCCGTGTTCCATTCCTTCAGCACCATGCCCTTGCGGTTCTCACGCTTGGCAATAGTGGCATCGGATACTGACTGTGCGAAGCTGGTAACACTTATGGCAAGAAACGTCAAAGCCAAAACTAACTTTTTCATATTCATTTGTTTACACATTAATAATCACTTCAAATTGTTCAGAAAGCTCATAGACCTGTCCCGCTTCTTCCACTACGATGGATTGGAAGACAAAGTCGGGGATCTCCGTTGCGATGTCGTCGGATGCCGTAAAGACCTCGTATTCGCCTGGTTGAAGCTTCTGGAAGGCAAAGTAGCCATCGGGTCCCACGCGGGTGTCGTCGAAGGGGATGTCGTCGCCCACTCTGCGGATGTAGACACGGTGCTCGCAGGCCCAGCCTTCGCCACGCCAGCTGCCGTTATGGTAGTAGGACGCATGCACACGGCCTTTCACCACGGAAGTGCCGTAGGCCTTGCCGTCGTGGATATAGAGCGTTGGCACTTGGGCCACCGCGCCGCGTTGCAGCTCGACCGTCTCGCTCACCGCCACCTTCTCGCCCGAAGGCAGCGTGGAATAGGAAAACACGGTATAGCTGCCAGGCAGCAGATACTCGAACCTATACAAGCCATCGGCATTGGTCTCCACATCGTTGCCGAAATAGGCCTCATCACCGTAGATGATGAAGACATCTGTCTTGGCAGCCACCATGGTATCGGGAGTCAAGGTATAGTCATCGTCGGGATGATGCACAAGCTTCACCATGCCTTGCACCGTTCCCGTGCCGCCTTCGCCTGGACCTTTGTTGCACGAAGGCATGAGCAAAGCCAGCGCGAGCAAAGCCATCAAAATTCTTGTCATTCTATTCATTTCATTGAAAAATTGAGGAACAAAAATATGTATTTCACTTTTTTTACGTGGTTTTTCAACCAATTATCATACCAATTGCCATAAAAACAATGAAAACTGTCAAATATTGGCACAGACTTTCTTCAGCACGTCCACAAAGACCAGCACATCCTTTTCCGGTATGCCCTCAAGCGCCTTATTCATCGTTTCGATGGCCAGCTGCTTGGTGGAGTCCTTGAGTGCCATGCCTTCTTTGGTCACGACAATGTTGTTCACACGGCGGTCTTCTTTCGACACGGAGCGGGCGACGAGGCCTTTCTTCTCCAGGTTGTCGATAAACTGGGTGACCGAGTTCTTGTCCTTTTGGATGATGAAAGCGATCTCTTGCTGCGTAAGCGTGCCTTCGTTCCACAGGGTATCCATGACGAGGTATTGCTCCGCCGTCAGGTTGACATTGTTCTTCTTGAAGACTTCTGCAAGGTACTTCTTAAGCTTGCAATTCAGGATGTTGACATAAACACCTGCTTGTTTTACGAGTATCATATTATCCAGTTTATGGGATTATCTTGCTTTATGAAAGTGCAAATATAGGGATAATATTTGGATGATGCAAAAAAAGAGCGGCTATGCCGCTCTTTTACTTGCTATTGGTGACGATTATTCGATCCTCATATTCGGGACCTCGGTGCCGTCATAGTAGCCCTTGTCGAGCTTCTGCCGCACCTCGGCGAAAGCGTTCAACGTGTAGTTGACGTCGTCCATGGTGTGGGCTGCCGTCGGGATGATGCGGAAGATGATCATGCCCTTGGGAATGACGGGATAGGTGATGACCGAGCAGAAGATCTTGTAGTTCTCGCGCAGGTCCATGGCGATATTGGTGGCCTGAACCACGTCGCCCTGCACGTGCACCGGCGTCACGCATGCCTCGGCGGGACCGATGTCGAAGCCCAGGTCGCGGAAGCCCTTCTGCAAGGCACGGGTCACCTTCCACAGCTGGGCACGAAGGGCGTCGCCCTCGGCGCTGCGGATGATCTCGAGACGCTTCTCGCAGCCTTCCACGATGGCCAGCGGCAGGCTCTTGGCATACATCTGCGAACGCATGTTGTAGCGCAAATATTCAATCACGTATTTCGGACCAGCCACGAAGCCGCCGATGATGGCCATGGCCTTGGCATAGGCGCCGATGTAGATGTCAATATCGTCCATCACGCCGAAGTGCTCGGAGGTACCGCGGCCGTTGGGACCCATCACACCGAAACCGTGGGCGTCGTCGATGAGGATACGGAAGCTGTATTTCTTCTTCAGGGCCACGATGCCGGCGAGGTCGCCCAAGGCGCCCGTCATGCCATACACGCCCTCGGTGATGACAAGGATGCCGCCACCCGTCTTGGCCACCACCTCAGTGGCGACCTTCAGCTTCTTCTCGAGGTCGGTCATATCGTTGTGACGATATTTGTATTTGTTGCCGATGTGCAGACGGATACCATCGAGCAGACAGGCATGGGCTTCGTTGTCGTAGACGATCACATCGTGGGGGCTGGTCAGCGTGTCGATGGTCGACACAATGCCTTGGTAGCCGAAATTGAAGAGGTAGGCGGCTTCTTTCTTCTCGAAGTCGGCCAGCTCATGCTCGAAATGCTCGTGCATGCGGGTGTGACCCGTCATCATACGAGCGCCCATGGGGGCGGCGAGGCCGTATTTGGCAGCGGCTTCGGCATCCACGCGACGAATCTCGGGGTGGTTGGCCAGACCCAGATAGTTGTTCAAGCTCCAGCAGAGCACCTCCCTGCCGTTGAAGGTCATGCGCGGTCCCAGTTCGCCTTCCAGACGAGGGAATGCAAAATAACCGTCGGCGCGTTCGCGGTATTGCCCAATCGGGCCACCGGAATCCTTTGATATTCTTTCAAATATATCCATATTTAGTTTAGAGTTTAGAGTTCAGAGTTTAGAGTTGGGGCAGACCTACGTGTCTGCCCTTTCAACCATCATGATTGATGCCACAAAAATAGTAAATATATTGATTATCCCAACATGAAGGAATTATTTTTATCTTTGCAGCCGAGAAAAGAGATTCCCTTCGGGAATGGAGTTGAATCAGTAATCATCCAGCGGCGGCAAGAACAAGCCGCCTATTCGCAAGCGTCACAAACCGCCGCAGGGAAACAGCAACGGGCTCTCCATTCCCCGAAGGGGAAACTAAAGGATTGTAAAACCTATAGGACATGTTAGACCTAAAGAACAAAACCGCCCTCGTCACTGGCGGAGGCACGGGCATCGGGCAGAGCATCGCGCTTCATCTGGCGCAGGAAGGCTGTCACCTCGTGCTGACAGGCTTGGGCATTGACGACCTCAACAAGACCAAGGGCCTCTGCGAGCAGCTGGGCGTGAGCGCCTACGCCATTGAGACGCAGTTGGACGACTACGCCTCCATCGACCGCCTCTACGACTACGTGGTCGGGCAAGGCCTGAGCATCGACCTCTTCGTGCTCAATGCCGGTATCTCGCAGCGCGAGAAGGCCTTGGACACCGACTTCAGCGTCGACGAGAAAATCCTGAAGATCGACTTCATGAGCGGCGTCTATCTCGTGAAGAAATTCAAAGAGATGATCAAGGCCAAGGAGCACGTGCAGTTCAGCGTGACCACTTCCCTATCGGGACTGTTCGGCTTTCCGTTGCGTTCGGCCTATTGCGCCGCCAAACACGCCCTGTTTGGCTTCTACGAGTCGTTGGAGCTGGAATACGACAACATCAACGTCACCTTCCTCATCCCCGGCCGCATCAACACGCAAATCAGCAAGAGCGCACTGATGGGCGACGGCACTGCCCACGCCAAGATGGACGCGGGACAAGCCAACGGCTTGAGTGTCGAGAAATGCGGCCAAATCGCCGTACGTGCCATCAAGCGGCAGAAGCACCGTAAACTCATCGGCCGCACCGAGCTGCTGATGGCGTACATCCATAAGTATTGCTTACCTTTGTATTATAAACTATCCAGAAAAATATCAGCAACATAATGAAAGAGAAAGTCATCTGCGGCATACAGCAAGTGGGCATCGGAGTCAACGACTTCGTGGAGGCCTGGAAATGGTATTACGACAACTTCGGCTTCGAGGTCAAGATCGTCGACGACGAAGGCGTGGCGGAGCGCATGCTGCCCTACACGGGCGGCAAACCCCAGCCGCGTCGTTCGGGCATCGCCGTCAACATCCGCGGCGGCGGCGGCTTCGAGATATGGCAACCCAAAGGCCGTGAACTCAACTATCTGAAAGAACCTGTGCGTTTGGGCGACTTGGGCATCCTCATCGCCAAGGTGAAGACCCCAGACATCGAAACGGCCTACAACACCTTCATCAATAAAGGACTCGACGTCATCAGCCCTGTCACGACCTCGCCGGCGGGACAGAAGGAGTTCTTCATGAAAGACCCCTACGGCAACCTCTTCCAGCTGGAACAGGACGATTATGTCTTCATCGACGAGAAGAAGACCACGGGCGGCGCCAACGGTGCCGTCATCGGCGTGAGCGACATCGAGCGTTCCCTCCCCTTCTACACGCAGCTGTTGGAATACGACAAAGTGGTCTTCGACCAAACCGGTGTCTTCGACGACCTGAAATGTCTCCCGGGTGGCGAAGGCACGATGCGCCGTGTCATCCTCCAACGCAGCAAGCCCATCGAAGGGCCGTTGAGCCGCATCATGGGCACGTCGCACCTCGAGCTCATCCAAAGCGTCGACGGTCATGGCAAAAAGCTCTATGAAGGCCGTTATTGGGGCGACCCCGGCTTCATCCACCTCTGCTTCGACGTGCGCAACATGAGCGCTGTGCAAGAAGAAGCCGAGCTCATGGGCCATCCTTTCGTTTGCGACAGCGGCGTCGATTTCGACATGGGCGATGCCAACGGCCATTTCACCTATGTGGAAGACCCTGATGGCACCCTCATCGAGTTCGTTGAGACCTTCAAAATCCCGATTGCAAAGAAGTTCGGGCTCTATCTCAACCTGGCCAACAAAGACGACTACAAGCCTTTGGGCATACTGAAGCTGCTACGCTTCGCCAAAGTCAAGCGCGAGAGCATCAAATAACAAAAAAAGCCGGCTCAAATGAGTCGGCTTTTTTCTTGATTGGTCAACCGTTATTATTTGATACCGAGTTTGGACTTCACATCCTTGGTGGCATCAACGGCATTGTCGCCAACATAAACGGCAGCGCCCGTTGCGAGGTCAAGCATATAGGTGTAACCCTTCTCCTTACCCACGGCGTTGATGGCGTTCTGAATCTTATCGAGGATAGGCTTCAGAAGCTCGGCGCGCTTGTTTTCGAATTCGTTCTCAGCGTTGGCTTGGAACTGGGTGATACGGGTCTGCAGGTCGACGATTTCCTTTTCCTTCGACTGCTTCACCAGGTTCGACATAGTGGCTTGGTTGGCCTCGTAGTCTTGCATCTTGGTCTGATATTCCTTGGCCATGGTCTCGAGTTGGCTCTGCAACTCACCATAGTACTTCTCCAAGCTCTTCTCAGCCTTGGCTTTGTCAGGCATGGCATCGAGGATTTCAGCCGTGTTGACGTGTGCGATCTTCACTTGAGCATTGGCAATACCACTCATCACAAAGAGGGCCACACCCAAGAACATAACTTTGAATAATTTGTTCATTTTATTGAATTTTAATAATTTAACTCTCTTTTTTATGCGAATCAAGCTGCAAAGATACAGTTTTTTTGCATTCCATTGCCTTAAGCGGCATTATTTCCTAGGTTTCACGCTGCCGGATTTGCCACCGGTGCTTCCACCTGTGGAGCCACCCATTGCGTTAGTGGCCTTGCGGCGGTCTTCGCGGCGCACAGTCTGCATCACGTTGCCCAGTTGGTCGAGCACGTCATCGCTAATGTCGTTCTTGTCGTTGGCATAGAGCACCGAGGTACCAGAGGCCAGGTCGAGCACGAAGGCGTAATTCTTTGACTGAGCCACTTCCTTCATGGCAGTGTAGATCTTCTCTTGGATGGGCTGGATCAACTCAGTGCGTTTTTGATAGAGCTGACCTTCGGCGCCGAAATACTGCATCTGCAGGTTCTTGGCTTCCTGTTCCTTGTCGATGATGGCCTGCTCGCGGGCGCGCTTCTGGTCCTCAGAAAGCAGGAGCATCTCGGTCTGATACTTGCTGTACATCTCCGACACCTTGTCATACAAGGCCTTCACCTCGTTCTGCCATTTCGTCGAGAGGGAATTCAACTCTTCCTGAGCGTCGCCGTATTCCGGAATGTTTTCCATGATGTATTCCGAATCCACATAGACGATCTTCTGTCCACCGCCAAGCTGTGCGTTGGCAGTCATGATACCGCCACACACCAAGGCAGCGGTCAAAATCAAAGCTTTAAATGTTTTCATTGTCTTATAGTGTTTCTAATTGCTTTCTTGTTTGCTATAACAATAATCGTTCCAAAAAAAGAACGGCCCAATAATAAGTAGGCCCTACGACGGGCTCAGGGGCCTTCGCCTTTAGTCGATAGAGCCTCCGATGGAGAAGTGGAACTGGCTGTGGTTCTCACCCGTGGTACCATAGACGTCGTCGAAGCCATAGCCCCAGTCGAGACCCAACAGGCCGAACATGGGCAGGAAGATGCGAACACCGAGACCCGCAGAGCGTTTCACCTCGAAGGGGTTAAAGTTCTCGAAGCCGAGCCAGCAGTTACCCGCCTCGAGGAAGGTCAAGGCATAGATGGTGGCCTGCGGATTCAACGAGAGCGGATAACGCATCTCCAAGGTGTACTTAGTCATGAGGTTACCACCCGTGCCTCCCGAGCTGGAGTTGTTATAATAGCCCGGCGTGAGGGCGTTGTTGCCGTAGCCACGCATACCCACCAACTCACGGCTGTCCATGGAGATGTTGTTCAAGCCATCACCACCGAGATAGTAACGGTGGAACGGCGTGGGACCGATCTGACTGTTGAAGTGGCCCAGATAGCCAAAGCGCACACGGGTCATCATCACGAGCTTGTCGTAGAGTTCGGTATACCATGCTGCCTTGAAGCTCCAGCGGTGCATCTCGATCCACTTGTATTTTTCGTTCTCTTCGAGGCTGCTGTAATCCTTACTGGAAAGGAGGGAATAAGGCGGCGTGATCTCAAGTCCCAGCTGGAACTCAGAGCCGTTGCGCGGATAGATGGGCTGGCTCACCGAGTTACGCGACAGGACGAAGTTGTAGCTGATAAGGTTGAACTGGCCATTGCCGTCGCCGACATTCAGATAACCGGTTTGGTAGTTGTTCAGATTATAACGTTTCAGATTGATGCCCTGATACAGGCTGAAGTAGTCGTCAGGCCAGGTCAAACGACGACCCAAACCGATGGTACCACCCGTCATCTTGAACCAACCCCAGTCAGGAGAGGTTCTGTCAACATATTTGGAGAAATAGGATTGGTAGAGCGAAACCGTCAACGCATTGGGCTTACGTCCGCCCAGCCAAGGCTCCGTGAACGAAAGACCATAGGAGATGTAATGCGTGCCATAGGTGGTGACGTTGAGCGAGAGCTTCTGACCGTCGCCCATGGGCAGAGGCCGCCAGGCCTTCTTGTTGAAGATGTTGCGCATCGAGAAGTTGGAGAACTGCAATCCCGCCTCCAACATCAAGAAACCGGCGCCATAACCCGCAGAAAAACGGATCTGGTCGGCAGCGGCTTCCTCGACGGAATAGTTGATGTCGACAGTATTGTCGGAGTAGTTTGGCTGCACGTCGGGATTGATGCTCTCCTGGTTGAAGAAGCCCAACGTGGCCAGCTCGCGGATGGAACGAACAACGTCGCTACGGCTGTAGAGCTGTCCCGGACGGGTGTACAGTTCGCGCAGCACCACATGGTCGTAGGTCTTGGTATTGCCCGTGAGCGTCACATTGTTGATGCGGGCCTGCTTGCCTTCAGTAAGGCGTATCTCCAAATCGATGGAGTCGTTATCCACAGCAACTTCGACCGGGTCGACACGGAAGAAGAGGTAACCGTCGTCCATATACAGCGAACTGATGTCGAGGTTGGTCTCGCTATAGTTCAGGTTCTTGTCGAGCAGCTCCTTATTATAAACGTCGCCAGGCTTAATACCCAAGATGGAATTGAGGGTCTCGTCGGAGTATTTGGTGTTGCCCGTCCAGTTGATGTTGCGGTAATGGTAGCGGTTGCCTTCGTCGATGACGAGGTCGATACCCAAGTTCTTGTCGTCAATGCGGTAGACCGAATCTCTGACGATGCGTGCATCACGGTAGCCTTTCGCATTGTATTTCTCAATGATATGCTTCTTGTCGTCAACGTAGTTGCTCTCGAGGAACTTCGACGCCTTGAAGATACGCGGACGATAGTTGTCGTAGAAGTATTCCTCCACACCCGTGATGGCCCTCAGCGGCTTCAGCGTAATCACATCAGCCACCGTATTCACCACGAGGGGACCCAGGGGCGACAGCGGATCGAAATGACCGCGTTGCTTAGTGTCTTTCATGGCTGCAAGGATCTGCCCGTCAGCGAGATGTTCGTTGCCTATCACGTTGATCTTCCCAATCTTCACTTTTGGCCCTTTGTTGATATAAATCTGCATATCGATATAATTCTCGCGGGCGGTGTCGGCCACTTGCTGGATATCGATATCAACGTTGTTATAGCCTTTCTCGTAATAATAGCCTTCGATGATGCGGGTGGTCTTCGTCAGGAGGTGGTCGGTGGCGATGTCGCCACGCGACAGGTTGATCTTGTTGCGGATGTCATCGGCCTCGCTCTTTTTGATGCCCTTGAAAGAGAACTTAGAGACGCGGGGGCGCTCTTTGATACAAATCTGCAGAAACACTTTGTTGCCCACAAAATTTGTGGCATTGATGGCCACATCCTCAAACAGGCCCTGCTCCCAGATCTTGCGGATGGCACGGCTGATGTCGTCGCCCGGAATCTTGATGGTATTGCCCACCCTCAAGTCGGCAATCATGCTCAACATAGAGCCATCGACATATTTGGCGCCATCAACGACGATACCGCCAATCTCATATTCGCGGGGGCTGGAATAATCGATCTCCGAGAGGTCGTCGCCGATTTGGATCTGGGCGAAGGCAGCACTCCCGAAGCCCAGCAGTGTCATAAGCAGTAGTAAAGGAATATATCTCAATCGCATAGTTCTATCTTTCAATCATTGTTTGGTTACTTGTTCGCTAGTCTTGCCAAACCGACGTTCACGGTGTTGGTAGTTGAGGATGGCCTCGTAGAGGTCCGCCTTGCGGAAGTCAGGCCAGTATTTAGGGGTAAAATAGAGTTCGGAGTAAGCCAACTGCCACAACAGGAAGTTGCTGATGCGCTCTTCACCGCTGGTGCGTACCAGTAGCTCGGGGTCGGGCATGCCTGCCGTGGAGAGGTAGGACGCCAAGGTGGCATCCGTGATGGCCTCGGGGGCGAGACGGCCTTCGGCCACTTCCTGTGCCATGCGGCGCGAGGCTTGGGTGAGGTCCCAGCGGCCCGAATAGCTCAACGCCAAGGTCAAGGTCATACGGGTGTTATGGCTGGTGCCGTCGATGGCTTGCATCAGCTGTTCATAGTTGGCTTTGGGCAGACTCCCCAAGTCGCCGATGGCGTTGAGGCGTATGTTGTTCTTGTTCAAGGTGGCAGTCTCAGCCTTGATGGTCTGGGCCAACAGCGTCATCAGTCCCGTGACTTCGGCGAGTGGTCGGTTCCAGTTCTCGGTGGAGAAAGCATACAAAGTCAGATACGACACACCGAGTTCGGCGCAGGCTTCGGAGACCTCGCGCACCGACTGGATGGCGCTCTGATGGCCGAAGATACGCTGCTTGCCGCGTTCCTTGGCCCAACGTCCGTTGCCGTCCATGATGATGGCAATGTGCTGCGGCAGGCGCGCCATGTCGATTTGTTGCTTCAACTGTTCCTTGAGTTCCATGTTCAGAATTTGCTAAGATTGCAACCCCTTCCGTCGGGGAGGTTGATTTTCCAGGTCAACGACACGCGTGCCATGCCAAACCAATCGTTGAAGGCAGAGTTGCCACGCTGTTGTCCAGCGATATAATTACCCGAGGGGTCGCTTAAGTCGTATGTCGTCTCACCGATTTCAACGGTGGCATGCTCTTCAGGATAAACCGTGGCCACATCGTCGAGATAGTCGGTGAAGGTCTTCTGCATCCTCCACTCCATCGTGGCTGCGATGTGACGCGACAAGGCCAACTTGACGCCAAAGCCGAAGGGGATGGAGAGACCCACTGGGCTCGACTTCACAGAGAGTTTGTCATACCATTTGACCTCGCCCTCAGGACCCTCGGTGGCAATATTACGCAGATTCACCAAGGTGTCGCCCACCTGCACAAACGGTGTGTATTGGAACACGGAGATGCCGCCAAAGATATAAGGCGACACGTTACGTTTGGGGTTGCCCGTATAATACTCCAGGAAGTTGAACTCCACAACCAAACTCACGTCGTTGATCTTGGTCAGGAAATTCAATCCACGCTCAGGACGCCATTTGATCTGCTCATCCGATGCCTTGACAGTGGCGTGGGTGTAATCCAAACGATAGGTCCAACGGCTGTTCTCATTGAAACGCACTATACCACCATACTGCAGGTCAGCCATGGCAAAAGGCAACAAAGGATTGAGGTCGCCCATATAATAACTCACGCCACCATGGGGACCGATTTCCAGTGTTTTGGGGTCGTCAAACTGGGCATTGGCATTAAAAACAATAGCCAAACAGCTGACTATCAATAATAAACGAAGTTTTCTCCACATAATTTTATCGTGCAAAGGTATGAAATTTTCTAATGAAAACGTCAGAAATCAATTTCTATTGTCTTTTCCCCACATCAACTTGTTGCGGATGGTGCCGAAAAAGTCCTCGCCGCGCATCCTGACCAAGTTGAGGCAGAAGCCTGCCTTGCGTACCTCCAGTTGCACAGAAGTATCTAACGTACAGCTCCTTGAGTCCATACTGAAGACGAATTTCTTCTCGCGTCCCTCCACCTGGATACGGATGGTGCTGTCGTCGGGGATGACCACAGGACGCACCGTCAGATTGTGGGTCGCGATAGGCGTGATGACGAAGTTCTTCGCATTGGGTGCGATGATGGGACCGCCTGCGCTCAGCGAGTAGGCTGTGGAACCCGTCGGGGTGGCCAGCAGGATGCCGTCGCCCCAATAGGTATTGAGATAGACATCGTCGACAAACACCTTGATAGCCAACAGACTATGCTCCGGGTTACGGATAACGTTCAACTCGTTGAGGGCATATTTCACATTGTCGAAGACCTTCTCCGGTGAAACAAGCTCCAAGAGGGTGCGCTGCTCGACGGTATAGTCACCAGAGACCACACTGCGCACCGCCATGGCAATCTCGTTTTTGGAGGTGCTGGAGAGGAAGCCCAAGCGACCCATGTTGATGCCCGCCACGGGAATGCCCGAGTCGAGGACGAAGGGCACCGTGTCGAGGATGGTACCGTCGCCACCAATGGAGAACAGCAGGTCGGCCTTCAGGTCTTCATGCGAGTGAAAGACTGTGTATTGAACGCCTTCGGGGACATAGGCGGCGACAATGTCGGCAAAAGGCTGGTAAACAGCGATTTCAAGATGGTTGTCAGCCAGTTCCTTGAACAGTTGTCGCATATACTCCCCATTCTCAGGGGCGATGGTCTTTCCAAATAGGGCGATGGTTTTCATATTCGTTCGTTTTTCTCGGACGCATGCGATGCGTCATTTTTACAGGACGCATGCGATGCGTCCCTACGATCCTTCTTCTTTAACTGAATCATGGCTCTCACCCGTCATCATGCGGATGTAATTCACATAACGCCAGTCGGCGATGTCGCCGTTTTCGACGGCTTCCTTCACTGCACAGCCGGGCTCGTGGGTATGGGTGCAGTTGGCGAAACGGCACTCGCTCATCAAGTTGCGCATCTCGGGGAAACGCTGTGCCAAGGTCTCTTTCTCGAGGTCGTACAGCACAAACTCCTTGATGCCAGGCGTATCCACAATCCATGCACCGAAGTCGAGATGATGCATCTCGGCAAAGGTGGTGGTATGTTTGCCTTTTTCGTGGTAGTCGGAGATGGCTCCGATGCGGACATTCAGCGAGGGATCGAGAGCGTTCACGAGGGCTGACTTGCCAACGCCTGAATGGCCCGAGAACAGGCATATCTTGCCTTGCATCAAGGCTTTCAGTTGGTCAATTTGGAAGCCTGTCTTGGCCGAAACACCGAAAGAGGTGTAGCCTAGGCTCTGGTAGTATTCCATCAACACGCACATCTCCCCTATCTGCTCATCGGTATAGAGGTCACACTTGTTGAACACCAAGGCGGCCGGGATATGATAGGCTTCGGCGGTCACCAAAAAGCGGTCGATGAAGCCAGTGGAGGTGCGTGGCTGGGCGATGGTAGCCACCACGATGGCCAAGTCGACATTGGCAGCAATGATATGCGAGGCCTTGCTCAAGTTGACCGACTGACGGACAATCACGTTATCGCGTGGCTCGATCTTTTTGATCACGCCGGTGTCCTTGCCAGGCTCCTGCTCAAACTGCACGTTGTCGCCCACCGCCACGGGATTGGTGGAGCGTATGCCGTCCAGACGGATCTTTCCGCGCAGGCGACACTCCCACTGTCGTCCCTGTTCGTCAAGGACGATGTACCAACTGCCCGTCGATTTGATGACCTTGCCTAGCATTTCTGATATCGCTTTCCCGGCAATGCCATCAGCACACCGTCGAATTCCAAATTCAATAACAAAGCTGCTATCTTCGTGGTCGGCAGCTCCGACTTCACGATGATGTCGTCAAGACTGACGACGGCATTTGCGCCGAAGCAGTCCATGATTAGCTTTTCCTCCTCGCTGAACTCGCGGAACAAAGCGGTTTGTTTCTCAGCCTTAGTCTCTGAGTCCCAGCGCATGATGTAACGCAGGTTGAGCACGCTTTCCATGAGGTGGGCACGGTTGGTTCGGATGAGGTAATTACAGCCTTGGCTGTAAATGTCCATCACGCGACCGGGATAGGCAAACACATCGCGGCTATAAGAGTTGGCCAAGTCGGCCGTAATCAGCGAGCCGCCTTTCATCGCCGACTCGATGACCACCACGGCGTCGGCCATGCCTGCGATGATGCGGTTGCGACGCGGGAAGTTCTCGCGGTCGGGCAAGGTGCCGCTCATGCACTCCGTAAGTAGGCCTCCGCCCTGCTCCACCATGTCAGTGGCCAGCTTCTTGTTGGGCGCAGGATAGATCTGCTGCATGCCGCTGCCCATCACACCTACCGTAGGGATGCCTTGCTTCACCGAGGCCTTATGGGCACAGGTGTCTACACCATAGGCCAATCCGCTTACGATCAGCACATTGTCATCCTTCAAATCCTCCACCAACTGGTTGCAGTTCTCTTTGCCGTATTCCGTGATGTTACGTGTGCCGACGATGGCCACCACGCGGTTGGCGTTGAGGTTGGCCTTGCCCTTGTAATACAGCATCATCGGGGCGTCGTCGCACTGCGACAGACGGCGCGGATAATCCGAATCAAGGAAAAACAAGGGTTGAATGTCATTTTTCTCTATGAACTCAATCTCCTCCTCTGCCCTTTTCAAGTATTCCTTGGGCTTGCAGATAGCGTCGATGGAGGCCTCGCGCATACCCGTGATCTTCTCCAACGACTTGCGCTTCTCCTTGAAGATAGCCTCGGCGCTGCCGCAATACTGCACGAATTTCTTCCCGCTGATATCACCGATACCAGGGAGTAATGTCAATGCAATTTGATATTGGAGGGCGGTCATTTAGTTTAGAGTTTAGAGTTTAGAGTTTAGTGTTTAGAGTTTAGAGAAGGATCAATCCAATTTCAGGACGGCAAGGAACGCCGACTGTGGCACTTCGACGTTGCCGATCTGACGCATGCGTTTCTTACCTGCCTTCTGTTTTTCGAGCAGTTTGCGTTTACGGGAGACGTCACCGCCGTAACACTTTGCCGTCACATCCTTACGCACCTGCCGCACCGTTTCGCGGGCGATGATCTTCGCGCCGATGGCCGCTTGAATAGCAATGTCGAACTGGTGACGTGGTATCAATTCCTTCAGCTTCTCGCACATGCGGCGACCGAAGTCGTAGGCATGACCACGGTGAATCAAAGTCGACAAGGCGTCGACAGACTCGCCGTTTAGCATGATGTCGAGTTTCACCAAGTCGGCATCTTGATAGCCGGCGATATGATAGTCGAAGGAGGCATAGCCCTTCGAGATGGATTTCAGCTTGTCGTAGAAGTCAAAGACGATTTCGCTCAACGGCATCTGGAAGGTCAGCTCCACACGGTCGGTGGAGAGGTAGACCTGGTTTTTCAACACGCCACGACGGTCGATGCAGAGCGTCATGATGGGTCCGGTGAACTCGTTCTTCGAGATGATTTGCGCGAGGATATAAGGTTCTTCGATATGGTCGATCTTGGTCACCTCGGGCAAGCCGCTGGGGTTGTGCACCTCGATCATCTCGCCATCGGTCTTGAAGCACTTGAACGACACGTTGGGCACCGTGGTGATGACATCCATGTCGAACTCGCGGTCGAGGCGTTCCTGCACAATCTCCATGTGCAAGAGGCCCAAGAAGCCGCAACGGAAGCCGAAGCCCAGTGCGGCCGACGACTCTGGCTCCCAAACCAAGGAAGCGTCGTTGAGTTGCAGCTTCTCCAACGAAGCGCGCAGCTCCTCATAGTCGTCCGCGTCAACGGGATAGATACCCGCAAACAGCATGGGTTTCACGTTCTCAAAGCCCGCCACCGGTTCGGCACAGGGGCGTTCGACATGCGTGATGGTGTCGCCCACCTTGACCTCCTTTGAGGTCTTGATGCCCGAGATGATGTAGCCCACGTCGCCCGCAGAGAGTTCCTGCTTAGGCACTTGCTTCAGCTGCAACACACCAATCTCGTCGGCGTTGTATTCCTTACCCGTGGCGAAGAACTTCACCAAGTCGTTGGTATGCATCGTGCCGTTCATGATACGGAAATAGGCGATGATGCCACGGAACGAGTTAAACACCGAGTCGAAGATAAGGGCTTGCAGCGGTGCTTCGGGGTCGCCCTTCGGGCATGGGATGCGCTCCACGATAGCATCGAGCACAGCAGGCACGCCTTCGCCTGTTCGGGCGCTGACCTTCAGGATCTCGCTCGGGTCGCAGCCCAAGAGGTCCACCATCTGGTCTTCCACAATGTCGACCATGGCGCTGTCCATGTCGATCTTGTTCATTACGGGGATGATCTCAAGGTCGTGTTCAAGGGCAGAATAGAGATTGGCAATGGTCTGGGCCTGAATGCCTTGTGTGGCATCCACCACCAATAATGCACCTTCGCAAGCCGCGATGCTGCGCGACACCTCGTAGGAGAAGTCGACGTGACCAGGAGTATCGATGAGGTTGAGGGTGTATTCCTCGCCCTTGTAGTTGTATTTCATCTGGATGGCGTGGCTCTTGATGGTGATGCCGCGCTCACGCTCAAGGTCCATATCGTCGAGCACCTGGTCGACCAATTCCTTGGAGTTGAGGGTATGTGTCAGTTCCAAAAGCCTATCGGCCAAGGTCGATTTGCCATGGTCGATATGGGCAATGATGCAAAAATTTCGGATGTTTTTCATTATGGGCGCAAAAATACAAAAAAAATCCTCGTTCCTTGACTCATAAAAAAGGATTATGCATAATTTTGCAGTCTGAAAAAGAAGATTGCCTATGACGCCCATTTTACCCGACACCTATTCCAAAGAAGAGAAAGAAGAAATCGAGCGACGACACCAGCGCCTCATTGACGCTTGGCAGACGCGCAAGGAAGCCCAAGACCTAGAAGCCGTCGACAAGGCGTTCTACTTCGCTTGCGAGGCCCACAAAGACCAACGTCGACGCTCGGGCGAGCCTTACATCTACCATCCCATCGAAGTGGCCACCATCGCCGCTCACGACATCGGACTAGGCCGCACCTCCATCATCTGCGCCCTGCTCCACGACGTGGTGGAAGACACGAAATACACCCTCGACGACATCCGTGAGATGTTTGGCGAAAAGGTGTCGCGCGTGGTGGACGGGCTCACCAAGTTTGCCAACCTCGAAGGTGCCGAGAGCGCCCAGGCCGAAAACTTCAAGAAAGTCATCTCCTCGCTGTCGTACGACATCCGCGTGGTGCTCATCAAACTCTCCGACCGTCTGCACAACATGCGCACTTTGGACTCGATGCCCAAGCACAAACAGCTGAAGATCGCTTCGGAGACCACCTATATCTATGCTCCCCTCGCCTATCGTCTTGGACTTCATGCCATCGAAATCGAGTTGGAAGATTTGTCCTTCAAATACACCAACCCCACTATTTACAACAACATCCGCAAGCGCATGGACGACGTGCGTGGCAAACGCATGGGTGAGTTGCGCGACTTCATCGCCCCCATCGAGGCCGAATTGGCGAAAAACGGCATCAAGGCAAGAGCAGAAATCAAGGAACGCTCAGTTAATTCGGTCTGGAAACGCATGATGGACAAGGAGTTGGCTTTTGAGGACCTCTATGGCTCCTTCATTGTCCGCCTCATCACCGACTGCCCGAAAGAACAGGAACGCATGGAGTGCTGGAAGATCTACGCTGTGCTGACCAACTGCTACCGTCCTTACACCAAGAAGCTGAAGGACTGGATCTCGTTCCCGAAAGCCAATGGTTACGAGAGCCTTCACGCCGTGGTGATGGGCCAAACAGGCAACTGGGTGGAGGTGCAAATCCGCAGCCAACGCATGGAGGAGATTGCCGAGAAAGGCTTCTCCGCCTATTGGAAATACAAGACCGACAACGATACCACCGAGAGCGGCTTCGACGAATGGCTGAAGAAGGCCCAGGACCTCATCGGAGGCGACTCCGACAACGCCATCGAGTTTGTCGACAACTTCAAGCTCGACCTCTTCTCTGACGAGATCTATGTCTTCACCCCGCAAGGCAAGATGATCACACTGCCGAAGGGCTCCACCGTGCTCGATTTCGCCTACAATATCCACAGTGAGATTGGTGACCACAGCATTGCAGCCAACGTCAACAACCAACTGGCGCAACTCGACCGCAAGCTTGTCAAAGGTGACCAAGTGGAGATCATCACCTCCGAATCGCAACACCCACAAGAGAAATGGTTCGAGTTCCTAGCTACAGCCACAGCCAAGTCAAGGCTTAAGAGCGGCATCAAGGAATACCGTCGTGGCTTCCGCGAAGAAGGCGAGCAAAAATTTGAGGCCATCATGAAAAAACTCGACATGGAGCCTTCGAAAGCCAATCGCAACCAAGTGATGACGGCCGAGAACCTCACTAGCTCCATCGACTTCTATTATAACGTTGCCACCGACAAAATCGACGAACGCCTCATCCGTAGCGTGCTGAAGCCTCAGCCGAACGGCAGCTTCGTGCGTTACCTCACCTTCGGCCTCTTGGGCAACAGCAGCAAAGACAAAGACACGACCCCGTCCATCACCACCTCGGGCGAGTTCGACTTCAACGTGTCGACCTGCTGCAACCCCATCCCAGGCGACGATGTCATCGCCTTCAACTTCCCAGGCGAGCCACTACAAATCCACCGCAGCAACTGCCCCAAGGCCATACAGCTATCGTCCCGCTACGGCAACAACATCGTGAAAGCCAAATGGCAACCTAAGAGCGAGATCGCCTTCCTCGCCGATCTGAAAATTACCGCTTTAGACTCGGCCGGACTGCTCCACCGCATGACCAACCTGCTCTCCAACGAGATGAAACTCAACCTGCACATGCTCCACATGGAAGCCAAACAAGACGTGGTGGAAGCCACCATCTCCATCTATGTGCATAACACCAAAGAACTCGATGACCTGATGGCCAAACTGAACCAGCTGAAGGAGATACAGAAAGTGGTGCGCAAGAACAATTAAAAATAATGCTTATTATTTAGAATTGTTCTGAAAAAATACTTATCTTTGCGCCAACATCACGACTAGAAAAATGAAAGACTCATTTGACAATACCTATCTGGCTGTCAAGAAGTTATTCATCGATTACCTACAGCGGAGGAAGTTACGCAAGACCCCCGAGCGCTTTGCTATCCTGAAGGAGATTTACTCGACCAACGGGCACTTCGACATCGACTCGCTGTATAACCAGATGAAAGACAACAAGTACCGCGTCAGTAGGGCTACACTATACAACACCATCGACCTCCTCCTGGACTGTGGGCTTGTCATCAAACACCAGTTTGGGCACAACTGCGCACAATACGAGCGCTCCTACAAGTTCCGCCAACACGACCATTTCATTGATTTGGAAACGGAGACCGTCATGGAGTTTTGTGACCCGCGTTTGCTTGAAATTCAAAGATCGATTGAGGAGCAATTGGGTGTTGAGATTACGCATCATTCGTTGATTTTTTACGGACATAAGAAAAGTTGAGAGTTTAGAGTTTAATAGATAATATATTTATAATGAACAAAATAGACATTCTTTTAGGTTTACAATGGGGCGATGAAGGCAAAGGCAAGGTGGTCGATGCCCTCACCCCGAATTATGACATCGTTTGCCGCTTCCAAGGCGGTCCCAACGCTGGTCATACCATTGAGTTTGAAGGCAAGAAATTCGTGTTGCACAACATCCCATCGGGCGTGCTCACCCCGGGTTGCGTCAACCTCATCGGCAACGGCGTCATCATCGAGCCGCATATATTAAAAGGTGAGATCGAAGGTCTGCGCGAGGCTGGCTTCGACTTACGTAAAACCTTGATGATCGCCAACCGCGCCCATCTCATCCTGCCCACTCACCGCGCCATGGATGCCGCCAACGAGAAGGCTTTGGGCAAGATGAAAGTCGGCACCACGCTGAAAGGCATCGGCCCGACCTATACCGACAAGACCGCCCGTAGAGGCTTGCGCATCGGTGACATCAACTCGGCTGACTTCCGCGAGAAATACGAGAACCTGAAAAAGGCCCATCTCCAACAAATCGCTGGCCTCGGCTTCGAGATGCAGGGCTTCCAACTCGACGGCCTCGATTTCACCGAGTACGAGAAACTGTGGTTCGAAGGCGTCGAATACCTGAAACAATATCAGTTCGTCGATGGCGAATACTTCATCAACGAGGCTCTTGACAACGGCAAGAAAGTGCTGGCCGAAGGTGCCCAAGGCTCTATGCTCGACGTGGACTTCGGCAGCTATCCTTTCGTGACTTCATCGAATGTCATCGCCGCTGGTGTTTGCTCCGGCTTAGGCGTTGCCCCGAGCCGTGTGGGCAAGGTGTATGGCATCTTCAAGGCCTACTGTACCCGAGTGGGCACAGGTCCCTTCCCCACTGAGTTGTTCGATGAGACGGGCGAGATGCTCCGTCAAAACGGTCATGAGTTTGGCGCCACCACCGGTCGTCCGCGCCGCTGCGGCTGGCTCGACCTGCCTGCACTGAAGTATGCCGTCATGCTCAGCGGTGTCACCGACCTGATGATGATGAAGAGCGACGTGATGGATGACTTCGCCACCCTGAAAGTCGCCACGGCCTACCGCTACAACGGACAAGAGACCAAGCACCTGCCTTTCGCCGCCTGCACCGAGACCATGGAGCCCGTCTACACCGAAATCCCTGGCTGGCAACAGAAGATAGAAGGCAAGATTCCGCAGAAATTAGAAGATTACATCAAATTCATTGAGAATTACGTCGGCGTGCCGATCAAATTCGTTTCGTACGGACCCGACAGAACACAAAACATTTTGAGATGATCATTTTAGAAAAACCATACGTTTCCGCCCCATTGGTGGCGTATTTGGAAGAGAAACAAATCCCCGTTTTACATAACGACATGGCCGAGGTGCTGAAAAGTCAAGGCCATCACCTAAACCTTTTGGACGATAAGGCTTTCGTTGAGAAATACGAGCAAAGCCATCAGTTGTATGCCGTCTCGGAAAATGCTTTGGTGTGGCTCTATGCCCAGCTGCCCGAGTCGGAGCTAGTGAAAAAGGTCAAGATATTGAAGGACAAGGCCGCTTTCCGTCGCATCTGCCAGCAAATCTATCCCGACTTCTATTACAAAGAGGTGGAGATGAAAGCCTTGCGCAGCCTCAACCCGGATGAGTTGCCACTGCCTTTGGTGCTGAAACCCGCTGTGGGATTCCTAAGCGTGGGCGTGTACATCGTCCGCAACAAGGCAGAATGGCAAGCCGCTTTGGATGACATCGACCAAAACTTCGCCAAGCAATGTGCCGTATTCCCCGAGACCGTGGTACGCAGCGAGAAATTCGTGTTGGAACAGTTCATCGAGGGCGAGGAATATGCCGTGGACGCCTACTATGATGCCGAGGGCAAACCCAACATCATCAACATCTTCCACCACATCTTCAAGAACGAGACCGATGTGAGCGATCGCCTCTACTGCATGAGCAAGCAGATCTTCGAGGCCAACTATCCCGCCTTCAACCAGTTCTGCATCGACTTAAACGGCGTGCTCGGATTGAAGAACTTCCCGATGCATGTGGAGTTCCGCGTCGACAAGAACACGGGGCGCGCCATCCCGATTGAGGTCAACCCGCTGCGTTTTGCAGGCATGTGCCTCAATGACTTGACGCGTCACACCTGCCATCTACTGCCTGTGCAGGCCTACTTCGAAGGCACGCATCCCGACTATGCCACCATGTGGAACGGCATTGAGAATGATGTGTTCAGCTTCATTGTCCTAGACAAGCCCTACGACACAAACCGTGCCCTCGACTTCGAACGCATCAAGCGGCATTTCCACGGCGTGTTGGAAACCCGCGACATCATGAACCCCGCCATGAGCGTGTGGGGCTTCCTGTTCACACAGACCACACCCGAGCATAAAGAGGAACTGAAAGAGATTCTGTTCTCTTCGTTGGAAGAGTTTATGGTTTAGTGGATGTGGAACTTCGGGACACGGGACTTGTCGTCGCTTTGCGCATTGGCTCCGCCGAATCTTCGATTTGCGAGGAACGAAGCAATCCAGAAATAATATTGAAAAAAGGTGGTAAGTTTACCACCTTTTTTCAACATTTTTACATTGACGAAGTGATAAACACGCGCCAACCTCCCTCATCATCACGTTCGATATATCCCTTTTCAATCATGGTTTGAATCATTTTCTGAAGAGCCGAGCGGTTGACCCCAGTCGCTTCCTGCAAAGTTGCGTATGTAGGATGACTATCAGTTAGCAATTCGTTTAGGATTTTTCCGTAGGTAGGCGTGCGGAACATGATTCTTTGTCCGTCATACCACCACAAATCCTCCGATTTCTCCGTCACGAAAAGCGTATCCATCTCTATCTCATGCGCCATGAGGTCTGTCATGTGCTTTTGGAAAGGCTTGATTTGCTTAATAGTGGCTTTGGCACCCACCGTCGGCTCACTTCCCACCTTCAAATCAGAGCGATGCAAGGCTTCAAGATATTGCTGCTTTTGTCGACTTCGCACCACAATCATCGGATAACCATGCCTTGAAAGGATGAAATTCATCAGAAGTCGGGCTATGCGTCCGTTGCCATCTTCAAACGGGTGAATACGTATGTAGCGGTAGTGAAATAAAATGGCCAAATCAACAGGCGACAAAGTACCGCTTTGTTCCGTTTGATTATACCAATCAACCAAATCAGTCATCAAAGCGGGTGTCTCCTCAGGAGAAGCATAGTCGAAACGGTCACCATAGCGAGTAATTACACTGTTAGGACGGGTTTTGTACTGCCCCGCATGAATGACATAACTGGTCTGCACGCCCCCAGGGAGCGTTCTATATACAGTGTAATCCTCACGTAGCAACGTACGATGCAGAGTCCGAATAAAGTTTTGAGTGAGTGGCTTGTCTTGGTCGACAGCCTCAACGGTCATCATTTTCAGTCCCACATTGCTCGCTTTCATCTCCTCATATTCCCGAAAATCAGCCTCACCGATGACCTTCCCGAACAGCAAAAGCAATTCGGTTTGACCGTATGTCAAAGTATTGCCTTCAATATGATTGCTGTTATAGTTGAAATCAACGGAAAACTTCCGACTCAACCTTTCTCGGTCTTTCTCCGACAAGGGTTGAATGGCGTTCCATTTCTCCAATGCTGCTTGCAGTTTTTTTGCTTCCATCTGTACAAAGATTTACATTTACCACCAAATTTGGTGGTAACATTACCACCATTTTGGCGACAAAAATACAAATTTTTGCTGAATTGCATGGAATTAGCGCATTATTTTTCTAAAAAAGGTGGTAAGCTTACCACTATTTTGTGTGGTAAACCGACTTTTGGCAGTTTATTTCCCACTCTTCCGTCTATTACATTCCTTGCAGAGCATCTGACAATTCTCCGCAATGGTCTTGCCACCGAGGTGCCACGGCGTGATGTGGTCAGCCTCCATCTGAGAAAGTTCGAAGTGTTGACCGCAATCAGCGCAGAAGCCCATCTGCCTTTCGTAGGCCGACAGTTTTTGCGCATCGGTGAAGGCTCGAATCGACAAGTATTTCTCTTTGCGTGTGAGGATATAAGGATAGATGCCCGTCTTTTTGGTTACATCGTCGTCGAGGATGAGGCGTTTCACTTCTTCGTCGATGGCTTTGCAGTCAAACACCTGGTCCTTGTATTGCTTGTAAAGCATCCCCCACTCCACGCCTTTCATGATTTTCTTGCGTTCCTTGGTTGGGCGGAACGAGGTCTCGATCCAAGTGATGACCGATTGGAAGAACTGCCACAGCGGTGCGGCACTGGCATCATGCTGGTGGTTCGACATGTAAACCTCGATGTTGCCATCGGAAATCCAGTCGATGGCGGTTTCAAGGTAGTCCTGACGGATGGCAGAGCCGTTGAGGTAGTCGCTACCGATTTTTGCGGCAGGTGCACCGTTCTTGCTGAAATAGCGTTTGGCGTCGCTCACCCAACTGCCCGCATACACCGCGTTGCGCAGCTCCTGCTCGGTGAGCGCCTCTCCCGCGATGTTGATGGTGCGAAACCATTTCAGCTTCTCGCTGTCGGTGCCGCTACAGATGTAGATTTGCAACTCGTAGTTGAGGACTTGCTCCTGCTCATCGGGCTGGAGGTTGTGGAAATAGCGGAAGTTGAAGGCGAAGTCGCCGTTGACGTATTGGCAGATGCTGATGGTACGTTGCTGCCCGTCGATGATCTCGAAGGTGTCGTCGTCGCGCACAGCCCAATACATCACATTGAGCGGGAAGCCTTGGGTGAGCGTATCGATGACGGCATCGCGCTGTTTCTCCTTGTAGACGAACTCGCGCTGGTAGGGTGGGCGCACGTCGAGGCGGCCGCCATAGGCGCGCACGCCGTTTTCGTTGTTGTCCACGTAGCCTTTGGTCAGCTCGCGGACGGTGATTTTGTGTAGTTCTATGTTCATATTCTCTTTGTTTGTCGCAAGGACTTACGTCGCCTGCTTAATATTGTGTCGTCCCTACGGGACTTGGTGGAGGCAGCAGCCATGTCATCCCCACGCTGGTTCGCGCGTTGGACTGGGATCTATGGCTGCGTCTGTTCTTCGTTGGCGGTTTATGCGCAGGGGATAAATCCGCCTGCTTAATATCCTGCGTCCCTACGGGACTTGGCTTTCTGCGGCCATCGAGACCATCGGTTCTATCGAAGCGTATTCTGTCGGCTTTTGCTTGCGACGGATGAGGATACGTGAAAACTTTTCTTTTCCATTTAATATAGGTTTAGCCAAATCGTATTCACTATCACAACCATGATTCAATATTCCAACAATTTCAAATTGGTCTGGATTATACTTGTCCAAAAACGTTACAGGAACACCCATTAACCCTCTATAATCCATTGGAATTATTGCTGTTGGACAACATTCGATTGCATCAAAATTATCATATTTTGGGTATTCGTCAGGATTATAAGTTTTATACAAAATCATATCTTCATGGCGTTTAGGAATTTCCAAGTTTGTAAACCAATTCACTCCCGAAACTCGAATCATGCCTTCCCTATGGTCACCTGCAGTTGCGACATCTTCATATTTACTGAAAAAATGACCTGCTCCTCCTTTGAAGCCATAACCTAACCACAACTTGTTTTCCTTTATTAGAGGAAATATTTCTTTATAATGTATTGCGTTCTGGTGCCCCACAATAACAAACTTTTTCTCATACTTCATCAATTGTGCGACATACTCTCGAAATAGCGAAAATGGTGGATTGGTCACTACGATATCAGCCTCTTTCAATAGTTCAATGCACTCCTGGGAGCGAAAATCACCGTCACCTTTGAAATAATGAATCCCAATCTCTTCGGGGTCGGGCACACGGTTGCCATTGCGGTCACCAAAATACTCCAACCAAATGGCTTGTTCGGCATCGTTTTGACTGAACAAGTCGCGGTTTTGGTTCTTGTAGCAAGTGGTAATTAGCTTCTTCAAACCCAATTGCTCGAAATTGTAGCTGAAATAATGGAAAAAGTTGCTCACACGCGGATCGTCGCAATTACAAAGCACCGTCTTGCCCTTAAAATGCTCTTTATAATGCCTCAACTCGTTCTCAATATCAACAAGTTGAGTATAAAACTCATCCTTTTTTGCGTTCTTTGCTTGATTCAGGTTTTTATTGGCCATGCGGATAATAGTTTAGCACTTCTATTTTCCGCAAACACAATAAGATAAGGTGCAAGACTTACACTTATTGCGTTTAGCTTAGAGGCGGCCTCGCATGGAAACCTCTACCAACAAATAAGATGCTTACACCTATTCGATGCAAGCATTGCTTTATTCGTTGGTCAGGTTTTCCAATCGGATGACTACCTGTTATTATTTCTGATTGTTTATTTCCAAATAGTTTGCGAGGCTCTTGGCTAAACGCGAAATAATAGCTAATGCTTTGGTTTATACTATGTTATTTATTCTCTATTTTTATCTCTAACGACGCTTTGTTCTTTATTTGGCGCAAAGATAGCGTATTTTTCTTATTAAACACTATCTTTGCAGCAAACAATTTCAACATGAAAAACACCTTATTTATTCTCATTACCGCCTTTGCCTTGCTCTTTTCCGCCTGCTCAACCGAAAAGAATTTGGCTTTCAACGAAAAAGCAGCCTTGGAATTCCTTTACCAATACATGCCGCTCGGCGACAGCGTGGACTACACCGAAGACTATTACCGCGAGTGCGTGCACTATGCCTTCCTCGCCAAGGAAGAGATGCCTTGGGGCGAAAATATCCCCGAGCGCGAGTTCAAGCATTTTGTGGTACCCGTCCGCGTCAACAACGAGAACCTCGACCGCTTCCGCGCCACCTATTATGAGGAACTGAAAGCACGCGTGAAGGAATTGTCGCTTTACGATGCCGTCCTCGAAGTGAACCATTGGTGCCACGAACACGTGAACTACAAGGGTAGCGATAGTCGCACCAGTGCGCCTATGGCCACCATCAAGACCTCGTGGGGTCGCTGCGGCGAGGAGTCGACGCTACTGGTAACCGCCTTGCGCACTGTGGGTATCCCTGCACGACAGGTCTACACCCCTCGCTGGGCCCACTGCGACGACAACCACGCGTGGGTGGAGGCTTGGGTGGACGGACAATGGCACTTCCTCGGCGCTTGCGAACCCGAGCCTGTGCTCGACTTAGGATGGTTCAACGAGCCCGCCTCGCGCACCTTATTACTACACACGCGCGTGTTTGGCGACTACGACGGCCCCGAGGAGGTCATCAGTCGTAGTGCCAACTACACGGAGATCAACGTGGTGGACAACTATGGTAAGACTGCCAAGACCACTTTCACCGTCGTAGACGAGAATGGTCAGCCTCAAGCCAACCTGCCTGTGGAATTCAAGATATACAACTACGCCGAGTTCTGCACCGTTGTCACGAAAACTACAGACGAGAATGGTCAGACCTGGCTCACTGCTGGTTTGGGCTGCATGATGGCCTACGCCGCCAAAGACGGCAAGTTCGGCTTCCAAGTGTTCAAGTCGGGCGAACAAGAGAATGTCACCATCACCCTCAACCACGAGGAAGGCGCTGAAGAAGTCTTCGAATTCGACATGGTACCACCCGCCCCGACCAGCGTCTTGCCTGAGGTAACGGCTGAGATGCGTGCCGAGAACGACCGCCGCGTGGCCTACGAGGACTCGTTGCGCAACGCCTACATCGCCGACTGCAAGAAAGCTCAGATGAACGTGATCATGAATACGGGCAACAAAAAGCTTTGCAGTATTCTTGAGAAGACCTGGGGCAACTGGCAGACCATCGCCGACTTCGTGAAATACGCCCAAGACAAGAACCAAGAGATCAAGGCTGTGGAGCTGCTCAGCAACATCTCCGACAAGGACCTGCGCGATGTCAGCCTCGAAGTGCTGAAAGACCATCTCGACAACACGCCTGGTCTCGAGCAATCCATCATCTCCATGCCGCCTGAGCTTTATGCACAATACATCCTCAGTCCGCGCGTGAGCAACGAGATGCTGGTGCCTTACCGCAAGGCCCTCTCTGAATTCTTCCCCGAAACGGAACGTCAGCAATACCACGACAATCCCGCCCTTTTGGTGGAATGGGTGAAAAACAACATCAAAACCGATGACAACCTGAATCCTCAGCGTTACCCCATCTCGCCTTTAGGCGTCTTGAAGGCACGCAAGGCCGACCGTCATTCGCGCGACATCTTCTTCGTCAGCATGGCACGAAGCTTGGGCATCGCCGCACAAATCAACCCGGTGAATGGCAATGTGCAATACTTCGGCAAGGAATGGACCAATGTGGACTTTGAAGCTGCCGAACCCGCCAGTGCCGCTGAAGGATACTTGGACATCCAATACTTCCCCATCGCTTCCGTGGCCGACCCGAAATACTACACGCATTTCAGCATAAAGAAGTTCGATGGTAACAGCTTCCGCCTCTTGGCCTACGATGCCAAAGACCCTGGCATCGACGATGGCATGATGCTCTCCTCTTTCGAGCATCCCACGCCTTTGGACGAGGGCTATTACATCCTCACGGCAGGCACCCGTTTGGATGACGGCACCGCCTTGACCCACAGCCAATTCTTCACCATCAAGGCAGGTGAAACCACGCAGGTGAATCTCGTGTTGCGCCAGCCCAACGACGAGCTTCAAGTCGTCGGCAGTTTCTATGCCGACAGCAAGTTCACCGACCCTGAGACGGGCGAAGTGGGCAACGCCAAACAGCTCATCCAAGACGAGTATTTCATCCTCGGTCTTTTGGACCAAGGCAGCGAGCCCACCACCCATGCCATGCAGGACATCGCCGCCTTCCGCAAGGACTTTGAAGCCAGCAACCTGCCGATGATTTTCATCTTTAGCAGCAAAGAGGAATACGATAAGTTCAAACTAAAGAACTTCAGCGAGTTGCCCGAAGGCATCGTCTACGGCCTCGATGAAGGTGCCATCCGCGACGAGATCGCCGACGGACTACATCTCAACACCGACAGCCGCCCCATCTTCCTCATCGCCAACGCCAACAGCGAGGTGGTGTTTATGAAGCAAGGCTATACCATCGGTTTGGGCGAGCAATTGCTGAAGGTGATGGCAAAATTGTAAAAAAAAGACCGGCGTTGCCGGTCTTTTTTTTACAACTTCCTTGCGATTTCCTTCTCAGTGTAACCCTCGATGATGTCGCCGACCTTGATGTCGTTGAAGTTCTCGATGTTCAAACCGCAGTCCATACCGGCACTGACTTCCTTGACGTCGTCTTTGTAACGCTTCAAGGAGCCAAGCACGCCCGTGTAGATCACGATGCCATCGCGGATGACACGGACCTTAGTATTGCGGGTGACCTTGCCGTCCAAGACCATACAGCCGGCGATGGTACCGACCTTGCTGATCTTGAAGGTCTCACGGATCTCGAGGTTGCAAGTGACCACCTCTTCAATCTCGGGAGCCAACATGCCTTCGATAGCGGCCTTGATTTCTTCGATGGCAGTGTAGATGATGGAGTAGAGACGGATGTCGATCTTCTCGTTCTCAGCCATCTTACGCGCTTGTGCGGTAGGACGCACATTGAAGCCCACGATGACGGCGTTGGATGCCGAAGCCAGCATGACGTCCGACTCGCTGATGGCACCCACCGACTTGTGGATGACGTTGACCTGCACCTCTTCGGTGGAAAGCTTCAGCAAGCTGTCGGCAAGAGCCTCCACGGAACCGTCCACGTCAGCCTTGACGATGATGTTGAGCTCCTTGAAGTCGCCGATGGCGATACGACGGCCGATCTCATCCAAGGTGATGTGCGGACTGGTGCGGCGTGTCTGTTCGCGCTGCAGCTGCTCACGACGGTTGGCGATGGCTTTCACCTCGCGCTCGTCGGTCATCACGTTGAAGGCGTCACCCGGCATAGGAGCGCCATTCAGACCCAGCAACAGCACCGGCGTGGAAGGACCAGCCTCCTTGACGGGGCGGTTGTGGTCGTCGAACATGGCCTTCACCTTACCATAGGTAGTGCCAGCAAGCACCATGTCACCAATCTTCAAGGTGCCGTTCTGCACCAGGATCTTGGCCACATAACCACGGCCCTTGTCCAAAGCGGACTCGATGACCGTACCCTTGGCCAGACGGTTGGGGTTAGCCTTCAGGTCGAGGAGCTCGGCCTCAAGCAGCACCTTCTCGAGCAATGCATCGACGTTAAGACCGATCTTAGCGGCGATTTCCTGGTCTTGGTACTTACCACCCCAGCTCTCGACGAGGATGTTCATGTTAGCGAGTTGCTCACGAATCTTGTCGGGGTTGGCAGTGGGCTTATCAATCTTATTCAGAGCGAAGACGATAGGCACGCCAGCGGCTTGGGCGTGGTTGATAGCCTCGACGGTCTGAGGCATCACGCTGTCATCGGTAGCGATGACGATGATGGCGACGTCGGTGATCTTGGCACCACGGGCACGCATGGCCGTGAAGGCTTCGTGACCAGGCGTATCCAAGAAGGTGATTTTCTTGCCACTCTCAGTGGTCACCTCGTATGCACCGATGTGCTGGGTGATACCACCTGCCTCACCGGCCACCACGTTGGTGTTACGGATATAGTCCAAGAGCTTGGTCTTACCATGGTCGACGTGACCCATGACAGTGACGACGGGGGCGCGAGGCACGAGATCCTCTTCCTTATCGACCTCATCAGTCTCTGCTATGGCTTCTTGCACGTCGGCGCTGACGAAGTCGACTTGGAAGCCGAATTCCTCGGCCACCACGGTCAGGGCTTCAGCATCGAGACGCTGGTTGATGGACACAGGCATACCGAGGCTCATGCAGGTGCCGATGACCTTCACCACAGGCACGTTCATCATCGTCGCCAACTCGTTGGCTGTGACGAACTCGGTCACCTTCAGCACCTTCTTGTCCTCTTCCTGGCGCATCATCTCCTCCATCATGCTGCCCGCCACCTGCTGACGCTTCTCGCGGCGGTGCTTGGAGGTCTTCGACTTACCCATGGGGGCGAGACGTGCCAAGGTGTCCTTGATCTGCTTCGAGATTTCCTCTTCGCTCAGCTCAGGCTTCTCTTCGCGCTTGCCTTTCTTGTCTTTCTTGCCAAGCTTCGGGCTGTCCTTGGGGCCTTTCTTGCCACCTTGGTCGGCAGGACGCGGGCCCTTGCCAGGCTTCTGTCCTTCCTGTTTCTTGCCACCGTTATTCACGTTGGCACCAGTGGGATCTTCAGACGAGCCCTCGGGCTTGCCCATGATGCGCTTACGCTTTTTCTTCTTCGTTTCGGCTTTGCCGTTTTTCTTCTCAACAGGCAATTCCAAGGTACCCAAAACGGTGGGACCTGTCAGCTTAGGCGCTTCCAATTTGATATGGCGAGGCTCAGCTTGCTTTTCTTCGGCCGGTTGTTCCTGTTGTGCAGGAGCAGCCTCAGCGGGAGTCTCCTTAACCACCTCAGGCTTTTTCACTTCAGCCTCGGGCTGTTTCTCCTGCTGCTTGGCCGGCTTTTCGGGTTCGCTCTTAGGCTTCTTTTCCTGTTTGGGCTTTTTCTCCAAGTCGATCTGACCGACAATCTTCAGCGAGATACCAGGTACGCCTTGTTCTTCCTTCTCCACTTCCTTTTTAGGCTGAGCGGCAGGCTCCTTCGCCACAGGTTTTTCCTCCTTGGGCGTCTCTTTCTCCTTGGCAGGTTCAGAGGCAGCGTGGCTCTTGCCCGATTTCTTCACTGGCGTAGATATCGTGTTGGTGCGGATGATGACTTCATCATGATCCTCTTCCTCAACTGACTTTTGCGATTGCAATGCCGAATCAACGGAAACACTTCCACCCTTATAGGAGAGGTTGCCCAATTTCTTGGCCTCATTCTTCACTTCCTTCTCGCCCTGATATTCCTTCACGAGCAGCTCATACATCTCCGATGTGAGCTTCGTGTTGGGAGACGGGTCCACCTGGAATCCCTTCTTACCAAGGAATTCTACGATGGTATCCTTTCCCACATTGAATTCTTTTGCCGCTTTCGACAATCGAATTGAAAAATTAGTTTCTTCGGACATAGTTTCTTCTTTTGTTTCTCGTTTGTTTTATATGCCTAAGCATCATTCGGCATCTTGTTCAAATTCAGCTTTCAGGATGCGGAACACTTCCTTGACGGTCTCTATCTCGAGGTCGGCACGCGAAGCCACTTCCTCGGGCGTATAGGAAAGCACGTTCTTAGCCGTGTCGCAGCCCATCTTGATGAGTGAGTCGATGACCCACTGGTCGATCTCGTCGGAGAACTCTTGCAGGTCGACATCCTCTTCGGCGCTGTTGGCCTCGCTGTTACGGTAGACGTCGATCTCGTAGCCAGTCAGCTTACCGGCGAGCTTGATGTTGTAGCCGCCCTTTCCGATAGCCAAGCTGATCTGATCGTTTTCCATATACACATTGGCCATGGTGTTGTCGCTGCTCAGCACGATATTAGTGATCTTAGCCGGGCTCAAGGCACGGGTGATGAGCAGTTGCGGGTTGGTAGTCCAGTTGATGACGTCGATGTTCTCGTTGCGCAACTCGCGGACGATGCCGTGGATACGCGAGCCCTTCATGCCGACGCAGGCGCCAACGGGGTCGATACGGTCGTCGTACGACTCCACTGCCACCTTGGCGCGTTGGCCAGGTTCACGGACGATCTTCTTGATAGTGATAAGGCCGTCGTAGATCTCGGGCACCTCAGCTTCGAGCAAACGCTGCAGGAAGATCTCGGAGGTACGCGAAAGCGTCACCACGGGCGAACCGTTGACGCTCTCCACACTCTTCACGATGGCGCGGATGGTGTCACCTTTCTTATATATGTCGGCAGGAATCTGCTCCATCTTGGGCAGAATCAGCTCGATGTTCTCGTCGTCGATGACCACGATCTCGCGTTTCCACACATGGGCCACTTCGGCGGTGATGATCTCGCCAACTTTCTCCTTATACTTCTGGAAGATGTTTTCCTTCTCGTATTCGGCCACCTTGGTCTGAAGGTTCTGGCGCAAGGCGAGAATGTCGCGGCGACCGAAGTTTTCGATACGCAGCTCTTCGTTCACCTCTTCGCCCACTTCGAAGTCGGGCTCAATCTTGATGGCGTCCGACAGCTTGATCTCGCGCAGCGGGTCGGTCAACTCATCGTCTTCCACCACGGTGCGGTTGTGGTAAATCTCGAAGTCGCCCTTGTCGACGTTCACGATGATATCGATGAAGTCGTCGGTTTCGGTTTCGAACTTCTTATTCAACATACCTCTGAACACATCTTCGATGATGCGCATCATGGCCTCACGGTCAATGTTCTTGAATTCCTTGAATTCCGAGAAAGTTTCTACTAATTTGTAGTTATCCATTTTATATATGATTATTTATTGATTATCAGAAAATTATAGCAGGTTTGATTTCCACCTTCTTACGTTCAAAAAACATGTTGGCAGGCTCTTCGACGGGTTTCTTCTTCGAGGCTTTCTTAGGGGCAGGTGCAAACTCCACCTTCTCGGCGTCGAAGCCCACAAGCTTGCCTTGCATCTTGCCCGTCTCCTTCGTCTTCACTTCCACGTCCTTGCCCACATACTTCTGCAGCTGTCGGTCAAGCTTCAAGGCGCCAGAGAGGCCCCATGAGAACACACTCAGCTCGTAGTCTTCCACATCGCGGTCGAGTTTCTCGTTGATATAACGGCTCAACTCGGCACAGTGGTCGATGTTGACAGCCGTGTCGGCGTCGACATAGACCTCAATCACGTTGTTGGGCTTCACCTTCACTTCCACGAGGAAGCGGTCAGTGCCAGCAAGGGCTTCTTCACAGAGGGTTGCAACTTGTTCTTTGTCTATCATTTTAATCTTCAATCTTTTAAATCGGCCCTTCGACAAGCTCAGGGACCTTGGCTTTAACAATAAAAAAACCTGTTACTCAAAGTAGCAGGTCTTTTCTTCCACCTCAAGTTGTCGAGCAAGGATTCGAACCTTGACAGGCAGAACCAAAATCTGCAGTGCTGCCATTACACCACTCGACATCATTCGTTTCCGAATGCGGCTGCAAAAGTACAACTAATTTCTTTACGCGCAAGAGATTTTTGCGTTTTTTTTGAAAAAAATTGCTTTTATGGCACAACAAAAAGCGTTTTTGCCGTTATTCCGTTTAGAGATAAGCCAAAAAACCGTATTTTTGCAGTTTGGCATAGGCCGAATTTGTTTCGATAAACAACAAACACTTTTATATCATTATGACTTTCAAAAGGTTAAACAACATTACAGGATGGTTGGCAGGCTTGATTGCCACCGTCGTGTATTTCCTCACGCTTGAGCCTACTGTGAGCTGGTGGGACTGCGGCGAGTACATTTCAACGGCATACAAACTCCAAGTGGGTCACCCGCCTGGGGCTCCTTTGTTCCAGATGCTAGGTCGATTCTTCTCACTCTTTGCAGGTGGCGACGTCACCAAGGTGGCTTTGATGGTCAACGTCATGTCAGCCATTTGCAGCGGCCTCACCATCGTCTTCCTGTTCTGGACCATCACCATGCTCGCCCGTAAAGTGTGGATGAAGGAAGGAGAAGACGCACCTTGGACCAACAAGATCGGCGTGCTGCTGGCTGGCTTTGTCGGCGCAGTGGCCTACACCTTCACCGAGTCGTTCTGGTTCAATGCCGTCGAAGGCGAAGTCTATGCCATGTCATCGCTGTTCACTGCTGTGACCTTCTGGGCCATCCTGAAATGGGAGCGGGTGGCCGACGACCCGAAGAGTACCCGATGGATCATTTTCATCGCTTTCCTCATTGGCCTCTCCATCGGCGTTCACCTGCTCAACCTGCTTTGTATCCCCGCATTCGTATATGTGATCTATTTCAAGAAATGGAAGAAGACCTCCTTCTGGGGATTTGTCTTGGCAGGCTTGATTTCGGTGGCACTGCTGTGGCTCATCAATATGTTCCTCGTGCCTCAAATCGTCAATCTGGCGGGCAAGATGGAGCTGTTCTTCGTCAACACGCTCGGTGCTCCTTTCAACCTAGGCACCATCGTCTATTTCGCCGTGATTATTGGCCTCATCGTTTGGGGTCTCATCGCCACGACGAGACGCAAGAAAGTGTTATGGAATACCGCCATCCTTTCCTTCATGTTCATCCTGATCGGCTATTCGTCGTTCTTCATGCTGGTCATCCGTGCCAACACCAACACACCTATCAACGAGAACGAACCTAAGGATGCCCTTTCGATGCTATCGTACCTCAACCGTGAGCAATACGGAAGCTGGCCTCTACTCTATGGAGCGTATTACAATGCCCCTGTCAGTGGCCTCAAGGACGGCAACCCGACCTATGTGAAAGACAAGGAGGCCCATCGCTATGTGGTCACCGACGACAACAAGCAGAGCAAGCCCGACTATCCTTCTGAACTGAAGACCATCTTCCCGCGTATGTGGAGTACACAAAGAGGCTCGCACTCGGACATGTACGACAGCTACCGTAAAGACGCCAATGGCGTGGTCAAAGGTACACCCGTCCGTGTGAGGAACTACCGTGGCGAGGTCGTCACCGTCAACAAACCCACCTTCGGGCAAAACCTCAAGTTCTTCGTCCAATACCAATGCAACTGGATGTATTGGCGTTACTTCATGTGGAACTTCGTGGGCCGTCAAAACGACATTGAGAGCCAGGGCGAACTCAACCACGGCAACTGGCTCAGTGGCATCAGCTTCATCGACAACGCCCGTCTCGGCGACCAGGACAACATTCCTGAATGTCTGCAGAACCCGGGACGTACCACCTATTATTTCCTGCCGCTCATCCTAGGCCTCATCGGCTTGATTTGGCTGCTGAAGAAAGACTTGAAGCAAAGCTGGATCGTCTTCCTGCTCTTCTTCCTGACCGGTCTGGCCATCATCATCTACCTGAACCAGACACCTAATCAGCCTCGTGAACGCGACTACTCCTATGCTGGCTCGTTCTATGCCTTTGCCATCTGGATCGGCTTCGGTGTGATTGCGCTCATCGACTGGATCAACAAACTCCTGAAAAAGGAGAGCATGATCACCGTCGCGGCCGTCGGCCTGATCTGCTTCTTGGCAGTGCCTTGCGTGTTGGCCGCCAACGGCTGGGAAGAGCACAACCGTGCAGGTAAGACCTCGGCCCGCGACTGGGCGCGCAACTATCTCGCGCAGCTACCGCCCAACTCCGTCATCTTCACCCGCGGCGACAACGACACCTTCCCCTTGTGGTACGTGCAAGAGGTGGAGGGCTTCCGAACCGACGTGCGCGTGTGCTGTTATATGCTATCGAGCGGCTATTGGTATGTCCACCAGATGGGCCGTAAGGTATACGAGTCGGAGCGCATGCCTCTTACCCTCTCGTACAAAGACTATGACAATGGTGTCAACGAGCAGATCCCTGTCGAAGAAGAAGATTACTTCAAGGGCAAGCAAGTCGAGCTGAAGCAAGTCATCGACTTCATCCATAATCCCAAGGCCGTGAAACGCTATATGGGTACCACCTACAACTACGTGCCTTGCCGTAGCGTGAAACTCACCGTCGACAAAGAAGCCTGCATCAAGAACGGCATCGTTCCCGAAAGCATGAAAGACCAGATTGTGGACGAAATTACTTGGGACATCAAGGAGAACTGGATCTACAAGAATGCCATCATGCTCCTTGACTTCATGGCCACCAACAACTGGGAACGTCCGGTGTACTTCACCTCGTTCAGCGACATGTCGAAGGTGCTTGGCATCGACAAATACCTCCACATGGAAGGCTTGGCCTATAGGTTCATCCCCGTCGAAGCCGAAGACTATTATAAAGGTGTCGGTGGCGTGTATCGTGAAGGCAGCTACGATCTTTTGGTCACCAAGGCCAATGAAGGCATCGTCAACTGGGGCAGCCTGAACCAAGAAGGCGTCGTCCCCGACCGCGAAAGCGTGCGCAACGCTGCCTACGCTCAACAGGCCTATTCCCGCTTAGCCCAGGCTTTGGTCAACCACCAAGAGTTTGACTCGGCCATCATCGTGATGGACAAATACCAAGAGTTCTTCCCCAGCAAGAAGTTCCCTGCCGACATCCGTACCCTTCACTTCCCCGAGATGTATTACGTCTGCGGCGACAGCGTGAAAGGCGACAATTACCTCATGCAGTTGGTCAACAACTATTGCGACAAGATCAGCTATTACGGCAGTATGAAGCCCAAACTTGTGGAATACTACGAAGACGAAATCGGCGAAGGCATGAGCCTGCTCAAGCATTTCGGAGGCGTAGCCAAGAAATACGGGCGCACCGAGCTGGCGCAAGAGATTTCAGACCGCATGATGGAATACCTCAATTTGTATTACGCAGAGTAAACCAAAAAAGAAAAGCAGCCTCAGAGCTGCTTTTCTTTTTTATGCATGAAGCTCCAAACTATCATCCCTATGCCTATGAGCACAAAGGGGACGCTGAGCCATTGACCCATGTCGAAGGTCATGTTTTTCTCAAATTCCACTTGGACATTCTTAAGGAACTCGATGGCGATGCGCGAGCCAAAGATGATGATGAGGAAGGTGCCGAACATCAAGCCTGGCTGTCTGTCGCCAAGGTCGCGTTTGTAGTACATCCACAGCAGGATGACCATAGCCACGAGGCAGAAGAAAGCCTCATAAAGGCCCGTCGGATGGCATGGCAGCCACTCGCTGGGCGGACAGGGAGCGTCCCATGCCGTGCATGCCGTGTAACTGTCGACCGTACCGCAGAACTGCTCAGCACCGCGAAGGAACACGAAACCCCAAGGCAAGGAGGTCGGCGTACCGTAAATCTCGTGGTTGAACACATTGCCGCAGCGAATCAAAGCACCGACAAGGCACACGGGGATGACGATACGGTCCATGATCCAGATAAACGTGATATGCTGTTTTTCCTCTTTCTTTTTCGTGGACTTGTTGTATCTCCTCACATAAATCCAAAGGCCCAGCAGGATGCCGATGGCGCCACCATGGCTGGCGAGACCGCCTTCCCAAACGGCAAGCATCTTCAATGGATGGGCAAGATAATACTCAGGTTCGTAGAACAAACAATGTCCGAGTCGGGCACCCACAACCGTGAAGAGAAGCATATAAACCAGGAGTTTATCCAATGACTCGTCAGGCATCTTCTCACGACGGTAGATCTTTCGCATGATGAAATAGCCCAACAAAAAGCCCAAGGCCCACATAAGGCCATACCAACGGACATGTATGCTGCCTATGGAAAACAGCACGGGATCGACATTCCAAGTGATGTAGTTTAACAACATGATTTCTTATTTTGAGCGCAAAAATAGATATTTTTGCCGTTTGATGTAACTTTTTCGCCAAATCTCCGTATTACCTACATCAAAGATGGACAGAAGTCAGTACAACCAGTGCGTGGAGCAATATGCCGACCGGCTTTTCCGCTTCGCGTTCTCGAGCCTCCGCAACCGCGAGCAGGCCGAGGACGTGGTGCAGGAAAGCTTTGCACGCGTTTGGGAGAAGGTCAAGACGATTGACTTCGCAAAGGCGAAATCCTATCTCTTCACCACTGCCCACCACGCCATGATTGACGAAGTCAGGCACCAACAACGCTTCGCTAACGTTGAAGAGCCATTACCGGCCAACGCGAAGACTACGCAAAACGCCTACCCCGACGTCAACGAAGTCCTGCAAAAGGCCTTGACCCTACTGCCCGAAGCGCAACGCACTGCGGTGTTGCTTCGCGACTACGAAGGCTACAGCTACCAGGAGATCGGCGACATCACAGGGATGAGCGAGGCACAGGTGAAAGTCAACATCTTCCGCGCACGCACCGCACTGAAAAACAGACTGAAAAGCATCGACAACCTTATTGACATAGAGCCATGAAGACAAACATCACCACCGACAACTACGAGGCTTACCTCCTTGACTATATGGAAGGTAACCTCAGTCCCGACGAGGCAGAGCAGCTGAAAGCCTTCGTCGCGGCTCAAGGCTTGGACTGGGACGAACTCACCGAGGAACTTCCGCATTTGGAGGCTCCTGTCCTTGCTTATGAAAACAAGGAAGGCCTGAAGAAAAAAGCAGCTGTTGTGCCGCTTTATGTCAAGATTGCCTCGGCTGCCGCTGCCGCCGGATTGCTGCTCACCGTCGGATTGTGGCCCGAGAAGACGTTGCCCAAAGTAGAACCCATCGCCAACTTAAAGCCCATCGAGGTCAGTCGGATCAACACCAACGAGTCCATAGCCTTGATTCCTAGACGGGCTACCGAAAACCCGACGACCACAACATGGGCCAAGGCCAACAAAACAACGTCGACTCCAAAAGCCTCGAACAAAAAACAAGTGTCCTCTGAAAGGGATGCCATGCCGATGCTGGCAGAGATGCAAGCCATCGAAGCACCTGCCACCATCACGAGTCAGCTCCTGCTTGCCCAAATAACGGAACCCGACTATGCTCCATATAACATGCCTGACAACTACGCCCTGGCGTCATATACGGATGACGACTATGAAGAGACCTCGATTGGAGGCAAGGGCATCCTGAGAATCACGGATGGCAAATACGAGAGTCTGGGCAGCATGATTCAAGAAGGGCTGCAACTCGCCAAGGAGGAAATCAACCTGGCCGCTGCCGACCTCGCCGTGAAGACCTTCTACCGTGTCGACGACCGCATCGAAGAGGCGAAAGAGCGCTGGGAGAAACGCCACGAGCAAGAGTAACAATAGTACTACAACAAACAATTAAAGGCCGCCTCAATCGAGGCGGCCTTTAATTGTTATGAGTTGATGATTTGACTTTGCTTTAGAAATTCAAGCTGAAGCCGAAGCTAGTCGTGTGGCAGGTCGGGGCATGAGCCTCGTCGAAAGTGGGCAGCAGGTTAAAGTTGGCGAAGAAACCCCAGCCGTCATTCTTGCCGATACGCAGCGAAGCGTCAAGTTTGAAACGATTCAAGTAATAGTCGCTATGCACCTTGACCTTATCTCCATTCTGGAATTTGACCTTGGTCCAGCCATCGACACGTAAGCCGCCAGTGACGCCTGCAGCGATATAGAGACGGCGGGTAGGACGCACCTCAATCATCAAAGGAGCCTGGACATAAAGGACGCCCAGCTTGCTCCTCCTCCATGTTGCAGCATCCAAGGGTTCATACTCAAGATCAGAATCACCTTTAACCACCTTGATAGGTTTATTGAAGCTGTAGTTGTTCCATCCCAAGCCAATACCTGTGTAGAGGCCTGCGATGTGACGACGGTCGAAGGCAATGCCCACGTCAGCAATGTTGAAATTGAACACCCAGCTCCTCAGAGGACGCAACTCCAAAAAGCTATAATCTCCCTCAAAATTAGCCGTGGAGCCTGGACCTAGCAGCATATTCAAGCCAGCTTCGAAGCCGTTCCAGTTGCCATCAAAAAGGAGGTTCTTTTTTTCAGGACGTCTATTCTGATCAGGAGCCGGGCGGTCATTGCTTCTAGGACGAATAGAGTTTCCGCCCTGCTTGTGCTCGAAACGCTCACCCCATTTCTCCATCTTACGTCCCCACTCTTCCATGTCTTTCCCCCATTGTTCCATTCCTTTTTCGACATTCTTCCAATCTACGGAGTCGGAAAGACGTTCGAGATTAGTGCCCAGTTCGGCCATAAGTTCGGAAAGCGACACGTCGTCACCACCTCTAGCCTCGCGTGATCCTCTTAAATCGATAAACGAATCGCCAGCCTTCATACCGTCGGTAACCAAGTCACCACTTCCAAGCAGTATGGCTTGCAACACATTGCATCTGCCCTCAAGGATGATGTCGCCCGATCCATTCAGGACAACGTGAACGGTGTCGTAATCCAACTTCATCACCATATCGCCTGATCCACTACTATAGACATTGATATAATCACCATTAATAGTGTTCTTGCAGACGACATCAGCTGACGAAAGCAACTGGATGTTTTTAAGTTGCGAAATGGCGACTTCATAATCGTCAGAGCCAGAGAGAATGAGCATGTCTGACGTCCTATTGTAGTCAGTGACAATTTTGCCCTCTTTCTTCAATGATAATTGGCCTGGAGTCTGGCTGACATACACATCGCCCGAGCCAAGGACTCTGATGATATTGATTTGATCGGCTTCGTTTTGTGCCTTCACCGTTCCGAAGGCCAGCAGCAGCAAGGCTGCAAAAAATAATCTTGTCTTCATTGTATTAGTGTTTTATTGTTTGTTGTTTTTCTTATCAACAAACGTAATACGGAGAAACAACAAAAAAGTTACAGCCCTTACTCAAAAAAAGCGGAAAAATAGCATTTGCGCTCGGCGGTAAGGCTGTCGCCTTCGGTCAATTGCAACTTCACGTAAACCTTCTGCAGGTCGGTATTTCTCAAATAATCGCGTAGGCCTTCCACCGTGTATTTCCGGTTTTCGTTCGCATCCATCTCCACTTTCACTTTTTGCTCAAACAACTGTTGGCCTTCAAGGTCGCACACCGCAACGGACAATGTTCCATCGATGTCACGCATCAAGTCGGAAGTGACGAAAACGCCATAGTCTTTCTTGTCGAGACTTAAAAGCACGGGCGCGTAAAGGGTCTTTAGTCTTTCGTGGAACACTTTGAGATTGCCGTAATAGTCGATGGACGACCAGGACGTCACGGGCCAAGCGTCATTGAGTTGCCAATAGAGCGTGCCCATATTGTAAGGCTTCGCGGTGCGGTGCGCCTCAATGGCAATCTCCATGCCGTAGGCCTGCGAGAGTTGGCTCAGATGCACATACTCCTCAAAGTCTTTCGGCTGGGCATTGGGGTAATATCGTTTGATGAAATCGTCGATTTGGCGTGTGCCACGGGCGTGTTTTTGGTGTGCGGCAATCACTTCGGCATCCTTGCTCAGCTCCTCGCCTTGCGCGATTTTCAGCAAAGTCGAATAATCGGGATAGCTTTGGTAGCCGTACTCGCTGTTGAAGCGACCCACCTTCTCGCGATAGACTTCGTAAGGCTGCTCGCCCCACCAAACGCCCCAATAGTGCACATCGCCTTCGGTCAGGCTTTCGGGTCGGCCCCAGCCTTTCGAGGGCGAGCTGGGCCAATAGGGTCGCGTGCCATCGAATTGCGCAACGGCTTGAGGCAGAATATTTTCAAACAACTTGTCATAGCCAGCTTTGATGGCTTTGTCGTCTTCCTCGCTCCAACCCAAAGACTGCTGCCAGCCCCAGTTATAGTAGCCTTCCGAGATCTCGTTTCCACCACACCACAAGGCTAACGACGGATGACTTGCCAATCGTCTCACCTGCTCCTCCGCCTCAATTCGGGCGTTTTCGAGGAAAGCCTCGTCATAGGGATACATCGTGCCGGCATACATAAAGTCCTGCCAGACCAAGATGCCCAATGAATCGCAAATGTTGAAGAAGTCGTCCGAGGGATAGATGCCACCGCCCCACACACGCAGCATATTGAAATGAGCGTCTTTGGCTTGACGTAGCAGACGTAGCGTATTGTCGGCATTGATCCAAGTCTCAATCATCTCCTCGGGGACATAGTTCGCGCCTTTGGCATACATCGGCACACCATTCACCTTGAAATAGAAGGCGCGGCCGATGCTGTCAGGCTCATCGACCATCTCGAAGGTACGGATGCCCGACTTGAACTTTTTGGAGTCCAGCACTCTGTTGTCTTTTTTCAGCGCCACCTCAAAGTCATACAATGGTTGTTCGCCCATCTCGTTGGGCCACCAAAGTTGAGGGTCTTGTATAAAAACAGGAAACACCTTATGATGACGGCCTTTCGACAGGCTCAAGGACCTGTTGGCTAAAGTCGTTGAACCTGTTGAGACGATAACTTCATATTCCCCGTCCGTTGCATTCTCAACATCCAAATGCAGCGTCAACACGGCATGTACCGAATCAGCGCTGCATGTGACGGCATAGGCATCCTCCAAACGCGCCTCGTTCCAGCCCATCAGTTTCACGGGTTTCCAGATGCCCACATTCTTGTATTTCGGAGCCCAGTCCCAGCCGTGCTGATAAGGTGCCTTGCGCGAGACGGCATATTTTTCAGGCAGTTGCGGCTTATGTTGCTCATACGAAGCCAATTGTATGCTATCATAACGAGGAAAATGCACTTCCAAAAGGTTGTCTCTCTTTTTCAGCAAGTCTTTCACATCGTATTTCCATGTGCGGAACTGGTTGTCGGCAAAAAAGAGTTTTTCACCGTTCAAAGAAACATCAGCATAGGTATCGATGCCTTCAAAAACCAATTCAACATTCTCTTTTTCAAGCAAATACTTGTCTACATCGAAATGCAAAGTGTAGTCCCAAGGATGGTCGGAAATCCAGAGCAATTGGTTTTCCACCGTACCGAGATAGGGATGCGGGATAAGACCGTTTTCATAGAGGCTCTGCTGCACCACCGAGGGCACATCGACCTGCATATTAATATCTAAGGTGTCGCCCGTGAGCGTCCAGCCTTGGTTGAGGCTTTGCATGACGACGTTGGGTTTTTCGACCTGTTGGCACGCAGAGAAGGCGAATGCCAATAGAATCAAGGGGAATAACTTTTTCATTGTGAGATATTATTTGCACTCAGAAATCGCAGAATTATGGGAATTGTTGCCGCTTCGCGCTTCTGCGTATTCTGCGTATTCTGCGTGAGATAAACATTCCTGCGTGAGATAATCAAAATGGATTTAGCATTTTCTCCATCTCGTAAATCAAATCGCGGTTCGACTCGGTCCAGACCATCGTGGCTCCCGTGTTGTCCTTTTGGTTGGGATAGAGTTTCTCATTGAAGCGCGGCACCCAATGCGCCAGCGAGGCGTGGCAATGCACGGCACCCGTCATGTCAAGGATTTCCTTCACATTGCCGAGGTTAATGCCACCGCCTGGCATGATGCCGATCTTGTCGCCATAACGCAACTGCATCTCGGCAATCATCGGGACGCCTTCCAAAGCTGTGGGCTTGCCGCCCGAAGTCAGGATTTTGTCGAAGCCGAGCTCAATGAGCTTCTCCACCGCCTCAAAAGGTTTCACGCAGGCATCGATGGCGCGGTGGAAGGTGAACTTCAAGCCTTCTCCCGCTCCCATAAGAGCCTTAACAGTCTCCACATCAAGCTCACCCTTGTCGTTCAAAGCACCGATGACCACACCCTCAAAGCCGAGTTTCTTGCAAAGCATGATGTCGGTCTTCATCATCTCCACTTCTTCCTCGTCGTAAATGTAGTTGCCCGGTCGCGGACGGATGAGCACGCGCATGGGGATAAAAGAAATATCGATGGCCTTGGCCAAAGTGCCGAACGAAGGCGTCACGCCGCCCACTTCGAGGCACTCGCACAACTCCACGCACTGGGCGCAGCCGTCCATCGCGTTCTGCAACGACTTGATGCCGTTGGCACAGATTTCCAATCTAATCATAGTCCTAGAAATGTCTAATTCAACGAAGTTAATTTTGTGGCAAATATAGCAGTTTTGTTGTTATCTTTGCAGAAATTTTCCAACTATGAGAGCCCGAATCCTGATTATCCTTTGCCTTTTCAGTCTATGCGCCTTCGCACAAAACACCCATATCCTCCCCACCCCCCAACAAGTCGAATTCACCGAGGGATATTTCACATGGGACGATAACGTCGTCCTCACTTACGATGCCTCCGATGCCGAAATCAACCAGATCGTCACGATGTTTCGCAACGATTTGGACCAAATCAGCGGCAGAAAAGTGCTGTTTTCACGCGGCATCATCAAAGGCATGCATTTCATCGAACTCGTCAAGACCGACCACCTTGGCGTGAGCGAAAACGAGGACCAAGCCTACCGCCTAACGGTCAACAGCAATTTCATCCGCTTGGAGGCCACCACCAACACCGGACTCTTTTATGCCACTCAAAGTCTGAAACAACTCTATCGTTATGCTTATTTGAAAAGCCCAAACAACACCATCGTCATTCCCAGCTTGACCATCACCGATTGGCCCAATTTCAAGGTACGTGCCTGGCAAGACGACATCAGCCGTGGTCCCATCGTCAGCATGGACTACTTGAAACGTCTTATTCCGCAACTTGCAGAATGTAAACTCAATGCGTTCTCGCTTTACACCGAACATACCTTCAAGACCAAGTGCCACCCCGACATCGCTCCCGCCGATGCCTTCACCGCCGAGGAAATCAAGGAACTAGAAGATTTTTGCAGACCTTATCACATCCAAATCATTGGCAACCAGCAATGTTTTGGGCATTTTGAGGAGATTTTGTGCAACCCGTTCTATAGCCATTTGGCCGACACGAAATGGAATCTCAATCCTGTCAAAGAGGAGACCTATAGATTCCTTGAAGACCATCTTCGTGAGGTGGCGAGAGCTTACAAGTCGCCGTATTTCAACATCAATTGTGACGAGACCGAGAGCCTTGGTCAGGGTGCGGCCAAAGCCTACGTCGATTCGTTGGGGGCAGAAACCGTGTACTATCAGCACGTCAACCGCGTCAACCGCATGCTTCGCCCCTATCGCAAGCGTGTGATGATGTGGGGCGACATCGCCGACCAACACCCCGAAATCCTTGAGAATCTAGACCAAGACATCTTCCTCATCGCATGGAGCTATGTGGGCATAGACGACTTTAACGACTTCCTGCAGCCATACGTCAAGTCAGGACGCAACTTCTTTGTCGCACCCGGGGTGAGCCTTTCCGAAAGGGTTTGGCCTAAACATTACGAGTTCAAGAAGAACATCGCCAACCTATGTCGCGACGGATACAAAAACGGCGCTCTCGGCGTCATCAACACTTGTTGGGACGACTTCGGCGAATCGTTGATCAATAGTGCTTTGTATGGCCTTGCATTGGGTGCTGAAAGGAGTTGGAACGCCGCTTCCCAGCAAGAGCGCAGCACTGAAACCGACTTCACCATCCATTTCATGGGCAGTCTCTCCAGCGACATCTACGAGCACCTCGAAGCACTTTCTGAATGGACTAAAATCGACGGCATAGGCAAGTTCACCGCCATGACGGAGCCCATGGCGCCTTTCTACCCCGCCCTTGTCAGTGATTCAATCAAAGCCTTGAACCAAAGAGCCTCCGTAGCACTGTCTGCCTTAGGGAAGGATCTGAAAAATGACAAAAACAAAGTGAAACGCAACGCCGACCTCTTCGACAATGCCCTCTATGCCGTACATCGCATGCAGTGGTGCGCCAAACGTAACGCGACCCGAATCCAACTCTATCGCACTTACAACGACCCAACAAAAGCCAACATCGCAGAAAGCAAAAAGATGATTGGGGAATTGATGACTACACTTCACGACCTGAAAACCGAGTATGTCAAGGTATGGAACATCGAAAGTCGTCCCTATTGGCTGGATGTCAACATGGACAAATACGATGACATTGCCAAAGAATTACAACAGCTTGACTATCTGCCGTTTATTGAAGCCACCACTGATAATAAAGGCCGTGCGGCAGTGGAGCTAAAGACAGTTTTCAACGACAAGAGTATCTACTATACCATTGATGGAAAAGTAGTTTCGCCAAACGACTCCATCTTTAAAAAGGCCATTGTTTTGGAACGTCCTTGCCTCGTGAAAGCAGCTTGTTTCAATGCCTTGGGCGAGCCTGTTTGCACTGAGCGCTATTTCTGCTACCACAAGGGCATGGGCAAACTGAAACAACTCAATAGTCCAGCAGGCAACTACCGCCCCGAATATTCCGGTGGCGGCGATAATGCATTATTGGATGGTAGTCTCGGTAGCGACGACTACACCGATGGCCACTGGCAAGGCTTCTACGGCATCGACGCCGATCTTGAGATTGATTTCGGCAAAGTCCAAAGAGTCAACGCGCTGAATATAGGTTTCTTGGTGAATGCCCACGATTGGATTTTGCGTCCTAACGAGATTGAAGTCTACACCTCCAACGATGGGAAGAACTACAAACCTTTCAAGACCTTCAACCTCACGACTGAAATACCTTTGACAGGCAATCACACTTTCCGCGAGCGTTTCGAATTGCCAAATCTTTCCACGCGTTACCTACGCATTGTGGTAAAGAATCCCGGAAAATTGCCAGAAGGACTGCCTGGAGTGGGATATGATTCTTGGATCTTTATGGATGAGGTGATGGTGGAGTGACACTTATCTCCGAGTCCTGCTATACTCTAGCTTCAACTCATTGTACTGGGGCTCGATTTCATTCCCATACAACTCCATCTGCAATATGCAGTTTTTCTTGATAAGGCTCTTCAAGGAGAGTTTGTCGGTGCGTGATACACCCTCCTGAAGATCTTCGAGCTGATAATATTCTTCGGCCAACAACCTGTTACGATTGCCCAACTCGACAACTCGCACATGAAGTCGCAAATCAGTCACCTTACCTGGACCCAGATTGTCTAGATCTATTTGCAGTTCACAGCGTGCCTTCTCATAGGCAAGAGTCGTTTGCGACTCAAAACGCACTCCTTTGACAAGCATGGTTGGCGTATCATCCACAGGCACAGCTTCCATCTCTGCATGATAATAATCTCCAGGGATGTCACCAATCTCCCATCTTGACATGGTGGTCTCCATGTAATAGTATTTCTTATCACGGAAAAGCAGATAACGACTGGCTTCCACTTCATCGCAATGCACGCCCACTGCCATGTGTTCGGGCAATACCAGCAACAAAATGTCAGCATCCATCTCATAAAGTATAGCCACGAGCAAAGCCACCTTGTCTTCGCAGTCGCCACAGCCATCCACCAGCGTCTCAACGGGATAACGCACATACTCATCCTTGCCCTTCGAGTCGGTATCAAAGGCATATCGCAATGACTGGACAAAAGTGAGTGCTAATTCAATACGGTCTTTTTCGGAATGCGCATAACGACTAAACTCTTTCGCTATAGATTGCATCACGGGACGGTCGAACTCCGACAGCATGAAGCTGTAGTAATTGGGTGGCATTTCACCATTGTTGAATTGGTAGACATAGGCCAAATGCTCACGGTCATTACGATAATAATTGTACAGATTCTTACTGATATTCAATGTAATAGAACAGTCCTTACCCTTATACTTCCACGAATGCTCCACTTCATAATAGTCGTCCCCTTCCATGACGGAATGTGCCGAGACTGAGAGACTCGCAACAGCAAACAGTATTATAAGATGCAAACGGAAACTCATGGGCTGTTTTTTCCGTGTTAACGCAAGAATCGTGCTAATTATTGCCTATGGCTAATAGCCAATGGCCCATGTCCTGCCACACAGTAAGGGCAAGCCATGGGCCATAAGCCATAGGCCATCGTTATTTCCCCCAATAATGGAAATCCTTCACCTCTTTCAGCAGTTCCTTAACGGCTGCCTCCAGCTGTTCATCAACGCCAGCAGCCATCTTCTCGGGGGTGTTGCGCACTTTGACATCAGGCTCCAACTGCGTATTCTCAAGCCAGTTGCCTTGTTCGGTACGGTAACCCACCACGGGCAAGCCGAAATACAACGACGGGTCTTGCAAAGTTTCCCAAGTCACACTCGACATGGTGCCAGGTACGGGCATACCGACAAGGCTACCCATCTTCTTGTATTTGTAAACCCATGGTGTGCCATGCGCGTTGCTGTAATTAGCCTCACCGATAATCATCACCGAGGGTTTGTTGTAGCGTCGAGAAGGCATCACGCAGGCCACGCTGTCGTTGACGACTTGCTCCAAGTATTTCTCACCGCTAAACAAGATTTCGATGTCCTCGTGCAGGCGACCACCACCATTGAAGCGCGTGTCAATAACGATGCCGTCGCAGAGGTTGTATTTGCCGAGAATTTGTGAATACACATCACGATAGCTGGCATCGCCCATGCTGCGGATGTGGACGTAACCAAGGCGGCCGTTGGAGAGTTTCTTCACCGTCTCTTCGTTGTGTTTTACCCAACGGTTGTAAAGCAACTCGTTCATCGCGCCATGACTAATGGGTTTCACGGTCTCGTCCCAAGTCTTGCCGCCGTCGGAGATGGTCACCAAAACGGTCTTGTCGCGTTTGTTGTTAAGCAAAGGATAGTAGTCCATGCCTTTCGTAATCTCCACGCCGTCAATCTTTTGGATAATAGAACCCGCTTTCACTTTAGAGTTCTTCTTGTCGAAGGGACCGCCTTCCACCACCTCAGCAATCTTCAAGCCGTCACCTTTGTAGTCGAGGTCGAGCAGCACGCCGAACTCTGCCGTGGCGTCACCTCCACGACTTGAAGGACGATAACCCGAGCCCGTATGCGACACATTCAGTTCACCCAAAATCTCGCTCAACATCTCGGAAAAATCGTAGTTGTTGTTGATATGCGCCAAGAAAGGCTGGTAGGCCTCCTTCATCATGTCGAGGTCCACGCCATGGTGGTCTTTCATAAAGAAACGCTTCTCGGTTTGCAGGAAGACATGGTTAAACATGTACTCACGCTCAGCGGCGAGGTCGAGTTCCATGGTGGCGTCAAATTTAATCGGCGTCGACTTGCCACCCTTGTCCACCTTTTGCAGGTTGCCACCCGAAAGCAGGAAGATGTTGTCGTCCTTCACGACCAAATGGGCACCACCCTGCCCCATCTTCTTCGTGATCTTCATCGACTTCTCGCGGACATCCATTTCCCAGAGGTCGTAGCCTTTCTCAAACGAGGTCATGAAATAGAGCTTTTCGCCGTCCTTCGACAAAGCCATTCCACTCAAATTGGACGACATCGGCGTCAGGCGGATGACACGGTCCTGCAAATGCTCCAAGTCAACCTCAATCTTCTTGGATTCCTTGGGCTTCTCGTCTTTCGAGGCCCCTGAGCCTGTCGAAGGGCCGTCTTTCTTGTCTTTCTTCTTGTCGCTCTTCTCCTCCTTTTTCGGCTCGTCTTTCTTGTCGTCCTTCTTGCCCTTCTCCTGCTCCTTCAACAACGCGTATTCTTCCTTGTTGAGGCGGAACTTGTCGTAGGCATCCTGGTTCAAGAAGGCGATGAAGACATCCCTTTGGCTGCCCCACGAGGCATGGGAACGCATACCATAACGGTCCGAATTGAAGAGAATGGCATTGCCATCCAGCACCCACTGCGGGTCATCGTCGAAGTAGGCGCTCTCGGTGATGCTGTATATCTTCTTATCACCGCTGGCCGACACGATGGCAACATCGGAATAGGGGTCGCGCATGTGGGTGATCAGGGTTATGGCGAACCATTTGCCGTCGGGCGACCATTCGTAGCCAATGCTACCGTAATGTTGTGTGCCATCGGTAATCTGACGCACTTTCCTTGATTCTATATTATAGACTTTCAAGATATTACGATTTTCAATAAAGGCAATTTCCTTGCCATCGGGCGAATAGTCGGGATTGCTGCGCTCGATGCCGTCGTTGTCGAACAGGGGTTTCTCGTCAATCAAAGTGGCGTAGGCGAAGTTGTAGTCCTCTTTGCGCTCGATGGTGGCTTGGTAGATGTTCCAATAACCGTCGCGCTCCGAGGCATAGACCAAGGTGCGGCCGTCCTTCGAGAACGAGGGACTGCGCTCGGCCTGCGGCGTATGCGTGATCTGCTTTGTGGTAGCGTATTCGTCGACGCCCGTAACGAAGACCTCACCGCGCGAAACAAAGGCAATCAACTTGCCGTCGTTGCTCAACGCGAAATTGCCTGCACCCTTGAAGTCCTGCTTCACCAGCTGTTCCTCTGCTTGGTCGTTGACGATTTCAACGTTCACCTTTTGAGGCTCACCGCCAATGCGTTGTGTGTAGATCTCCCCCATGTAGCCATAGCACAGTAGGCCGTTGTTGGCCACACTCAAGAAGCGGACAGGATGTGTCTTGAAGTGGGTCACTGCCTCCACCTGTTCAAGGTTGTCAGCGGGAGCCTTATAGACATTGAAACTGCTATTGTTGCGTTCACTCAAGAAGACAACATCCTTATAGCCAGGTAAATATCTTGGATCTCTATCTTCGCCCACGTTGGTCGTGAGGATGGTATGCGTCTTCTTCTTGGCGTTGTAGTACACCACATCGCGCGCCACGGAAGATACATGATGTTTGCGCCACACGTTCTCGCTACCTTTGCGGTCGTAGTAAAGGAACGACTTGCCGTCCTTGTCGAACGACATGCTGCTCACAGGTACGGCCACCACCTGTTCGGGGCGACCGCCTTCGGTGCTCACCTTATATAACTCGGTAATCCAACCCGAGGCAAACTGCACATTCTCGGCAGCCTTCTGGATTTGTGCGGTGAAATAGATTTCCTTGCCATCAGGTGAGAAAGCCAACGGAATCTCTGTGGCAGAGTTCGTTGTAATGCGTTTGGCCACACCGCCTTCTGCCGAAACAAGATACACATCGAAGTTACCGTTTCGGTCGGTGGAAAAGGCAATCTGTTTGCCGTCGGGCGACCAAATCGGGTCGCCATCGTAAGCGGCATTAGTAGTGATTTGCAGGGCTTTGCCACCTTGGGCGTTCACCACATACACATCGCCTTTATAGCAAAAGGCAATCTTGTCGCCTTGAGGCGAAATCACATTGTGGCGCATCCATAAAGGTTGAGCTGAAAGTTGGAATGCCACTGCAAGCAGGGCGATCAGAAACAGCTTTTTCATAATGTTATTTTATTGATTATCATTATTTTATTTCAAATTCAAACACAGGTTCGTCTTCCAAGAACAACTGCAACTTGTCGCCGACATGCACCTCGCCTACCCCTTGGGGAGTCCCCGTGAAGATGTAATCGCCCGGATTCAGCGTAACAAAACGCGAGACATAGGAGACAATCGTATTGAAATCGAAAATCATGTCGCGGCTGTGGCCTTGCTGCACCCAATCGCCGTTAAGTTTCATTCCGAATGCAATATCTTCTGGATTCTTCAATGAGTTGATTTTCTTGAACTCGCCAACGGGAGCCGAATAGTCAAACGACTTGGCGATCTCCCAGGGATGCCCTTTGGCCTTGCACTCGCTTTGCAAGTCGCGGGCGGTGAAATCGATGCCCACGGTGATGGCATCGTAATACTCCGAGGCCTTTTCCTTGTCTATTGACTTCCCAGTTTTGCAAATGCGCAACACCAATTCGGTCTCATAATGTACCTTATTGCTGAAGTCAGGATAGGGGAAAGGTTCGCCGACGGGCAACAAGGCCGTGTCGGGCTTCATGAAAAACATGGGCTTCGTTGGCAAGTCGTTATCCAATTCCTTGACATGCGCCAAATAATTTCGTCCTATACAAATGATTTTCATTATTTTACATTTTTACCGCCCATGCGTAGTTTGATGGCAGTCACCACCTTCTTCGTATAGCGTGGGAAGTCGTTTTTCATGATCCAGTCATAATAAGGCGGCTCCATGCGAAACACATCCTCCACCCTCTTGCCTTTGTGTTTGCCAAACATAAAGACCTCCTTGCCTTCCTCATCGAAGATGATCTGACCCGAAAGGTCGGCGTTCTTATGGTGCGCCGAGAACTCGGAGAGTTGCTTCATGTCGTTGGTTGGGCCTTGCGATTTGTTTCCCTTGCCATCCTCATAGTCAACGCCTTGGTACTTATCAAGCATGGCACGGAGCACATCGTATGTGGCCTTGGTGTCGGCCATAGCGCCATGCGCCCCTTCCAACTCGGCATGACAGAAATAACGGTAGGCGCTCTTCAGGTTGCGCGGTTCCATCTTCATGTAAATGTTCATCACATCGATAAAGTCGCGGCTCTTGAGGTCGAAGTCGTAGTCCACACGGAGAAACTCCTCCACCAGCATCGGGAGGTCGAATTTCAGGATGTTATATCCAGCCAAGTCGGCATTGCCAATGAACATGGCAATCTCTTTGGCTTTATCACGGAAAGTGGGCTTGTCGGCCACCATCGCATCGGTATAGCCATGTACAGAAGTGGACTCTGGGGAGATAGGCATCTCCGGGTTGAGCAGCCACACGCGTTGTTCCTCGTCGCCGTTCACATTGATTTTCAAAACACTCATCTCCACGATGCGGTCGTGCGAGGTGTTCAAGCCCGTCGTCTCCAGGTCAAAAAAGGCTATGGGGCGTTTCAAATTCAGTTCCATAGAAAATGTATTTGACTGCAAAAATAACACATAAAACGCTCCGATATTCATTTTTTTCCTACTTTTGCCCCACTTTTCAAACACAAAAGAACAAGTAAGAAAGAATCAAATTATTGAAAGACATGATGGAAGAAAATGAAATGAAAGGAAAAGAGGAATTGTTCTCCAAGGCAGTGAAAGCAGGAAAGAGAACTTACTTTTTTGATGTCAAATCCACAAAGAACGACGAAAAGTACATCACCATAACCGAAAGCAAGCGCCGTTTTGATGAGGGTCTCAACCGTTTCTTCTACGAGAAACACAAGATCTTCCTCTACAAGGAAGACTTTGAGAAAGTCACGAAGGGCTTGAACGATGCCATCAATTACATCGAAACGGGCGAATACCCTGCCGACTATTACGACCAGCCGGAGCCCCGCCACTTCGACAATGCGGAAGGCGAAAGCCACGGCGAGATTGACAGCGCCATCGACAAATGGTTTGACAGCCTGGACAAGTAATTATCCAGCCCATAAAAAAAGAACGAAGGCCGCACATTTGCGGCCTTTTTTGTTGCAAACCATCACTGCGACAAAAACTTATCAACAAAACGCGCGGATGTTGATAACTTTCCAAAAACCGAAACAATAAAACGCACCGAAATGCGTACTTTTGTAGCCTAAAACAAGAGACCGAAACGACATGGGTAAGATCATTGCAATTGCCAATCAGAAAGGCGGCGTAGGCAAGACTACCACCGCCATCAACCTCGCGGCCAGTCTGGCCGTTCTTGAATACAAGACCCTCCTCATCGACGCCGACCCGCAGGCCAATGCGACCTCGGGCGTGGGCATCGACCCAAGAACCGTGGAGACCAGCATCTACGAATGCATCATCGACCAAGTGGATCCCAAGACCGTCATCGCTGAGACCGAGACACCCAACCTCTTCCTGATTCCCGCCCATATCGACCTTGTGGGTGCCGAAATCGAGATGATCAACCTGCCGGAACGCGAACTGATGATGAAGAAACTGCTCGCCCCCATACGCGATGAATATGACTTCGTCATCATCGACTGCTCGCCGTCGTTGGGTCTGGTCACGGTCAACTCACTCACCGCGTCCGATTCGGTCATCATCCCCGTGCAATGCGAATACTTTGCCCTTGAAGGCCTCGGCAAACTGTTGAACACCATTAAGATCGTCCAAACGCGTCTCAACCCCGACCTCGACATCGAAGGCATACTGCTCACCATGTTCGACACCCGCTTGCGTTTGTCGAAACAAGTGGTGGAAGAGGTCAAGATGCACTTCCAAGACATGGTGTTCAACACCATCATCAACCGCAATACGCGCTTGAGCGAGGCACCCAGCTTCGGCAAGACCATCGTCATGTACGACGCCAACAGCACCGGTGCCATCAACTACCTCAACCTGGCACGCGAGATCCTCGAAAAGAACAACTTATCCACCAAAAACGACTGAATACCATGCCTGACAAGAACAGAAGAGCCTTGGGCCGCGGCCTCGATGCCATCATGCAAAGCCCCGAAACCGACATCACCAGCAAAGACATCAGCGGCGATTTCGTGGCAGGCGCCGTTGCCGAAATCGACATCGACCTCATCGAGACCAACCCCTTCCAACCCCGCACTGAATTTGACGAGACTGCACTGAGAGAGCTAGCCCAATCTATCAAGGAACAAGGCGTGATTCAGCCTGTAACGGTCAGGAAACTTGGCTACAACAAATATCAACTCATCTCAGGCGAGCGCCGTCTGCGCGCCTCCAAGATGGCAGGACTGAAGACCATCCCCGTCTTCATCCGCGTGGCCAACGACGAGCAGATGCTTGAGTTGGCACTGATCGAGAACATACACCGCGAGAACCTCAACGCCATCGAGGTGGCCATCTCCTACCAACGCCTCATCGACGAGTGCAACATGACCCAAGAAGAAGTGAGCGAGAAAGTAGGCAAGAGCCGCAGCGCCGTTGCCAACTTCTTGAGACTGTTGAAATTGCCTGCAGAAGTGCAAATCGCCATCCGCGATGGCCACATCAGCATGGGCCACGCCCGCGCCCTCATCAACATCAATGACAAGGAAGAGCAGCTAAGGCTCCTCCAGCAGATCATCATGGACGAGATGAACGTGCGTCAGACCGAAGAGATGGCCGATAAAGCCAAAGGCAAGGCCGACAAGGAGCGCAAGCAGACCAACTACATCCCCGAGCACTTCAAGAGCAGCATCAAGAAACTGTCGCAGACCCTCAACACCAAAGTCAAGGTGAAGCGCAACGTGAAAGGCCAAGGCAGCGTCGTCATCGACTTCAAGGACGAAGCCGAGTTTGACCGCATCATGGAACTGTTCAACAACAAGTGATTGCCATGCTGCGCCGTTTCCTGTTTCTATTAGGCATCATCCTTCTTTTCGCCTCTCAGCAAACGGAAGCGCAGAATGTGGTGTTCGACACTGTGGGCAACGCCGTTATCTCTGCCGACACCGTTGTCAAGCAACAAGAGCCGGCCAAGACAGTCAAAGACAAGAAACCTCACAGCCCCAAGAAAGCCACCATCATGTCGGCCTGCCTCCCTGGGTTGGGACAAGTTTACAATCGAAAATGGTGGAAAGTGCCCATCGTCTATGCCGGCCTGGGCGGTTTGGGCTATATGGCCTATAACAACTATTACGAGTACAAGTCATATTTGCATGCCTACGAATTCAAAACCGGCGACCTGCCTGAAGGCGTAACGCTCAACGAACACGAGTCTGATTTGGCCAACAAATACGCCGAAGGGCAACTGCAGACCTATAAGGAATCGTACCGACGCGACTTTGAGTTCTATTGCATCCTCACCGCTGCCTGGTACGGTCTCAACATCCTCGACGCCTGCGTCGACGGACACCTTTATTCCTACGACATCAGCGACGACCTCAGCCTCAGCGTCGACCCTTACCTGCGGCCCATGGAGTCGCCCCTTAAGATGCCACAATACGCTCAAGTCGGTTTGTCGTTCCAACTTAATTTCTAAACCATGAATATTGCACTGATAGGATACGGAAAGATGGGCCACGAGGTGGAGAAAGCCGCCCTCGCCCGACAACATAAAATCGTCGTTACCATCGACAATTCCAAGGAATGGGAGGAGCGAATCGAAATGCTCAAACAAGCCGATGTGGCCATCGACTTCAGCCAGCCCGACCAAGTGGTAAGCAACATCAACCGCTGCTTCGATCTGCATCTGCCCGTTGTTGTGGGCACTACGGCGTGGCAAGATCATTTCGAGGAAATCAAGAAACGTTGCCTCGACGAGAAACAAAGCCTTTTTCATGCGCCCAACTTCAGCATCGGAATGAACATTATGTTCTTGCTCAACAAACAGTTGGCAAAATACGCTGAAAAGTACGGGTACCAACTCTCAATGGCTGAGACGCATCACATCCACAAATTGGACAAACCCAGCGGCACTGCCGTGAAGCTGGCCAACGACATCCTCGCCGTCAACCACGACTACAGCCAATGGAGCATCGACAACCCATCCGACCGCACCTTGTATATTAAAGTAACCCGCGAAGGCGAAGTCAACGGCATCCACACTGTGATGGCCGAATCGCCCGCCGACAAGATCACCCTCACCCACGAAGCCTTCAACCGTCAGGGCTTTGCCTTAGGCGCCATCGCCGCTGCAGAATTCCTTATCGGGAAAACAGGCGTATTCGACATGGAGGATTTGTTTGGGGAATAATCTCTACCGTCATTACAGGGCTTTTCGTCACTGCGAGGAACGAAGCAATCCAGAAATGGTATTTGCTTCGCAAAGAAAAGTTTCAAAAACCGTTGCAATTCCAAAATCTTTGTATATTTGCACCTGATTGTTCGGGGAGACATCCGAACGATTGAAGGCAATTTGTGCTTTTGTCTCGAAGTACAAAATCTGGAAAATTTGGTAATGAGATAGAAGACACGAGTAAGCCGAACTTGTATTGTAATCAATTTATTTTGATACAAACAGGCTAGGTTACCGTGCTTTATTTTTATTACCAGGGTTATCCAGAGCCTGTACTTCAAAAATAAGTGCGAACAAGTTTCCTAGCCTTCTTATGCGCAAATCTACCGAATTTAGGGAATAAAAGGCATCTAAACAACCACAGTAATATGAAGAAGAACAGAACACGAAAGATTACCTTGCTATTTGGAACCTTAACCGCCTTCTTTTTTTTCTGTGCCTGCTCCAATGGCCAGTGGGAGAGTTTTGGTAGTTATGGGGAACAAGCATGGCCATTGACAATTACCAATGGCAATGAAAAATATGAGTTTAATTATGAGAACAATACGGCAATCCATTATTTTGATGAACGAAATGCTGAAAAGATTTGGTTCAAACGTATTAAGAATCCAAAAAATGACGCATTAAGGAAACGTCACGTGGCAAAAGTTCAAAAATACATGGATGATGGCTGGACATATAGCGATGAAATCAAAGGCAAGCAGAATTGGCCATGGTTTATTTATAAAGGAGCAGAAAAGTACGTGTTTGATTATAACAACAATACGGTTGAGCACTATTTCGATCCCGATAACGCTGAAAAACTTTGGTTTAGTTCGATCCAAGACCCACAAAGAAATGTATTGGAACTACGAAATGTGACAAAAAGAGTCGAAAAGTATATCGTGAATGGCTGGCAATACAATGGTTCATACGGGGATAATAATTGGCCATTATCTATTTCAAAAGGTGATGAGAAGTATGAGTTTGATTATCAAAACAACACGGCGCTTCATTCATGGGATAATTTTCAAAACGCAGAAAAATTACAATTCAAAGAAATCATTGATCCTCAAAAAGACGCATTGGAAAAACGAAATGTGAGTAGTATCAATAGACTAATTGTAAACGGCTGGTCACTAGATGGTAATTACGGCAATAAACATTGGCCTCAAACCATGTCAAAAGGCGACAACACCATCAAGTTCGATTACCAAAACAAGTCTGCTGTATTGTACACTAAAGGTAATGAAGTATCAAAAACATGGTTTTCTCAATTCAATGATCCGGCCAATGATTATATTAATCAGAACAATGTTGTTTACATAAAAAAGGCAGCTGAAAACGGATGGACATATAGCGGGAGTTATGGAAAATATGAGTATCCTACTTCCATGTCAAAAGGGAATGAAAAATATGAGTTTGAATACAAGAATGGTATTACTGCCTATCATTTTGTGAATGGAAGGAGAACAGAAGCTTTGGAATTCGGCACATTTCAATCACCACTGGATGTGATTAACAAGAGAAACGAGGCAAAAATCAGAGAATACATATTCGATCATCAAGGCAGGTTGGAACGAGTGAAATATCTAAGTAAAAATGGGAATTACTATTTCTCGTTTTATATCGACTCTGATGGCAATGAAAATATAGGATATTCAACATCTATTTACAAAAAAGGCACAGGTTATCTAGATGATGTAGTGGTCGAAGCTTCTTTGATTGATAAGAACTCGATATTCGAGATGCTATTTTCAAGTGATGTTTATGCCATATATCAGATAGACAAAGCAACGGGTGTGAAGAATAAAACAGCCGAAGTGCCATCAAGCCAATTAAAAGCATATTTGTTGAATATACTCTATAGTTTGGAAGGCTCTTATGACGACACTCCTTCAAAGCAACAAAACAATGATGCTTCATACAATTCTACAAACGAAAACTATTATCAAGATAATTCCTATTCAAACTCTAATAGAACAACAGACAACAGTAGCAATGAAAGTGCGTGTCAGGTAGCTTATTTGTGGTCACAATATCACAACGACAGAGACATTAATAGACTATCTTCTTTATATGCCAATCAGGTCACTTATTATCAATCTTCGTACACAATAGAACAAATAAAGTCATCAAAAGAAAAGCTGCTAAACAAGTATCCAGATTTCAGACAGGAAATCAGCAATGTGTCAGTCAAAAACGAGTCTTCGTATTACGCTGTCTATTTCGACAAAAAAGTATGGACGGATATGCAAAATGCTCCCAAAACATATCCTTCTTATTTGTATGTCAAAATGATTGATGGCTCATGGAAGATTATTACAGAAAGCGATCAAATCACCGATGAAAACCTTAAGGGGTAAAGCAGTCAAAAAAAACTTACTGGCAATTATGTTGTCATTGATGGATCAGAGCTTCGTTTGAGGCTAGGACCTTCTACAAGCGCTGACACATTCAAATGGGGCGATGATTCCAATCGACATCCCAACGTTGGAGAGAAATTCAAGTATTTAGGCGAGTCAGGAGACTTTTACAAAATAGATTATAAAGGACATGAACTCTGGGTATCAAAAAAATATACCCATCTAGAATAAACGAACAGATATACCATTAGTATAAAAAGCCGGAAGCAATGTCGGCTTTTTTCATATTTCTCAAATAGCATCATCTCACTCTCTAAAACAGATAGAAATATCCAATGGTTACAGGGTTTCAGAATAAAGATAATTTAGTTCACATAATAGTGGTCCACAAACTTGTGGTCCACAAAGTTGTGAACCGTTAATATACGGCTGTAATTTAGCGGTTTCTACAAAAAACCTTGCAGGTATAAAAATTTATACCTATCTTTGCCGAAAAAATCGGTATGCCTACACTATTGATTACTTTTGGAATGCGGTTTTTCTTCTACCTGGACGAACACCAGCCCATTCATGTACATGTGGATTACAACGGCAAGAAAGCCAAAATCGCTTTGGAACCAACGATTACATTGGTGTATAACCACGGATTGAAGGAACAGGAACTGAAAAAGGCTATCGACACTTGCGCCATCTATCGCGACGACTTCATAGCGGAATGGCATAAACGGTTTGACTAAACAATCAATATTCAAAGAAATGGAAAAGATAAAAAACATCTGGTTTGACGAAAAGCGAATCTACATGAAGACCACCGAAGGCCGCGTGTTGAGCCGCCCTTTGGAGGCCTATCCCGAATTAAAAGAAGCCTCGATGGAACAACGCATTGACTTCACCATCGATGAAGAAGGCACTTCCATCCGCTGGGAGGATTTGGATGCCGACATGCACATATCAAGTTTCTTCGAAACGAGTGAGCCGAATGGCCAAAACGAAGTTGCAGAAATGTTCAAGCGTTTCCCATGGCTCAACGTTTCGGAAGTGGCTCGTGCCATTGGCATCAACAAAAGCCTGTTGGCACGTTATATCTATGGCATCTCTAAACCAAGCGAACAACGCCTGCAACAGATTCGCCACACCTTGCACTCTCTTGGAATGGAGCTGCAAAGTGCGTGAATTATCCATAATAAATACTATTTCGCCCAACCTATCGTTAATAGAGAAATTACAAATCAAAAATGTCACTAATCCTTTTTATCCTGATCGTTCCGGCGCTGTTCACCATCCCGATTGCTTTCTGCTGGAAGCAGTTTGAAGCCGCCGGACAAAAAGGCTGGTACAGCCTCATCCCTTATTACAACATCTATGTCCTGCTGAAAATCATCGGCAAACACAAGAAATTTTGGTGGTGGTTCTTCATCGTCTTCCCCTACATCAACATCTTCATGCTGCTGCTCATGCTCGTCGAGTTGGGCAAGTGCTTCGGCCGATTCAAGGTCTGGGAGGAAGGCATGGCCGCCATCTTGCCTTGCATTTTCTTCCCCATCATCGCCAAGGACGATAAATACCAAGACCCGCTCACGACCCAGCGACCCAAGAAATCGACCGCACGCGAGTGGTTCGATGCCATCATCTTTGCCGTAGTCGCCGCCTTAATCATCAGGACTTACGTCTTCGAAGCCTTTACCATCCCCACTTCGAGCATGGAGAAGTCGCTTTGCGTCGGCGATTATCTGATTGTCAGCAAGATACACTATGGCCCCAAGAGACCTAACACCCCCCTATCCTTCCCCTTTGTGCACAACACCTTGCCGGGAAGCAAGACCAAGAAATCCTATCTGGAATGGATCAAATTGCCGTATCACCGCTATCCCGGCGTCTCCACCATGAAGCGTTACGACCCCATTGTGTTCAACTATCCTGCCGGTGACACGGTCTGCGACATCTTCCAAAGCAGCATCAACTACTATGACCTCGTTCGTGAATATGGTCGCAACCGCGTTTGGAACGACCACCAGAACTTCGGCAAGGTCATCGCCCATCCCGTCGACAAACGCGAGAACTATGTGAAACGCCTCATCGGTATGCCTGGCGACACCTTGAAAATTGTTGATGGTGTCGTATACATCAACGGTGAGAAAGCCTTCGAACCCGAGAACATGCAGCACAACTACACCGTGGTAACCACCAACGGCGGCATCAACAAGCAAACCTTGGACAAGTACCACATCTCCGAAGGCTACCGCACCGACGACCCCAACACTTTCGTCCTTAATATCAGCGCAAAAGTGGCAGACGAACTCATCAAGTTGCCTTACATCACCTCCGTGATGCGTGTCGTCCGCGCTCCTGGACAAGAAACCAGCACGAGCCTGTTCCCCAACCGTCCCGACCTCTACCCTTGGAATGTGGACAACTTCGGACCGCTTTACATCCCCAAGAAGGGCGTGACCGTTCCACTGAACATCTACACCTTGCCGCTTTATGAGCGCATCATCCATGCCTATGAGCTCCACGAATTGAAGGTGCAGGGCAACCAAATCCTCATTGATGGAAAACCCGCTGACAGCTACACCTTCGAGATGGACTACTATTGGATGATGGGCGACAACCGCCACAACTCTGCCGACTCGCGTTATTGGGGCTTCGTCCCTGAGAACCATATTGTGGGCAAACCTGTGCTCGTTTGGCTATCCCTCGACAAGGAGAACGGCGGCATCCGCTGGAATAGGATGTTCAGGATTCCAAAGTGAGTCAAAGGCAAACAGTTATAGGCTGCCCAGGCAGCCTATTTTTTTGCCCAAAAACGCAAAAAAGCCAATGGTCAAAACAACTATTTTGTTTATTTTTGCAAACTAATAACGAAGACAGAAAAATGGCTACAGGAAATAACCGCAAAGAGAACACATTCAGACCTAAAGTCCAACCAGAAACCGACCCCGTTGAGAGTCCACTGATTGTGACGGAAGAGCCGATAATAGAAGAGAAACCAAAAAAAGAACCCACAAAGAAGGCAACCAAAATCAAGGAGGCCAAGCCCAAAAAGGCCGATAAGGAGCAAGAATCGGATGGTCGTGTGAAACGCATCATCGGCATACTGTTTCTTTGCCTTGCCGTCTTCTTAACCATCGCTTTGGTTTCTTATCTTTTCAGTTTCTACAGCGGCAGCCATCAGGAATACGGCAACAAGGTCTTTGAAAAGAGTGCAGAGATTGATTCACAGACGGGTAGCACGGGCTTTTTCCTTGCACAAACGCTGATCAAAGAATCCTTCGGCCTCGGAGCCTTCTTCTTCATCTACCTGCTCGTAATCATAGGACTAAAGCTGACCACCGATAGGAAAATCAACCTCTGGAACATATGGAAATACGCCCTCATGTGTTTGGTTTGGATTCCTCTGTTCTTTGCCTTCCTCTCCGTTTCTGCGCCGAAGTGTTCAGTCCTAGGCGGCGCTGTCGGTCGATGGCTTAACAACCTACTCATGGACTACACAGGATGGATAGGTGTATTGCTCATCCTCATTTTCCTGTTCCTTGTCTTTGCCATTTACCAGTTCAACCTCACGCTTAACTATTTCAAGCAACGGAGAGAGAAGAAGGAAGAAGAACGCCGCAGACAAGCCGCACTCATCGCTGAGCAGCGTATCAAAGATGAACTGGAGAGGGAAAACAGCATCTTCAACAATCACAATGAAGAGCCCTACACCAATTACAATGATGATAAGGAAGATGACGGTTCGGATTTACCTCCTGTCACCTCCTACACCAAAGACCCCGATTTTGAGGTCGTGTCTTCCGATGACAACAAGCCCAAAGAGAACGTCTTCACCCATCCCGTTGAAGAGACTCCATTGGTAACAGACCTCAACGAGGCCAAGCCGCAAGAGGCCGTCATGGAAAAGCAGGATGAGCCTGAAAATGATGTGACTTTGGAAATCGCCGAGACCACCAAGGAAGAGACCATCGAAGCCCCCAAAGGCAACGAGCACTTCACCATCGACACGCCTTTCGACCCGCGTTACGAGTTGAGCGACTATAAGTTCCCCACCTTGGACATGCTCAACGACTATGGCGGAGGGAAATCGGAGATTGACGAAGCGGAATTGAATGCCAACAAAGACAAGATCGTCGCAACCTTGGGCAACTATGGCATCGCCATCGATAAGATCAAGGCCACCATCGGTCCAACGGTCACTTTGTACGAAATCGTCCCGGCTGCAGGTGTCCGCATCTCCAAAATCAAGAATCTGGAAGACGACATCGCCTTGAGTCTGGCTGCCTTAGGCATCCGTATCATTGCACCCATTCCAGGCAAGGGCACTATCGGTATCGAAGTGCCGAATAGCAAACCCGAGACGGTCTCGATGCGCAGCGTGCTGAGCTCTGAGAAGTTCCAAAACTCGAAATACGCCCTACCTTGCGCCATCGGCAAGACCATCTCGAACGAGACCTATGTCTTCGACCTCGCCAAGATGCCACACATCCTTATGGCTGGTGCCACTGGTCAAGGTAAGTCGGTTGGCCTGAACGCCATCATCGCTTCCCTGCTCTACAGCAAGCATCCCTCGGAGTTGAAGTTCGTCATGGTCGACCCGAAGAAGGTGGAGTTGACGCTCTACAACCGCATCGAGCGCCATTATCTGGCCAAGTTGCCGGATTCAGAAGACGCCATCATCACCGATGTGAAGAAAGTGGTGCGCACACTCAACTCCTTGTGCATTGAGATGGACCAGCGCTACGACCTCTTGAAAGCAGCCGAGTGCCGCAACATCATCGAATACAACGAGAAATTCAAGTCGCGCAGGCTGCTGCCCACCGAGGGTCACCGTTACCTGCCATATATCGTCCTTGTCGTCGACGAGTTCGCCGACCTCATCATGACCGCAGGCCGTGACGTGGAGGCTCCGATAGCGCGTATCGCACAGCTGGCCCGTGCAGTCGGCATCCACCTGATCATCGCCACGCAGCGTCCTTCGGTCAACATCATCACGGGCTCCATCAAAGCCAACTTCCCAGCCCGTATCGCCTTCCGCGTCATCTCGCAAGTCGACTCCAAGACCATCCTCGACCAAAGCGGTGCCAACCAACTCATCGGCCGCGGCGACATGCTGCTCTCCACGGGTAACGACCTCGTGCGTTTGCAGTGCGCCTTCATCGACACGCCCGAAGTGGAAGCCGTCACCGAGTTCATCGGCAACCAACGCGGCTTTGCCGAGCCTTTCCTGCTGCCTGAGGTACCCGAGGACGAAGGCGAAGGTGCCGACATCGAAGACGAAGGCGAACGCGACAGCCTCTTCGAAGAGGCCGCTCGCATCGTGGTGCAGACCCAACAAGGATCTACCTCGATGATCCAGCGCAAACTGAAACTTGGCTACAACCGCGCAGGCCGCATCATCGACCAACTTGAGGCCGCAGGCATCGTCGGACCGTTCTCCGGTAGCAAGTCCCGAGAAGTGAAAGTCAGTTCCGAAATGGCTTTGGAACAGATTTTGCGGGATATCTACAACAAAGACAACGGAATTTGAAAATGAAGATCAAGAACATCATCGTCTGCATCGCATTAGCATTTGCAGCACAAGCAGTTAGCGCACAAAACAACGCCGAGAAGATCATCCGCGTCATGGTCGACCAAATGAGAAGTCACAAGAACGTGGAGATGGCTTTCAACTACCAAATCAGCCCCGATGGAAAAACTTTAGGGGAATCCGAAAAAGGTCATGCCTGGCTGCAAGGCGAGGCCTACAAAATCGAAATGACCGACCAACAGACCATTTCAGACGGCAAGACCATATGGTCGTATCTCATCGATGACGAGGAAGTCATGGTCAGCAATGCCAGCGAAGGCACCGACAACACACCCCTCAAGCTCCTTACCTCTTTGGACGAGAGCTACGTAGCTACCCTCTCTGGAATTGACGCCAAAGGCATCGCCACCATCGAACTGGCGAATCCAAAAGGCCAATACAAGCGCGTTACCATGAAAGTCGACACGAAAAAGACAGAGCTTAAGAGCGCCGACATCTATCTGGAAGACGGCAACAAGTTTATCATCAAGGTGGAAGAGATGAAATACAACCAGAAGTTGGACAACAAGTTCTTCACCTTTGAAGAAGCTAAGCATCCCGAAGTTGACGTGATCGACATGCGTTAACAATAATATATCTGATTTTCAGTTTTTATACAGAATTACATAACCAAACCATATGAATCTTTTGCAAATCACACAGGCAGTCAACGACACTATCGTTACTGTTAGACCCGAGGCCGTAACCCAGCCTACTGAAGTCAAACTCTCCATCCTTGACCTGGCCACCAAAGGCGGCTGGATCATGATTTTATTGGCCGTGTTGTCCATCATCGCGGTCTACATTTTCATCGAAAGATACATCGCCGTTTCGCGTGCCACGAAATACGACAATGGCTTTATGGACCGCATCCGCGAATACATGAAAGACGGAAAGCTGGATTCGGCCAAGGCCTTGTGCCGCAGCAACTCTACCCCCATTTCGAGGATGATCGAAAAAGGTCTCTCCCGTATCGGCCGTCCGCTCGGCGACATCAACTCGGCCATCGAGAATGTAGGCAATCTGGAAGTCGCCAACCTTGAGCGTGGTGTCAGTATCCTCGCCATGATCGCCAGCGCTGCCCCCATGATTGGTTTCTTGGGCACCGTTACCGGCATGATCCGCGCCTTCTACAACATGTCGATGGCAGGCAACAACATTGATATCGAGTTGCTCTCATCCGGCATCTACGAAGCCATGGTGACCACCGTCGGCGGTCTGATTGTCGGCATCATCGCCTATTTCTTCCACGCCATCATCACCACCAAGATCCAAAAGGTCGTCAACCTGCTCGAAGGCAAAGCCACCGAATTTATGGATGTGTTGAACGAACCTGCCTAAAACCTGAGCATTATGGCAATCAGATCCAGAAATAAGGTCGAACCCACTTTCAACTCCTCGTCCATGTCGGACCTGGTGTTCCTCCTGCTGATTTTCTTCATGCTGACTTCGACCTTGGTCGCCCCCAACGCCATCAAGCTCATGCTACCCTCAAGCAGCAGCAAGACCATGGCCAAACAGACGGTCACCGTTTATATCAATGACCAATTCCAATATTTCGTTGACGAAGACCAAGCTGACGAAACCCAACTTACCGACCTCATCAACACCAAAATAGGTAACGACAGCCAAGCCACGGTGGTATTGCGTTCCGACAAGACCGTACCCGTACAATACATCGTCAATGTGATTGACGCCGTCAACGAAATCAACAACGCCACCAATAACAACCACAAGGTCATCCTCGCCACATCGCAAAAGAAATAGGAGGGCTGATTATGAACGACAAAGAGAAAAAAGACAAAGGCATAGCCATCGTGGGCACCATCGTGTTTCACGCCTTGGCCGTGCTTGTCCTGTTTCTGATGGCCTTCAAGACGCCACTGCCTTTGCCTGGTGAGGAAGGAGTGGAAGTAGACCTCGGGATGATGGACCAAGGCATGGGCAACCTACAGCCCGAGACGCCTGCTATCCCTATGGCTGCACAACCGCAACAAGAAACCAGTAAGAGCGAGGAAGAAATCGTCACACAAAACGACGACGAAGCGCCCGCATTGGAGAAACCTAAAACCACCAAACCCAAACAGGAACAGCCGACCGAAACACCCAAACCCAAGGTCAACCAAAGAGCCTTGTTTAAAGGCAATAACAACCCACAGGCAGGCGGTTCGGAAGGCATCACCGGTCAGCCCGGCGACCAAGGTAATCCCAACGGGTTGGCGGGCATCAAACAGTATGATGGGCAAGGCGGCAAAGGCAATGGCACAGGCTATGACCTCGGTGGCCGTGGTGCCAAAAGCCTACACCGTCCCAGCGACGACTTCACCGAAGAAGGCGTTGTGGTAGTCGACATTTGGGTCGACCGAGCCGGCAAGGTAACTCGTGCAGAAGTTGCCAGAAAAGGCACCACTTTGATTAACAACGATATGCGCCAAAAAGCCATTCAAGCCGCATTGCGTTCCACCTTTGCATCTGACCCCAATGCCCCTGAAGAACAGCACGGCACCATCACCTATACTTTTGTCATCAACAGATAACTATGACCTACCAAGAAACTCTCGAATGGATGTTCAACAAGCTCCCGATGTACCAACGCATCGGCGCTGCAGCCTACAAGGCCGACCTAAACAACACCATACAACTCCTTCAGATGCTGGACAACCCGCATCGCAACTTCAAGTCGATTCATGTGGCTGGCACCAACGGCAAAGGCTCCACCTCTCACATGCTTGCCTCCGTGTTTCAAGAGGCTGGCTATAAGACCGGACTCTACACCTCGCCTCACCTCATCGATTTCCGCGAGCGTATCCGTATCAACGGTGAGATGATTCCCGAAGAGAATGTAGTGCAGTTTATCGACATCTACAAAGAAAAGTTCGAGGCCATGGAGCTCTCCTTCTTCGAGATGACCGTCGGCATGGCTTTCGACTATTTCTCGAAAGAGCAGGTCGACATCGCCATCATTGAGGTAGGCATGGGCGGACGTCTCGACTCCACCAACTTGATCACTCCCGAATTGAGCATCATCACCAACATCGACTTCGACCACATGAAGTTTTTGGGTGACACGAGAGCCAAAATCGCATACGAGAAGGCCGGCATCATCAAACCTGGTATCCCCGTCGTCATCGGCGAGACCCATCCCGAGACCCAACAGGTCTTCATTGACAAAGCCCAGGAATGCAACAGTCCCATCTATTTTGCCGACCAGATCTTTGACTGCGACAAGATCCATATCGAATCCAACACCGAACAGCAATTCGACGTGTGGAAGCAAAGCGAACTCTACATGGAAGCACTTGAGATTCCTTTGATGGGCAACTACCAGCAAAAGAACCTGACCACGGTGATGTGTGCCCTTGACTTGCTTCGCGACAAATTCCACCTCTCGGAAGACGACATCCGCAGTGGCATCGCCAAGGTCGTCAACAATACCCATCTTATGGGCCGTTGGCAGATTCTAGGCAAAGAGCCCCTCATCATCGCCGACACAGGACACAACGTGGCAGGTATTACGGAAGTGGTGCAACAATTGGCCGAGATGAACTATGAAAAGCTGCATTTCGTTTTGGGCATGGTCAACGACAAGGACATCGACAGCGTCCTGCAACTCTTGCCCCACGGTGCAGAATACTATTTTTGCAAGGCCGACATACCCAGAGGTCTTGACGCCCATATACTCGCCCAAAAAGCGTTCGACATGGGCTTGCGCGGACAGGTCTACGAGTCCGTCAGCCACGCCTATCGTTCAGCTGTCAACAACGCCCATTTCGACGACATAGTCTTCATCGGAGGCAGCAATTTCACCGTTGCCGAAGTGGTTTGAAAAAAATAGGGCAACCCTCTTCTGCCGCAAAGGCAATTTTCTTACCTTTGCGCCAAATATGCACACATGAAAGGCAGAAGGCTTCATATATTGATTGGACTCCTCCTATCGTTGACGATTTCTTCGTGCAACATCAATAAGTTTGTGCCTGAGGGGAAATACCTTGTCAAGAAAAACAATGTATCCATCGAGAAGAAAGGCACCAAGATTGAGAAGTCCAAACTGTCGTCCTACATCAGCCTGAAGCCTTATAAAGAGAGTTTTAGCTCCAACGTCCCCACCTGGATCTTTTATAAAGCCGAGAGAAATCCTAACAGTAAGACATGGCGATGGCTCAACAAAACGTTTGGCAGAGAGCCTGTATATTACGATCGTGTTGGTGCCAACAACTCATCCAACCAAATGATGCGGCACCTCGACAACATCGGCTATTTCGGATCGAAAGTGACACATACGGTGAAAACAAAACGAAAGAAGGCGAGTGTCACCTACCACGTGATGCCCACTGAGCCATACACGGTCAGAGAGATGACTTATGTCATCGAGGACAGCCTCATCAATAGTTACATCATGCGCGACAGTGCCAAGTTCCCACTCAAAGAAGGCGACATCTACAATGCCTATTCGCTGAACAATGAGCGGGAAATCATCACTGAAAGGATGAAGAACTCGGGCTACTTCTACTTCAATCGCGACAACATCTATTACGAAGTCGACAGTAATTTCATGAACCATACCATGGAGATTACGATGCGACTGAAAGAAAACGACCTGGCTTATAAGAAATACTATGTCCGCAACATCAACATCTATCCCGACTACTCGGTATTAAAGATGAACAGCAAGCCCATCGATTCAACGACACTCTATGTTGAAACCGGGACAAGAAAGCGGCCCAACTATTGGGATTTCTATTTTTTCGACAAGCCACAAATCAAGCCACAAACCTTTTCTCGCTCCATCTTCATCATCGAAGGACTTCCCTATAACTTAAGAAGTGTCACCAACACTTACAAGGCTTTGGGCAATTACCGTATGTTCAGAAACATCAACATCGAATTCGACACCGTACCCCTGGCTAATGATTCCGTCAACCGCCTCGATTGTCGCATCACGATGCAACCCACTGACAAGCACTCCTTCACGGTACAGACCGAAGGCACCAATTCGGACGGTGACCTCGGCGTCAAAGGAAGCCTCTCCTACTCCAACAAGAATATTTTCCATGGCGCCGAGACCTTCCAACTTGGAATAAAAGCAGGTTTTGAAGCCCAAAAACTGATGGGTACGGAACAACTGGAAAGCGGAAAGAAAGTGTTCAACACTACTGAATTCGGCATCACTACAGGATTGGTGTTTCCCAAGTTCCTGGGCCCCTTCTCTTTCCTTACCTTCTCTCGTGACTATCAGCCCACCACTGCCATCAATTTAGGCTTTAATTCACAGGTAAGGTATTATTATTCACGCTACATCTCGACAGCCACGTTCAGCTACGACTGGAAGAGTAACTACCGCACTAGCCATGTCTTGACACCCATCAACCTCAACAGCGTGAAAATCTCCAACATCAACCCGCTTTTCCAAACCTACCTTGATGCCGAGACCAGTCAGAGAAAGAAAGACCAATACACGAGCCACCTGATTTTAGGTTCACGTTATTCCTTTACCTACAACAGTCAAACCATCAACAAGTCGGGCAGCTTCATCTATCTTCGTACCGACCTTGAGTCGAGTGGCAACTTGCTCTCCCTATTCAACAAGACAAAGCTTGTCACTGAAAGCGAGGGTCACCATGAGCTGTTTGGCATACGCTATGCACAGTATGTAAGAGGCAGCGTCGACATCCGTCAACACATCGATATCGGCGACAATTCATGGTTAGTTTTCAGGCAATTCGTAGGTTTGGGCCTACCCTATGGGAACTCCCGCGACCTACCTTTTGAACGAAGCTTCTATGGTGGAGGCTCCAACGGCCTTCGTGGATGGATCTACCGCAGTGTCGGACCTGGAGGCTATGTACCTACCTCCGATGACATAGAAAAAACCGGTGACCTTCAATTGGAATTGAACGCCGAGTATCGATTCCCCATCTACAACATTTTCAATGGAGCCGTCTTTATGGATGCTGGCAATGTGTGGACCTACTACCCTAACGAATCCATGCCCAACAGTGAATTCAGATTCAACACCTTCTATAACCAGCTGGCCATGGATGCCGGTTTTGGCCTGCGTATCGACGTCTCTTTCCTGATTCTCCGACTAGACTTGGCCTATGCCATGCGTAATCCCTATAAAGACGAAACAGGTAGTTACTGGCGCTTCAAAAAAGAAGACAACTTAAGATTACAAGTTGGCATCGGCTATCCTTTCTGATGAAAATAGCATCATCATGTTGAGCCGCAGCGAATTATACGGAAAAATGACACAATCTTTCGGCTTCGAGCCCACCGAGGGACAAGCCATCGTCATGTATCACCTATCCGCTTTCCTGCTTTCACAGAAAGAGAATCCCACCTACATTCTGAGAGGCTATGCAGGAACGGGCAAGACTTCTTTGGTGCGTGCTTTGGTGAAGACCTTACCTTCGATAGGGACGAAATATGTGCTGATGGCGCCAACAGGACGAGCTGCAAAAGTGCTCAGTAACTACACGGGGCAACCTGCCAGCACCATTCATCGCCGCATCTATCAAGCTATGACCTTCCCCGATGGCAGCATCCGCATTGCCCGAGGCGAAAACAAGTTCAAGAACGCCCTTTTCATTGTTGACGAAGCCTCCATGATTGGGGAACAGAAGGAGTTTGGCGGTTCAAGTCTGTTGGATGATTTATTGGGCTACGTCTTCAGTGGAGAAAACTGCCGTCTGTTGCTGATTGGTGACACTGCACAATTACCTCCTGTAGGCAATCCTGAAAGTCCTGCCCTTGACTGCGAGTATTTGAAATCACAATTCCCCATCACTGCAGCCACATATGAGTTGACTGAAGTGAAGCGACAAGCCTTGGAATCAGGCATCCTTTACAATGCCACGGACATAAGGCAGCTTCTCAGCCAAAACCTCTACGAATACCAACTGCCGCTTTTCCATTTAGCTGGCTTCAATGACATACAAAAGATTGAACCTGAGACTTTTGAAGAACTCTTGCATCAAGCCTTCGCCAACACTTCAGACAATGAAGCTGTGATCATTTGCAAGTCGAACAAGCGAGCCAACATGTTCAATCAAGCCATACGAGGACGCATCCTAAACATTGAAGGAGAGATTGCTACGAGCGACAAACTGATGGTGGTTAAAAACAACTATTATTGGACAGAGGGCCATACAAGCATCAACTTCATTGCCAATGGTGACATGGCAGAAATCAGGAAGATCAAACATTATGAGGAGATGTACGGATTCCGATTCGCCGATGTGGAACTCAGTTTCACTGACTATCCCGAAGCGCCAAATGTTGAAGTAAAGATTCTGCTCGATACCTTAAACAGCAACAGCCCCTCGTTGAAAGAAGAGGAAAGCCAGCGACTGTTTACGGCCATCGAAGAGGACTATATGGACATCCCAAACAGAAGAGAGCGTTACAAAGAGATGAAGAAGAATCCTTGGTTCAACGCTTTACAGGTAAAATTCGCTTATGCCCTTACCTGCCACAAGACCCAAGGTGGGCAATGGAATAGCGTTTACATTGATTCTTCGTTCAACCAGAAAGAGACCTTGGAGTTAGAAGACTTGAGATGGCTATATACAGCAATAACAAGAGCGCAGGACAAGGTATATTTCGTGAATTTCAAGGACGAGTTCTTTGACTCGGAAGAGTAATAGGAAATGTAGATGTATAAAAACAGATAAGCCCGCCAGCTGGTGCTGACGGGCTTTCCGTTATGGGTGGGCGGCGAACTACTTTTCCACGGTCTCCCGCAGTATCATCGTCGCGGCGGGGCTTAAC
>CADADR010000004.1 GCA_902786745.1 uncultured Bacteroidia bacterium
GCCAGCGATGCCGGTGGTACCGTCCTGCTCGTAGACGTGGCCGCTCACGTTGCCGCGGCCGGAGACCTTCACGTTCACGGTGTTCGAAGGAGCGGATTCACCCTCGTCGTACACGGCGGTGACATAGTAGGTGTAACCATTCATGTTGTACTCCAGAGGACCGTCGGTGAAGGTGGTGTTGCTGATGTTGTTCACCTGAGTGTTACCAATCAGTTCACCATCACGATACACATTATAGAAACGATAGGTGCGGTCGACAACAGCCGTCCAGTTGAGGACGATCTGTTCGTCGTCGAACACGGTCTCGTCGACAGCGGTCAGGTTCTGCGGGACGTTGAGGTGGGTGGTGAAGCCCCAGATCGGGCTGCTCACGCCCTCCGGGCAAGCGGTGTTGTTGAACTCGACATGCCAGAAGTAGTTGGTGTTGTTCCACAGGTTGCGGACAGTGTAGCTGTTGGCCATATCGGTGCTGAAGCCGCCATCCTCTGGATAAATGATCGTCTGCGGGTGGTTGGGATCCGGGTAGTAGGTGCTACCGAACACCAGTCTCCAACCGGTGGCATATTCAGGAACCATCCAACGCAGGGTCACGCTGGCGGGCTCGATTTCGTCCTCGTCGTCGGCAGGAACCGGGTTGAAGGCAAAGCCTTCGGCCTCGATAGCCGGGCAAGGCATCTCGTCGATGTTGATGTAGACAGTGTAGTCAGCCTGCGTAGCAGAGGCAACCAGATAGTAGGTGCCAGCAGTCAGGCCCAAGTCGGTGATGACCGGACCAGCGCATGCGCTTGAACCACTACCAGGAGTGATGTCGAGCTGGATGTTGGAACGGTAAGTGTACGTCGCCTTGCTGCCGCCATAGGTGGCCAAGTTGTACGGATCCGGGCAGCTGCTATCGCTGTAATAGCGCAGAGCCATGTTAGCCGAGCCGGGCGACGTGGTCTGACGCCAGGTGTAGCTCGTTCCCGGATAACCAGAGGTGCCATCGAAGAAGGCCACCATCAGGTTGCTAGTGCCGTCGTAATAGAACGGGGTGTCGAGGTTGAAGGTATACCAACCAGCGGCGGTCGGGGCGATGCTGCCCGTCCACACGATGTCACCCAGTTCGAGAGGCTCACAATCAGTGGTGGAAGTAAACGAGCTGCGCTCCACGTTCTTCATGTACATCGTCACGTTGTTGGCGGTGTAGGCAGTGCCGTAGTTGTAGTAGAAGCTGATGCTGTTGATGGTACCGGCAGTGCCGATTTCGTCAGCAGTGTAGATCTGCTCCGTGCAGCTGTAGTTGAAGTAGTTGTCGATGGGGAAGTAGTAAGTCGTTCCCGTACCATCGCCAATCTCCACGACGTCGCGGTCAGCGCGGTCGCCACGGTTGCCACCCTTCATGATGACGTTCGGACGAGTCGTGCTCGTGTACATCGTGTTGGCAATCGTCGGATCATAGGCACCGCTGTCCTGATAACGATAGGACATAGCATTGAAAGGCAACGAGCCAGTGGCTTGCCAGCTCACAGAACTGTTATATACGCCATTGTTGCGTTGGCAGTAGATCAACACGTTGCTGTGGCCGTCCCAACTGAAGGTGCCCTCGTTGAAGACAAACTCGTTCCAGCCGATGGCGGGAGTCATGGCACCGGTATAGACCTTGGTCATGCCAGTGACAATGTGAGAGGTCGTCGTCAGAGCTTCATCTTCCACATTGGCCATCCAGATGGTGATACCCTGCTGGTTGTAGCCAGGAGCATTGGTGGCATACCAGCTCAAGCTGGTCATCGGGGCGGTGGTCACACCGGCCTCAGCCAGTTCAGCAGCGAGGAAGAGGTTCTCAGCAATGCAGTAGTTGTAGAAGGTGTAGAAGGGGAAGTAGGTAGTAGTGGTAGTACCTTCACCGATCTGAACCTCAAACGGAGTGGCAGCAGCGCCACCACCGGCAGCGCTAAGGCCAGTGTAGTTGTTAGTAGCCATGGGGCCGCCTTCGCCGTAGAAGTCCTCAGTGTAGAGGGCCACCTTGCCGTTTTCGGCAGTCGAATCAACCCAAGCGCTGATGATCACGTCGTTCTCAACCGTGAACTTGTAGACGGCATCCTCACCTTCCGGAATCTCGGGGAAGGGCAAGGTGTAGTCGTTGTGAAGCACGGTAGGCGTAATCTCCGAAGGAATGCCTTCGTAGGTGAAGCCAGGAGCGATGGTGCCGAGGTCGTAAGCCACCTCAACCACATCGGGGCATTCGGGAGTGTAGAGCTCAACCATGACGGGCCAGATGTGAGCGGCGCGGTTGCCTTCGGTGATGGCAACAAACTGACGCTCGATGACACCAGCCTCGGTGCCGTTGCAAGCCAAGGTCAGTTCAACGTCGGCGTTGGGAGCCACATGGAAGGGCAGCTCTTCGCCTTCAACAGTGAACATACCGTCGCTGGGCGTGAAGTCCAGAACGGTCACAGTGTAGTTGGGACCTTCGCTGTACATGGTGAAGTTGAAGGGTTCCATCCAAGCGTTGGCAGGACGAACACCCATGTTCAGCGTGTCGATGATTTCCTCTTCACCGTCCATGTACTTGACATGCAGCTTGTCTTCGAAGCCGCCGCCACCACCACCTTCGGTAGTGATGCTCATTCTCAACACGTTCTTGGAAGTCGTTGTGTAACCAGAAACGCCAGGAGTAGTAGGATCGAAAACGGTACCGTCACGATAGGCATAAATGGCTTGGTTGCCGTCGGCAGCAAGGGTGTTGCCATAGGCGCCACTGCTCCACGAGCCAGTCACATCCTGGACACAGAGGACCAAGTTGCCACTGCCAGTGTACTCAAAAGGCGTGCTGAGGTTAATCGTGGTCTCAGTATAACTACTGATGCCACTGGCCAAAGTGATTGAGCCAACCAAGTCGCTTGACGACATGCTCACCCAATCGCCACCGGCGAAAGCGTTCACGTTTGCTTCCTTCAGGTAGAAGTTGAGGTTACGGGCGTAGCTGGAGGTGTTCTGCAGCCACATGGTCAAGGAGTTGATCGTACCACCCACGCCGATTTCATCGGCAGTGTAGATCTGCTGCGTCAGCGAGTACTCGTACAAGGAGTACGTGGGCAGATAACTGCTGCTTGTCGTAGAGGTGGGATCACCAATCGTCACTTCAACAGTTTCGCCGCCGCCGCCACCAGCCGTGATGTCGATCTGGATGTTGGCACGGTAGTTCTGCACGTACGTAGTTCCGCTGAAGGAACCCATGTTGTACGGATCGGGGTTGGCCGAGTCGCTATGACCCGAGATCAAACCACCGGTGACTGAGGTGTAGTAGAAGTAACGCGTGCTGTAGCCCGAGGTGTACTCGTGCATACCGATCATCAGGTTGCTCGTACCGTCGTATTGGAACGGCGTGTTAAGCGTGATGGTCGTCCAACCATTGTTGAAAGTCACGGTGCCGCTAAACACCATGTCGGAAGCCGTAACAGGCTCCCAATCCGTGTTGCCCGAGAAGTTGGTTCTCGTGACATTCTTCATGAACACGTCCACCTGATTGGTCTGGGAGTCCGTGCTCGACATGTTGAAACTGATGGCATTGATGGTGCCGGCAGTTCCAATCTCGCTGGCAGTGTAAACCTGCTCAACGAAGGAGTAGCCCCAAAGGCTGTTGTACGGAGCATAATAAGTAGTGCCCGTTCCATCGCCAATGGTAACTACCTCAGCCTTTGCCACACCCATGAAGGCGAGCAAAAGCATCATCATCAAAGAAAATACTTTCTTTTTCATAATGAATGGTTTTGGTTAGTAATTAGGTGAATTGAAAAGTTTCTTTGTGTGTAAATGAGAAACGCACCAGTGCCAAAGGGCATGGTGATAACATTTTTGCTAGGCATTGTCGTAAAAAAAGAATGCATAGTAAACGCGTTTAACATTTTGTCGACATATAAAAGACTAATTACGCGCGCGTTACCCTTATATAAATTTTGCCCTCTTAGGACACTATAATTTGATTTGTAGGACAAAAAACAAAAAAAGTGGTCCAAATGAACCACTTTTCTCTCATTTTGTCCCCAAAAGAGGACCAGAAGCACAATTTCTGCTTATTTCAGCAGCACATCGGGTCCCATGTTGTAATAGATGTCGACAGGAACACCAGCTTCATTCACGCGGTCGAGGTCAGCCTGCAGCTCAGGCTTGATGACGCTCATCTCACCCATCCAAGCCTTGACGGCCTCATAGTCACCGTCGCCTTGGTGTTGGAGGATATCGCCAGCCAGTTTCTCCACAGCGGCTTTCATCTTCTCAAAGTCAATGGCATAGCGGCCTTCTTCATTACGAACAAAGGCGCCTTCATTTTGGAAGTAATTGAAAGTAAGCATATTGGCTTTACCATGGGCACTCGCGGCACCGAAACGCACCGAGCGGAAGATGCCTGCCATGAAGGTGGTGTAGTTGTCTTCCATCGTGGTGGTCGTGTATTCACCCATCTCAGCCAGCTTGGTGACAAGATAGAGACCCAGCACGTCGGCCTTGGCCTCTTCGAGGGCGTTGTATTGGTTGCTGAGGGCCTCGCGCACAGTCCCCTTACCCGTAATGGTGTTCTTGATACCCATACCGTGGGCGGTTTCGTGGAACATCACATTGGAGAAGAAGGCATCAAACTTGATGTGTTCCATCGACTCGGGGGTCATCAGTTCCTGAGCAATGGGCATGAGGATCTTGTCGAATTTGGCTTGCATGGCGTTCTTCAGCTGAAGCTTGCGGGTGCCACGCTCAAGTTGCACACGCTCGTCGTTGGGCAGGTTGATGGCAATGGTCTTACTGTTGGCGTTGCAGTCGCCGGCGTAGTACACCACGTCGTAGGCGGCCAAGTCAACATCGCTACCCGGCACTTCCTTCTTATATTCGGCAGGCACGGGCAGTTGCTTTTGCAACTCAGGCACAAAAGCAGCATAACGGGCCAGCTGTTTGGTCCACTCCTGGTCCTTGATCAGAATAAAGGCTTCGTGGGAGGCTTTGATGCCATAACGTGCATCGGTGTAGTTCTCGATGGGGCCGATCACCATGTCGATGTTGTTGTTGCGGACATCCATCCAACGCATGTCGCTTTCCAGATAATCGTCGGTGCGAAGGGCTTTGGCGCGCAAACGCAGATACTCTGCAAACTCCTCGTCGCCAGCGAGCTCAGAGGCGTCATCCAGCAGAGAGGCAGCCTTCTTGATCTGTTGTTCGAAGTAGTCGTGATACCACACACATTTGAGGTTTCCTTCTTCATCGCGCACAATCATGGTGTATTGGCTGTTCTTGTCGGGATCCTCAAAGGCATTCCATTCCTCTTCAGTCATGTCGACAGGATAGAAACGGGCACCGGCAGGCTTCTCGCCAATGCCTTCCACAAAGGGCTTGTTGGCATCCAATCCGTCCCAAGGACCATAAGTGATGTTGGCCATCTTACGCAAATCGGCGTTGTCGCCAATCTTGGCCATGAGTTCGTCCTTGTCGCCGTAGTTTTCCATCCAGAACAGATTGTCCATGATGTCGGCGGCTTCGAAGAGCAACGGGAGCATCTCACGCTCGTTCTCACTCAGATGGCTGATGTCGGTGGTCAGCGTATATTCGGCATACTTGTCCGACAGGTTGGTGGTAAGCTCTTGAACAGGCTCTTGCGTCTGCTCAACTTTCTTGTTACCGCAAGCGGCAACAGCGAAGGTTACCACAGCGACTAATGCTAAGTACTTAAATTTCATATTCTTTGTATTTAAATTGTTTGATTTGTCAACATCCAATGGCTCTCGAAATCACCAAACGGAGGATTTCGGAGGTGCCTTCGCCTATCTGAAGGATGCGTTGGTCGCGGTAGAAACGTTCCATGTCGAACTCTTTGAGCAGGCCGTGACCGCCCATCACTTGGACAGCGTTGTCGCACACTTCGGCAGCCACCTCTGAGCAATAGAGTTTGGCCATGGCAGCCTCTTTGCCGAAGGGGCGGTGTTGGTCTTTGAGCCAACAGGCGTGATAGAGCAGGTTTCTCGCCGCCTCAATCTTCACGGCCATATCGGCCAGCTTGAAGCCAACGGCTTGGAACTTGCAGACGGGCTTGCCAAACTGCACACGTTTCTTGGAATAGTCCAAAGCCATCTCATAAGCGCCTTGGGCACAGCCCAAACCCATAGCGGCGATGGACAGACGGCCCGAGTCGAGGGTAGCAAGCATAAGGTGAGAACCCTCACCTGGCTTACCCAGGATGCAGTCTTCCGACAGTTTCACGTCGTTGAACACCAGCTTTCCCGTATTGGAGGCGCGCCACATCATCTTATCATGCATGGGCGTCTGCGTAAAGCCTTCCTTCTTGTTTTCAACCAACAAGGCCGTGAACTCAGGTTTGCCATCCTTAACACCCGAAACGGCTTGCACGGTGGTGCCTAAGGAGATTGGGGTAGCGCTGTTGGTGATGAATATCTTGGACCCGTTGAGATGCCAAAACGTTCCGTCAAAATTGGCCGTGGTCTTGGTGCCACGCGAGTCGCTGCCCGCATCTTCCTCAGTCAAGCCGAAGCCCCAAAGACGGTCCTTGCACAGCTGGGGAAGGTATCTGCGCTTCTGCTCCTCGGTGCCATAATCCTTGATCGGGCCTACGCCCAAAGAATTACTGGCAGCGATGGTGGCAGCAGTGGAGCCGTCGACACGGGCCAATTCCTCAACGGCGATGATATAGCTCAGGTTGTCTACCCCTTGGCCTCCATATTCCTTGGGCACGGTCATGCCCAAAAGGCCAAGCTCACCCATCTTGAGCGTCAAACCCACATCGAAATGCTGTTCCTCGTCGTTCTCGCGGGCTACGGGTTTCACTTCCTGTTCGGCGAAGTCACGCACACGTTGGCGCAAGGCTTCCTGTTCTTTTGTGAGGTCGAAATTCATATTATTATAATTTGCGGACGCGTCATTGTTATCAGACGCATGCGATGCGTCGTTGTTATCGGACGCATGCGATGCGTCCCTACTGGTTATTCTAACTCAATTAACTGCATTTTATTATCCACCATCTGGCCTTCGGCCACAAATATCTTTTTCACTTTGGCCTTCCCTGCAGCCACAATATTGTTTTCCATCTTCATGGCTTCAACCACCATCATAATCATGCCTTCCGTCACCTCATCCCCCTCCTTGACATTAATCTTCACCACTTTGCCAGGCATAGGCGACACCAGACGCGACTTGTCGTTGACCGATTCCTTGCAGGCATAATCCAAGGTGTCGTTAAGTTGGTCGGTGCGGTAGCATCTGAAGTTAAGCCCATGGAAATTCACGATGGTCTTCTGCTCGTTGTTGACCGAGCAATAGACCGTCTCCGTCCTTCCGTTCAACATGATCTTCAGCTGCTTGTTGTCGTACGACAGGAACTCAACCGCGAACAGGCTTTCTCCCACCGTACCGCAGATTCTCCCAGCCTCAGCAGCATCAATGCTGACGGGTATCCTCTGCCCTTCCACATCCACGACAATCTGCATGTGATAGCGCCAATAGCCAATCTCTTCCCACACATTCTCCGTGTGTTGCTCAACATGACGTTTGCAGAAGTCATACATCAAAAACGAGATGGCAATATCGTTGACATTCAACAAGTCGCGACTCTGCTTCAACGCATCGAGCAAGGCCTGCTGATGTGTGGCGCAGAACGAAGTATCCAGCTTGTTGTCCAGAAAATCGGGGTTCTTTATCACCTCCCAGAGATAGGCCTTGTTGGTGGTCAGACCTTGTATGATGAATTCCTTTAAGGCTCGTTGTGCGGTTTCAATGGCACTCGCCCTGTCTTTTCCATAGCATACCAGCTTGGCTATCATGGGGTCGTAGGCCTCTGAAATGGCACAAGGGCCATCGATGCTGCTATCGACACGCGCGCCACGCACCTGAGGCTCGTGGTAGGCCGTCACTTTTCCGGGCGTGGGCAGGAAGCCATTTTCAGGGTCTTCAGCATAGATGCGCAGCTCCATGGCATGGCCTTGTGCGTGGATGGCCTCTTGGGTCCAACCCATCTCCTTGCCACGCGCAATGCGAATCTGTTCCTCCACGATATCGATCCCCGTGCGCATCTCAGTGACAGGATGTTCCACCTGAATGCGGGTGTTCATCTCAAGGAAATAGAAGTTCAGGTCCTTGTCAACCAGAAACTCCACCGTACCTGCATTGCGATAGCCGATGGCCTTGCACAGACGGACAGCTGTGTCAAACATCTGTTGACGTTTTTCCTCCGTTAGGGTTGGGGATGGCGACTCTTCGATGATCTTCTGGTAACGGCGTTGGATCGTGCATTCGCGTTCGTGCAGATGAACCACATTACCAAAATGGTCGGCCAACACCTGCACCTCGATATGACGTGGATTCTCAATATACTGTTCGATGAATACGGTACCATCGCCAAAGTATTTCTCAGCTTCGCGTGAGGCACTCTCCAAGGCATCCTTCAAAGCCTTCTTGTCCCTAACGATGTGCATGCCTTTCCCTCCGCCGCCAGCGGCCGCCTTGATAAGGATGGGATAAGGAAGCGCATCTGCTTGACGCAGTATTTCATCGTGGCTCCCAGTGAGACCGAAAGTGACAGGTATGCCATGCTCGATGGCGATCCTACGGGATTCGATCTTATTACCCATCAAACGCATTGAGGAGGCATCGGGGCCAATGAAGATAAGGTTATTGGCCTCACAGGCCTCCACCAGTTCTGGGCTCTCAGAGAGGAAGCCATAGCCGGGATGGATGGCATCGGCGCCGGCATCGAGGGCGGCATCAATGATTTTACGGACGTTAAGGTAGGTCTCTTTCAAGGAGCCATTACCGAGCGGACAGGCCTCGTCGGCCATGCGACGATGCAAAGCGTTGGCGTCGTTATCGGCAAAGACCGCCACAGAAGCGATATGCAGCTTCCGCAATGTCTTGATGACACGAACGGCAATCTCGCCTCGGTTGGCAATGAGTACTTTATGTATTCTTCTACTATTCATTGTTTCAAAAAAGAGGACGGCCATAATGACCGCCCTCTTAGATTTTAACTATGTATCGACATCAATACACCAAGAACTTCACAGCGGAGCTGCTGGCACCCTGGTTGAGGCGCAGGATGTAGGAGCCCGTGCTCAAGTTTTCGGTATTGATAGTCACCTGATGTGAGCCTTCGCCGAACTGGCCGACGTTCTTGCTCATCACCATGCGACCAGTCATGTCAAACACTTGATAGCTCACATTGGCGTTGCTTTCAAGGTTGAAGCTGACGGTAGCCTGGTCAGACACCGGGTTAGGATACATGCTGATGGTGACATTCTCAACAGCAGGAGTCTCGGGGACGCTGGTGAACTCCTTCTTGTAGTTCTCGCAGCGGAAGACACCTCTGCCGTAGGTGGCGGCATAGATGACACCCGTGTTGTAGACACCAGGATATTCGGTCACGAAGATACCCTCGTCGGTCACGTTGACCACTTGCTCGTTTTCTTTATAGAGCAGCTGTTGCTTCAGTTCCATGACGGGAACTTCGCCCATCATTTGGTTATCGGCAGCCCAAGTGGGGTTGGCGATCGTCTTGGTTCTGTAGATACCACGCTCGGTGCCGAGGATGACATCACCCGTAGCCATTTCGATCACTGAAGAGTAGACCGGCATCTTAGGCAGGTTGGCCTGCTTCGAGGTGAAGGTAGGATTGGCAGACAGGGCGTTGTTGGAATACAGCACATAGTTGTCATTGCCATAGTTACCCAAGGTCACCACCACGTTGTTAGCGTTGCGCGGGTCGACGGACACAGAAGTGATGCACTGTCCCTCAGTGGGAAGGTTCATCAGATCGATGGAGACGAAGTGTTGGTAATAAGTGTTACTCACAGCACCGCTGCTATTGTATGTATACCAAACCGAGTCGATAGTGGCCGAGGTCTCATTCATGAAGCGGTAGAGATTGCCTTCGATGGTACCCACGAAGAGGTTTTCACCTTCGGCATCCATAGCCATGCAAAGAGGAGTGCCGGTAAACTCACCCATGAAGCCAAGGGTATCGGTATTGCTTTGAACGAGTTCATACCAAACAGTTTCATGAGCGAAATCCAGAGCCATACGAGTGGTATAGATAGCATTGGCGCAACCCACATACAGACGGGAGCTGATCGGGTCTTGCACTTGGATGGAGTCACCTGCAGCTAAGGTGTGATCCAAAGTGTGATTGAAGGGGAATCCATTATTGCTCATGCATTGAATTTCGTTATCAGCGGGGATGTTCTCACCTGTCTCATTCTTGAACCACACAGTGGCAGGGTTGTTGTAATCCTCAAAATCTTCATGGATCATGATGGGCAAACGATAAGGTTGGGTGAGCGTGATGCTAGCATGTGAGGTAAAGTTGACTGACACCCAGTCTTCACCAGCGGTTTGAGTACGCTCGAGGCCACCACCTTTATAAGTGACAAAGAAGGTGTTGGGGTTCACGTTAGAGATGGCACACGGACCAGCATTGGAAGATTCGCTGTACAGACCGTCGTTCATGCCCGTAGGATTGATCCAAATGCCACTGCCAAGGGTGTTGGCATTCTCGTCGCCTTCAATATACACAGTACCGTGATCGAGACCAGCGGCCAACACGCGGGTGTCCTTACCAGACATAGCGACATTGAACATGCGGGTCGTGATATAGTTACGGTTGCAGTTGCTAAACGTGAATCTGCCTTCGCCTTTGTAGATACCACCATCGGTACCAATATAGCATTGATTGCTGTTCTTGGGATTGAAGGCCATGCAGTGGATACCCACATGGATATAATCAGGCATATAGAAGTAGGAATCCGTGGTCACCTGATTGGCGAGGTAGAAGCCTTCGCCGCTTTCAGGCTTTTCAATCACCCAAAGATAGGCACCAAGCACATAGAGCATACCTTCGTTATCGGGATCAACGACAAGGCCATGATTGTAGAGACCGGAAGCGCCATAGATGTCGTGACCTTGGTTGGCTGACACATTGGGCAATGCCACAGCCCAATTTTGACCCTTGTTTTCAGAAACGTAGACACCACTGTGCTTGCCATCGTTACCGATGCATGCAGCGTAGATGACATTGGGGTTGGCAGGAGCAATGGCGATGTCAAGCATGCCGGCTGCCTTGGGAAGAAGGGTGTCGCCCTGCATGGTGGAACCCGTACCGCTATGGCTGACCAGGTTCTGGACATTGCTGCCAATGTAAACAGCACCGTCGATAGCGGCAACGATAGTATTGTCGGAAGCCACTTTCACTGCAACGGCGTTGCCTTCGATGGCGACAGCCCAGGTCTGACCTTTATCGTTGGAATACTTAAGGCCTTCGGTAGTAGCGGCAATGACGGTATTGCCAGCAACGGCAACATCGTTGATATAGTACCACTCGTCAGCGCTAGGGGACTTGACCAGTTCGAACACGTCGTTGGTCAGGGTGTAGAGACCCGTGCCAACGAAGCTGTTGTCGTAACCTTGTTGGTCAAGGCCGTTATGAGCTGCAGCAGTGCCATTATCACCAGTGCCAACATAGATAACACCGTCAGCATCCTGAGCCATGCAGCTGACCATCAGGTCAAGGCCACCAACTTGATGCCAAGTGATACCGTTGTTGTAGGTCTTGTAAACACCGCCGCCTTTGGAGCCGATGTAGACCACATTGGATTTGTTGTCATAAACGATAGCCGTTGTTTGACCGCCCATGTTGTCGGGACCCATAGTGAGCCAATAAAGCGGGTCGTCAGCAGCATTTCTCGTAACAGGGGCTTGCATGGCCTTGAGCATATCAGCGGGGTCAATCAGACCAGTCAGCTGGTTTGCACGAAGGCTTCCCATGAAGCTCTCTGCATTCATTGTAGGTTGAGTGCGCGGAACATAGTGTCCACCTTGGTCAGCGATGGCCACCGCTTGACCTAAGATCATGATTACCAGAAGTAAACTGAAAGGTAAAAATCTCTTTTTCATATCACGAAATTTTAATTAATTCTCGGTTTTATACGTGTTTCGACACTTTTTCACTATAAATATGGTCTGCAAATATAGGACATTCTCTCAAAGAAAATACATTTTAGCGAAAAAAAATTGCATTTTTTTCTCAACAAAACCGCTTTTTCCCTCATAATGAGGTCAAAACGGCAACATAGATGCTTCGGGGAGATAGCCTACACTTCCATTGGCAATTCGGATCTTATTCCATCCGTCGGCCGATTCAAGAATCGAGACTTTAGTGCCTTCGTGAAGCACAAAAAGGTCGACACTCGCGTTGCTAGGCGAGCTTTTCACATTGACCGTAGGCGTCATGATAATGGCCTGATCCTCCGTCATGGCAGCCTGCCTCAGTTGGAGGGCAAAGACCACCGACAATCCAAATAAAATCAAGAAAAGCAGCCCGGTGAAAAAGCCCAATTTGCGCAAACCGATGCGGCGAGCCCGCAAAAAGAGCAACAAGGCCGCCAAGAAAAGCGCGAAGGCAATGATGGAACACCAAGCCCATTGGTTGCCCGAAAGCCAGGTACGCATATTGTGCCAACCTTTTACTATGAACGACTCTGGAACCGGCTCAATTTTGTCGACGATAGCCCTGTTGGCTATGGCAAGATTGGTTTGCAACTCTTCGTTTGACGGGTCGATTTTCAAGGCCTTTTCATAGTAATAGATGGCCATAGGAAAATCCTGTTTTTTATAATAGGCATTACCCATATTATAATAGAGCGGCACCGATTCCATGCCCAGATCCACGACCTTTTCATAGAGTATCACTGCCGTGTCGTAACGCCCTGCATTGTAGGCGGCATTGGCCTGTTCAAACCAGGTCTCTCCGTTTTCCTGAGCCCTAACCAAGCCCAGACCCGAGACGATTAATAGACATATTAATAAGGTGTATTTTTTCATGGTTGTTTCCTTTCTTTGTTTACAAGACTTTCTCAGCTTTAGAAATCACTTCGATACCACGTTGATAGAGGTCGTCCATCTTCTCCTCGGCGCTGCCGGGAGCGAAACGGGCAAACTCACAACTGTTGAGCGTGTCGACAAACTGCTGCGTCAATTCATCGGGCACCGACTTTTCTTTCATCGTCTCGCTCACCGTGTCCATCGACAGTTTGGAGCGTTCGATACCCAACTTGTCGGCGATGTATCCCCACAAGGCTTGCGACATCTCCACATAGAACTTGTCCTGGTCTTTTTCTTTCAGGAATTGCGCGGCGCGCTTGAGTCGGCCACGGGCCACCTTGTCAGCCTTACGGTTGCGTGTGGCGGCGGTGTCCTTTTCCATCTTTTCACGGTTCTTCAAAAGGATAAGCAGAAGGATGAAAGCCAGCAGCAATGCCAACAGGGCCACATAATAGGCCGACGAGCCGAAGAAGGCCGAACGCTGTGGACGCAGACGCGGATCGCCCGTCATGATATGACGGATATCGTTGCCTAAATACTTAATGTCTTCCTGGTTGGAGGCATAGATCCCGCCGCCCTCGTCGTCCCTGCCTTTCTCCACTTGTATCTCATAGGGTTTCGACGAAAGCGCTTGATAAGCCCCATTGGAAGGGTTGAAGAACGAGAACTCCACTGCAGGGACAGTGAAACTGCCGGCACGACGCGGAATGACCAGATACTCGGCTTTTTTCATTCCCGAGAGGCCATTGGCCGTGACATCGGTCGAGGTGGTGATCTTAGGATCGTAGACTTCAAAGTCGGGCGGGAAGACGGGTTCTGGCATCTGCAACAGCTCGATATTGCCTGTGCCACTGACCGTATAGGTCAAGGTGAAGGCTTCGTTGGTCTTCAACTCCGTCATGTCGATATCCGACTTGAAGTTGTAGTTGCCCACGGCACCCGCAAACGAGGCAGGCTTGTTGGCTTCGGGCAAGGATTTCACCTCAAGCACGAAAGAATTCGAAGTCAACTCCTTCTTCACATTAGTGATGTTACGGTTGAAGAACGGGTCGTTGAAGAACTCTTCAAACGGGTCCATGCTTCGCTGACGGTTGTTCTCTCTCCTGATCTGTGCGATGCATTCTATCACCATCGGGTCAAGGGTGAGTTTGCCCGCACGTTGAGGGGCCACCACCACCTTCTGAATCTCGGCAGAGGTGTATTCGATTCCGTTGATGTATTCGCTTGACTGGCGCAAGGTGCCGCCTGTGTTGTCGGAGATATCTTTGGTCCAGAAACCAGCATATGAAGGCGCCTTCACCACCGACAAGGAGCTGACTGGCACCTTGGTATAGAGCTTATAGGTCAACACGACTTGTTCGCCCACATAAGCGGATTTCTTTGAAGGGACCACACGCAAAAAAAGGTCCTTGCCGCTGACTTGAGGGTCGTTGGTGTTTTGTTGTGCTTGACTCTGGCCTGATGATGCCCCGCCGCCTGAAGGAGCCGCATGGCTACCATCGTCGGGCACCACCTTGATATCGAAAGGTTCGCTGGTAATCTTCGTCCCCTTGACATTCAACGATGCTGAACCCACACGGAACGTGCCTTCCTTATAGGCCTGCAAGGCAAAGGTGTAGGAATTGGTCGTGGTTCGCGTCACAGAGCCGTTGACCATCTGAATGCTCGAGCTGGTCGAAGTAAACGGGCCGCCCACCACGGTGAATCCCTCAAACGAAGGCGCCGTAAAGTTACGTCCGTCGGCATTGGCCGAGAACACCACCTGGAAACGCTCCCCCACCATCACTTGCTTCTTGGCGGAGACGGTCAAGGTCGGGTCGTCTTGTGCCCATAGCCACAGCGGGCTTAACATCAAAAACAAAATCACTAATCTTTTCATATTACCAGTCTTTATCACTCTTCTTTTTAGGTTGTTGTCTTACTTTCTGTTCGTTGACCTTTTCCATGGTCTTTTTCTCTTGGTTCTCAAGGGCGTCGAGCATGCGTTGGGCATCTTCCTTCGACATCTGTTGGTTCTGCTGCTGTTGGTTTTGCTGCTGCTGTTGCTGGTCTTGGTTCTGCTGCTGGTCTTGCTGTTGCTCTTGCTCCTGCTGATCCTGTTGTTGGTCTTGCTGCTGCTGTTGCTGCTGGTTGTCGCCTTCGCTCTTCTCGAACACGGCAGAGACCTCCACGTCGAAGTCGGGCATGGTGAAGTAGTTGCCCAGTGGCTGCACCTTCACTGCGGTGTCGCCCACCTGATGGATGACATATTCCTTGAACTGATAGCCAGGCTCGGGAGCATTATCCAGCTTCACCGTCTCGCGGCGCGTCGCTTCCGACTGGTCGAGCAGCACATGACCACCTTTCAGGGTGGTGTCAGCTTTAACCTTGTAATAATCTGTGGCCTCCACAAAATCGGCTTTCACGATGACGTCGTCGTCAATCATATGGAAGACATTCTCTTCAGAGACAGGGGCCGACTCGGTGGCATCCTTTTGGCTGACCACCCGCAAATCGCCCAACTGATAGCCCTTGTCAGGCTTAACGATGATGCCCACATCCTGTCCGGGCTTCACCAGACTGTCTGACACTTGAATGGTGCCATTGGCCACACTGTCGATACTTACTCTCAGCGCGTTACGGAAAGTCGCTGTCACCGTCACATCGAAATCGGGCATCTTGAACGACTTCTCGTTGACCGGAACTGTGTCCTTGGGACTACCCGTCTTATACACAGTGAACTTATCTAACACATAGTCGCCTTCGCCTTGTCCTTCCAACGTCACCTGCTGTCCTTCAACGGCTTTCTGGCGGTCGGCTTGCACCTTTCCGTGCTGTATGTTCTTGTCGATATCAATCCGATGCGCCTTCTTGAACTCGGCCGTCACTAGCACATTGAACTTGGGCATGATGAAACTGCTGCCGTTCACCTCCACCGTGACCTGCTGATTGTCGGCACGCACCACCTTGTATTGCGACAAGGCATAATCCTCATCAGGTTGGGCGGTCAACGTGACGCGCTGTCCGTTGAAGGCTTCCTTCTCCTTGGCCTCTACCCTACCATTGTCGGGCTGTACCACCCAAATCTTACTCTTGACCAGATGGGCACGGCAAAACTCAAGGTTGTATAAGGCGTTTTCGTTCTCGGGGTTCAGCTTCAGCGACACCTTATATAAATTAAAGGCATCGTAGTATTTGTTTTGTGCCAATAGGCAGTTGCCCATATTGTATACGGCATCCGACTTCAGCTTGGCGTCGGGCGACAGTTCCAACACCTTTTGGAACTCGTTGTAAGCCGTGTCATACGACTGCTTGGCATAATAAACGTCACCCAGGTTGAACTGCGCCTTGGCGTTGTTCGGCCTGATCTCAAGAGCCTTTTTGTAATGGGCAATGGCCTGCTCATAGTTTGCGCTCTTATAGTTACGGTTACCTCTGCGTATGGCTTTCTCATCGCTCTGCGCCGATACCGACAGCGCCGACGACAGAAAAACTATGATGGTCAGATATTGAATGATCTTATTCATCTTTCTTCTCAAAAATGTTAAACTTCCGCTCCCAAGCTCTCTTACCTGTCGAAAACAGAATCTCTATCAACAGCAACAGGATGGCAGCGCCCACAAACCACTGGAACTGGTCTTCATAGTCGGTGAAGACCTTGGCCTCGATTTCCGTCTTGTCCATCTTGTTGATGTCGTCGTAAATCTTCTCCAGACCGACATTGGAGTTGCTGGCACGAACATAGATACCGTTGCCAGCCGCAGCGATTTTCTGCAACATCTGCTCGTCAAGACGTGTGATGATGGTGTTGCCGTTGCGGTCCTTACGATAGCCTATCTGATGTCCATATTGATTATATTCAGGAATCGGGGCGCCGTCGGCGAGGCCCATACCTATGGTATAGATACGCACGCCTTGCTTGGTGGCTTCCTGTGCCGCTTTTATTGCAGCATCATTCTCGTGGTCCTCACCATCGGAGATGATGACGATCGCACGGCTGTGCGTCTCATCGGGGAAGGATTTCAATGCCAGGTTGATGGCTTCGGCGATAGCCGTACCCTGTGACGCCACGAGGCTCGTGTTGACGGTCGAGAGGAACATCCTCGCCGCCGAATAGTCGGTGGTGATGGGCAGCTGCACAAAGGCCTTGTCGGCAAAGACGATGACGCCGATGCGGTCGCCTTTCATTTCACTGATAAGCTTGTTGATAGCCTGCTTGGAGCGTTCCAAACGGCTCGGGACGATGTCCTCAGCGTTCATGGAATTAGAGACGTCAACAGCCAAATAGAGGTCGATACCTTCGCGTTTTACCTCTTCCATCTTACTACCGCTCTGCAAGTTGGCCAAAGCCAAGATGCCACAGGCAATCATCAGAAGGAAAACGATGAACTTGAAGTTGGAACGACGGGTAGAATAACTCGGCACCAACTCCTTGCGCATCCCGATATGGGCAAAACGTTCGAAACGGCGTTTCTGGCCCAAACGGAACAGGATATAGATGATGACCAATACTGGGATGATAATCAACCAGTACAGGTACTCAGGATGTTCAAATCGCAATACGTTTTCCATAGTCTTAGTCCGTTAAAGTCCTGAAAATCGTTTTACGCAAAAGGAATTCGAGCAACAACAGTGCCAAAGCCCAAGCCACCAAAGGATAGAACTCCTCATGGAGACGGCGGAACTCGGTCACTTCAATCTTGGAGCGTTCCAACTGGTCGATTTCCTGATAAATTTCGTCCAACTTCTGGTTGTTGTTGGCTCGGAAGTACTTGCCACCCGTTGAGTTGGCAATAAACGTCAACAGCTTTTCATCAATCTCAACCTTGATCTGTTGGATGACTGTGCCACCGAAGGGATTCTGCATGGGATAAGGGGCTGTGCCGTAGGTACCCACACCGATAGTGTAGACGCGGATGCCATATAATTTGGCCATCTCGGCTGCCGTATACGGGTCGACAGAACCAGCGTTGTTCATACCATCGGTAAGCAGGATGACCACCTTGGAGATGGCTTCGCTGTCTTTGAGTCGGTTGATGGCCGTGGCCAAGCCATCGCCGATGGCGGTGCCGTCGTCGATGAGGCCGTTTTTCATCTCGGCCAACATATTGAGCATCACGCCATGGTCGGTGGTCAGCGGCACCTGGGTAAACGACTCACCCGAGAAGATGACCAGACCCATGCGGTCGCCAGGACGATCCTTGACGAAGTCGGAGGCCACACGTTTGGCTGCTGTCAAACGGTCGGGCTTGAGGTCGCGGGCCAACATGGAGCCTGAGACGTCCATGGCCATCACGATGTCGATGCCTTCGATGTTGGAGGTCGAATTGGTCGATGAGCTTTGCGGACGCGCCAGGGCCACGATGAGCAGTGCCAAGGCTGCCATCTTCAAGGCAAAGAGTAGATGACGCAGATAGGCCTTCCACGTCTTGGGCAGCTTGACCATACCTTTCAGGTCGGAGAAGTTCACCGAAGCCTCCTGTTTCTTATGGCGCAATATGTACCAAACAATCAGAGCAGGCACCAAGAGTAAGAGCCACAGCAGCTTGGGATTCGCAAATTCAATGTTTTCAAACATCTTTCACCTCCTCCTTTACTGCGGGTTCTTCTTGTTTTTGCTTCTTGATTTCGGCAAGCTTTGCTTCTTCCTCTGCTTTACGCTGCTTATATTGCTCATAGCTCTCGTTGACGAATTCCGTCATGCTGTTCATGGCGTTTTCGCTTTCCAAATTGGAACTCGAATACTTGGCAAACTTCACCAAGTCAGCCACTTCCATAGTGTCTTTCAGCTTGTCGTAGGTCTCTTGCGAGAAATGCAACGGCTTGATTTCCTCCAAGATATCATCGGTGGTCATCTCGACGGCGTTCACGCCGAACTGGCCTTCGATGTATTCGCGAGCGATGTCGGTCAGCGAGGAATAATACTCCTTCACCTTACCCGACTGCCAGAGCTTCTGCTGACGTAGGGTCTCGAGGTCACCTACCGCCTTGTCGTAAGGCGGGATGACGGGACCACGGACGATGTTACCATCGGCATCCACCTTGGTCTTGCGATGCCTACGCCAATACCAGATGCCAAAGGCTGCGAGAGCCAATAGCAACACAGCGAGAATCCAGGGGAACACCTCTTTCATCTGCACCGGCGCGGCGATGGGCTCCACAATGGGTTTATAGGCCAGGGTGGTATCAACGGCGATGGTTGTCGAATACAGGTCGATGGGGTCGGTGTAGGCTTTCAAGCGGTTCGGGTCGTCGAACGAACGGGCATATTTCAATGCGATAGGCGGTACCTGCACTTGTCCCGTGTCGAAAGTCATCAGGGTCAGTTGCTGCTTCACGATGACATTGCTATCGGCATCGGCGGTGCGTTCCACGTCGCTGCGCTTGATGATGTCGAGTTGTTCCGACAGTGTATCGGTGGTGAAATCGTTCCATTCCACAAACCAGCCGTAAGGCACCTTAAGGCTCAAATTGAGCGTGAAAGGCTTTCCTACCTGTACATCAGTGCTTTCCACCTTGCCTTCCACTTCCACATCTTGCGCCTTGAGGCCGCCCAGCAGAGCGAACACCGCCATCAAAAACAAAACATATTTCTTCATCTTCTTGCCTCCCTTTTCTTAAAGAGTTGCATCAAAGGTTTCACATAGTCTTCATCAGTGTAAATCAACGTGTTGTCGATACCATGTTTGGTAAACGCGCGGTTTAGCTCCGCCGACTTGTACTGAATCATCTGCCTATAGGCATCATTCCAAGCGCGGCTCGAGGTGTCGACCCAGCGCTCCTTACCCGTCTCCGAGTCGCGGAACTTCACCAGCCCCACCTTGGGGATGTCCATCTCGCGACGGTCGGTGATGCGCAATGCGACGAGGTCGTGCTTGTTGGCACATATCTGCATCTCCTTCTCGAAACTCTTGTCCGTCATGAAGTCGGAGATAAGGAAGGCTGTGGTGCGGCGCTTGATGGCTGAGGTCATGAAACGCAATCCCTCGCCGATGTCGGTGCCGCGTTCCGTCGGCTTGAAGTCGACGATTTCACGGATGATGCGCAGGATGTGCGAGCTGCCTTTCTTGGGCGGGATGAACTTCTCGATCTTGCTGCTGAAGAAAACCACGCCCACCTTGTCGTTATTCTGGATGGCAGAAAACGCCAAGACGGCAGCCAACTCGGCAGTCAGGTCGCGCTTCGACTGGCTCAGTGAGCCGAAGTCGTTGGAACCCGACACGTCGATGAGCAGCATGACTGTCATCTCACGCTCTTCCTCAAAGATCTTAACGAAAGGCTTGTTGAAGCGGGCGGTGACGTTCCAGTCGATGTTGCGGATGTCGTCGCCATACTCGTACTCGCGCACCTCGCTGAAGGTCATACCACGCCCCTTGAAGGCGCTGTGGTACTGCCCCGAGAAGATGTGGTTCGAGAGGCCTCGCGTCTTGATCTCGATTTTACGGACTTTCTTGAATATATCAGTTGATTCCATTACGGCACCTCGATGGTATTCAGGATTTCGTTGATGATTTCTTCTGTGGTGATGTTTTCGGCTTCTGCCTCGTAGGTCAAACCGATACGGTGGCGCAGCACATCGGGAGCCACGGCACGGATGTCTTCGGGAATGACGTAGCCACGGTGCTTGATGAAGGCATAGGCCTTTGCAGCCAGTGCCAGATTGATGGTGGCACGCGGCGAGCCGCCGTAGCTGATCATGTTGGCGAACTTCTTCAGCTTGTAATCGCTCGGGAAACGAGACGCGAAGACGATGTCGGTGATGTAGTTCTCAATCTTCTCGTCGAGATAAATCTCGCGGCACACCTCACGAGCGCGGATGATGTCTTCGGGCTTCACCACAGCGTTGATCTTGGCACCGGCGTTGGCGATATTCTGACGCAGAATCAGTTTCTCCTCTTCCTTCTTGGGGTAGTTGATGACCACCTTCAGCATGAAACGGTCCACCTGGGCCTCAGGCAGCGGATAGGTACCTTCCTGCTCGATGGGGTTTTGGGTAGCCATGACGAGGAAGGGATCCGGCAGCTTGAAGGTCTCGTCGCCGATGGTCACCTGATGCTCCTGCATGGCCTCGAGCAAAGCGCTCTGCACCTTGGCAGGCGAACGGTTGATTTCATCAGCGAGGACGAAATTAGCGAAGATGGGACCACGACGCACCACAAACTCCTCCTTCTTTTGGCTGTAGATCAGCGTACCGATGAGGTCGGCAGGCAACAGGTCAGGGGTGAATTGGATACGGGCGAAGTCGGCGTCGATGGCGCTTGCCATCGACTTAATGGCCAAGGTCTTGGCCAGACCGGGTACACCTTCAAGAAGGATGTGACCATTGGCCAACAGGCCAATCAAAAGGCGTTCGGTCATCTGTTTCTGTCCGACGATGACCTTGTTCATTTCGAGGTTGATGAGGTCGAGGAATTGACTCTCACGTTGGATTTTTTCGTTCAGTTCACGAATGTCAGTTTCTATCATTGTGTCAGTTGTTAATTGTTCTGTTATACGGTTTTTGCCGATCGGCAAAAACCGTGCAAAAATAGCGGTTATTTAGCTTGAATAACTCCTATTTAATAAATTTATTGCAAAAAATCGGCCATATTTTTCTACTTTTGCGGCATAAAATGCAGGATATGATTCGCAAGATCTATAAATTCGGTGGCGCGTCGGTGAAAGATGCCGATGCCGTGCGCAATTTGGCACAAATTGTCAGCCAGCACAAGGATGAGGACATCATGTTAGTGGTCTCCGCCATGGGCAAGACGACCAATGCCCTCGAAAAAGCATTGGCCAATTTCCGTGAACACGAAGGTCAACTTGACATGGATGCCCTGCACGAGGTCATCGCCTACCACGACGATATCATCCAAGGCCTGTTCGATGGTAACACCGACCCGCGTTTCGACGAAAACATCGCCGGACTCTTCATCGAGCTATGGGAAAAGTTGCAAAAGACCGACATGCCTTACGACTACCAATACGACCAAACCGTATGCTACGGCGAACTCATCTCCACCAGCATCATCCACGAATACCTAAGCAAATGTGACATCCCTACTCGTTGGCTCGATGCCCGACAATATGTCATCGCCGAAAATGAGACCCACTACCGCGCCGCCAACCCCGATTGGGACGAGACAAGACTCAGAATCAGCAAGTTGAACGATGAGCATATTCGGGGTATCGTATGCCTGACACAAGGTTTCATCGGCGGCACGGCCGACGGCAAACACAGCGTCACCTTGGGGCGCGAAGGCTCCGACTTCACGGCAGCCATCTTCGCCAACTGCCTCGATGCCGAGGAGGTCACCATCTGGAAGGATGTGGACGGCCTACTCAACGCCGACCCGAAACGCTTCGCCGACACAGTTCAGCTACCGCATATCCCCTACTCCGAGGCCATTGAGTTAGCCTTCTATGGCGCCACCATCATCCACCCCAAGACCATCAAACCGCTGCAAAACAAGGGAATCACGCTGAAGGTGCATTCGTTCCTCCACCCTGACCACGAGCCTTCGCTCATCGACGGCGGCCATCGTAAAAACGACGAGAGCATTCCCTCTTTTATCGTCAAGGACAACCAAACGCTGGTCTCCATCTCGCCCCGCGACTACTCGTTCATGGACGAACGCAACCTGAAGACCATCTTCGCCGTCTGCGCCGACCTCAACATCCACGCCAACATGATCCAGACCTCCGCCTTGATGCTCTCGTTCTGCTTCGACAGCAACGAACAGAAACTGAAACAGCTGAGGGCCAACCTCAAAGACGGTTTCAGCGTCAAGTACAACGACGGGTTGCAGCTGTTCACCATCCGCCATTACCAAGACGGCTTGGAAAGCGACTTTATCAAAGGGAAGAAGGTTCTGGTGAAACAAGGGAGCAGAAGCACGATGCAGTTTGTGCTTAGTTAGCAGTTGGATTTTTTTCGTGAAAAAATTCCAACTGCTAATTGCTTTTTCCTAAATTTGCGGTCGCTTTTTACGACTCAAAAACACATTCTATATGTACAAAATCGAAAAACACCCCATCTTGGACATCCCGCAGGAAGACCTTGTGGAATTCCAATATGAAGGCAAGACCGTCAAAGGTCAGCGCGGCAAGACCATCGCCGCCGCCCTTCACCAAGCCGGTTATCCCGTCCACAGCCACTCGCTCGACGGCCGCAACCGAAGCCTCAACTGCGGCATCGGCAAGTGCGGTGCCTGCGAGATGCTAGTCGATGGCAAGATCCGCCGTATCTGCATCACCAAAGTCGACGGCGTCAAGGAAGTGCGCCGCATCGACAAGGAGGACACCATTCTTCCCGAACCCAAGGAACAACAGCCCCGCGAGGTGAAGGTCTACAAGACCCAAGTCGCCATCATCGGTGCCGGTCCCGCAGGTCTCGCCTGCCGTGAGCAGCTCAACGCCTTCGGCATCAGCAACATCGTCGTGGACAACAACGCCAACATCGGCGGTCAGTTCAACATGCAGACCCACCAGTTCTTCTTCTTCGAGAAGGAGAAGAAATTCGGCGGCATGCGTGGCTTCGACATCGCCAAGACCCTGGCGGGTGACAACCACGAAGGCATCCTGCTGAACAACACCGTATGGGACCTGCTTGAAGGCGGTCGCGTGGCCATCAAGAACATCGTCACTGGCGAGATTGGCTACATCGATGCCCAACATCTTGTGGTCGCCACGGGTGCCGTGCCGTTCATGCCGACCTTCGAAAATGACGATGTGCCAGGCGTCTATACCGCTGCCGTGTTCCAGAAGATGATGAACCAAGAGCATACCTTGTTGGGTAAGAAAGTCCTCACCGTGGGTGCAGGCAACATCGGCTACCTGACCTCCTACCAAGGCATGCAGGCCGGTGCCACCATCAAGGCCATCATCGAGGCCATGCCCCGCGAGGGCGGCTTCCCCGTGCAGGCCAACCGAGTGCGCCGTCTCGGCATCCCGATTATGACTAGCTACGTCCTGGTCCGCGCCATCCCCAACGCCGACTACACGGGCATCACGGGCGCCGTCATCGCCAAATGCGAGAACTTCAAGGCCATCCCAGGTACCGAGCAAGTCATCGACGACATCGACATCATCAACATCTGCACTGGCCTCATCCCCGACAACCAACTTTTGGTGAAAGGCCGCGAGGTCTTCGGCCTCAACACCTATGGTGCCGGCGATGCCATCCGCATCGGCGAAGGCACCAGCGCCGTGCTGCGTGGCAAACAAGTCGCCTACGAGGTGGCCCAAGCCATTGGCGTGCGCTTCAACTATGACGATTATCTTGAGATTTCAAGACAATATATCGACTCGCAACAGCATCCTGTACGTCTCCTTGAGAAGCCCAACCTGCCCACGCCCGAGCGCATGATGCAGAAGGCTTTCGTGCAGGCCGACTGCCTCTATGGCTTCGCCTGCAACCCCTGCTCGTTCAGCTGCCCGCAAGGCGCCATCACCAAGCCGTCCACCAGCAGCACTCCGACCATCGACTACAACAAGTGCATCGGCTGTATGCTGTGTGTCTCCAGCTGCCCAGGTCTGGCCATCTTCGGTTACGACGTGCAAAAGTCGACCTGCTTCCTTCCCATCGAGTATGAAGCACAGGAAGGCGCAGAGGTCTATCTCGTCGACAACGACGGCCAAAAGATTGGCGAAGGTGTCATCGAGAAGATCCTCAAGAAGTCGAACAAGACCAACGTGGCTCGCGTGAAAGCACGTTCCTCACGCCCCTCTGGCGAAGCCAGCAGAGTGTTCGAGTTGACCGATGTCAAGGGCTTCATCCTGAAAGACCGTTACAACGCCAACAAGGAACTCACCACCCCGATTTCGCCCAAGAAACTGGCCGAAGGCGAGAGCGAGACCTATGTCTGCCACTGCGAGGACATCAAACTCGACCGCGTGTTGCGTGTCATCGGCAACCGCAAGACCATCTCCGTGGATGAGCTGAAACACATCACCCGCATGGGTATGGGTCCCTGCCGCGGCAAGCGTTGTATCCCACGCGCCCGTCAGATTCTGCGTTCCTACGGCATTGAGCTGGTCGGCGACGCCACACCGCGTGCCCCGCTGTCGAACCAAGTCAGCCTCGGCGACCTCTACAACCCGCACACCAAAGAGACCTTCATCTTCCCCGAAATGAACGGCGTGAAGAAAGAACAGGTCGAGGTGTTCATCGCGGGTGGCGGCATCGCAGGCAGTGCCTTGTTCCGTTACTTCTCTGAAGCCGGCAAGAAGCCTGTGATGATCAACTACAGCCGTGGCGCTTCGTGGCGTTGCATCGGTGGCGGCCGTCCGGCCTTCTCCAACCCCGACATCGCCGACATCGCCGTGCACAACCACGAGATCTTCAAGAAGATGCAGGCAGAGCATAACATCAACTACCACCCGACGCACTATGTCAACTTGGTACACGACGAAGCCACCTACAACTCCCTCGATGCCTCACGTGCTTGGAGCGATGCCTATATGATTGAGCGCAAAGACTTCAAGAAGGAGATCTCGCCGCTATGGGACGACAGCAAGGACACTTACAGCCACGCCCTCATCACCCGCGACTGCTGGCAGGCCACGCCTGGCCGCGTCATCGACTACATCCGTTGGATCGGTGTGCAGCAGGGCGGTCGCTACTTCGAGGACTGCGAGCTGCTCCACGTGCAAAAAGTGGGTGGCCACTATGTCACCTTGGTGCGCACCCATGAGGGCGAATTCATCGAGTACACCTGCGACCACTTCGTCAACGCAATGGGTTGGGGTGCCGAGAAGTTCAACGACATGCTGGGCCTCGACACGGGTCTCTATCCTGTGAAGCACCAGGCTTTCATCACGCGCCGTCTGCCTATGATGGGACCCAATGGTGGCCCGCTCGACATGATCATCGACCGTCGTCACTACAAGGGCTTCAGCGCCGTCTACGGACAGCAGTGGGCCCACACCGGCCAGATCATCGGCTGCGCCAGCCCCGACACCGATGCTTACGAGGCACGCCAGAACATCAAGTACAACAGCAAGGAGTTCTTGGAGATCGTCTCCGAGGTCTTCGCCGAGTGGATCCCCAACTTGGGCGAAGTGAGCTTCTTGGCTTGCTGGGCTGGTCGTTACACCGAGCCGCGTTACATCGTCGACCCGGAAGTCGGTATCCTCACTGGCTTGCGTGGTCACGGCTTCATGCTCGGCCAATACCTCGCCAAGCTGTATGTGGACAAGTACCTCGGCAAGGAGGTTCCTGGCTACATGAAGGATTTGGCCCTCTCTGGCCATGGACTGAGCGAGAACGCGTTCAAGTAATTGACAATTGACAATTGACAATTGATAATTAAGGCTGTCGCGGTTGCGGCAGCCTTAATTTATTATAGTTTACATGATTCACAGTGTTGTGAAACACAAATTTGTGAAACACAATATTGTGAATTAAAAAAACAATACGTATCTTTGCCGCAAAATTAGAAGTCATGGACAAACCTTTCATTTTCGGAATACCCGTTGAAGACAGCTATTTCATCGGCAGAGAAGAAGAAATCAAACGCCTTTCGACCAACTTCAAGTATGGCGTGAACACCATCTTGTTATCACCTCGCAGATGGGGCAAAACCTCATTGGTGAACAAGGTGGCTGGATTAGTCGCATCGAAAGACCTTATCGTCGTCAAGACTGATGTTTTTTCTTGTCGCAACGAATATGATTTCTACAATACTTTTTCAGCGGCCATCTTGAAGCAGACCGAATCTCGCATCGAAGAATGGAAAGATTTGGCCAAAGGTTTCATCGAGAAACTGACGCCCAAGATTTCCCTGTCGCCTGACCCCAATTCAGAATACTCCGTTTCGTTGGGTATCACGCCCAAAACGCACACACCTGAGGAATTGCTAGATTTTCCGGAGATCATTGCCAAACGCAAAGGCTGTCACATCGTGGTATGCATTGACGAGTTCCAGCAAGTAGGCGAGTTCCCCGATTCGCTGAACGTGCAAAAGCGGATGCGCACCATTTGGCAGCACCAAAAGAATGTCTCGTATTGCCTATACGGCAGCAAGATGCACATGATGACCAACCTCTTTCAGAAGAAAAGCTACCCGTTCTACAAATTTGGCGAAGTACAATACCTCAAATCCATCCCTTTGGATGCTTGGACTGCCTATATTTCCAACCGATTTGAACGAGAGCAGAAACACATTTCCGAGACATTTATCAAGACCTTGTGCGAAAGCGTCGAGTACCAATCTTCGTATGTTCAACAACTGGCTTACAACGTTTTCCTGCTTACGGAAACAGAAGTCACGGAAAGCATCCTAAATCAAGCTGTTGAAGACTTGGTTGACCAAAACTCGGGCATTTTCATCGAGCAAGTACAATCTTTGACCACATACCAACTCAATTTCCTGCGGGCGGTGTTGGCCGGAAACCATAGCGGTTTCGGCGAAAAAGAAATTCGTGAAAACTACGATTTGGGTGTACCCTCCAACATCGCCCGTCTTAAGAAATCGCTCATCGACAAGGAGTTGATAGAAATCACAAAGGACGGAATCATCATTGGCGACCCTGTTCTCCGATTTTGGTTGAAGAAAGTGCTGTGAATCTCTCCAATCAAAAACGCCCAAGAATCACTTCTCGGGCGTTTTAGACTGCATTATTGCCATAAATATCATTCCCTCACGAATCCCATGATCAAATGGACATCCAATCCTATGTCGTTAAGTTCGGCTGGAATGAGGAAGTCGATGGTCATATTTGTTTCGGTCAAGGTTGTGATGGTGCCGGTCATGTCATGCATCTCCACGGTATCGTTGACCGTATGATGGATGCCGTCTTTTATGATCATTTTGTCTCCCTTCAAGGTATAATAGTCACCATTCTCTTCATTGTCATCTGCAATCGCTGATCCATCCTTCCTGAATTCGATGGTGTGTCCGACCAATGCCTCGTTAAAAAACTCATCAAAGTAATCGAAAGACTCGCCACCTATGGTCGTCGACACCTCGGTGATTTTCCATTTCCCATAGACTTGGGGTTGTTTGTTGCAGGATGTCATCGCTGCCATGGTTGCCACCACCAGCAGCAGGGCCATAATTTTCAGTGTGTTTTTCATTTTGTCAGGTTTTTATTGGTTAAAAATAGAATCAAGGCTCCAATGGCACAAACAATTCCATGCGGATGGTATCCCCGTTTTTCAACACTCCACGAAGGATAAAGGTGATGCCGTCCTCTTTTTCCACAAACTCCATCCACCCGCTCTCAAAAGGCGATTCGTCGGGATAGGATGTTTGAGGATCCATATTGGTTTCGGCAATAGCTCCCGATATCTCGTCAGGTGAGGAATGCCATTCCAAGCGGTTGCCAAAATCGAAGGAAAGCGGAATGTCCGACTTCTTGGTTAAGTCAACGGTATGGCCCAACAAAACACTAGGAATACCATAAAAATGGAAACGCATCAGAGGACCAAAGAAATCCATTTCGGACTCTGTCACGATATCGAATTCGTCTTGACACGACTCAATGGGGCTGACGCTCATCTTATAGTTGGTAGTATTATAGATAAGCTCGTTCTGTTTAGGAGCAATGTTGCGTCGTTTAACAGGTTCTTTCACACAGGAACCCAAAGTTGCCAAAGCAAGCAGCAACAGCATAATTTTCAATGTGTTTTTCATGGCTTTAAGGTTTTACAAATGAATTTCATAACCTACCGACAACGGTAATCCGATGAATGACAGGCATGTCCAATGCTCTTCTGCATGGCCCACCTTATAGGTAATCCTATCATGGCCCATCATGAATTGCAGTCCCAATCGTAACCGACTGTTTTCCGTCAATTTGATTCGACCTCCGATTTCCGACATGCCTCCGAAACCGAAATGCTCGTATGTCCGCGCATCAAGCCAAGGATTGACAGCACGTTCGACATAGGGACCGGCATTCACATAAAACCATTTGTAACTGAATTCCACGCGGACAGGCAGACGGAAATAATTGTTGAAACCAGTGCCAGGAACGCCGTCTTCCCAATTCTCGGGTTTGTCTGAATTGGTTCTCCTATATTGGTAGTCAATGCCGCCCAACAAAGACCAATGCTCGTTGAAATCATATTTGACATCCACGCCCACGTCACCGTGAAACTTGCTGTCATAAGGCCCATACAGGAAATCGATGGAGCCAGCCACTTTTGCGTAGGGAATCAACGACCATCCCTTTGTGTTTTGAGCCGATGTCGACAACACGCAGCATAACAAACTCACAATCAATGCTATTCTTTTCATAATGCTATGATTATTGCATGACAATTAAAAAAGCTACAATTATCGTACCACAAATTTGTTACTCATACCATTGTATTCATAAACATAGATACCAGGACGATAAGCTCTTACATTAAGGTCAACCCATTCTACATCGGGATCGAGGGTCTTGGTATCCACCAAAACACCTCGGGAGTCATAGATGTGCATTTCAGCCGACTTCCCATTAAGGGTGTATGGGATGGACACCGTCGTATTAGCTGGATTGGGATAGGGATTTTGGGTCGTGACTATCATCTCATCGGCCGAGAAGTTGCCTTGGGTGGCATAAACCTCAATGTTATAATTGTCGTAACTATTCGAAATCTCGAATCTCAACTCATCTCCAGCCTTGTACAAATAGGAAATCAGCGATCCCTCCTGCATAAACAGCACTTCACCGTCTTCATTGAGAATCATTGTGTACATTTTGCCACCTTGCTTCCAAGGCGTAAGGCAAATCTCAATCTTGTCATCATTGTTGAAAAGGTGTTTTCCAGCGATGACCACACCAAAAGAGCTGTATCTGATGCCCCATTTTCCCTCTACGGTGAACGGAATTTCTTTAGTCAGTTGGAAATCGGCATCATACACTGAGAAGCCCGTGATGGCTTCATCCTCATCCAAATCACAAACGACATACGAAACCTCAGGAAGAATCTCGTAGACATATTCATGAATTGAATTCTGGAAAACGCTATGAAGGCCGCCACTATTGTTGGTGAAGGTATGCTTCAAAGTGGCTTGCGAAAAAACTGGCATGAAGGCAAGAGCCAATACCAGGGTTAAAACTGTCTTTTTCATTTGTTGTAATTTTTGAAGGTTGTTTGTTATTCATTTATTCGGTCTGTAGGGCTGTCGTACCATCCTTCGACAAACTCAGGAATCTCGGCAGCCGCTTTCTGTCATGGCCACATGTGCGGCTGCCACGGTGTGACAGCCCTACAGGACCCCCGATTAACGCACCACAAATTTCTGTGTCATATCTCCAAGGCTGATGAAATACATACCTTGCGGCAAACCCGACACATCGATCTGCTGGGTTTCAGCAGTGAGGTTGCCCGTTTGGACGGTTTGGCCCATGAGGTTGGTAATTCTGAATGATGAATTCGAAATGTTGAAATGCGAAGCATTCGACGTAGTCAATGCTGAATGCTGAATGGTGAGGACGCTGTTTGTCGGGTTGGGATAGAGGGTGAAGGTCCCTGAGCCTGTCGAAGGGCCGTCTTCCTCGATGCCGTTATGGATTTCCTGATACACCTCGTCGCAATCCCTTTCTCCATATTTGAAGAACAATTCGCCGTTGCGCCAGAAGCAGCGCATGCCTTCCACACGGTAGTCCTTGCCGCGTGTCATCAGTTTTTCGGGGAAGAAACTGGTGAGATGGCCGATGCCGCAAACGATGGTGCCGCTGAAGACATCGTCGGAGTCGTTCACTTGCAACATCTTGAACAACCGTCCTTCGTATTCGTAGTACTCCACTGCGTTGACATGCAAGGTGATGCTCTGTAAGCCCACACTGATTTCCCATTCGTCGCCTTCCTCGGCGCCAAAATTGTAGAGCGTCGTGAATTCCTGCAAATCCTTGTTCCACCAATACACCACACCGTCTTCTTCATAAAGGTACTCACGAGTGACTTCCTGATGTTCACCCTTGTCATAAAGCGTGTTGGTTCGAATAATGACAACCACTTCCTTATGGTTGATGGTCGTGTCGGCGGCATATTCCAGATGCTGATAAGTGATGCTGCCGTTCTCGTTCTCGATTTCGTAGTACCATTCCGTTTCACCAAAGGGATAACCAACTTCAACTCCGGTAAAGACGGGGAAGCCGTCGTTATTATGGTCATTGTCATAATCCCAACGGTGAACCATGGTAAGCACCGCAGGATATTGTTCCACCAAGGCTTCTGCGCCAATATTCAAAGCCTCTACCAAATCGTGGCCGAATTGCAAGCTGTCGAGACTCCATTCACCATAATAAGTGGTAGGCCAGAAAGCGCATGAGTGCTGTAGTGGTTCGCCTTCGCTTACGCCATCATGGTTTTCAAGATGGCCCAACCAATAGCAATCGCTGAAATAGTCAGTCTCTCCTTGTTCAAAAGCTATGGCTCCCTTAGTTTCTTCTTCCGTAATGACCATGCCCGTATTATATACATTCTGAATGGTGCAATGTCGGTGATCTCCATTTTCTCCGAGAATCCCCCCTGCATACTTCGGTGCCTTCACCGAGCCTCTATTGAACGCATTTAGGATATAAGCTCGGTTGCTATGTGTTGAACCCAAAATGCCGCCTGCATCTCCCCAATACTCATTTTCAATCACCACATCTCCATAATTGCAACATTCCACTATATAAAGATTCCCAGAAGTTACACCGACAAAGCCAATTATACCGCCAGCATTGGCATGCGTCTTGCAGGTCACTTTCCCCGAATTAATACAGTTTCGAATAAAACGAGTCGAATCACTATCGCTCCTAAACATGTAGAAGCCAACAATGCCTCCACACTCTCCGGTACCATCAACATCGGCATGGTTTGTACATAACGTGACGCTACCGCTGCCCAAATAGCCGACAATCCCTCCAACATGATAAGAAGCGTTCCCAAGGCTACTGACTTGTCCCGTGGCATTATTGAGGCAGGTCGAAATATCACCATAGTTTAACATGCCCACCAAACCTCCTATGGTTCCACTATTATCTGGACCGGCAACAACTTTTTGATTGTTCGTGCAGTACATCATTGTTCCATACCTCATATCTCCGACAATTCCACCTGTGTATGAATTCCCTTGTACATAAAAACCTTCAGCATGGCCCATCATCACACAACCTGACAACACGTATGGTGCTACCTTGTGCAAATCGTTGACTTGACCCACAACACCACCAGCAATCGAAGAGGATTCCACTTTCACAGCCTCTCTAACCTGGCACGCCGTGATGGAGTATGTCTGTTCGCTTGTCCCCTGCTCGCCGTATGTGTAACCTGCAAAGCCAATCAAACCGCCCACAATACCATTCTCGTTGTCGGTTGAGGCACGGCCATCATATATGCTGCAATTGGAAATGTTGGTCAGGCCAGCATAGCCCACAAGGGTGCCCACATATTTTCCGTTTCCGCTGACGTAGCACTGCGCTAAATGGACATTGTTGATTTCGGCGCCATTGGTGCAGCCAAAGAGGCCGCCCACTGGCTGCGTATCACCATCAGTGATGGTTTGGTGCATATTCAAAATGGTTTTGGCATCGCCCCAACCATCGAAATGTCCCGTGAAAGGATGCTCGGGGGTCCCGATGGAAATCCATTGCTGGATACCGCCATCGCAACTGGCCAAATTGATATTCTCCATAATCTTGTAATAGGCATCGCCACCGGTGCCATTATTGGTTTGCTGGGCGAGCAAAGCCAACTGATTCGAAGTATAAATCTGATATGGGTTCTCTTCGGTACCGTCGCCACCTCCGTAGGATTCAGCCACAGTGCCATCCCAACAATAGCCTAGTTCATCACAGTCGTATGCGCCAAGGTGCAACACCATCTCGCCGTCAACAAGATAGCAGCGTAACCAATCCGGATATTGGCCATCATAAATATCGCCCATGCAAGCGTATGGATAAGGGAACAATCCACTGATTTCGCCGATACCATCGATGATGGTGCCACCCCCATAATAGCCCAATTCTCCATCGTAGGATACCCGTTGAGCCCTATAATCTTGAACATGACCCCACCCGCTGTATGAAGTGATTTCAGTGACCGTGACTTCGTAGGCACATGAATCGATTTCGCAAGTCCACGATTCTCCCACCTCGGCATCGAAGTCGTAAAGCGTCGTAAACCTACCTAAGGTCTGGTTGTACCAATACACCTTGCGATTGTCTTCATAGACATATTGCTCATCGCCATTGCCACCGAGGAACTGGCGCGAAATGACGCTACACTGGTGACCTTGAATGATCGTGTCGCCAAGCACCTCCATGTGATAATAGGAAATCGGGCTGCCCATGAAGGAACTGACATTGAAATACCACTCCGCGCCTTGGGGAGCGAAACTGCCTTGCTGCGCCATGCCATTGAACGAAAAGGCGAGGAGGATTGCTAAGATTAAAACTAGTTTTTTCATTGTCGTATGTTTTTGATTGTTATTTATCTATTTTGGGCTGTCGTACCACGGCAGCCACTGTGCCGTTTCAGCGCGAGTTTGCCATTTGTAGGGTCGCATCGCATGCGTCCGCCGGTTACGTTGGCGGACACACGCGGTGTGTCCCTACAGGATTATCGCACCACAAATTTCTGTGTCATATCACCGACGCTGATGAAATACATCCCCTGCAGCAAACCTGACACATCAATCTGTTGGGTTTCAGCGGTGATGCTGCCCGTTTGGACGGTTTGACCCATGAGGTTGGTAATTCTGAATGAGGAATGAGGAATGTTGAATTCTGAATGGTGAATGGTGAGGACGCCATTGGTCGGGTTGGGATAGATGGTAAACGGGATCGCTGTGGGTTCATCAAGGCCGTTATGCAGTTCGGCGTAGATGGCGTCGCAATCGCCACGGTTGACAGTAAAGAGCAGATTACCAAATCTCCAATAGCAACGCAATCCGTTCACGCCGTATCTTTTGCCACGAGTCATCAGACGTTCAGGGAAGAAGCTGGAGAGATGACCCACACCGCTTACGATGGTGCCGCTGAAGAGGTCTTGGTCGTCGCTCACATACAACATCTTGAATAACTGTTCTCCGTAGTAGTTATAACCCACCGCATCCACATGCATCGTGAGGGTTTCCGTGCCGACCTTGATGACCCAACTGTCGCCTTCTTGGGCATCAAGGTCATACAGCACGGTAAATTCCTGCAAATCCTTGTTCCACCAATATACCAACTGGTCTTCACGATAAACATACTCCCGTGTCACCTCATTGTGCTCGCCTTTATCGTAAAGCGTGTTGGTGCGGATGATAATCTGTACATCCTTATGGTTGATGGTCGTGTCGGCCACATATTCCAAATGCTGGTAGGTGATGCTTCCGTTCTCGTTTTGGATTTCGTAGTACCACTCCGAACCTTCAAATTCTATCAAGCCTCCATCGCAGTTTTCGGTAATGTTGGTGAAGTCACTCCAACCTTCCGCGTTTTGATAGGCATCTAAAGTGCCACAAGGCACAACGATGGACAAATCATCGGGGAAATGCCAAGCACCTTGCGTGGTCATGCGTCTCAATTCAGGTGGAGTCATGGCTTTGATCACCAATGAATCCAACTCCGTATCTTGAAATGCTGGTTCGGCAATGTAGTTAATGGAATCGCCAAAGACGACGCAATCGAGCTGATTGCAGGAACGGAAAGTCATCATATCGATTCGTTGCACCAAATCGGGAACGACCAAGATTCCTGAGAGGCTTGTGCAATCGGCAAATGCCTGTCCTCCAAGGGTTCTCAAACTAACTGGCAACTCAATATGTGTGAGGCTGCTACATTTTGAGAATGCGCCAATGCCAATCTCCGTGACACCCTCAGGGATGTTGATTTCCGACAGACTTGTACATTCACTAAAGGAACTTCCATCAATAATCGTCAGACTCTCAGGTAGATGAACGCTTAGCAAGTTGCTGCACATAGCAAAACTCGACTTCTCTATTCGTGTCCACCCTTCGGGGATGTCAAGTTCGGTAAGACTCGTGCAGCCTTGGAACACATAGCCTTTGTCGGGATTGCTTTGGAAAACAATATGATGAGGGAGTACCAATTCCTCTATTCCAGAGCACCATTCAAAAGCCGCCATGCCCACACCGACGTTTTCGGGAATAGTTACTGTGCCGCGAATGCCACTGCAACCACTAAACGCATACGAGCCGATGACGGCCAACGAATCGTTCAAGGTCAACCCTGTGAGACCTGTGCAACCTTCAAATGCATATGAAAACACAGCTTTCAGTCCCTCAGGCATCACAAGGTCGCCTGTGAGACGCGTACAGCCAGCAAAACAACGAGGCCCAATAGTATCCAACGCTTGCGAAAGCACAAGATGGTCGAAGCAATCGGCGAAAGTCGAATAAGGTTCCGGATTGACATAATAGCTGTTGTTTTGTGTGTTTCCCAGTTCAACAACCGAATTAGGAATGATGAGGTCGCCCGAGAAACCCGTACAATGGCCAAAAGCTTGGTATTTGATATGCGTCACGGTTTCAGGAATGACAAGGTTACCCGTAAAGCCTGTACAGCCCGCAAAAGCCTGTTCTCGGATTTCCCTCAAACCATTTGGAAGAACCAAACCAGTAAAGCCTGAGCATCGGGCAAAAGCACCTTCGCCAATGATTTCCAAGCTCTCCGACTCGGACAAGATGAGTGTCCCCGTCAAACCGCTACAGCCACAGAATGCCCCTTCCGGTATCTCCGAAATGAATAAAGGTAAAACGAGTTCCGTGAATCCGCTACATTCCCTGAACACATCCTTTTTCAACACAGCCGTCGAAAAAGACAAGTCAAGGGTGCCAGTAAAGCCTGAACAACCATAAAAAGCCCCTTCCTGAATCGTGTCGATAGTCGAAGGAATCGCAAAGCCAGTCAGGCCTGAACAATTCATGAAAGCCCATTTGCCAATCTCAGTCACAGTATAGGTCACATCCTCGCAGGTCACCGTCGAAGGGATGTCGAGTTCGCCTTGAGCATTTTCGCCATCAACATGTCCATCAAGGCTCACGCAAGGCGGATCGGTGCTGATAATGGTGTAAAGCAAATCCCCTGATTGGAAATCATAGGCCAAGGCTTGCATTGCGAAGCCAGCCAAAATTGCCAAGGTTAATACCAGTTTTTTCATTGTAGTATGTTTTTGATTGTTATTTATTCACCACAAATTTCTGTGTCACATCGCCCACGCTGATGAAATACATGCCCTGGGGCAGATTCGTTACATCAATCTGTTGGGTTTCAGCATTGAGGCTGCCCGTAAGGACGGTTTGGCCCATGAGGTTGGTGATACGGTATCCGTTTGCCGCTGGTAGAGACGTGGCTCGCCGCGTCTCTACAACGAGGACGCCGTTGGTCGGATTGGGATAAATGGTGAAGGTCCCTGAGCCTGTCGAAGGGCCGTCTTCCTCGATGCCGTGCAATTCATTGTAGATAGCATCACAATCACTGTTGCCCATTTTGAAAACCAGTACTTCATTCTTCCAACAGCAGCGGATGCCCTCCACGCTGAATTCTTCGCCTCGTGTCATCAGCTTTTCGGGGAAGAAACTCGTCATGTGGCCAATGCCACATACAATAGTGCCACTGAAAACACCTTCTTCATCGCTCACTGCCAAGGCTTTATAAGGTATTCCATAGTAAACGAATTCACTCACCGCGTCCACATGCAAGGTAATGCTTTCCTCGCCCACGCTGACTTCCCACTCATCGCCTTCCTCTGCGTTGAAATCATAAAGCACGGTAAATTCCTCCAAATCCTTGTTCCACCAATACAACACATCATTCACTTCGTACACATATTCTCTCGTCACTTCGGTGTGCTCGCCCTTATCATACAAGGTATTGGTTCGGATAATGATAGTCACTTCCTTGTGGTTGATGGTCGTGTCAGCAGCACATTCCAGATGTTGGTAGGTAATGCTGCCGTTTTCGTTCTGGATTTCGTAGTACCATTCCGTATTTAAGGCAGGCCCGTCCGTCATTTCTATGAAATTGGTGAAATCCTCCCAATAGTAAGCAAAGGTATAGTTTTCCAGACTTCCATTTGGAATGTAAACAGGGATGTTTCTGTCGACACCTTGGAAAGAGGTGGCGTCCAACGTAGGAGGAATACTATTATAGCAAGTGATACTTTGGAGTTCATCACAATCGTAGAAAGCTTTCTCGCCTATGCTCACGACAGTGGTCGGTATGGACACGCTCGTAATATGGCTACTATGAAAAGTTTTGGGAGCAATAGTATCAATACCTTCCGGAATGGACACGCCACCGTCAACGAACCGACAATTACCGAAAGCTAAGCTACCAATATGGGTTAGCGTTTGGGGAAGATTAGATTGAACTATTGTATTATCTCCTCCAACGAACGCAGAATTGCCAATATAGATCAATGAATCGGGCAACGAGATTGAGGGGAAGCAAGCGACATGAAAAGCAGCATCATTGATTCTCTTGACTGAATTCGGAATGACAAGGGGTTGCGAATTTTGTGCATACGACGCAAAATGAAAAGCAGCAATTCCAATCTCCACCACATCATCTGGAATGATTGTGTTTTTCGTGCCAAGAATCAAGATTTTCGAATCACGTTCAATCAAAGCGTTGCCCTCTACATAATAATTGGGGTTGTCCTCATCAACGATTATGGATTCCAATCTAAAACCACTGCCTAAGCCCCGTTGAGCAATGTAAGTCACTGAAGCTGGGATGGTATAGCTTGTAATACGGCGGTTCGCAAAAAAAGTGTTTTCTTCAATTCTTGTAACGCCTTGGGGAATCGTGATGGAGCCCGTCATATACTCAAGCCACCAAAACGCGCCCCATCCCAGCGTTTCAAGGTTTTGGGGAAGCGTCAGGGAACCCGTAACGCCAGAGCAACCATAGAAAGCCACCCTACCGATGGAACGAATGTTGTCAGGCAGGACCAAGCTGCCGGTAATGCCACTGCAATTATAAAAAGTACTATCCCCGATGGCCACAATGTCGTAAGTGGTGCCATCGTGTTCAACCGTTTCGGGGAAAATGATATCTCCCTGGGGACGAGGATAACTGCCCCAACCGCCACTTGTAGGAGGAACCAGAGCCACTTCCTGGGCTTCCACATCAGTAATTTTGTAATAAAGTGTCTGCCCCGACTCACAAGTTGCCGAGAAGTCAAAACTGGATTGTGCGATAACACTTAAATTAAAGGCAACTATGGCCGTGATGATTAAAAACAACTTTTTCATAGGTCTAATTATTTGATTGTTATTTATTTAATTCAAAATTTAAAGATTTAAGATTTAAAGATTTACACCGCATTGACAATTTCCTCAAAGGTCCTTGTGTCGTCCGTGAGGTTCATCTTCATCTGCTTGATGCGGGTCTTGCGGCGGTAGTACGACTCGGTCTGGGTGTCCAAGAGGATGGAAATCACCTGGTTGGAGAAGCCATTCTTGGAGAGGCAGCAGATGCGCACATCCCACTTGCCGAGTTTGGGATAGAGTTCCAAAAGGCGCTGCGAAAAGCCGTCGTACACCAAGTCGGTGAGGCTGATGAAGTCGGCCCAGTCGTCGTCGCTAAGGGCGAAGTTCATCGTGTCGGCGGTCACCTGGTCGCCAAGGCTCTGCGCCGTGGTGTAGACCTTGTTGCGCCCCATGATCTTGCTCGTCATCAGCAGGTCTTTTTGCGAGAGCGTCTGACGGTCGCGGCGCAGGTCGTCGTTGGTGCGGATGAGGTTCTCCATGTCGCTCACCAACTCGTGGATTCGGTTTTGGTCGCGTTCCACCTGGCTGCGGAACTGCTCCACGGCCAATTTGTGGTCGCTCACCTTCTTCCTCACAATCAGCACGATGACCAACAGCGCAATCACCGCTGCAGCAATGATGAGCCAAAGTTTGAGGCTGCGATTGCGGAGCAGGCTCTCCATCTCGCTCTTCTGGGCCTTCAGCTCATATTCGGCCTTGAGGCGTTGCAAGTTGTCGGAGGCATGTTCCTTGTCGGCCTGCATCATGTATTGCGTGAAGAGGTCTTGGTATTCCATGGCCTGCTCGAGATGGCCTTCGTTGTAGGCGATGGCGTAGAGCGTTTGGTACACCGACATCTTCAGTCCGGCGCGCTCGCTGCGGAGGGCGGCTTCGAGGTAAGGCTTAGCTTCGGCGTAGTTATCTGTGTAGTAATATAATACACCCATCGTCATGTTGGCGATGTCGGTGTTGTTGTTGTCAAGCTCGCCCTCCAAGGCACGGCGAACGCAAGTCATGGCTTCGGGATAATTGCCCACGGGCAGGTAGTAGTCGCGGCCCATCTCAAGGTAGATGTCGCTCTGCATGGCCTTATCGTTTAATAAGGTGGCGATGCTGAAGGCCGTGTCGTAATAACGCTTGGCTTGGGCAAACTGTTCCAACGATTTAGCCACGCGGCCACAGTTGCGCATCGTGGTCATCACGGCAGTGGAGTCGTCGATTTGGCGGAAACACTCGATGGCTTCGCAGTGCATCTTGAGGGCATCGTCGAAGAGGCCGTGTTTGTTGTACATTGCGCCGAGGTTGTCCTTGAGTTGGCCTTCGAGGCGGAGGTTTTCGGTGGTTGGCTCGCAGCCTTGCATCAGCGTGAGGGCGTGCAGGAAACGCTCGGTGGCCTCTTCCGAGAGGCGTTGCTGGCGCAGGTCGGTACCTTCTTCATATAAGGCGCGCGCCTGCTGCAGGCGTTTCGCGGGAGTGTCACACGAGGACAGCATCACGCCGAGTGCGAGGATCGTCAGGATGAGTGATTTTAGTGTTGCTTTCATAGGGTTGACTTTTTTCTGTCGGGCCTTCGACAGGCTCAGGCACCTTAACTTCACGTGACAGCCAAGGTCCCTGAGCCCGTCGAAGGGCCGAAACACATCGCAAAAATATACAGAAAAAACGCTTGTCAAGAGGTTTTTGGGGAGCCTCTCGGTTTTGTCCATGCTTTTTTGGATTGTCCAAATTTATTTCATTGAAAATCAATAATGTAAATTAGACATAGACAAAATTTTGTCCCTATGAAAAATGGGCGACTTCCGAAAAAATCGCCCATTTCACTAAAAGTGTTACACCAAAAGTGTAATCAAAATCACTCTTTCTGATTCCGTTCCTTCACGATCTCCTCCTGTTTGTCCTTCGGCGTCGGCATGTACTGGTGGAACTCCATCGAGTAGTTGGCGCGGCCGGAAGTGAGGTTGCGCAAGGCAGTGGCATAGCCGAACATCTCCATCAGCGGGACGAAAGCATCCAGTTTCTGCGAGCCCTTACGGAAACGACGCATGGCCTCGATGCGACCACGGCGCTTGTTGACGTCGCCGGTCACATTGCCGATGTAGTCGTCGGGTGTGTTGATTTCCACCTTCATTACAGGCTCGAGCAGCACGGGGCTGGCTTTCATGAAGGCCTGCTTGAAGCACATCTGGGCGCAGAGTTGGAAGGCCATGTCGCTGGAGTCGACGGGGTGAGAACTACCATCCACGAGGACGCACTTCACATCCACGACGGGATAACCCGCGAAAGGACCTTTGTTCATGGCCGCAGCCAAACCCTTCTGCACCGAGGGGATGTATTCCTTCGGGATCACGCCGCCCTTGGTGATGTCGACGAACTCGAAGCCGCCGCCCGGGTTAGGCTCGAAGCGGATGACGGTGTGGGCAAACTGGCCCTTGCCGCCGGTCTGCTTCACATAGCGGTAGTTGCACTCGAACGGCGCAGTGATGGTCTCGCGGAACGACACCGAAGGCGCGCCCACCGTGACCGGCACCTTGAACTCTTCCTTTAGGCGGTCGACGATGATTTCCAGATGCAACTCGCCCATGCCTGCGATGATGGTCTCTTCCGTCTCCTCATCGAAATGAGCGTGGAACGACGGGTCTTCGTTGCAGAGCTTGGCCAAGGCCTCGCTCAGCTTGCTGCGGTTCTTCTTGTCGTCGAGGTTGACCTTCATCTCAATGACTGCAGGAGGTATATTGATGGATTCCAACAAGATAGGTTGCTCTTCATCGCAAAGCGTGTCGCCCGTCTTGGTGTATTTCATACCCACGAGAGCCACGATTTCACCCGCGCTAGCCTCGTTGATCTCCTCACGTTCCTTCGCCTTAATGCGGAAGATACGACCCACACGCTCGTTCTTCAGTTTGTTGGTGTTGTAAACGCTCATGCCGTTGGTCAGCTTACCGCTGAAGATGCGGATAAAGGTCTGCTGGCCCACATACGGGTCGTTGATGAGCTTGAAGGCCAAAGCCGAGAAAGGCTCATTTTCAGAGGGGTTGCGACGGTAGGTCTTCTCCTCGTTGGCGGGATCGTGCGCGATGACGGCACCCAAGTCGTTGGGCGAAGGCAGATAGTCGACGATGGCATCCAAAAGGAGTTGGATACCTTTGTTCTTATAGGCAGCACCGCAGAGCACCGGCACCATCATCAGTTTGATGGTGGCCTGACGGATGGCGGCCATCAGCTTGTCGGTCGGGATTTCGGCATCCTCAAGGTAAAGCTCGGCGATTTCGTCGTCGAGGTCGGCCACTTTTTCGATGAGGTTACGGCGGGCTTCCTGGGCCTGCTCCATCATGTTTTCCGGGATGGGGCCCACGATGCGTTCCTTCTCGATGAAGCGCACCGAGTTCATCTGTACCAAGTCAACCATGCCCTCAAAATCGGACTCTGCTCCGATGGGGAGATGTAGCGGCACAGCATTGGCACCCAAGTATTTATGCATTTGGTTGACCACCTCTTGGAAGTCGGCACCCGTGCGGTCCATCTTATTGACAAAGGCGATGCGGGGCACGCGGTATTTGTCGGCCTGGTTCCACACCGTCTCCGACTGCGGCTCCACGCCACCCACGGCGCAGAACACCGCCACCATGCCGTCGATGACACGCAGCGAGCGTTCCACCTCGACGGTGAAGTCGACGTGACCGGGAGTATCGATAAGGTTGATCTGATAGCCATTCCAATGTGCAGTGATGGCTGCCGAAGCGATGGTGATGCCGCGCTCCTGCTCTTGTTTCATGAAGTCCATGGTGGCTTGTCCATCATGCGTTTCACCCACCTTACGGTTGACACCCGTGAAGAACAGGATGCGTTCCGAAACCGTAGTCTTACCCGCATCGATATGCGCGGCGATACCGATGTTTCTCAATTTTGAAATGTTTAAACTCATTATTTATGTGATTTTCAATTATTTGCAAATACAAATCAAGGGCTTGATTCGGGCTGCAAAGGTACAACAACTTTTCGAACTGACAAAACCTGATCATTAAAACCCTCCTAACTCCCCCAATTATCACGATCCAGACTTCGGTAGTTAATAGCCTCTGCCAAGTGTCCCGTCTGGATGTTCTCGCTACCATCAAGGTCGGCAATAGTGCGGGAGACTTTAAGAATTCTGTCGTATGCACGAGCAGAAAGTCCAAGCCGGTTCATGGCATTTTTGAGCATATTACGGCAGTCATCATCCAAGTCACAATACTTCTGAATGAGTTGCGAGGTCATCTGCGCGTTGGCATGGATGGTCGGATATGCTGCATAACGTTCTTCCTGAATCTTTCTCGCCTTGATGACGCGCTCGCGCACCGCAGCACTCGACTCCCCTCTTTGTTTGTCAGACAGGTCTTTATAGGCCACAGGGACGACCTCCACGTGCAGATCGATGCGATCCATCAAAGGACCACTGATACGATTCAAGTATTGTTGCACCATACCTGGCTTGCAAGTACACTCCTTATCAGGGTGATTATAGTACCCACAGGGGCAGGGATTCATCGCCGCCACCATCATGAAGTTGGCAGGGAAGTCGACCGTCATCTTGGCTCGCGAGATGGTCACGACTCGATCCTCCATTGGCTGCCGCATCACCTCTAAGACCGTACGTTTGAACTCGGGGAGTTCGTCAAGAAAAAGCACTCCGTTGTGAGCCAGCGAGATTTCCCCAGGCTGTGGATAGGTGCCACCGCCAACCAAACCAGCATCGCTTATTGTATGGTGCGGGCTACGGAATGGCCGTATCCTAACCAATGAGGCGTTGCGTCCGACCAATCCTGCCACAGAATGGATCTTGGTGGTCTCCAAGGCTTCAGCCATGGTCAAAGGCGGCAGTATGGTAGGCATACGCTTGGCCAACATGGTCTTACCGCTTCCGGGAGGCCCGATGAGAATGACATTATGGCCGCCCGCAGCCGCAATCTCCAAGGCACGCTTGATGTTCTCTTGCCCCTTGACGTCGCTGAAGTCCAGCTCTGAATCGACATCCCGCCACGAGTCAATGGCATCAATACTTACGGGCTTTATTTCTTCTTCTCCATTTAAGATGGATATGACCTCGTGGATGTTGTCAACGCCATACACCTCCAATCCCTCCACCACTGCTGCTTCGCGCGCATTGGCTTTGGGAACGATGAGCCCACTGAAACCGTCTTGTTTCGCCTTGATGGCAATTGGCAAGGTGCCTTTGATGGGTTTGAGTGTGCCGTCAAGCGAGAGCTCACCCATAATGATGAATTGCTCCAAAAGGTCAGCATTGACTTGCTCCGATGCGGCCATAATACCTATGGCAATCGGCAAGTCATAAGCCGATCCTTCTTTGCGGATGTCGGCGGGCGCCATATTAATGACGATTTTTTTGTGAGGATAGTAGTATCCCAAATTAATGATGGCGGCTTGGATACGCTGTTGGCTTTCCTTAACCGCGTTGTCGGGCAGGCCGACCAAATAGAAGTTGATGCCTCTGTCGATGTTAACTTCAATGGTGACCTGAATTGCTTCGATGCCGAAAAGGGCACATCCAAATGTCTTTACTAGCATAATACTTCGTGTTTAAAGTTTCATGCCGCAAAGATGCAAACCTTGTCAAGAAAAAGCCGTTGATTAAACGTTTGTAGTCGACAGCAGTCGTTTGTTGTCGTTTGTTGTCGGATATATTGCTGATTATTACTTCTTTGGCTTATACCCAGATTCTTGAAAAACTAGTTGCAAATCTTTTCTCTCAATGAGTTTCTGGAGCGTAGTCTCATGATTCGAGACATATGCACGTATGATATTCAAGCCGAAAAACTCACCCAGACGCGAGGGGGCGTCGTTGCTGTAGGCTTGAGTGAAAGGCCCGTCACCAAAAAACATCATGTAGGCATCTAATTTGGCATCGTAGAGGCGACGATTACCGACAATATCGGCCCAAACCTCTCCTTCGTTCTCCACTGCCCATTGCCATTGATCGGATGAATAGCCGAGCAAGGTACTGTCAGGCAACTTGGGACACATCGCTTCAACAAAGAAATTGCGGCGACCGTAAAACACCATCTCGCCCACCACTTGACCTTGTTTGCGCCACTCGTAGAGATAATTCATATATAGCTGCTCTGCCACTTCCTTGGATAACGTCGACAAATATCTCCGTAACGAAATATACCTAGGCATTCCAATTTGGTCGTATATCTCCTCGTCATTCAAATACCAATCCAATGAAATGACCAACTGGTTGTCGATGATTTGAACTGGCGGTTCGTCAGGATGGACACCGGTGATGCAAGTATAGGCCTTTTTAGGTAGTTCAATATCAGAATAATAGTAATGGAAATGCGCCAACACATCCTCCACCAAAGGCTCCACTTCTTTCAAGTCAGGAAAAGCGGCTTTCACCTTTTCATGCAGGACTATGCTAAACGGGTCGGTAGCAAAGTCCTTTAGGTATTTCACCGCCTCAAGATTGTTGAGGTCGCCGCTGAGGAAAATGCGATAATCGTTCTGAATCTTCATCAATTCATTTTGGAAGTCAGCCGTGTCCAAGTTAAACAGCACCTCTTCATAACGATTGAATTCCAAATCGTAGGGCTCAGGAGTGATAGTAAGTTTCGCTTTATATGCAGGCTCTTGTTCCTGGCAGGAAGCCATGACAAGGAAGAGACCAAAAAAGGCCAAGGTTTTTGCTATTGTTTTCATCTTCATCAAATTAATTGTTGTCTAAGTATCTCGTATGCCATGATTGTAGCACGGTTGATGACGTTCTCGCGGTCCTTGCCGAAGTTGAAGCATTTCGATACGACACCCTTAGAAGACGCCACCCCGATCCACACGGTGCCAACGGGAGTCTCTTCTGTGCCTCCACTCGGACCAGCAACACCTGTCGTGGCCACTCCAAAATCAGCTTCCATCAGATTGCAAACACCCGTGGCCATGCGTTCCACCACTTCCTGACTTACGACGCCGTGTTTTTCAATCACCTCTGCAGGCACACCCAGCACCTTCGTCTTCATCGGCGTAGCATAGGTGACTGCCGTACCTTTAAAAACCTCGGAACTGCCAGGAATCAACGTGATGACATGGGCAATATTGCCGCCCGTGCAACTCTCTGCCGAAGCGAAAGTCATTCCTTTATTAATTAATAGGTCAAAAATCGTACGCTCAATAGGCTGGTCCTGCATGGCAAAGATATATTCGGGAATCAGGGCCGTCAACTTGGCGATTTCCCTGTTTAAGGTCTCATGAAGCAGTACGGCATCCTCATGTCTGCCGCTCAGCCTCAGACGCACCATGCCGTGCTGTGGCAAGTAGGCCAATGAAAGGAAATCAGGCAACGCGTCTTCCCATTCTTTTATCTTGTCGGCCAAAAACGACTCACCGATACCCGTGGTCATGACGACACGCTTCTCATAGGGCACAGCGTGAAAGCGTTGTTTGATACGAGGCAGCAACTCGTCAGTGAAAATGCCTTTCATCTCAAACGGCACGCCCGGCATAAAGGCAAACACCACGCCATTTTTCTCCAGCCACATACAGGGAGCAGTACCATAGGTGTTCGGGATATACTCACACGCCTTCGGCAACATGGCTTGGCTGCGGTTACGTTCGCTCATCTGGAAGCCACGACGTTTGAACAGCGAAACCACATTATCGTATGCAGCCTGGCAAAACACCAGTTCCGTATCGAAGAACTTACAGACTGTTGGCTTCGTGATGTCGTCGGCCGTAGGACCCAACCCTCCAGTGACCAAAACGAGGTCGGCATCCATGCAGGCATTGAAAGCGTCAAGGATAGCCTTTTCAGAATCACCTATGGTTAAAGTAGAATCCAGCTGGAAGCCCGCACTCGAAAGATGCTCACCCAACCACGCCGCATTGGTATTGATCACTTGTCCAATCAGCAGCTCATCACCAATCGAGATGTTCTTTATGACTATTTCTTTCATCATTTTTCAAATTTGTGCAAAGATAGGCCATTTTTCGAGCCAATCTCACAAAATAACGGGCATTTCAATTAATTTCGTATCTTTGCGTTCTCAAATTCAACAGGATTATGAACCAACCTATCCCCGCTTCCCAGCTCGTCCTCAACAGCGAGGGCGCCGTATATCATTTGAACCTGCATCCCGACCAATTGGCCGACGACGTACTGTTGGTAGGCGACCCTGGTCGCGTCGAGCTCGTTGCCTCTTTCTTCGACAAGATTGAGGTGGAACGCCAAAACCGCGAACTCGTCACCCGTACGGGTTATTTCAACGGCAAACGCATCACCGTTCTGTCGACAGGCATGGGCACCGACAACTTGGACATCGTGATGAACGAACTCGACACCTTGGCCAACATCGACCTGAAAACCAGGATGCCCAAGGAGGAGCATCGCACGTTGAACCTCATCCGTCTTGGTACCTGTGGCGCCTTGCAGCCCGACATTGAAGTTGAGGATAGCTATGTGGCCACTCGCTACGCCATTGGTTTGGATGGCTTGATCTATTTTTATGAGAAAAACAGGGAAGTGAACGAGATCGCCATGCGTGATGCATTCATCGAACAGATGAACTATCCGAAAGACCTGCCACTGCCCTATGTCGTAGGATGCTCCAATGAGTTGTTTGACCGCCTGGCACAAGGCTACTATCAAGGGGTGACAGCCACGGCTCCAGGCTTCTATGGTCCTCAAGGCCGCACGTTAAGGATGAAGCTCGCCTATCCAGAACACAATCGCAAGATCGAGTCGTTTAGTTATCAAGGGTGGCGCGTTTGCAATTTTGAGATGGAGTCATCGGCGCTTTATGGCCTCGGAAAAATGATGGGCCACAACTGCCTGACCATCTGTGTCGCCATAGCCAACAGGGTAACTGAAAAATTTGCCACCGACTACCATCCTTATGTAAAAAAACTCGTTCTGAACACACTTGAAAGGCTGTCCAAGAAATAATAAGCAGGAATTAATCAAAAAAAAGTGAGTTTTTTTTACATTTCTGCTTTTGGTATGAAAAAAATGTCTACTTTTGCAGCGCAAAAATTATGAGCATAATCAATTAATTAAAAGTAAAGTATAAGAAAAAGCTATGAAGAAAGTATTTATCGCAATCGTTGCCTTTATGGCATTGTCCTCCTCCGTGATGGCTGCAGGACATGTTGATTCGGTCCGTTACTTGACCACCAAGTTTGGTCAAAACTGGTTCATCTCCGCTGACGCTACCGCCAACTGGTGGCAAGGCAGTATGAGAGTTCCGGAAGGCTACAACAACACCTACACTGCTGTTGAATGGGGCAAGCCCACCTTCGGTTTCACTGCCAATGTCGGTAAGTGGATCAACCACAAAACTGCTGTCAGACTGAGATATAGCAACACCAGAATCAACAGCTACATCAATCGTGCTCCTCACGGAGAGAATGATTTTCTTGGTTTCATGTACGAAGAGAACGCCACTCCTGTTGAGGGCAACGTCTACGCTACCACCATGCGTTACCACAACCTGATGGCCGACTTCATGGTCAGCCCCATCGACTTCTTCCAGGGTTACTACAATGAAAATAGAGTTTGGACTCCCGTCCTCTACGTCGGTGCTGGTACTGGTTACACCTCTGGCGATTTCTTTGCTCTGAAGTCTATCATCAACAACCTTTCCAAGAATAAACCCGAAGTCGCTGGCAACTTTGAACTGGCTGTTAGCACTGGCTTGCTCAACAACTTCCGCCTTGGCGAGCATCTCGACCTCAACCTTGATATCAACTGGACGTTCCATCGTTGGACCATCGACTCATGGGCTGCTGAATTTGAACAAGGAAACCTCAGACCCAAGAGATTCGACAACCTCTATTCTGCTGCCTTAGGTCTCACCTATTACTTCAGCAGAGAGTATGACCTGCCCAACAACTGCTGCGATGAGATGGACATCATGCGCCGCAAGCTCGACAGCCTGATGAACCTTCCCGCTCCTGACCCGATCCACGACACTGTTGTGAACTTCGTGAACGTTCAGACCGAAGACATTATCAGCTATCCCTTCTCCATCTTCTTCAACCGCGACTCCTATGAGCTGATGTCGAGAAGAGACCTCATCAACCTGAGAGAGATTGCTGAAGTGGCCAAGAAGAACAACTTCAAGATCCGCCTGAGAGGTTCTGCCGATAGCGCCACCGCTACCCCGGCCTACAACCAGACCCTGTCTGAGAACCGCTGCAACAAGATCAAGAGCGAGCTCATGTCGATGGGTATCCCGGAGAGCCAAATCATCCTGCTGCCCGTGGGCGGTGTTAAGGAACTCGATCCTACCGAATTCGACCGCCGCGTGCTGGTTGAGCTCATGCAGGAAGCTCCTAAACAATAAACCAATCAACACAACAAAAAAAGCCTGGCGGTTCACGTCAGGCTTTTTTTGTTGCTAATTGAAAAATGATTCCTATCTTTGCAACAAATAACATTACTAACCAAACTTCTTTAATATGAAAAAAACCATCTTAATCTTGGCCGCCCTGCTCATGATGGGCAGCGCAGCATTCGCCGGCGGTGGCTTCGACATCGCCATTGGTCCTAAAGTCGGTTTCCAGACTTCTAAACTATCGTACAACAAAGCCGACATCAAGTCCGGATTCTCGAACCATTTCACGGCAGGCGTCTTTGGCCGTGTGACAGTTGGCCGTCTCTATGTGCAACCCGAAGTGTTGTACTTCAAGACCTCTAACGTCTTTGACGCCCATGTCGTCGGCGTGGAAAGCGACAACTTGTTCAACCTCCCCACTGGCGCCAATATCAACGTCACCTTGAACCAGATGAACATTCAAGTACCCATCTTGATTGGCGTCAATGTCATCGACCTCGACCTTGTCACCCTGCGTGCACAAGTGGGCCCCACCGCCAACTTTGTCCTGCAATCAAAGACGGTGTATGACCAAACTTACACCCTCAACGGCCAAACCGAAGAATTAGCAAACACGACCACCGACCAGGAATTCAACCCGAAGAGCATCTCTTGGGGCCTACAAGCTGGACTCGGCGTTGACGTGCTGAAGCGCTTCACGCTCGATATCAACTACAACTTCGGTCTGAGCAAGATGTTCGAAAAACTGAACGAAACGCAACTTGGCGAGACCTTTGACTTCAGCAACATCGACAACACCAAGCAAAACATGTTCATGGTAACCGTGGGCGTCAAATTCCTTTGATCCCCCGTCTAACATCCATAAAAAAGGGAGCGGCTCAATGAGCCGCTCCCTTTTTGTATTTAGATACAAATCGGATTAGAAGAGGACACCCACTTCAATGCCAATACGGTTCTGAACCATGTTCAACTTGGGGTCACGATCACCAATAGGTTTTCCGTCTACAATGTAATTGCCATAATAGTTGGGTCTAACGGAATTGATGTTGTTAATGAAGTCGTGTGAGAAGTAAACACCAGCGAAAAGACGGGTTGATTCATCAAGGGCATACTGAGCACCGGCACCAATCTTCAAGGAAGCGCGAAGGTTGCTGAACTCTCTGTCAGTGGCAGCATAATCGTTCGCATTGTCATCCTTTACCTTGACTCTTTCAGCATAGCCGAGACCACCACCGACTTGTGCATAAGCGCGAAGCGGAAGATTGCCAAGCTCGTTAGTCATCATCTTAAGCATCAACGGAATCTCATAGACAGTTGACTTGTAGTATCTATCGACACGGAAAGGGTTAATGAGTGTAAGTGAGTCATTAGCATTGTAGAAGCTGTAGTGACCACGATTCATGTTCACATTGATACCTGAAACAATGGCGTAGTTCTCGGCAAAGTAATACTCAGCCACGACACCAACGCCGAAGCCTGTTCTCATGCCTTCACTTTGAGCGGCACCTGTTGTAGAACCAGTCCAGTCAAAGCCAGGACCCAATTTGAAACCAAAGGCAAATCCTTGGTTCTGTGCTGATACGGTCAGCGACATGGCCAACATAAGGCCAACGATAAGCAAACTTTTTTTCATTTGATTATAGATTTAGGTTAGTAATTTGGGGACAAAAGTAGTCTTTTTTTTTATAACAACGTCAAATCGCTGAAAATTTATAACTTTGTAGCATAAAACCGAACCTCAGAAATCATATGAATACACACATTTCCAACCGACTTTTTATCCACAACAGAGCCAACCTCGCGACACAATTGCCGTCTAAATCGGTGGCTGTCTTCACCGCCAACGAAGCCATGCCGCGCAACGGAGACGAGTTTTATCCTTTTAGACAACAATCAGACTTCTTTTACCTCACAGGCATCAACGAAGAGAATGCCTATCTCATCATAGCTCCCGATTACCCCGACAAAACGATGCGTGAGATCCTCTTCATTGAGCCCTACGATGAAGTGAAAGTCACCTGGCAAGGCGAGATGCTCGATGCCAGACAGGCCACGGAGCTCTCAGGAGTAAAAACCGTCAAAGGCAGCGACGCCTTCTGGATGACCTTAAACGACATCGTCTTCTCCGGCTACGGCGACACCATCTTCTTGAACAGCTATGAATATCCGAAATACGAATGCGCTGTCGAAACCATACAGAAACGCTTCGTACAACAGGTCAAGACGCTCTATCCAATGCACCAATACGGTCGCACCGCCCCTATCCTCAATGCCTTGCGCATGAAGAAATCAGAGGACGAGATCGATATCACAAGGCAAGCTTGTGGCATTACAGCAAAGGCCTTCCGTCGCTGCCTTGAGACCGTCAAACCTGGCATGTATGAATACGAGGTGCAAGCCGAAATCGAGTACATCTTCAAGCAAAACAACGCCACAGGTCACGCCTACGCGCCCATCATCGCAGGAGGCAAAAACGCCTGCTGTCTGCACTATTCCAAAAACCAGAGCCTCCTCAATGACGGCGATTTACTTCTTTTCGACATCGGATGCGAATACAAGAACTACTCCTCCGACCTCAGCCGCACGATACCTATTTATGGCAGGTTCACCCCTCGTCAGGCCGAGTGCTACAATGCCGTGCTCCGCGTGATGAAGGAAATCACCAAATTATATAAACCGGGCGGAACTATCAACCTTATCAATGAGACCACCCATAGGTTGATGGAACAAGAGATGATCAAACTCGGGCTCTTTACCGCCGACGATGTGAAAAACCAAGACCCCAACAAACCCTTGGAGCGTAAATATCTCATGCACGGCATGTCGCACCATATCGGACTCGACGTCCACGATAGCATCGACAAGTTCAAACCTTTTGAACCTGGCATGATACTTACCTGCGAACCCGGTATCTATATACGCGAGGAAGGCATAGGCATCCGCATCGAGAATGACCTATTGATTACCGAAGGCGAACCCGTCAATCTGTTCGAGGGTTTGCCAACCGAAATCGAAGAAATTGAGGCGGCGATGAAAAAATGATTATTTTTGCAAAACCAGATAGAGACGCATAGATTCCTTTCCACCGCACATCCAGCCGCTGGAATGACATGCGTCTCAACAGATACAGAATCAACAACAAAAACAAACCAATATGTTCAATAAAGACGTTTACAGTGGCCGTCGCGCCACATTGAAAAAGATGATCTCGAAAGGCATCGCTTTCTTCCCTGCCAACAACGAGGCTCCCTTCAACTATCCCGACAACACATATATCTACCGTCAGGACAGCAACTTCTCCTATTTCTTCGGACTCAACCATCCCGACCTGGTCGGCGTCATCGACTTTGAGAGCGGCGAGGAAATCCTCTTCGGCGTGGATGTAACCATCGACGACGTCATCTGGTGCGGTCCCCTGCCCTCACTGCAGGAACAAGGCGACCGTATCGGCATCACCGACTGCCGCGACTTCAACCGTTTCGGCGAATACCTCCAACAGGCCATGGCCAAAGGCCGTCAGATTCACATGCTACCCACCTATCGTGGCGACACGCAGATCCAATGCGCCAACTGGCTAGGATGCCCTGTCAGTCAAGTGAAGGAACACGTCAGCTTAGAACTCATCAAGGCCGTCATCGCCATGCGCGAGGTAAAGAGCGAGCTTGAAATCGCCGAGATGGAACGTGCAGCCAACACTGCCTATTACATGCACACCACTGCCATGAAGATGTGTAAGCCTGGCATGGTTGAGCAAGAGATTGCTGGTGTGGTCGAAGGCCTCTCGCTATCGGGCGGTGGTCCTGTGTCGTTCCCCGTCATCCTCAGCGTTGATGGTCAGACCCTGCACAACCATGGCCACCACAACGTGCTGAAAGAAGGCCGCATGATGGTATGCGATGCAGGCGCTGAGACTGAGAATTATTACGCCTCCGATTTCACCCGTACCACCCCTGTGGGCGGCAAGTTTAACCAACGCCAACGCGAGATTTACGAGATTGTGCTTGCTGCCAATCAAGCTGTAGCCGCCAACACACGTCCCTATATGCCTTACATGGTGATGCACACCCTCGCCTGCCGCACCCTGATTGAAGGCCTGAAAGGCGTCGGCCTGATGAAAGGCGACACCGAAGAAGCCCTAATGAACGGTGCCCACTGGCTCTTCATGCCTCACGGCCTCGGCCACATGCTGGGCATGGACGTGCACGACATGGAAGGCCTCGGCGAGACCTACGTGGGCTACGACGAAATCACGCCGCGCAGCACCAAACTTGGATTCAGCGGCTTGCGCTGTGGTAAGACCTTGAAGCCAGGCTTCGTGGTTACTGACGAACCAGGCATCTATTTCATCCCCACCCTCATCGACATGTGGAAGGCCGAAGGCAAGTTCAAGGAGTTCATTAACTACGACAAGCTTGAAACCTACAAAGACTTCGGCGGCATCCGCATAGAGGACGACCTGCTCATCACCGAAGACGGCTGCCGTATCCTCGGAAGGCCGATTCCAAAGACCGTCGCAGAGGTCGAGGACATGTGTGCCCAAGGTCGCGAATGGATTAAGATGCCAGGACTTTATTAATCGACAAAAAAAGCGAGGTTCGCCTCGCTTTTTTTGTTTAAAACTCCATCACCAACTTCACATTGACATAACGCGGTGTCAGATAATTGTTGATGCCGTAATAATAGTTGTCGATGTATTTTACCCAAGTATAGGATATCGTATTGGGAATATTGAGCAAATTGAAGACGTCAACACTCACAAACATATTCCTAACATAACGCAATGGGTTGTTCTTGCTGAAACTACTGGCCTCGCTGATGAGTTGTTTGCTGAAGCCAATGTCGACACGACGATAGGCTTTGTAGTGCCCCGTAGGATTATAGAAGTCGGAGTTGTTATTGTTGATAGGCAATCCCGTCCCGAAGGTCAACGTCATATTGACGCGCCATGTAGGAGCATTGGGGATGTAATCCTGGAAAAACAGCGAGAAATTCATCAACTGGTTGGAGGGGCGGTAATGCCAACCCAACGATACCGTATCGGCCACTTGATCATCGGTATGGTTATAAAAGGGGAGCTTCTTACCCTCAGCATCCACCAGATAATAATCACCGTAGATATCCTCCTTGGTCTGCATAAACGAAAGACTCGCCCAGCTATCGATGCCCTTCACAAACTCGCCATTCACCTTAAAATCGAGACCCGTGGCGTAGGCACGAGCCGTTTGGTCGGCATAATAGCGGATACGCACATTATCAATATCGTAAGGGATGACGTGTGTGAAATACTTGAAATAGGCTTCCGATGTCAAGATAAACGGGCGGTTCCAAGCACGGAACTTGAAATCGTTGCCCGCCACAATCTGATACGAGCGCTGAGCTTCGGCCTTATCGTAAAGGCTGCCGTCCATTTTGCGGATCTCGCGATAGAAAGGCGTCTGGTGATACACACCGCCTGAGAGTCGGTACACCGTCTCACGCTTTTGATCTTCGGGTTTATAGGCAATGCCAGCCCTTGGGCTGACATACACCTTTTTGTTATATCCCCAATAATTGGCACGGAGTCCAGCTGTGATCACCAATTCGCCCTTGTCTTGGAACGGAATCGTCAACGAGTTTTGCACGAAACCATCCAAGTTGTTAATGGAAAGGACATTATGTGCTTTATGCGAGAAATCCATACCAATTTCGGGCAACACTTCTGGATAGCCACCAATCACATCAGGGATATGAGGAAGGGCATAGCCCGCCGAATCCATCAACTGCCATTCATCCACCACATCGTTGATATCCTGATGCTGGAAACGAACGCCCCATTTCAACAGGTTCTGATCAAAAGAGTAAAGGCCTTTGTGGTCAAGGTTATAAACCTGGGCATAGAAACCGTTACGCGCATGTTTTATCATCGTTCCGACCTCGTGGTCCTCAATCACTTCGCCCAAATCCTCTGACCCAAAAGAAGTGTTTCGGATACCGAAATGGTATTGTTCCTGAATGTCAAACGTCTCAGTCTCATAGGCGGAATAAGCCGATGCTATCCACTTCAGGTTCATGTCTTTGTTCGGCTTATATGACAATGTCATCGCGCCAAGACCCGTTGTGTAGTCGTCAACCTCTTGACCATCGAAATAAACATTGACCTGTATCGGGAAATCGAGAGTGCCACTATTGAATCTGGCATTCTGAGGGATGAGCATATAACGGTTCTTGGAATAATAACCCAAGAATGACAAATCCCAGCGTTCACTGAGCTTAAAGTTGAACAAGGCTTGCGCGTCTGCGAAATTGGGTTTGTAATCACCCTTGGTATTCATCATGCCAAGCACCAAGGCGGTATTCTTATAACGAGCGCCAACCAAATAGCTGAACTTCTCGTTTTTCGTCGCGCCTTCCACATGGGCCTCAGCACCAAGCAGACTCAATGTCAACGACCCGGCAGTCTCTTTAGGCTTCTTATAGGTCACATCAAGAACCGATGACATCTTGTCGCCATACTCGGCAGCAAAGCCACCAGCCGAAAACTCGATGTTTTCAACCAATTGCGAGTTGACAAAACTAAGACCTTCCTGCTGTCCCGATCCGACAAGGAAAGGACGATAAATCTCGATCCCATTGACATAGATCAGGTTCTCATCGAAGTTGCCGCCACGCACACGGTATTGCGAGCTCAACTCGTTGTTGGAAACCACGCCCGGCAAGGTCTTAATAAGTGTCTCAACGCCTCCTCCCATCGTCGGCAAGAGCGTTGCTTGCTTAGCGTTCAAATGCGTCAGGCTTGAGGCCTCAACGCCTCTACCACTGATGACCGCATCGGGCAGGACGGTAGCTGTGGAATGAAGCACAATGTCGAGCTTGCGCTTCTCGCCTCTCTTCAGTCGAACCGTGGCTTGCTTTTGCTCATAACCGATATAAGAGAAATGAATAGTCCAAGTCGAATCCGACAGCAATTTCAATTCGTAATAGCCCCTAGAGTCGGTCGTATAACCCACCAAAAGCTCGGGAACCACCACATTGGCCATCTCAACCGCATGACCTTGCCCGTCAGTCACCTTACCATAGACAGTGGCAGTAGGCAAATTTTGGGCAACAGCCACCATTGAGACGAACAATAATGCTATGATGAACCTAACTCGCATGAATGGATAACTGAAAAAGCTTGGAAATATTATCTTTGAGAAACGATTTGGCACTACTCAAACAAAAAAAGCCGCTGCGCAAGGCACAGCAGCTTCGATATCATTTTCTCATCGGAATTACCAACGTTCGAGGTTACCCTTTTCGGCAGATTCCATGATGGCAGCGTAAACGCCCTTCTTGTTGATGGTGCGAATGCCAGCAGCCGAAACCTTCAGCACAATCCATTCATCCCATTCCGGAACATAGAACTTCTTGATTTTCAAATTCGGTTCAAACGTTCTCTTCGTCTTCTTATTGGAGTGAGAAACATTGTTGCCGTGCATGACCTTTTTTCCTGTAATTTGACAAACTTTTGACATGACTCTTATCCTTTATTATTACACTTGTCTTTTTTCTAACGGGCTGCAAAAATACAAATTTTTTCTTTTCAAAACCCTTTTCTGCAAAAATTACATTAAAAAAACAACAAACACCCCACTTTTTCCCATTCTCAACTCTTCATATGAACATCCACCTGTGGGAAGGGAAAATGCAGACCTTCCTCAGGGAAAGTCTTGTAAACCAGTTCGTTCATCTTGAACAACACATCAAAATAGTCTTCGGGTTTCACTCTCACCCTAACGGTGATATCAACGGAACTTTCACTCATCTTGATAAGCTCAATAACGGGCTTCGGGGTTTTCAAAATACGCGGATCGGCATCACAAAGGCGTTGCAGAACGGCTTTAGCCTTATCATAATCGTCGCCATAAGCAATGGAGAACACCCAGTCGACACGGCGTTCCATCTCTTTGTTGAAGTTGGTAACGGGACCGGTTGACAAAGCTCCATTAGGCAAGATAACGGTCTTGTTGTCAGGGGTTAAGATGTGCGTGCTGAAGATCTGAATTGAGTTGACCCGACCCTCGTAGCCTTGTGAAGCGATGAAATCGCCCACCTTAAACGGCTTGAACAGCATGATCATGACGCCACCAGCAAAATTCTGCAATGTGCCACTCAACGCCATGCCAATAGCCAATCCTGCGGATGCCAGCAAGGCCACCAACGAGCTTGTATTAATACCCAATATGCCTACAATAGCCAAGATAAGGAAGAAAGTCAGCAAGACCGAGACGAGGCTCATCACAAAAGAAGCCAACGAAGGCTCCGGATTGCGACGCAACATCATCTTGGTCAAGCTCTTCTTGATCAGCTTGATGACCCAACGGCCAAGAAGAAGAACCACTATGGCAGCAACGAGCTTCAAGCCAAAGGGAACAACATATTCCTTAATCAAATCAGGGAGCCAATCCGAGACGGGGGTAGTGGCCAGTTTTTTGACGCCATCCACCATATTATTGACAGCCGTAGTATCCTGAACGGTCTCTGTCACTTGCTCAACGAGGGTGTCTGTTTCCATATCTCCGAAAAATTTAGCATGCAAAGGTACGGATATTTCATTAATTCCGTAATTTAGCACCCTAAAAATTAACGATGGACCTGCATAAAATCAAAGCATATTGCAAAGACCCCAAAAACCGTAGCACGGTCAATGTTGGGCTGTTTATACTACTGATAATCAGCTTCCATTTTATTTATTTGGGGTGGCAGGCCATAGGTTATTGGCCTATTGGGAAAACAATAGAAAAGCTCATGGTTTGGTCGGTAAACCTGGTCTACAGCCAATCTTGTTGGTTATTGGAACACGTTTTCCGTATCGACATCACCACTATCAGCCACATGAGATCAATCGCCACTCCCAATAACGATGGTGGCTGGGCGCGTGTCATCATCGCCCCCGACTGTGCTTGCCTCAAACAATGGATGCACTGGCTCTTCCTCATGATTCTCTTTCCTGGTCCATGGAAGCACAAACTATGGTACATCCCCGCTGGCCTCGTCATTATCGAGTGGACAAATGCCATTCGCATCTGCGGCATATTAATGATGCAGATTCCGTGGCCCAACAGTTTCCACCTTGCCCACGACTATGTTTTCAAGGTGTTCTTCTACCTCGTCATCTTCCTTATGTGGGTGCTCTGGGTGGAAAAGTTCTACAATCCGTCAATAAAAGCCAAACAACATGAATAACACTCCTATCATCTTCATCCTTGACGCTGGTGGCACGGGATTCAAGTTCTCAGCCGTGCAAGACGCTCACGAAATCATCGAACCCTTTACCATTCCTTCAGCGGCGCCCACACTTGAAGAGGTGCTCAAAAAACTTATCACAGGTTTCCATGAGTGTGAGAAGCGTTGCGGCTGCCAAGCCACCGCCATCAGTTTCTGCTTCCCCGGTCCTGCCGACTACCCCAACGGCATCATCGGCGACCTACCCAACCTGCCCACCTTCCGTGGCGGTGTGCCTTTGAAACAAGTCCTTGAGAACGAGTTCCACGTGCCCGTCTTTATCAACAACGACGGCGACCTCTTCGTCTACGGCGAGGCGCTCGGCGGACTGCTGCCCAAGGTAAACCGCATCTTGGAGGAGCAGGGCAACCCGAAACGCTACAAGAATCTCTTCGGCGCGACCCTCGGCACAGGTTTCGGCGGCGGTATTGTCATTAATAAGGTGTTGCTCAACGGCGACAATTCGGCTGGCGGCGAGATCTGGTGCTCGCCCAACTGCCTCTACCCTGGCGCCATCGCGGAGGACAGTGTCAGCATCCGTGCCGTGCGCCGTGTTTACGCTCGCGAAGCTGGCATCACCATCGATGAGGCGCCACAGCCCTACGACATCTTCAAGATTGCCCAAGGCGAACAGCAAGGCAACAAGGAAGCCGCGCTGAAGGCATGGGATGAGCTGACCACTGTACTGGCCGACGTCATCGGCAACGGCCTGCGATGCACCGATGGTCTTGTCGTCATCGGAGGAGGACTCTCGGGCGCCTGGCCCGTATTCATGCCTATGCTCATCCGCAAGTTGAACGAACCTTACCAAGTCAATGGCAACACCATCCCCCGCATGGAGACCGAGGCCTTCAACCTGATGGACCCCGAAGACGTAAAACGCTTTACCGAGAAGTCGGGAAGGATGGTGAAAGTGCCATTCAGCGACCAAGAAGTTTGGTACGACCCGAGCAAACGTGTCGGCATTGGCATCACCACCCTTGGCACCTCCTCGGCCGTAGCTGTGGGCGCCTATGATTTCGCCATTGAGCAGCTGAAATAATTTATCAACAATCGTTGTTGATAAATTGCGCCCCGAAAAAGCATTTTTTCGGGGCGCAATTGCTTCTTCTTTCATAACTTCGCAATTTGAAAAAGAGCATAGAAAACCTATTGCATTTGTATTTAATTTATTAAATATCAATAAAATGAAACCAAATCATACTCAAATGGAATTTGAGGGTGACCTATTTAGTGGACTTGAGGAACCGGAAGCGGTGCAGCCGGAGGCCACGCCATACGACAAGATTATTGAAACGCGCAAAAACGCCTCTTTTGCGGCCGAACAGATCGAAAGCCAAGACGAGGTTCAGGTAGTGGAAAGAAACGACATCCCCGAGGAGAAGCCGACAATCGAATACCACTCCCACCCCATTGAAGAGGTTAAGGCTGCTGCCAAAGCGTATTTCCATGGCGACGCACTGGCTGGCGACGTGTGGGCCAACAAATATGCATTGAAGGACAGCGATGGCAACATCTACGAACTCACGCCTGATGATATGCATCACCGCATCGCCCGCGAGATTGCTCGCATCGAGCGCCGCTATCCCAACCCGATGAAGGAAGAGGAGATCTTTGAAGTGCTGAAGGACTTCCGCTACATCGTGCCACAAGGCAGCCCCATGACTGGCATCGGCAACGACTTTCAAATCTCGTCACTGTCGAACTGCTTCGTCATCGGTAACAACGGCGACTCCGATTCCTACGGCGGCATCATGAAGACCGACCAGGAACAGGTGCAGCTGATGAAACGTCGCGGTGGTGTGGGTCACGACCTGTCGCACCTCCGTCCCACTGGTAGCCCCGTCAAGAACTGCGCTCTCACCTCCACCGGCGTGGTGCCTTTCATGGAGCGCTATTCCAACTCCACCAAAGAGGTGGCTCAAGATGGTCGCCGCGGCGCCCTGATGATGACCATCAGCATCAAGCACCCCGACTCGGAGGCATTCATCGACGCCAAGATGACCCAAGGCCGCATCACCAACGCCAACGTCTCTGTGCGCATTACCGACGAGTTCATGCAATGCGTCAAGGAGAACAAGCCCTTCATCCAGCAATACCCCATCGATTCGCCCAACCCGAAATACACCAAGGAAGTGGACGCCCGCGCCTTGTGGAACAAGATCATCCACAATGCATGGAAGTCGGCCGAACCTGGCGTGATGTTCTGGGACACTATCATTCGTGAGTCCATCCCCGATTGCTACGCCGACCTAGGCTTCAAGACCTTGAGCACCAACCCCTGCGGCGAGATTCCGCTCTGCGCCTACGACAGCTGCCGACTGCTGGCCATCAACCTCTATAGTTATGTCGACCACCCGTTCACGCCCGAAGCCCGCTTTAACCACCAGCTTTTCTCGAAGCACGTGGCCATCGCCCAGCGCATGATGGACGACATCGTCGACCTTGAAATTGAGAAAGTGGACGGCATCTTAGCTAAGATTGCTGCCGACCCCGAAGACGACGAAGTCAAACGCACAGAGGTCAACCTATGGAAGAACATCAAGGCGAAATGCCTGCAAGGTCGCCGCACAGGCATAGGCATCACCGCCGAGGGCGACATGCTGGCCGCTTTGGGCAAGCGCTACGCCTCTGACGAAGCCATAGCCTTCTCCACCGAGATCCAAAAACTGTTGGCCTACAACGCCTACCGTTCGTCTGTCAATCTGGCCGAAGAACGAGGCAAGTTCCCCATGTATGATGCCAAACGCGAGGAGAACAACCCCTTTATCAAGCGTCTGCGTGCCTTGGACGAAGACCTCTACCAGAAAATGACGCGTGTGGGGCGCCGCAACGTCGCCATGCTGACCATCGCCCCCACAGGCACCGTCAGCATCTGCACCCAGACCACCTCGGGCATCGAGCCCGTCTTCATGGTGGCCTACAAACGCCGCCGCAAGGTGAACCCCAACGACAAGGACGTCCATGTGACCTTCACCGACGTGACAGGCAACTCATTTGAAGAATACAACGTGTTCCACCATAAGTTCATCACCTGGCTTGAGGTAAACGGCTACAACGTGGATGAGGTTTTGCATTACGACGATGAAAAACTCAACGCCGTCATCGCCAAGTCGCCCTACTACAAGGCCACAGCCAACGACATCGACTGGGTTAACAAAGTCAAAATGCAAGGCTCGATGCAGAAATGGGTTGACCATTCAATCAGCGTCACTGTGAACGTGCCCAAGGAGACGACAGAAGAACTCGTCAGTCAGATCTACATGACTGCATGGGAAAGCGGCTGCAAGGGCATGACCATCTACCGTGACGGCTCGCGCGACGGTGTGTTGGTCTCCAAGGACGAGAAGAAAGAGGAGAAAAAAGAAGCCAAGCCACAGGAAGGTGTTCGTCCCGACGACATCAGAGAAACGGTTGCACCACAACGTCCCAAAGAGTTGGAATGCGACATCGTACGTTTCCAGAACAACTACGAGAAGTGGATCGCCTTCGTCGGCAAGCTGCATGGCAAACCCTATGAGATTTTCTTGGGCAAAGCCGAGGACTTCTTCCTGCCGCCATACGTCGAAAAGGGTGTAATCATCAAGGAAAAAATCAAAGGTGAGACCACCCGTTACGACTTCCGTTACAACGACAAGGATGGCTATGAAGTGCTGATGCAAGGCCTGTCACGTTCGTTCGACAAGGAGTATTGGAACTATGCCAAACTCATCTCAGGCATCCTGCGTCACGGCATGCCTATCCAGTATGTGATAGAATTGGTGCAGAACCTCAATGTTGAGGAAGAGAGCATCAACACTTGGAAGAACGGCATCGCCCGAGCCTTGAAGAAATACGTGCCCGACGGCATGGTCGACGAAAAGGAAAAATGTCCCAACTGCGGCGAGAAACTCGTCTTCGAGGACGGTTGCAAGCACTGCCGTAACTGCGGTTACTCCAAGTGCGGATAAGCTAAGAAGCAAACAGTTGTTTTTTTATCTTCATAATGGTGGGTCGCCGGCGCTTGCGTCGGCGATCTTTTTATAAGCCGAACAACACCTTGGCATTAGTCGTTGTGACCTCAGCAAAGTCATCCAATGGCATTTGCAGAACATCGGCCATCCTTTGAACCGTATGAACCAAAAACGCAGGTTCATTGCGTTTGCCGCGGCATGGCACAGGAGCCAGATAGGGTGCATCCGTCTCCAAAACAATCCTATCCAAAGGAATATTAGGCAGATAATCCTTTACGCCACAGTTTTTATAAGTCGTCACGCCTCCTAGACCAAGATGAAAGCCCAATTCGAGATAGACTTTAGCTTCTTCTTCTGTTCCCGTGAAGCAGTGCATAATGCCGCGCAGTCCTCCGTCTTGTTTCTTTTCTAGGATCTTCACCATATTGTCGAAGGCATTACGACAATGAATTGAAAGCGGCAAATGGAGCTGCTTGGCCCATTCCAATTGGGTCTCAAAAGCATCTAATTGTTGCTTCTCAAAGGTCGCATCCCAATAGAAATCGAGGCCTACCTCCCCTACTCCGACATAAATGCCACGATCAAGCTCCTTTTCCATCGTGGCCAGCACCTCTTTGTAGTCCTCCTTGACTTCCTCGGGCTGCAGACCCATCATCACACGGGTACAGTCAGGATACTGTTCGTGCAGTTCAAGCATAGGCGCGATGGTAGATGCATCCACATTGGGCAGGAGCATCATCTTCACGCCTGCATCCAAAGCACGTTGAACAGCCTCGTTTCGGTCGAGGCTGAATTGGTGGTCGTAAATATGGGTGTGGGTGTCGATGAGATACATAGTCAGTACAAAAAACTATCGTAAGGATACCGTATTGCGTGCATATCTCGGATTTCCTTATAAAGCAAATCACGGAATTCCTGGTAGTTGTCACGGTTCTTGGCGGAGATGAAGATGCAGTTTTCATTCATCTTGGCCATCCAGGTCTTTTTCAGATCCTCGTATGAGACATTTCGCTTGGTAGGTGGTGTCAGATCGTCGGGGTCTTTCTCCTCCCAAGTGTAGGCGTCGGTCTTGTTGAAGACGACAATGGTCTTCTTGTCGGCACAACCCAGCTCTGCCAAGGTCTGGTTCACCACCTCCATCTGCGCCTCGAAGTCGGGATGCGAGATGTCGACCACATGCAGCAGGATGTCCGACTCACGCACCTCATCCAAGGTCGACTTGAACGACTCCACGAGATGATGCGGCAACTTTCGGATAAACCCAACAGTATCGGATAAAAGGAAAGGTAGGTTATCCACCACCACTTTGCGCACCGTGGTGTCCAAAGTAGCAAAGAGCTTGTTTTCGGTGTAGACCTCCGACTTACTCAGCAGGTTCATGATGGTCGACTTGCCCACATTGGTATAACCCACGAGTGCCACACGCACCAATTTGCTACGGTTTTTGCGTTGCACGGTCTTCTGCTTGTCAATATCCTTAAGCTTTTCTTTCAACAAGGCGATGCGTTCCAAAATCAAGCGGCGGTCGGTCTCGATCTGGGTCTCACCAGGACCACGCATACCGATACCACCACGTTGGCGCTCCAAGTGGGTCCACATACGGGTCAGACGAGGCAGAAGGTATTGGTATTGTGCAAGTTCCACCTGCGCCTTGGCGTGGGCAGTATGGGCATTGGAGGCGAAGATATCCAAAATGAGGCTGGTACGGTCAAGGACACGACACTCTAAGGCTTGCTCCATGTTACGGGCTTGCGTGGCGCTCAACTCGTCGTCAATGACGGCAATCTCTATGTTCTCCGCCTTGATGTACTGGTGAATCTCCTCCAACTTGCCCGAACCGAGATAAGTCACGCTGCTTGGTCGATCCAATGGCTGCACAAAACGCGCCACGGGCACACCGCCAGCTGTCTCCAACAGGAAAGCCAACTCGTCGAGGTATTCCTCCGTACGCTCGCGACCTTGTTGTTTACTGGCAACGGCAATAAGCACAGCCCTCTCGGGAATCTTTTCGTATGTGATAAAATCTCCCATTAATACTGTCTGAATCCTATGATTTTCCTTACCTCATTCAAGGTCTTCGCCGCGCTCTCGCGAGCCTTCTCGGCGCCCATGCGGGCGATGCGGTCGAGACGTTCAGTATCTGATGAGAACTCGATGATGCGCTCACGAATCGGAGCAACGGTCTTCTCCAAGTCCTCTGCCAGTTGTTTCTTCATGTCACCATAGCGGATGGAGCAGTCGTTCCACTTTTCGTCGAAGTATTTTACCGTCTCGGGCTCGCTGACGATGTTCATCATCGTGAAGAGGTTTTGTATGACCTCAGGTTTGGGGCTGTTAGGCTCGGTCGGGCCGCTGTCGGTGACGGCACGCATTACCTTCTTACGCATGGTTTTCTCATCCTCGAAGAGGTAGATGCAGTTGCCATCGCTCTTACCCATCTTGCCGCTACCGTCCAATCCCGGCACCTTGATGGCATCGCCACCGAAATAGTAGTTCTGGGGTTCGGGGAAGAACTCGACCTGATAGATATTGTTGAAGCGGCGTGCGCACTTACGGGCCATTTCCATGTTCTGCTCCTGGTCCTTGCCCACAGGCACCCATTTGGCGCGATGTTGCAGGATGTCGGCAGCCATCAGCGTGGGATAGGTGAACAAGCCAGCATTCACATTGTCAGGTTGTTGACGCGCTTTCTCCTTGAAGGTCGTCACGCGACCCAACTCACCAATGTAGGCGTTCATGTTGAAATAGAGATACAACTCGATGGTCTCCGGCACGTCACTCTGGATATAGATAGTGGCCTTCTCGGGGTCGATGCCGCAGGCGAGGTATTCGGCCAAGATTGTGCGGGCCGAACGCTGTATATTCTCTGGCTTGGGGTGCGTGGTCAGTGAGTGCCAGTCAGCGATGAAGAAGTAGCAGTTATAGTCTTCCTGCATCTTCACGAAGCTGCGCACGGCACCATAGTAATTGCCGAGGTGTAGGTTTCCAGTGGGGCGGATGCCGCTCAAAACGATGTCTTTCATAGTGTGCTGATTTTGGGTGCAAAGATAATAAAAAAGCCTGCTTCGCGAAGCAGGCTTTTCGAGGTTTTTTGTGGCAGCACTTCCCACGACCAGCTCGAGAACATTCTTTAGAGCTTAATGTCGTCGCCACTGGCGTTCTGGAAGTTGTACTGCAAGACGTGGAATTCGGGCATCGACTGCACCTTGAATTTCTTGCCGTATTTCTTCATCCATTTGCGGCGTATCGAAAACAGGCCATCTATGCAGAGGTAAGAATAGATGAAGGGGTGAACCTGCAAGGTCAAATGGTTCTCGTTTTGGTCGACCATGAGGTACTTGAGGTGGTTTTCGATCTCGTCGATGAAGAGGATGGCGGGGCGAATCTTACCTTCGCCGGCGCACACAGGGCATTTTTCCTGCACCTGCACCTCTGTCTCGGGGCGCACGCGCTGACGCGTGATTTGGATGAGGCCGAACTTCGTCGGAGGAAGGATGGTGTGCTTGGCACGGTCGTGGGCCATGGCCTCCTCTAAGGCATCGAATAATTCCTTGCGATGTTTGGCTTCGTGCATGTCGATGAAGTCAACGATGATGATGCCACCCATGTCGCGCAAACGAAGCTGTCGCGCAATCTCCTTGGCGGCTTCGATGTTGACCTGGAAAGCGTTGTCTTCCTGCGAATTCTCCTTGTTCACACGATGGCCACTGTTCACGTCGATGACGTGCATGGCCTCGGTGTGCTCGATGACAAGGTAGACACCGTTTCGGATGGTGACGATCTTACCGAAAAAGCCTTTGATTTGCTTTGTGACATTGAAATAGTCAAAGATGGGCTCTTTGCCTTTGTAAAGTTGCACAATGTCGGCCTTTTGCGGTGCGAAGGTCTGGATGTTTTTCTGGATCTCTTCATAGAGTTTCTCGTCGTTCACATGGATGTTGTTAAACGACTCGTTGAGCAAATCGCGCAGCATGACGCTGGTTTGGTCCATCTCGCTGACCATCCTGCCAAAGGTGGTCATCTTCTTCATCTCGATGATGCACTGTTCCCACTTGGAAATCAGTGAACGGAGATCGGCGTCGAGGTCGGCCACTTTCTTGCCTTCAGCGACGGTGCGGATGATGACGCCATAGTTGGCGGGCTTGATGCTCTGGATCAGACGGCGGAGGCGGTTGCGCTCCTCGCTGCTGCGGATTTTTTGGGATACCGAAATGCGGTTGGAGAAGGGGACGAGGACGAGATAACGTCCCGCAAAGGAGACCTCGGCGGTGATTCTCGGTCCTTTGGTGTGGATGGGTTCCTTGGCGATTTGCACGGGGAGCAGGTCGCCCACGTTGAGCAAATCACCAATCTTGCCGTTCTTAGGCAGGTCGGGCTCAAGCTTGAACTTGTCCATAGGCACATCGTCGCCACCGACGACCGCCTTCTTGTACTTCATCAACGAATTGGCCTGAAGGCCGAGGTCGAGATAGTGCAAAAAAGCCTCCTTGGGATAGCCCACGTCGACGAAGGCTGCGTTGAGGCCCGGCAGGATCTTCTTCACCCTACCCAAATAAACGTCACCAACTGCAAACTGGTTGTTGGTCTTTTCTCTGTGAAGTTCGACAAGCGAATTGTCTTCCAGAAGAGCGATGTCAACCTCCGAAGCGTGCGAGTTGATGACCAAGTCGCGCGTCACCGTCTTTACTGCCACAACCTCTTGCTGTTGTTCTTCAGACATAGTGTTTTTACTTTGGGGTTAACGATTTGATTGATAAAACAATAACACAACAATGGTAAGTTCCAATGCTGTGTTATTGCTGTGTTTAGGCTCAAGAAGAGCTTATTTCTTCTTGTGTCTGTCCTTTCTCAAGCGTTTTTTGCGCTTGTGAGTCGACATCTTGTGTCTTTTGTGTTTCTTTCCGTTTGGCATAATATAAGTATTTTATTTGTTGTTTTTTACTTAACAGCGTTCATGAAGGTCTTGGCAGGCTTGAAAGCGGGAATCTTGTGGGCAGGGATGGTGATGGCGATGTTCTTGCCAATGTTACGGCCAGTCTTTTCAGCTCTTACCTTAATGATGAAGCTGCCGAAGCCTCTCAGATAAACATTCTCACCCTTAGCCATAGCGTTCTTCACAACTTCCATGAAGTTCTCAACAACATTCTGGACAGCACCTTTTTCAATGCCGGTCTTGCTTGCGATTTCAGCAACGATTTCTGCTTTAGTCATTTTTTCTCTTATTTTAATGGTTAGTTATTTTGTTTGTCGTAAATTTGCGGCAAAGGTACGAACATTTTCAATACGAAGACTCTATTAATGCAAATTTTTTATTCTAATGAGTTATAAATAAAGAATTTCGCCTCAGAAAACACGATGAACATCATACACGACACCTTAATTAATTGGTATGCCGAAAACCACCGCGACCTACCTTGGCGACACAACCCCACCCCATATGAGGTCTGGCTCTCCGAAGTGATCCTGCAACAGACCCGCGTCAACCAAGGAATGGACTACTATCTGCGTTTCATCGAGAGATGGCCCACGGTGACCGACCTTGCCAAAGCCTCGGAAGAAGAAGTCTTGAAAATGTGGCAAGGACTAGGCTACTATTCGCGTGCCCGCAACCTGCATCACTGTGCGCAACAAGTTGTAAAAGAATATGATGGACGGTTTCCAGCCAATTTTGAACAACTCAAACAGTTGAAAGGCGTTGGCGACTACACCGCTGCAGCCATCGCTTCTATCGCCTTCAACCTGCCCCACGCCGTGATCGACGGCAACGTCTACCGCGTGTTGGCCCGGCTCTACGACATCGACACACCTATTAATATTAATGAAGGCCAAAAACTCTTTACCCAACTCGCCGACGAACTCCTCAACCGCGAGCAGCCAGGCCTTCACAACCAAGCTATGATGGAATTCGGTGCCCTCCACTGTACGCCTAAGAATCCCAAATGCCTATCTTGTCCCCTGCAAGCCCATTGTCTGGCCTTCGCCCACCAGACCGTGCTGCAACGTCCTGTGAAACTACCCAAGACCAAAGTCACTACAAGATATTTCAACTATTTGGTTATCAGAACAAAAGACGGCATTTACTTACACAAGCGCAGCAATAACGACATTTGGAAAAACCTCTACGATTTCCCCTGTATAGAGAGTGAAAAAAGCCTCTCTGCAGAAGAGGTTATTGCATCGGAACAATTCAAGCAACTCATTGAAAACAAGCCTTTTACTATAGTTAAAGTATCCCCTGTATTCACCCATAAACTTACTCATCGCACTATTCTCGCCCAGTTTATAGAGATAAAACTTGAAAAAAAAATATTGCGGATTGAAACAAAAGATTTATTTTTGACGCCCGAAAAGGATTTGGGCAGTTTTCCCATTCCACGCTTAATCGACTTATACTTAAACAATTAAAAAAACTACACAATGGCAAGCATGAACAAAGTTATCCTCATAGGCCGACTTGGGAAAACCCCGGAAGTTACCACTTTTGAAAACGGCAACAAGAAAATATCCGTTACCATGGCCACCTCAGAAAGGTATCGCGACCGCGATAACAACTGGGTGGAACAAACCGACTGGCACAACATCGTGGTTTGGGGCAACCTAGCCAACGACATCGCTGATGGACGCCGCAACTACTCAAAAGGGGATTTGATGTATGTGGAAGGCAAACTCAGAACCCGCCAATACACCGACCAGCAAGGGGCCGTCCGCTATGTCACCGAAGTGAATGCCGACAAGATGATGCAACTGGCTCCTGCCCGTCCCGCCCAACAATCATCGTATGGTCAGCCCTACACAGGAGAACAACCCACAGGTTACACCACAATCCCTTCTGTATCAGAACATAGCGACCCGCTTCAAGGCAGCGATCCCGAAAACGATCTGCCCTTCTAATCAACCCTAACGACTACAAATCTTATATCATATTAGCGGATAGTTTATCCGCGTATGGATTATTTTCCTAATTTTGCAGCGCTAAATATAAAACACACAGCTTTGGAAACACCCGACCCTGACCCTCTCATAGGACTGCTCACCGTTGTTTCAAACAACTTTTTCACTGGATTTACCGTCAACGCCATCATCGGATTGGTCGTATTATGCCTACTCCTCATTGCTTCGGCCTTGATATCGAGTAGCGAGACTGCTTTTTTCTCCTTGCAGCCTGCCGATATCGAAGATCTTGAAACACGAAGCGACAACAAGAGCAAAATCGTTTTGAGTCTCCGCGAAAAGCCGAAGACCTTGTTGGCCACCATCCTGATTGGCAACAACTTCGTGAACGTCACCATCACCTTGCTGTCGACCTACATCATGGCACAGCTGTTCGACATGGCGAACCACCCAGTGGCAGCCTTTCTCCTCGAGGTCGTCATCGTCACCTCGTTAATCCTCATTGTAGGCGAGATCACACCTAAGATCTATGCCAGCAAAAGGCCCGTCAAAACAGCCCGTTTCATGGCAAAGCCATTACGTTTCCTTATCGGATTCTTCAAGCCCTTGAGCAAGCTGCTGGTCAACTCCACCTCGTTCATGGACAAGCATTTGGAAAAGAAAAAAGGCGAAATCTCCATCGAAGACCTCTCCACTGCCGTCGACATCGCCACTGAGGAATCGACCCCCATGGACGAGAAGCAGATGCTGAAAGGCATCGCGTCGTTCAGCGAGAAGGAAGTCAGCAGCGTGATGATACCGCGCGTCGACATCATTGGCGTGGAAAAAAGCATGGAGTTCACCGAGATGCTTGCCATTGTCATCAAAAGCGGATTCTCAAGAATTCCTGTTTACGAAGAGACTATGGACAAGGTGGAAGGCATACTTTATGTGAAAGACCTTCTACCCTATCTCGACGCCGAATCGTATGAATGGCAAAAGCTCATCCGCCCCGCTTTCTTCGTCCCAGAGAACCGAAAGATCAATGACCTGTTCCAAGACTTCCGCGAGAAGAAAATCCACATCGCCATCGTGGTCGATGAATATGGCGGCACCTCTGGACTGATCACCATGGAAGACGTCATCGAAGAAATTGTGGGCGAAATCAACGACGAGTTTGACGAAGCCAACGTAGAAGACCATTTCAAGAAACTTGACGACGGGTCTTATCTCTTTAAGGCACAGACCAGTATCGTCGACTTCTGCAAGGTGTTTGGCGTCGACGAAGGCTACTTCGAACCCATGCAAGGCGAAGCCGACACCCTCGCCGGCCTCATCCTCGAAATCGAAGGTCGCATCCCTGAGATTGGATTCAAGTTCAACTTCGAGAAGTTCCACATGGAGATCACCGATGCCGACAGCAAGCGCATCAAGGAGGTAAAAGTAGTATTTGATGAAGAATAAGATAACCATATCACTGGTGGCTCTTGCCATCGCTCTCATCGCTGTTTCGTGCGACCGCGAGCCCAACTACCTACCCAAGCCGCGCGGCTACTTTCGCATCGACCTTCCCGAAAAAGGCTACACCCAGGTCGACACGATCGAACGCTACAGCTTCGAGTGCCCTAAATACGCCCAAGTCACTCCCGACCCCTACTCACCCAACGAAAAAAACTGGGTCAACATCGAGCTGCCCCAATTCAAAGGCTCCATCCATCTGACCCACAAACCCGTGAACGGCAACCTGGGCGATTATCTTGAAGACGTCCACACCATGGTGACCAAGCACTTGCAGAAGGCCAGTGGCGTGCGCGACAGCTTGATTGTCAACGAAGAACATCAGGTTTATGGCATGTTCATCGAGATGGATGGCAAAGGCGTGGCCACCCCGATGCAGTTCTACCTCACCGACAGCACCCGCAACTTCGTACGCGGCGCATTATACTTCAATTTCCAGCCCAACAACGACTCGATGCAGCCCGTCATCAACTTCATCAGAGAGGACATCAACCACTTGATTAATACCTTTGAGTGGAAATAATTTGAGGTTTTTTCCCGTCTTTTCAAAGAAAAACACTATTTTCGCGGCGCGAAATCAATTTTTGCGCCGATGTAAACAGAGTATTCACTTTAAAGAAAGGGGGAAGGCCTATGATTAACAGCCTGAAAATCGGGAACTTGACCTGGCGTCATCTCAACAACCCAACGGAAGAAGACTTTGAATTCCTGAAAGACCGATTTCATTTCCACCCTTTGGACATCGAAGACTGCAAATCCGTTAACCAACGCCCTAAAATCGATATTTACGACGATTACTATTTCCTTATCTTGCATTTCCCCAACTTCGACCGTCAGAACAAGTTTGTGAAAATCAAGGAGGTGAAGATCTTCTGGGGAAAGGACTACATCATCTCTATCGAGAAAAACCCCTGGGGCGTGTCACAGCTCTTCAACGAATACGAAGAACGCATCCAAAACGAGGAGGAGATGAACATCCGCAACTCCGACATCCTGCTCTATCGAATCCTCGAAAAGCTGATGACGGAATCGGTGTATTTACTGCGCAAAATCGGGTTAGATGTCGAGTTGATCAATCGTGAGCTGCTGCAGGAGAAACAGGTGAAGATCATCGAGCGCATCAGCGTGACACGCAAAAACCTCATCCTCATCAACACCATCTTCAAACCTCAGTTGAGGCTCTTCCATCTCTTCGAGACAGGTAAGGTGACTGGCTTCACCGACGATGTCGAGTTCATGGAAGACTACTGGGGCAACATCCTCGACTACCTGCAAAAGGTATGGGACATGACCGAGGACTACGAAGAGTTGATTGAAGGCCTGTCGATGACTTTCGACTCGATGCAGACCAACAAGACCAATGAGACAATGAAAATCCTGACGCTGGTGTCGACCATCATCCTGCCTTTGACCTTCATCACAGGTCTTTACGGCATGAACGTAGGACTGCCTTTCCAAGACAAGGCATGGGCTTTCTGGGGCATCATGGGATTTATGGCGGTGGTAGCCACAGCATTCTATATCTATTTCAGGCACAAGAAAATGATGTGATCACATCATTTCACCAATAGCTTCTCGTATCTCACCACATTGCCATTGCACATTAGTTTGACAATGTAGCATCCCCTATTGAAATCCTGGGGCAGGTTCACGGCGAAGTCGCCGACAGCCTTGCCGCTGGCCTTCAGCACCGTGTGGCCACAAAGATCACAAACCGTAACGGCATCAAAACGATTGACATTGCCACTCACATGAAGCGTCTGTCCGCGTTCAATCGGGTTGGGGAAAAGAAACACCGACGATTGCATCTCCTCGATGGCATTCCATGTGGGGTCCCAAATCATGCGAGCGTATTCAGGATGGTCAACAAAGGGGTTACGGTTATGCTGATAGTCGTTATAAATAGCATTGTTTCGGTCGATTTCCTTCTGACTCACAGGGTCTTGCTCATTCCATCGAAGCAAAAGTTGAATAGCCCAGGGCTTGATTTCCGACTTGGTTGTCATGTCGCTTGAACCCCAACTGCCGTCTTCGGTATAATAACGCACGCTCATATACATTAGGGCGCGGGCCAGATCGCCTTTATACTCATCGATGGGCTCAAATGCCGTTCCCAAAAAGCCGGGGGTCTTGCAAGTGCCGAGTTTTGAACCGTTACGCGACGTCCAAGAAGCCGAGCCCACCTCACCATAGGCGTAGTTATTGCGGCGACCGTTCACATAGCCATCAGTAGGGAAAATGTGGTGTAAGTCTGTGCGAGCCGTGCCGTCATTGTTAAACCAGCTCTGCGGCCACGAATGCTCGCGGTTGTAGCAGTCGCCTTCTCCGCTATAGTTGCCACACTGATCCTGACCTAAATAATAGGTATAAGGAGGGATGCCACCAGGGCGGTCGGAATACATATCCCACACCACACCGTTGCCTTTGTTGTCGGTGCTCCAGAAAGCATTCCACAACTGGGCATACGATACGGTAGTGTGACCTTTGATGATGTTGTGCAAGGCCGACTTCAGCTGATTACCCGTCAAGCCATTGGCTGAGTTATAATAGCTAGAAGGTGCCTGTGCCGAAACAAACAGCGCAAAGGACAATCCGACAAGGAGAAAGAATGACTTTTTCATTATAGCTCTCATTCAAACACGTTGGTAAACAAATACAGTATCGCAATGACCAGCATAAACACCGAGGCTGAGAACTCCACAAAGCTCACCTTCTTGAGCATGCCTGGCGTAAACTCGATACGAACCGTTAGGAACGACCACAAAAAGCCTGCCAAAGTGACGGCAACGAAAAACCATATCCCAAAAGGAGCAAAAAACACACTCACCAAAGCATAGAGGAAAGTGTTGAAAGCAGCCAAGACAGACAACAGAATGATATCGCTCTCTTTGTTTACCGTATACATCATCTTGCCTCTCAGCACACGCATAGAATCCACAAACAGTTTTATGGCCACCACGAGCATCATGGCAAAGACCATATACTCAGCAAGGTTGATATAAAGATGTGACATAAGACGTCCCAGTCCACAACCACACAAGGCCATCACGCCTTGACTTATACCAAAAATGGCTGGGATCCAGATTTTTTGAGCTGGTTTGTCGTCGGCTCTCACCAGTCCCACCGAGCGTGGCACCACACTCGAAGTCAAGCAGAGAACGAAAAGAATACTGAGAATAATTGCTGTTGCAGTCATAATTGTTGCTTTGAAAAACAGTTTGGGATTGGCCTCAAAGGCCAATCCCAAACATTAATTGATTAACCCAGTCTCTTGAACTGGCAGGTGAAGTGACGCATCAGTTCAGCCTCCCAAGTGATCTCAAGACCACGCTTGATTTCGTTGCGGCGGTCGTAAACGTTCTTCAAGGCTGCTGCAATCACGTCCATGTGGTTGTTGGTGTACACACGGCGCGGGATGCAGAGACGCACGAAGTCGTTGCCACCGAAGCGGTTCTGACGCGTGACCGGGTCGCGGTCGGCAAGCACATAACCGATTTCGCAGGCACGTATGCCAGCTTCGAGATAGAGTTCGCAAGTCAAGGTCTGGGCAGGGAACTCTTCCTTAGGAATTTGCGTCAACACCTTGTCGGCATCGACGAAGATGGCGTGGCCACCGGCAGGACGCTGGTAAGGAATGCCGTAGTCATCCAACTTGGCGGCGAGGTAGTGCACCTGCTTAATACGGGTCTCAACCATGTCGAATTCAATGTTTTCCTTCAGACCGACAGCCAGAGCGTCCATATCGCGGCCATTCATACCACCATAGGTCAGGAAGCCTTCGAAGGGGATGCAGAACAACTTGGCACCTTCGTACCAGTCTTTCTTGTTGGTAGCGATGAAACCGCCCATATTGACCAGACCGTCCTTCTTGGCCGACATCGTCATCGAGTCAGCGTAGCTGAACATCTCAAGGGCGATTTCCTTCAAGGTCTTGTTCTCGTAACCCTTTTCGCGGGTCTTGATGAAGTAGGCGTTCTCGATGAAACGAGCGCTGTCGATATTGACCGGCACACCGTATTTGTGGCAGAGTTCGCAAGTTTCGCGGATGTTCTGCATGCTGACGGGCTGACCGCCGACGGTGTTGTTCGTCACGGTGAGGACCATGAACGGCACATTGCCTTGATTCTCTTTCAGCACCTTCTCGAGCTTCTCGAGGCTGACATTGCCCTTGAAGGGGACTTCGAGTTGCGTGTCGTAAGCCTCGGGCACGGTGACGTCGATAGCGAAGGCCTTACGGCTCTCGATATGACCTTTGGTGGTGTCGAAGTGGGCATTGCCCGGGATGACCTGACCAGGCTTTACGAGATAGGAGAACAGCACGTTCTCGGCAGCGCGGCCTTGGTGGGTAGGGATGACGTACTCAAAACCGGTAAGTTCGGTGATGGTATCTTTCATATGATAGAACGAACGGGCGCCGCCGTAGCTCTCGTCGCCCTGCATCATGGCAGCCCATTGACGGTCGCTCATGGCGCCAGTGCCCGAGTCGGTCAGCAGGTCGATATAGACGTAGTCGCTCTTCAGCATGAAGACATTCTGGTGGGCTTCGTTGAGCCACTTTTCGCGTTGTTCGCGGGTGGATTTCTTAATGGGTTCAACCATCTTGATTTTCCAAGCTTCTGCAAATGGTAATTCCATAATTGTAATGTTTTAATGTATTATTAATGAATGTATTAATTGTTTTTCAAAAGAAGACAGGGCATTAAAGGCCCTATATTTCTAACATAAAGTCAGAAACGGTCACGTTCCTTGACGTTCAAATAAACCATATTACCAAAGATGTGGGGCATATCAATAATAAGGCGCTTTTAAAAAACGCTCAAAGATAGGGATTTTTTTGGAATTATAAATGATATGGACAGGATTTTTCATACTTTTGCTCCAAAATTATGCGTATGAAGAATCTACTCCTTACTCTAACCCTGGCTCTGATCACAAGCTTCACTTTCGCTGACAGCATTCTGCTTGAAGGCTTCGAATACGCCAACCACGACCTTGAAAAGCCCATAGGCTGGACCTGCGACGACGACTCATGGCTTTGCGGCTATCTCGAGAAAGACCACAACCGGATGCCTCATACGGGCAACTGGTATGCCTTCTCCAACACCGAGGATTCTTGGATGTATATGCCGCTATACCTGATTCCCAGCATTAATTATCGCTTTACGTGCTGGGCCATCTCTGACGGCGACTTCCAGCTTGAGTTTTGGGCAGGCAAGGAACCTCAGCCCGACCAAATGCACACCCTGCTCCTTTCAGAGACTGTCGGAGATGGAGCCTACCAAAAAATATCTTCCTACGTCGAAGACATCCCTGAAGATTGCGAATACATTGCCATCCATGCGATTGCGGGACAAGGCTCTACCCATCTCACCATCGACGATATTGAGTTCGACATGGTGTTGCAATACGACTTTGAAGCCGCACCCATCACGGGCGACACTGCCATGTATCCTGGCTCGCAGGCCATTTTCCACTTCCAGGTCCATAATACTGGATACGATCCGCTCGACATCACGGCGCACCCCTCCACCGAATATTTCACCAACTTCAGCTGCTATGTGAATGGCGTCAATGGCATGACCTTCCCCCTTCAGCCTGATGAGACCGTTGAAGCGACCATGTATGCCACTTTAAAGCCAGAGGTAGAACCTGGGGCGGTGACGTGGTTAGATGTCATGATGACCATCCCATGTGGCTGCAACACGGCTATGGTCACCTTCTGGGTGACGCCGCTCGACATAACGCAAGTTGCGGAAAGCGTTCAAGACATCAGCATCTTCCCAAATCCCGCCTCTGACTTTGTGACCATTGAGGCGGAAGGACTTCAGACTGTTTTGCTGACCGACATGAACGGGAAAGCCCTCAGCAGCCATGCTGCCAAGGGCAATTCCATTCGTATTGATGTCAGTGGCTTAAAAGCCGGTGTTTATCTCATCGCCGTCAAGACGCGCTCCACTTCTTCCTTCGTGAAGTCGATCTTGAAGATGTGATTGGGCTTCAGGTAATACATTTCATGGTCGGCTTGGAAACGCTTCTCGCCGCCTCCAGTGATATTAAGCATCACCACATCATCAGCTTTCACCACTTCTTTTTCAATAGCTTGCTGCAATGATGCTGTAGCAACGGCTGCCGCATGATAGATGTCGATGCCCTCGGTCTCTTCAAACAAGGCCTTTGCGGCATTTGCTTCGGTATTGCTCACGGCAAGAATGTCGCCATGGGTGTCCTTCAGCGCGTCAAACAACCCGCCAGCCAAGCCATAAGGCGGCTTACGGTTTGAAAGCACAGGCGCACAGATCTCGGCAGCGTCTTTACGGGCCTGGTCGGCATCATAGGGCAGCAACGCCCTTGAATCGGCTCTCCATGCCTCATACATGGGCAGGAAGGGTTTGTTTTGCGACACCATCAAACGGGCCTTATTCGTCCCAAAACGGCCATCTTCGACAAAACGCAGGTTGGCTTCCCAAGCGGCGATGGCGCCCGTGCCACTACCCACAGCCTGGAAATAGAAATCAGGCGTACGGCCGATGAAGGTCGTGGCCGACATCATGGTAGTGCCCATACCATCGCGACGTGCGATGTTCTTGGCACCACCTTCGGCCAAGTAGCCATCCATCTCACAGACCACATTCGAGAGGTTGATAGCGTCGAAATAGTCGCTACCCGACTCGGTAGTGATGAGCTTCACGCAGTCGTTGAGCGGTTTGTCGAACCACAAGGCGTTGATATTGTCTTGAGGCACACATAGCAGGAGCTTGATGCCGTTGTCGGAGCAGACCTTGGCAAAGGCTCGGGCAGTGTTACCGGCCGAGGCCACCACCAGCACTTTGTCCTTCAACTCCTCACCCAGACGCGCGCAGACCGAGAAAGCCTCCATCTCCTTGAAGGAGCAGGTGGTCATACGGGCGTTGCGCTCGGGCCAATAACCGTTAAAGGTGATATATAAGTTACGCAATCCAAGACGATTCGCCAGCCCCTCGCTCTTGTATGTGACAGGCTCAGAGGGATTAGCCAACATGGTTTTGATAGGCAGCCAATCGGCATAGCGATACAGGCCCCAGCATCTGCCTTCCTTGACTTGCAGCTGTTTCTTTTCATAGACGGGACGCACCATGCTCGGCTTGTCGCACTGTTTATCATCCAATGTCCAGCCCTGGTCGTCGAAAACGCGGCCAGTAGCAACGGTTTGAAGTTGGTATTTCGTAGGAGTAAAGATCATTTTGTCACTCATAGCGTTGAAATTTTCCGCAAAGATACAAAAAGTAAGTATTTGTACTGTAAATATACATACTAAAAATAACAACTCTTCGGCAAAAGCAGAGCGGACAAAAAGAAAAAGGGTGGCAAGAGAATTGCCACCCTTTGGGTTGTTCACTAAACCGGGGTTTAGTTTTCCAAGGCACTACCTTTCAGTGTCGTGTAATTGATACGGAAGGCGCCCACCTTACGAAGTTCCTGCTTCACGTCGGTGACGACACCCATACGGGTATCCTTATGCACCTTCAGGGCCGTGGTCAGCAGGGGACGGTCGGCCTCGCTACGAGAGTCACGCTCTTTCTGGATCCAGTCGGCGATGTCGTTGACACGAGCGAAGGAATCGTCAAGTTGGATACGTGATTCGGTACCGAGTTTGGTATCACGCGGGGGGCCGATGTAGATGGAGCTCACCAAAGCCTTGTGCTCGAGCTTTTGAATCTCGGAAGCCTTAGGCATGGCGGTCTTCACCTTCAGTTCAACATCACGCATTGTGGTGGTGATCATGAAGAAGAATATCAACATGTAAACGATGTCGGGCAGTGAAGAGGTGCTCACTTGTGGCACTTCCTTTTTCCCTTCTTTTCTGAATTTACCCATATCTCAATCCTCCTTTAATTAGATTTGTATTCAACGGGTTCTGCCTCACTGACACGCACGGGCACAGCATCGTTGATAGCCTTGGTTTGATCTTCATTGAGTTGGTCGAGGTGCTTGTTGAATTTCTTCAGAGCAAGTTCTTCCTTCATTTCATTGAAGGCGCGTGCCAACTCATTCTGCACACTGATATACATAGCATACGAGGTACCGCGGTCGTTCTGCAGGGAGATAACGCCCTTCGACATGAGCACATCGCCCACCAGGTCGAAGGTCTTGGTCTCCACTTCAGGAGCGGTCTCGTCGCCAGGACGCGGGGTCATGAAGTCTTTGGCAAGGTCCTTCAACATGGAGATGTCGGAGGGACGGCCATTGACCAGCAACCTGTCGCTCTTGTTTACCATTACATTCATCACATTTCTTTCCTTGACTTTGACATCCTCGTCGTTTTGCTCGACAGGAGGAGGCAGACGACGGGTGATACCGTAGTCCACATCCATTGAGGTCGTCATCAGGAAGAAACACAACAGCAAGAATGCTATGTCAGCCTGCGAACTCGAATTGATTTCTGGAACTTTTCTTGCCATGATGAATATTTTTACTTTTTAACTGCCTTGTAGATAACAGAGAACAAGATTGAAATGATAGCGACTGCAAGAGTAACATAGAAGAAGTTGAGGCCCATTTCGACCCAACCGTGCGTCTTGCCGGAATAGAGTTTTTCACCGGCCTGATAGGGGAGTTCAAAAGCGCCCCTTGACATGAGGAAAGCTACAACTGCAATAATAGCAAACGCAATGAGTGCAATCAGTAAGGTCTTGCCATTGACGCCCTTGATGACGGCAGTGAAGACAACTGAAATCAAAGCGATGATAATGCCAAGTACAATCAAGATGTAGCCCCAATTCAGGAATAAGTCTGCACGAGGCGTGGGGTTACCCAGCTTGTATTCCGGCTTAATCGTACCCACAACGAGGTAGAATAAAACCGCAATGACAACAGTAACCGCTGCCAGGGCGAGAAATACCCATCTAGAAATATTAAGCTTACTATTCATGATTGATACTTTTATTATTTGTGGTATTTAGCAAGGATGTCCATGAACGAGATGGAAGCGTCTTCCATGTCGTTGACGATGCTTTCGATTTTAGCAGCGATGAAGTTGAAGAAAATCTGAAGGATGATAGCGGCGATCAGACCGAACACGGTGGTCAACAGAGCGACCTTCATACCGGAGGCAACGACCGTCGGGCTCATGTCACCAGCAGCGGCGATGTCATCAAAGGCCTGGATCATACCGATAACAGTACCCATGAAACCGAACATAGGAGCCAAGCTGATGCAAAGACCAATCCAGCTCAAGCCGCTTTCAAGCTTACCACCGGCAACTGAACCATAGGAAACGAGGGCCTTTTCGACCTCTTCGAGGGACTGACCATCCTGATAACGGATGAGGCCTTGGGTGAAGATGCTGGCAACAGGACCACGGGTGTCCTTGCAGAGTTGCTTGGCGCCTTCAACGTCACCATTCTTCATTTTCTCTTCGATGCCAGCCAGGAGCTTCTTGGAATTGGCGGTAGCCAGCGTCAGATAGATGATTCTCTCGATGGAGATAGCCATACCGATAAGGAGGATGACCAACACGATGCCCATGAAACCAGGACCACCATCGATGAATTGTTTCTTGATAGCTTCACGGAAAGTCACAGGAGCAGCGTCGTTTTGCACTGCGGGGGTAACTTCTTCAACGGTCTCCACAGGAGCGGGAGTCTGTTCAGGAGCAACGGTCTGTTCCGTCTGCTCGGTTTGCGCTTGCTCATCTTGAGCAACGACGAGATTGCTGATGCCAAAAGTGAAGAGGCCAGCAACCATGAGGAAAGCAATTAATTTTTTCATAGTTTAGGTTAAATGATTGATTATTACTATAATGAATTACTCGTTCCGATGAAACAATTATTACTTTTCTGCGGAGAGAGCGGGATTCGAACCCGCGGTACCCTTTTGGAGTACACACACTTTCCAGGCGTGCTCCTTAAACCACTCGGACATCTCTCCAATGTCTCCAAACCCCTCTACCCTATCTGAAATCGTTGCCAAAAGTACAACATTTTTTGATTAGGAGAACAAAAATATTTGTTTTTTTATTGCATCAATAATTCAATTGCTTGAATTTTAGCATCAAAGGGTCATTTCGCCACGGATGGAATTTTGTAGTATTTCGAGGATTCTCTCTTTTGCCAGTCCCTCGCCGATAAGATACATCAACTTGGCGACTGCGGCCTCTGTCGTCATGTCGTGTCCGCTGATGACCCCGATACGGGCCATGTCGAGGCTGGTTTCATAACGACCCATATCCACCGAGCCCGCCTTGCATTGGGTGATGTTGAGGATGATCAGCCCTCCGTCGATGGCTTCTTTCAAGGCATCGAGGAACCAGGGGGCTGTGGTGGCGTTGCCCGACCCGAAGGTCTCAAGCACCAAGGCTCGGAGGCCAGGGGTCTTCAGCACGTGACGGACAAAGTCCTCCGAGATACCCGGGAAGAGTTTCAATATGCCCACATGGCGGTCCATGCTGGTGTGCACCTTCAACTTCTTGAAGTTGGGCCTCAGGATACGTTCCTTATTATATTTAATGTGTATGCCCACATCGGCCAGGTTGGGATAGTTGGACGAGATGAAGGCGTTGAAGTTTTCGGCGTTGAACTTGGTGGCACGATTGCCGCGAAGCAGTTGGTTTTGGAAGAAAATACTCACCTCAGGAACGATGGAAGTATCGTCATCCTTGGCGGCGGCGATCTCGATAGCGGCCAAGAAATTCTCGCGGCCATCGCTACGAACCATGCCCATTGGCAACTGCGAACCGGTCAGCACCACCGGCTTGTTGAGATTCTCAAGCATAAAGCTCAAGGCAGAAGCGGTGTAGGCCATCGTGTCGGAGCCGTGCAGCACAACGAAACCGTCGTAATGCTCATACTCCTCACCTATCTTCGTTGCCAGCCTGATCCAGAAATCGGGCGACATATTGGACGAATCGATGAGCGGGTCGAAGCTGTAGACGTCAATCTGATAACCGAAGTTTTTCAAGACAGGCAGATGGGCGTAGATATTATCGAAATCAAACGGCACCAAGGCCCCCGTGTTGGGGTCTTGCATCATGCCGATGGTGCCGCCAGTATAGAGCACCAAAATGGAGGTTTCTTCTTTGCTTTGCATATCGTATGCTATTTTACGCCTGCAAAAGTAAGGCTTTTTTCGGTTTCTTTTCAAAAAGCGTTATTTTTGCAACATGAAAACCATCGCCCGCATCCACACCGACTTCCCGACCAAGTTCGGCATCCCACGACAGAGCGGCATCATCGCCTCGCTGCAGGCCACGATTGTCTTTGAGCCAGAATACCGCAACCCCGACGCTGTGCGCGGTCTGGAAGACTTCTCACACATTTGGCTGCTATGGCAGTTTTCGGAAGCCGTGCGCGACGATTGGTCGCCCACCGTGCGTCCACCACGCTTGGGCGGCAACGTGCGCAAAGGCGTGTTTGCCACGCGCTCACCCTTCCGCCCCAATCCCATCGGCCTATCGTCGGTCAAACTTGAAAAAGTGGAAATCGACCCTAAGTTCGGCCCTATTCTCCACGTCTCAGGCGCCGATCTGATGGATGGCACTCCCATCTATGACATCAAGCCTTATATCGCCTACACCGACAGTCACCCCGAAGCCGTCAGCGGATTTGCCACAACACCCGCGGAGTTCCTTCTGGAAGTGGTTTTCCCCGAAAGCCTATTACAGAAAGTCCCCGAAAGCCAAAGGAAAAGCCTTACCGACGTGTTGGCTCACGACCCCAGACCACAATACCAAGATGACCCCGATCGCGTATATGGGATGGCATTTGGCGGAATGGAAGTGAAATTCAAGGTCGAGGAAAGGCTACTTACCGTCGTTGAGGTCAATTGACTTGTAAGTCTGCGCTTTCACCCTTGCTTTGAGGTAGGCCGGACGGAAAGAGACATCCAAATTCCTAATTTGCACTTCGCTCTCCGAGAAGTTATGGACATACAGCTTGATTTTCTGAGCAGAGCGGAAGGCTGTATCAATCGGCAAGGCAAAAGTAGCGAAATCCCATGTGCCATTTTCTTGCACAGGCTTATTGACGGCATACGAGTCAATGGCGACCTCGCCCGAAGGATTATGTTTTTCAACTGCAAAGACAGGTTTGCTCAACTCATCCTGCTGCTTGATTTCGAAAGCCACATTCACCATACCCCAATTAGGACGAATGCTATCAGCGGTGAGCACTAAGGTCATACTATAGGGTTGCTGCTCGTCCAATGTTCTCGTACCGCCTAAAAAGTAATGGCCGACATCCAGTTTCAGCGAGTCTGGATTATGGTAATCGCCGGGATAGAACTCACGTAAAGCCTGCGCCAGATGATCGGCGACGATGCGGCGGCCTTCTTCGTAATAATGCTCGGTGGTCCAGTCCTGGTCGATGAAGTTGACATCACGGACAAGGTTGAGGTTATCGACCACGGTCACGCCTTCGAGACTGCCATAGCGCTGCATTAGGTAGTCATGATTCTTCTTGAAGAGTAGCATCAGGTCCTTGCCTACCAGTTCGTTGGCCTTGTCGACATTCTCGGCCATCAAGTTGAATACCAGGTTCCAACCTCTTTCGCGGCACAAATCCACAATGGCGTCAAAGTCCTTGACACGCGGGTTGTCATCGTTAATCTCAAAAGCATAAGTCTTAATGTAGTGGCACGCCAAAGCGGTCAAATCCCAGTCACGCTGACCGTTTGCATCATACCATCCATAGGAATACATGCCATAGTCCCAATCAACATTGGTGCGCCAGGCAAAATTCGGAATGCTAAAGGTGTCGTTACGCCAATGCTCAAACACCAATTCATTCCATTCCGCTTCGGTTTTGATGGGATATGCCTTAAACGCCAACAGGAATCGGTTTACCAAAGGCGGATAGTCCTCAAGCAGCACCAGTTGCTTACGCAAAGGGGTCTCAAGTTTCGAATAAATCCAAAGTGGACCAAACGAGCGCAGGTTCATCGTCACCACCACCGTCTCGACTGCCGAGGTAGCCGGGATGTGCTTCAGCATGTAATAGTAGGTCTGGGCATGTGAAGCTTCCTTTGTCAAATCACCCATCTTCACCGTTGGAAAATAATCCGCAGTAAAGCCACTGATTTTGCGATGGTTGGTTTCTTCATCACCATAATGGCTGTTGGACGACTCACCGAGGTAGATGATGCGGCAACTGTCATCAATCACTTGCCACGAGAGCTCGACGATGTCGGAATGCTTGCGCAAGTCCTTCTCGAAGAACCACTTGGAATACACCCAATTGATTATCAGGAGCATCACCAAGACCATTCCTATGCGTATCAACAACTTCTTCATGGCTAAAACTGGAAATAGATGAATGGGAAATTCTTGACACTCGAACAGGCGATGACCAAAAAGACAAGCACGGCATAAATCAACCACCTGACCGCCATTGGCTTGCCCTCGCACCACGCGTCAAAACGGGTGTTACGAAGCACGATGTCGGAAAGGATGAATAGGCCGAGATAGATCCACATACCAGGTTTGACCGACATCTGTTCACCACCACCGAAGTTGGTGAAAGCGGTCACGAAGATGGCCTTCAGATGCTCCAAGTCCGTGGCACGAAACATAACCCAAAATAGGGTAACCAGAACAAAAGTCTTGAGTACACATAGTGCGTCTACGCTGATTTGCACCCATTTTGATTGACTTTCCTTACTTGGGAAACGGTTACGCAAGGCCTTCTCGAGGATGTGAAGCAAACCATGCGCGAATCCCCATAACAGGAAAGTCCAAGCCGCACCGTGCCAGATGCCACTTAACACGAATACGACCAAGATATTGAAGGCCCATCGCCCGAACTTGACGCGGCTACCGCCCAAAGGAATGTAAACATAATCGCGGAACCAAGTCGACAGCGAGATGTGCCAACGATGCCAAAACTCGGCGATATTCTTGGAGAGATACGGTGAGCGGAAATTGTCCATCAGGTCGAAGCCCATGAGCTTCGCACTACCGAGGGCGATAGTGGAATAGCCGAAGAAGTCGCAATAAATCTGAAAGCTGTAGAAAAACATACAACCCAGTACACTCCACGAATTATACTCGTCAAGATGACCATACACCTCGTCGACATATTCGCCCAAATGGTCGGCCACCACCATCTTGACAAAGAAGCCGAACAGGATAAGGCGCATGCCCTTGGAGATATTCTCATAGCGAAACTCCTTCTTCTCGTGGAGTTGGTGCAGCAGGTTGCCCGGGCGTTCAATGGGGCCCGTGACCAGCTGTGGGAAGAACATCACATAGAGCGCGTAATAGCCGAAATGCCGTTCAGCCTTTTGGTGGCCGCGATACACCTCGATGACATAACTCATGCTCTGGAAGGTGTGGAACGACAGGCCGATGGGCAGAATGATATGCGTCAAGAGATGGGTCTCCATGCCCAACGAGGCACAGAGTTGGTCGAGATTGGCGGTAAGAAAGTTCAGATACTTGAAAACCAACAGCACCGCGAGCGTACTCACGATGCTGATGACGAAAAATGTTTTCTTCAGTTTGTGTTGGTCGGCATAACGTTCCATCAGGATACCCGCCGAATAATCGATGACGATGGTGACCAACAAGATGAGGATGTACTTGGGCACAAACCACATGTAGAACACGCAGCTGGCCGCCAGCAGCATCAGCCATCTCCACTTGTGGGGCAGCAAGTAGAACAGCAGCACCACAATGGGCAGGAAGATGAGGAATGCTATGGAATTGAATACCATAAGACCCTCAACTACAGTTTATTTGATCTTCTTTACCGCAGTCTGCATAATCTTGTCGCCAAGTGAGACGTAGACCATTAGGTAACACTCGTCGGCATTGTAGTCAGCATTGATTTCGGAGCTATAGTTGAAACGGAAGGAGTCGTTGGCATTCACATGTAAGCTTTCAAACTCCTCGCCATTTGCACCATTGAGCGTACCACGGAACACATTACGGAAGTCGTATTCCTTGTCAACGCCACCGGGGATGGTCTGCCAGCCAATGATATGATCCTCAACCAGACAAACCGTGATGAAGAACTGACCATCAAGATCGTTCAAAGCAACGGCTTGAACCCCCACTTGCAATTGGCGAGTGGCCGCATCAAATTGGGGAGTAACAACGATCTCGAATGTCTGTCCCTCTTCCAAAGCGGCCGCTACAGGAGCATCGATCTGCTCCACTTTGAGTGTGTTGCCATCAGTCAAAGCCACGTGGTCGACAGAGAACAAGGGGTTGGAGTCGTGGTTGTTATACCAAGCGGTGCCCTCGTCGGTAAGGAAATCGGGGAACTGACCCAAAGGCTGGGCCAAATAGCCAGCATGGACACTCATGATGAAGATGTGGTCCTCGCCCAGTTGGTGTTGTAGGTTATGGGCATATTCGGCGGCAGCAGGGCAGTTGACGCAACGGGCGCCAGTGAAGTCCTTAATAAGCACCGTCTTACCCGTAGGCTCCACATTGCCGCCTTCCACGACGACCGTCACGGTATAGACTGCAGTCGTGCCATTTTGAGCGGTCACGGTATAGGTCACGGGGTTGGTGAAGTCTTGGGCCACACCCGAGGCGGGCTCCACCGTGGCGCCTTCCGACACTTCAATAGTAGGAACCAGTTGGGTGACATCGGTCTCGGCAGGAAGCACGAAATCGATCTTACGGGCAACTTCATCAATAATACCGTCTTTATCCAGTGCATCGAAACGGAACGACAAAATGCTTTTTTCGTTCTCGGCATCGTGAACCACTGCCTCCACCATATACTGTGCCGTGGTGCCGTTCATGGCAGTGACGGTATAATAGACGGGATTGGTGAAGTCTTGGGCCACACCCGATTCAGGTTCAATAGTAGCATAGTTTGAAATGGTGATGGTCGGCACCAGATGGGATACACCCGTTCCGGCAGTGAAATCCAATCTCACCACCTTGGTGTCTTCGTCAATTGTGCCATAAATACTATCCACTCTGAACGTCAAAATAAACTTCTCGTCTTCAACACCTTGGATATAAGGCTCCTTTTCGACATCACAGGCATTCATGAACAACATGGCGGTCAGCAATGCCATACCTATTCTTAGTATTCTTTTCATTGTTCTAATCATTAGGTTTAAACATCAATTAAAAACTCGTTGAAACGGTAAGCGACACGCCACTTGAGGCGGGCACGGTGCGGCAAACACCGCCCACGCAAACCACGCCTTCGCTTTGGCGGCCAGCGCTCAGCATGACACGGGTAGCATCCTTGATATAGGTGACCGTACCAGTGAAGTAATGGTCGCGGTATTCCTCAACGGGGTTGCCATAGTTCCATTTGTCGGCGATGGAGAACGACCAATGCGGATTGATGGAATACTCCAGCAGTGCAAAGGCCCAGTCGCCACGCTTCTGGTAGTCCTTCTTTTCGCTCTCTTCCACCTCATAGCCCTTATGGACTTCGTTTTCCCACAAGCCTTGCAACTCGAGGCGCAGGCTCTGCTTCTTGTTGATTTTATACGTCACGTCCATGAAACCGATGTTGGCTTTCACCACAGGCGAACCAGCATGACCTTCGATGGTCTCGATGTCGTAATACAAATTGATGTATTGTGCGGTGAGGTGCCAGTCCTTGCTGATCTTCTTGTCGACCTCGAAGTTGATGTCGCGGAAGAAACGGTGGTCGCTGACGGCGAAGAACTTGGAGGTATAACCCAAGGTACCAGGTTGGTTCAGAGCCATCGCATTGCCAAAGCTGACCGAATCGCGCACGATGTCGTTCACCTGACTCATGTTGAAGGCGAGCTTGGTGCCATACTTACCGCCAAGAGCCGTGCCTTTCGGGATGGTGTAGTTGACCTGCAACTGTGCAGCCATCTCGCCATTGGGCTGGGTCGAATAGGTGTACATCGAAGGCAGGCTATGTGTGTGCGTGTAGTTGATGGGCGGGATGAAGTTGATGTCGAGGTCGTTTTGTTTGCCCGTGTACATCGACTTGAAGCTCATATTGTCGGTACGCTTCACCTGGAGAACGGCGCCAAAGCCTTTCTGTGAATAGCTCAACGACGACAACAGGGCACGGCCTTCCTTGTAGATGAAGTTGTTGATAGCCGAGGGGTCGTTGATCTTATAGGCATACTCAGTACCGAAAGCCCAGTTACCGTAGCCGAGGTTGATGCGAGCAGCTGCCGCACTCACGTTTTCAGGGATGTTGTAGAAGGAGCTCTGGTCGGCTTGTTTCTTACTGACGAAGCTGCCGCCGAGTCTCATGGTGAACTTCGACTCGTTGAGGGCTGCGATGCTCTGGTTGAGGTCCCACTCAGCATCAGCACCACGCACGATGCCACGATAGTCGTCGGCATTGAAGTCGCGTTCCAAATAAGGTGCCCAAAAATAACGCTGACGTCCATAAACGGCCTTCAAGGTGATGCCTTGAGCAGGGCGCAACACCACACGAGCGCCGCGCAGGGCATTATCCATACCAAGCGACCATTCCTCATAAGTGCGGAATGTCAATCCACTACCAAACTGGTCATAGATGTCGCCGACGGTCATGCCGATGAAGCCATTGTCGTAGGTGGCGAAGAAATTGGCCAGGCCCACGCCATTCAGCTCGCTACGGAAGCCGTTCAGTTCAGGCATGAAGGCCTCGAAACGCATACCGGCAGAGAAGTTGCCATTGGTGTAGTTTACCTTACCAAAGCCATTGATACCCAATTTCTTGCCATTGAGGTCGGTGATACCGATACCCTTGTCAAGCATATAGTATTGCGCATCGGTTTGGAAACTGCCGCTGACTTGGGCATTCTCAATGAAATCTTGGGCTTGTGCCACAAGGCCGCCCAAGATGCTAAAGGACAAAAACAAAAGTAACCTTTTCTTCATATCGTATCATATTAATCCCACAAGGGGCTTCCCCCGGATGGTTACGGGAAAAGCCCTATGCAAGAAGATTTGTCACTTACTTTTTCTTTTTGGAGATTTTCAGGATTTGCTCATAGAGTTCTTCCTCGGCACCCTCAAAATAGCCAGTGTGCTGATACACAATCTTACCCTTGCCGTCGATCAGGAAAGTGTGGGGCGGGTTGCTGACGTTCATGGCGCGTTTAAGGTCGCTGTTGACATCAAGCAGGATCTCAAAATCCCAACCCTTGCCTTCCACAACGGGCTTCACCTTGGCCGTCGAACGGGAGTCGTCGATAGAAACGGAATAGATTTTCACGCCCGTCTCATCCTGCCAATCCTCATAAACATCATTCAAGGCATTGTGCTCCTTAATGCAGGGACCGCACCAAGTAGCCCAGAATGTAATGACGATAGGATTGCCATTGTTGGAGAGTTTTGAGATGTTCACATTCTTACCATTCAGGTCCTTCAATGTGACATTGGGAAGATCCGATTTCGTTTGCGCATGAAGGCCCGTCACCACGAGACCCATCAGCAAAAGTGTCATAAGTTTTTTCATTGATCTAAAATTTGATATTCAACTATTTAATAATCGTTTTCTTCTAATTGGCAATAAACTTCAAGCATTTTGCAATACTTCTCTGCCCTGATGACAACCTTCTTGATTAGGTTCGGTATCAAGACACATTCTCCAGCTGTTACAAATATCGCGCCATTTTCCCAACTTAGCGTAAAAAATCCTTCAAGAGGCATCAAAATCACGAAAGAGTCGAGGTTGGCATAGTCTTTTTCCATCTCACCCTGCAGCTGAAGGAGGTTGGTCACAAAATACTGGCAATCCACGACGGGGACGGTGCGGTTCATCACATTGGCCACCTCGGTTTTGTATTGCTCCGGCAATCTGCCGTCGACGGCCTCCACCGACTGCGCGACATGCAGCTCACGGCGCATGCCCGCCACGTCGATACGATCCCAGTCGTAAATGCGATAGGTGGTGTCACTTGTCTGTTGGATTTCGGCCACCATGATGCCGGGGCCAAGGGCATGGACACGGCCTGCGGGGATGAAGAAGACATCGTCCTTCTTCACTTGTTCGTGGTTCAAGACACTTTGCAATGCATTGTCCTTCAAAACATTGGCATAATCCATCCGCGTCATCTCGCGGTTGAAACCCATGACGAGTTCGGCATCCTTGTCGGCCTGCATCACATACCACATCTCGGTTTTGCCGTTGCCTAAGCCTCGCTTCTCGGCCAACTCATCATCGGGATGCACCTGCACCGAGAGCCAATCGTTGGCATCGATGATCTTCAGCAGCAAAGGGAATTGCTCGCCGTATTTGTCGAAGACAGTCTCGCCCACCAAGTCACCCATGAAGGTCTCCACCAAGTCGTTGATCTCGTCGCCCTCGAAGTCGCCATTGGCGATTTCGCTCTGCTCGTCCCAAAGGCCAGAAAGCAGCCACACCTCGCCGCAGTTGGGCAGCGGACCATAGTCAAGGCCAAGTTGTTCCTTGATCTTGCGTCCACCCCAAATCTTGTCCTTGAAGATGGGCTTAAACTTAAGGGGATAGAGTACGGTTTGCATTGTGCTTCTGAAATTTGGTGGCAAAGATAAGACTAAATCCGAAACACATTGCATTTTTCCGTAGTTTTGTGCCAAATTTCAAACCATGCAAGACCTCATCGAACTGCGACATATCCTTCACGCCCATCCCGAACTTTCAGGACAAGAAACGCTGACCAACAGGATCTTGAACGAATGGGTGAAGCAGACCCACCCCGACCAAATCATCGAGAAAATCGGCGGCTACGGACTGGCTGCTATCTATAAAGGTGCAAAGCCTGGCAAACGCATCCTCATCCGTGGCGACATTGATGCATTACATATTCCCGAGCCGAACGATCTCCCCTATCGCTCACAAAACCAAGGCGTTTCGCACAAATGCGGACACGACGGTCACGCCACCATCCTGTGCGGATTGGCACAATGGCTCGGCGAGCAGCGTCCCGACCAAGGCGAGGTGGTGCTACTCTTCCAACCTTCCGAAGAGACTGGACAAGGTGCTCAAGCCATCCTCAGCGACCCGCAATTTGAACAAATCAAACCCGACGTGGCTTATGGACTTCACAACTTGCCTAGCTTCGAGAAAGGCAAAATCATGGTCAAAGATGGTTGTTTTGCGGCGGCATCATTTGGATTGAAACTCTGTTTTGACGGTCGCACCGCACACGCCTCACAACCTGAGACGGGGCATAACCCCTCGGAGTTGTTGGCCCAACTCATCCACCATTTGGAGAAAAAACGCGAGCAGCTGAAGGTCGTGAAGCCTTTGACCACCTTTGTCATCACGCATGCCTTTTTAGGGGAAGAGACCTTCGGCGTCGCCCCGGGCCATGCCGAAATTTGGCTCACCCTGCGTAGCTTCAATGACCGCAATCTGGAACTGATGTCGACGGAAATCATCGAGTTCTGCCGTGCCAAGGCCAAGGATTATCTCTTTGAATTCAGTTTCTCAGAACACGAAGCCTTCGCCGCCACCAACAGCGATGCCAACTGCGTGGAAACCATAGAACAAGCTGCCAAAAACCTTGAGTTGAATCTCGGTCATCTTGACGAGCCTTTCCGTTGGTCGGAGGACTTCGGAAGGTTTGGGAGTGTCTGCCCCATCGGATTCTTTGGCATAGGTTCAGGCATAGAGCAGCCTGCGCTTCACGACCCGATGTTTGATTTCCCCGATGACATCTTGGAAATCGGGATGGGGATGTTTTGGGAAATAATCAGACTAACCTTAGAATCTCACTGATAATTACCCGCGAATACGCATTCGCCACCTCGACAATAAACTTGTTGAAGTCGACCCGCGCATTGTGATCGGCGGTGTCGCTGATGGTACGAATGACGGTGAAAGGTGTACCGAATTCCAGACACACTTGCGCCACCGCAGCGCCTTCCATCTCAACGCAAAGTACATCGGGCAGCAGACCGAGAATTTCGTTACGTTTCTCGTCGCTGTTGACGAACTGGTCGCCGCTGGCGATATCGCCGAAATACAAGCTTGGAGCCAGATTGAACTCCTTCACGGCTTCCTCACCCACCATACTCTCCACGCCTTTGTTCAACAGATTCGTCACGGCTTTGCCTGCAAGCTCGGTCAGCTCGGGGTTGCTATCAACATAAACACGGTTAAGCAAAGGCAGTTCGAAACGCGAAATCATGGGGCGCGCATCGAGGTCGTGCTGTACGAGCCGTTTTGAAATCACGATGTCACCCACTTTTAGACCATCGGCCAAGGCTCCCGCCGTGCCGATAAAAAGCAGATCCGTCACGGCAAACTCCTGGATTAATAAAGTAGCGGTGATGGTGGCGGCCACCTTGCCCCATTTGGAGAAAGCCACCACACAGCGCACGTTGCTGATTTTGCCCACCACAAACTCGCGGTTGGCGATTTTTACGATGGTTTTTTCCGTCAACAGGGCTTTCACTTCGTCGATTTCCTGCGCCATGGCGCCGAGTATGCCTATATTTCTCATCATATTTATTATTTTGAGTTGCAAAAATAAAAAATCTTACCTTTGCAAAAAATTATCGAATGAAGAAGATTTGCATCTTTTGCGGCAGCAGTATGGGGTTCGATCCTATCTACAAGGAAAAAGCCGCTGAACTGGGTCGCGTTTTGGCCGACCACGGCTGCGAGTTGCTCTATGGCGGCGGCAGCGTAGGTCTGATGAAGATCGTTGCCGACGTGATGATGGAGCGTCACTGCAAGGTGACCGGCACCATCACCCAACACCTCTTGGATATGCGCGTTGGGCATCCCGAAATTGATGAGCTGATCGTGGTGGAGACCATGGCCGAACGCAAGAAAATCCTTGAGGACATGGCCGACGGCTTCATCGCCCTTCCAGGCGGCATCGGCACCATGGATGAGTTCTTCGAAGCCTACGTGCTCAGCCAACTCCGCGTCTTCGACAAGCCCGTCGCCCTCTATAATGTGAACGGCTATTATGATGGCCTCGTAGACTTCATCGGCCATATGGCCAAAGAAGGTTTCATGCGCAAGGAACATGCCGAGAACCTCATCGTAAGCAATGACGCAACAGACCTTTTGGCGAAGATGGAACAATTCCAGCCTGCGGATGTGACAAAGTGGGTGGTGGAAATCAAAGAACAAGTGAAATAACTTAGAGTTTAGAGAATATGATCATTATTGGTATCACAGGGACGCTGGGCGCTGGCAAAGGCACCATCGTCGACTACCTCGTCAAGGAGAAGGGCTTCGTGCATTACTCGGTGCGGGCCTACATCACGGAAGAATGCCAACGCCGCGGGCTTGAGGTGAACCGCGACACCCTCACCATGGTGGGCAACGACCTGCGTGCCGCGCATTGTCCGAGCTACATCACCGACCAGCTCTTCGAGCGCGCCAAGGCCGAAGGCAAGAATGCCGTCATCGAGAGCGTACGCACGCCTGGCGAGATCCACTCGTTGCGCGAGAAGGGCGAGTTCTACCTCTTCGCCGTCGACGCAGACCGTAAGATCCGCTACGACCGCATCTACCTACGCGGCTCGGAAACCGACCATATTGATTTCGAGACCTTCGTCGCCAACGAAGAGCGCGAGATGACCGCCACCGACCCCAACAAGCAGAACCTTGGAGCATGCATCAAGGAGGCCGACTTCGTCTTCATGAACGACGGCACCATCCCAGAGCTACACCAACAGGTGGAGAAGGTGTTGACCCAGCTTCATGTGCGCCCGTCGTGGGATGATTATTTCCTCAACCTGGCCGACACCGTCAGCGAGCGTGCCACTTGCAACCGTGGACGCAGCGGCTGCGTCATCGTGAAGGACAAACAAATCCTGGTGACGGGTTATGTCGGCTCACCTAAGGGTCTGCCCCACTGCGACGATGTGGGCCACCTATTCCGCAAGGTCATCCACGAAGACGGAAGCGTCACCCAGCACTGCGTGCGCACCGTCCATGCCGAGCAGAACGCCATCTGCCAGGCTGCCCGTAGGGGTATCGCCTTGAACGGCAGCACCCTCTATTGCCGCATGACCCCTTGCCGCACCTGCGCCATGCTCATCATCAACTGCGGCATCGTCCGCGTGGTGTGCGAACGACGCTACCACGACGGCGCCGAGACCGAGGAGATGTTCAAGCAAGTGGGTATTCAATTGGAGTATAAGTACGACGAGGTACAGCAGTACGAGGGACAACGCTGCAATTAGACCTTCTTCCCCACAAAACGAACCACCAGCCACAAAACCGCAAAACTCGCCAGGAATGCCACCCATGATGGCAATCCCAAAGACGTGGGCAACACGCCCAACAACACTGCCACACCACCCACAGTGAGGGCATAGGGCATTTGTGTCCTGACGTGCTGCAGGTGGTTGCAACTCGATGCCAAGGAACTCATAATCGTCGTATCGGAAATCGGGCTGCAGTGATCGCCCATGACGGAACCTGCCAACACTGAGGCCACCACATTGTAGAACAAAGGCATCGTAGCGTCAACACTCATCCCTCGCTCTTGGCAAAGCAGCCACGAAGCTGGCAAAATCAAGGGATAAAGAATCGCCATCGTACCCCATGAGGTACCCGTGGAGAAACCGATCAAAGCGGCCAAAAGGAAGGTCAACACAGGAACCACCACGGGCGACAATGACCACTGCACCAGCAAGTGAGAAACAAACTCTGCCGTATGCATATCCTTTGTCACCAAAGCGATGGACCAAGCCATAGTCAGAATCAGCACCGCATTTAACATGCTCTTGAAGCCTTCCACCATCTCCTCCATGATTTTTCCAAACTTCATGTCACCCCGCAGCAAAGTCATCACGATAGCGGTGAGCAACGACAACACCGAGGCCCAAAGTAAGGCCTTATAGGAATTGGCAGCGCCTATCGTTTCGGAGAGCTTGGAGAAAAAGCCCGTCCCAGATTGCCACGCCGAGGCGTCGTAACCCGTGACTATCAGTCCGATGATAGTGCCAAAAATCAGCACAGCCAATGGTATCAAGGCGTCGATGATATGGGCAGGTTTCGCCACGCTGTTCGACATACCCGTTTCCATGGAAGAGGCTATGCGTGCCTTGCGTTCTGCCTTCAACATAAGCCCGTAGTCGCGACCGCTGAAGATAATCATCAAGACGAAACCAAGCGTGAGAAAAGGATAAAAGCTATAAGCCAAGGAATGGAAAAACACTGAATAAGCCGAAGCATCCAATCCAATGGCGTTGATGCCATCTTGGATGTAACTCAGTTCCGCACCAATCCAAGTCGTCACGAAAGCCACTGCCACCACGGGCGCCGAAGTGGAGTCGACGATATAAGCCAGTTTCTCGCGCGACACCTTGAGTTTGTCGGCAATAGGACGCATCGTGTTGCCAACCACAAGGGTGTTGGAGTAGTCGTCGAAGAAGATACAGAGGTCCATAAGGAAGGTCATCAGCTGTCCTGAGCGAGGTCCTTTAGCCCGTCGCGACAGCCAGTTGACAACGCCCTGCATGCCACCATTAGCCGTGATGATACGCACCATGCCGCCGATAAGCAGTGTGAAGACGATGATCGTCACATGGTCAGCGTCGAACAACGAGCCCACAACGTAGGTATCGACCACACGCAGTAATCCGCCACCCAATGCCGAAGCCGGACTGGCCCCGCCATACAAGGCCATGAGGAAGGTGCCCATCAGGATGCCTACAAAGAGCGACGAAATCACCTCTTTTATTAATAAGGCCATCGCGATGGCTACCACTGGCGGCAGGATCGACATCCACAAAGGCATCGGGCCCTCAACGGGACCAAGCGCATAAAGCAACCCGATGCCCAATGCCAATATGGCAAGCGCCACTACCCATCCTATCCATTTCTTCTTCATAGGCATAAAACGAGGCTCAAAAATACGATTTTTTGAAGAAAAAACGTTTAATGAAAGCAATTTGGCCTTATTTTTGCAACAATATTTCATTTGGTTAACAAGAAAACAAACTTATAAAACCTTACACAACATGAAAAAACACCTTATCATTGCATTATGTTGCCTTGCGGCGCTGTTCACCGCCTGCAACAAGGAAAAACCCAATGAAAAATTCATCGGCGACTGGTACGGCGACGGCGTTGCCAACATCACTTTGACCTTGACCTTACCTAACGGTTCTTCCTACAATCAAGAGCTTAATAACATCACCGTCCCAATGAGTATCAACCTGGCGGCGGGTGAATCAAAGGATCAAGTCATCTTCACATACACCAATGAAGAGGTTCACGAGACCTATACGACCAAGGGCACTGTCAAGAACAGTGAAGTCGATTTCGACCCCATCAACGTTAACATGAGCATCCAAGGTAGCACCGTCACGGCTACGCTCGACCTGAAGGGAATCCTCTCCTCAAATGAAGATGAACTCGCCCTCAATGGCAGTGTGAGCGGACAAGGCAACTATGCCGAAGGCGGACTCTCCATCCCCTATAATGCCACTGGTACCATTACAGCTAACCTCCATAGAGGCACGGCGCCTGCGCCCGACCCCACTCCTGATCCTATCGATCCCACCCTTACCCTGAAGACGGATGAAGGATATCTCACCGAAGGTGCCGAAATCGAAGTAGGCAAGCCTATCATTGTAAGACTCATCTGCAATGCAGAGAAACTCAAGTCTTTATACATTGTCTTTGCTTCAGACGAGGTTGTTCTTATAGAGGAACTAGTAGAGCTTTCCGATCTTGAGTCATATGTATTCCTAAACAGATACACCCTCACCCAAGAAGGCGACATCACCATGACCGCCACGCTGACCGACACCCAAGGTAAGACCGCCACAGTCACGGTCAACTTCAAGAGCATCGCCGCCCCTGAGCCGGAATTCGAAGCACACTATGCAGGCAGCGTGACCCTCGACGCCACTGCCTCAGCCTTGGTGTTTTCCTATCCCATCAACATCGACTATGACATGGACATCATGTTCTCCGAGGCTTCAGAAGAAGGTCGTGTGAACGCCACCGTCACCTTTGCCGGAAACACCTACAACACTTCAGGCACCAAAGACGGCAACGCCATCGACCTGGAACCTTTCGACATCGTCCTCGACTTTGAGGGATCGACCGTCAATGCCACCATCGACATGAGCGGCACCGTCAACGAGACCGTCTTTAGCGTGCAGGGCACCCTCAACGGAAACGGTAATCTCTCGTACCAAGGAATGACGATTCCCGCCACCATCGAAGGCACCGTTGCTGGTGACTTGACAGAGGTGGAATAACAAAAACCTATAGAAAAACAAAAAACGGATGGCCGTATGGTCATCCGTTTTTTTTGGTAGCGGGGGGAGGATTCGAACCTCCGACCTCCGGGTTATGAGCCCGACGAGCTGCCTCTGCTCTACCCCGCATCGTGCGAAAAACCTCGGAAATCGAAAAAATTCGTCTCCGAAATCGGCTGCAAAGATAATAATTTTGTTTCTTTGCAAGGTGATATTTAGAAAAAATTTTTTGCTATGACTCATAAAGCAGGCTATGTCAACATTATAGGACGCCCGAATGTGGGTAAGTCCACCCTCATGAATCAGCTTGTCGGGGAGAAAATCTCCATTATTACCTCGAAAGCGCAGACCACCCGCCACCGTATTTTGGGCATTGTCAACGGCGACGACTTCCAGATCGTCTTCTCCGACACGCCCGGCATCATCAAGGACCCGGCCTACAAGATGCACGAGGTGATGAACCAATTCGTCAACGTCGCCCTCATCGACGCCGACCTCATCCTCTTCGTTGTCGACATCACCGACAAGAAAGTGGAGGAAAAGACCGTGGAGCGGCTGAAGACGACCGACATCCCCGTGTTCGTGCTCATCAACAAAATCGACCTCTCCACACAGGAAGCTGTGGAAAAAGCCGTGGAGCAATGGCGTGAGATGCTGCCCAATGCCACCGTGTTCCCGCTCTCGGCGCAATACAACGCCAACGTTGAGTTTATCTTCAAACAGATATTGGAGAAGATGCCCGAGTGCCCGCCTTATTTCCCCAAGGACGAACTCACTGACCGCTCGATGCGTTTCTTTATCACCGAGATCATCCGCGAGAAGATATTGCTCAACTACCAACAAGAGATTCCGTATTCCGTGCAAGTCGAGGTGGAGAGTTACGAAGAGACCGAGAAACGCATCCATATCCGCGCCATCATCTATGTAGCCCGCGACTCGCAGAAGGCCATCATCATCGGCAAAGGTGGCAGCGCCATCAAGAAGCTTGGCATGCAGGCTCGCACTGATATTGAGGAGTTTACGGGAAAGAACATCTTCTTGGAGCTCTTCGTCAAAGTGGACAAGGACTGGCGTGACAATGAAGCGGAGCTGAAGCGGTTTGGCTACGAAGCCTAATTTTTCGTATTTTTGCAGCCCAAAACTAAACCATCAAAGAAATGTCAAACATTGTAGCAATTGTGGGGAGACCCAATGTGGGAAAATCGACGCTGTTCAACCGTCTGCTGAAGCAGCGCATGGCCATCGTGGAAGAGACGAGTGGCGTGACACGCGACAGACATTACGGCAAGAGCGATTGGAATGGAAAGGAATTCACCGTCATCGACACTGGCGGTTATGTGGTAGGGTCGGACGACATCTTTGAAGAAGAGATCCGCAAACAGGTGGACCTGGCCATCGACGAGGCCGACGTCATCGTTTTCATCGTCGACGGTCGCGAAGGCCTGCATGTCCTCGATGAGGATGTAGCGGTCATCCTTAGACAACAGAAGAAGCCAGTAGTATTGGCTGTCAACAAGATAGACGAGCCCAGCAAAGAAGTGCTGGCAGGCGAGTTCTACGCCTTGGGCTTGGGCGAGCCCTACCCCATGTCGGCCATGACCGGCACGGGCACGGGTGAGCTTCTCGACAAAGTATGCGAGATGCTGCCCAACGACACCACCGACTTCAACACTGACCTGCCCAAGTTCACCGTGGTGGGCCGTCCCAATGTAGGCAAGTCATCGTTGATCAACGCCTTCTTAGGCACCGACCGTCATATCGTGACCAATATCGCAGGCACCACACGTGATGCCAACTACACGCGTTATAACGCCTTCGGAATGGAATTTATGCTCGTCGACACTGCCGGTCTGCGTAAGAAGAGCAAGGTGGAGGAAGACATCGAGTTCTATTCGGTGTTGCGTTCGATCCGCGCCATCGAGGACAGCGACGTGGCCATCCTCATGCTCGACGCGACACAAGGCTTTGAGGCCCAAGACATGAACATCCTGCGCCTCATCGAAAAAAACAAGAAAGGCCTGGTGATGGTCGTCAACAAATGGGACCTCGTGGAGAAAGACTCCAACACACACAAGGCTTACGAAGAGCTGATACGTTCAAGAACGGCACCCTTCACCGACTACCCCATCATCTTCACCTCGGCCATCAACAAGCAGCGTATCTATAAGGTGTTAGAGACCGCACATAAGGTCTACGAGAACCGTGAGCGCCGCATCCCCGTGCGCGAGCTGAACGACAAGATGCTGGAAATCATCAACTCGGTGCCGCTGCCTACGGCTTCACGTGGTCGTTTCCTGCGCATCAAGTACATCACCCAGCTGAAGAGCATCTCGCCTCAGTTTATCTTCTTCTGCAACCTGCCAAAGGACGTGAAGGACAACTACAAACGCTTCTTGGAGAACAAGATCCGTGAGAACTGGGACTTCAACGGTGTGCCGATCCAGTTGATTTTCAAGGAGAAATAATGGCCGAAGAAGACAACATCGTCAGGATGGACAAATGGCTGTGGGCGGCGCGTCTCTTCAAGACGCGTTCGCTGGCTGCCGATGCCATCAAAGGCGGCAAGGTGAAGGTGGACGGCAACGCCGTCAAGCCTTCGCGCGAAGTCAAAGAAGGCGATGTCATCCAAGTACAGGTCGGTCAGCTCCATAAAGTGGTGGAGGTGAAGACCGTCATCAAGAACCGCGTCTCCGCCAAACAGGTGCCTGAGGTCTACAACGACCTCACTCCCAAGGAAGAATACGAACGCATCGAGTTCATGAATGCCTATAAGGCCGAGTGGCGCGACCGCGGTGCAGGCCGTCCCACCAAGAAAGAACGCCGTCTGATCGAGAAAATGAAAGACGATATGTAAGCCATGAAGAGAGGGCTACTCATAGTTTTACTGTTGGGCGCGACCATGCTCTTGTCAGCTCAAGGGCGCTATGTTGAACCCGCCTTCCGCTATGCCTACCACATCCCCTTCCCTATCTACGCCGACTATCCCATGTACGGCGCCGATCTCCGTATTGGTCGGCAGACCGACGGCTCGCACGCTTGGGAGTCGTTCTTCAACTATCCCAACATCGGCGTCGACTTCCGCTTCGAGCACCATACGATGAAAGACTACTTCGACGAAGAGAGCCAAAAAATCATCGACTTGGGCAACAGCTATGCCGTGTTCGGCTACTGCAACGGGCATATCATCAACCGGCCGAGGTTCCAATTTGACTACACCTGGGGTATCGGCATGGCCTACTGGCCCAAGGGTCACAACCGACTCGTCAGCTCTCCGCTCACCGTTCACCTCAACCTTGACTTCGGTCCCGTCTTCAAATTGACCGACAACTTTGACCTCGTAGCGCGTGTGGTCTTCTCCCATGCCTCCAACGGTGCCATACGTGTGCCCAACAAAGGCATCAACGTGCTGGGCGGACAAGTCGGGTTACGTTATTTTCCAAAAGGACGTGCTGTGGAGCAACACGACAAAAGCTATCCTTTCGAGAAATACAACCTACTTTATGTCCTCGACGGCATCGGCTTCCGCGAGTCGAACACCATGCTTGGCCATTATTGCCTTGGCAACACCTTTGAGATTGGCTATTCGAGGGCATTCCATCCCTGCTTCCGCTATGGTGGTGGCATCGACCTGCTATACACGGGCGAGAACAAGGTGATGTACGAATACCACCATGCTGAAGACCAATACAAGCCTGTCGACGCTTTCAGCATTGCGCCATACATCGCAGGCGAGCTGTGCTACGGCAACTTCATCGGCCACCTCTCGTTCGCCTATTACGTGTGGCAACCCGCCGAATACCTCCCCAGACACTACCAGAAATACTACGAACGGCTCTCGTTCCGCTACCACTTTGGCAGGAGCAAGGCCATGTTTGCCGGCGTGGGCATGCGGGTACACGCCACCAAGATCGATTACATCGAATGGACCATAGGCGCCAACCTATGGAAATGGTAAAAAAAGTAGAGACGCGGCACGCCACGTCTCTACATGATAAATCGGAATGTCCATTCCACATTCCTAATTCTGCATTCCAAATTACACCATCAGGGCGCCGACAAGGCCCAAGATAGCATAGAACTCAGGAAGAGCAGCATAGATCAGCGTGTTGGTGAACACGTCGTGACCTTGGCTCACGCCGACGATACCGTTGGCGCAAACTTGACCTTGACGGATGGCAGAGATCATGCAGACCAAACCCACGCAGAGGCCCACACCAAAGATGATGAGACCTTGCGTCGGGTCAGCCTTCAGCTTGCTCAGCAGCATGAAGAAAGCCACGAAACCATAGATACCCTGGGTGGCCGGCAGTGCCGACAGCACCATGAAATTGCCCGATGCCTCAGGGCGTTTCTTAAGGCCGCCTTCGGCAGCGTTGCCCGCCGTCGAAGTGCCGATTGAACTTCCGATACCGGCCAAGGCCAGAACGAGGCCTAAACCGAGATAACCTAAAATTGTTGCTAACATAGTTTTGATATTTTAATTGTTGATTTGTTTAATTTTCATTGTTTTGCGTAAGAGGTTTATACCGTCTGCCTGAGCCTTCGTAACCGGAGTTCTTGAAGAACTCGAGGAAGTTGAGTCGCAAGGGATGCACGAAGGCACCCAAGACGCACATTGCGACATTCAGCGTGTGGCCAACGAGCACGATGAGGATGAAGGCGATCCAACGGGCACCGCCGTCGCCCAGAGCCTGCAAGCCGATGGCATTGAAGGCCTCACCGAGTTTGGCGCCTGCCAGACCCAAGGCATACAGACGCAGGTAACTCAGCACGTCGCCGAGCAAACCCGTAGCCGTGTTGTAGGTCTCCCACAAGCCCGAGCCCACGTTGAGCAAGGGATTGCGGTGCAAGTCGTTAAGGAAGAAGATGCCCAAGGCCGACAAGCAGCCGATGACAATGACAATCCATTTCGTCAGCGCCTTGTCGATGACACCCATCAGGGCGAGACCACCCACAATGACACCGCCCACAATGAGCAGGGTCCAGCCCCAAGTGGCCAAAGAGTTGGCAAAACCTTTCACTTTGGTACTTTGGTAGGTCTTCACAATCATGGCCAGGCAGATGTGCACGATACCGACGAGGATGGCCAACACCATCGTGCCGTCGAAACCGAAGATCTCCCTGGGGACCATGCATTTCTTCACGCCTTCAGGAATCCAGCTCCACTCAAGCATATCCATCGAGAAGAAGGTATGGAACAGCAAGCCGATCACTGTGGTGGCGATGCCCAGTACTATGCCCAAAGACGCAATACTCGGCATTTTCTTCTTCAGCAAGATACCGGCAAGGATCAAAACCAAGCCGTAACCCGCATCGCCCATGCAGAAGGCGAAGAAAAGCATGAAGAAGATGGAGATAAACACCGTCGGGTCAAACTCGTCGTATTTTGGCCGACCGTACATATCGGTAAGCAGCTCAAACTTCGATACAAACTTATTGTTTTTCAGTTTGATAGGAGGATTATCATCCACCTTGGCCTTGTCGACCAAATAGAGGATATTCTCCTTCTCCAGCATATCATGAAGGGCTGGCTCATTCTCAGCGGGAGCGAAGCCTTCGAAGACGGTGATGTAGTCCTCGGCAGCCTTCTCGCCCGATACGTGTGCCAGATGCAGGTCGAGTTTCGACAAGGTCTTGTCCATCTCTGCTTGCAACACCGGCTCATGCCACTTCAGCTGGGCCAGGCGATGCTCTTTCTGCTTCACCTGTGCCTCCAAGTCGGCAATCTGTTTCTGAATGGCGGCATAGTCACGATCGGGAGCAGGCAGTTCCTTCAGCGGGAAGTCATAGTCGTCGGAATCGGACACAACCACGAAATAGCTGTATCCGCCGAGGTTCGAAATCTCGCTTATCGCATACTGTTCCTTCCACTCAGGATCGATAGCCTTAGCCTTATAGAAGTGTAGCTTCAGACCGTTATCCTTGAGACGGTCGAAACTCTTGGCATCGAACTGTCCCCAAGGCACCAACTCATCGGCATCCTTGCGGAGTTGCGGCAGTTGGGCTTCGATGGCATCCTTGTCGCGCACGGTTTCCATCACCTCCACGGCAAAATCGGTAGGCTTCTGACCCGGGTCATCGGCCTTTTCGATCTCTTTCAAAGCCGAAATAGCCTTACGGTAAATCTCGGCACGTGCCGACAGCTTCTCCGATTTCTCGTCGATGGGCTTCATGGAACGTGTGATGTCGACCACACCCACCGATTGCAGCTTCTCCAAGAAGGCATCGGCATCGCCGCTCAGCAGGATGAAATCATATTTCGTCATTTCAGTTACCATGGGCTGCCTCCTCTTCTTCTGCTATGTGTTTGTTTTTCACGATCTTCTGCGAAGCCTTGGAGAGGTTCTCCTCGTCTTCCATATATCGCTTGATCTTACGTATGGCTTCGTTATAGCCAGGAATTTGCACCTTCTCGTAAAGGTTGACTTTCTGCGTGGTCTTCTTCCGTTGGTAATCCAAAATGCGGCTCACCTCGGTATAGACCTCCGACTCGATGCCCAACTGTGCAAGGTTTTTCAGTATCTGCACGCCGTCGGCATACCACATAGGCTTGGTGAAGAGGTTGATGTCCTTCACATCGAACAGCACCTCTTCCAAGGCCGGCACGGGCACACCCGCAATCTTGACGGTCTTCAGCTTGACATCGGTCACCGAAATCAGTCCTGGCTCAAATTCATTCCAAAGCCGGGCCATATACTCATACGACTTGAGTTCGGCCTCTAACTGCTCTACAAGCCCCTCCGAACGCTGCTTGGCTTTCTTCACCTCAAGGCGCAGCGCACTCTCCTTGCTCTTCAGCGTGGGCAGGGCACGGGTACGCGTCTTGAGCTGCTTGTTCAGCTCGTTCAGCGAGGTCTTGTTATATTGGAATTTGATAGCCATGGTTTATGCTTTTTCTTTCCAGTATTTCTCAATGAGTTTCTCTTTCAGACCCGTCTCGGCCTTGGTGAAGTATTTGCCGAACAACTCCCAGCCCGTGTCGAGCATCTCCTCGATGGAGATGTTGACATCGATGGCCAGCAGACGCGTGGCGTATTCCTTGGCATAGTCGAGGCAGCGCAGGTCGTAGTCGCTCAGGTCGAAGCCGTTCTCCAACTTGGTCTTAGCATTGGCGGCGTCGGCATAGAGTCGCACCGAAGTGTTCATCACGGCACTGTGGTCCTCACGGGTCTTCTTGTTTTGCACCAACTGTTTCAAACGCGACAGCGAACGGAACGGGTCGACGATGACCTTGCCCGAATCGGGGTCGGCACGGAGGAACAACTGACCCTCGGTGATGTAACCCGTGTTATCCGGGATGGCGTGCGTGATGTCGCCGTCGTTCAGCGTCGTCACAGCGATAATGGTGATGGAACCGCCATCGGGTAACTGCACAGCCTTCTCGTAGATCTTCGCCAGGTCGGAATACAACGAGCCAGGCATGGAGTCCTTGGACGGGATTTGGTCCATACGGTTACTCACGATACTCAAGGCGTCGGCATACAGCGTCATGTCGGTGAGCAGCACCAACACCTTTTCGTTCTTATCCACGGCAAAATACTCAGCGGCAGTCAAGGCCATGTCGGGAATCAGCAGACGCTCAACAGGCGGTTGGTCGGTGGTGTTCACGAAGCTGATGATCTTGTGCAAGGCACCTGCGCTCTCAAATTGGTTCTTGAAGAACAGGTAGTCGTCGTTCGAAAGGCCCATGCCGCCAAGGATGATCTTGTCTACATCTGCACGGAGGGCCACCATGCTCATCACCTGGTTATAAGGTTGGTCGGGGTCGGCGAAGAACGGGATCTTCTGGCCCGAGACCAAGGTATTGTTCAAGTCGATGCCGGCGATACCCGTCGGGATGAGCTGCGAAGGCTGACGACGCTTGAAGGGGTTCACTGAAGGACCACCAATCTGGCGTTTCTCGCCTTCCACGGCCGGACCGCCGTCGATAGGCTCGCCGTAGGCATTGAAGAAACGGCCAGCGAGTTCGTCGCTCACGTTCAGCGAAGGCGGCTCACCAAAGAAGGTCACTTCGGCATTGGTCGGGATGTCTTCCGTGCCGCCAAACACCTGCAGGGTGACGGCATTGTCTTTAATCTTCACCACCTGCGCCAGACGGCCTGCCACGAGGGCAAGTTCGTCGTTAGCCACGCCTTGTGCCTCAAGGGTCACGGTGGCCTTAGTGATGGCGGTCAGCTTGGTATAGATGCGTTGAAAGGCTTTCTCACTCATGTTTCAGTTCCTCCTTTAACTGTCCAAGATATTTTTCAAATTGTTCCGACTTGTATTCCGAGTAGTTCATCTGGCGGCAGATGTTGATCAAGCCCTTGAAGTAGGTCGTGCACTCCTCGAAGTTGTCGAACTTGAAGCTGCGATCGCAGATTTCAAGCACAAGGTCGAGCATGAACTTCTGACGCTCGAGCGGCGTGGAGCCATCGATATCGTCGAAAGCGTCTTGCTGCAAAATGACGAAGTCGACAAGTTCCGACTTCCAGTATTGCTCGTGGTACGACATCGGCACGCCGTCATCACCCAAGATGTTGATCTGCTCGTAGGCATCCTTGCCTCGGCGGATGATGTATTTCGTCTTCGTTACCTTGTCGACCCAACCCTTCTCAATCTTCTCGTCAAGATATTCGATGATTTCGGGGTATTCGAGGTATTTCGAATAGGAATCGACGGGGTCAACGGCGGGATAACGCTTCTTGTCGGCGCGATTCTGCGAAAGGCCGTAGAAGCAACGGGCGGCCTTCTTGGTGGATTCGGTCACAGGTTCCTTCAGGTTACCGCCAGCAGGCGACACCGTACCGATGAAGGTGATGGAGCCCGACTGACCGTTGTTGAGCTTCACATAACCTGCACGTGCGTAGAAGTTGGAGATGATGGCCGAGAGGTCGACGGGGAAACCGTCCTGACCGGGCAGCTCCTCCAAACGGTTACTCATTTCACGCAAGGCCTGTGCCCAACGCGAGGTGGAGTCGGCAAGCAGCAGCACCTTCATACCCATGGCGCGGTAGTACTCGCCGAGGGTCATGGCCGTGTATACCGAAGCCTCACGAGCGGCAACCGGCATGTTCGACGTGTTGCAGATGATGATGGTACGCTCCATCAGCGAGCGACCCGTGTGCTTGTCTTTCAGCTCGGGGAACTCGGTGAAGATCTCCACGACCTCGTTGGCACGCTCACCGCAGGCCGCCATGATGATGATGTCGGCGTCGGCTTGCTCGGCAAGGGCGTGTTGCAGCACGGTCTTGCCGCAGCCGAAGGGACCAGGGATGAAGCCCGTTCCGCCTTCAGCGATGGGATTCAGCGTGTCGATGCAACGCACACCCGTCTCCATCACCTTAAAGGGACGTGGTTTCTCCACATAGCCGCCCACGGCCACCTTCACAGGCCATTTCTGCATCATCGTCACCTTCACCTCCTCGCCTTCCGCGTTGGTCAGCGTGGCGACGGTGTCGGTGATCTTGTATTGTCCAGCGGCGACCACGTTCTTCACGGTATACGTGCCCTTGAAGTTGAACGGCACCATGATTTTGTGAGGCAGCCAGCCTTCCTTGACTTCGCCCAGCCAGTCGGCGGCAACCACGTGGTCGCCCGCCTTGGCGAGAGGCGTGAAGTCCCAAAGTTTCTCTTCGTCGAGGGCCTTGGTGTATTCACCGCGTTTCAGAAACACACCTTCCATGGTGGCGAGGTTGTTCTGCAGGCCGTCGAAGTTGCTCGAAAGCAAACCAGGTCCCAAGGTCACCTCAAGCATGTAGCCTTGGAATTCCACCTTGTCGCCAATCTGCAGGCCGCGGGTGCTCTCAAACACCTGCACGGAGGCCTTGTTCCCGTTCACCTTGATGACCTCTGCCATCAGCTCGACGCCGTCGAGGTCGATGAAGCAGATCTCATTCTGTGCCACAGGTCCGTCCACCTCCACAGTGACGAGGTTTGCAATGATTCCTGTAACTTTTCCTGTTGTTTTCATATGTTGTTGTTTCTATTATTTACACACTTAAATCCAAATCCGCACTTGTGCCACGAATCTCCTGCACGAGTTTCTGGAACATCTCCTGTCCCTTGGAGGCATCGAGCTCGGCCCAGCGCTGTACGGTCTTGGCCTTGACCAAGAAGGCGAGGATGGCGTTCATGTTGAAGTAGTCCATGCGGGCGATGTCGGAGGCCTTCTCCCACTTCAGCTCGTCCATCTTCTGCTCGCGTTCCACGAAATCGGCATCGGCGAGGATTTCCTCTATCTGCTTGCCTTCCTCGAAGTCGGCCTCGGGCAGTTCCACTTGGTAGTCCTCCCCTCTTTTGCCGAGGCGCTTGGCCAGATAGTTCACCTTCATGTTGCGCAGGCGGCCGTCGAAGTCGAAATACTCGCGGATGAAACGGTTCTTGCTCTCAGCGGCCTTGTCGTAAAACTCCACGCCGAGGCTGTCTTCATTGAAGCCCTCTTCCATGAGCTCGACCAGCTGTTGGTCTTTCTCGGAGAGCAGCTCCATGATGGACTCCTTCACGGCGGCATAGTCGAAGCCTGTGTTCTCGAAGCCCGAGGTCAGTTCCGGCAAGCCTGCCACGATATAGACGTAGTTATCCATCAGCCGAAGAGGATTTTCTTGGTGGCAGGACGCAGGTAGTTGGCGATGAGTTGGGTGAACTCATCATCGGTGAACTGGAGCACATAGCCGCCGTCCTTAGGGGCAACCTTGAAGCCACCGTTCATCTTCTTGGAGTAGTCCACCTTGACCTCGCCCTTGAACTGGTTGGCGATTTCGTTCTTCACGAAAGGCTCCACCTCGGCTTTCAAGGCTTCGGGCAGGATGAGGTTCAAGTCGACGGGCGACGCATTCGCAGGATTAAAGGCCTTCACCACGCTGGTGATCAGTTCCTTCACAAAGGCAGCATTGCCCATATTGGCCTTCACGCCTTCGGTGGCGGTGTTGGTCACCACCATCTTCTCGATCTCCTGTTTGGTCACGGCGATGCTTTGCGTTGCTGCCATCTTCACGTCGGCAGCGACCTTGGTCTTCAGCTCTTCAGCCTCCTTGTTGGCTTGAGCGATGATGCGGTCGGCCTCAGTCTTAGCGTAGGCAATGATGCGGTCGGCTTCGGCATGTGCCTTTTGCACGAGTTCCTCACCGTCCTGTTTTCCTTTCGACAAGCCTTCGTTATAAAGCCTGTCGGTCAATTGTTGCAGTTTATCTTGCATATATTTTCGTTTTGTTTGTTTGATCTTGAAAATAGGCGACAAAATTAAGCAATCCCTTTTAGAAAAAGAAATGAAATGGGAAAAATAATTTTAGGCAAAGATTCCCTTCGGGAATGGAGCTCATTACATATAGTTACATCGCGGCGGCAAATGACGTCCACAGAGTGTATTCGTCACAAGCCGCCGCAGGAAACCTAAATGGAAAATGCCATTCCCGAAGGGAATCTCACTAATTATTTATATATGCTTTATATACGTCCTAGCCCTCTTGGTGAGGTCGTGTTCGAGATAGCGCCAGAGGTTTTGCACACTGGTGTTGTCCTCCAGTTCGCGTGTCGACTCAATATATTTGATGCCGTTTTTGGTGATGCCTTGAGCGAACTTGTCGAAGATCATGGCGTTGACGCCCTTGTTCTTGTATTTGTCGTCGATGGCGATAAGCAGCAGGTCTAGGGTATCGTTCTGTTTCAGGGCTTTCAGGATATGGATGAAGCCGAAGGGGAAGAGCGAGCCCTTGGCCTTCTGCATGGCCTTGGAGAGCGAGGGCAGGCCCACGCCGAAGCCGACCACCTGCTCGTCTTCATCGAGCACGATGGACACATAGTCGACGCTGACATTACCGAGGAATTGTTTCTTGAGGTCCTCTAATTGTCCTTGTGACAGTTCGGAGTAACCATGCAGTTTCGAGTAGGCGGTATTCATGCAGCGGAACACACCGTCGAGGTAAGGCTCTATGTCGCTATGATGGATGAGAGGGGCTTGGTGCAGACCGTTTTTGATGGAGACCAGCTCGGCCATACGGGCATAACGGTCGGGGATGACCTCAGGCACCTTGATGAGATACTCCACGTAGTCGGTATCCTTGGTGTAGCCCAAGGCAACGAGATGTCCTTCATAATAAGGTGCGTTGTATTTGCCGTAGGCGGTAGGCAGTTTGTCGAAGCCTTCGACGAGGACGCCTGCTGCATCGAATTCGAGGAAACCCATTGGGCCGCTCATCAGCGTCATGCCTTTCTCGTGTGCATAATGCTCAACAGCATCCATCAAAGCCCTTGAAACTTCCTGGTTGTCAACGAAGTCAATCCACCCAAAGCGACAAATCTTCTCGCCTGTCTTCTCGTTGTAGCGGTGGTTGATGATGCCCGCCACGCGGCCCACGATATGGCCATTCTCGTCGTAAGCAAGCCAATACTTACCCTCACAAACCTCGAAGGCGTGGTTCTTTGAGGGTGTTAACGTATCGCGGTCCATCGACTCGATTTGCGGGATATAATAGGGATTGTCCTTATAGAGTTCGTTGGGGAAATGCACGAAGGCTTTCAGTTCCTTTCTCGTTGTGACTTCTTTGACGGTTACTTTCATCGGGGGCTTCTTTTCGATGCTACAAAGATATCCCATTCTCCTTTCGGGACACTCAACTTTTCATCATAACACACGTATTTTTCAACCAATGCCGTTTTATTCTTTCTCCCCAATAAGGCATCTGCCTTTTAAGAAACTTTTTTCCCTTTTTTAACGAATTCCGTCGAACGGAAAACAATATTTGATACATTTGCAGTTTGTTTTTGACTCGAAAGAATAAAATCAACAACCATAATATGTCAGAGATTAAAGGACACATCACTCAGATTATCGGCCCCGTGGTCGACGTCTACTTCGAAGGCGGCGAAGCCGACCTACCTAAGATCCACGATGCCTTGGAGGTGACCCGTCCCAACGGGAAACGCGTGGTGCTCGAGTGCCAGCAGCATATCGGCGAGGACTCGGTGCGCACCATCGCTATGGACTCGACCGACGGCCTCATGCGCGGCATGGAGGTCAAACCCTCCGGCAAGCCCATCTCCATCCCCATCGGCAACCAGATCAAGGGCCGCCTACTCAACGTGACAGGCGACGCCATCGACGGCATCGGCAGCCTCGACCGCGCTTCGGAATACCCCATCCACCGCGAACCGCCAAAATATGAAGACCTGGCCACTTCAAAAGAGGTGCTCTTCACCGGTATCAAGGTCATCGACCTGCTCGAGCCTTACCTGAAAGGCGGTAAGATCGGCCTCTTCGGCGGCGCCGGCGTGGGCAAGACCGTGCTCATCATGGAACTCATCAACAACATCGCCAAAGGCTACAACGGCTACTCGGTGTTCACCGGCGTGGGCGAGCGTACCCGTGAGGGTAACGACCTGCTCCGCGAGATGATCGAGTCGGGCATCATCAAATACGGCGACGCTTTCGTCAAAGCCATGGAAGAAGGCGACTGGGACCTCTCCAAGATCGACAAGGAAGCCCTCGCCACCTCACAAGCCACGCTGGTCTTCGGCCAAATGAACGAGCCGCCCGGAGCCCGTGTCTCGGTGGCCCTCTCGGGCCTTACCGTGGCCGAGTCGTTCCGCGACGACCAAAACGACGAGCAGAACGACATCCTGCTCTTTATCGACAACATCTTCCGTTTCACGCAAGCCGGCTCTGAGGTATCGGCCCTGTTGGGCCGTATGCCTTCGGCCGTAGGTTACCAACCCACCCTGGCCACAGAGATGGGACAGATGCAGGAGCGTATCACCTCGACCAAGAACGGGTCCATCACCTCGGTGCAGGCCATCTACGTGCCTGCCGACGACTTGACCGACCCTGCTCCCGCCACCACCTTCTCGCACTTGGACGCCACCACCGTGTTGAGCCGTAAGATCGCCGAGCTGGGTATCTATCCCGCCGTCGACCCGCTGGACTCCACCTCGCGCATCCTCGACCCGAACATCATCGGCGAGCATCACTACAACACTGCCCAACGCGTCATCCAGTTGCTACAACGCAACAAGGAACTGCAGGACATCATCGCCATCCTCGGCATGGAGGAACTCTCGGAGGAGGACAAGATCGTCGTCCACCGCGCCCGTCGTGTGCAGCGCTTCCTGTCGCAGCCCTTCCACGTGGCCGAGCAGTTCACCGGCCTCAAGGGCGTGATGGTTCCCATTGAGGAGACCATCAAAGGCTTCAACATGATCATGGACGGTGAGGTTGACCAATACCCCGAAGCTGCCTTCAACCTGGTGGGCACCATCGACGATGCCATCGCCAAGGGTGAGGAGATGCTGAAGAACGCCAACGCCAATTAATAATAAGGTGAGATGAAAGTCGAAATCATATCACCGAGCGAGACGCTGTATAACGGCGAGGCCACGGCCATCACGGTGCCGAGCAAGATGGGGCCTTTCACCCTGCTGGAGCACCATGCCGCCATCGTCGCCATCCTCGAAGCCGGTAAAGTCAGCTTCACCGACGACAAAGGCGAGCACCAAGAGATTGCCGTCAAAGGCGGCTTCGTTGAGAACCACAGTAACCAACTGACCATCTGCGTAGAACTATGAAAGACAAAATACTGACAAAATATCTGGCTGTTTTCCTGCTCATCTGCCTCGTCATGGACGGCATCCTGCTATGCTTCTTCGCCGACAAGCCTTGGTGGAACAACTGGATGATCACGGGACCCAACCTCTTCATGATCTTGGGCGCCTTCTATTGCCATCTGATGAAGAAAAACGTTGACGAACACCCAAACAAGCTGACATGGCTGCTGGTTTACAAAGGCATCAAGCTAGTGCTTACCGTGGCCATCCTCGTCCTCTACATCATCTTCGTCAAGGAAAGCAGCAAGGCCTTTGTCATCGTCACGGCTTCGGCCTACCTGATTGCCTTGGTGGCCGAGACCTGCGTCTACAACCATTACGTCAAATACAAGAACAAAGAAAACAAAGCATGAGAAATGTTTTGAAACATAGCGTCTTCTTCTTTATCTTCGCCCTGCTAGCACTGGCGCCCATACAGGGTATGGCACAGGATAGCGTTCAACAGCCCAAGAAGGAGAAGTTTGACGCCAAATCGTTCATCTTCGGCCACACGGGCGACTCCTATTGTTTCCACATCACGGAAATCAAAGGCGAGCCCGTCTGCGTGTGGCTGCCCGTCATCGTGAAGTGCAAAGACGGTGGCAGCTGGCACTGCTTCTCGTCGAAGCACGTCTGCGAGCTGAAGGAGGGCGAGACCTTCAACCACAAGGGCGCCAACTTCTACATCTCACCCATCAGTGCCGACAAATACCCCGGCAAGCTGGTGGAGGTGAAAGACGACGGCAGCATCTCGCGGCCCTTCGACATCTCGTTCACCAAAAACGCCTTCGGCATCTTCCTCGTCGTCATCTTCCTGCTGGCTTTCTTCCTGCCTGCGGCGAGGAAATACAAAAAAGACCCGATGGCCCAGCCCACCAAGTACCAAGGTCTGGTGGAATGGCTTACCTACACCGTGCTCGACGGCATCATCCGGCCCAACATCCCCGAGAAGAAAGTGAAGAAATTCGCACCTTATCTTTTGACGGTGTTCTTCTTCATCTTCTTTGCCAACCTGTTCGGCCTCATCCCCTTCTTCCCCTTCGGTGCCAACGTGACGGGCAACCTGAGCATTACCGTGGTGCTCGCCCTGCTGACCTACTTCTTCGTCAACCTGTTTGGCAACAAGCACTACTGGAAAGACATCCTTTGGCCCGATGTGCCCATCTTCCTGAAGGCCTTCCCGCTGATGCCTATCATCGAGCTCATCTCCACCATCACCAAGCCCTTCGCCTTGATGGTCCGTCTGTTCGCCAACATCTTGGCCGGCCACATCGTCATCATGGTGCTCATGGCGCTGATCTTCATCATCGGCGGCATGTATGGTGCGGGCATGGGTGGCGTGATGAGCGTCGTCTCCATCTTCATGACCATCTTCATGACAGCCTTGGAGTTGCTTGTGGCCTATATCCAGGCCTACGTATTCACCATATTGTCATCCCTATTCATAGGCATGGCACAACACGAACCAGAACACGAATAAACAAACATATCCATTAACAAACTAAATTTAATCATCATGTTATTATCAACTATCCTTGAAGCTGTATCGTACGTGCCAGGTTTGGCCGCCATCGCAGCCGCTGTTGCAGTGATCGGTGCCGCTATCGGCATTGGTAGAATCGGTCAGTCAGCCATGGAAGCCATGGCCCGTCAGCCCGAAGCCGCCAGTAAGATCCAATCCGGTATGATCATCGCTGGCGCTCTCGTCGAAGGTGCAACGCTGTTCGCCATCGTCGTGTGCGTCTTGGCCGTCCTCGGCTAAAAATTCATGTTCGAGGCGAGGCAAGCCTCGCCTCGAACCTTAACCTTTAAAAACACACCAAACATGGATTTATTTCTTCCCGAAAGTGGATTAGTGATATGGATGCTCATCGCCTTCCTCATCGTCTTTGTCATCTTGGCTAAGGCGGGATGGCCGATGATCATGGGTGCCGTCGAGAAACGCAACGCCCACATCTCCGAATCGCTGTTGGCTGCCGACGAAGCCAACAAAGCCCTTGCCGGCATCGAACAGAAACGACAGGAGACCATGGCGGCGGCACAGGCTGAGCAGATTCGCATCATGAAAGAGAGCCAGGACCTGAAGACCCAGCTCATCGAAGAGGCGAAGACGCAAGCCCGCAAGGAAGCCGAGAAGATTGTGACCGACGCCCGCCTGCGCATGGAGAAGGAACAAGCCGAAGCCATGGCACAGATGAAGAGCGAAGTGGTCACCCTCGCCGTCGACATCGCAGAGAAACTGCTGCAACGCGAGCTGAGCGACAAGCAGGCACAAAACGACTATATCGAGCAACTGCTCAAGAACAACCCAACCCAGATTCAGGCTTAAGCTATGGATAACGGAAGGATATCGGTAAGATATGCGCGGGCACTGTTCCAGACTGCCCAAGAGCAAGGCTGCGAAAACGCCGTCTACGACGGCTTGACGCGTTTTGCCCACAACTACCTCCTGGCCATCGCCCAGTTCAACGAGGTGCTGGCCGACCCCATCGTGGCGCAAGAAGAGAAAGTGAAGCTGCTGGAGATGGCCGTGGGCGACCCGTTGCACGACACGCTGAAGCAGTTCATCACCTTCGTGGCGGAGCAGAAACGCGAAGACAAGATGTTCCTCATCGCCATGAAATACATGGAGATGTACCGCGAGAAGCACCACATCCTGAGCACGCAGGTGACCACGGCCACTGAGCTGACTGAGGAGAGCTATGAAAAGATCAAGGCCTTCATCAAGCAGACCTTCGATGCCGACGCCGAGATGGAGGTCCACATCGACCCGAGCCTCATCGGAGGCTTCATCCTCGACATCGAGAACTCGCGGATGGACGCCAGCGTGGCAGGGCAGCTTAACGCATTGAAAAACAGATTGAAGCAATAGCAGAAGTTCTGGCGGATTTGAAAAACCGTCCTTCCGAATTTGCAATTCGGAAGCGTTGAATATCAGCATTTTTAATGCGAAAAACATTGGATTCGATGAAAAACAGCACTATCTTTGTCGCGAACAAGCAAGCATAAACTGGCAAAACAATGAAAAGACAGCTACATACGACAACATGCAAGGTTTTCCTACTCCTGCTACTGGCTGTGACAGGCAGGGCTGGTGCGCAAACCAAGACATGGCCTATGCCTGGGGCAGAATGGACTTATTGCCTTTACGCCAACGGAGATGCCTATGCTAAAGAAGTGTGGCGAGTAACAAGCGACAGTTTGATTGGAAATAGCGTCTATGATGTCATCCAGCCCGTGGATTCCCTTGGACATCCCATTCCTAATTATGGGAAAATGCTCCTCACCCGTTGTGAAAACAACAAGGTATACCGTTACGTAAACAACAAGGAGTATCTTTTCTTCCCTTTAGACCTCGAAGAAGGCGATGTGTTCACCACGTTCCGTTCAGCTGGATGGGGAGCAAATGGCGTTCTCAATTATGGGAACGATTCCACCTGTTCCTCATTAAAGCCTTTGTCGGTGACAGGGAAAAAAGAAGTGGAACTAGGAGGGCTTGTGCTGAATGAATATACCTTGAAAGATACATTATTTACAAGTTTATATGGTTATGAAGACTTGGGGTATTGGACAATGGTTGACCGAATTGGTCCTATTGGAACCTATCCTTTAATTGACATAAAAGAGATGGGCTATTATGACAATCAATGTCTTTATTGGTTTGTTTGTGCTCCTTACGTTTATTTGTCAGCCTATCGTGATGACACTTTTGAATATGTGTGGTTTGTGTGTAATCCCTCCTCAGTTGCTGAAAATGGTGCGGAAGAAGAGCTTGAAGTTTACCCCAATCCAACATCTGGATTAATCAATATTGAAGGTGAAGAAGTTACTGAAGTGCAGGTTTACAATAGTTTTGGCCAATTGGTAAAGACTTTCCTGAATGCAAATATAATTGATTTGGGGACTATGCCCAAGGGCATTTATATGCTTATTATAAACGATGCCAAACACGCTCGATGTACAACAAAGATAGTATTAGAATAATTTTTCCCTGATGGCATTTATATATACATAATCCGCTGCGGAGAATATATCAAGACTGGAAAGCTAATGATAACAAAGTAGTAATAAACAACAACAAAATAAACACTATGTCAAACATCAAACCAAGTGAAATATCGAGCATCCTGCAGATGCAGCTCCAGAACATGAGCAACAAAGTGCAGTTCGAGGAGATCGGCAAGGTGCTGCAAGTGAGCGACGGCGTGGCACACGTCTACGGCCTCGACAAGGTGCAGTCGAACGAACTCGTCGAGTTCGAGAACGGTACCATGGGCGTGGTGCTCAACCTTGAGGAAGACAACGTCGGCGTGGTGCTGCTCGGTCCCACTGAGGACATCAAGGAAGGCGAGACGGTGAAGCGCACCCAGCGCATCGCCAGCGTCATGGCCGGCGAAGGCATGCTCGGCCGTGTGGTGGACGGCCTCGGCCGCCCCATCGACGGCAAGGGTCCCATCCAAGGCAAGACCTACGAGATGCCGCTGGAACGTAAGGCTCCTGGCGTCATCTTCCGCCAACCCGTCAACCAGCCCCTGCAAACGGGTCTCAAGGCCATCGACGCCATGATCCCCATCGGCCGCGGCCAACGTGAGCTCATCATCGGCGACCGCCAGACGGGTAAGACCGCCATCGCCATCGACACCATCATCAACCAGAAGGACAACTTCAAGAACGGCGATCCCGTTTATTGTATATACGTCGCTGTGGGACAAAAAGGTAGCACCGTGGCCAACCTGGTGAAGACACTTGAGGCACATGGCGCAATGGACTACACCATCGTAGTCAGCGCCACCGCCTCCGACCCCGCAGCCATGCAGTTCTACGCTCCCTACGCAGGCGTCGCCATCGCCGAGTACTTCCGCGACACGGGCCGTCACGCCCTCATCATCTACGACGACCTCTCGAAGCAGGCCGTGGCCTACCGTGAAGTCTCCCTGATTTTGCGCCGTCCCCCGGGACGTGAAGCCTACCCCGGCGATATTTTCTACCTCCACAGCCGTCTGCTAGAGCGCGCCGCCAAGATCATCAAGAACGACGACGTGGCACGCCAGATGAACGACCTGCCCGACAGCATCAAGGACATCGTGAAAGGCGGCGGCAGCATCACCGCACTGCCCATCATCGAGACGCAGGCAGGCGACGTGTCGGCCTACATCCCGACCAACGTCATCTCCATCACCGACGGACAGATCTTCTTGGAGACCAGCCTTTTCAATGCCGGTATCCGTCCCGCCATCAACGTGGGTATCTCGGTGTCGCGTGTCGGTGGTAACGCCCAAATCAAGTCGATGAAGAAGGTGGCTGGTACCTTGAAACTCGACCAAGCCCAGTTCCGCGAGATGGAGGCCTTCTCGAAGTTCGGCGCCGAACTCGATGCCGCCACCCTCGCCATCTTGGACAAGGGCCGCAAGAACGTGGAGCTGTTGAAACAACCGCAATACACGCCTATGCCAGTCGAGAAACAGGTGGCCATCATCTTCTGCGGCACCAACGGCCTGCTGAGCAAAGTACCCGAGAACAAGGTGCTGGAATTTGAGAAACAGTTCCTCGACATCATGGAGGTGAAACACAAGGATGTGTTAGCCCAACTGAAAGCCGGCAAGATCGACGACGACATCAAGGCAGTCTTGAAGGAGGAAGCTTTGACTTTGAGTGAACACTTTAATGGTTAATTGATAATTGAAAATGGACAATTGACAATTGATAATTGATTAGTGGAAAGCAGAATTGAGCAAAGACCTGGCCTACGCCAAATTATCAATTATCAATTCTCAATTCTTAATTTGAATAAATGGCATCACTAAAAGAAATACGAGCCCGCATCGCCTCTATCGCCTCGACACAAAAGATCACGAGTGCGATGAAGATGGTGTCGGCAGCCAAACTGAAGAAGACCGAAGGCATCACGACACGCTTCCTGCCCTATAAGAACAAGCTCAGCGAGGCGTTGTCCAACTACCTCGGATCCCTCGAGGGCGAAGTCAGCATTCCGTTGGCCGAACACCGTGAGGTGAAACGGGTGGCGCTGATGGCCTTCTCATCGAGCAGCGGCCTGTGTGGCGTCTACAACTCCAGCGTCTGCAAACTCTTCAAGCAGGTCTACGACGAATATGCCGAGCGCCTGGGAGCGGAGAATGTCACCGTATTCCTTGTCGGCAAGAAAGTCAGCGACTATGCCAAGAAGTTCGGCATCAAGGCTGAAAAGACTTTCGCGCCATTGGCCGAGAGCCTTTCGTACGACTTGGCCATGGAGATCAGCGACCAGATGGTGGAACTCTTCCTCAGCAAGAGCGTCGACCGCGTGGAGCTGGTGTTCAACCATTTCAAGAATGCCGGCGTGCAAGTGCCCTCGCGCGAGGTGGTGCTGCCCTTGAAGACTGTAGTCCGCACCGATGGCCCTCAACTCGACTACATCGTGGAGCCCGACATGGCGACCTTTGTCAACGAGCTGATCCCTAAGGTAGTCCGCACCAACTTCTACTCCATCATGCTCGACACCCTGACGGCTGAACACGGTGCCCGCATGACGGCCATGCACATCGCCAGCGACAACGCCGACCAGCTGTCGCAGGAGCTGAAGATCCAATACAACAAGGCGCGACAGAACGTCATCACCAACGAACTGATCGACATTGTGGGTGGCGCCGAGGCGCTGAATGGATAAGAGATTCCCCTGCGGGGAATGGAGTTCATACAAAAAGCATCAAGCGGCGGCTTGTGACGCTTACGATTCGTAAACTTCATGAGCCGCCGCTTTTTAACATCGACTTCTACTCCATTCCCGAAGGGAATCTCTTTTACTCTTGATAGTAAACTCTCTTAACTCTTTGCGAGACGCGTGTCATTATTTCATAAGGTATCGTTTGACAAGCACGGGCGATGTCATTGATGTCGTGCTCAGCGTCGAAGATGACCACAGTGTCGCCCTCGGTGGCTTCCACCTCGGTGAGGTCGAGCATGCACATATCCATGCAGATGTCACCAACAATCTTCACGGGCTTATTATGCACATAGAAGGTACCATTGCCATTGCCTAACAGGCGGGAGAGCCCGTCGGCATAGCCGATGGGGACGATGCCGATGCGCATATCGTGCTCGGCACGGCCGTGACGGTTGTAGCCTATGCTGTCGCCCGCTGGGATGTGCTTGATTTGGTTGATGGTCGTCTTCAACGAAACGACAGTCTCCAAAACACCCCGGTCGGCCTCGCAGGTAGGCACGCCATAGAGGCCAATGCCCAGACGCACCATGTCGAACTGGTATTGCGGGAAACGCGAGATACCCGCTGTGTTGAGGATATGTCGGATGACATGAGGGAAGGCCTCCACAATCATCTTGCTGCCTTCCTCGAAGTTATGGATCTGGCTTAAGGTGAACTCGTCCTCAGCAGGATTGTCGGCCGTGGCCAAATGCGAGAACACGCTCTTCACATGCAGCATGGGGTTGGCCTGGATGCGACGTATGAGCTCAGGCAGCTCATCTTTCGAGAAGCCTAGACGATGCATGCCTGTGTCCAACTTGATGTGGACATTCAAAGGATGCGCCTCGGGCAATGCCAGGTTGTCGATGGCCTTCTCAATGAAGTCCAAATTACGGAAGCTGAACACCTCGGGCTCAAGGTGGTATTTGATGATGTTGTCGTAGCTATTCACCTCAGGGCTCATCACCATTATGGGCAAATTGATGCCTGCACGGCGCAACTCCACGCCTTCGTCAGCGAAGGCCACGGTCAGGTAGTCGACGTTATGGAACTGCAGCACATTGGAGACCTCAAGGTTGCCACTGCCGTAGCCAAAGGCCTTAACCATCACCATGAGCTTGGTCTCAGGCTTGATCTTGGAGCGGAAGTGATTGAGGTTATTGACCAAGTGGTTGAAGTTGATCTCCAACACGGTCTCGTGTGCCTTCTCCTGAAGCTCCATACCGATCTGCTCGAACTCGAAGGCACGGGCACCCTTAAGCAGGATGGTCTGGTTGTTGAACTTCGAGAAGGGGAACTGGGCTAGGAAGTCAGGCACGTTCTTATAGAAATAGGTCTCCATGTCGAACTTGTTGGCCTGTCGCGAGATGGCCTCGCCGATGCCGATGAGCATGTCGACCTTTTTGTTCTTCAACAGTTGTCCGATCTCAGTATAGAGGTCGATCTCATTGCGGCCACTCTGCAGGATGTCGGACAGGATCACCGTGCGTTGGCGGTGCTGGTGCTGTTGTTTCATCACGTCGAGGGCGATGGCCAGCGAGTTGACGTCGGAGTTGTAGTAGTCGTTGATGATGGTGCAGTTGTTGACACCCGCTTTGATCTCGAGACGCATGGCGATGGAAGCCAAGGTCTTGAGACGTTCGGCCAGGGTGGCGGGCTGCATGCCCATGAGCAGGCCTACGGCTACGCAGTGTACAGCGTTCTCAACGGAGGCGTCGTCGCCAAAGGGGATGACGAATTCCATCGTGTTGCCTTGATAGACACATTCGATGGTAGCCGTCTTGCCCCGTTTGTTCACCTGCTTCACGAACAAGTCGGCCTCGTCGAACTTACGGCTCCAGGTAAACAGTTTCACCTTCGACGACATGCCCGAGCGGATGACCACTTGTTGTATCTCAGAATAGTCCATGCAATACACCAACTGTTCGGCCTTGGTGAAGAGGTTGAGTTTCTCCCCTGCCTTTTGGGCGCGGTTGATGAAGTTCTCATCGTGAGCCTGACCGATGTTGGTGAAAACACCTATGTTGGGGCGGATGATGTCTTGCAGGGCCATCATCTCGTCGGGTTCGGAGATGCCGGCCTCGAAAATGGCAAGGTCGTAATTGGCGCTCATCTGCCAAACCGACAGCGGCACGCCCACCTGCGAGTTATAGCTCTTGGGGCTGCGCACGATGCTGTAGTCGGGACTAAAAATCTGGTAGAGCCATTCCTTGACGATGGTCTTGCCGTTACTGCCTGTGATGCCGATGACGGGGATGTCGAACTGACGGCGATGGTAAGCCGCAAGGGCTTGAAGGGCCTTCAGTGTGTCACTGACGACGATGAAAACGGCGCCGGGGTAGTCGGCCTCAGGCTTGTGATTCACCACAAAGGCGCGCACGCCCTTGTCGTAAAGATCGGCAATGTATCTATGTCCGTCGTTGCGGGAGCTCTTCAAGGCGAAGAACAGCGCTTGGGCGGGATCCATCAGATGGCGGCTGTCGATGAGCAGGTCGCAGACCTTACGCTCGGGAGCACCACCTTGCAGTTGCCCGTTGACGACTTCGGCGACTTTCTGTAAAGAATAGGATTGGTGTTGCATGCTGTTCTGAAAAATTATGCAAAAATAAGGCTTTTCTGCGAAAGCAAACACTGCCTTTCCGAAAAAAACGCTACCTTTGTAGCAACAAACCAGAGAACCATGAGTTTCAAGCAACACATCCCTAACGCCATCACTTGCGGCAACCTCGTTTCGGGCTGTCTCTCCATCCTTTTTCTCACCCAAGGCATGCCCGTCAAGGCGGCTATCATGATCTTTGTAGCTGGGCTCTTCGACTTCTTTGACGGTTTTGCCGCACGGTTGCTTCATGCGAAGTCGCCCATCGGCGCCGACTTGGATTCCTTGTCGGATGTGGTATCCTTCGGGGTGGCACCGGGATTCATCCTCTGCTATCTCATGGACCGCGCCTTCGACCTCCCTGCTCTTGAGCTGCTTGATATCGACGTGATGCCTTGTCTTGCCTTCGTGTTGCCTGTCTTCGCCGCCATCCGTCTGGCCAAATTCAACAACGACGACACCCAAACGACAAGTTTCCGAGGCATCCCTGCTCCCGGCATGGCACTCTTCATCGCCTCCTTGCCTCTGGCACTATCGCAGGTCGGACATCTCACCGACGGCAGCATGGGCTACTGGGCCTGTCTCGGCATCGCCCTCATCTTCTCATTCATGATGGTATGCCGTCTCAGGTTCTTTTCGTTCAAAATGAAATCAGCAAAGTGGAAAGGCAACGAGGTACGGTGGATCTTCCTCATTGTGGCGGTGGTTAGTTTCGTTATCTTCAGATGGCTGGCTCTGCCTTTCGTGATGCTTCTTTACATCTTACTCTCGGTTTTCTTTGCAGAGAAGATGGGGTGATCCCAAAAACGGCATTACTTCCCCAGCCATTAATTAGGCTCCATTGCCCCAACAAGCAGCGCTTTCTGCCACGGAATTCGTTTTTTTCACATGAATCTCCTGGCTCTTTCCCACGATGGCTTAACATTTTTTCGGCTTAATCTATTTGTAGGCATATAATAACAAATCCGCAAAAATTATTCCAGTTTTGGGTTTTTTTATCTTATTTTTCGGTTTTTTTGCGTTTTTATTCTGATTTTATCTATTTTTGCCGCCTCAAATCGGGTATACAACCCTTTATTCGATTAAAGAACACAGGTTTAATATAACATGGCAAAAATGAAAACCATTTACAAACACTTACTTATCACATTCCTGTTTCTTGGGAATGTGTGTTTTTTACAAGCACAAACAACCGGGAATTTCACGGCGCTGCAAAACTTGATCACAGGAACGGCAGCCAATGGGACCCTGACACTCACCAGGGATTATGTGGCCGATCCGGGCGAGAGCCGGCTAACCATCTCGAAAAACATCACCATCGACCTGAACGGCCACATCGTGAACCGGAGCTTAACGGATACTATTCCCGATGGCAACGTGATTTATGTCAACTCAAACGTTACCTTGACCATAAAAGACAGCAGACCGACGGCTACCCATTCGCCAGCTGTGACTTTCACCAACCCTATTACCCAATTAGAGGAGAGCATTGTTGGCGGCATCATCATGGGTGGTTATACTAAAGGGAACGGTGGCGGTATTGAGGTGGAATCCCAAGGGCGATTGACCATGAACGGCGGAACCATCGCGAACAACAATTTAACAGGCTCCTATGGTGGAGGAATTTATTGTAAAGCCAACTGTACTTTAAAAATCAATGAAGGCAGGATTATAAACAACAGATTTATTAAAAAAGCAAGTGATACAGGCGGTAGTGGGGGTGGTATATATATAACAGGTGCAAGCGATGTGAGTATTACCAACAGTGAGATCTCATACAATTGGGCTATAGACGGAGGCGCTATTAATTTTTTCCAAGGGTCAGGCAAACTTGAACTCATCGGGAACCAGATTGTAGGAAATACAGGAAGAGGTACTTCTGGGGGTATCAACGTGGATGTATCAGGTGGCAACCTTGCCTTTACGTTGAAAAATTGTAACATCCAAGGTAATGAGTCTGCCAACTGGGCCGGTGGCATTAGAATTCTGAATGGCAACAATAGAATGACTTCTGAAATCAGTGGCAACAAGATACACGACAACAAATCCCTTAACGGTGGCGGAATCTACATGGCAGCTACCACGTTGGAATTGCGCAGCGACTCCATTTTCAATAATTCGGCCAGATACGGTGGTGGGGGAATAAGCGTAGGAGGGGGCAATTCCATCTTAACCCTGAAAGAAGGTTTGGTAATAATGAATAACACGTCTGATAATTTGGGAGGTGGAGTATATTGTGCTCGGACTGTAAATGCAACCGTCATTTTGGATGGGGCGACCATTGCAAACAACACCGCAAAAAATAATGGTGGAGGCGTTTATATCGACGATAAAGGCACTTTCACCATGAAAAGCGGTTCCATTACGAACAATACGGCATCATACGGCGGTGGCGTATATATGGACAGAAATAGTATTATCTCAATCGAAGATGGATCCATTACGAACAATACGGCATCATACGGTGGTGGCGTGAGTGTCGGCTATACGCATAATGCGAATTATAATTCGACAATGACCATGACAGGCGGCACCATCGCCAACAATTCGGCCTCTTGGGGTGGCGGCGTGCATAACTGCAGCGCCCTTAACGTATCCGGTGGTACCATTGCCGACAATTCAGCCCAATACGGAGGCGGAGTGGCTAACATGAGCGGACATACCTTCAACTTTGAGGGAGGCTCCATCCTACGCAACGAAGCAGTGCGGCAAGGAGGAGGCATAATGAACCAAGGCACCGTCAATTTCAGTAACGGCACGATTTCTTACAACCAAACGACTAGCACGGCCTCAGATTTTACTGGAGGTGGAGGCGTGTACAACCATGGGACCTTCTTCATGGAAAGCGGCACAATCTCAAACAACACCAGCGCCAAACAAGGTGGCGGTGTGTACAACCACGTGACCTTTAGCCTAAAAGGCGGCACCATTTCCGACAATCGCGCAAACAATTGTGGCGGCGGTGTGTTCAACAGCAACAATGGAACCTTCACCATGGAAAACGGCACGATTACCAACAATAATACAACAAACAATAGAACTCCAAATGGCGGTGGTGGGGTATGTAATAATAATAACTTCACCTGTACTGGCGGAGCGATTTCCAACAACGCATCTGCCGCTTATGGTGGAGGGGTGTACAGCCCAGGCCCTGCCGTCATACAGAATGCCACAATCGAATCAAATACCGCACGCAATTATGGAGGAGGGGTGTATAGTGGCGACGCCCTCCAAATAGTTAATACCGCCATTACCCAAAACATATCAAACGTTTGGGGAGGCGGCATATACAACACAAAACTACTATCCATTGACAACAGCATTATCTCTGAAAACAATGCGCGAAGTGGAGGAGGTATCCATTATGTTGAAAGAACGATCGCTGTCATGAATAACACAACGATTTCCAAGAATCACGCAAGTGAGCAAGGTGGCGGCATCTATGGTTTCACCAATTTCAATGGCACTGGAGACATTTCTTGCACCATGAATGGGGGCAGCATCACCGAAAATACAGCGGGTACAAATGGTGGTGGGGTGTTTTTTGGAAGAAATATCGACAACGAGTCCACTTTTACCATGAACAATGCTATTATTTCAGAAAACACAGCAAGCATAAACGGAGGCGGCATATATAGCTTTCAAGGAACCCTTGTCATGCATAACTCATCGATAATCAACAATAATGCAAGAAATGGTGGTGGGGTTTACAACTATGGGAGCGAGTACAATTCCACCGTCACCATGGATGAGGAGAGCAATAAGATACAGGACAACCAAGCGAGTAATTCGGGCGGTGGACTGTATAACGATGGAAACAGGGCGATTTTTACATTGTCGAAAGGACAAATCACTGGGAATACCGCCGCCAATGGATTGGGAATCTATCAGAATGGCATCTTCAACCTGTCGGGAACACCCATGCTCGACGCCGTTGACAATGAAATCTACCTGCATTCTACCAAGACCAATGACAACGGCAGCGGTGTCAATCGCGTCATCACCAAGGCTGGCGACATCAACCTCCCTGCCGGTTATCTCCATATTGTCCTCGGAAATGCACTAACGAACCTATACCATGGCCGCAACATCTTGGAGACTGGAGGCGGCACCGTCGTGGAAAGCGACAGGGCGCTGCTCACTATCGACAATTTCGACCAATGCAAATCGAAGTTCCTGTGGGACCGCTACCTAGCCAACGACCCCACCACGAGTGCACCCGTCGTCGAGCTGTTCAGCCCCACCTGGGTCGGCATCGTCACGCAACAGCCTACTGGCTTCAGCCTCAACAACATCGACTCGAAGGAAGACTTGGCCTGGCTGATCTCATACGTGAACGGCTACAATGGGCAAACACCGCATCCCAATGCCACAGCGGTTCTTACGGCCGATGTCGATATGGGAGAATATGAATGGGTTCCCATCGGCACGGGATCGAGGCCTTTCGGCGGCACGTTCAACGGCCAAGGCAACACCATCAGCAACTTGCGCAACACCACTGAATACGTCAACCCGGGCATGTTCGGCAAGGTGAGCGGCACGGTGACGAACACCTTCGTGGCGAGCAGCAGCTTCGTCACCCGGCCCGACGAGGAAGGCTACTACGGCATCATCGCCGACACCCTCACCAGCAGCGGTAAGGTCGTCTATAGCGAGGCCTGTGGCGCCTTGACGGCAAGCGCCACCAACGCCCATATCGGCGGCATCGTCGGTCTGGTGTCGGGCATGAATTCAACGATGCATTCATGCACCTCCATCGCCGACCTGACGGGGTACGAGATGGGCGGAATGGCATGCAGAAACGAAGGCAGCGTCGCCAACAGCCTCTCTTACCCCAAATTCACCTACAGCAGGCTGACCGGCGACTTTGTGGGAGGCCTCGTTGCCGACAACTCGGGCTCGGTCTCGAACTGCTACCTAAGGCGCGACCGTGGCAACAGCGTCTCCGGTGCCAGCTACAATCCTTTGGTGGCAAACGGAACGGACGCCGCCGACAGCTACGAGCCTGCCGACTATAGTGGAACGCAGCGGCTGAATGGCAAATACAAATACGGGCAACAAGACCAGATGGCTGGTGACCAATGCCTGCTCGACAAGCTCAATGGCAAGGTGGTTGGCGACCATGCGCGGTGGACCCGCACGATGGCCAGTACCATCAACAACGACTATCCCGTGTTGGCGCTCCCCGACTTCACCTGCATCGCCCAAATCGACACGGTGAACAAGCTCTTCATGGAATACAAAGCCGACCTCAACGCGATGATCCGCAAATACAACGCGACGACTGAAGGGACGAACGTGTGCCTCTACGGCTCCAATGGGTCGGCCATCGATACGGACAACAGCGACCAAGTCAAGGTATATGTCTGCGAGAACGTCGGCCTGCTGCAAGCCGAAGGCAACCGGCTGAACGCCACCGTGGGCGTCACCTTCGACAACAGCGACGCCTCCGACCTTGGCGGCAAGCCCTACGACTGGCACATGTTTGCCACGCCGCTGCAAAATGCCCCGATGGGCATAAGCTACGCCGACAACATCGCGCACGGCTACATGCAGGAACCCACGGCAATCACGCTTCAGGCGAACGGCTATTTCCCGACCGACTCGCCCTACGGCAGCATGGACTTCTATTGCTATAGCGAACAGTACTACCATTGGATCAACTTCAAGCGCAACAGCGCCGACCACTGGCATCAGGACGGTGCCCACGACAACATCCCTTACACCAACGAGACCACAATGGTGCCTGCCAAGGGCTACATGATGGCTATTGACAAGCAGACCACGCTGATGAACAAGGGAGTCCTCACCAACGGCGGCTTCACCTATCCGCTCTCCTTCACCGAGCTCTCCGGCAACGAAGCGCCGCTGCGCGGCTGCAACCTCATAGGCAATCCCTACCAGAGCTACCTCGACTTCGACGAGCTGGCCAACGACGACGTTGACACCTATTATATCCTTGACGCCGACCACAGAGGCTACATTGCCTACACCAAAGGCGCCACCGGAAGCGAAAACGCGGCTCCGCGATACATACACCCGCACCAAGGCTTCTTCGTGCGCGCCACGGCAAACGGACAAAGCGTTACGTTCACCAACGCCATGCGCCAAGCCACGGGAAAGCCCGAGTCGTACTTCCGCGACGACGAAATCCGCTATCCTTTGGTCAACCTTGTCTGCACCGACGCCAACGGCAAACGCGACTATGCCACCGTGGAGTTCGACAGGCCTGAAAGCGGCGGCGGGGAAAAGGTCAAGGGCTTGCGTTCGGGAAACGCTTCCATAGGCATCCACCTTGCCAACAAAAACTACCAAATCGCCTTCGCCCCTTCTGGCATACAGACGGTCCCCGTCCATTTCAAAGCCTATGAAAACGGCAACTACACCCTGAGTTGGAGCACAGAAAACGCCGACTTCAGCTACCTCCACCTCATTGACAACCTGACCGGCATTGATTTGGACTGCCTGCAAACAGGGGAGTACAGGTTCGCCGCCAGCAAGACGGACTACTTGTCGAGGTTCAAGCTGGTGTTCCAATACACCGGCATGGACGAGCACGAAACGGAGCCCGAGTCGTTTGCCTTCCTCTTTGGCGACGAGATCGTCGTCAACGGCGATGGACGTGTCGAGCTGTTCGACTTGAACGGACGCCTCGTCATGGCGGAAACCGTATCCGGCCCCCAAGGCTCCATCGGTAAGCCGAACCTCGCATCGGGCATGTACTTGCTGCGCCTGACCAGCAACAAAAAGACACACGTCCAGAAACTGATCATCAGATAACAACCAAAAACACTCATGGCAATGAAAAACAGATTTTTAGCTTACATAACCATCATAGCAATGCTCTTCGGTCCCTTGTTCTCGAACCAAGGCATAGCACAAGTATTTATCATGGAAGACGAAGAGTTCTCGCGACTGGGTATCCAGGAGGGCGAATTGCCCGGTATCCCCATTCTCGGCGAAAACTATGACCAGTACACCCCGCTTGGTGGAGAAGCGCTGCTGCTCGGATGCTTGGGCGGCGCCTATCTATTACACAAATTCAAGAAAGGCAAAGCGAAGGAATAGAGGTCGTGAAAGGCTGGTGAGGCAATGGAACGGAAAAAGGGTCCCGCAAATCGGGGCCTTTTTTCTTCTTACAATTCTTTCTTGTGCAAAATGAAATTATGTCCGAGATAGACCTCGCGGACATGTTCGTCGGCGGCTAACTGCTCAGGCTCACCCGACATGAGCACCTTGCCGTCGAAAAGCAGATAGGCACGGTCGGTGATGCTCAGCGTTTCGTGCACGTTGTGGTCGGTGATGAGCACGCCAATGTTCTTCCTTTTCAGCTTGAAGATGATACGTTGGATATCCTCCACGGCGATAGGGTCGACGCCGGCAAAAGGCTCATCCAAAAGGATGAAATTGGGGTCGACGGCCAAAGCACGGGCAATCTCGGTGCGTCGGCGCTCGCCACCTGAGAGTTGTATGCCCTTGCTCTTACGCACATGCTGCAAACCAAACTCCTCGAGCAACGCCTCCAGCTTCTCGCTCTGCTGTTGCTTGGACAGCCCTTTCTTGAATTGCATCACCGAAGCGATGTTGTCTTCCACCGTCATCTGACGGAACACCGAAGCCTCTTGCGCCAGATAGCCTATGCCTATCTGGGCACGCTTGTACATGGGTAGCTCGGAGATATCGTCACCGTCGAGGAAGACCTTGCCCGAAAAGGGCTTGATGAGACCCACCACCATATAGAACGTAGTGGTCTTACCTGCGCCGTTAGGACCCAACAGACCAACAATCTCGCCTTGTTCGACCTCGATGTCGACGTCGTTGACCACGGTGCGCTGACCGTATTTCTTGACCAGATGCTCAGTGCGTAGTTTCATATCAGAAGATTCCTTCCTTTAAAATATCGTGTAAATGAATGATACCCAAATATTTGCCTTCATGCATCACAGGCAGTTGGGTAATGCTATTGTGCCGCATCTTATGGAGTGCGTCAACCACCAAGGCATCATCGTCGATGGTCTTGGGGTTGGAAGTCATGATTTGGGCGGCCTTCACGTGTTCGATGTCAGGGCCATTCATGAGCATGCGACGTAAGTCGCCGTCGGTGATGATGCCCAACAACCTGTCTCCATCGCAAACCACGGTGGCGCCAAGACGTTTGTGGGTCATCTCGATGATGACTCGGGTAAGGTTGTCGTCAGGGCCCACTTCAGGGCGCTCATTGTGGACATAAAGGTCTTTCACCCGGAGATAAAGCTGTTTGCCAAGCGCACCGCCGGGATGGAATTTGGCAAAGTCTTCGGTAGAGAAGCCACGGCATTTCATTAATATGAGGGCAAGGGCGTCGCCCATGACGAGTTGTGCCGTGGTGCTGCTGGTGGGGGCCAAGCTATCGGGCATGGCCTCATCGGAGACACTTACGTCGAGAACATAGTCGGCTTGTTGGGCAAGATACGATTGGGGGTTGCCTACCATGGCCACGATGCGGTTGCCTCTCAGCTTGATGAGTGGCACCAGCACCTTGATCTCGGGTGTCTCGCCGCTCTTCGAGAGGACGACCACGATATCGCCCTCGCGGACGATACCCAAGTCGCCATGGATGGCGTCGGCGGCATGCATGAAGACGGCCGTCGTGCCTGTCGAGTTCAGCGTCGCCACAATCTTCTGGGCGATGATGGCGCTCTTACCAATACCCGTGAAAACAAGATTCCCCTTGTTCTCCAACAGCAGCTCCACCGTATTTTGGAAATCATCATTGATTTGACGCTTCAGCCCTAAAATTGCAGCAGCTTCATTTTCAATGATTTGACCCGCCAATTCAATAATCGACTCATTTTTTTTCATTTTTTCTCAGCTTTTTCTTGCTCCGAATGATATAAAAACTATAACTTTGTCTTTGCGACAAGAAGGGGATAATGCCCTTTTCTAAAACGCAGCTTTTCGTTAGAGATTGCAAAATAACAGAAAAATTTGGAATATACCAAAAGGAGGTACCCATGACAAAAAAAGAAGACCAGGCGATACACAAGCTACTGAAGAATGTTTTCGGCTTTGACCAATTCAAGGGCAACCAGGAAGAGATCATCAAAAGCATCCTTGGCGGCAACAACACCTTCGTTTTGATGCCTACGGGAGGCGGCAAGTCACTTTGCTACCAACTGCCAGCATTGATGTCGAAAGGCACGGCTATCGTCGTCTCCCCGCTCATCGCCCTGATGAAGAACCAGGTGGACATGATCCGCAATTTCGGTACGGAGCTCGGCATAGCGCATGTGATGAACTCGTCGCTCTCGAAAGCCGAGCTGCTCGAGGTGAAGGAAGACCTCAAGAGCGGCAAGACGAAGCTGCTGTATGTGGCACCCGAATCGCTCACCAAAGACGAGACCATCGACTTCCTGCGCGGACTGAAAATCTCGTTCGTCGCCATCGACGAGGCGCACTGCATCTCGGAATGGGGTCACGACTTCCGTCCTGAATACCGCCGTCTGCGCCCCATCATCAACGCCATCGATGAAAACCTCCCCATCATCGCCTTGACGGCTACTGCCACCATCAAGGTGCAGAACGACATCATGAAGAACCTGGAGATTATGGACGCCAAAGTCTTCAAGTCGTCGTTCGACCGTCCCAACCTCTACTACGAGGTAAGGCCCAAGACCAAAGACGTCATCAAAGACATCATCAAATACATCAAACAGAACCCCGGCAAGTCGGGTATCGTATACTGCCTCAGCCGTAAGAAGGTGGAAGAACTGGCCGAGACCCTCGTCGTCAACGGCATACGTGCCCTGCCCTACCACGCCGGCCTCGACAGCCAGACGCGTAAGGAGAACCAAGATAAGTTCTTAATGGAGGAAGTCGACGTCATCGTGGCCACCATCGCCTTCGGCATGGGCATCGACAAGCCTGACGTGCGTTTCGTCATCCACCACGACATACCCAAGAGTCTTGAGGGCTACTACCAAGAGACCGGTCGTGCGGGTCGCGACGGCGGCGAAGGCAACTGCATCGCCTTCTACGATTACGAAGACATCCACAAGCTCGAGAAGTTCAACAAAGGCAAGAACGTAGCCGAACAAGAGATTGCCCGCGAGCTGCTCAACGAGACCGTGACCTACGCCGAGTCGGCCGTATGCCGTCACCGTCTTCTACTCCACTACTTCGGCGAGGAATATAATAAGGAGAACTGCGGCGCCTGCGACAACTGCCGCTCACCCAAGGAGAAATTCGACGGCAAAGACGACCTTAAGCTCGTGCTCGAAGCCGTGGAAGACACCAAACAACTCTTCAAGACCAAACACATCGCTGAGTTGTTGGCCGGCAAACTCACTGGCGACATCAAGGCCGCCAAACAAGAGAACAACGAGTTCTTCGGCGCCGGCGACGAACACGACGACAAATACTGGACCGCAGTCATCCGTCAGGCCTTGGTCAACAAGCTGCTGTCGAAAGACATCGAGAACTATGGCATCTTGAAGATCACCAAGGAAGGCAAGAACTTCATCAAGAAGCCTTACACGATCATGCTGGTCAAGGACCACGACTACGACAACGTCGACGAGGACGACCCGGAGGCCATGGCTGCCATGGGCGCCAACAAAGACGGCGGCGCCGACAAGACCCTCTTCGCCCTGTTGAAAGACCTGCGCAAGACCATTGCCAAGCAGAACGGCCTCCCACCTTTCGTCATCTTCCAGGATCCCTCGTTGGAAGACATGGCCATACAATACCCCATCACCAAGGAGGAGATGACCCAGATTGCAGGCGTCGGCGCTGGCAAGGCCGAGAAATTCGGCGAACCCTTCATCAAGCTCATCAAAGAGTATGTGGAGGAGAACGAGATCACACGTCCCAACGACATGGTGGTGAAATCGGTGGTCAACAACTCGGCACTTAAGATCGGCATCATCCAGAACATCGACAAGAAGATCCCGCTCGACGACATCGCCTACGGTAAGGGTTTGAGCTTCGACGAGCTGCTTTCGGAGATCGAGAGCATCGTATCGTCGGGCACACACCTCGACATCAACTACTTCATCGAGGAATTTGTAGACATCTATCACCAAGAAGACATCCTCGAATACTTCCACGAGGCCGAGTCGGACGACGTGCAGACCGCCCTGCGTGAGCTTGGAGAAGACGAATACGAAGAAGAGGAAGTGCGACTGATGCGCATCAAGTTCCTGTCGGACGTTGGTAACTGATCGAAGATGAAAAGATTATCATTCATCGTTTTGCTCTTTGTCCTTGTGACCGCCTGCGGTCACAAGGACAAAGGCTTTATGCCCGAGCGGCTGCTCACCGAGCAGGAGATGATTGACGTGATGACCGACGTTCAGATCATCGAAGCCGACATCAACTTCCAGAAAAATCAGGAGCGTGAGCGTGACCCCTACGATACCACCGCTGTCGTGGCCAAGGACTACGTCAAGATCACTCGGTCATATTACCAACAAATGTTTGAGCATTACGGCATCAACGACAGCATCTTCACGCAGAACATGAGGTATTACACCGAACGCCCCGAAGTGCTGGAACGCATCATGGACTCGGTGCTGCAACGACTGACAAAGGAACAGTCTATTTCTTCAGCTCAGCAGCAATCAAATCATTAAGCTTTCGCGCAGCATCAATGAGCATGCTTTCGTCTGTGGGAACCGGAATAGGTTTGCTATTCAAACGGCTCAAGGTCTCCGCCGAGCAGGCTTCTCGGTCGCCCTTGATGGTGGTGTAGTCGTTCTTGAAGGTAGAGGTCACTTCGAAGGGAACGGAGCCCAACACCTTGCCATAACTTTCAGAACGGTATTGAATGTGTCCCGAAATCTTTACGCTCTTCGTCTGCGAATGGTCCGTCACTTCGACGGTTTGGTTACCTTTTGTTTCTTTGAAGGTCACTTCGTCCAATCGACTTGGTGAAACAGTTACATCATCTACAAACACACATACAATCGACTCTCGATTCGGCCTTGGTCTAGGGTCGTTTTGTATCCAAATACTTGAAATTTGGGCAGGAAGCTCTCCTTCATCAAAATCAAACACAACTTTTCGAAAAGAGTAAAAGTTAGTAGAACCTCCGTAGTATCCAAAATCGACACATTCATTTATATATAAAGCACATTTCTTTCTTAAATCCAACAGTTTAGAGCTCTCTGGATTGGTACGCCATAGCTGCTCCACATACTTTTCCGCCTCTACGGCGTCCTCTTTTGAGCCTGAATCAAGCAGTTGGTTGGCCTTTGCCACCAAGAAAGCCTCGGCATGGTTGCGGGCCACCATCATGTCCTCATCAAGGTCGAGCTTCACATAGTTCATATCGTTTTTGACTTGGGTCGGGAAGCAAGCCAAAGCATCGTTGCGGCCTTTCATGCTGCAATAACGTTGGTAGATTTCGGGCCAAACATCGGGTTGCCCCGTGGCCTTCAAGGCCTGTATGCGCTCATGGTCGGCTTGGTTGGCCTTATGGTAGGAAGCCGCCACATAGTTGATTTGCTTGGCGTTCAAGTCGCCGTCGCAGATGTCGGGTGCCACGCGCTGGATCACCTGGTCGTATTCTTGGGCTTCATAGAGTTTCTTGGTCGTGTTGCATGCGGTGAGCATCGCGCCGAGCAACAAGGTGGGAATCAGTCTCAGATATTTCATTGTTGTTTTGTATTTATTACACGATTAAACGGGCCCTTCGACAGGCTCAGGGACCCCGAACAAGGTAAAAACCACAAATTTCGCTCCAAAATTGTCCAATCGGGAATAAATCTTTAATTTTGTGGCATCGAAACCTCTATTTTCATGGAAAAAATCAAGCAACTGCAACAGGATTTCGCCGATTTCCTGGCGAAAACCGACTTCAACGGACAGCCGAAGGAGTTATATGAACCCATTGCCTATACCATCCTGCAGAGCGGCAAACGGCTCCGCCCCATGCTCTGTCTGTTAGCCAACGAGATGTTTGGTGGCGACGAGCAGGAAGCCTTATGGCCCGCCTTGGCTTTGGAGACCTTCCATAACTTCACCCTCATCCACGACGACATCATGGACAAGGCACCCATGCGCCGCGGAATGCCGACGGTCTACCAGAAATGGAACGCCGACATCGCCATCCTCTCCGGCGACGCCATGCTGGCCCAAGCCTTCCAATTTGCCCTGAAACCCAAACAAGGTGCAGAACTTGCCCAACAACTGAGCAAAGTAGCCATTGAAATTTGTGAGGGTCAGCAGATGGACCTCAACTTCGAGACCCTCGGCAACGTCACCATCCCCGAATACTTGGAGATGATTCGCCTAAAGACGGCAGTGCTGTTGGCCACGGCCTTGCAGATGGGCGCCACAGCTGCAGGAGCAGATGAGACCGACATCCATCATCTTTACAACTTCGGCATCAACCTGGGCATGAGCTTCCAGCTGCAGGACGACATCCTTGACCTCTACAGCGACGTGAAAGTCTTCGGCAAACGCCATGGCGGCGACATCGCCGACAACAAGAAAACCTATCTCTACCTGAAAGCTTTGGAACTGGCATCGGAGCGCGACCGCAAACGCCTCCAACAGCTCTTCACCCTACGCATCGACCACGACGAAGAGGAGAAGATCGAAGAGGTGCAATCCATTTACGACCGTCTACACGTGAAAGAAGCCGTCGAAGCGGTGATGCTCGAATTCGACCGCAAGGCTTTTGAGGATTTGGATGCCGTCAGCCTAGCTGAGGAAAAGAAAAAGCACCTCCGCACGTATGCAGAGATGCTTTCTGGTAGGAAGAAATAACCCGATTATTGCTCGGTTGCAACACGTTTGGCGGGCGCATTCTTCATGTGCTTGCGCTCTTTCATGGCTTCATGCTTGCGCATTTTCTTTCCGTCGACTTTCAGCGCCTTTCTTTCGGCCCTGGCTTTTCTGTCGGCTCTGACTTTCTTGTCGGCAGCCAACTTCTTGTCGTTATCCGCCTTTTTGGCATCGCAGCACTCGGCGTTTTTCTTCTTGTCGGCCGAAATCTTTTTGTCGGCGCAGCAGTCGTCGGTCTTCTTCACCGGCTCTTGTGCAACAGTAGTTGTCGAAGGTTTTTCGGCCTTTGTAGTCACCTTGGCGGCCTCAGCCTTCTTCACTTTCACTTCAGCATTCTGGGCATTCGCGGTTTGAATGCTCATGGCACCGATGGCAAACATGGCCATGACGCCCAATAGGATGGTTTTCTTCATTTTGATATAGTATTAGTTTGTTTTTACGTCGTCAGATAATTACAAAAACCGTTCCAAAATCTCAAGGCAGAAACAGGCAGCTGTCGCCATAACTAAGGAAACGGAAGCCATGGTCCAAGGCGAAACGGTAGCAGTCTTTCCAACGGTCCCCAATGAGTGCCGACACCAGTAATAGCAGCGTACTCTTGGGTTGATGGAAATTGGTGATGAGCCCTGTGATGACACGCATCTTATAGGATGGCGCTATCATCAAGGCCGTGCTGGCCTCCAGTCGCGTCAAGCCATGCTTGTCGAGATACTCCAAAATGGCATGTAAAGCATCCACGGCCGATATGTCCTCATGGTCTTCATAAGGGAACCATTGCTCCACGTGCAAAGGCCTCAATTCATCCCCTTGCTCCTTCAGCATCACGCCGATCCAATAGAGACTCTCCAAGGTGCGGGTACTGGTGGTCCCCACGGGAATGATAGGTTTGCCAAATCGTTGCACTAGGTTTTGTATCAGCGACTTGCGGACTATGATAGTCTCCGAGTGCATGGCATGCTTACCGATGGTTTCGGTGGCCACTGGGCGGAAGGTGCCTGCACCCACATGGAGTGTTACCTCGTCGAAATCGAAGCCCTGCTTATGCAAGTCCTCCATCAATGGCTTGGTGAAATGCAGCCCCGCCGTGGGAGCCGCGACAGAGCCGTCGTAACGGGCAAAGACAGTCTGGTAACGGTCGCGGTCGCTTGGTTCGGCATCACGATGCAGGTAGGGCGGCAACGGTATCTCGCCCGCAGCCTCGAGCACGGCGGCAAACGACAGGGATTCAGGAGTCCATGAGAACTCAATCTCAGAATATTGGTCGTTGTGGGCTATGCGATTGGCAAACAAAGTCACCTTCTCCCCTTTCACCGAGAGCTCCATTGAGAGCTTGCCTTCCTTCCAACGCTTGGCATTGCCGACCAGGCATTTCCATCGCACAGGCGACGCAGCGCTGAAGGCTACCTGATAGTCCTTCTCGGGTTCGAGACAGAACACCTCGATACGCGATCCCGTCGCCTTATGGAACTGCAAGCGGGCACGGATGACCTTGGTCTCGTTGAAGACCAGCAAGGCATCCTTGGGCAGGAAGTCGCCCACATGCTTGAACTGGGATTCACTTATCTCATTGTCTTTCAGCACCAATAGTTTCGAGGCATCACGTTCGGCCAAAGGATATTTGGCGATACGATCCTCGGGCAAAGGGTAGTCGTAGGCTTCAATGGAAATGTCTTTTACAGCGCTCATCGTTGAAATTTTGCGCAAAAGTAGGGATTTATTCCTATTTTTGCGCCGTTAAAGCAAAAGAGATGAATCCCCTGCCCCTAAAAATAGAGCTGACCCGTGAATTCCTGCTGAAATTCCTGAAATTCGGCGTAGTGGGTTTGTCGGGCGTATTCGTTAACTTCGGCGTGACCTATGTTTGCAAGGAATGGCTGAAGTGGAACAAATACTTGAGCAACATCTTGGGCTTCATCTTCGCCGCCACCACCAACTACCTCCTCAACCGTTGGTGGACTTTCGAAAGCACCAACCCGCAAGTGGGTGTAGAATATGCCAAATACTTCGGCATCGCCATTGTCGGATTGGGCATCGACACCTTTACGGTATGGCTGCTCAACGGTAAACTGAAATGGAACTTCTACCTCAGCAAGGTCTTTGCCGTGGGTGCCTCCACATTGTGGAATTTCTTCGGCAACCTGCTGTTTACGTTTGCCTAACCAAGGAACTTATCCAAGAAGATGAACGGCATCAGCGACTCTATGCCGTCGAAGACGAAGACGGGGCCTGTCTCGCCTTGGCATAGCACGCGCAGCGGCTGTTTCGACAACTGTTCCGCCTCCACCATCACCTGACGGCAGGCGCCACAGGGAGCGACAGGCTCGTCGATGGTCTTGCTGGCCGAATAGGCCGTCACCGCCAACGACTCAAAAGCCACGCCTGGGTATTGTGCCATGGCGGCAAACATCGCCACACGTTCAGCACAAAGGCCACTGGGATAGGCTGCGTTCTCGATATTGTTGCCCGTCACGACCTTGCCGTTGGCCAGACGTACCGCAGCACCCACATTGAACTTGGAATAAGGTGCGTAGGCATTACGAGCCGCTTCATGGGCACGATGCATCAATTCCGCATCCTGCTGCGACAACTCTTCCAAGGCGTCGTACACTTCGTAGGGGCAGACAAATTGCTCTTTCCTCATGATTGCTGGTATTATTGGTGCAAAGATAGCGTTTTTCTGGCAAACAACAAAAAGGAGACAAAGAAAGCAAACAAGGTGGCTCCGGCTTGCGTCTCAAGCGTGTCCTCAGGAAACATCGAAAGCAGCATGATAGTGAGAAACACCGCATACAGATAGGTGTGATTTCGTTTCGACGAGAACCAAGGATAGAACAGGACGAAAAGGAAAAACGCCAGCCCCACCAATCCAAAGGCCACGGCGATGGCAAGATATTGGTTGTGGGCACGGAAACGGAATTCCTCCTTCAGTGGAGAATGGATCTCGTCATAAGTCTGGGCAAAGGCCTGCGGCACGTCACCCGTACCCACCCCAAACCAGGGATGCTGACCGATGATATGGAACGAAGCCCGAGTGTATTCAAGGCGCTGCGAGAGCGAGCCACCATTGGGGTTGTTGAAACGACGGTAGAGTCCGTATTCGAACAAGGTGGAAGAAAGGCGGGCGTGAATACCGGGATGTTCCCAGTTGTTGTAGTTAGCCACACCTTGTTCAATATTATTGATATCCTCATCCGTCAAGGCCATCACGCCTTGGGCATCCTTGCGGAGACCTTTGGAAGTGAGATAACGCGACAAGGTGGCCTCAAGATCCTCTCCATTGAGTGTCGTTCCTTCCAGCGGCAAGCTGCTGCGCTGGGGCCAAGCCTCTTGCAACTCTTTTCTGCAATAATAAAGCCCGACATACTTGCCGTCCTCAACGGGGTTGTAAACCGTGTCGTGCCAATAATCGTTGCCTAATGCAGTTTTCTTCTCCAAAGCAGCGAAATCCACAGGCTCCACCTTCAGCATAGGGCGAACAAAATGAATCGCCAACAAAGTGCCGACAACCAAAAGCACCAATGCCGTAGCGCCAACGGCGATATACCAAGCCCTACTCTTTTTCCATTGCAGGAAGGCGTAAACAGCCGTGACTAAAGCAACAGCGCCAAGGATGACATAGCCCGACAAGGACTCAAAGATGTAGATTTGATAGACGAACCAAAACAACAGGAAATACTGAAGGTATCGGTTGATGGCAATCTTTGTACTGAAAGCAGGGACAGGAAATCTTGCTTTGGATGATCCTCCGGCCCTTTGAGAGTCCTCAGAGACCTTGGTTTTCACAATATACCACCCGATGATGGCAATGCAGAAAACGATGTTGAGGCAGAAGCGAATATGGCTGATGAAACGAGAGATCTCGCGCACGTCCTCATAATCATGCCGCCAATAGGTAATACTACTAAACAGCGTGGCAATGAAGACCGAAATCACATACACCAGCATCACCAAGTCGAAGCGCTTGCGGTCAAGCGGTTCCATGCTTGAAAGCACGAAGGGCATGACCAAGATGGGCAACTTGACGCGAAGGTCTTTCATGGCATAGTGGAAATCGGAAGTCCATAACAGTCCTACGACATGCATAAGGTAAAAAGCCACCAAGAGAACGGCAGCTTTGTTATGGAAGAAACGGGAGAGTTTTGTTTTAATCCCCCCGGCCCCCTTAAAAGGGGGAGTAAAGGCATCAACAAGCCAAACAGTCGCCAGCCAAAACTGCGACATGCCCATGAGGAAGGGCGAGAGGGTCAGGCCTACCGCCACCATCAGCAAGCCCAAGAGATAGGCTTGGTTCAGATAGGGTCGTATGGAAGCCTGCGCTGTCATCACTTGCCGCTCAGAATGCTGTGGTATTCGTCCTTGCCGTTGGTATTGAGCAGAATCTCAAAGGCGCGTTTCAAGTCGGGGTCGTCGTTTAATGAAGCCACGATGCGACCTTTCTGGTAGTAGTAACGTCCCACAATCTCGGAACGAAGCAACTCTTCGATGTCCTTACGGTTGCTGATCAGGTCGTTGGCCTTCTCGGCGGCGAGGTTCTTCTCCAAAAGCTCGATTTGAGGCTTGATCTTGTCGAGATAGCCTTCGTCCTTGGCCGTCTTCTTCAACTTTTCGATGGCCTTCTCGCTCTCGGTGGTATAGCTGAACTTCTTGTCCTTCACGAACTTCATGAAGTCCTGATAGGTGGCCTCATCGATCTGGAAACGGTCGGCCGAATCAATGCTCTTATGTTCGCTATAATACTTGTTGGCATAGTCGAAGATATAGTTTTTGCCATACAGATAAGCCGTCACGATGGCATAAGGATCGCGTTTCACCTTTACATCAGGCATGATGCCATGACCTTCATAAACGGTACGACCATGGATGGTCTTGAAGGCCTTGCCGAGGGTGTCGTTCTTGGTCTGGGTGGTGTCTTTCTTGTGCGAGTAGTCGATCTCCTGGATGCAACGACCGCTGGGGATGTAGTAATGTGCCACGGTGACTTTCATCTGGGTGTTGTAGCTCAAAGGCAGAATATTCTGCACCAAGCCCTTGCCGAAGGTACGTTCACCAATGATGACACCACGGTCATAGTCCTGGATGGCACCTGCCACAATCTCGCTGGCCGAGGCGCTGTTGCCGTCAACGAGGACGGCCAAGGGGATATCGAGGTCAACAGGGTCATTGGTGGTAGGATGCAGGCTATTGGCCGTGGCGGCCTTGCCTTTCATGGAGACGACGGGCTTCCCTTTGGGAATGAACATATTGACGATGTCGACCGCTTCGTTCATCAAGCCGCCGCCGTTGCCACGCAAGTCGAGCACAAAGCCTTTGAGTTGGCCTTTCTTACGCATCTCTGCAAACTTCTCCTTCACCTCTTTGGCAGCGTCGCGGGTGAATCCACTCAGCTGGAGGTAGGCAATGCCATTGTCGAACAACTTATAATAAGGTATGTTGTCGATCTTCACCTTCTCGCGTTTCAAGGTCTTTTCAATGGGTTTCTCCTGACCATAACGCTTGAGTTTCAGCGTCACCTCGGTGCCAGGCTGTCCCTTCAGCAGGTTGCTGACTTCCTGGGTGTTTTTCTTCTTACAGTCGACACCATTCACCTCAAGGATGACATCGCCGGCGATGATACCTGCTTTCTGTGCAGGCCAGCCATAGTAGGGGTCGGAGATACGGGTAAACTCGCCGTCATACTGGATGATGGCACCGATGCCGCCATACTCGCCTGTGGTCATAAACTTGGCGTTCTCGATGTCCGACTCGGGGATGAAAACGGTGTAAGGGTCAAGGCCGTCAAGCATGGCCTTGATGGCAGTCTCGTTGAGCTCACCGGGGTTGATTTCATCGACATAGTTGAGGTTGAGCTCTCGAAGGAGGCTATTGTAGATGTCGAGGCTTTTGGCAATCTCGAAGTTGTTCTGCTTCTCTTGTGCGAAGAGGCCGATTGGGAGGAGCAGTGCCAGGATTAGGATACGTATGTGTTTCATATTCTGTTTGTTATATTATCATTAAGGAACGGGGTCATAACCACTCCCACCCCAAGGGTTGCATGACAGTATGCGCTTGAAGGTGAGCCAGCCGCCTTTGAAGAACCCGTATTTCTCGATGGCTTCGATGCCGTAGTTGGAGCAAGTAGGCGTGTAGCGACAACTCTTCCCGATGTATGGCGACAGCGTCACCTGGTAGAGCCGGATCAGAAGGATCAGGAACTTAGCGGGCATTTTTGCTATGCGTTTCATGGCTGGAACCATATTTTTTGGCAAGGTCATGTACGACCTTCTGCATCTTCTTGAACAACTCTTCGTAGGAATGGATTACGGTAGCCGTATACACTAACGCTACATCGACGGAAATATTATCCTTTTGGCAGATTTCGTAGAGTGAAGCCTTGTTTTTCCGCCACGACTCACGGATGAGCCTCTTCACGCGGTTGCGCTTGAAGGCATGATGAAAGCGTTTCTTGGAGACGGATACCAGCAGACGGCAGGTCACCGGACGGCTTTCGTCGCGACGGAAAAGGAAAACGACACGAAAGGGATAGACGGAGAAGCCTTCTCCTTTATCGAACAGCAGCTGGATATCATTCTCCTTGCAGATGCGTTCATATTTCGGGAGATTCTCCTTGACGGCCATAGACGATAAGGCTTTGAAAAGCTGTCTTTTTATCTTTTCTTATTCTTCTTCTGCTCAGCAATAAGGAACTCCTCGATGGCCATGGTCATCGAAGGGGCGGTCTGCGTGGGAGCACGGAAATTGAGTTCGAAGCCAGCATCGACGATGGCCTGGCAGGTGGCATCGCCGAAGCCGCCAATGGCGACTTCCTTCTGTTCGAATTCAGGGAAGTTCTCCTTCAAGGAGTGGATACCGGCGGGGCTGAAGAAGACCAGCATATCGTAGTCGTTGATCTTCACCACGTCCCTGAGGTCGGCAGGCACCGTGCGGAACATCACCGCCTTGGTGAAGTTGAGCTTGGCCGCGGTCAGCAGGTCGGTGGTGGAATCGGAGCTGATATCGGAGCAGCAGTAGAGGTATTTCTCATCCTTGTGCTTCTTCATGATATCGACAAGGTCGTTCAAGGTCTGGTTGCCATAGAACACCTTTCGTTTGCGGTATTGCACATAACGTTGAAGGTAAAAAGCGGTCGACTCGTTGATGCAAAAGTATTTCAAGGTCTCAGGGACGGCATAACGCATCTCCTTGGCGACTCTGAAGAAATGGTCAATGGCATTACGGCTGGTGAGGATGATGGCAGTATATTCGGGGAGTTTGATATGTTCTTGACGCAGTTCGCTTGCAGTGACATCGTCGAGTTTGATAAACTTTTCAAAAGTGAAGTTCACTCCGTACTTCTTCATCATATCGGCAAAAGGAGTCTTCGTAATGTCGGCCGGCTTGGGCTGTGACACCAAAATTGACTTAATCTTCATCTTTTCTTCCTTAATTTAAGAACGTCTTTTTACGCGATTTTCGCCACTTCCGTTGATTATAACTCGTTAAAACACAGAGCCGTGAGTAAAGTATCGTAGACCTGCTGTCACGAGCGTCGCAACGGGTGCGATTTCGAGGGCGCAAAGATACAAAAAAATATAAAACGCCGATATTTTTGTTGAAACTCTCGTCTCGATAATCCCCAAGACGAGCCTGACAAAAGCCGCCAAGGCCAATACCGCAAGGCCAATCCAAATAAAATACCTTGTTGGATTATAAATCAACAACAGGACGATAGGCACCATGAGCATCAGGGTAAAGACGGAGACGGAAAACTGGACGGTCATCTGCCGGTCGACGGTGTCGCGGGTGTCGAAGAGCCAGTTGACGAAATGCAACGTCAGATAACGGAGCAGCACCCATCCCGCCACGAAAGCGCATAACGTCATGAAAACCTCCCATCCGTTGTATCTTGCCACATCGTGCGAGAGCACGACACAACTCTTCTGCACGAAGAGGGCCATAAGCAGAATGTAACCCACCGTGAACGACACGCAGAGGAAACTTCGCACGGGGTTCCACTCGCGCAACAGCTGGTTGGTGTGCGACACACCTCCTGGCACCGATAGCATCTGGCGGAACTGACGGGGATAGAGTTGCTTGTTGAGCACGATAAGGAGCAGCATGAGTCCCAAAAGCGCCAGGTTCCAACCCTGAAGGATCTCGTACGACACGCGTAGCACCGGCGTCATCGTGCCTCGAAACCCCGGAGCAATGAAGTTGGGCACCACACTGTCGCAAGCGATGCTGTCGACAACGCGCAACGTATCAACGGCTTGCGTCGGCTCCACAAAAGGGTTGGCATAGAATATATCGGGATACTGCGGCATGAATATCTATCAAATTACGCTGCAAAAATAATGGATTATTTGCAAAACAACACAAAAACTTCTTAACTTTGCAGGTCAATTTCAACTATTAACCGATAACTATCAACTATAAACTGAATAAAATGGATTTAATGCAAGAAATCATTGCCAATGCCCAAGCCAACAAGCAGCGCATTGTGCTCCCCGAGGGTGACGAACCCCGTACCTTGAAGGCCGCCGACCGTCTGTTAGCTGACGGCGTCGCCGACATCATCCTCATCGGTCCCGCAGAGAAGATCAAGGAGATGACCGCCGAGTTCGGCCTCAAGAACATCGACAAGGCTCGTATCATCGACCCGAAGAACAACCCCGACAAACAGAAATATGCCGACCTGCTTTACGAGCTGCGTAAAGCCAAGGGCATGACGCCCGAGCAAGCCGACGACCTGGCCCAGAACTTCATGTATCTCGGCATCCTGATGGTCAAGGCAGGTGAGGCCGACGGTCTCGTCAGCGGTGCCCGCAGCACCACGGGCGACATGCTCCGTCCCGCCCTGCAGATCATCAAGACCGTGCCCGGTGTGACCTGCGTCAGTGGCGCCTTCACGATGTTCCTCCCAGAGGGATGCCCTTATGGCACCAACGGCCGCATGGTCTTCGCCGACTGCGCCGTCACCCCCATGCCTACAGCTGAGCAGCTGGCCGAAATCGCCATCTGCACCGCCGACACGGCCAAGGCCATCGCCAAGATCGACCCCATCACCGCCATCCTGAGCTTCTCCACCAAGGGCAGCGCCAAGCATGAGGTGGTCGACAAGGTCATCGAAGCCACCCGTATCGCCAAGGAACGTCGTCCCGACCTCGTCCTCGACGGTGAGTTGCAAGCCGATGCTGCCATCGTGCCTTCAGTCGGCTCGAGCAAGGCTCCTGGTAGCCCCGTTGCTGGTAAGGCCAACACCCTCGTGTTCCCCTGCCTCGAAGTCGGCAACATCGCCTACAAGCTCGTCCAGCGTCTGGCCGGTGCCGAAGCCGTCGGCCCCGTGCTGCAAGGCCTCGCCAAGCCCTGCAACGACCTCAGCCGTGGCTGCTCCATCGACGATGTGTATAAACTGGTCGCCATCACCTGTAACCAAGCAATTGCACAAAAACAGAAATAACCATGAAAATATTAGTCTTAAACTGCGGCAGCTCTTCCATCAAGTACCAGCTGCTTGAAATGGAAAACGCCAATTCATCACACCTTTTGGCCAAGGGACTCTTGGAGCGCATCGGCCTTGAGATGGGCGAATTCACCCACAAATACAATGGTGAGAAATACTACGAGCAACTTCCCATCCCGAACCACACCGAAGGCATCAAGCTGGTGCTGAAAGCCTTGGTCGACCCGAAGATGGGCGTCATCAAAGACCTGAAGGAAATCAACGCCGTCGGTCACCGCGTGGCCCACGGTGGCGAGCTCTTCCCCAAGAGCGTCCTCATCGACCAGAAAGTCATCGATGGCATCCAGTCGCTCACCGACCTCGCCCCGTTGCATAACCCTGGCAGCCTGCAGGGCATCCACGCCATGGAGGAAGTGCTCCCTGGCATCCCTATGGCAGCCGTGTTCGACACCTCGTTCCACAGCACCATGCCGCCTGAGGCCTACCTCTATGCCGTGCCTTACGAATACTACGAGAAATACCGCGTGCGCCGCTATGGCTTCCACGGCACCAGCCACAAGTACGTGGCCGAAAAAGCCGCCGCTTTCGTCGGCTTGGACTGGAAACAGTCGAAGATCGTGACCTGCCACCTCGGCAGTGGTGCCTCCATCGCCGCCGTCGAATACGGCAAGTCGGTGGAGACCTCGATGGGCTTTACCCCCGTTGAAGGCCTCGTCATGGGTAGCCGTACCGGCGACCTCGACCTCGGCGCTTTCATGTACATCATGGACAAGGAAGGCTACACGACCAAGGAGATGAACACCTTAGTGAACAAGAAATCAGGTCTCGTGGGCATCACGGGCGGCAAGCAGGACATGCGCGACGTGCGTGCTGGCAAGGAAGAAGGCGACGAACGTTGCACCTACGCCTTCAACATGTTTGCCCACCGTGTGAAGAAGTACATCGGCGGCTACATGGCCGTGATGAACGGTGCCGACCTCATCGTGATGACGGGTGGCATCGGCGAGAACGCCTGGTTCATGCGTGAAGCCATCCTCGAGAACATGGAAGGCCTCGGAATCGAATTCGACAGCCAGATGAACAAGGACACCATCGGCGACGCAGGAGTGATCTCAACACCTAACTCCAAGGTCAAAGTGGTGGTGTATCCTACCGACGAGGAGTTCGTCATCGCCCAGGACACCTACAACTTGGTGACCAAATAAAACCACATGTTATGAAAAAAAGGGGCGCCGTTTGGCGCCCTTTTTTGTTATCCACGGTCGTAATGCGGCATGTCCTCAGGCAGGATGATGGAGAACTCGATGAGCCCGCCTACAATTTGTTTGGCGTCGTCCTCATACCAGGGTGTCTGGTAGATGAGTTTTTTCTTGCCCTTTTTCGAAATCGTATATACGTTGGTGGCTGCATCGTCCAACAGATGACGAATAATCTGCTGTGAGCGTTCGTTGTGGCATTTCATCAAGTCGCGACCACGAGCGTCGCCGTTCACCTCGATGGAACTATCGTTTTGATAAAGGATTTCGCCGTCTTTGGCGCTGATAGTGATGGCCAAGTTAAGGCCTTTGAAATAGTCAAGTTGATTCATAGCGCATGTAAATTTTCTGCAAAGATAGAATTTTTCTACCTTTGCAGCGTTTATTCTTAAGATGAAGAAACTTTACCGTTATATCACCAAATCGTTTTTGGGCACCTTTGTACTCACCTTCTTCATCGTGGTGTTTATCTGGGTGATGCAGTTCGTATGGCTCTATGTCGACGACCTAGTTGGTAAAGGATTGGAATTCAAGATTATAGCAGAGCTGTTGTTTTACACCTCAATCACTGCCATACCCATGTCGTTGCCATTGGCCTTGCTCTTGGCTTTGTTGATGTGTTTCGGCAACCTCGGCGAGCACTACGAATTGGTGGCCATGAAAGCCTCGGGCATCTCCATGTGGCGTTCGATGCGACCATTATTGCTTTTCTCTCTGATGCTCAGCGTCTTGGCCTTCTTCATCTCGAACAGTCTCATCCCTATCGCCACACTCAAGTGGCGCACCTTGCTGACCGACGTACAGCGGCAGAAGCTGGCGTTCAACATCAAGGAAGGCGTGTTCTATAAGGATATTGAGAATTATGTCATCTTCGTCGACCGCAAAGGCAAGGATGGAAGCCACATCTACGGTGTAAAGATTTACGACCATAGCGATCGTCAAGGCTGCACCAAAATCATCACTGCCGACTCGGGCGTGATGACGATGAGTCCAAACCAACGCAACATCCTCTTCACCCTCTACAACGGTCACAACTACACCGACATCACCACCGACGGCTATAAGGAGAAGCGGCCCTTCGAACGCATGTCGTTCAAGCAGGAGCTCATCAAGTTCAGCTTGGCCTCGTTCGACTTGACCCGCTCGAGCGAAGACATGTACAAGTCGTACCAGCAGATGATGAACATCCGCCAGCTCTCCACCTCGTTGGACTCATTGCGGGCACGACAGGCCTTCCGACAAGAGACTTTCACTAACGGCTTCGCACGACGTTGGGCCAACTACAACGGCCTGCACACCGACGTACAGTTCAACCGTCCCACGACAGCCGACAGCAATGGCCTTGCCGCCGACACGTGCCGTATCCTGCAATGGCCTTTGCTCAGCAACTACAAAGGCGAGTTGCGCAGCAACATCATCAGCTTGTCCATCGGAAGCGCCCAGAACGCCAAAGACAACGTGGCCTTCAACAAGATTGACCTCGGCTCACAAAACGAGAACATCAACAAGCACAAGAAGGAATGGCACAAGAAGTTCACCTTGAGCATCGCCTGCCTCATTTTCTTCTTCATCGGCGCACCTTTGGGTAGCATCATTCGCAAGGGTGGATTGGGCCTGCCCGTAGTCATCTCGGTGGGCTTCTTCATCATCTACCACCTCCTCTCCACCATCGCCGAGCGCATGGCCGTGTATGGCGACCTCAACATGTTCCTCGGCGTGTGGCTATCTTCACTTGTGCTGTTGCCCGTCGGGCTTTTCTTCACCTTCAAGGCGACCACCGACGCGGCGCTCTTTGACGGCGACAGCTGGAAGAAATTTTTTCAGAAATTGTTCAAAAAAACGAAAGAAGCATGAAGATTCTCCTACTCTGCAACAAACCTCCATATCCAGCCTTTGAAGGCGGCCCCATGGCGATGAACAGCATCGTCACAGGCTTGCTTGAGGCGGGCCATCAGGTCAAGATATTGGCCGTCAACAGCGAGAAATTCAATGTCAAGGCCTCCGACATCCCCGAGGAGTATAGGCAGAAGACCGGCATCGAGCTCATCGATGTCGACCTGAGCATCCGCCCATTGAGAGCCTTCCTCAACCTGTTTTCAAAGAAATCCTATCATGTGGAGCGGTTCATATCGGAGGATTTCAACGCGAGACTGACCGAGGTGCTCAAAAAAGAGCAGTTTGACGTGGTGCAGCTGGAGATGCTGTTTATGGCGCCTTATGTGGAGACCATCCGTCAACACAGCAAAGCCATGATTGTGTTGCGCGCCCACAACGTGGAACACAAGATTTGGGAACGCATGGCCAAGGAGACCAAGTTCTTCATCAAACGCTGGTATATCAACCATCTGGCCAAGACATTGAAAGAGTATGAGCTCAACGCCTTAGAGACTGTCGACGGCATCGCCGCCATCACGCGCAAAGATGCCGCTTTCTTCCGTAAGTACTGCTCCAAGCCCATCATCGACATCCCGTTTGGCGTTTATCCTGAAGAGTTCACGCCCAAATATGAGTTTGAAGGCAAGCCAAAGTTCTACCATATCGGATCCATGAACTGGATGCCCAACGAGGAAGGCATACGCTGGTTTATCGACGAAGTGCTTCCCAAGACGGTGGAGAAAGTACCCAATTTCGTCTACCATCTGGCAGGACGATCCATGCCCGAATGGCTCACCACGATGAAAGACCCGCATATCGACGTGGTCGGCGAGGTGCCCGACGCCAAGGCTTTCGTCGCCAACCACGACGTAGCCATCGTGCCCCTACTCTCAGGCAGCGGCATCCGCATCAAGATCATCGAGTCGATGGCCATGGGGAAGACCGTCATCACCACCCGTGTGGGTGCCGAAGGCATCCTTTACGACGAAGATGTCAACATCATCATTGCCGAAAACAAGGCCAAGATGGTGGAAGCCATCCGCAGCCTCAACGAAAACCCGCAAAACGCCGTCCGCATCGGCCAAGCGGCCAGAAAACTCGTCGAAGACACCTACGACAACCGCAAGATCATCGCACGACTTTTGATGTTTTATGAGCAGATCAAGCCAGGGAGCAGAATTAGTTTCTTATAATCGACTATAGCCCATGGCTTATGGCCTATGGCTTGCCTTTACATAGGGGCAGCCATAGGCCATCGGCTATAGGCCATAGTAAAATAAACCACTGCATAAAGAAAAATCACTATCTTTGCCCCCTAAATCCGTTGAGATGAAGATTTTTGTCCTCCTGCCCCGCATTCCCTATCCGCTCGAAAAAGGCGACAAGTTGCGGGCTTTCAACCAGATAAAACAGCTTGCAAAGCACAACGAAATCGTCCTTTGCGCGCTCAACGACAACCCAAAGGTCAGCGAGCAGGACGCCTTTCATGCCTTGCAGCCCTATTGTCAGTCGATAAGCTTCATCAAAATCAACAAGGCTCAGATACTTTTGGGGCTCATCCGCGCCTTCTTCAAGGGCTTGCCCATGCAATGCGGCTATTTCTACAACCGTAAGGCAGCCAAAAAAGTAAACGCACTCATCGCCAAGCACCAACCCGACATGCTCTATTGCCAGTTGCTGCGCACGGCAGAGTACATCCGTCATAAAGACCTCCCGAAAGCCATCGACTATCAAGACATCTTCTCCTACGGAATGAAACGCCGCGCCGACATCGCCTCACGCGCTACGCGGCCCATATATAATATGGAGTACCACCGCTTGCAACGGTATGAGGCGGAGATCTTCGACGACTTCGACGTTCGCAGCATCATCAGCGAACCCGACAGGGCCTTGTTCCCGCACGAGAAACGCGACGAGATCCTCATCGTCCCCAACGGCGTCGACCATGAAAAATATGCGCCGCAAGACCGCGAGAAGGCCTACGACCTTGTCTTCACAGGCAATATGAGCTACCCGCCCAACGTGAACGCGGTGGAATACCTCTCCAACGAAATCATGCCGCTCGTATGGAAGGCCTTGCCCGAAACCAAGCTTTACATTGCGGGCGCCTCGCCCGACCCGAGGGTGAGAAAATGTGCCTCGGAGCGCCTCATCGTCAGCGGATGGCTCGACGACATCCGCGACGCCTATGCCCTGAGCCGCATCTTCATTGCCCCCATGCGCATTGGAACGGGTCTGCAAAACAAACTCCTGGAGGCCATGTCGATGCGCCTGCCCGCCATCACCTCACCATTGGCTAACGCCTCATTGGGCGCTAAGCCCGACGAAGAGATCTTGGTTGGCAACAATGCAGAGGAGATGGCCCATCATATCATCACCCTGTTGACCAACCAAGAAAAGGCCGAACGTCTCGCCCAAGCAGGATACAACTTCACCAACCGCGTGTACGATTGGGGCAAAGCAACCGCCATCATGGAACACGCAATGACCCAACTGACAACTGAACAACTGAACAACTGACAACTGAATATGGCAAACCCCGACGACAAAAAAATCATCTTCTCGATGGTAGGCGTGAGCAAAATCATCCCGCCGTCAAGACAAATATTGAAAGACATCTACCTCTCCTTTTTCTATGGCGCCAAGATCGGTATCATTGGTTTGAACGGCGCAGGTAAATCCACCCTGCTGCGCATCATCGCAGGCAAGGAGAAATCCTATAATGGCGAAGTGGTGTTCTCGCCCGGCTATTCGGTCGGCATGCTCGACCAGGAGCCACAGCTCGACGACAATAAAACCGTCCGTCAGGTGGTGGAAGAAGGCGTGCAGGAAATCGTCGATATCCTTAAGGAATACGAAGAAATCAACAATAAGTTCGCCGAACCTGACGCCGACTTCGACAAGTTGATTGCCCGTCAAGGCGAGCTCACCGAACTCATCGAGCAACACGACGCTTGGGAACTCGACAGCAAGCTGGAACGCGCCATGGATGCCCTCAACTGTCCCGATGGCGACACCCCTGTGCGCAACCTCTCGGGAGGCGAGCGCCGTCGTGTGGCTTTATGCAGACTCCTGCTGCAAGAGCCTGACATCCTGCTCCTCGACGAGCCTACCAACCACCTCGATGCCGAGAGCATCCAATGGCTGGAGAGCCACCTGCAGCAGTACAAGGGCACCGTCATCGCCGTCACCCACGACCGTTACTTCCTCGACCATGTGGCTGGCTGGATCCTCGAACTCGACCGTGGCGAAGGCATCCCGTGGAAGGGCAACTACTCGTCGTGGCTCGACCAAAAGACCGCCCGTCTTGCCATGGAAGAGAAGACCGAGAGCAAGCGCCACAAGACTCTCGAGCGTGAGCTGGAATGGGTGCGCATGGCTCCCAAGGCACGTCACGCCAAAGGCAAAGCCCGTTTGGAGTCGTATGAGAAGATGCTCAACGAGGACGTGAAAGAGAAAGAAGAGAAACTCGAGATCTATATCCCCAACGGCGACCGCCTCGGCACCAAAGTCATCGAGGCGCATGACGTCACCAAGGCCTATGGCGACAAATTGTTGTTCGAGAACCTCAGCTTCAGCCTGCCGCAAGGTGGCATCGTAGGCGTCATCGGTCCCAACGGTGCAGGCAAGACCACGCTGTTCCGCCTCATCATGGGATTGGAAAAGCCCGACTCAGGCACCTTCGAGGTCGGTGAGACCGTGAAGATCGGCTATGTCGACCAGCAGCACGCCGACATCGACCCCGAGAAGACCGTCTGGGAGGTCATCAGTGGCGGCAACGAACTGATTCAGTTAGGCAAGCGCAGCATGAACTCGCGCGCCTACGTCAGCCGTTTCAACTTTGGCGGCAACGACCAGCAGAAGAAGGCGGGCGTGCTGTCGGGTGGTGAGCGCAACCGCATGCACCTTGCCCTCACCTTGAAACAGGAAGCCAATGTGCTCCTCTTGGACGAGCCCACCAACGACATCGACGTGAACACGCTCCGTGCCTTGGAGGAAGGTCTTGAGAACTTCGCCGGCTGCGCTGTCATCATCAGCCACGACCGCTGGTTCCTCGACCGTGTGGCCACCCACATCCTCGCTTTCGAGGGCAACTCACAGGTCTATTTCTTCGAGGGCAGCTACTCGGAATACGAAGAAAACAAGATGAAACGCCTCGGCAACGTGGAGCCCAAACGCTTCAGATACAAGAAGCTCAAAGCAGATTAAAAGTACCATGACCATTGACTATGACCATGACCGCAATAACGTTGTTAAAAGCGATCATGGTCATTTTTTTGCAAAATGTTTGGAGACAAGTATTAATTCTTATATTTGCAGCGTATTAACCCCTTAAAACACATCACTATGAACTTCGGTGAAGCCATCAAAAGCGTGTTTTCAAAGTATGCGACTTTTTCGGGACGTGCACGCCGCTCCGAGTTTTGGTATTTTTACCTGTTTTACATACTTGTTGCATCTGGACTTTCCTTTTTGTCCCTCATGATTCCTATTGCCAAATACTTGTATATCCTCTTTGGCTTGGGTGTTTTTCTCCCCTATACAGCCGTAACTGTACGTCGCTTGCATGACATCGGAAAAAGCGGATGGATACTGCTCATCTTTATGGTCATATCATTAATAATCTCCATGTTGCTATTCTTGTTTATAGACATCATTACCCCTACCAATGGAGACAATTCCATGACCGTTTTCATTGTTTATGGCATACTTGTCTTCATCGTCCTTGCATTGGTCATTTGGCTTATCGTATGGTTGGCCAAAGACAGCCAACCCGGCGAGAACCAATGGGGGCCCAACCCGAAAGAAGTTCAAAGTGAAAACAATTCAGGAATGAATTACTAATAATTCCAAAGTTAGCATTCTATATCACGGGACATCGTTTTTTCAATGCCCCGTGATTTTTTTTCATATACATACACCTAATTGAAATAAAGCAATTATCTTTGCGGCCTCAGAAACAATAATAAACACTCTCAATATGAAAAAACTAACTTTGACCCTTTGCCTCCTCGCTGCCCTCGGCAGCCTCATGGCCGGCCCTGTCGACCAACAGAAGGCACAAAGACTGGGTGCCAAATTTTTGAGCACCACTGCTGTCGCCCAGCGCAACGCTGACGTACAGCTCAACCTGGTGGCAACGGCCATCGACATGCAACGTGGCGGTACCGATTACTACGTGTTCAACGTCAGTAACGGCGAAGGCTTCGTCATCGTGGCCGGCGACGACCGCGTGAAGCCCATCCTTGCCTACTCCACCACGGGCAAATACAACCCCAACGACGTGGCTGAAGGCTTCCAATTCACCCTCGACGGCTTCCGCCAAGAGATCCAATACGTACGCGAGCACAACCTCAGCGCCACGGCCGACATCACGGCTGAATGGCGTTCGGTGGCTAATAACGGCAGCCTCAACCGCGGTGAGCAGACCCGCGCTGTGGTGGGTCCGCTTTGCCAGACCCTCTGGAACCAGAACTTCCCTTGGAACAGCCAATGCCCCGAAGATCCTGAAGGCAACGGCGGACATGTCTATGCCGGTTGCGTGGCTACGGCCATGGGTATGGTAATGAAGTTTTGGGAATGGCCTGCCCAAGGCGTGGGTTCACACTCCTACCATCCTGATGGCTATGCCCAACAGTCGGCCAACTTCGGCGAAACCGAATACCATTTCGAGCTGATGCCCAACACTTTGGACTCGACCAGCACAGAAGAAGAATACTTCGAAACGGCCCAGTTGCTGCATCACCTTGGCATCTCAGTCAATATGATGTATAGCGGTCATGGCAGCGGTGCCTACTCCGACGATGTGCCTACCGCCCTGCGTAACTATTTCCGTTACAACTGCGAAGACCATGTGACCAACTACGGCAATTGGTGGCCAGGCTGGGGCTACACCAACGAACAATGGGCACAGATGCTGAAAGACGGTGGCTTGGACGAGCTCCTGCCCCTCTACTACAGCGGTCAGGACGACAGCGGTGCCGGTGGTCACGCCTACGTGTGCGACGGCTACGATGAGAATGACTATTTCCACTTCAATTGGGGCTGGAGTGGCCGCGACAATGCCTGGTGCCCCATTGGTGCCCTCAACACCACCCGCTATGCCTTCAACCAAATGAACGGCTTCACTGGCCACATCGTCCCACAAGGTGACGTCTACTACAGCCGTCCCGACAGCGTGGCCAACATGCTTGCCTCCGAAGAGGCCTCGTTGGATGCCGTGCGCCTCAGCTGGACCAACCCGACCCTTACCGTCGATGGCAGCGATCTGACGAGCATCACCTCCATCACCATCCGCCGCAACTTCGAAGTCATCGCCGAATTGACTGACACTCAAGTGGGCGCCAACATGGAATATGATGACAATGGTCTCGAACCTGGCCTTTACGAATATGCTATCTACGTGACCAACGAAGCCGGTATCAGCCGCACCACTTACCGCAGCGTACTCGTGGGCGAGAAGTGTAACGTCGTCTTCCAACTCCACGACGACGGTGGCGACGGCTGGAAAGGCGCCGCCATCAGCGTGACCTCCGAGAGCGGACAACGCATCGCCATCGTTACGATGACCGAGGGCTCAGACTTGGTTGTTGACCTTCCTTTGCTGCGCGGCAACCTCAACTTCATTTGGAACCACGGCTGGTATCATGCCTACGAAGAGCACGACACCGACTTTGAATGCTCCTTCACCATCCTCGACTATGCTGGCAACGAACTATTCACCAGCAGCGAACTTGAAGATGGTATCTTCATGACCTACGAGAACAACTGCGAGGAAGCTCCGCTGGCCTGCTATCCTGTACAGAACCTGCAAGGCGAATACCAATGGCATAGTGAAGAAGAGTATGGCGTTTACCTCACTTGGGACAAACCCAACGTCACAGCCAACCTTGACCACTTCAACATCTATCGTTCCATTCTTGTCACCAAAGAGTCAGAACTCATTGCGGAGGTACCCTACACTGGCGCCAACAGCTACGAATTCTTCGACAACAACAATGAGCATGGCGAATATGAGTATGAGGTCACCGCTGTCTTCGTTAGAGGTAGCGAGCAATGCGAATCGGAGATTGAGGGCATTGGCAACCTGATTGTCACCGCCGTCAATGAAAACGCTGCCAACGTCAACGTCTACCCCAACCCAACTAACGGTCTGCTCAACATTGAAGGCCAAGGCACGATGCATATCAGCGTCAGCAACCTCATGGGACAAAAACTCATGGAGGCTGAAGCCGAGGGCAACACCACCCTCGATCTGAGCCGTTACGAATCGGGCATGTACCTTGTTCGCATCGAATACGCCGATGGCGTGATGGTGCAGAAAGTCAACGTTAGACAATAACACTAAGAGGTTCCCGCTTCGCGGGAATGGAGTTATAATCATTTTATAAACCGCGGCGGCCTGTAACGCTTACAAACTGTAAACGCTACAAGCCGCCGCTGGTCATTTTATGCCTTACTCCATTCCCGCCGCCAGGCGGGAACCTTTTACCACTTCAAGATCTTCTTGAAGTCGTAGTCCTCTGGATTGGGCAGGTAGGCCTTGGCCGCTTCGTAGTCGGCAGGGCTAATGTACTGCAGGCCTTCGTTGAAGATCAACTCGGCCTTCGGACCGTTGAGGTTGACCAAGCGCGGCTTGATCTTGCCGTTCTCGTCTTCCACGTCCTTCAGGTACAACGGCATGATCTCACCCTTCGGGTTGGTGGTGACCATAGCGCCACTCACGCCCTTGTCGAAGAGTTTCTTCACGCCGTAACCCAGCAGTGAGCAGTAAGTCAAGTCGTAGCCGTTGGGCTCGACACAACGGATGCCGTAACCGATTTCAACGGGACGACTCTTCACGTTGATGCCCAAGGTCTTCAAGCGCTGTTGCAACAACAGATTGAAGATGTGTGCCTTACTCACGTTGCCCAGCTCGGGATGGCCATGTTCGTCGTAGGTGAAGGCCACACCCGACTTCTCGATTTCCTCATCGCTCATAAAGTGGAACACGCCCTCGCTGATGATGACAACGCCGTAGTTGACACCCAAGAGTTTGCGTTTCACTATAGAGCTGACTACCAGCTTGATAATGGCATCGAAGGTCACTTCCGCGTTGTTGAACATCTCGGGGATGACCACCATCGGGCAGTGGCAGGCCGAAGTCATACCGAAAGCCAGGTGACCAGCCTCACGACCCATGGCGGAGACCACAAACCAGTTGCCGCTCGTGCGGGCGTCTTCGTAGATGGTCTGCACCAGATGCACGGCAGCATCTTTGGCGGAGTAATAGCCAAAGGTCGGGCTGCCCTCAGGCAGCGGCAGGTCGTTATCGATGGTCTTTGGCACATGGATGTTTTGAATGGGGAAGCCGCTGCTGGCCAAGAACTTCGAGATGCGGTTGGCCGTCGATGCGGTGTCGTCGCCACCGATGGTGACCAACAATTTGATGTTGTTCTTGATGAAGAACTCCGTGTTGAACTCTTCGTTTTTCGGTTTGTAACGGCTCATCTTCAATGCCGAACCACCCTGCTTCAAGATGGCATCGGCATAGAGGAAGTCCATCTCGACCACATCGGGATTGGGTTTGAAGAGGTTCTTGTAGCCTTCGTTGAGGCCAAGGACACGATAACCGTCCTTAAGGAAGGTCTTCGCCACGGTGCTGATCACCGTGTTGATTCCAGGTGCCGGACCGCCGCCGGCGAGGATTACAATGGATTCTTTCATATTTGAGGTTTTTAAAGAATTATAATTCAAACTCAACTGTTTGAGATTCCCCTGCGGGGAATGGAGTAAATCTTTTAGTTCCCAGCGGCGGTAGAACCTGTAATAAAGTCAGTAACCGTCTTTACCGCCGCTTGAAACACTTGACGTACACTCCATTCCCGTCAGGGAATCTCACTATTCTATCACCAATTCATCACAGAAGATCCAAGCCTTCTGTCCGGCGCCCACATGGCCTTCGGGACAGGTGCCGATGGTCTTGGCCACCATCTTCACATAACGGGCGTTGCAGCGCGGACGCACCTCCATCTCCTGGACGAAAGCACCATCGGCATCCACAGGCACATCGTTCTTCACCTTACCTACGCTACGGAAGTTGCGGCCGTCATCGCTGACGAAGTATTCCACCTCGGTAGGCATCCATATCCAAGAGTAGATCTCCTGCAGGAAACTACCTGCCAATCGATTGAGGCGTTTCGAAACGCCCAAGTCGACGGTGGCGATGAGGTCGACGCCATAGTAGCCTTGCCACGAGCCCGTGCGGAAGTTCTCGCCGCCGCGCTGGTGGTCGATCAAAGCCTTCAGACCACCGGCCTCGTATTGCTCGTTGTATTTGTTCTCCAGCTTCACGCTATGACGCGCGTCGATCAGATAATAGTGTGCGTCGATGGGCAGGCTCCAGCGGCCGTCCTGTAAGGCAGCGGCACGTATGTCGGTGGCCTCCTTCAGGCAGATGGGCTTCTCGTAGAGCAAAGCCGAATCGGAAGGCTCGGTGCCATCCAAGGTATAGTAGATCTTCACGCCTTCGACAGGATGGCTCATGCTGACCATGATGCTGTCGAAGAAGGTGTCGGAGTTGGCGTTGACAGTGGGCACGATGACGATTTGTTCGCTGGGGATACGCATCACGGGGCAGTTCTCGGGTTGCGTGGCCCAAGGCGAGTTGTTCTTATCGGTCATGGTGAACTCGAGCGTGCCACCGTTAAACACCTCCTCGAAGGTGACGTAGCTACGCTCCAAGGGCTTGCCGTTCAGCTTGACGGACTTCACGTAACAGTTCTTGTTGCTCAAGCCCTTGGCGACGACTTCAAACTGCTTGCCGTTCTCGAAGGTCAGGCGGGTGCGCTCGAAGCGCGGAAGACCCAGCACATAATAACCCGAGGCGGGCGTGGCGGGATAGAAGCCCATGGCGGAGAGCACACCCCAAGCCGACATCTGACCGCAGTCCTCGTTGCCAGCATAGCCGTCACGACGGTCGGTGTAAAAGTCGTCCATCACCTTCTTCACATAGTATTGCGTCTTGGTGGGCTTGCCGACGAAGTTGTACATATACACGGTGTTGTGGCTCGGCTCGTTGCCGTGGGCATATTGGCCGATGAGTCCCGTGATGTCAGGCTGTTCGCGACCCGTCAGGTTGGAGGGGGCGTTAAACAGGCCATCGAGTTTGGCCTCGTAGCCGTTCCAGCCGCCCATCAAGTCGACGTGACCATTCACGTCCTGTGGCACAAAGAAACCGTACTGATAGGAGTTGGCCTCGGTCAGCGTGAAGTTGACCTGTGCGGGGTCGAAGGGACGCATCCAACCGCCATTGCGGCGACCTTGGAAGAACTGGTTCTCGGGATTGTAGATGTTCTTATAGCTCTGTGCGCGGGCATAAAACTCCTTGGCAATGTCGGTCTTGCCCAAGGCCTCGGCGAGGCGGGCAACACACCAGTCGTCGTAGGCATATTCGAGGGTTTTTGACGTGGCCTCACCTTCAACTTCGATCGGGATGTAGCCATATTTCATATAAGCGCCCATGCCGCGGAAGTCGTCCTTCGAGCTGGCCACCATAGCCTCGAGAGCCTTTTCGGCATCAAAGTCACGGATACCAGCGAAATAGGCATCGGCGATGACGGGAATGGCGTGGTTGCCAATCATGCAGTAGGTCTCGTTGGCAGCCAGCTCCCAGATGGGCAGCATGTGGTGCGGGTTGGTCTCGTACTTATTAATAAAGGTGTTGATGAAGTCGAGGGTGCGCTCACGCTGCATGAGGCTGAAGAGCGGGTGCAAGCTGCGGAAGGTATCCCACAGCGAGAAGACTGTATAGACAGGTCTCTCCGACTTATAGACCTGCAGGTCGTGGGCACGGTAGCGGCCGTCAGCATCGCTGAAGAGGTTAGGGGCCACCATACAGTGGTAGAGAGCCGTATAAAACACCGTCTTGTTCGACTCGTTGGGGTCGCTCACCTCGTAGCGTTTCATTTCGGCGTTCCATTTGTCGTAAGCCTTCTGCTTCAAGGCATCGAAGTCGAAGTCGCCATCGGCGAGCTCGGCTTTCAGGTTGTTCTTCGCGCCTTCCACGTCGACGGCGGAGAGGGCGATGCGCATCGTGATTTCGCCATTAGACTCAGGAAACATAAAATAGGCTTTCATAGGCCTGCGATTGGGCAATGGTTTTCCCTCGACAAACGGACCATCATATTGATAACAAATCCATGGTTGAATCTCATCCTCATTAAATACAAAAGGTTTTGAAAACTCAGCATAGAAATACAGGTACTGGTCATTGGCCCAATCACGGGTACGGCGGAAACCGCTGATGATGCGGTCATTTACCACGTTCAACTCGGTTTCATAAACATACTCGTCGTTGACACCGTGTTCCATATCAAGCATCAAACGTCCAAGTTTACCTTTCGGAAAAGTGCAACGCATCATGCCAACACGGTCACCCGTAGTCAGTTCCACTTTCACACTATCATCCAAAACCACGGAATAATAGCCCGCTTGAGCTTCTTCATCTTCGTGTTTAAAGCCTGCATGGCTATAAAGAGAATCACAACGCTCATACGCAGCAATATCTGGCAAATCCCAGTCCAATTTGAACTCTTCAGTAAACGGCATAAACCTAAAATCACCATAGTCGGAGCAGCCCGTGCCGCTGAGGTGGGTGGTGCTGAAGCCGAGGATGGTGTTGTCGGAGGTGTGGTAGCCCGAGCAGCCGTCCCAGTCGTTCATGCGGGTGTCGGGGCTGAACTGCACCATGCCGAAGGGCACCGTGGCGCCGGGGAAGGTGTGGCCGTGGCCGCCCGTGCCGATGAAGGGATCAACGTAATTGGCAGGGTCAGTGACATAGTCAGCCTTAGGCTGAGTGGAGCAAGCCGCAAGGGCGAGCAGCATCAAGGGTAATAGAAGCTTTTTCATAGGTTAGCGTATTTGAGGGTGTAAAGATATAACAATTATCGGTTCAAACAGACAAAAAAATAAAATAAGATTGACCCCGTCGAACGCAAGGCGTTTCCCTGCGGGAATGGAGTTTACTTCCACCCGTTCCCCGCGGCGGCTTGTGCCGTTTACGTAACGTATGCGTTACCAGCCGCCGCGGATTACACAAAAAACAATTCTCCATTCCCGCAGGGAATCTCTCCATTTTTCTTGGCACAGCTTTTGCATACAACTCCATTTGTACAAAAAATTGCCATTTTATGGCATAGTTTTTCTCAAAATGCTTATATTTGCAGCCCAAATTTTGAACATTATTATTCATTAACTAATTAAAAACAAACCATCATGAAGAAAGTTTTATTCATGTCTCTTGCAATGGCCGTCGCCATGACCGGCTTTGCACAGAAAGTTATCGTGAACAAAAGCGAGATCGCGAACCAACCGGTCAAAATGAATGCTCGCGTTCTGAAAGGCAACGAAGCCCCTGCCATGAACTTCAGCCATGAAGTCATGCCCAAAGCTTCCACCCACCAATCGATGAGAGGTTATGACGAATACCAAATCATGACCACTTACTACGACCTCCAATCCAACAGCGCATTAGGCAACCGTATCGCCACTTGGGACGACGGTAGCGCTGCCTTTGTTATGACTTGGGACAACACAAACACAACCTCTTACGGCAACCGTGGAACTGGCTACAACTACTTCGACGGCGAAAGCTTTGGCGATGAACCCGAGATGCGTATCGAAGACGCCTATGCAGGCTGGCCGAGCATTACTGCCGCTGGCGAAGGCGAAATCCTAGCCTCGCACTATGGCAGCAAGGTTCACCTCTTCAAGAGAGACGTGAAAGGCCAAGGTGAATGGACCAATATCTACAACACTCCTATCAACACCACCTGGCCGAGAGTTGCCACTACCCACAATGGCCAGTACGTTCATGTGGTGAGCTGTGAGCAAAGCAGCAGCAACAATTTGCAAAACTTCGCCTACTACTATCGTTCGACCGATGGCGGCCAAACCTTCAGCGAGCCCGCCTATCCTCCGTTGGTGGATGTCGAAAACGAATACAACTATGCTATCAGCGCTGACGATTATGTGATGGCTACCAATGGCGACAACGTTGCTATCCTCTATGCTGCCAACACTTACGACCTGTTCTACATCATCTCTCACGACAATGGCGAAACTTGGGAAAAGCAAACCATTTGGAACTTCCCTTACGGCCACGCAGTTGACTGGACGAATGGCACTTACTCTGTTGAGACCGACTCCATCTGGGCTCCCGATGGCTCAAGTAGCATCGCCATCGACGACTACGGCACCGTTCACGTCGCCTTCGGCCTGACCCGTTGGGTACCCAGTGAAGACCACGACGGTTCCTACACCTACTGGCCTTATACTGACGGCCTTGTCTATTGGAACTCCAACTACACCAACGAACAAGGCACGCACGAAATCCTAAACTACGGCGAATGGAGTGGAGACGTCAACTTCCCCGAAATGGCTTTTAACGGTACTAACGGCATCAGCAGCACACTGAACGCTGAACGTATATGGGCCATGGCCGGTGAAGACAACTACAAGAACCTCTACGTCATCAGCGCCCCCGATGAAAACGGCGATGGCACTGTCGACTTCACCGACGCTTGGGACAACACCAACTATCACTATCGCACTCACTGCCAGACCACCATGCCTGGTATCTCCGTCGATGAGAATGGCGACTTGATCATTGTTTACTCCACGCTCTCCGAATTGAGAGTCAACGCTGAGGCAGGACATCATTTCAGAAGTGCTTATGTCTCCGCCAGAGACCACAACGGAACTTGGTTTGAGAACTGCTACAACCTCAGCTCCGACTTTATGCACGAATTGAGCGAGGTTTATCCTACCACTTCCGCCCCGAGAGGTATGAACGGCTCCTTCTGGGTCATGTATTCAGAAGACCAAAACATTGGTCTGTATCTTGACTACACTGCTCCCGGTGGCTCTAGCACCCCGAACAACAACAACATGGGTGTCCTTACTGAGAACTACATCTTTGCCGTGAAGATCACTCCTTCACCCGAAGATCCCGGTATGGAAACTTGGAGCGTCGAAGAAAACGAAGCCGTCAACCCGATGACCACCACCCGCGTGTATCCTAACCCTGCCACCGACGTCCTGAACATCGAAGTGAATGCCTCGCAGGCTTCCGAGATGAGCATCAACGTCTACAACATCATGGGTCAGAACGTGATGAGCAAGAACGTGAACATCACCACCGGCATGAACACCCGCAGCATCAGCACCAGCGAGCTGAACAGCGGCATCTACTTCGTGACCGTCAAGGCCAACGGCTTTGAGAACACCATGAAGTTCATCGTGAAGTAAGTCTGACTTACATCGTTTGACAAAAAAAGGAGGCTGCGGCCTCCTTTTTTTTTGTCAAACCACTTGCGGTTTAAGAAAAAGCATTATCTTTGCCCTCAAATTGCCAAAAAAGCAAACACAAACAAAAAACTCAATTATTAATCAAACACATTCAAAATGAAAAAGTTATTTACTTTAGCTTTAGTCTTGTTGGTGGCCACCTTTGGCTACTCACAAGTGAGACAAATGTCGTCAAGCGACGTTAAGAACAAAGTTGCCACCATGCAAGTGACCAAAGGCATGGAAAGCTTCGAGAACGTGCAAATCGAGCCTAACATGATGCGCACCGACGGCGAACTCGACTGGACGACCTACGACTGGCAGTCGAACGCTGGTGCTCGCACCTGGACCATCGTTTGGCCCGACAACAAGATCAACTTCGGCTACACCATGGCTGTAGACCCCAATTTCACTGACCGTGGTACTGGCATTGGCACTTACGATTACAACAACGACGAATGGATTCCGCTGGGTGGTCGTATCGAGAACGAAAAGACCGGCTTCGGCTCCATCGCCCGCTACAAGGAAAACGGCATCGTTGTGGCCGCCCACACCGCCAGCAACATGGGTGTCTACATCGTTGAGGACAAGGACAACATGACACCTAACAGCGTCCCCGCCTCCCTTTACACCAACAATGGTTCCTACACGCACCCCGCTGTGATGACCTCCGGTGCCAACCGTGACATCATCCACGTCGTCTGCGGTAACTTCGATGACAGCACTCTCCCCATCAAGTATTGGCGTTCAACCGACGGCCAAAGCTGGGACGAGGCCGAATTGGTCCTTCCCTTCATCGAAGAGGCTGGCGCTGACTGGGGTACCAACGATTACTATTGGATGGAGACCACCGAAGACAACTGCCTCGCCCTCGTCGTCAACAGTGCTTGGAGCGATGGTATGGTGTTATACAGCTATGACGATGGTCAGACCTGGGAAAAGAAGACCTTCTATCATCACCCTGGCGTTAATGTAGACTATGGTGAGGATAGAGTGGCTTTCTTATATCCTCGTTGGACTTCTGCCCAGTGGGGTATCAACGGCGAACTCTGCATGGCCTATTCCTTCAACGGTACTAATAGCTATGCTGGCAACGCAAATAGCGGCTACTATCCTGGCATCGGCGGTGTCGCCTATTGGAGCGAGAACCTGCCTTACCATGGCGAGACCCAACCTCAATTTGGTGTCGACCCGACCAACCCCATGCCTCCCGTCCCCGGCAACCCCTTCATCATGGATTCTTCCTATATCATGCAAGACATTTATGAAAGCTGGATGCTCTTCAGCGAGCAGACACACGACATTTGGCCTGAATATATGGGCTACCTTGCCCCGTTGGACGATGATGGCAACCCGGAAGGTCCCTTGTACGACGACGTCACTGGCTGGAACATTGAAGACTTGACCAAGCATGGCCCTTACAATAGTGGCTCTGTTGACTTCCCCGTCCTTTGCCTATTGCCTGACTGCGGTGGCTACGACATGGTTGCCGTTTGGAGTGGCATGGATGAGAACCACATGGATGCTAACACTGGCAATTTCTTCTATAAACTCTTCGCCAGCTATTCGGGCGATGGTGGCCGCACTTGGGCACATCAAATCCAGCTGACCAACGACTTCATGTATGACCTCTCTGAATGCGTCTATCCTCAAGCCGCTGTGATCGGAACGACCCTCGTGATTGCCGTTCAGATGGACGGTGCTCCTGGCACCTATGTCCAAAGCGACGATACTGAAGCTAGCGACAACTACTACCAAGGCCTGACCTTCGAACTGAACGACCTCTTCCCGGATGCCGGTGTTGGCGTGCCGGAAGTGAGCCACAACACACACATGAGCATCTATCCTAACCCCGCCACCGACCAAATCGGTGTCACCCTCAGCCAAAATGCCGACATCACCATCTACAACATGATGGGTCAAGTCGTCATGACCACTGAAGGCCACGCTGGTGTCAACAGCATCAACATCAGCAACCTCACCGCTGGCATCTACTTTGTCAATGCCGGTAGCGAAACCCAGAAGATCGTCGTGAAGTAATTCACCATATACTTCTAAAGCAAAAAAAGGAGGCATTGCCTCCTTTTTTTGTTGCTTTTCACGAGATTCCCTTCGGGAATGGCGTAATCCGTTCTTGTTACCAGCGGCGGCATGAACCAGTTACCAACTTGTAGCAGTTTCATCCGCCGCATGTAAACTTGTTATTATTCTCCATTCCCGAAGGGAATCTAAAAAAACACTTGCGTATAAAGAATATTTATTATCTTTGCCCTCAAATAACCGAATTACGAACACAACTAACTAACCTATTATTAATCAAAACCCGTTAAAAATGAAAAAGTTATTTACCTTAGCATTGGCCTTGATGGTCGTCGTTGCCGGCTATTCACAGGCTAAGAGAGTGTCGATCAAAGATGCTCAACCGAAAGCTGCCCAAGAGATGGTGCTCACGGGCGACGAAGTCTTCCAACATGTCGGCAGCCAGCCCAACATGACCCGCACCGACACCGAGTTGGACTACACCTTCTACGACTGGCAGACCAACACGGCTGGCAAGAACCTGACCATGACCTTCCCCGACGGCTGCGTGGGTATGGCCTATGTCATCTCCACTGACGTTGACCACACCGACCGTGGTACCAACATCGCCATCTATTATCCTCAAACAGATGAATGGAAGACCTCGGAAGGCAAGATCGAAAACCACAAGACGGGCTTCGGCTGCGCCGCCCGCTATGGCCAAAACGGTATCGTCGTGGTTTCGCGTAACCCAGAAACCAGTACCTGCGAAGTCTACATCATCGAAGACAAGGACAACCTGCCTCACGGTGATTTGGCTCCTGCCTTCATTATGGAAGCTGGACACAACCCGCACTTCCCGGCTGTGATGTGCAACGGCCCCGAGCACAAGAACATCCACATCCTCGTGACCGGCCTCAACGAAGTGGTAAACGACCAAAAAAACCCCTTCTACTACATCCGTTCGTTGGATGGCGGCCAGACCTGGAGTGACTTTATGTCCATCGAATACCTCGGCCGCGACTATGCCCCCACCTACGGCTCTGGCCAAGACGCCTACTTCATGGAGAACACCGGCGGCGACCGCCTCGACATCGTGGTGAACACCCGTCGTGGCGACGGCGTCGTGCTGACCTCTGAAGACAATGGCGACACCTGGACCCGCACCGAGTTCTATCATCACCCCGGCATCGACGTCGACTATGGTGATCCATCGAATGGCGGCGTGATGTACATGTATCCCCGTTGGACCTCTGCACTCTATGACAACAACGGAAAACTTCACATCGCCTATGAATTTGGCGGTGGCAGTGGCGATGCCTCCTCAACGAGCTACTACCCACTCATCGGCGGCATCGGCTACTGGAACGAGGAAATGCCTTACCACGGAGAAGTGGCTCCCCAGTATGGCTGCGACCCCAACAACCCCATGCCTATGGTGCCCGGCAACCCCTTCATCATGGACTCTGCCTATCTGCGCCAAGACATCTATTATTCATGGTGGTTATGGAGCGATGCCACCCACGAGATGTGGCCTGAATACATTGGCTATGTTGCACCTTTGGATGAAAATGAGCAACCTTTGTTAGACCCTTATGAGGCAACTGATTTCATTGATTGGAGTTCTTTGACGATTGACAGTCACGGTCACTACAATGGTGGTACTTGCGAAATGCCTGTTTTAGTCAAAACTGCTGGCGGTGACTTGTTGGTGGCTGTTTGGATTGCCATGGACCATCATTATTTGGGTGGAAATGGTGGCAACCAGTACTTCTTTAAGCTCTTCACCCGCGCCTCATTGGACAATGGCTTGAGCTGGACACCTATGCAACAGATCACTGCCGATTTCATGTATCAGCTGAGTGAATTCGTTTACCCGCAAGCTGCCATCACTGGCAACACCCTTGTGATTGCATGCCAATCAGACGGTGAACCCGACTCCTACCTCATCGGATCGGGTGGCGACGTCATCGCTGACGACAACTTCTACCAAGCCTTCACCTTCGACCTCACCGAACTCTTCCCCGAATACGACGGTGTGGAAGAACAAGTGAGCAACAACACCCTGATGAACGTTTATCCTAACCCCGCTGTTGACCAACTCAACATCACCCTCAACCAGAATGCCGACATCACCGTCTTCAATATGGTGGGCCAAGTCGTCATGACCACTGAAGGCCACGTAGGTGTCAACACCATCAACATCAGCAACCTCACCGCTGGTGTCTACTTCGTGAACGCTGGTTCGACCACGACGAAGTTTGTTGTGAAATAAGCATTGACTTAATGCAATAAAAAAAGGAGCCAAATGGCTCCTTTTTTTATTGCTCCTTACGGTGCCCGACAATGTCGGCGGCCAGGAAGACCGCTTTGCGGTAAGAATCGGGCTCGGCCATGTTTTGGTTGGCGATGTCGAAGGCAGGGCCATGCAATGGCGAGGCACACACCACAGGCAGTCCAGCCCAATAGCAGGCACAGCCGCCCAAAGCCATCATCTTCAGCGGAAGCATGCCCTGCTCATGATGCAAGGCCAGCACCGCATCGTATTTCTTCCATAACCCTTCTCCAAACAGCTGTGAAGCCGTGAAGGGCCCGAAGGCATAAACGCCCTGCTTCTGCGCCTCTTCTATGGCCTTCAACACCTTTTCGTCGTCGCCTTCGGCCACCGTGCCAGCATGGGGATTAAGGCCCATGACGGCGATCTTGGGCGCGTTGAGGCCGAAATCCGTCTTCAGCGCCTGCGAGAAGGTGAAGAGCTTGCCCACAAGGAAACGGGTATCGATCATCGACAGTGCCTCGCGCAGCGGCATGTCGTCGGTGGCCAAGCCGATGCGCATCATATCGTTGACCAACACACGCAGGGCATCCTTATCCTTATAGAACGAGAGCAGATAGCCCATGTTGCTCTTCTCGACCGAACGCGAATCGGGCGCCATGACCAAGGCATCCACATAGCCGTTGTTCAAGTCTTCGACAGCCCGCTTCATCGAAAGCACCGACATCTCGACAGAGACCTCCGACGGCTGCCCGGGCTCGATCTTCACTTCGTTTTCAACGATATTAATGATGTTGAACTTCTTGTCCCAAGCCTGCCGCGCATCACGGGTAAGAGCATAATTGGGACTCTCCATGCCAAAATTCTTCTTGTAGTAGGAAAACGCTTTCGACTGCCCAAACAAGACAGGTGTCAGCATCTCGAACATTCGGGCATCGGAAAAGGTTTTAAGGATAACTTCGTAGCCGATGCCGTTGAGGTCGCCTTGGCTGAGGCCAATGCGAGGGAGTGAGGAAACAGGGGTAAAGTCTTGCATAGGCAGTTATATTTTTCTGTATTTCAACGGGAAATCAGACTTCAAAAGTAGACAATAAAATTAAAGAAACAAAAAATAACTTCAAAAATCACGAAAAAAGCGTGTTTTCGAAACTTTTCATGATGATTTCAGTGGCCCCAACCTGCGATTTCAGATAGTCGCTGCAGGTCTGCGAGGCTTTCGCATAGAATGGCTCGTCAGCAATCAGTTGGGTGAAAATTGACTCCAGCTCAGCGGCGTCGTTGATGGTGAAAGCGCTTCCAAGCGCCACTAAGTCGACCGCTTCCTTGAAGCTCTTATACTTCGGCCCGAAGACCACGGGGCAGCCAAAGGTGACCGGCTCCTGGATGTTGTGGATGTTGACACCGAAGCCGCCTCCAATATACACAAAGCGTGCATATTGGTACAATTGGGAGAGGATGCCAATGGTATTGACGATTAATATCTTGGGCGGTTTCATACCCATAGATTCACTCGGCTGCGCCTCGGTATGACATGGAGTGGAAACCTCCGTGTATAGCAAAGCCTCGGGAAACATCGCCTTGATTTGTGCCACATGCGAGGCGGAGATGTCGTGCGGGGCCAGGATGAGGCAATAGTCATCGGGCAGCTTGGGGAGAAAAGCCTGCAACAACTTCTCATCGGGAGGCCAGCTGCTGCCAGCGATGATGCACTGCCGCCCGGCAATGAAACGCTCGACGTCGGGGAAAGGCTTGGCCTGCTCGGCAATGGCCGCCACGCGGTCGAAACGCGTGTCGCCACACAGCGTGACATTGTCGAAGCCATTCTTTCTGAGCAAATCAACGGTTGCCTCGTCTTGCACGAAGAAATGCGTCACCGTATGCAACTGCTGGCGGAACCAACGGCCATAGGGACGAAAGAAGAACGAGTCGGGCTTGAGGATGAGGGAGATGTAGAACAAAGGGATGCCAGCCTTCTTCAAGGCCCGCATGTAATTGAACCAAAACTCGTATTTGATGAAGAAAGCAGCCACGAAATGATGCCGGCGCACCCATTGGGCGGCATGACAGGGGGTATCGGTGGGAAGATAGGCTACATCGTCGGCCATAGGATAGTCCTTGCGGACCTCATAGCCCGAAGGCGAGAAGAAAGTCAACAGGATTTTGTATTGCGGAAAGCGCTGTTTCAACGCCTCGATGACGGGACGACCTTGCTCAAACTCACCTAAGGAAGCGGCATGGAACCAAATCCATTGCTCATTGGGGTCGTCGACGGTCTCAGGCATTTTGGCCCTCAGCTTACGGCCATCCACCCATTGCTTGGCTTTGGGGTTGCCCAGCCATGCAGCCACCCTCACGCCGAGGGCATACAGCAAGACTCCTATGGTGAACAGGATCAACACGGCGGTTAGTCGTAATAGTATTCCTGCGGTTGACGCTGATAGGTGGGGATGCTCCAGGTGACACGGACGCCGTAGTAAAGGTCGTTGTAACGCTTATGCGGGTCGGTGTAGCCCACCGGCTCCTGCAGCCCCGTTTCGGGGTTGGTGAACACGCGGAAGTCGTAGTCGCGGAGGTCGCGGGTAAGGGCATAGGTCACCTCCAAGGCGACAGAGAGGTTGAGCAGGCGGGTGTCGTGGAGCAGCAGGTAGCCTGACTCCAGATGCAGTGCCGGGCCACCGCGCATGCGGTCATATCCGAACCTGTAGTCGCCATCCACCTGATAAGGCGGATTCAGCGCCGTCACTTGATAATCGGCGTTGGTGCGGTTGAAGAGATAACCTAGGCCGGCTTGAACGAAAACACCGCTGTTGGGGTTGGGTCCCATGGGGAACAGCTTGCCCACTTGGCCCTGAAAATGCAGGCCGCGCTGGCTGACTTCCAACTGGGCATAACTACCTGCGCCACCGATGATCTCGCCTTCGGCGGTGGTGATGCCTTCGCCAAAAATGTCAACCCAATCGCCTTTGACCTTCTTGCCAACGATGTAGTTGCCCGAGACCGACAGCAACCAGTTGCTCTCCGTCTTAAAGGCGAAGCCACCACCCACATCATGACTCACGCCATACAACGTTTTGGTGTCGAGACCCGGCATATGGAAGGCATAAGTCGCCTGAAACATGGCAACGGGGATAGGGTCTTTCATGATGTCTTTGGGCATTTGTGCGGCCACCTGCAGCGTGACACCCAATAAAAGCAATAAGGATATAAAGACTTTACGCATCGCGATCGGTTTTTTTAATGAACGGAATTCGTGTCGTTTTAGTATCGAGACTGCAAATATACGAAAAAAGGTCGCCTCGTTGACGAAGCGACCTTGAATTCTAACCGAATAAGGCTTTTACATCTTCACCACCCTGCGGATGAAGGCGCTTTCGCCCTTCATGATGCGGAGTGTGTAGACACCGCTCTCCAAGCCGCTGAGCTCATAGGCGTCGCCATCCACCTTGATGCGTTGCACCAGCTTGCCTTCGGCCGAATAAACCTCGAGCATCGTCATGCCTTCGCATTGGATGGTCACCTTGTCGGAAGTCGGGTTGGGGAAGAGGCTCACCTTGCCGTCGTTCTCGTCAAGGCCCGTGAAGTAGTTGGCACAAACGGCTTCGCCCAAATCGGAGATGCCCTTTTCGAAGAGCGTTTGAACGGCGTAGCAGTGCTGCATGTTGATGGCCATCTCACTGTCGTCGTAAGTGGTGACGCTGAGGTTTTCAGTCAACAGCTCGCCGTCACGGTAGAGTTTGTAGGCAGTGGCGCCGTCAACGGCATCCCATTCGGTGACCATATGGCCTTCGCGCACGTCGTTGAAACGGATTTCGGGGACCACATTGGTGACTTCAAAAGAGAGTTCGGCAGGCAGGGTCAGGCACATCCCACCTTGGTCAGGGTAAACGGCAATCGTATGGACACCATTTCCAAACCATCTCATATAACTCGTACCGAAACAATTATCATGTTCGCCATCCACCACAAGGTCATTTCCGACCTCGGGGCCTTCCCAAGTGATGGTCACCTCATTGCCTTCGAAAGCATAATCGAGGTTGGTTACGGGAGCACAAACCGGGAGCGTATAACACACCATATCAGAATTGCATCCATACACGGAATGCACCGTCACGCAAACCGTATTATCGCCTGGCTCAACCTCCAAATCGATATAGCGGTCGGTAGTTTGCATGGTCTCATCCTTAAAGTCAACAATATAATAATCTGCATCGGGCACCGCATTCCAGGCAAAACGGACCGTAGTGTTGTCGACCATGGCCTGATAGTGCACTTCCTCGACTGCCTCGCATAGGCAAACCTCGATAGTGGCGCCCATCACATGGCAGCCTTCCGACACCGCCTTTACCATGACTGTAGTCAAGCCATATTCGGCATCAAAGGCATATTCAGTGGACTCGACTGTGGCCGCCAATTCGCCGTTGAAATACACCTCGTATTGACTCACGCCTTCGATGGCATCCCAACTCAAAATGACATTATTGCTCTCCAATTGGACCTGATAAGTCAGGTTTTCCACAGCGCCCACGATGCAAACGTTGACATGATTGTCCTTCTCGCAGCTTTCGTAGACGGCCTTCACATACACGTCGTGTTGGCCCTCGGTGACGGTGAAAGCATAGCTCAACTCGTTGGTCGTGGTCAACAACGCTTCATCCATATAGACTTGATACTCCACCAATCCTGTGGGGTCCTCCGGCGCTTCCCAAGTGAGGGTAAGCAGAAGGTCGTCGTCCAAGGTATAGTCAAGATTACGTACAGCGTCACACATCGACACGTCAACATCGGCACAGACAAACTCGCTCTGGCAGCCGTCGTAGGCGGCATAGACACAGTAACTATATAGACCTTCTTCGACATCGGGGTCGGTATAGGTCAGGTCCTCGACCAAGTCAAGGAGTTCGGTGTCGCGGTACACCTCATACCAAGCCGGTGTGCCGTTCGCGGGAGCCTCCCACGACAGGATGACATCGTGACCGTCGATGTCGTAGCTCAGGTTACGTATGGGGTCGCAGAACTCGGGTGCGCCGCCACCGCCAGAACAATTGATGGTGAAAGTTTGCGTGCCACTGAAGCCGCCTGCATTCTGATAGATGACCGAGCCATCCTCGTAGGTGACCTCGAAGCTACATTCTGAGGTCCATTGGCCGTTGTGCCAAGTCAGCGAGATCGTGGAGCCCGAAGCCAACTCACGCGTATACGTGGCCGAACTGCCGTTGTTGACCGTCATCTGCTCGGTAGGCGTGCCATCGGAATAGACCACGGTAAGGTAATTGCCTTGCCAACCGTCGCCGTAGGAGTCGTGGAGCGAGAAGATGATGTTGCAAGCGTTTCTATAATTGAAATTGATCACGGTGACTCGGCCGTTGATGTCGGTGAGGGTCAGCGTAAAGGGGATGACAAAATCCTCGGGTGCAGTGGCATCGAGAGTAAGGTTGTAATCAGCAAAGGCCATCATGCCGGCGCCGATGGTGCTGTAAGGTTTCTCCGTCTCGTTGAGCGTGACGAACTCGTAATCCGTCGACAGGGTGCCTACCACCATTTGAACCAACTCATTACCTGCATTGTCAACCAAGATGCGAAGGTCGGCCGTCTCGCCAGGATTGAGGAGACCATTGTCGTTGTCGTCGTTCAGCACAACGGTACCGCCCAATTGCAAATCGTAGTCGTAGACCGGCACCTTAAAACTAAAGTTGGCCGTCACCTCGCCACCGACCGACACCTCAATGTTGAACTTGATTTGCTCGTTAGCGGCCACATTGTTGGTCACCGAGAAGGCAAAGGCATTCTCAACGGTAAGGGTCTCGTTAGCGGCAAAATTCGGGAAGTCGACCGTGTTGTCGGTAATGGTCACTTCGGCATGATCGGTACTCAGCACCACGCTGACATTGCTCACGGGCTCATCGGTGACATTGTCCAATGTGAGGTCCATCGTGACCGACTCGCCCGGGTTGAGATTGTGGTTGTTGTTGCCTTGCGGGTCGTTGATGGCATAGGTGTTGTACTTGATAGCACCAAGTTGGATGGCCTCCACGGCGGCGAGCACATCGATGCGGCCGAAGCCGAATATGTTGCTCTTGCCTTCGGCTAAACGAACGGCCGTTTCCTCAAGGATGCGGCACACATCGGCGGGCATCAGATTGGGGTCTTTGCTCAGCATGAGGGCCATGCAACCCGCAGCGCAAGGCGTAGCCATCGAGGTACCACTCATCAAGGTATAGCCCGTGTTTGATTGATAGTTGAGCGACTTGATGTCGACGCCAGGAGCGCACACGTCGGGGCGGATGAGGCCGATACCCGGATCATAAGGATAGTCACCAAACTCGGTATTGGTCCAAGTGACGGGACCGCGCGAAGTGAAGTTGGCGGCGGCATCGTTGTAGTTGACAGCGCCGATACACACCGAGCAGGTCAAGTCGCCAGGGTTCTCGCCCTGCACCTCATCCATATAGGGAGGAGGGCAGCTGCCAGGGACGCGCACATTGTTAGGAATAGGTGCTTGCCACATTTGGTTGCCCTCATTGCCAGCAGCGATGGCGGCCACCACACCCGCATCCAAGGCGGCTACACAGGTTTGACGCAGCAGCGTACGCTCGGCAATCGTCGAATTGGAGATACCGAGTGACATGCTGAACAAATCGCAGCCGTGCTCCACAGCCCATTGTATACCAGCGGAAATGGGTGTTGCACCACCACCGCCGTTGGCATTCAAACACTTCACGCACATCAGCGTGGCATTGGGAGCCATACCCGTCTGCGAGCCAGCCGTGCCATCGCCCAGCACCGTTCCCGAGCAGTGTGAGCCGTGACCATGGTCGTCCATGGGATCGTTATCGTTGTTATAGACATCGAAGCCATGATGCGGGAATTCTGTTCCACCGTCCCAGAGGTGGTCGGCCACATCCAAGTGGTTGTAGTTGACACCCGTATCGATGACGGCCACCACAATGCCTTCACCCGTGTAGCCCAAGTCCCACACCTGGTTGGCACCGACTTGGGTGACGTTGGGGGTAATCTCGCGCGTGGCGGAGGCGGGAGTAGCCTCTTCCCCATCGGGAATCCAATTGCGTTCAATATCATAACCGATAATCTCGATATCGTTGCGACGCGCCAAATCGGCGATGGCCGCCTTATTGGCCGAAAGGCCCAAAGCGTTAGCCATCCAAAGGACGGTCGGCTCTGTGGTCATGTCGTTACGACGCATTTCGTCCAACGAACGTCTCAAGTCGAACTGCGTGGCCTCGGCAAAGGCCTTCAGCTCGTTGACGACAAACTCGCGGCGCTCGGAACGCGTGGCGAAATAGTTGGCTTGACGGTTCATCTGAGCCCTGTCGTATTGCGACTTCATAATAACGATGACATTGATTTTCTCGTCATCGTTGCGGCGGGCCATCTCCTCGCTCAGCAACGGGTCGATGACAGCTTGGGCATAGCCAGCCATGCAGCAAACCGCCATAAGGATAAGCGTAAAAAGTTTTTTCATTGCTATTAGATTTGATTTTAAAGGTGCAAAGTTATAAATGTTTTGCGTTTATCGTATCTTTGCAGCCCAATTTTCACTCCATGTTGGAAAACAAATACAACGAATCCATCCTGCCGAACGGCATTCGGCTGATACATAAAGAGAAACCAGGCGAGATAGCCCACCTTGTGCTGATGGTGGAAACCGGCACCCGCGACGAGCAAGCCCACGAGAACGGCCTCGCCCACTTTGTGGAGCATACCATCTTCAAAGGCACGCAAAACCGCAAGGCCTACCATATCTTGAGCTGCCTCGACAATGTGGGCGGCGACCTCAACGCCTTCACCACCAAGGAAGAGACCTGCATACAGGCCACCTTCCTCAAGCAGCATTACAAACGCAGCCTCGACCTCTTCGCCGACATCGCCTTCCACTCCACCTTCCCCGAGAACGAACTGGCCAAAGAGAAAGAAGTCATCCTGGACGAGATCAACTCCTACCTTGACTCACCCTCCGACGAGATCTATGATTTGTTTGAGGAGATGGTCTTCAAAGGGCATCCTTTGGCGCGAAATATTTTGGGTACCGCCGACTTGGTGAAAGGCTTCCACCAAAAGGACATCCTCGTCTTCATGGCGCACAACTACAACACCGACCAGATGATCTTGGCCAGCATTGGCGGCATCAGCTTCAGGGAGTTCGAAAAACTTGCCATGACCTATTTTGGCGACCAGCCTGCCCATCTTATTAATAGGAAAAGAAAAGCCTTCAAAGGCTACATGCCCGAGTGCCGCAAGGAGACTCGCAACAACCACTTGAGTCACTGTATCATTGGTGGCATCGCGCCTGAGTTCAGCAGCCCACAACGCATGCCCATCGTGATGCTCAACAACGTGCTCGGGGGTCCAGCCATGAGCTCACGCCTTGGCTTGAACATACGCGAGAAATATGGCTTCGCTTACAGCATCGAGTCGCAATACACAGCCTACAGCGATGTCGGCCTCATCAATGTCTACATGGGCGTCGACCCCGATTCGTTGGAGCGCGCTATTGAGTTGGTACACAAGGAATTAGACAAACTCTGCACACAAAAGTTGGGTACCTTACAGTTGCATCACGCCAAGCAACAGCTCATCGGACAAGTCGCCTTAAGCTATGAGAGTGGCATGAACGAACTGCTGAGTGCGACGCGATCGCTCATCATGGGCGAACCCATCGAATACATGGACGACATCATTCAGAAAATAGAGGCCGTGACAGCCGACGACATCCTAGCCGTGGCCAATCAGGTCTTCGACAAGAAACAATTGAGCCAGATTGTATTTGAAGGCAATTAGTTCGTCTTGAACTTATACTGCACCTCTTTCAACTCGGCGTTAGCCTTGGTGATCTTATTCTTCAGGTTATCCTTATAATTCGCCACTTTGGCAGCGATTTCGGCATCGCCTAAAGCCAGCATTTCGGCGGCAAGTATGGCGGCATTGAGAGCACCATTTACGCCCACCGTGGCCACAGGAATGCCTGGAGGCATCTGGATGATGGACAGCATGGCATCGAGGCCGTCGAGCATGCCTTTGACGGGCACGCCAATGACGGGCAAGGTGGTGTTGGCGGCAATCACGCCCGGCAAGGCAGCTGCCATGCCAGCGGCAGCAATGATCACCTTGATGCCACGGCCTTGGGCCTCACGAGCAAAGGCTTCGACCTCTTGCGGGGTACGATGCGCGCTGAGGGCGTTCATCTCAAACGGGATTTCCATCTCGTCAAAAAACTGTGCTGCTTTTTCGAGAACGGGAAGATCGCTGGTGCTTCCCATGATGATGCTAACAATTGGCTTCATTTTTGCAGAAATTTTAGGCAAAGATAGATTTTTTTCGACTATGGTCGAAACAATTGCTGTATTTTGTATATTTGTAACGCATAAACCCTACGGGCAAGAAAACGACAATCCTTTGAAAATGAAAACAGTAAAAGTTATAGACAAGGAATTTGGGCTTTACATCCCCCAAGAAAAAATCGAGGCCAACGTACAGAAAGTGGCCGACCAAATCAACAAGGACTTGGAGGGACAGAATCCCATGTTTCTCGTGGTGCTCAATGGCGCCTTCATGTTTGCCTCTGAGCTGTTCAAGCGGATCACCATCCCTTGCGAGATCAGTTTCGTCAAACTCACTTCCTATGCCGGTACCGAAAGCACCAGCGTCGTGCGCGAGCTCATCGGTCTCGACCATTCGCTTGAAGGCCGACATGTGGTCGTCGTGGAAGACATCGTCGACACAGGCCACACCATGCGTTACACCATCAAGAAACTCCGCGACCTGAAAGCCGCCGACGTGCGCATCGCCACGCTGTTCTTCAAGCCCGACAACTTCAAATACGACTATCCCATCGACTACAAGGGCATGAACATCGGCAACGAGTTCATCGTGGGTTACGGTTTGGATTATAACCAACAAGGACGGAATTTGCCTGATATTTATAAGATAATCGAAAATTGACAATAGATTCCCCTACGGGGAATGGAGAAAAAGACTAAGTTTATATGCGGCGGATAAAACTGCTTCAAGTTGGTAACTGGTTCATACCGCCGCTGGTAATAAAAACAACAAACTCCATTCCCGCAGGGAAACTAATAAAACTAGAAATCTTAAAATAATTGAATATGCTAAACATCGTATTATTCGGCCCTCCCGGGGCAGGCAAAGGAACACAGTCGCAGTTCCTGCGCGAGAAATATAACCTAACCTACATCTCCACCGGTGAAATCCTCCGCGAGGAAATCGCCGCCGAGAGCGAGTTGGGCTTGCAAGTGAAGGAAATCATCAGCCAAGGCAACCTCGTCTCCGACGAGATCGTGGCCCAGATCATCGAGAAGAAACTCTCCGAGAACATGGACTCGGCCGGCTTCCTCTTCGACGGCTATCCACGCACCGTGCGCCAAGCTGAGATCCTGGACGAGATGATGGAGAAATTCGGCATGTCGCTGACAGGCGTGTTGAGCCTTGAAGTGCCTGAGGAGCTCCTCATCGAGCGTATGTTGGAGCGTGGCAAGACCAGCGGTCGCGCCGACGACAACCTCGACTCCATCAAGCACCGCTTCGTGGAATATGAGGCCAAGACGCGCCCCGTGCTCGATTTCTATGAAGGCAAGAACAACCTGCATCCAGTGAACGGCGTAGGCGAGATCCCGCAGATCTTCGAGAACCTTTGCACGGTGATTGACGCTTTATGATTTTTTCACGCAGAACACGCAGAAATCGCTGACGCCTATCGGGCACAAGCTTGGCGTCGCTTTGCGCTTCATATAATTGACTTCGTCGAATCTGCGATTTCTGCGTATTCTGCGTGCTTAAATATCGTCTTCTTCGTGAGAATTATTCGCGTGAAATTCAATGTTCCCAGCGGATGTCCTGCTTTAGGACTGTTGGCGGGTTGCCGCCGATGACTTGATGCTCGCCGCTGAAGGACGAGGTCAGCAGCGTGCCTGCCGCCACGACCGTATTGTTGGGCACCTCGGCACCTTTCAATAATACACATTTGCAACCAATCCACACATGGTCGCCCACCAGGATGGCCTTGTCGGGATTGACGTGTTCGTTTTCTTTATTATATAAAGGATGTTCGTCGGTGTCCATCACGAGAATGTCCCAGCTCAGCAGGCAGTCGCGGCCAAAACGGATTTCCTTGGCGCATACGATGGTGCTTTCTGCTGTCATATTAAAGCCATCATCTAAACACAGATTGCCGCGCACCGAAAGCTTCGAGCCATGCCCTATGCTCGCCTTGCCGCCAAAGGTGACCGTGCCGCTCACCTGCCAAATGCCACGTGAACGCTTGCGGTCGTAGTGTCCCACGTCACCGAAGCCGATTTTTATCATTGCACGCTCTACCTTTTCGGGGAGCTCCACCTTGCCGTGCAGCTCGCGCAGATAAGTGCGGTGCGACACCACCACAGGCAGCTTCAAAGCCGTCTTCAGCGGGAAATAATGCAGGTTGAAACGCAGCGTCTTCGGGATAGAGCGGATGATATTGAAGAAATCGAAAGCGGTCATGGGCATCGTTTTGATTGGGCAAAAATAGAATTTTTACACATACCATTGCCAATTATGGAAATATATATACATTTGTGCCGCCAATTCTTTCTACTACCAACTCGTAAAACTACATGAAACATGAAAAAGACCTTTTTACTTTTAATGCTGTTTTGCCTTATTGTTTCCATGGAGGTCACCGCACAGGAACGCCAAATCATCCAAGGCTACTGCAAGGATGAGAACGGCAAAGCCATTGAAAACGTGAGTGTGTATGCCCATGACTCACTACTCGTTTCCGTCACCGACGAACAAGGCCGCTTCACCTACAGCCTTGCCAAAGCAGGCATGAGACTACGTTTTGCCCACATGGTTTTCGAACCAGCTTATTACACCATTACCGAGAAGGACATCAACGGCAAAAACTTGACCATCAACATGAAAACCAAGAGCCATGAGCTCCTTGAGGTGGAAGTGACGGCCAACGCTCCCCATATCGCCTTCGACAACCCCGTGATGACCGTACTCGACTATACCCTCCGCGACGACGGCATCTATCTGATCGCCTATCGCCGCCGAAACGCTGTCCTGCTCCATCTCTCCTTTGATATGGACACATTACATGAGTTGCCTATTTCATCACGTTACAAATACCTCAGCAAAGACGCTTTCGGCGACATCTATGCCATCAACGACTACCAAGCCAGTCAAGTCGGGTTCATCGAATATGGCAACGGAAAGAAAGGCCAGATGAACTTCTACCATTCCATGTCAAGGAAGACCTTTCTCGATAAGTACTCCACCATCGTAGCCGCCTCTGACAGCATCTTTATCACAGGACGTTATTTCTATTACAACAAAGAAATGGGCTATTACTGTAATGTCCTCGGTGGCGGCGAAGAGCACTATCTACTCCATTACATCGTGGACGAGGAAGGTCGCGACGACATTTGGCTATTGACGCATACGAGAGGCATCGGCGCCAATTTTTGGGTGGCCGACCCGATTTACAACCCTATCTATGCCATCGACAACAAGTTTTACCTCTTTGCCTATACCGATCACGAAGCCATTGTCTTTGACAACGTTGGCAAGGAATTGGAACGTCATCCCCTCACCTTCCACAAATATCGCAAATGGAACGGCAAGATGGAGCCTGACCCGCGTTGGAAACACAATATGTTGGTTGATGCGGCCCGAAAGGAGTTCTACACCTTCTTCGCCAATGATGGCGTCTATACCTTGAAACGTATCGACCTGGAGACCGGCACCGCCACCTCCGTGATGGACCTCAGCGGCTATCCTTTTGCTCAGAATATGAGGATTCATGACGGCGTGCTGTATTTCATCTACCCAACGGGATTAAATCATCGAAAGGCATTGTATCAAGTAAAGATTGATTAGGGCATTTTGTTACTTTTGCAAACGATTTCAAATACAGATTCAACATGAAACATAGATTTTTTTACTTCATCCTACTGTTGGTTGCTTGTCTGGCAGGAAGCCTGAAGGCCACAGCCCAACAAAAGACTATCGTCTATGGCAGCCTCGGCACGCCAAACGTGAATATCAGCATCAGCAACACCCCATACGGCACCAGCACCGATGCAAAAGGGCAATACGCCCTCACACTCCGCGACCGCACCAAGGCCATTCAACTATACTATTCCTGCATTGGCTATCAAGACACCATCGTGAGCCTCGCTCCGAAGCAGCTGCAATGCGATTCCGTCAACATCAGCTTCAGGATGCGGAAACAAGACTACGACCTGAATGAAGTGACCGTGACGGCCAAGCAAAAACTCTATGGATCAAAGTACTATTTCATGGACTTTGAGGTTTTCGACCGAACGATTTGCATTCTGGCAGCTTGTCCCAACAAAAACCTACGTTGCCTCATCATGGCCGACGAGGACTTTCACGGATTTGACACCATCCCCATCCCGGCGCACATCACGCCCGAACTCGTGAAACGCGACTGCATGGGCAACTGCCAACTCATCGCCAACGACAGCGTCTACGAAATCGACCTGACGGCAAAGCCGCACAGGTTTGTTGCCGTCGAGAGATACCACTATTTCAGGACAATGGGTGACTGCCTATTTGCCACCAAGGAGCATGTTTATTTCAAGGAGAAAGGCATACAAGGTTATCTCGCCTCGTTCTATAGGGTAGACCGCAAGACAAAAAGACCGCAACAGCTTTTCATGAGCGACATGACCGACAACATCAATAGATATTGGGATGAAATGACGTTTTTCCTGTCCCACTGGGATCCCACCTCGCATGGTGCACCTCCTGGCGTTTGGAGTCGCCACATCAAACAACACTGGTTTCGGCCTTCTGATGCGGAATTGCTTTTGGCCGACGACAAGTTGTATTATTTCGACCAAAGCCTCGGTTATATCCAACGCTATGATCTGGATATACACAAAATCGACTCCTGCACCATCCAGTATCCTTTCATGGAAGGTTGGAAACACACCCTCTATCAAGACCCTGCGCAAAACAGGTTTTACACCATTATAAAAGACCAGATGTTTGAAATAGACCCTTTATCGGGAAGCATAGCATCAAAAACAAAACTGAATCCCAGTCTTTATTCAAAAATATCCATTCATAGCGGACAACTCTTCCTATTAAAGAAAGCACATTATTCTTCGGGCGGGACTACAACCTTCATTGAAAGAAGAAAACTATAAGAACACCATAAACCTCAACTACTTTGGCACACAAACGTTACTTCCCCATCTTGCTCTTTGCCACCTGCCTAACGCTAAGCCTGAAAGCCAACGCTCAGCAAAAAACCGTCGTTTACGGCAATCTAGGTGTAGAGAACGCGAACATCAGCATCAACAACACCCCTTACGGTACCAGCACCAATGCCAAGGGATGGTATACGTTGCCCTTGTACAATCGCGCAAAGACCGTTCAGTTGTACTATTCTTGCATCGGTTATCAGGATACCATCGTGAGCCTCACGCCGAAACAACTACAGCACGATTCCATCAATATCAGCTTCAAAATGCGGCCAAGAGATTACGCATTAAACGAAGTGACCGTAAGTGAAAACGTGCCTGAAATTGCTTACCACGAGAAGATGATTAGCCTTATGGCCTATGAAATCAACGAGATGGGCTTGTATATGATCGTCTATCGCAAAAGCAGCAATGCGCTGGTTCACCTTTCGTTGGAGATGGACACTTTATCGGTCCTTCCCATAGCAAGAAAATACGAAAGGCTCTACAAAGACGTATTCGGACAAATCCATCTGATGAGCTACGATTCAACCTACCAGATCGGACATCGACGCATTGGCGACACCTTTATGGATGCCGAACTGTTTTACGGGATGACGCTCCAAGAATTTTACAGAATCATGGGCAATAATGCAGCGGCTACCGACAGCATTTTCGTTATCGCCACCTATGATGGCAGATTCGCTCAAGAATTGTATTACCACTATTTCAAAAAAGGCGCCCCCGACGCCCATCTTTTGGAATACACTTTCGACCAAGAAGGCGTGGACCTGACAGAAAACATAATTAAATTCGGCGTGGGCGGACTTATCCCTCCTCCACCGATATATGACCCTATATTTGCAGCAGGAGACTCTTTGGTCTTATTCAACTTCGAGGCAGACAAGATTGAGTTTTTCGACAAAAACGCACAACTGATTGGAGAGACGCCTATGAAGTTTCACCGCTATCAGAAATGGGATGGGAAATGGCCTATGAAAAGCAATTGGTACAGGATGGTTCTAGAAGACGTGGCCAAGAAGCAGTTCTATGCGGTTTTTGAAGACGAAAGTGTCCTGACTTTAAAGAAGATTAACCTGAAAACAGGGGAAGCAAAAGATGTCGCCACCTTATCTGGATTCCAATTTGTGTTGCTTCCCAGAGTCCATGATGGGTTTTTATATTTCATGTACCATACCGGCATCACGCACAGCAAGGCGCTTTATAGGATGAGGATTGAATAAAATCCCTACCTTTGCGGCATGAAAACCCTATTCAGATTACGATACGACAGCCGCTGGGGCGAGGAATTGTTCCTCACAGGAAACACCAATGAATTAGGCCTTTGGAATCCCAACAAGGCCGTTCCGATGGAATATGTGGGGCCTGGGATTTGGTCCGTTTCCGTAGAGACGCGGCTCGCCACGTCTCTACAAACGGTGGAATACAAATATTTCATCCGCGAAAACGGCCAAATCCGTTGGGAAGACGGCCCCAACCGCATTTTACCCGAGGGCAAAGACTGCGTTTGGGACTGGTTCGGTCTCACCGAACGCCAAACGATGCGAGGCGTGGCTGTGCCGCTGTTCAGCCTGCGTTCGGAGAACGATTTTGGCATCGGCGAATATGCCGACCTGCCGAAACTGGGCGATTGGTGCGTGGCCAACGGTCTGAAAATCATACAAATCCTGCCCGTTAACGACACGACGGCACATTTTGACTGGCACGATTCTTATCCATATTATGCCATTTCGGCATTTGCACTGAACCCGATCTATTTGAACATTGAACAACTGTGGGCTTCCCCACCTATAGATTCGCTTCGGATTTTGAAGGCATGTCATACCGAGCCATCAGGCGAAGCGTATCTATGCCTTCAAAATCCTCGGAATGACATAGGTGGGAAAGCTACATCTTTCAAGCGGATGCGGACAATGCTCAACAAGGAGGAATCGGTCAATTACCCCAAGGTGCTGAAAGCCAAATGGAAGTATTTCCAAATCGCTTTCGAGCAACAATGGGAATCGCTAAAAGAAGCTTCTGATTTCCAGCAATTCATCAAAGACAACGAAGACTGGCTCCCCGACTATGCTCAATATTGCGCCGAGCGCGACGGCAACGGCTCGGAAATCCACCTCTTCTTGCAATACCACTGCGATAAGCAACTGCGCGAAGCCGTCAAGGCCTTGCACGACAAGGGCCTGCTGCTGAAAGGCGACATACCCATCGGTGTGAATCCTTCAGGCGTAGATGTGAAATCACATCCCGACCTGTTTAACCTCGATGTGCAAGTCGGCGCCCCACCCGATGACTTTGCCGCCGAGGGTCAGAACTGGGGCTTCCCGTCCTACAACTGGGAAGCGATGGCCAAGGACGGCTACGCCTGGTGGCAACGCCGCCTGCAAGTGATGGCGCGCTATTTCGATGCCTACCGCATCGACCATATCTTGGGCTTCTTCCGCATCTGGGAGATTCCCAAGACGGCCAAGTCGGGCTTGCTGGGGCATTTCACTCCTGCCCTACCGTTGAGCGAGGAAGAAATTGAAGGCTTCGGTTTCCATTTCATCAAAAGCAAACATGTGAAAAAGGGCGTGGACACACTTTTCATCCTTGCGCCCAACGAGAAAGACAAATACATCCCGCGCATCGAACTGCACAAGACCAAGACCTACCAAACCCTCAACGAGGAACAGAAACACGCTATCGATGCCATTTACGAGGACTTCTATTTCCATCGCCACAACGATTTCTGGAAACAGAAAGCCTTAGAGAAACTGCCCGCTCTCATCAATGCAACGAAGATGGTTGCCTGCGGCGAAGACCTTGGTATGATTCCAGCATGCGTGCCCGAAGTGATGCAGGAGTTAGGTATCATGAGCCTTGAGGTGCAGCGTATGCCCAAGGTGTTTGGCCATCAGTTTGTGCAGACCGAAGACCTGCCCGAGAGCTGTGTCTATTCCACCGGCACCCACGACATGCCTACCTTGCGTGGCTGGCTGGCCGAAGACCGCGTGCGTACCCGCCAGTTCCTCGACAGCCTCGACCTCGACGACCGCAAAGTCACGGCCAAGACGCTCAAAAAGATCATGGAAAAGCATCAAGACAGCCCCTCGAAATGGAACATCTACCCCCTGCAAGACCTGCTTGACTTGGACGAAAAGAATTGGTCACCCAACCCTGTGGACGACCAAATCAATGTTCCCTCCAACGCTAAAAACCAATGGAAATGGCGGATGAAGATGAATTTGGAGGCATTATTATCTTCCATCCAATAAAAAAGCTTATCTTTGAAGCCTAAATTCAAAACACCATGAAGTTTAAACCCTACAACCATAGCGAAGCCGCGCTCAACGAGCGCATTGCATTGATTCTCAACGAAGAGAAGAAAAAAGGTCACGAGAAGGAAGCTTTGCGCACCATCTTCCAAAGCATCGACTTCACCACCTTGGAAGCCTTCGACAACGAAGCCAAAATCAAGGACTTCTGCGAGAAAGCCCTGGCCTTCCCGAAGCATAAACCGCACCTCAGCGTGCCCGCCATCTGCATCTACAGCCCTTTCATCCGTCAGGCCAAGAAACAGCTTGAAGGTAGCGGCATCCGTGTGGCCACAGTGGCCTGCGCCTTCCCTTCGGGCATGATGCCCTTCGACCTAAAGGTTAAAGAGGTGGAATATTGCGTCAACGAAGGCGCCGACGAGGTGGACATGGTCATCTCACGCGGCACGTTCCTCGCTGGTCGCTACGACGAGATCTTCAACGAAATCAAAACCATCAAAGAGACCTGCGGCAACAAGGCCAAACTGAAAGTCATCCTCGAGACGGGCGAACTGAAGACCGTGGAAAATATCCGTAAGGCCAGCGAACTGGCCATCCTCGCTGGTGCCGACTTCATCAAGACCTCGACAGGCAAGGTGCCGGTGGCTGCCACCCCACTCGCTGCCATTGTCATGATCGACACCATCAAGGAATATTACGAAGCCACGGGCAAGAAGGTTGGCTTCAAGCCTGCCGGCGGCATGAAGGTGCCAGAAGACGCCCTCACCTACTACTATCTCGTGAAAAACATCCTCGGCGAACAGTGGCTCAATCCGAACCTCTTCCGTGTGGGCACGAGCCGTCTTGCTGGATTGATTTTGGAACTATTATAAAACTCTAAATATGGCAACAATTAAAGGAACATACAAAGGTAATCTCCGCAACGAGATGACCCATGTGCAGTCGGGCAACACCATCCTCACCGACGCACCCACCGACAACCACGGCAAAGGCGAAGCCTTCTCGCCCACCGACCTCGCCTGCGCAGCCCTCGCCGGCTGCATGATGACCATCATGGGCATCAGTGCCAAAGGCCACAAATTCGACATCGACGGCACCACCTACACGGTGAAGAAGACCATGAACGCCGACCCGCGCCGCATCGGACAGATCGACATCGTGTTCAACTTCCCTACAAAGAAATACACCGAGAAGCAGAAGGCCTTGCTATGGGCTGCCGCTGAGAGCTGCCCCGTAGGTCGCTCATTGCACCCTGATGTCATCGTCAACATCACCATGAACTTCCAAGCCTGATGAGATACACCTATAGAACCCAAGGCACCTGCAGCCAAGCCATCGAGTTTGAAATCGAGGATGGCGTTTTGAGAAATGTACAGTTCTATGGTGGTTGCAATGGCAACACACAAGGTGTGAGCGCTCTAGTGGAAGGCATGAAAGTAGAGGATGTGCTGCAACGCCTCGAAGGCATCCGATGCGGCTTCAAAAACACCTCGTGCCCCGACCAGCTGTGCAGGGCGATACGTCAGGCCATGGAGCAATAAAGTTGGTCACGCTCAGAAATGGAAACGCTGTCGATGCACAGCTATCTTTTCCTTGAAATTGGCCAAACGCGAACCGGCTTCCGATAAGGGATCCGGCAGACCTTCATTGTTTGTCACTTGACCCGCACTACCTCCGCGCCAAAAGCGCTCAGAGAAAGCCATCAAAGCATCCAATTCCTCATCCCCGAATTCGTTCAAAGAGAGGAAGCCACCTTGGCCAATAGCCATCTTTGAGAAAACACGATTCACTAGGGGAAACTGCGCATTGTTGCTCAACAAAAACAAACCAACATCAGCCACATTGGGGATATCGTCAACCATTTTGATGCCCAAGTCACTGGCGTATTCCCTTAAGCTGTTGACTTCCTCTTCAGAGCATTTTCCCTTGCCGCTCCATTGCAGGTAATTCAACTTATAGAATGACATCACGTCCAACAACCTTTTTATCTCGTTAAATGTCAGTTTTTCGTTGTACCTATCAAGGCTGATGCCACGATAAGGACAAGCCGGCTTGTCGTAAAAATCAACGTTAGCAATCTTCCCGTCCTCACCAATGAGCTGGCTAAGGGTGCTTTGTGCCCAAACCACATTGCCTGAAACGATGGCCTTACCCCGTCGGGTGATGATGTGGTACTCGTCGGGATCGTCGAACGTCTCCTCGGCATTGACCACCATCTTCTTAAACGGATATCTCTTCCTCGTAAATTGCTGATAATCCTTTGGCTCTGGTATCACATCCGTCTTTGTATCCAACTCATAATAGCGCACATAGTCGATGCGTAGTTCTACAGGCAACTTGGCCGTGTCGATATAGGGCGAGCGGTCGTAACCCAGCTGCGCATCCAAAATCAGGAAGTAATCGTGCTGGCTGAAGGGAAACTGGCCATTGGCCCCATCGCGAAAACGCGGATAGTTCAGCGTCTTGCGACCGTTCACAAAGAAAACCAGGCTGTCGTGAAAACGTTCCAAGGCATAGGTGTTGTACTCCCCTTCGTTATACTTTGGATAAACCACCTGAGAGGGCCGGTTGCGTTTGCGTAGGTTGACCGTATAGTGGCTGTGCACCGTTTGGTTCACCGTAGGATTACTCCTGAAATGCTCCATGATGTCAATCTCTCCGCCATGAGGCCAATCCAAAGCCTGACTGGTTTGAGGCAACATCCAGATGGCAGGCCAAAAACCCTGTGCCACGTCGAACTTGGCACGCACCTCCAACCTCCCAAAGCCAAAGGATTTCTTATGTTTGCTCCAAACGCCGCCCGTCAGAAAAGGGGCTTTATCGTTAGGCATGAAGTCATTCACCATGCCACGCAACACCAGGGATCCATCGTTGAAGGCATAAAGCGTGTCGGCCGACGACATGTGGACGGCCCATTCCGACCTACCCCGCCATATCTTCGACCAAACCTTGGTATCTAGGACATCGCCATTGAATTCATCGTTCCACATCAAGGCATAACGGCGATGCTCCTGTGCCGAAATCGAACCCGCTAAACAACTGAATATCAATAAAGTAATTAAACACCTCTTCATAACACGTTTATTTCAGCGTGTAAAAATACAAATTTCCGCCTAGCATTGAGGCTTTCTCGGCCGAGTTTCTTACTTTTGCCAAAAATTTCAGAAGCATGGAGAAAAAAGAACTGCGCGCCCACATCAAGGCATTGAAGAAACAGCACACCAAAGAGCAGCTGATGGAACAGTCGGAGAAGATCCTAACCAAGTTGGAACAACACCCCGACTTCATCAAAGCCGAAAGGGTCATGCTATACAGCGCCTTGCCCGACGAGGTGCAGACCCAGGCCTTTCTTGAGAAATGGCATTTGAAGAAACAGATCATCCTCCCCACTGTCGTTGGCGACGACATCGTCCCTGTGGAATACGGCAAGGACACCGCTTTTGCTGTGGGCGACTTCAACATCCTGGAGCCACAAAACGAACCCTATCAAGGGGACTTCGACCTCATCATCGTCCCTGGCGTGGCCTTCGATTGCAAGGGTAACCGCATAGGTCGTGGACGCGGCTATTACGACCGCTTCCTCTGCCAGCATCTCGATGTGAAACGCATCGGCATCTGTTTCGACTTCCAACTGGTCGAAGAGGTGCCCACCGAGCCCTTGGACATCCGTATGGACGAAGTCATTTCGCTCTAAATTGTGAATTCTTTTCCATAATGCACGAGCATTCCGATATTTTTCCTATTTTTGAAGCCTTTAATTCAACATCAAATAGTCTATGAACAAACACTTTTTATTACTGATTGCCTTGTTTTTGGGCATTACCTCATTGAACGCCAATCCCGTTGATAGGGAAAAAGCCAAAATCATCGGCCAGAAATTCGCTTGCACCGCCATCAACAGCGACCTGAAGGCCAGCGACTTGCAACTGGTATACACAGGCACTTCAAACCGTGGCGAGGATTGCTTCTATGCCTTCAACGTGGGTGAAGAGGGCTTCGTCATCGTCTCGGCTGACGACCGTTTCCGCCCTATCGTGGGTTACTCCAACGAGGGACCTTTTGAGACCGAAAACATGTCGCCCGAGCTCGCCTTCTATCTCGAAAAGATCATCGAGGCGCGCACAAGTCGCAACGCCGTTCTTTTCGACAACACTGCTGAGGAATGGGCCAGCGTGGCCAACACCGGCAAGCTCATCTCTCGAAATGGCGGTCGTGGCGTCGACTTCATCTGCACCACCAAGTGGAACCAAGACTCACCTTATAACCTCTACGCCCCTGATGCTCCCGGTGGCCCCGGCGACCGTTGCTATGCAGGTTGTGTGGCCACGGCCATGAGCCAAGTGATGAAACGCTGGAACCATCCTCTCCAAGGCACTGGTAGCCACTCATATTACTGCCATGGTCACGGCACCCTGTCGGCCAACTTCGGCAACACCACCTACGATTGGGACAACATGCCCGACCGTCTCGGTGGCGCATCACAAGAAGAGATTGAGGCCGTGGCCCTGCTGATGTACCATTGCGCCGTGGCTGTCGACATGGACTTCTCTCCTTCGGGTAGCGGCGCCAACTCATGGGATGTGCCCTACGCCATCAGACACTATTTCTCCTACTCCAACCAATGTAGCCTCAAGAGTCGCGACGAATACTCCATCTTTGCATGGCAGGACATGCTCAAGGAACAGTTCGACTTGGGTTGGCCCGTCTATTATTCCGGCTTCAGCAACAGCGGCGGACACGCCTTCGTGTGCGACGGCTATGACGACGACGACCTCTTCCACTTCAACTGGGGATGGGGCGGCAGCAGCGACGGCTGGTTCGTCATCGACGAAATCGACTATGCCGGTTGGGCTCAAGCCATTTTCAACTACGTGCCCACCGATGTCTATTCCTATATGCCTCTGCAGCCCGAAAACATGTCGGTGGAACCTAGCAACGACTTCGATTATGCAGCCACGATCAGCTGGACCAATCCCACCCAAAACATCCACCTCGAGAATCTCACCGCCATCGACCAGATCGTTTTGACGCGCAACGGCGAAGTCATCTATACCGAAGACAATGTTACCCCGGGTGCTACCATGAGCTTCACCGACCATTACATGCCCACCATCGTGGACTATTGCGTCTATGCCGTTGTCCACAATGCACAAGGAAAGCCATCATACCAGAAAAACGTATTGCTTGGTCCCACCTGCAACTGGTCCGTCGAAATGACCTCATCCGACCCGCAAGGCTGGCACGAAGGTAAGCTCACCTTCGTCAACGGAGCTGGCGACGAAGTGGCTTGTGTCACCCTCGAATCGAGCAGCGCCACCCAGACCATCGCCTTGCCACTCGGCCATATCGATATCCTTTGGAGCAAACCCGTCCAACCCATCAACGTTAGCTTCAAGGTCAAGAACTCGAATGGCGAACGCAAAGTCAGCTTCCAAGGCTTGAGCAGCGACATTGACAATGGCTTGTTCTATATTGCCAACAACACCTGCAGCAACAAAGACGAAGAAAGCAACGGCCCCGTCGGCCTGACGGCAACACCTTCGGGCGATGACATCATACTGAACTGGACGATGGAAGACAACCAAAACATCATCCATTACTACGTTTTCCGCGACAACATCCTCATCGCCGTCAGCGAGAGCACCCAATTTACCGACCCACAGGCAGCCAATGATTTCCACACCTATTTCGTCACCGCCTGCTCCAACGACGGCGAGACCTTGCATTCCAATGTCGCCAACGTCATGCCTGAGTCGCCGTGCGGCATCCCGACCAACCTCCGCTATGAGATGGTCACGCCCACCAAGGTAAAGGTTATGTGGGACGCCCCTGAAGCGGAAGGTGTCACTGGCTATATCCTTTATCGCCGCATCAAAGGCCAAGAGTTCAAACGCATCAAGGCACTCACCAACACCTATCACACCGACAACCTCAACGCACAAGAAGACAACCTCTTCGAATATGCCGTTGCTGCCTATTATAGGGACAGCGACTGCACTTCAGGCTATGCCACGACGCAAGACAATCCGGAGATGCACTTCATCGAGATCAACAAAACCATTATCCCTCGCCATCTCGACTTCTTCATCCACCAAGGTCACGTCGTCCTGCAATGGGACGAAGCCACCATGGCTGAAAAATACTATATCTACCGCGACGGACAACATATTGGCTGGTCCGAAAGCACCGACTTTGTCGACTTCAGTGCAGTACAAGGTCAGACCTACACCTACACGGTGACCGGAAAAACGGCCTCTGTTGAATCCAACCCCACCAACTCGGTGTATGTCGACTGGACCACTGGCATAGATGAAAACGGCTCCGAAAAGAGCGTTCGCCTCTATCCCAACCCCACCGAGAGCCAAGTCACCATCGAAGGTCAAGGACTGCGCCAAGTGCGTGTCTTCAACGTGACAGGACAAGAAATCGAACATCGTGATTTGAGCGGAAGCCAAGCTGTGATTGACCTTTCGAATGCTCCTAAAGGCTGCTATTTCATTGAGGTAACAAGCGAATTAGGTTGTACGACATCCAAAATAATGAAGTTATAAATCAAACAAAGTCAACATATTATGAATAGATTCATGAAACTGGCAGCCTTCGCACTGCTGTTAGGCACTAGTGCCACCCTGTTCGCCCAAGAAGCCAAAGATGAACCCGTCTATCAGATCACCGAGACCGTCAACGTGAAGCATACCCCCGTCGACAACCAAGGTAGCTCCGGCACCTGCTGGTGCTTTGCCGGTATCGGTTTCGTCGAGGCGGAAATCCTCCGTATGTACGGCAAGGAGTTCAACCTCTCCGAGATGTTTGTCGTCCGTAATGCTTGGACCGAAAAGGTTGCCAAGTTTACCAGAATGCACGGCAACAACACGCTCAGCCAAGGTGGCGAAGTGTGCGACGTGCTTTACATGATTGACAAATACGGCATGATGCCTGAAGCTGATTACAGCGGCAAGGTCATCGGGGAGGAACGCCACATGCACGCCGAGATGAATGAAGTCATCAGTTCCGTAGCCCGCGGCATCATCAAGAACGGCAACAAGAAGATTTCGCCCGCCGGACCTAAAGCCATTCAAGGCGTCTTGGATGCCTATCTCGGTGAAGTGCCCGAAGAGTTCACCGTCGACGGCAAGAAATACACTCCCAAGTCATTTGCGGAGAAGTATCCCATCGATCCTGCCAACTATATCGAGATCTGCTCTTTCACCAGCGAAGAATACAACAAACCCTGCATGGTGGAGATCCCCGACAACTGGACCTGGACCCCTGCCTACAACCTGCCTCTTGACAAGCTGATGGAAGCTGTCGACTATGCCCTTGAGCATGGCTACACCCTTGGCTGGGCACAGGATGTCAGCAACAAGGGCTTCTCGGGCAAGACCGGAATTGGCATCGTCCCCGAAGACCCCGAAAGCGAGCAGTTATGGAAAGAGATTGTCGCCGAAAAGAAGGTGACCGACGAGGACCACCAGAGAGCTTACGACAACTGGGATGCAGGCGACGACCATAGCATGCTCGTCGTCGGTATCGCAAAGGACCAAAACGGCAACAAATACTACAAGATCAAGAACTCGTGGGGCGACAGAGGCCCTTACAAAGGCTACTGGTACTGCTCCGAACAATACCTGCGCCAATACACCATCTTCTTCACGCTCAACAAAGAGGCCCTTTCGAAAGCCATGCGCAAAGACCTTAATCTTTAATTATTGAATCTTATAATTCAAATTCTCAATTATCAATTCTCAATTCTCAATTATCAATTGTCAATTATCAATTCCAAATCATAACATCATGAAATTCAAACACTTATTGACCGCAACCGCCTTGATGCTCAGCATCAGCGTCGTTGCCCAGCCTCAGGCTAAAGAAGAAGCCAAGGAAGAAGAAGGCTTCAAGTTTGAAACCATCAAGGAGTTACCTGTCACCTCCGTGAAAGACCAGAACCAAGCCGGCACCTGCTGGTGCTACAGCTCATTGGCTTTCTTCGAGGCCGAGTTGCTCCGCATGGGCAAGCCCGAATACGACTTCTCCGAGATGTACATCGTTTACAAAACCTATCTCGACCGTGCTGAAGCCGCTGTCCGTACCCACGGCGACGTCTCCTTCTCGCAAGGTGGTTCCTTCGGCGACGTGCTGTATGCCATCAAACACTACGGCCTCGTTCCCGACGAACTGATGCCTGCTGGCGCCATGCACGGCGACTCACTGTCGAACTTCACTGAGCTCTCCGCTGTCACCGACCCCTATGTGGAAGGTGTCATCAAGAGCCGCAAGATTCAGATGGACAAGGACGGCAATCCCCTCTGGAAGAAGGGTCTGGCTGGCATCTATGATGCTTACCTTGGCGTCCCTCCGACCGAGTTCACCTACAAAGGCAAGAAGTACACGCCCATGACCTTCGCCGAATCGACGGGCCTCAACATGAACGACTACATCAACCTGACTTCGTTCACGCACCATCCTTTCTATGAGCCCTTCGTCATCGAAGTGCAGGACAACTGGCGCTGGGGTCAGGCCTGGAACCTCCCCATCGACGAGTTCATGCAGGTGATGGACAACGCCATCGACAAAGGCTACCCGATTGCTTGGGGCAGCGACGTCAGCGAAGCCGGTTGGCTCCATGGCAAGATGGCCGGTGTGGCAGTGCTGCCCGACCTCGAAGCCAAAGGCCGTGACCTCCAAGGTAGCGACATGGCCCACTGGCTGGGTATGAGCGCCGCCGACCGTAAGAAAGAGGCCATGAATGGTCCCACCCCGCAAAAGTGGGTCACCCAGAAGGAACGTCAGATTGCCTACGACAACTACGAAACGGGCGACGACCACGGCATGTTGATTTACGGTACCGCCAAAGACCAAATGGGCAATGAGTACTTCATCGTGAAGAACAGCTGGGGCGATGCTGGCCAATACAATGGCATTTGGTACGTCAGCAAGGCTTTCGTCCGCTACAAGACCTTGAACATTGTGGTCCACAAGGACGCCCTGCCGAAGGACATCGCCAAGAAGCTTGGCATCAAGTAAATCAATTATGGTTTAACACGAAAAAAGGAAGTCAAATGACTTCCTTTTTTCGTTTATCGCTTAATCTGTTCAAACCCCTTACCGTAGGCACCCATCACGGTGTTCATCGTCATGAAGGCCTTGGGGTCTTCGTCTTTCACAATCCGTAAGATATGCTGTGACTCACGCTTGTGGGCCACCACCATCAGGATGGGGCCTTCGTTCTTCGTGTACCAACCTGTGCCGTTGATCATCGTCACACCGCGCTGCATCTCGTTGGCAATACGTTCGGCCACCTTATCGGGTTCGGAGGTGAAGATAAAGGCTTGGACCGTTTGCTTGTTACCCGTCAGCACCAAGTCGATGCAATAGCTGCAAACGCCCATCACCACACAGCTGTAGATGAAGTCTTCGACAGTGTTGCCCACGATGAAACCGCAAGCGATAATAATGATGTCGAGGATGAGGATAACACGTCCTTGCGAGATGTTGCGGTATTTACACACAATCATGGCAATGATGTCGGTGCCTCCTGTGCTACCCCCTTGCGTGAAGGCCACGCCAATGCTCAAACCCGCCAAGCCACCGCCGAGGATGGCAGCGAGGAAATGATCGCTAACGAAAGGCTGCATCGTGCCCGCCATCATCGGGTCGGTGATGAAATGCTGCAGCAACGACATAAACACCGAAGCCATGATGATGGAATAGGCCGTCTTGATGCCAAAGCCCACACCGATGATCTTCAAGGCAATGAGTAGCAGTATGGCATTAATGACGAATACGGTGATACCTGTGGAGATACCCGTGCCCCAATACACCAAGGCAGCGATGCCGCTCACGCCACCGCCCATCAGATGGTTCGGGATGAGGAAGGCCGTCCAGCCCAAGCACATGGTGAACAATGCCAAAGTGATGACCACATAACGCTTCACCTCGGCCAATACGGTTTTCTTGTCTGCTTTCATTTTTTGATAGAATTTGTTGGGGACAAAAGTAATACTTTTTGTTGATTTTGTATCCACAGCAATTTCTTTCCTTATTTTTGTGTCGCCCATGTCACAAAACGGCCTCTTCATTCGTCTTATGATTGAAAAGTTCCCAAGATGGACCCCGAATTCGAAAAGACATATCGAAGCTACTACCCGAAACTGTTCAGGATTGCGGCCAAGATGCTGCAAGACACGGAGGGTGCAAAGGATGTCGTGCAAGACGTGTTCACGGCGTATTATTTCGCGATGAACAACGAGAAAGTCATTCGCGACACGAAAAACTGGCTCGTCAGGAGTACCATTAATAAAGGAATCGACTACAAACGGAAAACGGCAAGAACCGTCACGATGGAAAGCACTTTGCCCGAAACAAATGAAAGTCCCCAAGACGAGGCTTCCGACATCCTCAACGCGATAGCGCATCTCAATGAGAAGGAACAAACGTTGGTCATACTTTACAGTGAAGGCTATTCCTACAAGGAAATCGCGGAAATGACGGGACGCAACCTACCTTCCATCGGAAAAACCTTGTCGAGAATCATGGATAAAATCAAAAAACACCTGCTATGAAACATTTGAATGACAAAACGATACAAAGCTATATCGACAATGAATTGCCGGAAAGCGAAAGAAAGAAGGTGGAAATGCACCTAAAAGAATGCCCATCGTGCAGGCAAAGAGTCGAAACACAACGCACTTTCTCTGGAAAAATGAAGAAGTCGTTGGAAACCTTGATTCCGAATGATGTCGAGGTGCCAGAGTTCAGTTTTGGTAGGGCAACAAGACCCGAAGTGAACGTCAACCGAATTGTCCTTATCTCCTCTTTGGCGACGGCTTGTTCTATTGCACTTATCGCGGTACTGGTCAACCTTTTGTCGAAGCCCAAACCAACTGATTACATCTTCGACTATTACACCATCGAAGATTACGACGCCAACAAACCTTCTGCCGAACAGGAATTTGCTGAGTTCAAGATGCATTTACAAACAGAAGAAACAGATACCAATCTCTAAAATATCAAAGCCATGAAAAACTTGCTTTTCATTATTGTATTAGCCATTGCAACTTGCTTTCAAGTTGACGCACAAGTGATCAAACTCGTTCCTGACGAAACCTACGGAGTGGGAAACGATTGGAACAAAATCTTTGACACCTATTATGACACCCTGGACGGTCGTCCTAACGGATTGCGGAAACAACTCGTCGTTTTCGATGACGGCAAAGCCATTGTCAGCCATGCCACAAGAAATAAGTATTCCCTATTTGATTCAAATGGCAAGTTTTTGAAAGACATTACTTTATATTTTGCCGACAAAGGCAAGAAGCCTCGTAATCTCCAGCCCGTGGAAGGGAAGTTGGGTAACTTGTATTTCACTAAAGCCAACAACACAGGCGACGTTTACCTGTTTGACGACAAAGGATTGATTGTCAAGGAACTTAAAATCAAATACCAAGCCTTGGAAATGTTAGCATTGGACAACTACCACATTGCCATCTACGGAGGCACGTCGTGGACTAATAAATACAGGCACTTGGTATCCCTATTGGATACAAAAACAGGCAAGGAGAAAATCCTTTGCGATGCGTTTGAAGACATGAAGACAGACCTCAAAAGCAAAGGTTACTTCATTTACACTGAAAGCAAAAGGAACGACATGAAAGGCCGATGGCAAATCGCGAAAGTCAACGGCAAACTCATCGTTTCCAATCCGATAGACGGGCTGGTGAGAACATACGATTTCAACGGCAACAAAATCTCGGAAAAACTGTTGGATTGGGAACCGCAATCCCTGTCTGTTGAAGAGCAGATTGCCTTGCAAAACGCACGAATCAAGGACCTGAAAGACGAGTTGCCAGGAGAAACCGACGAGAGAGTGCTTCGATTTTATAACGACCTGGTTTCCTATTACGAAAATGGCATCCAACACATCAAGGAGCCTATCAATATGGGTTGGTTCACCATAGCCATCAGGGGCAACGACGACAACATCCTTTTCTTCGGCGATGCCGAAGTGGCAGGCCAAAATACGTTCCACGTCTATTCGGTCAGCAAAGGACAAAGTATTTCAACTGGTTCCTTCCAATGCGAAGACTACGACCTTGCCATAACCAAAAAGCGCTTCGTGTGCCACGGCGGGTATTACTATGGTGTTCAAGTGCTGAAGGATTGTGAAGGTATGCCGCTGAGGTTGGTACGGTTTAAGCAAGAATAGAAACAAATTGGCCTAACCGCTACAAAAAAAAACTCAACCAATTGAATAGCAATTGGTTGAGTTTTTTTGTACCCGAGGCCGGGCTCGAACCGGCACGCCTTTAAAGGGCAAGGGATTTTAAGTCCCTCGTGTCTACCAATTCCACCACTCAGGCACTTACACAAAAAATCCCGATTTTACTCGGGACCTTGTGGAGCGGAAAACGAGACTCGAACTCGCGACCCCGACCTTGGCAAGGTCGTGCTCTACCAACTGAGCTATTTCCGCCTGCTTTCAGCAGTCGGCGTTTCCGTTCGCGACTCGGCAAAATCAAATACTTTGCTTTTGCTCTCGCTGCTCCGAAAACTCCGCTTCGCTCTTGAGCGGAAAACGAGACTCGAACTCGCGACCCCGACCTTGGCAAGGTCGTGCTCTACCAACTGAGCTATTTCCGCTTGCGTTTAGCGCGGCAAAAGTACAACTTTTTTCAATACTGCAAACATTTTTGAGAAAATTTTTCTTTCTTTGTAGTTTTTATGCTGATTTTGCGTCTAATTGGCAAACGATTCTGAACGATGAAAGAGAAAGAAGCTGATTTTTCGGACCTCGTGAAAAGGTACAAAAACACCATCTTCACCGTGTGCTACCTCTTCTCAAAGGACCAAGACGAGGTGAACGACCTGTTCCAAGAGACGCTCATCAATCTGTGGCGAGGCTTCGGCACATTCAAGAGGCAATGCGATGTGAAGACTTGGATTTGGCGCGTCAGCCTCAACACCTGCCTCACCGCCGAGCGCAAGAAGAAACGCCGCATTGAGACCGTGCCACTTTCGATGGACATCAACCTCTTCACCGACACCGACACCGACACAAAACAAATCCAGCAACTCTACCAACGCATCAACAAACTCGGCGTAGTCGATAGGGCCATCATCCTGCTTTGGTTAGAAAACATGAGTTACGAGGAAATCGGGCAAATCATCGGCATCTCCACCAAGAATGTCTCCGTCAAATTGGTCAGAATCAAGGAACAACTCAAAAAAATGTCAAACGACTAAAACGCAAAGCCATGGAAAACTACGAATTAGAAGAAATGAAGGCGCAATTGGCCACCTTGAACGAAAAGCTGGAGAGCGAAAGCATCGTCAACGAAAGGCATTTTAGTGAGGCCACAAAAAAACACTTTTCCGAATTGCAGCGGAAACTGATTGGCAGAATTGTCTTAATTTCCGCTTGGGCAGTTTTCTTTTATTGGAAACTTGAACTTGGGATATTTCTACTATGGTGCGCGGGTCTACTCGTCATAAGCATTTACATGTATCTTGTGGTTCGCCAAGGCAATTCAGCCTCCATGCCTGTGACGGAATACGCACGGCGGCTCCGCAAGGCCTTGAAAATCTACAAAATAGGAAACAGGTTTTTATGGATTTTAACCATTTTGCTCATATTGGCTTGGGCAACATACGTGCTTGTCTTAAATTGGCCATCATATTTAGAACAGGTATTGACCGTTTTCTTTGTGTGTTCTATGATCGCCCTAATCCTGCTAGTGGCCTATTTTATTAAAAATGTGTATGTTTCGCCTGAAGTTGAACTGAAGTTGGAGATGGTTTTGGAAGATTTGGAGAAAGACTCTAGCGATTCAACAACTTCTTGATCTCGTTGAGCTTCATTAATGCCTCGACGGGAGTCAAGGTATCTATATTCGTATTGAGAATGTCCTCCTTGATTTGCAGCAACAGCGGGTCGTCCAACTGGATGAAACTCAACTGCATGGCATCGTCTTGTTTCTTTGCCGCAGCCTTCTCCACATCCTCACTGGTATGCGATTTCTCCAACACCGAAAGCAATGCCGTGGCGCGCTCAATGACCTTGCGCGGCATACCCGCCATTTCGGCCACATGGATACCAAAACTGTGGGCACTGCCACCGCGTTTCAACTTGCGCAAAAACACCACCTTGTTGCCGACTTCCTTCACCGAAACATGATAGTTCTTGATGCGGGCAAAGGAGTCCTCCATCTCGTTCAGTTCGTGGTAGTGCGTGGCAAACATCACCTTGGCGCGGCTCACGGGATGATCATGGAGGAATTCAGTGATGGCCCAAGCGATGCTGATACCATCGTAGGTGCTGGTGCCACGCCCGATTTCGTCGAGCAACACAAGGCTCCGCGACGACACATTATTCAAAATGCTCGCCGTCTCGTTCATCTCCACCATAAAGGTAGACTCACCAGATGAGATATTGTCGGAGGCGCCTACACGAGTGAAGATCTTATCCACCAGGCCAATACGAGCCGAGGCGGCAGGCACAAAACAACCCATCTGCGCCAGGAGCACAATTAATGCCGTCTGGCGCAACAAGGCCGACTTACCCGACATGTTAGGACCCGTGATGATGATGATTTGCTGCTTGTCGCGGTCGAGGTAGACATCGTTGGCGATGTAACTCTCCCCTACCGGCATCATCTGCTCGATGACAGGGTGGCGACCATCCTTGATATCCAGCACAAACGAGTCGTCGATGACAGGCTGCACATAGTTGTTCTTCAGCGAGATGTCGGCAAAACTCACCAAACAATCAATACGGGCAACGATGGAGGCATCCACCTGGATGGGCTCCACAAACTCGGTCACGGCAGTAACAAGTTCGTTGTAAACCCTTTGCTCGATGACACTTATCTTTTCTTCCGCGCCGAGGATTTTCTGTTCGTATTCCTTCAATTCCTCGGTGATATAACGCTCTGCATTGGTCAACGTCTGCTTGCGAATCCACTCCGCTGGCACCTTGTCCTTGTGGGAATTGGTGACTTCGAGATAGTAACCAAACACATTGTTATAGCCCACCTTCAAAGAGGTGATGCCCGTGGCTTCCATCTCGCGACGTTGTATGCCCATAAGGTATTCCTTGCCCGAACGCGACAAGTTGCGCAGGTCGTCCAACTCCGGGTCGACACCTTCTGCTATATAATTACCCTTCGACAGCAAAGCGGGCGCATCGGGATTCAAGTCTTTCTTGATACGCTCGCGGATGGAGGCACAGGGATTGAACTGTTCGGCAAAACGCTGCAGAGCAGGATATTGGCTTTCTTCACAGGCATTTTTCAGCACCTCGATTTGGTCCAAAGCTCGACCCACTTGCAACAGCTCCCGAGGATTGACACGCGACAGCGACACCTTGGAAATCAAACGTTCCAAATCGCCCACTTGTCGTATTGCATCCTGAAACTTTTGGATCTGTTCGCGATGCTCCACAAAATAGCGGACCACCTCATAACGCGCTTCTATCTGCTCTTTGTTCTTCAAAGGCAGGCTCAGCCAACGGCGCATCAGTCGGCCACCCATAGGCGATACCGTCTTGTCGATGACATCGATCAAAGTCTTGGCATTCAAATTCGTCGTATGCAGCAGCTCCAAATTACGGATGGTGAACTTGTCGAGCCACACATACTGCCCTTGGTCGATGCGCGAAAGCGAGGTGATATGGTTCAACTTATCATGTTGGGTCTCAATCAGGTAATGAATAGCCGCACCAGCCGCCACGATGCCCTTCGGGAAATCGTCGACGCCAAAGCCCTTTAACGAGACCGTGTGGAAATGCTTGTTGAGGATTTCATTGGCGTAGTCGTCGGTGAAGACCCAATCGTCGAACACGGTGAGGTAATACTTCGCGCTGAACAGGTCGATGAAATCCTTGCGTTTATTGCGTTGCACCAACACCTCGGAAGGATTGAAGCTCTGCAACAGCTTGTCAATGTATTCGTTGTTGCCTTGGGTAAGATAGAACTCACCTGTCGAGACGTCGAGGAAGGCGATGCCTGAAATCTCCTTGTCGAGATGCAACGAAGCCAAGAAATTGTTCTCCTTCTGTTCCAGCACGCTGTCGCTATAGGTCACACCTGGCGTCACCAGTTCCACCACACCTCGTTTCACGAGTTTCTTGGCAAGTTTCGGGTCTTCGAGTTGTTCGCAGACCGCCACCTTCAATCCGGCGCGAACCAGTTTTGGCAGATACGTATCGAGGGCATGGTGGGGAAAGCCGGCCAACTCCACCTCAGAGGAAGTACCCTTGGAGTGCTTGGTGAGGACGATACCCAAAATCTTTGATGACTTGACGGCATCTTCACCATAAGTCTCGTAAAAGTCGCCCACGCGAAACAGCAGCATAGCGTCAGGATATTTCGCCTTGAACGAATAATACTGCTTCATCAGCGGAGTCTCAACTGTTTTTTCTGCCATAAAACTCGGATTAAGGGGTACAAAATTAGCGTTTTGTTTGAAACAAATGACCTGTTTATCCAATTTTTTCCGACTTCTTGACAGGGCAATGTCTTTTTTCGCTTATTTTGCCGACAAATCGTAACACCATGCGCAAACTCAGTATGGACGAGCTGAACCGCATCAGCAAGGAAGACTTTGAAAAGGCGGAGAAGCTACCTATTATTATAGTGCTCGACAACATACGCTCCTTGAGCAATGTGGGCGCTTTCTTCCGCACTGCCGACGCCTTCCGTATCGGAGCGTTGTATTTATGTGGCATCACAGCCCGCCCTCCCCACCGCGAGATCCACAAAACGGCATTGGGAGCCGACGAAACCGTGAAGTGGCGCTATTTTGAAACCACCGAAGCTGCTTGTAGGCAATTAAAAGAAGATGGCTATCGTATTTATGCCGTAGAGCAGGTGGAAGGCAGTATTCCGTTGCAAGATTTCGAGTTTGCCGAACGCACTGCTTATCTATTAGGCAATGAAGTAGAGGGCGTAAGCGAGGAGGCACTGCCCTATTGCGAAGGCGCCATCGAGTTACCGCAAGAGGGCACAAAACACTCCATTAATGTGTCGGTATGCGCTGGAATTGTCATGTGGAAACTGTTCGAAAACCTGGTTTTGAAGCAAAAAAATTGAAAAAAACAGGGCTTTTTTGCTGAAAAACAACAAAAAAAGCGAAAAAAAAGCTTTTTTTTGTGTTGTCAATTGAAATTATTCCTATTTTTGTTCGCTAATTAGAATAAATAGAAAAAGGCAATTCAAGATCAACTAACAATAATTTACAAACCTAACACTTTAACGTTATGAAGAAAAATTTGACTTTTGCAAAGCTGATGATGCTGGTCGTCATGGCTATCCTTCCCTTCAGCATGTTTGCTCAGGAAGGCAAAAAACATTCAAAGCCCGCTGAGAAGTACTGGTACATCCAGGCTGACGGAGGTCTCTCCATCAACCACGGTGACCTGGCCAACTACAACGGCGGAATTTGGGGCGATTTCAACCACTACAAACAGATTGCTCTCCAGAACTGGAATGCCCACCTCGGCATTGGTTACCAATTTGGTAAGGTCGTTGGTATGAACCTGAAAGGCGGTTACGGCCTCCTCTCCGGTCACAAGCACCAGCAAGCCCTCGTTCTGAACGGCAATGCTGACCAGACCTTGTGGAACCTCGGTCTCGACAAGACGAACTACTTTGAAGGCAACCTGAACTTGACCTTCAACCTGTTCAACATGTTCAACTACAACCCGAGAAGAGTCATCAACCTCGTTCCTCACGTTGGTATTGGTGGTATCTACTTCCAAGCTGGTAAGGTTAGCCAACTCGACGCTGACGACAAGGAAGCTGCCGCTCTGGCTCAGCCCACTGAGAAGCGCGAACTCAGCTTCACGGTTCCCGTTGGTATGGAGTTCACCTTCAACCTGGCTCCCAAGTTCGACCTCTTCTTGGACTACACCTACAACTTCACCGGCACCGACGCTCTTGACCAAGTTGCCAAGATTAAGGCCGACGAAGACAAGCACATCATCAACGATAAGGATATGTACAGCCAGTTCAACCTGGGTCTGCGCTACAAGTTCAACAATCCTTGCGACATCGACAAGATGGCCCGCGAATCCAAGAAGATCACCTACCGTGTGAATCCTGACCCGCTGGTCGCTGACGAAAACGGCAATGTTTGCTTCGACGTCATCACCACCATCCCTGGCGAATACTTCGAGAAGCAGGCTGTCATGAACCTGAAGCCTTATCTTGCTTACAACGGTGGCCAAATCGACCTCGAGCCCATCACCTTCGTTGGTGAAAAGGTTAAGGGCGAAGGCGACTTCCGCGTCAACTACAAAGAAGGTGGCGAGTTCACCAAGCACTACTGCATGCCTTACCAAGAGGAAATGGCCAACTGCGAACTCATGGGCGACCCGATGTTCTACGTCTACAACGGCACCATCTATCCTACTCAGGACGAGATCGTGAAGAACACCTACTTTGCTCAAGGTTCCACTGTGAAGCTGGCTGACGGCGTCATCAAGAACGAAGAGTACGAGACTCAGACTGTTTACGACACCATCGACAAGGTCGTGGCCGTCAAGAAGCTCACCTATTTCTTCAACAAGGACAAGTACAACATTGCTGACAGAAAGAAACTCAACAACGAAGCTGATGCCGCTCTGAAGGACCTCCTGAACGCTGGTGTCACCGATTTCGAAATCAAGGCTTGGGCTTCTCCTGAAGGTGAAGAAGGTCACAACTTCGAACTCTCCAACAATCGTAACAACGCTGCCGACAAGCAGATGAAGAAGATTGCCAAGGACAAGGAAATCAACATCACTGGTAAGGGTTATGGCGAAGACTGGGCTACCTTCATCGAGCTCGTCGCCAACTCCGACCTGAAGGACAAGGACGCCATCGTCAATGCCATCAACAACAGCAGCAACAAGCAGAGAACCGTCAAGGAGATGTGCGACATCTATCCGCAACTCGAAAAGGACATTCTGCCTCAGCTCCGTCGTGCCGAAGTGTACGTCAACGAGACTGTGAAGGAAACTGTTGCCAGACAAATCAAAGTGAAGGTTGAAAAGCACTAATTCACCTCTCAACAAACTCAAAAAAGCCGCTCGATTGAGCGGCTTTTTTTATTACAACATAAGTGAGACAAGCGCCTGTCTTATTTCTAATAAAATTCAGTGAGCCACATTGCCCAAAAGCATCTCAAGAATATGTAACTTCTGAGGATCTTTTACTGTGATTTGGATCGTCATCTCCGAAGCATTCAAATCGATTTCAGGCACTCCATCAGTATACGAATGATGGAAAGGAAAAGTGAGTACATCTATCAAAGACATGCCCATTGCTTCAGCAAAAAGCTCAAGTCGTTCCAAATCAACTTTTGTCTTTGACAATTCAAAACGAGCGTAGGCAGATTGACTAATATGCATTTTTTCTGCCGTTTCCTCTTGACTTAAATGGTGTTGTTCACGAATCTCTCTAAGTTTTAGTTCCATCTTACAAATAGACTTTTTCTATCCGTTACTTCTTTAAACAAATACTCTACTTTGGGGAGGCACATTTACAAAAATCGAACCAATCCATAAGGAAAGAGGCTTTTGAAATAAAAAGCATCAAAAAGTTTGTCCATTTCTTCCCTTAGAAACGAATCTGATTCCATATTTCTACTCCAATTTTTTGCAAAAATAATACATAATATCATTTCAAAAAAGTCCTTTTTTGGAATTTTTTATTCGTTTTATGAACAATAAAAGTCAAGAATTAATCGTTATTAGACTAAGTTTAACGATATAACGGCTTTATTGAGGCAATTGCGAACTAATTAAACGAAAAATAAGGGAATAAAGACACAACAGATCCAATGTCTTCAACAGATATAAAACAATTGTAATAATCATTCTAAATACGCATAAACCAAACACTTTCAACAATGAAAAACAATATGATTAATCACACGCGTCTATCTCTAATTATGATCGGCTTGCTGGCAACAAAAACAATTGGAATGTGCCAAAATCTGGAATTATCAAGCAGCGAAACTATAAAAGCTTCACTACTTGCCTTAAATCAACATGCACTTATCGCAATATTAACCCTTGTCGTTTTGATTGCGCTTTTTACCTTTTTGTTTATTGATGGGAAGAAAAAGAAAAGTGACAAAAACAGACCTCGAGATCCGCTATAAACAGCAATGCACACCCACACCTTATTAATATTAATAGCTCTATTGGACAGCATCGGCCTGCGTGATGAAAACGAGCCGACCAACTCTACCTTGACAACCAGCAGCTCTTCTGAAGCAGTTTGGATTATAGTTTTCTGCGTCATCCTATTAGTCTTCTTAATATACCGCATAAAAAAAGACGAGCATACTTCCTATTACCACTAAATAGGGTTATTGTATTCGTATTTTGCTAATTTTAGTCATATTTTATTGTTTATATTCGTTTTTTGACTATTTTTGCAGTCTGAATTACCCGAATTAAGGATAATACAACAGCGTAAACTTCTAGAATACAACAAAAAAGCAACTTTCACAAGCAAATCCGACAAATCATAATTAGCATAACAAATCAAATTAGACAACAAATGATGAGCGTTTTTACGAAAAAAAAGCAACGACTACCAATTCAAAGAAAAAAGAAACGGCTACACCTTATTATATTAATAGGGATAACACTAATAGGATGGAACTGCGTTTCTGCCCAGACTCCTCCCGACGGCTTACATATGAGTAAGACTTGGGCGGCAGATGACCCGGATAAAGGCGATTCGGGCGTGGTTACATTGGAAGCTTTCGTGACGGGAAGTTCGGTTGTCGTCAGCACAGTGGTGCCAACCGATATCGTCATAGTGGTGGATCAATCAGGATCGATGAGTCAAAACTTCTCAGGAAACCAGACCAAACTGCAAGCCTTGAAAAACGCCGTGACTTCTTTTGTGCAAAATGTTCAAGAAAATGCCAGCGAGCACGGTGTGGACCACAAGGTCGCCATTGTTGGGTTTGCAATGGGCAATCAGTCAGCAGGGGGCATCCAAGCCTATTACAACACGGAGATTCTAACTCCAACGGAAGTCAATTACCAAAATATCACGACCACGGATTGGCAGAATGCCTTGTTGTTGGCCAATGACAATGGTTTGGTTAACAGCGACCTTACAGCGGCCATTCAGAAAATATCCGCCCAAGGTGGCACAATGATGCAGTATGGTTTGGAAATGGCATACAATATCTTCAACAATCGGCTGCAACCCAACTATAATGCAGGTACAGACGAAGAACCCAATTGGCAACCGCGTGTACAGGTGGTGGTCTTTTTCACGGATGGATACCCAGGGTTGAGCTCCAACCCAGGGTATTTTACCGAAAGCGGCAATTACAACAACAAGTCAACGGCCGATGCTACTGTAAAACAAGCCAATCTGCTGAAAACAGCAGGTGCAAGGGTCTTTTCGGTGGGTATTTTCTCAGGAGCGACGCCTGAGGCTGCATATCAAACCCAATTAAACAATTATAACCAATGGATAACTGGAATCCAGGCAGCCAATGGACTTATGCACTTTATTTCCAGCAATTATTATTTCACCACGACACCAGGCAACTATCATCAAAATGGTGAGAATAAAACCGACACGGTTTACATCAGCAACTTGGATAATGGCTGGAGCCTGCAAACCACGCAACCGCATATTGCTGGGCACCACAACAACGGTTTTTTCATGGCTGCCAGCAATGCATCGCAACTCTCAGGGGTTTTCACCACTATTGCCAACAGCATAGCGTCGGTTCCAGTTCAAATGGACATGCAAACCATCATCCAAGATCAAATTTCTCCCAACTTCACGCTACCAGAAGGAGCGAACCAAGACAGCATCTTGGTATATACATATCGTTGCACAGGAGTAGACAATCCATACACACCTACCGAATACTATTTTGACACCAAACCATCCGACACATTAAAGGATGCTGTCGCTATTAACAATGATCTGATTCGCATAACAGGGTTTGATTTTGGCGAAATGTGGTGCGGTTTGGTCAACAATGATCCGAGCCAACCTCATGGAAGCAAACTTGTCATCAAAATACCATTGGCTATTCAAGAAGGTGTTTGGGGAGACGGGCTGCCCACCAATGGCCCTTTGTCACTTATCTTCCCCAACGGCGACACCTTGAATCCCATCGGTTCGTTTCCCATTCCCACAGCAACCGTAAAAGGCGACGTGTGGACAGAAATCGTCACCCGACAGCCGACTTCATTTAATGAAAACGCCAACCCCATCCCTATAGGTTCGCCCGAAGACCTTGCTTGGTTTATCAGCTGGGTGAACGGTAGAGAGGGTTATGGACCTGACACCTTGGGCCCGACAAACAATATTGTCCCACATCCAAACGCCAATGCCATCCTGACTGCCGACCTCGACATGAGTGCACATAACTGGATCCCCATTGGCAGCAACGGTGTTACCTATACAGGCACCTTCGACGGCAATGGCCATGTCATCACGGGCTTGAAAAACAACGCTTCCAAGTTCTACAAACAAGGCCAAAACGTGGCGGTTTATCCAGGCATGTTTGGCAAAGTGAGCGGCACGGTGCACGATGTGTTTGTGCTAGATTGCGATTTCCGCGCCAAGAAGCATGAGGGCACTCTGATCCACTATGGCATCATCATCGACACGCTTGCACAGAGTGGCGTGCTCTACAACAGCGAAGCGGCGGGAAGGCTCATGACTAGCAATGAGAGCGGGAACGAAACTATGGTACTCGGCGGGTTGGTGGGCCTCAACCAAGGTACCATCCATTCCTGTATGTCGATGGCTCAACTCACAGGGTTTACCATGGGAGGAGGCGTCGGGGAAAACCATTACTATGGTAGGGTTTACAACAGCATGGTCAATCCAACCTTTAACTATCTCGGTGTAGAAAACGAGAAGTATGTCGGAGGCTTAATAGGCGTAAATAATTATGGTTACTCCCACAACTGCTACGTCAGATTTGAAAGGGAAAACAGCAGAGTTGATGTCGCCAAATTCGGAATGATCGCTGGTTGGTCTCCTAGTGGTTCCCAGAGTACCTATATCGATTGCGGAACGCCTAAAGACCCAATTAATGTTCCAAATAAAATGTTAGGTTCAGGTGATGGAGGCGGAATGATTTACAGTCCCATGACTGCACCGTATTTATACAACACACGACCAAATTACATGTTGTCACAACTTAATAGTTCTGTGAATTCATACAACAACAATTACAATTACGGTTGGTCCCTTTGGAAAAGCACCACGGCAGGCAACTATTCTGATGGCGCAGGCGACATCAACGATGACTATCCCATCCTTGCCTTTGACTATGCTTGCGTGGGCTCGTCGGATGGCATCGTGCTTGACTACAGCCGCAGCCTTGACGAGATGCTTGATCGCCATAACTCGGGCAACCTCAACGAGAACACCACCTTGGGCGAACGATACAAGAAGACCCAGCATGAAGCCATCACTGGCGGCACCATCAATCTCTATAAGAATGACAACACCGACCGAAGCACCAACAGCAACGTGATGGTTTACATCGACGAGAACATCAGTTTGCTCCAAGATGAAGGTTCGAACATCGGCGCCTACACTTGCCAAACCATCAAACAGTTTCATGATGGCAGCGAGCGTTGGCACAACGTGAGTTCTTCTTTAGCGAACAGCGAAATAGGAATTTCCTACACCAACAATGACATGGTGCCTCACAGCTGGGATAACAATCCTTGTGGTGTCGTGTTCAGCCATGACGACGACTACGCCCTTTTCCCGAGTGATGCGCCCGTTTCGGCCATCGACTTCTATTGTTTCTACGAGCCCCAATACCATTGGCTGAATTTCAGACGTAATAGCTCGAGCCACTGGCATATGGACAACTATTCAGAGAACATACCTTACACTAACGAAACGGCGCTCACTCCGGGGAAGGGCTATCTGATGGCCATCGACAAGGACCAGTTCCTGCAGAACCGCGGCACATTGAACAATGGAGAAGTTTTAATTGACGTTTCTGCTGACGCTCCTGAATGGACTGGCCTTAAGGGCTACAACCTCATCGGCAACCCCTACCAGAGTTACTTAGACTTCGATGCCTTCATAGACGGCAACTCTGATCTCTGGGAAGATGGCGATACCTATGCTCAGACCTATGCACTTTACGACCCAAACGGGAAAGGTTATATCCAATATGCCAAGGGGGCCTCGGCTGGCGGGGCTACGGCTTCGCGCAACATCAACATGCACCAAGGGTTCTTTATCTTAGTAAGTCGCGCGGGAACCTGCAGGTTCAGCAATGCTATGCGCACCAACACAATAGGCAATGGCTTCCGAACTGGGGAACAGCCCAGGTTCCCCTTGGTTAATATTACGCTAACTGACAGCAATGGCAACACTGATGTTGCTGTCCTTGAGGTGGGTCGCTCCGAAAACGGCGGCGGTAAGAAGCTCCGCGTTGGTTCCGTCAATGGTCGCATCAGCCTGCGCCACGATAACAAAAATTTCGCCATCCTCTTCCGCGACATAACCGAAGGCAGCCAAACCCTCAACTTCGCCGCTGAAGAAGACGGCAACTTCACCCTCAGCTGGAACACGGCCAACGCCGAATTCCGTACCCTCACCCTGGTCGACAACATCACGGGCATCAAGACCGACATGCTCACCCACGACCATTACACCTTCGAAGGCCGCGTCGACGACTACAACACGCGTTTCAAGATCGTGTTCGGCGAGACCGTTACCAACGACGAGGAGGAACCCATCCTTGAGCATTTCGCCTTCTTCGACAACGGCAACCTCATCGTCAACAGCACGGGCCACTTAGAGGTGGTCGACGTTTTGGGCCGCGTGGTCTACGCCACCGAGCTCACCGACACGCAGAACACCGTCAGCCTGCCCAGCAACGTGAGGGGCGTCTGCATGCTCTGCTTAACCAGAAACAACGAGACTATGGTCCAAAAGATGGTGATCAAATAAACCATGGCTCATGGCCATGGCCTCTGGCTCGCCGCTACGTAAAGGCAAGCCATAGGCCATAGTCAGAGGCCATAGACGAGAAGATAGATAGTAAAAGTAGAAACATAATAAAACCTAACATACGATGAAAAAAGCAATAAAGATAGCAGCCGCCCTGATGATTTTTGCCGCCACGGCCAAGGCTCAGGTCTTTATCCTCGATGACGACGAGTTCGCTGACAATAGAGCTTCTTCTACCATGGGCGTTCCCAACCCGCAGATCTACGACTCAGGTGAGGACTGGTTCGTCCCTACTGGCGAAGGCATCTTCGTGCTGGCCAGTCTGGCTGGCGCCTACCTTCTGAATAAAAGAAATGACAAAAAAAGATAATTATTATTTTCTGTGTGTATAGCCCAATCGGGCACTATTTGATTCATTTGTATTCTTTATTTTGGATGGCCCTGTCGTGATGACCCGGCCATCTTTTTTATTATCTATTATTCATATATGAACGTGCTTGGGATATAAAGAAACCCAAAACAATGTAGGTTCAAACTAATACACGATTAATTCAAAGGCATAGAATTATAGAAAAAGCCCCGAAAGATAAATCTTTCGGGGCAAAAGCTACAATTGTTTTATCGCATTCGTTATATAAAAATTGTAGAGACGGTGCGACTCCGTCTCTACAAACTATTGTTGCTATTGCATGACAGTGACGCGCTTGACGGTCACACCGCTTTCAGTGTACACGCGGACCATGTACATGCCAGCAGTGAACTGCGACATGTTCATGACATACGTGTCTTCGCTGACTTCGGTGTCGTAGACCACCTGGCCGAGGACGCTCACCACAGTGATGCGGCTCATACCGGCAGCCTCGATCGTCACGTTGCCCTTCGTCGGGTTAGGATAGAGGGCCACGTTGTCGCTGTTCTCGTTGACGGCGTCGACGCTGGCGGTCACATAGTTGTGAGTCGGGTCGTCGAAGGCCGGAGCGGGTTCAGACTCGCAG